>NZ_FWFZ01000096.1 GCF_900172355.1 Roseisalinus antarcticus | reverse complement strand
CTCCACAACCAACATCCCACACTGTGCTCCCCGATAGCCTCGGGGGCATTATCCAAATCAGTGCAAGGGGGTCACTTTTGGACGCCGATCACCCCGCTACGGGGTCAAAATTGCATGCTTGTTCACAGATTGAGGGTCGATCACGCGCGGTCATCGCGCTTCAACACGGCCTCGAAGGCCGACAGCGTCACCTGGGACACGTGATGTTCGATCCCTTCCGCGTCGAGTTCGGCGATCTCGTCGGGCACCCCCATCCTGATCAGGAAGGCGACCACGGTGCGGTGGCGGGCGCGGACACGGTCCGCCAACCGTGCGCCGGCGTCGGTCAGAAATACCCCGCGATAGGGCCGCGACGTGGCAAGTCCTTCACGTTTGAGCCGGGCAATCGACTTGGTCGCCGTCGGTTGCGAGACGTTCATGCGCACCGCGATATCGGCGACGCGCGCCTCGCCAAGTTCGGCGGCCAGGTCGCCGATCATCTCGACGTAGTCCTCAAGCAGCGCCGCCGCCTGCGCCTCACGGGCGCGGGAAAAGCGGTTCGCGGGTCGATTCTTGTCGAGGAATGTGTCGGGCATGGGCGCGGATCCTTGTTGCCGAACCCCGCCTATAGCATCGGCTAAGGATTATTGCATCTTATTGCGCGAAGTCAGCCAAGCCGTGTTGGAATTGCCATCTGTCGACGTTATAGCAACGGCTATAAAGACTGGCGTCGTCGTGGCGATCCAAGGGCACAGGGGCCTCAGCATGCCGAACCTCACAACGCGTGCACAATCCGGCATTTCGGCCGTGCTCAGCGGCGAGGGCCGTGGCTGGCGCAGTCGGTTGCTGTTCGCCGGGCCGGCGATCATCGCCTCGGTGGCCTACATGGACCCGGGCAATTACGCGACGAACATCCAGGCGGGGGCGGGCTATGGCTACCGGCTGCTCTGGGTTGTGGTGCTGGCCAACCTGATCGCGATGCTGTTTCAGGCGCTCTCCGCGCGGCTTGGCATCGTGACGGGCAGAAACCTTGCCGAGGTGTCGCGCGATCATCTGCCGATGCCCCTGGTCTGGGTGATGTGGGCGATATCCGAAGTGGCGGCGATGGCCACCGACCTTGCCGAGTTCCTGGGCGGGGCCATCGGCCTTGCCTTGCTGTTCGGTCTGCCCCTGGTTGTCGGCATGGCGATCACCGCCGTCATCACCTACGGCATCCTGATCTTCGAGGGGCGCGGGTTCCGCCCGATGGAGCTGATCATAGGTGCGATGGTGGGCGTGATCGGGCTGTGCTACCTCGCCCAGCTTCTGATCGCACCGGTCGACTGGGCCGCGGCCGGTATCGGCATGTTGACGCCCGCGCTGCCCGACAGCGGGGCGCTGACCATCGCCGTCGGCATCATCGGGGCCACGGTCATGCCGCACGCGATCTACCTGCATTCCGGCCTGACGCAATCGCGTGCGGTGGTGCGCAATGACGCCGACCGCCGCACGCTGCTGCGCTTTTCGAACACCGAGGTCGTGCTGGCGCTGGCCGTGGCGGGCATGGTCAACCTGGCGATGGTGATGATGGCGGCCAGCGCCTTTCACCAGGGCCATTCCAATGTGGCCGAGATAGAGACGGCCTATCATACCCTGACGCCCCTCCTTGGCGCAGCCGCGGCAGGGATCTTTCTGACGTCGCTGATCGCTTCCGGGGTCTCAAGCTCCGTGGTCGGGACCATGGCCGGGCAGATGATCATGCAGGGGTTCCTGCATGTCCATGTGCCGATCTGGCTGCGCCGGCTCGTGACGATGGTGCCGGCTTTCGCGGTGGTCGCCGCGGGTGTGAACCCGACCGATGCCCTTGTGATGTCGCAAGTGGTGCTGTCCATCGCGCTGCCGGTGCCGATGCTTGCGTTGCTCTACTTTTCCTCCCGGCGCGACGTGATGGGCGATTTCCGGATCGGGGTGGGTTTGCGCGTGCTGGCGATACTGGGTGGCTGCGTCGTGTTGGGCCTGAACGTCGTGCTGCTGGCAGATTTCTTCGGGATGTCGACGCGCTTCATCGAGTGAAAGCGCATCGTGGTGCGCATCCATCCGCGCTTGTGCCGGTCATCGGCCGCTCCACGCAGCATTTTGTGGGCGATCTGCTGAGGTATCCAGAGGCGCCGGCGCTTCTGCCGATCACCGTCAGCCAGATGCCGTTGGCGTCGCAAGGAGGGGGAGGGCAGGGGGCCACCACGATGTCGGATGGTCAGGTCAGGACGCGACCTTTCACGTCGTGGCTGCTCCTCGATGACCGGCCGTGTCCTGCCAAAGGTCGCGCTATCGTTCGGCAGAGACATGCCGTGACGCCCGGCCGGCCTATCGCGCAGAAGTGGCGGAGGGGTCTCGGAGCCCGGTAGTGCGTCACCGAGGGCTCCGTTCCGGCCAGCGCTCTCCGGTTACCGGGCCTGACCCAACCTGCGGGATGTTCCCTGAAAACCGATGCCGGGTTCCCGCTTCCTGCGACGTCGTCATGCCGATGCTGAATTGTCCGATCTGCTTAGTGGACGGAGCCGTCGCCGTCACGACTGCAGTCGCCGCGCCCGCCGCTATACGAACCGAAAATCATCCTCCACATCCGCCGGCGCGATGCCCTGCAGGAAGATGATATGCCCGTCGATCACCGCCTCCGTCCCGCCGCCCTTCGCCGTCAGCGAGATGTCGCGCGGGGACATGTCCAGCAGCACCTCGTCGACGTTGACCTGGAACCCGGTGATCACGTCCCGCTCGCCGCGGCTCAGCGCCGTGAACAGGAAATCATCCGCC
>NZ_FWFZ01000094.1 GCF_900172355.1 Roseisalinus antarcticus | reverse complement strand
AGGTCGACGCGTATCCGGCCTCGGCCGACGAGGAAGGCGATCCGGTGACGCTGGCCGAGGCGCGCTCGCTGACCTTTGCCCACCGGCGCAAGGTGTTCCTCGTCTCGACGCCGACGATCCGGGGGCTGAGCCGCATCGAGCGCGAGTTCGAGGCCAGCGATCAGCGCCGGTATCATGTGCCGTGCCCGCATTGCGGCCATGTGCAATGGCTGAAGTTCGAGCGGCTCCGCTGGGACAAGGGCCAGCCGGACACCGCCGAATATCACTGCGAGGGCTGCGATGCGGCCATTGCCGAGCACCACAAGACGGCCATGCTGGCAGCCGGCGAATGGCGCGCGACCGCTGAGTCCGAAGATCCCGGCACCGTTGGCTATCACCTCTCGGCGCTCTACTCGCCGGTGGGCTGGCTCGGCTGGACCCGGATCGCGCGGGCGCACGAGGCGGCACGGGGCAGCGACGAAGCGCTGCGGGCGTTCCGGAACACCGTGCTTGGCGAGACCTGGATGGAGACCGGCGAGGCCCCGGACTGGCAGCGGCTGGCCGACCGGCGCGAGGCGTGGGCGCCGGGCACGGTGCCGGAAAAGGGGCTGTTCCTGACGGCGGGTGCGGATGTGCAGAAGGACCGGATCGAGGTCGATGTCTGGGCCTGGGGCCGCGGGCTGGAAAGCTGGCTGGTCGATCACATCGTTATCGAGGGTGGGCCCGGCGATCCGGACTGCTGGCAGACGCTGACGGACCTGCTGGTCCGGACATGGGCGCATGAGAGAGGCCAGCACCTGACCATCGCGCGGTTCGCGATCGACTCGGGCTTCGAGACCAGCGCGGTTTACGCGTGGGCGCGGCAGGTGGGTTTTGCGCAGGTCGCGCCCGTGAAGGGGCTCGAAGGCTTCAACCGGGCGAGCCCGGTGACCGGGCCGACCTATGTCGATGCCACCATCGGCGGCAAACGCCTGCGGCGCGGCGCGCGGTTGTGGAGCGTGGCGACCTCGACCTTCAAGGCCGAAACCTATCGCTTCCTGCGGCAGGACCGGCCGACACCCGAGGAAATTACTGCCGGTGCGTCCTTTCCGCCCGGAACCGTGCATCTGCCATCATGGGCCGATGCCGAATGGCTGAAACAGCTGACGGCCGAACAACTGGTGACCGTCAAGAGCAGGCGGGGGTTCACCAAACTCGAATGGCAGAAGCTGCGCGAACGCAACGAGGCGCTGGATTGTCGGGTGTATGCGCGGGCCGCCGCCTGGATTGCGGGGGCCGACCGCTGGTCGGAGGCGCGATGGGCAGATCTGGAAGACCAGCTTGGCGTGGCGAAGGCGAACGAGACCGACACCGGGCAAGGCGCTGCACCGCGCGCCCAAGGCCGGACTGCGCCACGACGACGGACCATGCGGTCGAGCTACATGGGGTGAGCGCTGATACTTCAGCGCGGTCGGAGCATCGTCTTTGCCGCGCGCAGCGGAGATGCTATCTCCAGGGAGGTAATAAAAGGACGGAGTAGCCAATGACCGAGCCAACCATCGCGCAAAAAGCCCCATTCCCGACGGATGTCGAAGAGGGCAAGACCTACATGTGGTGCGCCTGCGGCAATAGCAGCAATCAGCCTTTCTGCGACGGCAGCCACAAGGGCTCGGGCTTTTCCCCGGTGAAGTACACGGCCGAAAAGACCGGCAAGGTGTTCTTTTGCGGGTGCAAGCATACGAACAACGCTCCGCTCTGCGATGGCACGCATTCAAGCCTGTAAATTCCGGACAACGATCTCGGCAACGGCATGGCATCGACATCAGTCGCTGCCATGCCGATCAGGCTTTCAGTGTCCAGAATCAGCGAGCGTGCCCGGCACGGGTCGGGGACTCTGGTCGATCAGCGCCCAAGACCCTGCGCCGATCGCGCAAGGCTCCGTCGCAGGGAACGGTCGCGCTTGAGGTGCCATTCGCGGCGCATGGCCTCGATGCGGGAGGGCCATCGTTCGGCATAGATCAGGGTCCACACACTGCCGCGTGTCGATTTCGCGCCGATGCCGGAATTGTGCTCGGCCAGGCGACGTTCGAGATCGAGGGTCCACCCGACATAGGTGCGATACCGAGAGGCAGTCCGGCTGCCAAGGACATAGACAAACCCGGTCACAACGGCTTTTTGCGCGCATCGCCGCGATGCCTCAGGAGCGGCCCGCGCCGCCGCGCCGCGAAGTCGTTGATGCTCACGTGCAGGCTTCGCTCGTCGATGTCTTCCGGGTCGAAGGGCTTGCCGTACCATTCCAGCAGGCGCTCGTGGTCCTCGTGTTCGGGATCGGACACCGCTTCGAGGAACTCCTCGAACCCGGTGATGCCGCCAACGTCCTCGGGCGGGGCCCGGCGTGCGCCGGCGATGAATTTGGGATATACGGTATCCGCATCACCCTGCCGGACACTTTCGACGGTGATCCGGTGCCGCCAGTTATCTCCGAAGTCATAGACGTAGACGAACGCGCGCACGTCGCGATCCAGCAGTGTGCCAAGCCGGATCGCCCTGGCCTTGTAAACCTTGCGTTCGTAGATCTCGTCATCGGGATGCGGCTCGCCATAGATCTTGTCGCCGATCACGAACTCGTAAAGGTGGTAGTCCCACCAATCCATCACGACCTGAATGATGTCGTGCAGCGCGGCCAACGTGGTCGACATTGGCAGATCCAGCTCGCGCCAGACGAGGGGATCGGTGTCTTCGAGTTCAATGCGAATGCGGGCAACGGTTTCTGACATGTCCGGCTCCGGATGCTGCGATACCCTGAAGATAGAAGGCCGGCCGCATGTCCACAATCGTCGATCTGAAGTCCCGCCGTGACGCCCTCTCGGCACAACGCTCCTCCGGCGTGGCGCGGGTCAGCTATGACGGCAAGACCGTCGAGTATCGCAGCGTGGTCGAGATCGACCGCGCCATCGAGGCGCTGGACCGCGAGATCGCCGCGGCCGAGGGCCGGCGGATCG
>NZ_FWFZ01000093.1 GCF_900172355.1 Roseisalinus antarcticus | reverse complement strand
ATGTCGAAAGCCCCGCCCGAGGCTCGCCCGATCTCGAGCGCGAGGCCCAGAACCTCCCGCAGCCGATCCGGAACCGCCACCGAGGCGCCAACAGGCGCTGCGTTCAGACGCATCAGATCGCTGCCCGCGTTCCATGTGGACATCTGCGCGTCGACCTCGCCCGTGGCCGCCTGCAGCGCCGCCTGGACCGGCGCCGGATCGAAGCCACTAGGCGCGAAGAAGAGCGCCGACCAGCGCGTGCCCATGGTCGGGCCGTTCAGGGCAAAGCGCACCCTCTCAGTAGACATCTTCGACATACCGTCCCTCCGCCTTCAGAACCGCTGGCGTGAGTCCGGTCGGTGCAAGGATCTCGGCCAGCGTATCCGCCACGCCCGCCGCCATGTCGCGTCCGCCGCAGACCATCACGCGGGCTCCGTCCCGGATGAGCTGAGCGACCAACGCTGCGTCACCGCGCAGCGCGTCCTGCACATAGTGGGGCTTTGCCCCGCGCGAGACAGCCGTGACCAGACGGGTCAGACGGCCCTCGTCCTGCCAGCCGCGCAACTCCTCGCCGTAGAAGAAGTCGCTGTCGGGATGACGCATGCCGAAGAACAGATGAACGGGCCGCTGCCGCGCATTGCCGCGCACGAAGCCCGCCAGAGGTCCGATGCCTGTGCCTGCGCCGATCAGGATCAGCGGCGCCTGCGCCGGGCCAGGTGTGAAGCCGGGATTGCGGCGGAGGAACGCCATCACGGTCTGTCCGGGTTCCAGCGCGGTCAGCTGCGAGGACGCAAGGCCACCGGGATGCTTCTTGACCACGATCTCGATGAATCCGTCCCGGCGCGCGGAGGCGAGCGAGTAGAGACGCGGCACGGAGCTCCCTTCGGGCATGATGCCGATCAGGTCGCCTGCGTCGAACCGGGCGAATCCGGCCCCGACGACCCGCTGCCAGAGCGTCGCGCGCGGCAGGGCGAAGCGCAGGATCGCGGTTGGGGCCTGCACGTCTGCGCCGTAGTCCCGCCGCGAGACGAGGGTCAGCGTCTCGGTTGCCGGGCGAGCGGGCTGGTGGGATAGTTTCAGATCGATACCCAGCACCTCCCCGAGGGCGCGGCCCCAGCGGGCGAAGTCCTGCGGCGACTGACGGTCGATGGTGTCGATGGCCATGAGCTGCGGCCAGCCCTTCGCCTGCGTGGCTGCCGCGACAGCCTTGGCGAAGGCGCAGTAGGCCGGAAAGCTGCGGTCGCCGAAGCCGAGAACGGCGAGGGCTGTGTCGGGTGCGTGGTCGGCTGCTGCCAGCCGGTCGAGAAAGCCCTTGGCCGAGGCAGGCGCCGCGCCGTCGCCATAGGTTGCGGCCAGCACGATGATCCGGTCGGCCGCGGCATAACGTTCCGGTGCGAAGGCGGACATGGGGGCTGCGTGCACGCTCTGTCCGGCCTCGGTCAGCGCGGCGTGGAGCGTCGCGGCGAAACCCCAGGTGCTGCCACCCTCGCTGCCGACGAGCAGGATCGTCTCGGCGCGTCCCGCGGGCTGATTGCCCAGGATGCGCGGCCGCCCGCGCCGTCCCGCGAGCCAGACGATAACGCCGGTCACGCCCATGGCCGGGACGCCGAGCGCCATAAGCCCCAGAACGAGGCCGAGCGTCGCCGCTCCCTGTCCGGTGTGCAGCATGTAGATGGTCTCTGACACGCGTTCCCATCCGGTCAGGTCGGTCCAGGCCAGCAGCGCACCGGTGCCTTGATCGAGATACCCGGTGCCCCGGTCGGTCTTCAGCGTGAAGGCGTCCGTCGCATCGCCGGGATAGGGAAAGCTCAGCTCGCGCAGCTCGGCGACGGGCGTCTCTCCCAGAAGAACCATCCGATCGGGTGCGAACCCCATCTCGCCGCTCACCTCGGCCGGGAACGCTGAGGCTGCGCCGCCATCGGGAATCAGGTCGAAGGTGGACGCCGTCATCCACAGGGCGGTGGTGGACGACAGAACTAGGCCGACCACCGCGATGCGGGCGATCTCGACATGCAGCCGGCCAGCAAGGGGTCCGCGCAGCCGGGCGAACCAGTGCCGCCAGCCGCCGGTTCGCCGCGCCATGAGCGCCGCGCCGGAGAGCGAGAGGACCAGCATGGCGGCGGCACCCGCAGCCATGGCGATGCGTCCGCCATCGCCGAGGAACAGCGAGCGGTGCAGGTTGGTGAGCCAGCGCTGCGTCTGGTTGGGATCGGCCGAGGCCACGCCCTGACCCGTGGCAGGGTCGATCACGGCCGCGCCCGGCGTGCCCTGATTGAACCAGTAGGCCATGATCCGGCCCGAGGGTGCGCGGCGGATCTGCTCGACGCCGGGATAGGCGCCCTGGATGCGATCCGCGAGGATGGCGACCGTCATGCCCGCCTCGGCCTGAGGCGCGGCAATCCGCTCGGCCGCAGGGAAGACCGACAGCGCCGCGCCACTCAGGGAAAGGACGGTGACGAGTGCGAGGGCCAGCAGACCCGGCCAGCGATGGAGTGCACGGATCATGGCCCTCACCCCTCACATGTCGTAGGCAAAGCTGGCGATATACCGCCGGCCCTGCACCAGCGTCCCCGCGCCATCGGTCGTGAGCGGGACGGCCACCTCGTTCGGGCTGTCGCGCATGTCCTCGACGGCCGCGTCGATGTGGAGCGTGTAGCCCGCGTCGAACAGCGCGTCGGCCAGGTCGAGCGTGATCTCGAGCGTGCGGCCCGCGCCGACGCTGGCGCCGGTGATGCCGTTGACCTGCGCGGTGTCGCCGCCGGTGGCGCGATACCAGTCGCTCAGATGCTCGTAGTACTTCGACTTGCCGCCGGCCATCCACAGGCTGCCGACATAGGCGCCCGAGGCGTCGGTGACGTAGAGCGCGAGATAGGCGCCATCGCCGCCATAATTGTTCAGGGTCGTGGTGAGTGTCACCGGCCTCGCCATGGCGAGGCCGGGAAGCGTCAGCGCCGTGGTGAGCGCGAGCGTTGCGAGAAGAGATTTCATGGGTTTGGGTCCATTTTCAATGACAGGGGGCTCGACCGGGCTCAGTTCACCTGGACCTGCGGCGGAGCGCCGTTTCCAAAGAGCTCGTTCTGCGGAGG
>NZ_FWFZ01000087.1 GCF_900172355.1 Roseisalinus antarcticus | reverse complement strand
TGCCAGATCGACGCCGATGATGGTAACTACTTCCATGGATGCCGTCTCCTACAGCTTGTGCTTCAACACCACGAGTTTGGCACATCGCGATGCCGTCAGGGGAGAGCGGCATCCACCCCATCTCCACCTTAAAATATTGATGTTCTTGATTCCGAAGGATGGCTGAACCTCTGACACCGCACGACCTCGCCTAGCCGACAGTCACACCGAAGATCATACCCACCGCTGCGGTCGCGGCCATGGCAAGTGCGCCCCAGAACGTGACGCGAACCGCTCCCTTTACGATGCCCGCACCGCCGACCGATGCCCCGAGTCCGCCCAGCACTGAAAGCGCGATCAGAGTGGTGACCGCGACGACGAAAGTGATCTGGGCTGCAGGAACCAGCGCGGCAATGATGAGCGGTATGAAAGCGCCGACCGCAAAGGTCGCCGCTGACACCAGAGCCGCCTGGATCGGATGCGCGGTCACGGTCTCCGAGATGCCAAGCTCGTCGCGCGCATGCGCGCCAAGTGCGTCTTTCTCGGTCAGCTGGATCGCGACCTGGTGCGCGAGGACGTCGTCAAGCCCGCGCGCAACGTAGATGCGGGTCAGCTCGTCGAGCTCGGCCTCGGGTGTTTCCCTCAGTTCGCGGGTTTCGCGCGCGAGGTCGGCCTGCTCCGCATCGGTCTGTGAACTGACGGAGACGTATTCGCCGGCCGCCATCGACATCGCCCCGGCTACAAGCCCGGCAAGACCCGCGATCAGGATCTCGGGACGCCCGGATCCAGCCGCAGCGACCCCGACGACAAGGCTCGCCGTGGAAACGAGACCATCGTTCGCGCCCAGAACAGCGGCGCGCAACCAGCCGATGCGATGAACCATGTGGACTTCGGAATGGGAGAGTCTGCTCATCTCAAAAGGGCCTTCCGGGCTATGTTTCGGTGAATGACGGCGTGGGCGGGCGATGAGCCGCTGTATCGCCAGGGCTGCCTTCGATCTGATCTAAGTGACCCGGCACGATCCTGAGAGCCCGCAACGCGTTGAGGATGACCGCCACGTCGATCAACTCCTGCAGGAGGGCGCCCTGCACCGGGGTCAGGTACCCGAAGGCGGCAGCGATCATGCCGATGACAGACAAGCCGATCCCCGCCGCAACGCTCTCGAGGGCGATGCGGCGGGACCGTTGCGCGATCTCGATTCCCGGCAGCAGCCGATCCAGGTGATCGACCAGCAGCACGACATCGGCCGCTTCGGCCGATGCCGCCGCCCCGCGTGCGCCCATGGCGACACCGATGTCGGCTGCCGCCAGCGCGGGGGCGTCGTTGACACCGTCGCCCACCATCATGACCGGGCCGTTCTTGCGCTCGGTCAGGACCAGCAGGACCTTCTGGTCGGGGGTCAGATCGGCGCGAACGGCATCGAGGCCAAGGCCCGCCGTCACGGCCTCGGCAACGGCGCGGCGATCGCCTGTCGCCAGCAGGATGCGACCGACGCCCAGATGTCGAAGCCCTGAAAGCAGGTCTGCCGTGCCAGCGCGCAATGCGTCAGCCATCACGATGTGGCCGGCCAGTTTCCCGTCAACGCCTAGCGACACCACAACCGATCCCGCCTCGACCACAGTGCTTTCCGGGTCGGCGAGGCCAAGCTGCTCGGCGACGAACCCCGCGCCGCCCACCACGACCCTGCGTCCGTCGATTGTCCCGGCAACGCCTTCGCCGGGCGTCTCGACCACGCTCGCGGGGATCGGCAAGGCGATCCCGCGCGCGTTCGCCGCCCCGACGATGGCCTGTGCGATCGGGTGTTTCGATGCCTGATCGAGCGCGGCGGCGAAGTACAGAATGTCGTCCTCGGACATGTCGCCATGCCGGTCGATCGACACGATCTGCGGGCGCCCGTCCGTCAGCGTGCCGGTCTTGTCGAGGATCAGCGTCGTGATCCGGGCCAGCGCCTCAAGCGGTTTCGCGCCCTTGATCAGCACCCCGAAGTGGGCCGCGCGCGAAAGCCCGGCCACCAATGCCACCGGAACGGCGAGGATCAGCGGGCACGGCGTCGCCACCACCAGCACCGCCACTGCCCGGATCGGATCGCCCGTGACCCACCAGGCGGCGGTTGCCAGCGCGACGGTCACGGCGAGGAACAGCAGTGAGTAGCGGTCGGCCAGCCGCGCCATTGGCGCCTTGGACTTCTGCGCCGCCTCGACCAGCCGGACGATCCGGGCATAGGTGCTGTCGGCCGCGCGGCGCGTGACCCGCAGATCGAAAGCCTCGCCCGCGTTGGTCGAGCCGCTCATCGCGTCCTGCCCGTGTGCCAGCCGGACGGGCATCGACTCGCCGGTCAGCGCGGACTGGTCGAGCATCGCGCCGGCGCTCTCGACCGTCCCGTCCACGGATGCCACGTCGCCCTGCCGGATCAGCAGCAGATCGCCCCGCGCAATGTCGTCGAGCGGCACCTCGTCCAGTGCGCCATTGCGATGGCGCGTGGCGGTCCTGGGCACGCGGGACAGAAGATCGCTCATCTCGCGCCGCGCGCGGCCCTGCGCGAAACTCTCGAGGAAGGTTCCGCCCGAATACATCAGCGCGACGACTGCCGCCGCAAGGGTTTCCCCGAACAGCAGCGCCGCCGACATCGACAGCGCCGCGACGATGTCCAGCCCGACCTCGCCCTGTCTCAGACTTCGGACAATCTCGACGCAAAGGGCCGCAAGCACAGGCGCGACCCCGGCCGTCCACGCGATATCGGCAAGGTCCGGCCGCCCCACCAGCCAAAGGACCAGGCCGGATACCAAGCCAAGCAATGCCAGGCTCAGCAGGGCGACGTTCAGGCGATCATGAAACAAGGGTGTCATCTGGTACATGTCCCGGCGTCAGCTCACGCGCTCGGGATCTGGACGGGTCTCGAACAGCCGTCCCACTCTCGTTTCGCGAAGATGATCGCCCTCACGATCAAGGAAGAGAGCGCTCAAGTTACATTTACGCGCCAATATCGCGCCCTCCAAGCTGCCTTTTACAATCAGCGCCGTCGCCCATGCATCCGCCTCGGCGCAGGTCCGGGCGACGACCGTCACCGAGGCCGGCGACGCGATCAGTGGGGCGCCGCGCCCGGGGTCCATGGAGTGCGACAGACGGCGACCCTGAACCTCGACCCAGTGCCGGTAGTCCCCCGAGGTCGCCACGGCAGCGTCCTGCAGCGCCAGGATGGCATGCGGCGTGCGGCGGTCAGTGTCCGGCGCCTCGACCGCGATGGTCCAGGCGCCCCCGTCGGGCCGGAGCCCCATTGCACGCATCTCGCCGTCGATGCCGACAAGCGCATCGTCCATGCCATGCGCCGCCAGCGTCCGGGCCAGCCGGTCGACGCCATATCCCTTGGCGATGCCATTCAGGTCCAGCGCCAGCGGCGACGTCTTGCGGACGAGACCTGTTGTCCTGTCGATCTCGAGCGCCTGATGGGTAGGCACACGCTTGGCCGTCATGGCGCTGCGGATGCGCTCGGGCGCCGCTGCCTCGGGCCCGAACCCCCAGGCCGTTACCGCGTCGCCCATGCCGATGTCGAAAGCCCCGCCCGAGGCTCGCCCGATCTCGAGCGCGAGGCCCAGAACCTCCCGCAGCCGATCCGGAACCGCCACCGAGGCGCCAACAGGCGCTGCGTTCAGACGCATCAGATCGCTGCCCG
>NZ_FWFZ01000082.1 GCF_900172355.1 Roseisalinus antarcticus | reverse complement strand
GTTGTTCTGTGTTGCAAGCGCAAAAAGCGCCCCGTGGGGCGCCCTGCATTGGCCTAAGCCTTTGATATATTGATATATTTTTTGGTTGCGGGAGTAGGATTTGAACCTACGACCTTCAGGTTATGAGCCTAAACCCCAGCGGATCCAATAGCTTAGTAAATTCAATGGCTTAGCTATCAAGCCTTTGATTCCACGCACTTTTCGTTCCGGCACCGTCCGTCATTAACCGACATTCAATATCCCAAACAGCGCCAAACAGGCGTACGCGGGTTGACGTGGCGTTGACATGGATTGCCCGATCATCAATCGCGCCGCGGAACGCGTAGCAAAAATCGGCTTCGGAAAGGTGTCCCCAAAGGACAGATGGAGTGGCTTATTTCGATGTCCACGGCCTCTGGTGCGGCAGGTGTATGATGGCCAGTTCTGGCACAGCCAATGGTCGCAATATGGATAGACGCGCGCAGGGTGACATCCTATGCGGGCTTCACCACATTGAGATAATCGTTTAGACGCCGTTTCTGAATTTAATTGCAATTTGATTTTTCCTTTTGGCAACGAAAGTAAGCGGCAGCCTCTGCTTCCCCTGTGAGCTTGTCGGATGACTGACAGGATAGGCTTGCCAAGAAACGAACTTACCAATCAGTGAGTGGGGGCGGTGGGTTCGTTTTATGGTCAAGTGTGATATATTTTGCTCATTTATTTTCTGGTGCCTTTACAGCTAGGGTACCGCGAACAGCCCCAGAACTGTCCAAATCGTCCGGAGCGCCGCCGCATTGTTGAGCCACAGCGCGGGCAGCCTACGATACCAGACGTGCCCGTTGCACGCGGCTGCGTAGGAATTGTAATGCGGGGTGCATTTGGCGGCTGTGGCACAGGCTGGGGTGGCGGTGTGACCGTAAGCGCGACGATTGACGCCGGAACGGAAGCCCCCAGCGTCTTCAAGTCTTGTTCAGCCTGAGCGCGGGTTCCCAGCGCCCCCAATAGCGCACTGTCACTGCGTGCTTTGGCTGGCAATACATCAAACCGCGCCTTCGCGTTGCGAAGTGTTCCAAGCCCATTGCGGATTGTGGATTCCAACTTTGCTTTTTGCGCTGCGAAGCGCCCGCGCAATGCTCGTTCGTCGGTAACGTCCTGAGCGTTGGCAATACGGTCATACTTGAACCTGGACTCGTGCCTGCGCCGCCAATCCACCAACTTTCCGGTCATGACGTCGCCGAAACCCGGCACCCTCAGCACCGCTGAACGATTCACATCTGCGGCGGTTTCGATTCCGAAGGAAATCAACGTAGCTGTCTTTGAAGGACCGATACCGGGAATGTTCGCGCGACGGACTGAGAACCCGTCAAGGTAAGCCTGTCGCTGACGCGACTCCCGGTTGGATTTCAAAATCATTAACTCGCGCGTCAGCGCGTCGTCGTGTCCCTTGTAGGCGGCGATTGTCGCATCAAGATCGCTGCGGACCTTCACAACCTCTGTCAGGCCGTTTCGCCGAACGAAAGACTCCAACTCGCGCTGCACCTTTTCATCAGCATCCTTGAAGGCTTTCTGGAACGGGGCGGGGGCGACGTCCCGGTCTGAAAATGTGACCCATCCCCAGATCGCCAACCCAACCCAAACAAACCATGCCGGGATAGCGACGATGAACCCGGCAACTGCCCCGCCCATCATGAGCAAGCCCATCAAAGCACGCCCGCGCTTTCCACTCTTTGCTTCATTGAGGGCAGCGCTTGCCCCTCGCGGGGTAGGCGCTGGCGGTAACAGGTCAGCAACCGTTGGGAAGCGGAAGGCGAGTATCTCGCGGATTGCCTGTTCTGTCCCGAGTTTATCACTTGGGATGTTCGGCGTTACGGCTGACAGGTCCGGGAACATGTCAGAGCCACTATTGGCCGTCAGTGCGCACCACACGCACCGTTTGGCATTGCTTGGGAAATAGTGCGTCTTGACCCTGCTACAGTGGTTCAGTGACCCTTCCAGCTTCGTCAGGGCACCAATCCAATCGGCCGCGCTAGGACGCGCGCCAGCGTTCAACCCGAAAGCCTGTTCAAACGCACTCACGGCGGCGTCAGGAAATAGGTCGAGTGTCAGTGCGCCGGGTGGTGGCTTTGATTGCGTTTGAGCGCTCCGCTGCAATGAATAAGCGAACCGGTTTTGGGCAATATCTTCGCCCATAGACGTTTCCGGTCCTTTTCTAATTCCTGCGTAGGGGTGCTTACCCATGAACAGCAAATGGAAGATCGCCACCGACAATCCAAAATTGTCATGTGCAATCGTGCGTTCTACGGACGCGAGATTTTTTCCGTGAAGTTCAGGCGGCGTGAAATCCGGCACGCCGACAACGCAAGGATAGGACCTGCCATTCAAGCGAAATTGAAAGCTATCGGCGTCGATAAGGGCGACTGTCGCATCTTGCGCCACCAAAACACCGGAATGATTCAAATCACCAATTACACATTCTGTCTGGTGGACCTTTCCAACGGCACGTGCAACGTTCAGCGCTACATGGACCAAAAAGCGGCAGTCAGCTTTTGGGAACTGTATTTTCCGCGATTTTGGATCATATAACTCGTGCAAGGGTCGACAACCTGTAACCCGTCTCATAACAAAGCCAATAAAGTTGCCGTGCTGGTCCATGGCAACCTCACCGGGATAAGCTATAAGGTCGGTGCTCACAGCAAGACCTTTGCCGACCATCGCACGCACCTTTGCTTCTCGGTCGCGTCGCTTGTTAGCAAAGTAGATTTTTACGGCCTGTCCTGACCGCCCATTGATCGCGTAGATTTCGCCTTCGCCACCGCTGCCAATGCGTTCAGCAAGAGAAAAGCGGTCTTTCCCGATAACGATATCCTGCACGCTCAATTCCTTGATATAAGAACGAGCGTCTTGTCATCGTCCGTGCGTTCACAAATTGCGGGTCCAGCTAAGTAAGTGCGCAGCTTTGACGACAATTCAGGCAGACGCCCTGCACCCGCCGCGTTGTCCACGGGGCGCATCATTGGACCAAAGAATTTTGGCGATGCCGTTTGTTCGGAGTTTGACAATGCCACATCGCCTATTCCGTCTGAGAACAAGGCAAAGGCGTCGTGCTCGCGCGTGTAACGCGCAATGTTAAGGCGGGGTTCTGGATCATCTGTCACGAAATATGTAGTCGAGGCGTATTCCCCGTTTTCTGGCCAGCAGAGCACGTCCCATTCTTCCCCGCGCCGTCCAACAACAGCGCTATCCCCAACATGCAAAGTCAGTGTTTCTGTCGGCGTAGCAATAATTGCTGCCAATGTCGAAGCAAATTGTCGAGGCTTGCTTTGTCGGCGTTCGGCAATCAGTGCAATTTTGTCCCGAACTTCGTCAATCCAATCTGATAGTGTTTCGTCGTCTGGCAATCCTAAATTCTCGTGAAACCAGTTTCGAGATTGTATGGTGAGGGTGCGACATACAAGCCATGCACCAAAAGCACTGAATTCTGCGCTACCTGCGCCATCAGCTACCACCGCGAAAATGTTGTCACCCCGCATTACCGAAACGGCGTAAGCATCTTGCAGCCTTACGCCGTTTCGGATGTGAGACGTACCAATCTTCGATGCAGCAACCCAGCGCCACACCATTTCGCTAATCCGCTACGGCCCAGCCATCAGGGGCGGTTGGATTCGCAAGTGCAACTCCCGGGTCACCGGGGTTTGACTGTGAAACGGCGCTAAGCGAACTGGACAGCCACTGGAACAGTTCCTTGAAGGCCAGTCCTTTCAACTTGAGCGGCTGGCGCGTGGATATCTGTCCAAGCACTCCCATATCCGCCTGCTCAACACCGACTGCGTAGAACATGAACTCTTTGCGTTCTTCGCCTTCATGAACGCGGCGCTTTGCTTCGTCCCAATTATCTGTAGGCGCTCCGTCAGTTATCAGAAAAACCCAAGGCCGGAATATCTTGAGGCCGTTCGACCGGATGTGATCTTTTCGTGCGCGGAGCATTTCCAACCCGGTCACGATAGCCTCGCCCATCGGTGTGGCCCCGCCAACTTCTAGCGTTTCGGGATAGAAATGATCAACGGTCGCAAATTCGTTTCGCGTTTCAACTGGGCCGAAAGTTACCATCGCCAATTCTACACGTTTTGCAGCTAATGAATCAGACAACAATTCTTCGCGAAGAGTTGCTAATCCTTCATTCAATTCTGAAATAGGCGCACCACTCATCGAGTACGATGTATCCAAGAGCAATAAAACCGGGCACCTCGGCTGAGAGTTTTCCTGCAATTCAGCATCTACAAATGGCTGTTGTTCAAATTCGTCCATGTAAGTAACCTCGAAGCGCATTTCTCGTGTGGAAGTTTTGCCGTATCTTGCTGGAACCCAGGACACATGCCTGAATCGGTGACCTAACCCCTGCCAACCCATTTTACGGCCTCGATTTTCACAATGCCGCCGCAAAATCTCGTAGACGTCCCTGTCTAATCTCGTCGTTACACTAAACAGGCCCACATGCAGGGTT
>NZ_FWFZ01000080.1 GCF_900172355.1 Roseisalinus antarcticus | reverse complement strand
TCCTCTGCCGCGATGGCCGCTGGCGGCCCGTTGAGCCCGGAACATTCCCGCTGGTTGATAGGATATCCGGTCGCATGGGGCTGCTGCGGGGCTACGGCAATGCGATCGTGCCGCCGCTCGCGGCGGAATTCGTGAGCGCGTTTCTCGAATGCCTGCCTAAGGGGACGGGATCAAGCAGACGCGTACCATGTCGGTGATTGTGGCCGCGACGAATGTCGTCGTCGGGTACGGGCTCGCCGTTGTAACTAAGAACCTGAAGATCCGGGTAGCCTTCACGATTGCGAGCCTCGCCAAATCCTATGCGCTGAGGCGGCTGTTCGCGGCAGGAAAGATGCGATGACACATGGGCAGCGATGCAGGGCCTGTCGGCCGCCTGGGTTCACCTCGGCAACTTGGTAATTCCTTGCTTTTTTGGGGAAAGACGGCGGTGACGCAGGGAGGAGGAGAGCGCCACCGCCATATTTTGAAGACTTAGGGAGGAGGAAAAGCCTTCGTTTTTGTAGGTAACGTCTATGGACGTTGATCGAAAGACCAAATGCTGCAATGCAGCATTGTAGACTGTGCAATGCTCAATAATCAGGCAGGACTGTGGCTCGATTGCCCAAAAATGAGGTGACTTCTCTTGGGCGCTTCAGGAATACTTATGGAATACAGAAACTGAGGACGCCGCCGGGTGCCACAAACGCTTACCATGTCGCTTATTGAGGCGGCGGCAAACGTTGTCGTCGGCTACGTTTTGGCCATCGCCACGCAGATCGTCGTGTTCCCATGGTTCGGGATCGAGGCCGCAATTGGCGAGCATCTGGCGATCGGTCTCGTATTCCTCGCAGTCTCGCTGATCCGTGGCTACCTGCTGCGGCGGTTGTTCGAGCGCCTACGGTTTGTCGCATTGCGCCGTTGACCCGTCCGCCCGGTTCGGTCAGTCACGCCATCGACAGCTGCGGCGACGGTGGGTGACATGGGACAGCAGGAACATATCCGAGAAAAGCTCGAAAAACTGGAGGCGCTCTTCGCGCGCGGCGCAACCGAAGGCGAGCGCGTGGCGGCCGGCGCCGCGCTCGATCGTCTGAACAGCCGTCTCGATACAGGCGCGCAGGAAGAGAAGATCGAGTTTCAATATTCGCTCCCGGACGTTTGGGCGGTGAAAATCTTCGTGGCGCTGTGCCGCAAGCATGGCGTGCATCCGTATCGCTATCCGCGTCAGCGTCGCACCACGGTGATGGTGAATGTTCAGAAATCGGTGTTCGAGCAAACCGTGATGGCCGAGTTCGAGATGCTGCATGCGGAACTCGTGGCGTACTTCAAGGATACGGTCGATCATCTGATCGCCGACGCCATGAAGTCCGATGGCGAGGATGCAAACCTCGAACGGCCCCAGATCGGTCGATAAAAAAAGGGCCAGCGCGTGGCTG
Organism: Roseisalinus antarcticus; assembly: GCF_900172355.1. Taxonomy (GTDB): domain Bacteria; phylum Pseudomonadota; class Alphaproteobacteria; order Rhodobacterales; family Rhodobacteraceae; genus Oceanicola; species Oceanicola antarcticus_A. The sequence continues at coordinate 3,175 of NZ_FWFZ01000080.1, read as the reverse complement.
GCCCGAGTTGAGACAGGCGAAGCGGTGCGCAGCACCACTTCGGGCAATTGAGGTTTCATACAGGCGCAACCTCATCGGTCAGCATCACGATGCCGGACGATTCTGCAACAAGCATCGAGGCTTGCGGCACAATAGGTCACCCGGAGGTCACAGGGTGCTGGGTTCAATTTTGTATACGCGCCCCCGATCCGCGATCTTCTCGGAGGTGATCGTCAGCCCGAGCTTCTTCTTCAACGCGCCGGACATTGCCCCTCTCGCAGTGTGTGGTTGCCATTCTAATGCTGCCACGATCTCGTCGATGGTCGCGCCGCCCTCGGCGCTGAGCATCGCGATCAGCGCTTCCTGCTTGGTGCCGCTGCGGCGGCGCACGGGCTGCGGGGCGGCCTCGGCCTCCGGCTGGCCAGTGCCCTGCGTGTCAGGAGCGTCCGTGATCCCGAGGGTGCTGTAGGCCAGCGGTGTGGCGCGCAGCGTGACGGGCCCGCGGTCTTCGTCGTGCCGGTACACGGTGTTGAGGTCGGTGGCGGGGATTTCCTCGATCAGCCCCTGCTTCAGCAGGCTTTTGCAGACATTGCCGACGGCACCGCCCTTTAGGCCGGTGGTGACGGGAAACACGGCCCCGTCCTCGCGCGCGCAGGCGGCGGACAGGATGACGGCTTGGGCGTCGGATAGCTGGATCTGGGTCATGGTTGGTCTCCGGTTTGGGCCCTTGCGACATGCAAGGGCTTCTATCGGGTGAAGCCCACCGTGAAGGCGGGCTGTCCGGGATAAGGGCCGGAAGGGGTTAGCCGACGTATTCGCCTTCGCCGAAGGCGCTGTCTGTGATGCGCTTGAGCAGGCTGGCGTAATGCTCGAGCGTGCCGACCATCGCCCAGCCCACCTCGTCGGGGTGGGTCTCGAAATGATCGTCGCTGAGCGCCTGCAGGCGCGCGAGCCTCTCGTCGATCTCTGCTTTCTTGCCGATGAAGGCGGCGAGCGCGGCTTGCTTGTTGCGCCGCGCCTTCTCGGCGCGCAGCTGGTGGCGGGGTGTGGTTTGCGGGTTGAGGCTGGTCATGGCGTGGCTCCTTGGGGTGAGTTGCATCGTTTTGGTGAGACCACCATCGCTCTGCCGGTCCGATTATCGTAGGTAAATCAGCGCCATAAGATTGCGTTCTGCTCATCCGATTCGATCATCATCGATCAGCGCCGCTTGATCCGCCTCGTGCCGCTGGGCCGCGTCGGGCGGGTCGCGATGCGCGTTGACCATGGCCACGAAGAGCGCGCGACTGATGGCCGCCACATCGTCAGCCCCGGCGCTGGTGAGATGCACATCGTGAATGGCGATGGCCTCGCCCAGATCGGTTAAGACATAGAGCGTGGCGAACTCCGCCTCGGGCGGGTCGCAGGTGACGGTGTTGCGATCATCTCGGCTAACCGCGACACTGCGGCAGGACCGCAGGTCAAATCCAATGGCGCAGTTGCGGCGCACGATGTCGTCGAGGGTCTCGCCATCAGGCAGGCAGTTGCAGGACATGTCCATCGGGACCTCCTTCAGATCAGTTGCACACTCGCCAGAAACGCGCTGGCGGCAGCAAGCTGGGTGGTCGGCAGCTCGATCTTGATGTGCGAGATCACGTCCGAGGCCTCGGCCGTGAACCCCTCGTCACGCAGCGCGGCCTCGATCATCCGTGCGGCAGCGTCGTGGTCCTTGAGGTTCAGTGGATCGGGCAGCGCGGCGTGATCGATTCGGATGGTGGTGATGGCGGTCATGGTCGTGTCCTTTCAGGCGTTGGTGGAAGCGCAGCGTCCGGCATCAAAGGCTGCTTCCAGCGCGGAGCGGATTGCCCAGACGGCGTGCTCGTGGAAATCGAGACTGTCAGCGTTCCGGGTCTCGAGGGTATCGAGAAACAGGTGGCGTTCCGCGATCTCGAGAAGCAGCGCATCGCGATCATGATCCGGCGTGGGGTTTTCCTGGGTGGTCATTGGGCTCTCTCCGATCCTGATGCGTTTCCCGGATCCAAGACTCGCTCGACCGGACAGCGTAATCAACTGAAATCGCAGTAATTCCATTGCTTTATCCGGAGGGCGGTCGGTCGATGCAGGGCATGAGCGAGCGCGGCTACGCAGCCCGTGTCGGGCTGTCGCGCGGGGCGGTGCAGAAGGCCAAGGAGGCCGGGCGGCTGGTGCTGCACGCGGATGGCAGCATCGATGCCGACGCCTCGGACAAGCGGCGGGCCGAGACGACCGATCCGTCGAAGGTCCGCAAGGCTCCTGCGCAGAAGATGAAGCCGGTGCCCGAGGCGGCGGTCTCGGCCGTCGGCGAAACGCTGAAGGAACAGGGCATAGCCGCGCCGCCGGTCGGCGGTGGCACGACCTTCCTGCAGGCCAAGACCGCCAACGAGGTGATGAAGGCGCAGGAGCGGCGGCTGCGGCTGCAAAAGCTCAAGGGAGAGCTGGTCGACCGGGCCCGGGCGGAAACGCTGATGTTCCGGCTGGCGCGGGACGAGCGCGATGCGTGGGTGACCTGGCCCGCGCGGGTCGCGGCGCTGATGGCGTCGGAGCTGACCGCGGCGCTCGGGGACGGGACCGAGGTCGAGGCGGCGGTGATGCAGAAGGTTCTGGAAACCCATGTCCGCGCGCAACTCGACAGCCTCGCCGACATCCGGCCCAAGCTTGCATGACGATGTTGCCGCTTTCGACGGCGCGACGGACCTGATCCGCGCCTGGTCGCGCGGCATCCGGCCCGACCCGGACCTGACCGTGTCGGAATGGGCCGACCGGCATCGCTGGCTGTCCTCGCGCGCCTCGGCCGAGCCCGGGCGCTACCGCACGGCGCGCACGCCCTACATGCGCGAGATCATGGATGCGCTGTCGCCCAACAGCCCGCACCAGCGGGTGGTGTTCATGAAGGCTGCGCAGGTCGGCGCGACGGAAGCGGGCAACTGCTTCATCGGGTTTGTCATGCACCACGCACCGGGGCCGATGCTGGCGGTCCAGCCGACGGTGGAACTGGCCAAGCGCAACTCGCGCCAGCGGATCGATCCGCTGATGGAGGAAAGCCCGGAGCTGCGGGAGCGAATCAAGCCGGCGCGCTCGCGCGATGCGGGCAACACCATGCTGTCGAAGGAGTTCGCGGGCGGCATCCTGATCATGACCGGGGCGAACTCGGCGGTGGGGCTGCGGTCCACGCCGGCGCGCT
>NZ_FWFZ01000077.1 GCF_900172355.1 Roseisalinus antarcticus | reverse complement strand
CGACTACATCGAGCGCTTCTACAACCCGCGCAGACGGCACTCCAAATTGGGCTACCTCAGCCCCATGGAGTTCGAGGCTCGCGCTATGCTAGCTTAACCTGCTGTCCACGAAACCGGCAGCAGCTCATACTGCCTGATCCCATGAAGGGTTCATAAACCGCCTGGCCGCGACTGGAATTGTTCAGGATGGGACGACGCATACATTCAACCGGCTTCTGCGTACTATGCACTGTTTTGGCATCCTGATCCTTGTTCGCAATCTGCCACAGCGTTGTCTGCTTGCGGTCGCCCGCCCAGTGGCCCTTGCCGCTTTTTTTGACGGCATACCAGCAGGGTTCGTGCTGCCAGTGATAATCGCCGCGGCTGAGAACCAGTCGATCTTTCGCCCAGATGATTTGCGACCGCACGTTGAAGCCAGCCGCCATCAGGCTTTCCGCTACCGTCGCGGCATGCAGCGCGCCGTGCCAGACATAGGCGACATCGCCGGGAAACAGCGCCCATGCCTCGCGCCAATCCGCGCGGTCATCGTTCAGCACTTTGCCAGTGCGCTTGGTCTTCGCCGCACCTGCCTGGTTGCGCCAGGACGGATCATATTCGACGCCATAGGGCGGATCGGTCACCATCAGCAGTGGCTCCACATCGCCGAGCAGCCGCCCAACGGCGTCAGCCGAAGTGCTGTCACCGCAGATCAACCGATGCGATCCGAGTTGCCAAAGGTCGCCCGGTACCGACACCGGCGCAACCGGCAGGTCTGGCACATCGTCTTCACCCTCGACAGAACCATCGCCGCCCAGCGCCTCAGGATCGCGCAGCAGAGCATCCAAATCCTCGTCTGTGATCCCAAGCAGCGACAGGTCGAAGTCTTCCGCCAGCAGCACCGAGATTTCATCGCGCAGGATCGCCTCGTCCCATTCGCCGAGTTCCGTCAACTTATTGTCGGCGATGCGATAGGCGCGGCGCTCAGCCTCGTCGAGATGGCCCAACCGGATCACCGGCACTTCGGTCAACCCGAGCATCGTCGCAGCCAAAACGCGACCATGCCCCGCGATCAGCTCGCCATCGTCGGCCACCATGCAGGGTACGGTCCAGCCGAACTTGGCCATGCTCGCCGCGATCTTGGCGACTTGGTCGTCGCCATGAATCTTGGCATTGCGGGCATAAGGGCGCAGCCGTTCTATCGGCCAGCTCTCAATCTGGCTCGGCGCGAAGACAAGGTCCATGGGGCAGTTCTCTGATTTGGGGCAAGGCGGTCAAACTGATGCACACTGCCAAGACAGCAGGCAGCAGGCAGCAGGCAGTAGGCAGCAGGCAGCAGGCAGCAGGATCACGGTCGCAATGAGGGGAAAACGAAACCGACCAAGAGGGTATTCCTCCGGGCGCTGCTCTTCGATGGTTAAGGGGTACGTCAAGGGGGGCAGCTTTGTCAAACCATTTTCTAGCTTGGAATCAATGTGTTCCGCCCAATCTGGAAAAGGCCCGCGCCAAGGTGGCTTCCTGTGGTGGCTTCTTGCCAAGGTCGAATCCACCAAGTGGATTCCTCGAAGACCAAAAGGAATCCACCCTTGGCCAAGGCCGCTGTCGCGCAACCCTTTGATGTTGAGTCGTAAATTCAAACCCATCGGCTGGGGTGGCTTCCAGGTGGCTTCCCCGGTGAAAACGCCACGCGCTAGCCAAGTGGCGCGCTCAGCCCCCCCGTATACGGATTGCGCCCGGGAGGAACCATGCCGGGGGGAACGACGCACCCGGCCCATTGCCGCCTTCCAGCAACCACCCCGGATGCTGCGGTGCGGCCCGTCGAAGCGGCCGTTGGTGCATGGTGCAGCATTTTTGTCGACTGAAACGTCGGTGTGCGGACAAAGCGCCAGTTCGCTGCGGGTGCATAATATCCAGTTTCGCTGGTGCAGCATCTGTCATGAAGGGCGGGAAGGAGACCTTCGCTGCGGCTGCAAACTAAATTGGACGACTTGGAGAAAGCAGACTTTCAGAGAGGCTATTCCCCTACCGCGCTGTCACTAATAATGGGGTGCTCAGTAGCCTTTTGTCCAATAGCACACGGCGATAACTATAATGCTTCTCAGGCATATTATCTGGATAACCAAAGCAGCATTGATTTATTCACATTACCCATCCTAGCGATCATCTCCTGAAGGAGCAGCAGGGCCGCCGTCTGGCTCCGCCAATATTGCCGCCGCTCCGAGAGTTTGCTTTTCAAGGTCAGTCAACTCTGTGTGGTTATCCTTGGCGACCCTCACGGTCACCTCGCGATGTGCAAAGTGAATGCCCTCTTTTTCAAAGATATCCCGGATATCTTGATAGACTCGCTTGCGAATGACCCATTGATCTCCAGGTTTTGTCATGAACTTCACGCGAATAATCATCGCGGAATCTTCCATTTTGATCACCCCTTGAGACTTGAGCGGTTGCAGGAACTGCTCGCCAATCTCCGGATCTTCCAAAAGGCGCTGACCCAGGTTCTTAATGAGTTTTCGAACTTTCTCGACGTCAGTGTCGTAAGTCACCCGCAGCGGCAGCTTCATCATCACCCAATCGCGCGAGTAATTCGTCAGGAACTGGATTTCGCCGAACGGGACGGTATGCAGCGGTCCAAGATGGTGACGCAACTGGAACGAACGGACCGAGACGCCCTCAACTGTACCCCTGACGTGCCCTATATCAACGTACTCACCTTTGCGAAAAGCGTCATCAACAAGGAAGAAGGCCCCGGAAAAGATATCGCGAACCAGCGTTTGCGAACCAAATCCAATAGCAAGACCAACAACGCCGGCACCGGCAAACAATGGCCCTACATTGAACCCCATTTCGGTCAACGCGATTAGGATGGACGTGACAGAAATAACAGCTAAGAGAAAGTTCCGGAACAAGGGCAACAATGTTGCCAAACGACTGGCACCCCCCGCGCCCCCTTCATCACCAGGTACTGAAGCGACCACCTCACCGACCTCATTGCGGATCTTGGTATCAATCCAGATAAGGACAAAATGATAGGCAATATAGCCCAGAAATAGGATGAAGATGACGTCGTAACTGATGCCAAAAACTGAATTTCCCGAGAAAAGGCCATCCAGACGCCAAATCCTGAACAGCGCATAAATACCTGACGATAATGCCACGAGCGCCGCTATTCGCTGCGCAAGATCCTCAAATGAAGTCATAGTGTTCTGTGCTTCGATCTTGGTCTCAATCTCTTGGGTTGTTATTTCTCCTTCGTCTGGCTCGCCATCCAGCGCGTTGTCCATACGGCTCTGATGTTCTATCTCAGCACGCAAGTTGGTGATGTTCTTCTCCTGTTGAACGCGCCGTCTCTTGAAGAAGACTTCGATGACGAAAGACACCAGCGCATAGACAACCAGTACTGTCAGCAAAACCGCGTAACCTGATGAGATCAATGGAACATCATTCGGTAATCCGACAACCAGTCGATACCCCGTGACGGCCCATGCGATAATCACATATCCGATCGCAAACGCGATCCAATAGCCCGCCAATAGTCGCGTTGGCCAACTCACTTCGGACGGAGATCTCGCCTTAAGGATTGCACCAGTAACAATACCACTATTCGCGACTAAAAGAGCGACGCTAAACATCACGATACCAATGGACAGGTAGAGTGACAGCAGTCCTGCCATTGTTCGAGACACGCCAAGTTCTTGTAGCCAAGTAGTATAGAGAAACACCCCAAGGCTAAGGATGACACCCGCCGTCAACCAGAAGAACATCTTCTTTGCAGCAATTGTACATTGCTCTAGATCGTCTTTATGGAACTTTGGAATTCGATAGTTCGGTAAATATGGTGCAAACACCATTCGCCATAACAGAACGACAACGCTGATGATGACGAAAGATGCCACTAGATAATTTGCTGTAATCTCAACAGCGTTATTCTCCGGTGTGCCCAAGACAACTGACGCGAGCCCATATCCTATTGCCGCAGTGAGGACTGTTCCCCCCAAGCCATAGAAGAACCGCTGAGCAAGCACAGGGATTTTCTCACTATACCCTACAGGGCACTCTGCCAGCTTCTGATGAAGTCGAGGAAGGGCAAAAAAACGCTCGCATACAAAGTGGTTAAACACGACGCCGATAGCTAGGCACAACGCATAAACGAACAAGTATTTCACGAAAAAGCCGATCGTGCCGTCCGGCGCGTTCTGTTCTACAATAAATCTGATCTCGCTCCGCATCTGCGATGCTTTTGTTAGGAAACCTCTTGCTTCCTCTTTGAATTCTCGAATGGCTTGGTTCGCTTTCGCGATCACCGTCTCTTCCTCACCGTCTAGATCATCTTCAGATGCCAAAGGGGTCAAGGCAAAACTCAAAACATTGCCATCAGAAATGACCCAAGTACCTGACATGCTGGGATCCAATGCTGCCTCAGCGGGAAGCAGTTGCTGTGCACTGACCATCAGACAAGGCCACAGCAGAACAAAAGACATCAAGACCATATTTTTAATCATTGCGACCATAATTTTTCGCCTTTTGAACAATGAGAATGGTGAGTTGGAGTAAGTCCGCAGAGCCGCCATAGAAGTCCAATCTCTCGTGAAATTCCTGACAGTTTGCGTCAGATGTCGACTAGGAGCCCATTGCGGAAGAGTCAAATCTTCGCTGCGAGCGCAAGCGGCACTAAAACATGCTGCGCCGACGTGACATCGTCGCTGCATCGCAGAAACGAATGCAGTCATTCAAGCAATGTGCAGCAAATGGAAGCCACAAAACTAGACAACGCGTCTTTGGTCGGCATTTCAAACGCGGATCTCTTGGCAACATTATGTCTCAGCAAGTCGTCCTCGAAACGCGGCTGATAACGACTTATAACTGCGAACACCGGTGTTTGTCAAAGTAGTTGTCCGCCGATTTCATGCGGCGTCTCTGATTTCAGGGGCGCTGATTTCGGTTTCTGGGTTAAGCCAGACGGGTCCGGCAGGTTGCCAGTTGCGGGTTTTGCCTGACCA
>NZ_FWFZ01000076.1 GCF_900172355.1 Roseisalinus antarcticus | reverse complement strand
ATGGCTCTTCGGAAAATAGGGCCTCAGCCGCGCCATCTGAGCCTCGCTCAGCCAATACAGATCGCTCATCATGCCCCCTTTGGTTCGGGGACGATGAATCACGCAGACCGCGCAGCCTCAACCCGTTTAATGGGTCCTGAGTCTAGCACCGCTCGCAGCCATGCCGATACACAATTGCGGTCACCCGCAAGAGGTAACCTGCTCGATCGCGGATCATCTATGGCGGTCCTGCCGTCCATAGTGGTCAGGACAATCATGCGTCCACCCTAACATGCGGTCAGAAGATGTTGAGGGCATACTCGGTCGGATAAAGAACCGCGCCTCATCACTGGTCGGATCGACAAGCTTGGGATTCCGAATCCCTCTCAAGACACAGACATCGTATATCTCCTCCGTGTCGGGCCCGATCTCGACCGTGTAGTCGATCTCGCCTGTTTCGAGATTGACGGCCGTGATCGCGCAGATCGGCTCAATTCCCTGTCGAGAAAGCCGATCTTCCAGAGGCAAACCGTCGAAACCACTGTCATGACGCGGCCGCGAGACGCCCAGCACGGCCCATTTGCCGACAAACGCGAGTCCACGCGGCAAGCCTGGCAGGCGCGCCACCGTCTCGAAAGCACCAGAGCCAAGGTCGAGACGGCCGAACTCACCGGTGCCACTTTGGTTCAGCCAAAACTGGCCATCGTGCAGGCGCGGGGAATGTGGCATGCCGAGGCCTGACGCCACGGTCTGGCCCGACGCGACGTCGATGACCACCCCGCCGTCGGCCTTGTGGTCCCGCCAGGCACCGCTTTCGTTTGTCGCGGCAAGACAAGTGACAAAGCGCGGTGTGCCGTCCTGCATGGCAAGCCCGTTGAGGTGGCAGCGATCCTCGGCGGCGACCTCGGTGATGAAGGGCGGCATCCAGCGGATATCGAAGCTGTGCGCCTCGGCCGGGGTGGCGAGGCAGTTGAACCGAGGCACGGCAAAGACTGGCGTTCCGTCAGAGGTCTCGGCAATGTCGTGAATGTCCACGGCGCCCGTCAGAATGGTCATGCTGGGCAGAAACACGGCGTCATGGCCGTCGTGGGTCTGGCCGGGCGCAAGAATGTTGTCGAACCGCCAGAGTTGATGCGCCGAGGCGGTCCAGAGCCGGCCACTGCCGAGCCCAAGGCCCATGCAGCGTGCGAGGGTGCAGTCGGAGGCGGTCAGCGTTCCGTCCGGCCCGCAGCCAAGGGTGATGAGCTTTCCAGCCCGGTAAGACGTGAAGGCGAGGCTTGCGCCCTGGGCGTGAAGCCAGGCGGCAAAACCCGAAGTGGCAGCCATGTCGATCGTGGGATGCGTCACGCGTCACCTCCGTTGCGCCGCGGCCAGATCGGAAAAATCACGCGCCAAGGCTTGGTAAACATTGAACAAGCCGCTCAAGAATTCTACCGCTTCTTCAAGGCGGGCTTTTTGTGCGTCAAGAGTGACGACGTATGAGATGGAGCTTGCGTGATGACCACTGAATTCTCGATTGAACGGGTCTCTGTCTCGAGCGCGGGGGAGCAGGGAAACCTATCCTCCTATGATGGCAGAGTTTCCGCTGACGGTCGTTTTGTCCTCTTTTACTCGCTAGCTTCGAATCTCGCAGGCGGGGACACAGGCGGCTGGGTGGAGCTTTTCGTCCGTGATTTGCAGGCTGGAACAACGGAGCGGGTAAACGTCTCCAGCAGCGGGGAGCAGGCAAACGACGGGGCATCCTACGTCCAAATCTCCGCTGACGGTCGATATGTGCTATTCAAATCCGTGGCTTCGAACCTCGTGGACGACGATACGAACGGCTGGGCGGACTTCTTCGTCCGTGACCTGCAAGCTCGCACGACGGAGCGGGTAAACGTTTCCAGCACCGGCGAGCAGGCAAACGACTACTCTAGTCAAGCGGAATTGTCCGCGGACGGACGCTATGTGGTTTTTGGCTCGGGCGCGTCCAACCTCGTGGAGGGCGACACAAACCTTACATCGGACATCTTCGTCCGTGATTTGAACGCGGGAACGACCGAGCGGATCAATGTATCCAGCAGCGGCGAGCAGGCAAATTACTACTCTTCCGATGGGTCACTATCCGCAGACGGTCGTATTGTTCTTTTTCACTCGTCAGCTTCGAATCTCGTGGACGGGGACACGAATGGCACCGAAGACTTTTTCGTCCGCGACTTGCAAGCTGGCACGACAGAGCGCGTGACCGTCTCCAGCAACGGCGAACAGGCAAACCGCAGCTCTTATAGCGGACAAATATCTGCAGAGGGTCGCCATGTGCTCTTTAGCTCACCGGCATCCAACCTTGTGGACGGCCACACGAACGTTACCCACGATATATTCGTCCGTGATTTGAACGCCGGAACCACGGAGCAGGTGAATGTCTCCAGCACCGGCGAACAGGCAAACTACTACACCGACGACGCGACACTCTCTACAGACGGCCGTTTTGTGATCTTTTTCTCAGGAGCTTCGAACCTTGTGGAAGAAGACACGTATTCAGTCGGCGACATTTTCATCCGTGACTTGCAAACCGGCACGACCGAGCAAGTGACCGTCTCCAGCAGCGGGGAGCACGCAAACAATTATGCTTCTGATGGGTCTCTCTCCGCAGACGGTCGCTATGTGCTCTTTACATCAACCGCCACCAACCTCGTGGAAGGGGATACGAACAGCAAGGCGGATGTCTTCGTCCACCAATTGCAAACTGGCACGACAGCGCGGGTGAACGTCTCCCACAGCGGGGAGCAGGCAAATGACGAAGCAGCCAACGCTCAAATTTCTGCCGACGGAAAATATGTTTTATTCCAGTCACAGGCTTCCAATCTCGTGGACGGGGACACAAACGGTGCAATGGACCTCTTCCGCGTCACCAACCCCTTGTGGGAAAGACCGGAGCCACTAAACCAGGCACCGACAGATATCGACCTCAGCAATCAAACCATCACGACGGCATTTGACCGTGGTCAGATAGTAGGTGTTCTTTCGGCTACGGACCCAGACGTCGGCGACACGTTTACCTACGCACTTGCAAATCCAAATGACAATTTCTGGATCGACGGTGATAGACTGAAAGTGTCTGACAATGCCATCGACGCTGGCGGACTGATAGCGGGAGCCACCCAAGCCGTCGACATCAGGGTCACGGACAGCCAAGGCAATACCTATACCGAGCCATTTACGATCACGATTGACGCGCCGCCGTTGGGTGATCCACCATCCAGCGGCCTGCTCGAATGGCTTTCGCGCCAGGTCGTTTACGGCCGCGGTGTCGATTACGATCGCATATCTCCGCGCGGGCAGGATCTGATGCAGATCGATGTGGGCATGGAGCTTCGGTTTCCAACCGACAACGCTCCGACGGGGTATAGTCTTGCGAAACTCTGGTCAGTCGGGGCCTTTGCCGCCATGGGGTTTGAAGGCGACGATCTGCAGCCGATCCTCGTCTTGCGTGGGACCGCCAGCCTTGCCGATTGGATTGCCAACGCGGACCCGACCGGCGTTGCCCAGACCGAGTTTCTCAGTGTCTGGAACGATGACTCCTCAGGTCTGAAAGCATGGGTCGAGGCGAAAGCGCCGGAAGGTCTGCATCTTGCCGGTCATTCCCAGGGCGGTGCGCAGGCTCAACTTGTCGCAGCGAAAACCAGCCAGGCCGGGGTCAGCATCAGTTCTGTCCTGACGTTCAATTCGGCAGGCATCTCGAACGAGGCGCTCAGCTGGCTGGATGAATCGAAACTGGGGGAGGTCGAGCACAGGGTGTCGGCAGGAGATATCGTCAGTTTGGCTGGCGAACAGTTCTTGCCCGGACGCGTGTGGATCTACGACCTCGACACGGTTGACTCGTCCAAGTTCTACCTGCCCTGGCAGCACCTTGCTGCTGCGCATTCGGATCAATGGTCGCGGGACGATCTGTATGAGTCCAAATTTCAGGTCAAGGACAATCCCTTGACGGAAGAAGATGAATCGACACCGTCGCTGCGGATCGGAGAGCAGCCATTGTTGCGAGACCTTCTGACAGCAGACGAACTCGATTCTCCTGATTTCACTCATCTCATACGCCAGGACGGAGTGGACAAGGAATACGCAGCTTTTGTCGTATCAACCGTAACGCTGGCATCATCACTTGCAGGTCTTGCAAGGTATTTCACATCCGCAAGTCCTGTTGCTGCGGCAAGCACAATTCTGAAGGTTGGTGGCAAGATCGGCGCAGCCCTCTCGACCCGTGCCGATGCAGAAGAATTTCGCCAGGAAACGGGACAATTTCTGGAGGCAATGTTCTTCTTGTGGGATCTCGGTGTCGATGCCGTTGAAGCCGTCAATGAAGCAGTTGTTGCAGCATGGGAGGCAGGCGTCCAAGCCGTCGAAAACGTGATATTCCTGACGGGTCTGGTAGCTGAGCAAGTCAAGGAGTGGGGCGTCGAGATTTGGGACAGCATTTCATCCTGGACCGCTCGCCATTGGGAAGCCGCCAAAGAGTGGACAGCCGAAAAGTGGGAGCAGGTTATTGATGATGGTGTCGAACTTATCGATCAGATCGCCGAGAACGGCCCCTCGTCAATTAGAATGGTTGCCAATGTATCCGTCTCAGACCCTCTACTTCCATTCAAGGCACTCTTCGCAGTCAAAGATCGTCTCGGCGACCTGCTGAGGGATGACAATGTTTCTGGTGGCGGCGAGACGGAACACTGGAGACTGGGTCAGGGTGATGACAGCCTGAATCCGGGCGGTGGACTGGACGAAGTGCGCTTCGGGTCGGGCTCCGATACGCTCTTTGGCCAGCCCGGAGACCTCGATGGCGCAACCCTTTTGGATTTTACGGACGAGGATCTTATCCGCATTCAGAATATCGGCATTGGTAGAGATCAGGCCCGCATCACAAAAGGCTCCGCGATCATCGACCTGGATACAGACGATGATGGGAAATTCGATACAACGATCACGATCAAGGGCGAAATCGACGCTTCCAAAGTGGAGTTTGAAAAGGATGGTGCAGATACAATCATTCGAACCAAGGGCTCATCGATTGGCATTGTCGAAGTTGGGTCTGAACTGGATGATAAAGTTCCAGGCTCACCCGGAAACGACAGCATCCGTGGCGGGACAGGAAATGACACCCTCGAAGGCATGTCCGGTAGCGACACGCTCGATGGCGAGGACGGCAACGACAGGCTGGAGGGAAGTTCTGAAAACGACACGCTAGCAGGCGGCAACGGCAACGATCATCTTGACGGCGGCAACGACGATGACCTGCTCGACGGCGGCGCGGATGACGACGCGCTCTACGGCGGCGCGGGTGTCCGTCGTCAGATAATTTGGGACGCTTGAGCGCTTTCCAGACTGGAGGCTCTGGCTCACCGCTGGTTGATGTTACGCGTTCTCAGTTTCGTGGCGCAAGCGCCGGGCGAGCATGGTTTTCCGT
>NZ_FWFZ01000115.1 GCF_900172355.1 Roseisalinus antarcticus | reverse complement strand
GTCGCCCGTGAATTCCTCGATTATGCGGCTACGCGGCGATCAGCTGTTGCGCTGTACGGCGTCGTCGGATTGCCGACGTTGTAGAGACGGCAGAGGATCCAGACGAAAAGCAACCTGATCCAGGCTGCCAGGAGCCGCATGTTGTGCCCTGCGGCGGTCAGGATTGCGTTGATCGCATCGCCTTCGGGTCCGGTGAGGTGGTTCCGTTCGAGGTGTCCGTCTTCCTTCAAATGGCCAATGACCGGCTCAATGGCACTTCGTCGTCGCATTTCGCGCCGGATGGTGGGCGAGGTGATGCCGCGTGTGTGGGAGATGGTGATATCGAGGTTGTCACGCTCGATCCTGTGGCCGCGGTAGCCGCGGTCGACATAGGCGCGGGCAACAGATGTTCCGGTCAGGCGGGCCACCTGATCGATCTGTCCGGCGAGGCTGTGACCATCATAGGGATTGCCGGGCAGCGCCATGGCCCCGAGCACGAACTGGCCGCCTTTGCAGCGCTCGTTGGTCGTGGCGATCGAGGTCTTGCAGCCGAATTCGTAGCGGGTGCGGGCCTTGCCTTTCCCGATGCATTCGACCTCCGGCGCGTGGAACGCGTATAGTTTGTCCTTATCGTCTGGCTGCTGCCCAAGGATGCGCTCGGCGCGCTCCAGCACCGTGGCGAATGCCGCCTCCAGCGCCGGGTCCCCGGCGATCTTGCGGCGGATGTCCCGGGTCAATCGTCCCAACCAGGTGCGCATGCTTCTCAACCAGCGCAGGCCCTGCTTGTGGCCCCGGCCATGCAGCAGCCGGGCAACCTCGCGCCGGGCCCGGGTTGTCAGCCGCAGGAAGGATTGGCGCAGCTTGATCCCGTGGCGCTTCGCCAGACGGTTCAGCCATTCGATCGACCGCAGGATCAGATGGCTGTCGGTCGGATGTGCCACCGCCTTGGTCTGCACTGTGGTGTCCACCGTGATCCGTTCCAACTGCCGCTCACTCACAGCCTCGGTTTTTACAGCCACGGCAATGGTTTCGGCCAGCAGCGCCTCCAGATCCTCGGCCCCGATCCGTTGGCGCCAGCGGGTCATCGAGGAGCGGTCGATCGGCAGCCGGTGCTGGAAAAACGTCTCGCCGCAGAAGGCCTGAAAGTATGGGTTCTCCAGCCAGGTCGCGCAGGTCTCCTCATCCGACAGACCCTTCATGTGCTTGAGCAAATGGAGCCCTGTCATCAGACGTGTCGGCGACCCACGCCGGCCTTTCCGATCATGGTAATGCGTCCCGAACGCGTCATCGAACCGGGTCCAGTCGATCAGGCCAGCCAGCTTCAGCAGTTCGTGCCTCGGATCGAGAATGCTCTCCAGAGAACTCCTGAACAGATCGTCAGGTCGGGCTTCGGGCAGTTTCGGACGCATCGCAATCTCGCACGTAGGTGGGGCCTGATCGCAGTGGAGCACGACCGGTTGGCGATGGGAATCCCCTACGCGCAAGCGCGTCAGAAATCGCAAGGTTTTCGTGGGTATCGACCAGAAACCTTGCGATTCCGGATATTATCAAAACTAGAATAAGAATACATTGTCAGATGCTTACGGGAAAATCACAGGCGAC
>NZ_FWFZ01000074.1 GCF_900172355.1 Roseisalinus antarcticus | reverse complement strand
CGCAGGAAACACTGACGTTCTTACTGACGCAGAAGAAAACGTGCGTCAAAAATTACGTGCAGAAGGAGTGATGTAATGTCTAAAGGTAAAAAACGTTCTGGCGCTCGCCCTGGTCGTCCGCAGCCGTTGCGAGGTACTAAAGGCAAGCGTAAAGGCGCTCGTCTTTGGTATGTAGGTGGTCAACAATTTTAATTGCAGGGGCTTCGGCCCCTTACTTGAGGATAAATTATGTCTAATATTCAAACTGGCGCCGAGCGTATGCCGCATGACCTTTCCCATCTTGGCTTCCTTGCTGGTCAGATTGGTCGTCTTATTACCATTTCAACTACTCCGGTTATCGCTGGCGACTCCTTCGAGATGGACGCCGTTGGCGCTCTCCGTCTTTCTCCATTGCGTCGTGGCCTTGCTATTGACTCTACTGTAGACATTTTTACTTTTTATGTCCCTCATCGTCACGTTTATGGTGAACAGTGGATTAAGTTCATGAAGGATGGTGTTAATGCCACTCCTCTCCCGACTGTTAACACTACTGGTTATATTGACCATGCCGCTTTTCTTGGCACGATTAACCCTGATACCAATAAAATCCCTAAGCATTTGTTTCAGGGTTATTTGAATATCTATAACAACTATTTTAAAGCGCCGTGGATGCCTGACCGTACCGAGGCTAACCCTAATGAGCTTAATCAAGATGATGCTCGTTATGGTTTCCGTTGCTGCCATCTCAAAAACATTTGGACTGCTCCGCTTCCTCCTGAGACTGAGCTTTCTCGCCAAATGACGACTTCTACCACATCTATTGACATTATGGGTCTGCAAGCTGCTTATGCTAATTTGCATACTGACCAAGAACGTGATTACTTCATGCAGCGTTACCATGATGTTATTTCTTCATTTGGAGGTAAAACCTCTTATGACGCTGACAACCGTCCTTTACTTGTCATGCGCTCTAATCTCTGGGCATCTGGCTATGATGTTGATGGAACTGACCAAACGTCGTTAGGCCAGTTTTCTGGTCGTGTTCAACAGACCTATAAACATTCTGTGCCGCGTTTCTTTGTTCCTGAGCATGGCACTATGTTTACTCTTGCGCTTGTTCGTTTTCCGCCTACTGCGACTAAAGAGATTCAGTACCTTAACGCTAAAGGTGCTTTGACTTATACCGATATTGCTGGCGACCCTGTTTTGTATGGCAACTTGCCGCCGCGTGAAATTTCTATGAAGGATGTTTTCCGTTCTGGTGATTCGTCTAAGAAGTTTAAGATTGCTGAGGGTCAGTGGTATCGTTATGCGCCTTCGTATGTTTCTCCTGCTTATCACCTTCTTGAAGGCTTCCCATTCATTCAGGAACCGCCTTCTGGTGATTTGCAAGAACGCGTACTTATTCGCCACCATGATTATGACCAGTGTTTCCAGTCCGTTCAGTTGTTGCAGTGGAATAGTCAGGTTAAATTTAATGTGACCGTTTATCGCAATCTGCCGACCACTCGCGATTCAATCATGACTTCGTGATAAAAGATTGAGTGTGAGGTTATAACGCCGAAGCGGTAAAAATTTTAATTTTTGCCGCTGAGGGGTTGACCAAGCGAAGCGCGGTAGGTTTTCTGCTTAGGAGTTTAATCATGTTTCAGACTTTTATTTCTCGCCATAATTCAAACTTTTTTTCTGATAAGCTGGTTCTCACTTCTGTTACTCCAGCTTCTTCGGCACCTGTTTTACAGACACCTAAAGCTACATCGTCAACGTTATATTTTGATAGTTTGACGGTTAATGCTGGTAATGGTGGTTTTCTTCATTGCATTCAGATGGATACATCTGTCAACGCCGCTAATCAGGTTGTTTCTGTTGGTGCTGATATTGCTTTTGATGCCGACCCTAAATTTTTTGCCTGTTTGGTTCGCTTTGAGTCTTCTTCGGTTCCGACTACCCTCCCGACTGCCTATGATGTTTATCCTTTGGATGGTCGCCATGATGGTGGTTATTATACCGTCAAGGACTGTGTGACTATTGACGTCCTTCCCCGTACGCCGGGCAATAATGTTTATGTTGGTTTCATGGTTTGGTCTAACTTTACCGCTACTAAATGCCGCGGATTGGTTTCGCTGAATCAGGTTATTAAAGAGATTATTTGTCTCCAGCCACTTAAGTGAGGTGATTTATGTTTGGTGCTATTGCTGGCGGTATTGCTTCTGCTCTTGCTGGTGGCGCCATGTCTAAATTGTTTGGAGGCGGTCAAAAAGCCGCCTCCGGTGGCATTCAAGGTGATGTGCTTGCTACCGATAACAATACTGTAGGCATGGGTGATGCTGGTATTAAATCTGCCATTCAAGGCTCTAATGTTCCTAACCCTGATGAGGCCGTCCCTAGTTTTGTTTCTGGTGCTATGGCTAAAGCTGGTAAAGGACTTCTTGAAGGTACGTTGCAGGCTGGCACTTCTGCCGTTTCTGATAAGTTGCTTGATTTGGTTGGACTTGGTGGCAAGTCTGCCGCTGATAAAGGAAAGGATACTCGTGATTATCTTGCTGCTGCATTTCCTGAGCTTAATGCTTGGGAGCGTGCTGGTGCTGATGCTTCCTCTGCTGGTATGGTTGACGCCGGATTTGAGAATCAAAAAGAGCTTACTAAAATGCAACTGGACAATCAGAAAGAGATTGCCGAGATGCAAAATGAGACTCAAAAAGAGATTGCTGGCATTCAGTCGGCGACTTCACGCCAGAATACGAAAGACCAGGTATATGCACAAAATGAGATGCTTGCTTATCAACAGAAGGAGTCTACTGCTCGCGTTGCGTCTATTATGGAAAACACCAATCTTTCCAAGCAACAGCAGGTTTCCGAGATTATGCGCCAAATGCTTACTCAAGCTCAAACGGCTGGTCAGTATTTTACCAATGACCAAATCAAAGAAATGACTCGCAAGGTTAGTGCTGAGGTTGACTTAGTTCATCAGCAAACGCAGAATCAGCGGTATGGCTCTTCTCATATTGGCGCTACTGCAAAGGATATTTCTAATGTCGTCACTGATGCTGCTTCTGGTGTGGTTGATATTTTTCATGGTATTGATAAAGCTGTTGCCGATACTTGGAACAATTTCTGGAAAGACGGTAAAGCTGATGGTATTGGCTCTAATTTGTCTAGGAAATAACCGTCAGGATTGACACCCTCCCAATTGTATGTTTTCATGCCTCCAAATCTTGGAGGCTTTTTTATGGTTCGTTCTTATTACCCTTCTGAATGTCACGCTGATTATTTTGACTTTGAGCGTATCGAGGCTCTTAAACCTGCTATTGAGGCTTGTGGCATTTCTACTCTTTCTCAATCCCCAATGCTTGGCTTCCATAAGCAGATGGATAACCGCATCAAGCTCTTGGAAGAGATTCTGTCTTTTCGTATGCAGGGCGTTGAGTTCGATAATGGTGATATGTATGTTGACGGCCATAAGGCTGCTTCTGACGTTCGTGATGAGTTTGTATCTGTTACTGAGAAGTTAATGGATGAATTGGCACAATGCTACAATGTGCTCCCCCAACTTGATATTAATAACACTATAGACCACCGCCCCGAAGGGGACGAAAAATGGTTTTTAGAGAACGAGAAGACGGTTACGCAGTTTTGCCGCAAGCTGGCTGCTGAACGCCCTCTTAAGGATATTCGCGATGAGTATAATTACCCCAAAAAGAAAGGTATTAAGGATGAGTGTTCAAGATTGCTGGAGGCCTCCACTATGAAATCGCGTAGAGGCTTTGCTATTCAGCGTTTGATGAATGCAATGCGACAGGCTCATGCTGATGGTTGGTTTATCGTTTTTGACACTCTCACGTTGGCTGACGACCGATTAGAGGCGTTTTATGATAATCCCAATGCTTTGCGTGACTATTTTCGTGATATTGGTCGTATGGTTCTTGCTGCCGAGGGTCGCAAGGCTAATGATTCACACGCCGACTGCTATCAGTATTTTTGTGTGCCTGAGTATGGTACAGCTAATGGCCGTCTTCATTTCCATGCGGTGCACTTTATGCGGACACTTCCTACAGGTAGCGTTGACCCTAATTTTGGTCGTCGGGTACGCAATCGCCGCCAGTTAAATAGCTTGCAAAATACGTGGCCTTATGGTTACAGTATGCCCATCGCAGTTCGCTACACGCAGGACGCTTTTTCACGTTCTGGTTGGTTGTGGCCTGTTGATGCTAAAGGTGAGCCGCTTAAAGCTACCAGTTATATGGCTGTTGGTTTCTATGTGGCTAAATACGTTAACAAAAAGTCAGATATGGACCTTGCTGCTAAAGGTCTAGGAGCTAAAGAATGGAACAACTCACTAAAAACCAAGCTGTCGCTACTTCCCAAGAAGCTGTTCAGAATCAGAATGAGCCGCAACTTCGGGATGAAAATGCTCACAATGACAAATCTGTCCACGGAGTGCTTAATCCAACTTACCAAGCTGGGTTACGACGCGACGCCGTTCAACCAGATATTGAAGCAGAACGCAAAAAGAGAGATGAGATTGAGGCTGGGAAAAGTTACTGTAGCCGACGTTTTGGCGGCGCAACCTGTGACGACAAATCTGCTCAAATTTATGCGCGCTTCGATAAAAATGATTGGCGTATCCAACCTGCAGAGTTTTATCGCTTCCATGACGCAGAAGTTAACACTTTCGGATATTTCTGATGAGTCGAAAAATTATCTTGATAAAGCAGGAATTACTACTGCTTGTTTACGAATTAAATCGAAGTGGACTGCTGGCGGAAAATGAGAAAATTCGACCTATCCTTGCGCAGCTCGAGAAGCTCTTACTTTGCGACCTTTCGCCATCAACTAACGATTCTGTCAAAAACTGACGCGTTGGATGAGGAGAAGTGGCTTAATATGCTTGGCACGTTCGTCAAGGACTGGTTTAGATATGAGTCACATTTTGTTCATGGTAGAGATTCTCTTGTTGACATTTTAAAAGAGCGTGGATTACTATCTGAGTCCGATGCTGTTCAACCACTAATAGGTAAGAAATCATGAGTCAAGTTACTGAACAATCCGTACGTTTCCAGACCGCTTTGGCCTCTATTAAGCTCATTCAGGCTTCTGCCGTTTTGGATTTAACCGAAGATGATTTCGATTTTCTGACGAGTAACAAAGTTTGGATTGCTACTGACCGCTCTCGTGCTCGTCGCTGCGTTGAGGCTTGCGTTTATGGTACGCTGGACTTTGTAGGATACCCTCGCTTTCCTGCTCCTGTTGAGTTTATTGCTGCCGTCATTGCTTATTATGTTCATCCCGTCAACATTCAAACGGCCTGTCTCATCATGGAAGGCGCTGAATTTACGGAAAACATTATTAATGGCGTCGAGCGTCCGGTTAAAGCCGCTGAATTGTTCGCGTTTACCTTGCGTGTACGCGCAGGAAACACTGACGTTCTTACTGACGCAGAAGAAAACGTGCGTCAAAAATTACGTGCAGAAGGAGTGATGTAATGTCTAAAGGTAAAAAACGTTCTGGCGCTCGCCCTGGTCGTCCGCAGCCGT
>NZ_FWFZ01000073.1 GCF_900172355.1 Roseisalinus antarcticus | reverse complement strand
GTCTGGTCGAAGGCGCCCGCCATCGTCGGCGCGCACGACACCGGCCCGCTGATCCGCTCGAAGGCCGGGTTCTGGCTCGCGATCCCGACGCCCGCCGCCGGCCGCGGATTGCGCGGCGGAAAGATCACCCCCGACGAATGGGAACGCCGCCGCGGTCTGCGCCTGCGGTTCGTCTATCGCCGCCGCGGCCCGAGCCTGCTCGTCGCGGATCGGGCCCGGATCAACACGCGGGGCACCGCGGTGGCCTCACGCGCCAAGACGGGGCGCAACCAGGTCACCGCGCCGATCTTCTTGCTGGTCCCGCAGGTCAAGCTGCCGAAGCGGCTCGATCTCGACCGGGACGCCGAGCGCGCGCGTGACAGCGTGCCCGGGTTGATCGTGGCGAACTGGGTGGAGGGGCGGCTTTGATCATGTCGGATCGCCAAACGCCGCAGAAGTTTCGAGGCTGTTGGATCGGCTCAACCAGCACAGCAAGACAGCTTCGCGACATCCATGTCGAAGGTCTGAGCGGCGAGCTTCAGGCCCTCGACTGTGGTCAGATAGGGAAAGATCGTCTCGCCGAGCGCCTTCGTCGTCATGCCGAACTTCAGCGCCATGGCCAGCGTCTGAACGCTGTCGGCCCCTTCCGGCGCCATGATCACGCCGCCCAGCAGGCGGTCCGTCTGCGCATCTGCGACCAGCTTGATCCGCCCCCGCGTGTCGCGGGCGGCGAGCGCGCGGGGCACGTTGTCGAGGTCAAGCACGCTTGTCTTCACGTCATGGCCGGCGTCGCGCGCGTCCGCCTCGGTCAGGCCAACGCCCGCGACCTGCGGATCGGTGAATACCACCCACGGCATCGCCGCGTTGTCGTAGCGCTCGGCGCCGTCCAGCACGGCGTTGCGGGCCGCGAGCTTTGCGCCGTAGGCCGCCATGTAGACGAACTGGTCGCGGTCCGCGACGTCGCCTGCCGCATAGATGCCGGGGCGTGTCGTGGCCATGTCGTCGCCGACCCTGATCGTGCCGCGCGCGTCGGTCTCGACGCCCATTTCGGCCAGGCCCAGCCCCTCGGTGTTGGGCGCGCGTCCCGTGGTCAGGACGAGATGGTCGGCCGTCAGTTCGCGGACGGTCCCGTTCCGCGTGACCGACAGGAGCGCGCCGTCATCCACCTCTCGTGCAGCCTCGTAGCGAACGCCGTCGAGGATCGTCAGACCCTCTTCCCGCAAGACCTCCGTGAGCGCCTCGGACACCTCCGGCTCGGTGCGCGGCAGCAGGCGCGACCGGCAGACGATGGTCACGCGGACGCCCATCCGCGCCATCATCTGCGCCAGTTCCACGCCGATATAGCCGCCGCCGAGGAAGATCAGGCTCTCGGGCAGCCGCTCCAGTTCCATCAGCGAGGTGCTGTCGAGCGTCGGCACATCCGCAATGCCGGGGATGTCGGGCACTGCGGGCCGCCCGCCGGTTGCGACGATCACCCTTGGCGCGGCGATCCTGCGCCCGCCGACCTCGACGCCGCCATCCACGAGCCGCGCCGGCCCCTCGTCGACATAGGTGACACCGTCGTACTCGGGCAGCAGCTCGGCATATTTCTTCTGTCGCAGGCTTGCGACAAGGTCGTCCTTTGCGCCGATCAGGGCCGCCCAGTCGGTCACCTGCGAGTCGCCCGACAGTCCGGGGAAACGGCGCGCGGCCTTCGCGCCATGCATGGCCTCGGCCGCGCGGATCATCGTCTTGGAGGGCACGCAGCCCACGTTCACGCAGGTCCCGCCGATCGTGCCGTGGCCGATCAGCGCGACGCGCTTGCCGCCCTCGACGGCCGTGATCGCGGCCGAGAAGCCGGCCGAGCCCGCACCGATGACGGCGAGGTCATAGTCACCCTTGGGCGTGCAGCAATCGTCTTTCATCAAGTCATCCATCCGTTCGAGTGGTCTGGCGCCGCTGCCGCCGCCAGACGGCATACACCGTCAGCACGACGAAAAAGGCGAGTGCGGGCAGCAGCACATAGTCGAGCCAGCCCAGCCAGGCCGACAGTCCCACGGCGCCGAGAAGCACGACCAGGATCGGCGTGAAGCAGCAGAGCGCCACGATGACGGTGCCGACGATCCCTGTCGCGATCAGCTTGCGGTCGGTCTGCTCGGTCATCCCGTCAGCCCGCGACCCGCGCCGGGTAGCCCGCATTGGCCGAGGCCGCCGCGATGGCGTCGGCACTGGTCGCGGCGGAGTCGTAGATCACCGTGGCGGTGCGTGCCTCGAAGTCGATCTCGACAGTGCGCACGCCCGCGACGCCCTCCATCGCACGCTTCACAGTGATCGGGCAGAGCGCGCAGGTCATGTTGTCGACCGCGAACGTGATAGTCTGCTCCGCGGCGACGGACTGCGCGACCGCAGAAGTGGCGGTCATCGGGGCGACGGCTGTCAGGCCGAACAGTGCAAGGGCAAGGAACTTCTTCATGAGGGTGTCCTTCCGGGATCAGTAGAGAAGCGGGGCCCACCAGTCGATGGTGAGTGCTGCGACAACGAGGATCAGCGAGGCCCAGAGTGCGGTCTTGGTGATGCGCGCCGATGCTGGCCTTGCGCAGTAGGAACCGGGTTCGCAGACGGTCGGCTTGCGGAAATAGACCTGCCGGAATCCCGCCCCGACGAAGCCGAGCGCGATCACGGCGAAGATCGGCTTGTAAGGCTCCAGCGCCGTCAGGTTGCCGATCCAGGCGCCCGAGATGCCGAGGGTCAAAAGCACCAGCGGCCCGATGCAGCAGGCCGAGGCGAGAAAGGCGCCCAGCACACCGCCTGCCGCAAGCCAGCCCTTTCGGGCGGGGCGATCCGCGCCCGTGCTGTCCGTTCGGTCGTCCGTCAGCGCCATGTCGCGCACCTCTCGTCTGTGATTTAGGAGAGGTGTAGGGTCTGTAGCAACTACAGGCTCAAGAGGAAACTTGCCCATGACCGATCACGAGCGCGAGAGCGGTTTCACACGCGGCGACCTGGCCCGGGCGACCGGCTGCAACATCGAGACGATCCGCTATTACGAGAAGACCGGCCTTTTGCCCGACCCGCCCCGGACCGACGCCGGCTACCGCATCTATTCCACCGCGCACGCCACACGTCTGCGCTTCATCCTGCGCGCCCGCGAACTCGGGTTCTCGATGGAGGACATCCGCGGACTGATGGGGCTCGAAGACGGCGCCGCGCCGACCTGCGCAGAGGTCAAGGAGCGGACGGAGCGCCACCTTGCCGATGTCCGCGCGAGGATCGCGGATCTCCGGCGTATCGAAACCGTCCTCGCTGCAACCGCATCCAGGTGTTCGGGCGCCGAAGTCCCCGACTGTCCGGTGCTCGACGCGATTTCCAACCCGGCCGACCCATGACACCTCGCGAAACCATCCTCGCCGCGCTGAACGCGCGGCTCTCGGCGCTTCCCGCCACCGCTTTGCGCAGCGAGGTGCTGCCCGAGCGCGTCCCGGCCGATGGATTACTGATCCTGCGCGACGGCGAGCCGGGGGAGCCGGAGGTGACGTTTTCGCCGCTGCGTTATCACTACCAGCACCGCGCCGAGATCGAGGCGGTGGTTCAGGGCGCCGACCGTGATGCCGCCTTCGACACGCTGACCGCCAGCATTGGCACGGCGCTCGCCGCCGACCGCACGCTGAGCGGGCTCTGTGACTGGGTAGAGGCAGAAGCGCCGCGCCCGGTCGACTTGGCCGTAGAGGGCGCGGCGAGCCTGAAGGCGGCGACCATCGCGGTGGTGCTGCACTACGCGACGGACGACCCGCTGAGCTGAGCGCGGCGTCCACGGCAACCGGGCGACCTCCCCAACCTGACCACTGACCCACCGGCCCGCGGACCCGCTCCGCGGGCCGTTCCTTTTTGCGACAGGAGAGCATCATGGCACGATCCCTTGGGGCCCGGGCGCGGCTCGCGCTCGGCTTCGAGACCACCTACGGCACGCCGCCGGCCAGCGGCTTCATCCGAATGCCCTTCGCGCCGGGGCTGACCGTCGCCGCCGAACAGCCGCTGCTCGACTCCGAGCTGCTGGGCTACGGCCGCGATCCGCTGGCGCCGGTCAAGGACGCGATCACCGCCGACGGCGACGTGGTGGTCCCGATCGACGCGGAGGCCTGGGGCCACTGGCTCAAGGCCGCCTTCGGCGTGCCCACGACCAGCGGCACCGGGCCCTACACCCACGAGTTCCAGTCCGGCGCCTGGGACCTGCCGAGCTTCGCGCTGGAAAAGGGCCTGCCGGAGGTACCGCACTTCGCCATGTATCCCGGCTGCCGGGTCAACCAGTTGCAATGGTCGATGGAGCGCTCGGGCCTCGTCACGGCGACCGTCGGCGTGATCGCGCAGGGCGAGGACAAGAGCGCTGCGAGCCAGGCCGGCACCCTGACCGAGCCCGCGCTCAGGCGCTTCGGCAGCTTCAACGGCAGCGTCCAGCGCGATGGGGCGGCGCTCGGCAACCTGGTCTCGGCCGAGATCACCTATGCCAACAACCTCGACCGGGTGGAGACGCTCCGCGCCGACGGCAAGATCGACGGCGTGGAGCCCGGCATCGCCGCGCTCACCGGCAACGTGGTGGTCCGCTTCGCCGACGAGACGCTGCTGCAGCAGGCGATCGACGGGGCGGCTTGCGAGCTGGTTTTCGGCTACGCGCTGCCCTCGGGCGAGAGCTTCACGCTGACTGCGCATGCCGTCTACCTGCCGCGCCCGCGGATCGGGATCGACGGGCCGCAGGGCATCCAGGCGACATTCGACTGGCAGGCGGCGCGTGACCCCGGCACCGGCCGCATGGCCACCGCAACCCTCATCAACGACGTGGACCTGTACTGATGCTCCGACTCGACATGACCCGCAAACCCGCCTGGCACGACATGCCCGGCGGCGTGCGCCTGAAACTCCTGCCGATCACCACCGCCCTGATGGCCGAGGCGCGCCGCGATCCCGACGTGGTCGAGGCGCTGCAGAGCGTGCCGCCCGAGGCCATTGAGGCGGAGGCAGACGCGGCCATTTCGCGCGCGACCGACGAGGCGGTGGCGATCCCTTTCGCGGTCGCGCTGGCCCGGCTGGCGATCGTGGAATGGGACGGCGTCGGCGACGCGAGGGGCAATCCGGTGGAGCCCGGGACCGAGACGATCCCGGCGCTGATGGACATCTGGCCGATTTTCGAGGCGTTCCAGACCCGCTACGTCCAGAAAGGACTGCTGCTGGAGCAGGAAAAAAACGCCTCTGCGCCCTCGCAGCCTGGGTCTGGGGCGGGGGCGCGGAGTACTGCGCAGGGTGCCAAGGGCCGTGCCCGGACTGCCCGCAAACGCAAGAGCGCCCGCTGACGCTGGAGGGTCGGCAGATGCGGGATCTGGTGCAGGCGGCCGGCGGCCAGCTGCGGCTGGCGCCGATGGGCGGCGTCATCGGCTTCGACATGACCGCGCTCCTGACGATGGCCCGCGTCCGCGGCGTTCCGCTGGCCGCCGCCGCCGAGCTTCTCCCGCATGTCGAGGCGGTGGTGGTCGAGACCCTGCAGAAACGAAACGACGAGTCGCGCGGGGACGGCGGCGCCATGGGGGCTGACTGATGGCCGAGAAACGTGTGAGCGTGCGCCTGTCGGCGACGGGCGGGCGGCAGGTCAAGGATGCGCTGCGCGGTGTGGGCGAGGCCGGGCAGCAGGGCTTCCGGCGCCTCTCGCGCGAGATGGAGGCGGCCAACCGCCGGCTCGCCCGCTTCGCGCGGCAGGCCACGCGGATCGCCCGGGTCGTCGGCGCGGCAGCTACGGCGGCGGGCGCGGCGCTGATCCGCTCGGGGCTCCAGACCGTCGACGCGCAGGCCAAGCTCGCGCAGTCGCTGGCCACCACCACAGCGAGCGTGCAGGTGCTCGCGCGTGCGGCGGACCTGTCGGGCAATACCTTCCGCGAACTCGAGGCCGGCTCTGCGCGCCTGACCCGGCGCCTTTCGCTCTTCGCCGCCGATGGCAGCGGCCCTGCGG
>NZ_FWFZ01000035.1 GCF_900172355.1 Roseisalinus antarcticus | reverse complement strand
CTCCTCCTTTTCCCTCTACTCACGCTGCCGCCAGATCGTCCCACGCCGGACCGAGACCGTGGGCGGTGAGGACGTGGCGGAGATCGGCGAGGCGGCGATAGAGGGCGGACCGGCTGCCGAAACCCTCGGCGGCCAGCGCCGTCACGGAGCGATGGGCAAGCGCACAGCAGAACCGGCGGTCGCCCTCGGGCAGGCGCGCCAACGCGGACTGCACGGCCTCACGGGTCTGGAGGTCCGTTTCGGGATCGCGGTCCTGACCGTGCCAGGCGGCCAGCCCGTCCGTCTCCGCCAGCAGGCAGCCCAGCGGCTCTGCGCTGCCGGCGATAGGCGCGTTGAGCGACAGCATCGTGCCGCCCTGCGCGCGGCGCTCCCGGTAGTGCCGGATCGCGATCCGCGAGGACCGGTTGCGCAGGACGATGCCCGCGAAAGCGCCGATGGTGCCGCGGCGCTTGTCGAAGCGCGGCAGCCGGCAGATCAGGTCGATCAGGAGGTCCTGGCGGAGATCGTCGAGATCGGCCGCGGGCAGCGCCAGCTTGCGGTGCAGGCGTCGCGCCGCGCGCTCGGCCTCGTCGATCAGCGTGGCAAGGTCGGAGGGGGAAATCAGGGGGTGCATCGTTGGAAGCCTCGGAACATCGTTTCTGATGCTCCGAGACTGCCCGCCTTCATCGTTCTGCCGGTGTGATTGGCGTGTGTTTGATGTGTGCCGATTGTGTGAGCCGCGGCCCTCAGTCTTCTATCGCGGCCTCTGAAGGGGCGAGACCGAGGCAATAGCCGCGCGTCCGGACGGTTTGGATCAGAGCCTCGGCCGTTTCTTCCGCAAGACCGCTGACAACCAGGGACTTGCGCAGGTCGCGAACGATTTCCCGCGGCGTCCGCTGGAACTGCGCTTCGATCTCCTGCGCCTTGAGCACTGGATCGCGTTGCAAGGACCGTTCGACGAACATATTGAAAAGCATGAACATCTGCGGGGGAAGATCGAGGCGCCGACCGTCCAGCACGGCGGACTGCGCTCGCCGATGCAGGACGAGACGCACGGCGCCCGTCGAAACGCGCGCGCCGTCGAGGACCAGACGATCAGCGCCCTCCGCGCTTGTTCGGACCACGTCCGTGAGAGCCCAGACCTCGATACCGGCCTCGCGCAGACGCAGCACCAGTGCCGGGTCCGGTTCATGGACAATGACCGTTACCAGCCGCGGTGCCGCCGCGGACTTCATCGCGAGGATCGCGCCCGGCGCCTCCAGTCGGTCGACGTCACGGCAGAGCATGAGGGCCCCATCGGCAGGCGTGTTCCCGAGCATCCAGACGTCGTCCACGACAGTCGCGACGGACCCGGCGAGACCGCCGCTCGCAGCGATCTGTGCGGCGAGGCGCCGGGCGTCGATGCCGAAACGCTTGAGATCGCCTTCTTCTAGGATGACGTCCTCGGCGGGGTTGTCCGGGCAGCAGGCGCGCAGCTCCTGCCCGACATATCGGACCGGGCGCGCATCGAGCCCGCAGTCGCAATGGGCGCAAACCGGCCAGTTGTCGGCCTTGCGACGCTCGATCAGGACACGCGCCCGCAGCAGACGGTCGACGTCGCCCTCGGGGAAGCGCCGCAGCGCCCGTCCGGAGATCGAGACCGCCGGGCCGCTGTCACTCAGCCGCGTCCACAACCATGCCAGCATCGCGGTCCGTCTCCAGCCCGTTGCGCGCGACGAGGGCGTGGACCGCCTTCTCGAACCGGGTGCGGCGGAAGGCCAGCGTGCCCGGCGGTTTGAGGCGCGCCGTGACTTGGGCGGGGCGCTTCCTGTCCGTCTTGAAGAACACCCGGAAGGTGATCTCGCCCAGCCGCCAGCCACGCCCGAAGCGTACCTCGCTTTCGCGGAAGTGTCGCAGCGCTCCGCCGGAGGCGTCCCTGGACACCCAGCTGCGCACGTAGCGCCATTTCTGCTCGTCCTCGTCGCGCTCGAAGAGGTCTGCGGCAGCGGCGACGATCCGGACCTCGAGGATCCGTTCGTCGAACGCATGGTCGAACGCGAACCCCGGCCCGGCCGCGCCGATCGGATCGAGCGTGTAGAGGTCGCGCGCATCCGCGCCGGCAAAGAACCCCGGCTGCGCCAGGATGTGCTCGGCGAAGGTTTCCGCAATATCCGCCTGCCGGGCCTTGGCGACCCCGCCGACCCGGAGCAACCCCTCGGCCGGGGAGTAGCGCAGCGCGGCATACTTCACCGCACGCAGGGTGATGATTTCCTCGCGGTCGCCGGCAACGACCGGTGTCGTGGTGACCGGCGCGCCGTGGCTGACGACGAGATTGATCTCGCTGTCCTCCTCGTACTGGCCGACGCGGCAGTACTCGCCCTGCAGATCCTGGGCGAGCAGTTTGATGATCGCCGCCCTGAACGCGGATTTGGTGTCCTCGGTCAGATCGGCGTCCACATGGCGCCGCGGACCGCGGAATTCGGCCATCGCGCTCGGCGCGCGAAGCGCCTGGAAGTCCGCGGCAGCCTCGAAGACGCGGTGGTGATGAAGATATGTGTGCAGCGCGACATGCTTGGCGTCGTGCTTTGCCGGCGCGTCCTCATCGGTCCCGGTTTCCGCATCGGGATAGAGGACCACGTTCTGCCGCCGCGCCTCGTTGAGGATGAGTTGCAGCCCCTCGCCAGTACCGACCTCTGCGACGCGATGGAGATCGGCGACGACGCCTTCCGACCATTCGGTGACGGGCGCCTCGAAATAGTCCATCAGCGACTGTCGAATTGCGGCGGGCTCGCCAACAAACGCCACCGGTATCTCGTCCGCCTCATAATGCCGGGCGAAAAGTTCGCGCATGAGATCGAGATCGATCGTGCGCAGGAATTTGGGATTGATGAATTTCTTGATGTCGGACGGCAATGGAACCTCCCGGAATGGAATCGGATGTTCGCTGAACGTTCTATCAGCCTTAACAACCCAGAGTCGAGTCCGGCATGCCTGTGCCGGCGGCGCTCTGGACCCCGTGGGACGGTTCGCGATCGCGGTGAGTAGGAGAAGGGCGAGACAGCAAGGACCCGCCCTTCATGAAACGCCCCAATCCTCTGCCGCCCGATCAGATGACTCCCGCCGAGCGCCGCGCCGAGTTGTGCGGCTTGCTGGCGCTCGGGCTGGTTCGGCTGAGAATGCGCGAACACGGTGAACCTTCTGACGACACCGGAGAAATTCGCCTACACTCTCCGGCGAGCGCATGCCGTCATGCAACTCCAACTCACCGGAGAACCGCATGACAACCCACGATCCGATCCCTGCGCGACTCGCCGCGCTGAAGACCGCGACGACGCCGGAACTGAAGGCGCAATGGCGCGACCTGTTCGACAGCGAGCCGCCGCCGTTCAACCGGCGCTATCTCGAAAGCCGGCTGGCGTATCGCATCCAGGAACTGGCCTATGGCGGGCTGAAACCTGAAACCATCCGGCGGCTTGAGCGCATGGGCGAGGAACTCGACGGTGGCGACCGCAAGAAGAGCCGCATCCGCGCCGACATGACACCCATCACCGGAACGCGGCTGATCCGCGAGTGGCAGGACGTGGAACATGTCGTTACCGTCACCGCCGACGGGTTCGAATGGCAGGGGCGGCCCTACAAGTCGATCTCGGCCATTGCCCGCGCGATCACCGGCACGCGCTGGAATGGCTGGGTGTTCTTCGGATTGAAAAGCAGGAGGGCGCGGGCATGAAGGCCACGGTGCGCAAACAGCGCTGCGCGATCTACACGCGCAAGTCCTCCGAGGAAGGGCTCGAGCAGGAATTCAACTCGCTCCACGCCCAGCGCGAAGCCTGCGAGGCGTTCGTGGCATCCCAGCGCTCCGAGGGCTGGGTGCTGGTCCGCGATCAGTACGACGATGGCGGCATCTCGGGCGGGACGCTGGAGCGGCCCGGTCTGCAGCGGCTGATGGAGGATATCGAGGACGGGCTGGTCGATGTGGTCGTGGTCTACAAGATCGACCGCCTCAGCCGCTCGCTGGCCGACTTCGCCAAGCTGGTCGAGGTGTTCGACCGCCATGAGGTCACCTTCGTCTCGGTCACGCAGGCGTTCAACACGACCACGTCGATGGGACGGCTGACGCTGAACATCCTGCTCTCCTTCGCCCAGTTCGAGCGCGAGGTCACCGCCGAGCGCATCCGCGACAAGGTCGCGGCCAGCCGCAAGAAGGGCATGTGGATGGGTGGCGTGCCGCCCTATGGCTACCGGGTCGAGAACCGCAAGCTGCTGGTCGACGAGGAGCGCGCCGACCATGTGCGCTGGATCTTTGCCCGCTTCCTCGAGATCGGCTCGGGCACGGAACTGGCGCGCGAGGTGGGCAAGCGCGGCATCCGCACCCCGCGCGGCAACCGGATCGACAAGAAGTACATTTACCGGATACTCAACAACCGCGCCTATATCGGCGAGGCGGTGCACAAGGGCGAGAGCTATCCCGGCGAGCACGATGCCATCATAGACCGCGAGACATGGGACCGCGTTCACGCCATCCTGACAGAAAGCCCACGCAAGCGAGCCGCGCGCACCCGCGCCGAGACGCCCGCGCTGCTGAAAGGGCTGATATTCGGTCCCGACGGCGCCGCGTTCTCGCCGACCCACACCCGGAAAAGTGGTCGGCTGTACCGTTACTATGTCAGCCAGACGGTTCTGAAGCATGGCGCCGGGTCGTGCCCGGTTGGCCGCGTGCCTGCCGGGGAGATCGAGGCGGCCGTAATCGACCAACTACGAGCAGTGTTCCGCCAGCCCGAGATCGTGGCAGGGACTTGGAAAGCGGCGCGCGCGCAGAATGGCGACGTGACCGAGGCCGATGCCCGCGGGGCGCTGCAACAGGTCGACCCGCTTTGGGACGAACTCTTCCCGGCCGAGCGGGCGCGCATCGTGGCGCTGCTGGTCGGGCGCGTCGACCTCGGCGCGGACGGATTGAACGTCCAGCTCCGCGTGGACGGCCTCGGCGGCCTCGCACGAGAGATGCTGGCCGGCGACGTGGGCGCAGCCGCATGACCCGTGCGACTCCGATCCCCGAGACTGTTACGCTCCACGTGCCGTTCCGCGTCGTGAAGCGCGGTGGGCGGAAGGAGATGCAGCTGCCCGAGGGCGCTGCGCAGTCGCGCAGGGCTGACAATACGCTAATCAAGGCGCTGGCCCGCGCCTTCCGGTGGAAGCGGATGCTGGAGTCGGGCGAGTTCACGACCATCGCCGAACTGGCAGAGCGCGAAGGCATCGCTGTGTCCTATCTAACCCGCGTGCTGCGTCTGACGCTTCTCGCGCCGGACATTGTGGAGGCAATCCTGGATGGGAAGCAGGAGCCTGATCGGACGCTGTCGCAACTTCTCGAGCCCCTTCCGACTGATTGGCAATCGCAGCGGCGTGGTCGCAACGGACCTTGTTCCGTAACGGACCTAGCCCGAAGCTAAGTTTCTCGGGCCCTGTTCACCTTCCGCATCATACGACCGCACGGGTTGGGCTGACAGAGGTTGCCAGCACGACAGGCACTACCCATGTGCTCCCTCACAGGGAACGTCTAGCATTGACATCTCTAGGGATCGCTGTATAAGCGTGATGGATGAGAATTATCGCCCGGCCCAAGCTAATCGCTTTCGGGGAGCGCTTTCCAGATGCGAAGGCGCAGATCGACGTCTGGTGGGCTGAGGCAAAGCGAGCAGAGTGGAAAACGCCAGCAGACATCAAGGCCCAGTACCGCAGCGCGAGCATTCTCAAAGGTGGGCGTGTGGTCTTTAATATCTGCGGCAACAAATATCGGCTGATCGTGAAGTTCGATTACGAGAAGGGGATAGGGTTTGTCCGTTTTCTAGGGACTCACAAGGAGTACGACGAGATCAACGCGGAGGAAGTGTGATGATAAGCGAACATCGTATTCGGCCAATTCATTCCGAGCAGGACTACGCAGCCGCTCTCGCCCGCGTTGAAGCGCTCATGGATATGGGGCGTTCTCCCACGGAGGATGACGAGCTCGACGTGCTCGCGACTCTCGTCGAGGTCTACGAAGACCGGCGTTTTCCAATGGATGCACCCAATCCCGTAGAAGCGATCAAATTTCGCATGCAACAGCTTGGGATGAGCCAAAGTGACCTAGCCCCGATCTTCGGAAGCCGGGCCAAGACTTCTGAGATTTTGAGCGGTAAGCGCGATCTGACTCTGAAGATGATCCGCGCACTGCATGAGCATCTGGGCATTCCCGCTGAAGTGCTGATCCGGGATGGGGAAAGCCTGCTAAAGGCTCCAGCGGGTATCGAGCTCGATCACTTCCCGATCGCGGAGATGGCGAAGCGAGGCTGGATCAATAAGACAGCAGACATGAAGGATCGCACGGAGGAAATCGTGCGTGAGCTGATTGCGTGCGCCGGCGGACCGAATGCTCTTCCACCGGCGCTCTTTCGCCAAGGTGGCGGCGCTCGCGCGAACGCCAAGTCGGATGTGCATGCCCTGCAAGCGTGGTGTCTCCATATCCTCTGCGTGGCACGCCGTGCTGGGCTTGCGGGCGTCTACAAAACCGGGACTATCGACCGTGTTTTCATGCGAGAGCTCGCTCGGCTAAGTACTTTCGACGAAGGCCCGAAACTGGCCCAAGAGAAGCTCGCGAAGCACGGTATCGCCCTTGTCGTCGCAGCCCACCTGCCGAAGACCTATCTCGACGGCGCTGCGATGTGGACCGTCGACAAGGTTCCCGTCGTCGGAATGACGATCCGTTATGACCGCCTGGACAACTTCTGGTTCTGCCTGCTGCATGAACTTGCGCACATCGGCCGCCATTTCCCAGATGGAGACGGCGAGATCTTCATTGACGATCTTCAGCTTCGCGAGCGCAACCATGAGCGCGATGACGAGCGCGAACGCGAAGCTGACGAGTGGGCGCAGGAAGCGTTGATTCCGTCAGAGCTTTGGGATGAGCATCCGGCGCGTTTCAGCCCGAGCGTTCAGAACGTCCTCTCGCTGGCGCGGAAGGCCGACGTGCACCCCGCCATCGTCGCCGGGCGCATCCGTCATGAGATGCACAACTATCGGCTTCTGTCGCAATTCGTCGGCACGAATGAAGTGAGACCGCTGCTGATGGAGGTTGCTGCATAAAGATTAAGCGGGGCGCCCGGCAAGGCACCCCGCTTTTCACTACACGTCGGAAGGGCTTAGGCGCACCCGACCAACGTGGCTCCGGAGACCGAAGCACTCTCGTGGTGGTACGCAAGAGATAGACGGTTCGGGACTCCGGGGCAAATCTTTTCATCCGCGCCCAGGAGTATGCCTGAATGGCTACTATCACCAAACTGACACCGCAGGAGGTGTCGATCATCAAGGCCCGGCTCGCCCGGGGAGACTTCCAGCACCGGATCGCTGCAGATTTCGATCTGAATCAGGGACGGATCAGCGAGATTGCGACTGGCAAGCGCTTTGCGGACGTCCCGCCGGTGTCCATGGAGGTGGGGCATGTCTGACAAGCTCCTCAAGCCTGGGCAAAAGGCCCCGAAATCTGGTCAGTACGAGATCACTAGCCCCCGAGAGAGAGGGATTCGAACCCTCGAGACGGTTTCCCGCCTACACACTTTCCAGGCGTGCGCCTTCGACCACTCGGCCACCTCTCCTAAGTGCCTGATAGCGGTTTGCGTGTGGGATTTGCAAGAGGACTATTTGAAACGTATGGCAGAGTATCCGGGCACCCATTCGGACACTATGGAAACTTTGGCGGTCTGGTGTCGCCCCAACTGCCCGCTTGGGCCTCTTTTTCTTCGAGAGCCGCGGGGCGTTTCCAACCGAGGGCGGAGTGCCGACGGCGCGGATTTCGGAAGCCGTCGATATGTTCGAAGGGTGCCATCCCGGTCTGTCGCCGCGTTGCTCGTGATCTTCCCCGGATCACGTTTCATGCTGGTGGTGCCGATCCTGTGACAGCATGCACCGCGGCAAAGGAGATGCATACCGGGCAAAGGCAGACCAGACATCTCCCGTACGGATGCCGTCCGGATCTGGATTGCGGGCCGTCCGCAGTCACCCG
Source organism: Roseisalinus antarcticus (assembly GCF_900172355.1). GTDB lineage: Bacteria > Pseudomonadota > Alphaproteobacteria > Rhodobacterales > Rhodobacteraceae > Oceanicola > Oceanicola antarcticus_A. The sequence goes on along the minus strand of NZ_FWFZ01000035.1, from coordinate 26,185 downwards.
GCCCGACGCGGATCGCGCATGGGCGGGGTCGCTCTGGCGGATGAGACGGTACATTCGTGCCTGTATCCGGGCGGCTATTGTCCCCCGAGGGGTGACCGCAGGGCTGAAAAGAGATCGGCGTCGATCCGGGCCACCATTGGGCCGGCCGGCTGATGTGCGAAAACGGGTTCAACGTTGAAAGAACACGCAGGTTCAAGGCGACGACGGACAGCGATCACAGATTGAACGGACCCGCTGACGCGGGAGGGGTGTCGTTATCGGCGGGAATGGCCTGCTGATGGGAAGGTTTGGTTGCTCAAGACCAACCTTTGATCAGGAGATCATCCCATGACTGATGCCACATCAGCGGTAAGCCCGTTGTGCCGCCGTATGAACCGCGACATGACGCTTCGCAACCTGTCGCCGGCCACACGGGCGGTCCTGTTTTCATGCCGTTGCCAGGTTCGCTCGGCATTTCGACCGCTCACCGGATCGGCTGGGGCTGGAGGATGTCCGGGCCTTTCAGGTTTATCTGGTGTCGCAGGGCATTTCGTGGCCGGCGCTCAACCAGACGGTCTGCGCCTTGCGCTTTTTCCATGGCGTGACGCTGAACCGGGCGGAGATCCCCGAGCGGATCGCCTATGCGCGCGCGCCGCGCAAGCTGTCCAGCATGTCGGCGGGTTCGGCAAGGTAGAGACTGTCCAGCAGGTCGGGGGCCAAGGGCAGGCCGAGCCGGTCGCAGGTCGCAAGCGTGCGCGCCGAGGTCGAGCAGAGGATCTGGTCGGGCACGAGATCTTCGGCGCGCAGCCACTGCCCGAGCGCTGTCGCCGCCCGTTGCCCGCGCTTGTTGAGCGGGCGGGCATGATCGCCGAGGCTCGCATCACCCCAGGCGGATTTGGCGTGGCGCATCAGGATCAGGTCTTTCATCCGAAATACCCCATGTGAAAGGCCGATTGCGCCTCGGGGCGGCCATGCGACTGGCTGACCGGGCAGGCGCGGCGCACGGCGCAGCCGCGGGCGCGGCAGTCATTGCCCGCGCGGTCGAGATCGGCGCGGCAGGCCGGCACGTCATAGGCGCCGGGCCTCAAAGCGTCCACCGGGCAGGCGGCAAGGCAGGGCTGACCCGTGCAGGTGTCGCAGGGGCGCGCGCCGTCTGGCGGCAGATCGAGCCGGTCCGGCACCGCGATCGCCCCACGATAGGACACCATCAGCCCCGCCGCGTCATGCACCAGCAGACCCACGGGCGACGGCCAGGCCCGCCCGCTGCGCCGCGCCCAGTCGAGGAAGGGCTGCCAGGGCGGTCCGCCAAAAGGAAAGAGCGCCCTGCCCCCGAGATCCTGCGCAGCCTCGGTGATGACGCGGGTCGACCAGCGATCCATCGGGTCGGGGCGCTCGTCGCGATATTCCGAACAGCCCGTGAAATGGTCCCAGAACTCCGGCCCGGCCGGGCCGAGCAGTACCAGCGTCGCGTGCCCCGGCACCTCACCCTCGTCCAGATGCAGCGCCCCCATCACGCCGAGGTGATGGCACGCCATGCGGTCTTCGATCCGGGCAAGGCTCATGATTGGGACATCCTGTGCATGACGATGCATCTAAGCCGCGCCTTTGGTTTCACAAGGCAGGCTCAGGTCGCCCGGATGAGCGAGCCGGCACCATGTTCGGTATAAAGTTCCAGCAAGGTCGCATTGGGCGCGCGCCCGTCGAGGATGACCACCGCGCGCACGCCCGCCTCTATCGCGGCGAGCGCGGTTTCGGTCTTGGGGATCATGCCGCCCGCGATCACGCCGTCGCGGGTCATCTCGCGGATCTGATCGGCTGTCAGTTCGGTGACCACCTGACCGGAGGCATCGCGCACCCCGTCGATATCGGTCAGCAGAAGCAGGCGGTCGGCCTTCAGCGCCCCGGCCACCGCGCCGGCCGCGGTGTCACCGTTGATGTTGAACGTCTCGCCCCCAGGCCCCGCGCCGAGGGGCGCGATCACCGGAATCATGTTGGCATCGAACAGCGTGTGCAGGATCGTCGCGTCGATCTGGGCCGGCGCGCCGACGAGGCCCAGCTCGGGGCTGACGGGTGTGCAGGTGATCAGGCCCGCATCCTTGCCCGACAGGCCCACGGCCCGCCCGCCTTGGCTGCTGATCGCCTGCACGATCCGCTTGTTGACCGACCCCGAGAGGACCATCTCGACCACGGCCATGGTCGCCGCGTCGGTCACGCGTTTGCCATCGACGAATTGCGACGTGATCGAAAGCTTGTCCAGCATCTCGTTGATCATCGGCCCGCCGCCATGGACGATCACCGGATGCACGCCGACATGGCTCATCAGAACCACGTCGCGGGCGAAGGTTTCCATCGCCGCGTCGCTGCCCATGGCGTGACCGCCCAGCTTGATCACCACGACCGCGCCCGTGTAGCGTTGCAGATAGGGCAGCGCCTCTGACAGCGTGCGGGCGGTGGCGATCCAATCGCGGGTCATGTCCTGGGCCTTCATACCTGTCTCCGGCGGGGTGCTGCGCGCGGTGGTAGCCGCTCTGTGCGCCGCTGCCAAGCCTTCTCGCACGGTCAGCCCGAGGTCGGCGTCAGTGCAGGCGGCGTCCGGTTTCGGGATCGAAGAGATGCAGGTTTTCGGCCGCCACCGTCAGCCCCAGTGTTTCGCCCTTGGCGGGCAGGTCCGCGCCGGTCAGGCTGGCGATCATCTCCACCGCGTGGCCGGGCACGGTGCCATGCGCATTCGCCGAGGCGCCCAGATGTTCGACCACACGCACCTTGAGGCGCAGCGGCCCGTCGCTTGCCGGGTGCAGATGTTCGGGGCGGATGCCGATGGTGACAGCGCCATGACGCACGCCCGCTGGGGCCGCCACCACGCCGGCCGGCGTGACGAGGCCGCTCTCGTCGATTTCCCCGGGCATCAGGTTCATCGGTGGCGAGCCGATGAATTCGGCCACAAAGACCGATGCCGGCCGGTTATAGACGTCGATCGGCGTGCCGACCTGTTCGACAGCACCATCGTTGAGCACCACGAGCTGATCGGCGAGCGTCATCGCCTCCATCTGGTCATGGGTGACATAGATCGAGGTGGTGCCGAGGCGCTGTTGCAGGTCGCGGATCTCGACGCGGGTCTTGAGGCGCAGCTTGGCGTCGAGGTTCGACAGCGGCTCATCAAACAGGAACGCCTGCGGCTGGCGCACGATGGCCCGGCCCATGGCGACGCGCTGCCGCTGGCCGCCAGACAATTGCGCGGGCTTGCGGGTCAGGAACTCCGACAGGCCGAGGGTGGCTGCGGCCTCGTCGACCATCACCTTGATCTTGTCCTTCGGCACGCCGCGATTCTTCAGCCCGTAGGCCATGTTGCCATAGACCGTCATGTGCGGGTAAAGCGCGTAGTTCTGGAAAACCATCGCGATGTCGCGCTCGGCCGGTTCCAGATCATTGACCACGCGGTCGCCGATCGAGACGGAACCATCGGTGATCGTCTCCAGCCCCGCGATCATGCGCAGCAGGGTGGACTTGCCGCAGCCCGACGGGCCGACCAGAACGCAGAACTCGCCATCCGCGATGTCGAGCGTGATGCCCCGGATCGCGTCGATGCCGCCGGGATAGGTCTTGCGGACATTGTTGATCTGGATGTTGCTCATCGGGGGTCATTTCTCCACTTCGACAAGGCCGCGCACGAAAAGCCGCTGCATGGCGAGGATCACCACGACCGGCGGTAGCAGTGCAAGGATCGCGGTGGCCATGATCAGGTGCCATTGCGGGGTTTCCTCGCCGGCATTGGCCATGCGCTGAATGCCCATGACGATGGTGTAATAGCTCTCATCCGTGGTCACCAGCAGCGGCCAGAGATACTGGTTCCAGCCATAGATGAAGAGGATCACGAACAGCGCCGCGAGGTTGGTGCGCGACAGCGGCAGCAGGATGTCGCGGAAGAATTTCATCGGCCCGGCGCCGTCGATACGCGCGGCTTCGGTCAACTGATCGGGCACCGTCATGAAGAACTGCCGGAACAGGAAGGTCGCGGTCGCCGAGGCGATCAACGGGATCGACAGCCCGGCATAGGAGTTGAGCATGCCAAGCTGTGCCACGACCTCGAAGGTGGGCAGGATTCGCACCTCCACCGGCAGCATCAGCGTGACGAAGATCGTCCAGAAGGCCAGCATGCGGAAGGGAAACTTGAAATACACCACCGCGAAGGCCGACAGCAGCGATATGACGATCTTGCCGATGGTGATCGACAGCGCCATGATCGTGGAGTTCATCAGCATGATCCACAGGGGCGGCGCGCCGGCCGCCGAGATCCCCTCGCCGAGGACCAGCGAATAGTTCCGGATCATCTCGGCCCCCGGCAGCAGCGGCACGCCGCCGCTGACCTCTGCGGCGGTGTGGGTCGAGGCCACGAAGGCCAGATAGATCGGAAACACGAACATCGCCGCGCCGAGGATCAGCACCGCGTGCTGGATGAAGGTCAGAAAGGGGCGTCGTTCGACCATCAGTATTCGACCTTGCGCTCGATATAGCGGAACTGGATCGCCGTCAGGGCGATCACGAGGACCATCAGGATCACCGATTGTGCCGCCGACGAGCCGAGGTTGAGCCCTTCGAACGCGTCGCGCCAGACCTTGTAGACAAGGATGTTGGTCGCCTGTCCCGGACCGCCGCTGGTGGTGGCATGCACCACGCCGAAGGTCTCGAAAAACGCGTAGACCACGTTGACCACGATCAGGAAGAACACCGTCGGCGACAGCAGGGGCAGCTGTATGGTGACGAAGCGTTTCACGGGCCCCGCGCCGTCGATCGCCGCCGCCTCTGTCAGCGAGCGCGGGATCGCCTGAAGCCCGGCGAGGAAGAACAGGAAGTTGTAGCTGACCTGCCGCCATGTCGAGGCCACGACGATCAGCGTCATCGCGTCGCCGCCATCGCGGTAATGGTTCCAGTCATAGCCCAGACCGTCGAGGGCGTAGGCCGCGATGCCGATGGTGGGGTTGAACAGGAACCACCACAGAACCCCCGCCACGGCGGGCGCCACGGCATAGGGCCAGATCAGCAGCGTGCGGTAGACCATCGCGCGGCGGATCACCCGGTCGGCCATGATCGCCATGATCAGCGCTATTCCCATGGAAAAGCCCGCGACCATGGCGCTGAAGCTGATCGTGGTGACGAAGCTGTTGATGTAATTGTCGTCGGCAAAGAGCCGCACGAAATTGGCCATACCCACGAAGTCGGTCCGCAGCCCGAAGGCATCCTGACGCAGAACCGATTGATAAAGCGCCTGGCTGGCGGGCCAGATGAAGAAGATCAGCGTGATCACGATCTGCGGCGCGATCAGCGCATAAGGCAGCCATTTATGCCGGAAAGTGACGGTCTTGGTGCGCACGGGCGGGGCCTCGACGAGTGCAGGAACGGGCACGCCGGCCCGCAGAGGTCCGGACCGGCGTCTTCAAGCGTCAGCGGATCAGTTGTTGGCGGCCTCGAAATCACGCAGCAGCGCGTTGCCGCGCTCGGCTGCGGCGGCCAGAGCCTCTTCCGCAGTCTTGTTGCCCGACCACACACCCTCCAGCTCTTCATTGATGACGTCGCGCACCTGCACGTAATTGCCGAAACGCAGCCCGCGCGAGTTTTCCGTCGGCTCGTTGAGCGACAGTTGCTTGATCGCGGTATCGGTGCCGGGGCTTTCCTCGTAGAAGCCCTGCTCCTGGCTCAGTTCGTAGGCGGCGGTGGTGATCGGCACATAGCCGGTGGACTGGTGCCAGTCGGCCTGCACCTCGGGCGAACTAAGATAGTTGAAGAATTCCGCGACACCCTGATATTCGGCCTCGTCATGGCCTTCGAGCACCCAGAGCGTGGCCCCGCCGATGATCGAGTTCTGAGGCGCGTCCGCCACGTCGGAGTTGAGCGGCAGCATCGCCTGACCGAACTCGAAATCGGCCTGCTCGCTGATCCCGGCATAATAGGCCGAGGAATTCATCCACATCGCGCATTCGCCCGTGGTGAACAGCGGCAGGCTGTCGCCACGGCGCCCACCATATTCGAACGTGCCGTTTTCCTGGCTGTCGGCGATGCGCTGCAGCAGTGTGGTCAGATCCTCGCTTTCGTCGAACACCAATTCGGTATCGAGCCCGGCAAACCCGTTCTGCTGTGTGCCGATGGGCTGGTCGTGCCATGCGAGGTAGTTCTCGATCATCACCCAGGACTGCCAGCCGAAGGAAAAGGCGCAGTCATGGCCGTTTTCCTGCAGCTTGTCGGCGGCCGCGAACATCTCGTCCCATGTCTGCGGCACATCCTCGACGCCCGCCGCGTCCAGCAGATCGCGATTGTACCACATCACCGGGGTGGACGAGTTGAACGGCAGGGACAGCATGTCGCCGTCGGTGGTCGTGTAGTAGGACTTCACCGCCGGGAGGTAGGCGTCGTTGTTCCAGTCGATATCGGCCTGTTCCATCACGCCCTGAACGCGCCTGATGGCACCCTCTGCGGCCATCATCGTGGCGGTGCCGACCTCGAAGACCTGCACGACATGCGGCTGCTCGCCGGCGCGGAAGGCCGCGATGGCGGCGGTCATGTTCTCGGTATAGGTGCCCTTGTAGGTCGGCACGACGGTGTAATCATCCTGAGAGGCATTGAAGCCTTCGGCGATCTCTCCGACCTTTTCGCCCAGAGCCCCGCCGAGGCCATGCCAGAGCTGGATCTCGGTCTGTGCGGTCGCGGCGGACCCGATCAGGGTGAGCGCGCCGGTTATCGCCGTGAGGGTGTGTCTGCGTTTCATCGCGTCTTCTCCGAACCTTTGATGGGATGAGAATGGACCCATGACAGCCACGGCTGCCAAGGCCCTTCTCTCCTGCCAAAAGTCATTTCGGCGACATTTATGCAAATGAAGAATTGATGACGCCCTGTCGGTACCGGGAACCGACGCGCCCGCGCCCCGCGCCTGCGGCGGCGCAGGCGCGGGCAGGATCAGACCACCAGAACAGGCACTTCCGACAGACCCGTGACCTTGAGCGCGACACTGCCCAGAAGATACCCCTCCATCGAGCCCATGCCGCGGCTGCCGATCACGATCAGATCGTGATCGTGTTCCTTGGCGAACTTGACGATGGTGCGCGAGGTGGGGCCGGCCTTGACGAAGGCGCGCGCATCGGCGAATCCCGCATCGATCAGGTGCTTCTTGCCGTATCTGAAGGAGCTCGGCGTTGATGCGTGAAAGGCCCCAGAGTTTCCCAAGCGTCGCTTTGGCGAAATTGGTCCAAAAGGGCCGAAAAATTACCTACGGCATTGTCCAGCCCGGCGAGTTCGTTGCTGACGGAGTGATCTTGGTAAGGGGCCGCGACTACTCAGCAGGTTGGCGCGACATTGATGGCTTCATGCGCGTGACGCCAGAAATTGACGCACCCTACAAGCGTTCGAAACTCAAGCCCGGTGATCTTGTGTTGACGATTGTCGGCGCGAACACCGGAACGGTCGCGGTGGTTCCCGCTTGGCTTGATGGCGCGAACATTACGCAGACCACCGCTCGGATTGCCGTCGATTCAACGAAGGCTATTCCTGGCTATGTCGAGCAGGTCCTTCGATCGGCAATCGGACAGGAAGCGGTCTATAGGTTCCAAAAAGGCGGTGCACAGCCAGGTCTCAACCTAGCCGACGTTGAGAAGTTTGAGATACCGCTTCCCCCGCTCCCCGAGCAGCGCAAGATCGCCGAGATCCTGCGGACTTGGGACCAGGCGCTCGAAAAGATCACCGCCCTCCGCGCGCTGAACATTCGCCGCCGCGTCTGGTTCCGGACCCATCTGTTCACCGGCAAGGTTAGGTTGCCCGGCTTCACGGGCGAGTGGCGGGAGGTCCCGCTGAGCGATGTTCTCCACGAACACGGATCGAAATCGACCGGGGCTGAGGAAGTCTATTCGGTCTCGGTCCACAAGGGGCTGGTGAACCAGGTCGAGCATCTTGGGCGGTCGTTCTCGGCAGCGAACACCGATCACTACAATCGCGTCCTGCCGGGCGACATCGTCTACACCAAGAGCCCCACGGGTGATTTCCCGCTCGGCATCATCAAGCAGAGCAAGATCGACCGCGAGGTTACCCACGAGCTTTGCCATGTGGCTGAGCCACATCACGGCGCCGCATTCTTCGAGCTACTCGACAAGGTGATGCCCGATTGGGAGCGTCGGAAGCAGAGGTTGGAACGGGCGATGGCATGAGAATTTCCGAACCCGGTCGCGGCAGACGCAAACGCGACTCCAATCCAAGCAATTTCGAAGGCTGTATTTTCTTGCTCTCTTACAAGGGCTTATAAGAAATTCACCAAATCGGCGCAGTCATGAGGTCCGGAGAATACCGGCCCCGAGAGACCACTTCAGGGCCCAGTGGCGCCAGGGCCAGTGCTCAGCTTTTCCCACAAACCCCTTTGAAAACACGGAAAAATTCGGCGGCAGCCGAACGGGGAGAATGATTTCGCGGGGGCAAGTGGCGGAGGGAATGGGCCTGAAAGACAACCTTCTCCGGCACATAACATAGTGATTTCGTTAACTCCACTTCCGCATTCGAATCCCATCCGGTGCAAACGCGACTGAGATCCAACCCGCACAGACCTTCGTGTCGACGGCCCACCACAGGTGGCGCCACCACCGCTTCGCCGACCCCATGCCTTCAAGTCGGCCTTTGCGGATCTCTGCAGCGACTAGCGGTCCGAACCGGTTCCACCAGCAGCGCACTGTCTCTTGGCTGACATCGATCCCGACCTGGTCCAGAGCAGGTCCTTGACGTCGCGCAGTGAAAGTGGAAATCGAATATACATCATGACCTCTAGTCGGATGATCTCGGGGCTGCTTTGAAAGCCCTTGAAGGGGACTGTTTTCATCATGAGCGAAGGCCAAGAATCTACCAAGCTCGCCTCAAGCCCAGCTCCTCTGGCAAGACCGCTCGTCCCAATGTCTGGAGTTCCCCCGGTTCCGTGGACAGTTAACCGGTAGTGGATTGTAGCTGTTTCTGCGCGCTCCTTTCGAACGTGATGGGGGACTTGTAGCCGAGGGCGGAATGCCTGCGGCTGGGGTTATACCATCCTTCGATGAACTCGAAGACGGCCATGCGGGCGGCGGCCTTGGTGGCGAACTTTTGTCTGTCGAGCAGCTCGCATTCAAGCGTGGCGAAGAAGCTTTCGCACATCGCGTTGTCGTAGGCGTCGCCGACGGACCCCATCGACGGGCGGACGCCGGCCTCTTTGCATCGGAGGCCGAACGCCACGGACGTATATTGGGATCCCTGGTCGCTATGGTGGATGACTTCCTGCGGCCTTCGCTGGCCGATCGCCATGTTCATCGCGTCGATGACGAGCTGGGCCTTCAGGTCATGTCCCATGGCCCAGCCGACGATCCGCCGGGAGAAGGCATCGAGTACGACGGACAGGTAGATGAAGCCCGCCCAAGTCGGAACGTATGTGATGTCTGCGACCCAGAGTTGGTTCGGTCCGGCGGCCCAGAAATTCCGGTCGACCAGGTCCTTGGCAGGACGAACCCGATCATCCCGGATCGTAGTACGCGTTCCCTTGCGGCGACTGACGCCCGCCAAGGCCGCCGCTTTCATGAGCCTTTCGACCCGCTTGCGACTGACGCTGATGCCATCATCAGCCAGCTCTGCGTGGATCCTTGGTGAGCCATAGGTCTTCTTCGACGCGCTGTGGATCTTGGCGATCCGCCCGGTCAGAACCGTATCGGCTACGGCACGATCGGACGGTGGGCGGCGGCACCACGCATAGAAACCGCTGCGCGACACGCCCATGACCCGCGCCATAATCTGCACCGGGAAAACGGCCTGGTTCGCGGTCATGAACTCGAAGACCTCGACGAGCCTAGCTCGTCCCGTGCAAACCAGGCCGCGGCCTTTGAGAGGATATCGCGCTCCATCCGCAACTGCCGGTTCTCCTTGCGCAGGCGGGCCAGTTCCTCGCGCTCCAGGCTCGTCGGGCTGTCATCCCTCGCACCGCCATCAATCCCGGCTTGTCTGATCCAACCCGCGATCGTCGCGGCACAAGGCTCAAACTCCCGCGCAAGACTCTCGACGCTGCGCCCCGCGCGCGCCAGTGCGATGATCTGATCCCTGAAGTCCGCAGGGTACGGGGTCCTCGTTCTCGGCATGTGGACACCTTCCTATGAAAGCCAAAATGTGTCCACGAAACCGGGGGAACTCCAGTCGGCCGCCTTGCCTCAAGGCTAGGGGCAAAGCGCCTACAGATCTAGCGGCATCTCTAGAAGCCCAAAGCCCCCAACCGTCCAGAATGTTTACGGATGTTCACAAGGGTGTTACCTAGTTCACAGACTTGGACTATCGACCCCTTCCATCAGTCGAAGAGCACCGCCCGACATGCACAGCACCCCTAGAAACTTTGATATCTTTCCGCCCGGCGCCGTCGCCATGTTGATGACGCCCTTTCGCCAAGACTGGTCAGTCGACCTGAACGGCATGGCCCGAACTGCCGAGCTTGCGATCGAACAAGGGGCGTCCGGTCTTGCGGTGCACGGGTTGGCGAGCGAAGGGTACAAACTGCTCGACCGTGAGCGCCGCGAGATCGTGGAACGGATCGCACAGGTCAACTCCACGCCGCTTCTGCTGGCCGGGGTCGACCATGAAGCTCTAATCTGTTCGGTCGAACTCGCGAAGGCCGCGGCCGGCGCGGGGGCGACCGCGATCATGGCGATGCCGCCGAAATCCAGCGGCGGCAACCGCGCTCACCTAGTCGAATATTTCGGCACGCTCGAGGCGGAATCGTCGCTTCCCGTCGTCATTCAGGACGCACCGCGTGCCTCTGGTATCGCGATGGCCCCCGACACGTTGGTCGCATTAACAGCGGCCCTGTCAAAACCGAACGCGATCAAGGTCGAGGATCCGATACCGCCGCTGAAGATGGCAGACCTGTTGCAGCGTTTGCCGGACGACGGACGTACCGTCCTGTATGGTGGTGCCGGCGGGCGTCGGTTTCTGGGGGAACTGGACGCGGGCGCCATCGGCACAATGGTCGGCCCGGCCTATATCGATGTCTTCGGGGCGGTGCAGGACCTGCACGCCACCGACCGCACCGCCGCCACCGCGCTGTTCGAACATCTGTTGCCGCTGCTTACGGCGGTCGATGGCAACGAATGGTATGCTCTTTTGCAAAAACAGCTCTTTCTGCGGGCCGGCCTGATCGAACAGGCGGGCCTTCGGCCTCCCGCCGTCGTGCCGGAAGCACGGTATCTGGACGAACTGGTGGCCCTCTTCGTGCGCACCGCCGCGCGACACGACCGGATGGGTGCCGCCCTCCGCCCGCTTCTGAACCTAGGAGACGCATCCCGATGAAGATCACCGATGTCAGGCCCGTCAACGTTGTCTTCGCAAAACGCACGGCACCGAAAGGTACCAAGGACAACTGGCACAATTACCTGCCGCGCGGCCTGCCGATGAACCGGTTCGAGGATTATCCCCCGACCCTTCCGGGCAAGACGCCGGGGTTTCGGGGCCGCGAGGTCTGGGTAAAGGTCACGGTGGAAGATGGGACTTTCGGACTGGGCCGGTGCAGCTTCGGCGCGCCGGTGGCCGAATTGGTTAAGTCGGAATACGCCGAACTGCTCGTCGGGCGCGACGCGATGGCGACCGAATTTCTCAACGGTCTGATGTGGGAGGCGTCGCGCCGCTACGGTACGTTCGGCCATGCTGCCGTCGCGATCAGCGGCATCGACCTCGCGCTTTGGGACCTCAAGGGCAAACTTCTGGACCAGCCCGTCTGCCGCCTGCTCGGCGGGCCGAGCCGCACGAAAATTCCGCTCTATGCAACGACCAATGACGTCGAGTGGGCGCTCGAGCTTGGATTCACCTCAATCAAGCTGCCCAATCAGATCCACTGGAACCAGGGCCTCGACGGGCTGCATATCCTCGAGGATCAGGTGGCGGCGGCGCGCGAACTGGTCGGGCCGAGGATCGATCTGATGCTGAACCCGGTGATGGCCTTCGACACCGAATTCGCGGTCCGGGTCGCAGAACTTCTGAAACGCTACAACTTTCGCTGGATGGAAGAACCGCTGATCCCCGAGAATATCCGCGGCCTCGCGGCGATTAAGCGGGCTGTGCCTGCCATGGCGATCGCAACCGGCGAGGACCATCATACCCGCTATCCGTTCCTCGACATGCTGCGCGACGGGTCCGTCGATATCGTGCAACCCGATATCCAGTGGTGCGGCGGCCTGAGTGAACTGGTCAAGATAAACGCTCTTGCCGAGGCGCACGGCATCAAGTGCGTGCCGCATGCGGGCATGAACACGCCCTATGGACAACACGCCGTTGCCGCACTGGTGAATTGCCCGCTGGGCGAATACCACATTTCTTCGGATGTCGGGGTGCCGCTCGAATACGCGGATCTCGTCCCCGGCTCCGCAGTGCCGAAATCCGGGTTTCTCGAGGTGTCGGACGCACCGGGCTTTGGCATCGAGGTCAAGGAGGATTGGATCACCGACTGGTCGGCACAGCCAAGGGGCACGCGCGATTCGTTCTATTGACCGCTGTGGCGGAACCGGGGCTGCCTCTCGCGGCCCCTTGATCTTGGTCCGGAGGTTTCGTGTCCTGACAATCCAAAAAAACCGGCATCGACGTTTCAGGGGCCGGGTTTGCGTCAAGTGTGCGGAAAACAATACTAAGGATCGGAGGCCTAGGTATGACGACATACGACGCTGGCACGCGGTCGGTCAAATCCGCCGAACGGATCCTCGATCTGCTTGAATACATCGGCGGCCAGCCCAACGGCGTCACATTTAAAGTGTTATCCAAAGACCTGCACATCCCCAAGAGTAGCCTGCACGGCCTGCTCGACGTGTTGGTCACCCGCGGCTACGCCGAACTTCGCCCGATTTCCCGGACCTACGTGTTGGGGCTGCGGTCGTGGGAGACCGGGCAGGCCTACCAGCGCAACCATTCCATGGTTCGCGAGGCGCGAGCGGTGCTGGAATCCATCGTCGCCAAAGTGAACGAAACGGCCCAGCTCGCAACCCTCGTCGGAACCGAAAACGTCTACCTCGCGAAGGTCGACAGCACCCATCCCCTGCGGCTGATCTCGGACGTGGGCCGCCGCCTGTCTGCACACGCAACCGGCGTCGGCAAGGCGCTGCTTGCGCACTTGCCGGATGCCGAGGTGAAGGCGCGCTTCGGCACCGGCGCGCTCGAATGTTACACCGCCAACACGATGCCGACGGTCGATGCCCTCATCGAAGAACTCGCGATAAGCCGGGTACGCGGCTTCGCCATCGACAACGAAGAGTATACACCCGGCGTATTCTGCCTCTCGGTGCCGGTTTTCGACGGCGACGGCGCGGCAAGTTCCGCGATGAGCGTCAGCGTCCCGACCTCGCGCGCGGACCAGGTAGGTATGGTAGATATCCTCAGTCAACTGTGCGCAGCCTCGCTGGCACTGAGCAGGCGGTGCGGCGTGACCACTGTCGACAGGATGCTGGCCGAACTGACGCAGCAAGAAATGGCGAAAGCGGCGATTGATCTGCTCATCGGCTCGGGTCGCTACGTCTTGCACTGGTCGGGGCGACCCTAACCGTTGGTCCGGTCGTCACCGAGTTTCCAAATCGGAGGTTCACATATGTAAACTAAAGTTCAAACTTATTGACCGGTTTCAGCACTGCGTCTAACGTCAGGTAGAAATTCTTAATTGCGTGCTTCGACCCACTGAAAAATCTAGAATTTTGGCTGTTATAGAGGAGGAGTTGGGAATGCCGGATATCGAAGTGTCGCCCGACATCTCCGACGTATCAATGCGGAGTGTTGATGGCTGATCTCACCCGCGTTTCATGGGTCATGCACCTAAAATCCGGACATGAAGAGGCTTACCGGCGCAAGCACGACGACATCTGGCCGGAACTGGCCGAGGCGATCCGCGCCGATGGGATTCGCAACTATTCAATTTTTCGCTACGGCCTGACGCTTTTCGCCTATTATGAGCACGAGGGGCCGCCCCGCCCCGTACGACCGCGCGACGACATCCGGCTGCGCTGGCACGAATGGATGGCGCCGCACATGCAAACCCATCCTGACAACCGCCCGGTCTCCGAGACTGTAGAGGAGGTGTTCCACATTGACTGAAACCTCCCTCCGCGCCCTGTCGATCATCGACCCGCACCTTCACCTCGTGAACCTGTCGACCGGGATCTATTCTCGGTTCGCTGACCGGATGCCGGGAGAGCCTTTCGGCACCGACTATTTGCTGGACGACCTTATTGCCGATGCGGCGGGCGGGCCGAACATCGTCGGCGTCGTGCATGTCGAGGCGCTGCCGGACGATCCGCTGCGCGAGGCGGCAACGGTCTCGGCAATCGCCGCAACCGCACCTTTCCCCATCGGTCTAGTTGGCCACGCCGATCTGCTGTCGAACGGCTTCGAGCCGATTCTCGATGGCCTTGCCGCGCATCCGTCGTTTCGCGGCATCAGACAGGTGGCGAACATCCACCCCAATCCGGCATTCGCGCTGGCCACCCGCGATATACTGAACGCCGACGGGTTCGAGGACGGCCTGCGCATTCTGGGCCAGCGCGACCTGTCGTTCGACATGCAGATTCTCGGGCACCAGATGGTGCGTGGCGCGAAAGTGTCGGCCACCTGTCCACAGACCCCGATCGTTGTGAACCACGCAGGGCTCTGGTCAGACCGGACGCCCGAGGGCTGGGCCACATGGAAGGCCGGGCTACGCCTGCTGGCGGCAAATCCAAACGTCACGATCAAGATCAGCGGTTTGGGGATGCGCGATGCGGGCTGGACCACGGAAGCGATCCGCCCCATCGTCTACGAGGTGCTCGACGCTTTCGGGCCCGACAGGTCGATGTTCGCCTCGAACTTTCCGGTCGACGGGCAGCACGCGGGATACGCCCGCATCTGGCAGGCATTCGACGACATCACCGCCGCCATGACATCCACCGAACGCGACCGCCTGTTTCATGGGACGGCGCGCGAGGTCTACCGGCTATGATCGCCCAGTGACGACACTCCGCCCCCTGCACCGCAAAAACAGGACGCCTCCGGCATGAAGATCAGCAAAATCGAAGCGTTTCCCATCGAGAACCTGACCATCCGTTCGGGATGGACCGAAGGGGGCGACAATGGCACAGCGCGCCGCGCGCCCTGGCAGGTGGCTGCCGAGGTGGCAAACCCGATGTCGCGCTATCCCCGATACCGTGCGTTGCGCGAAAGCTGGCGCGGCAAATTCGATGCAGTCGGTGTGCTGGTGACTGCGAACGACGGGTCGTGGGGGTTCGGGACGAGCGTGTTCGGCCCCGCGACGACCAGCCTCGTCAACGACCATCTCGGCCCGCTGTTGCTGGGCGAAAACCCGATGGCGACAGACCGCCTGTTCGACATGATGATGCGAATTTCTTCGCCCTATTCGCCCGCAGGACTTGCGTCCTATGCGATCAGCGCAATCGACCTTGCCCTGTGGGATCTGAAAGGGCGCGTTCTCAATATGCCGGTCTATGAGCTGGCGGGCGGACCGGCGCGCGAACGTCAGTATTGCTACGCCACCGGCAACGACACCGACTGGCACATGGAACTTGGATTTACCGGCACCAAACTGGCCTGCCCCTACGGAGCGGCGGACGGGCGCGACGGGCTGCGCGGCAACGAAGAACTGGTCGCCAAGACCCGCGAGCTGATCGGCCCCGACGTCGAGCTGATGCTCGATTGCTGGATGGCCTTCGACGTCGAATTCGCGGTACGGCTGGCCGAACGGCTGCGCCCCTACGACCTCAAGTGGATCGAGGATTGTCTGATCCCCGAAGACCTGCCCGCCCACAAGGCGCTGCGCGAGCGCCTGCCGTGGATGACGCTGACCGGTGGCGAGCACTGGTATACGCCCCATGCCTTCTTCGCCGGGGCCAGGGACCGGGTGTTCGACATCTTTCAGCCCGACATCCACTGGGCGGGCGGCCTGACCGCCTGCCGCCGGATCGCCGACATGGCGGACGCGGCGGGTCTCGAGGTTATCCTTCATGCCGGGATGAACTCGCCTTACGGCCAGCACCTGACCTATGCGCACCCCAACATGCGCTGGGGCGAATACTTCGTCGGCGGCGCGCCCGGCCTGCCGCTGGAGAACATCACCGGATACCCCGGCATGGCGGTGCCGCAGGACGGGTACTGCGTCCCCAGCGATGCCCCCGGTTTCGGCCACGGTTTCACGCCCGACACGCTCGACAAGATTACGATCTGATACGACTGCCGGGGGAGGAGAGTCCCGGCGGATCACCAAAGACACCACATCTTGGAGGAGGACACCAAATGCCGAAGGACAACACACTTAGCCGGTTGCGCACCTATGGTCTCATGACCATGGCCGCCGCATTGCTGGGCACGACAGCGCTTGCGCAGGACGTCGCACAAGTGCCGCGTGAACGCACGCTCGTCATGACGCCCTGGGGCGACAGGACCGGGTCATTCTCGAACATCGAGAACTTCAATCCCTACCTGATTTCGGTCGACCAAGAACGCAATATCGGCCATATGACTTACAACGAGGCGCTGTTTTACACCAATATGAATACCGGCGAACTCGTGCCATGGCAGGCGCTCAGCTATGAGAATTCGGCCGATTTCATGCAGGCCACGATCAACCTGCGCGACGGCGTCACCTGGTCGGACGGAATGCCGTTCACCTCGGAGGATGTGAAATTCACCCTCGAGGCGCTACGCGACGCGGGCCCGGAAATTCAGGGATCGGCGGTCCACGCAGAATGGATCGACACCGTCGAGGCGCCCGATCCGCTGACCGTGGTCATCACTTTTACCAAACCCGCACCCCGGTTCGTCGCCAACGAGATCGCGCTGTCGCACGACGACCTCTATCCGATCCTGCCCCGCCACATCTGGGAGGGCGAGGATCTGGCCGATTTCATCAACTACGACCCCGAACGCGGCCTGCCGATGGGCACCGGTGCCTACGCACTGGTGAGGACCGGCCCCAACCAGATGATCTTTGACCGCCGCGACGACTGGTGGGGGGCTGCGACCGGGTTCGAGGATCTGCCGGGGCCGGAACGTATCATCCTGACACCGCATTCGGGTGACGATTCGATGGGCCAGATGTTGATCGCCGATCAGGTCGACGCCGGGCGCCAGATCCAGAAAGGCACGTTCGAGGCAGCAAGCGCGCTCAACCCCAACCTGCGCAGCTGGAACGCCGACGGTCCCGCATGGGGCGCGCCGGATGCCTGCACCTATACCTTGCAGTTCAACAATGGGCGCGAGCCGTGGAACGACCCCGACCTGCATTGGGCCATCAACCACGCTTTCAGCCGCGATATGCTGTCTCTTATTGCCTATGAGGGCGGGATGCCGCCTGCCGAGATGGCGTTTTCGGGCTACATGACCGATGTCTGGCTACAACCGGATGGCATGCTTCAGGCCTCGCTGGACGCGATGAACATCGACAACCAGTCTCAGGATCTGGTCGATGAAAGGATGGCGGCGGCGGGCTACACCCGCGACGACGGCGGCGTCTGGTCGAAGGACGGCGAACCGCTCGATATCCTGTTGCGGGCACCCGAGTTCATTCAGCCGCTGCTGGCGCCGATGGCCCAGCAACTGCGCGATGCCGGTTTTCAGGCGCGCGAAGGCGCGTTCGACGACAGCTGGCGGACTGACATGCTGAACGGCACGTTCGATTCGATGATCTTCGTGCATTGCGGCAGCATCTCCGAACCACTCGACACGCTTCAGCACTACCATTCCAAGTTTGGCCGCCCCGAGGGCGAACCGGTGCCGTATCTGCCCGCCGGAACTCGCTACAACAATCCGGAATACGATGCGATCATCGACCGGATGCTGGCGATCGAGCCGTCGACCGACCCTGAATCGGACTACATGAAGGATGCGGTCGCGGCCCTCGAAATGGTGATGGCCGACATGCCCGAGATTAACCTGCTCGAGGAATTGCACGTCATCACCTTCAACCAGACCTACTGGACCGGGTGGCCGTCTGCAGAAGATCCCTACGCAGCGCCCTACCCACCGTTCGACAGCTTCAATCTGATCATCCACGGTCTGCAACCGGCGCAATAATCGCCACCAGACCCCGCGCGCGGCGGCCCCCGGTCGCCGCGCCATTTCCAGACAAGTCAGGCGATCCACCCTATGTCCAGTGAACTCGCACGCTACATCGGAATGCGCTTCATTCAGTTTCTGGTCGTGGTGTTCATCGCCGTCAGCGTCAATTTCTTCATCCCCCGCCTGCTGCCCGGCGATCCGATCGAGAGCCTTATCGCGCGGCTGCAATCGGCCGGTGGGTCTCAAGAGATGGACAGTCAGGCAATCATAGACAATTTTCGTGAGAAATACGGCCTCGATAAGCCGATGATGACCCAGTATCTCAACTATTGGCGCGACCTGTTCCGGTTCGACATGGGCGTGTCCCTGTCATCCTATCCGCAGCCGGTGTCGCAGATGATCCGGCAGGCCCTGCCATGGTCGGTCGGGCTGCTGGCGACGGCCACCCTCATCGCCTTCACACTGGGGTCGGTTCTCGGCGCGCTATTGGCGTGGCCGCGCAGCGGGAGGATCATCCGCACCATCGTGCCGACCCTTCTGGTGCTGTCGACCATCCCTTTCTACCTGCTGGCAATGATCCTGATCTACCTTTTCGCTGTCTTGTGGCGGATATTTCCGCCCGGTGGCGGCGCCAGCCCGACCCTAATCATGGAATGGGACTGGCCGAGTTTCGTCAACATCGTCCACCACGGCATGTTGCCGGGCCTTGCCATCGTGCTGGGCAGTGTCGGCATTTGGGCGCTGGGGATGCGCAGCCAGACCGTGTCGGTCCTGGGCGAGGATTACATCACTTTCGCCGAGGCCAAGGGCCTTGCGCCGCGGCGAATATTCCTGCGCTACGGAATGCGCAACGCCATGCTGCCGCAGGTGACGGCCCTCGCTCTATCGCTTGGCCATGTGGTGTCGGGCGCGGTGCTTGTCGAGGTGATCTTCAACTATCCCGGTCTTGGCGCTCTTCTATACAACGCGGTGCGCGGTCAGGACTATTTCCTCGTGCAGGGCGTCGTCCTGATCCTGATCCTGACGCTGGCCGTCTTGCTGTTCATCATCGACCTGATTTACCCCCTGCTCGACCCGAGGATCCGACGATGACCGCCGCTCCTTCACCCCGCCGCGCGTTTTCCGGCTTGCGGCGGTCGTGGTCCGAGGGCCGCATCGCGCCCGCGCTCATCTGGGGGCTGTCGATCCTCGGACTTATCATGCTGTTCTGCCTTCTGGGTCCGCTGTTCATCGAACCGCGAGACGCTCTCGTGGGGTCGGTGCTGCCACGCCAGTCGCCGTCCGCGGAATTCTGGCTCGGGACCGATGCGCAGGGCCGCGACATGCTGACGCTGCTGATCCTGGCGACGCCCAACACGTTGAAGATCGGCCTGATAGCGGGCGCTCTCGGCGTCGGGTTCGGCACGATTCTGGGCCTGATCGCGGGCAATTTCAGGGGCTGGGCCGACGCCGTCATCCGGATCGTGGCCGACGCGATGATGACGATACCCGCCATCGCCATTCTGGTCATTATCGCCGGCAACATCGAACAGATGACCGTCGAAATCATGGCCCTTGTTGTCGCGTCCCTCGCCTGGATGGTTTCGACCAGGACGGTGCGCGCGCAGGTCCTCACCATCCGCGAACGCTCCTACATCGAAGTGGCGCGGGTGAACGGCGAGAGCAGCCTCGAGATCCTGTTCCGCGAGATCATGCCGAACCTGCTGCCGTTCATCATCGCCAGTTTCGTGGCCACCGTCGCCACCGCCATCCTCGCGGTGATCGGCCTCGAAGCACTGGGCCTTGGCGCGCCGCAGGAAATGACGCTGGGCAACACGATCTATTGGTCGCAGCAATCCTCGGCCCTGCTGCGGGGCATGTGGTGGTGGTGGTTGCCGCCGATCATCGTCATCGCGCTGATATCGCTCGGGCTGTTTCTCACCTCGATTGGGTTCGACCGGTTCGCGAACCCAAGGCTGATCCGGGCATGAATGACGGTGACAAAACACGCGTGCTGGATGTCCGCGATCTCGAGGTGCATTACGACACCCGCGAAGGCCCGGCCAAGGCCGTCGACAGGGTGTCTTTTTCGCTGCGCGCGGGCGAACGTCTGGGTCTGATCGGCGAATCCGGGTCGGGCAAGACGACCGTCGCCATGGCGCTTATGCGGCTGTCGCGCCCGCCCGCGCGCATCGCCGGGGGCGAGGTGCTGCTGGCCGACCGTGATCTGCTGAAGCTGACCGATGCCGAGCTACGCCAGACCCGGCTGCGCGACATCGCCCTCGTACCGCAGGGCGCGATGAGCTCGCTCAACCCGGTCATGCGCGTCGGCGACCAGATCGCCGATGCCATCCTCGCGCATCGGCGCGACCTGAACCGCAAGGCGATACGGACCCGGATCGTCGAGGGCCTCGCGAATGTCGGGCTAGATCCATCGGTCGCGCGGCGGTTCCCCCACGAACTCAGCGGCGGAATGAAACAGCGCGCGGTGATGGCGATTGCCACCTCGCTCGCCCCGAAGGTCATCATCGCAGACGAGCCGACAAGTGCTCTCGACGTGGTGGTGCAACGCCAGATCATCCAGACGCTCGGCAGATTGCAGGACGGACTGGGGGCCGCCGTCGTGCTAATCGGCCACGACATGGGGCTTATCGCGCAGTTTTCGGACACCGTCGGCGTCATGTATGCGGGCCGCGTCGTCGAGCTTGGTCCCGTGCAGCAGATTATCGAGACGCCGCGGCACCCCTACACCCGTCTGCTGATCGACAGCCTGCCGGGCATCCGCGAACGCAAGGCGTTGCGCGGTATCCCCGGACTGCCGCCCCGCCTCGTCAATCTGCCCGAAGGCTGTCGTTTCGCCGCCCGCTGTCCCTTTGCGTTCGACCGTTGCAGGGCCGAGACGCCGGAACAGCAGACGGTCGCGTCGTATCACGTAGCCGCCTGTCACCTCTATCCGCAGCACGACAGTTTGCCGCCGATCACCGCCTCGGAGGACACCGCATGACCGCGCTGATTGAACTCAGGGGCGTTCGCAAGACTTTCGGCGGCTTCACTGCGCTCGATGATTTTTCGCTGTCGCTGCGCGAAGACACCGCGTCGATGACCGCCGTCGCCGGTGAGAGTGGTAGCGGCAAGACCACGCTCGCCCGTATCCTGCTGGGGTTCATCCAGCCGAGTGCCGGTCAGGTGATCTATCGTGGCCGCGATCTGACCCAGATGACCCGGTCCGAAAAACAGCTTTTCCGGCGCGAGGTGCAGCCGGTGTTTCAGGATCCATTCGACGTCTTCAATCCGTTCTACCGGGTCGATCACGTCCTCGAAACGCCGCTGCGTCGCTACAAGCTCGCGTCGTCACGGCGCGAGGAGGCGGCGATGATCGAGGATGCCCTGTCGCGCGTTGGCCTGCGGGCCGCCGATACGCTGGGGCGCTATCCGCACGAATTGAGCGGCGGGCAAAGGCAACGCGTCATGGTGGCGCGCGCCGTCCTTCTGCGGCCGCGGATCATCGTCGCGGACGAGCCGGTGTCGATGGTCGATGCCTCATTGCGGGCGACGATTCTGGACGAATTGCGCACCCTCAACCGCGACCTGGGCATCTCTATCATCTACATCACCCACGATCTGACCACAGCATTTCAGATCTGCGACAACATTCTCGTCCTCTACAAGGGCGACGTAACCGAAGCCGGATCGGTCGAAAACGTAATAGGCGACCCCCAACACCCTTATACGCAACTGCTGGTATCCTCGATCCCGCTGCCAGACCTTTCGCAAAAATGGGGCGCGCTGGACATCACCCTCGCCGAGGCGACCGACTTCACCAGCCGCGGCTGCAATTTCGCCCCGCGCTGCCCGAAAGTGATGGACGTCTGCCGCACCAAGGCACCGCCTCGCGCGATGCTCGACGCAGACCGGTTCGCGCGCTGTTTTCTGTTCGGGGAGGCGCCGGTCCTGCCGGCGCCCGACATCGCAAGCGTCTTTCGCCCGCCGGACGCAGTTAGGGCCTCGACCATTGAAACGCGGCCATCACCCAGGAGGGAACAAGGATCATGAACGCAATCGACCTGAAAGGCCGCGTCGCGGTCGTCACCGGCGGGGCGCAGGGCATCGGGCTGTGCGTCGCGCGGCGGTTTATCGCTTCGGGCGCCACCGTCAGCCTGTGGGACCGCGATGCCGCACAACTCGAGGTGGCCCTTGCGGACCTGAATGGTGCTGCGACCGCCCAGACAGTCGACGTGGTCGACTGGGATACCGTCGCCCGCGCGACGGAGGCAGTCGCGGCCCTAAACGGCAGGCTCGACATATTGGTGAATTCCGCCGGGATCGCGGGCAAGAACGCCCCTCTCGACGACTACGAGATCGACGAATGGCGCCGGGTCATCGACATCGACCTGACCGGCACGTTCCTCGTCAACCGCGCCGTGATCCCGCACATGAAGGCGCAGAACTATGGCCGGATCGTCAACATCGCCTCCGTCGCCGGCAAGGAGGGCAACCCCAACGCCTCGGCCTATGCCGCGGCCAAGGCAGGCGTCATCGGCATGACCAAGGCAGTCGGCAAAGAACTTGCCGAGTATGACATCGCGGTCAACGCGATCACCCCCGCCACTGCCAAGACAGCCATTCTGGATGAACTGAAACCTGAATTCATCGACTATATGCTCTCCAAGATCCCGCGCGGCCGTTTTGCCGAGGTCGAGGAGATCGCCGGCATGGTGTCATGGCTCGTCAGTCAGGAAAACAGCTTTACGACGGCCTCAGTCTTCGATCTTTCCGGCGGGCGGGCCACATATTGACCGGGCAGCCCCCTCGGATGAACGCAGCGGATACCACGGGCCGAACGGTTGGGCGCACGACGCTGAAACTCCCGAAATTCGGTCTTGGAGCCGCTCATTTCGGTGGCCAGCGCCACCATGTCGATGGCGACATCGCACGCGCCACAATGCAGGCGGCCTGGGACGGCGGCGTGCGGTATTTCGACGCCGCCCCCTGGTATGGCCGCGGCCTGAGCGAGCATCGCGTCGGCGATTTCCTGATCGACAAGCCGCGCGACGATTTCGTGCTGACCACCAAGGTCGGCCGCGTCTTTCGCCGACCCGCCGACCCTGCAAAGGTGGATATGTCGAAATGGCTCGGCGGGCTGCGGTTCGATTTCGACTTCGACTACACCTATGACGGCGTCATGCGGTCCTATGAACAAAGCCTGATGCGAATGGGCATCGACACCGTCGACGCCTTGCTGATCCACGATCCCGACCGGTTCGCGCACGAACCGCACTGGCAGTCGCGGATGACGGATATGTCGACATCCGGGATCAAGGCGCTCGAAGAGTTGAAGCGATCCGGTGAGATTAAGGCTATCGGCATGGGCCTGAACCGGGTCGAGTCGCTCGACGACATCCCCGACATGGTAGACCTCGATTTCTTGATCGTCGCAATGGCCTATACCCTGCTCGACCAGACCGGCCTCGCAGCACTCGACCGGTTTGCCGCCAGAGGTGTGTCGGTTGTCATCGCCACGCCTTTCGCCTCCGGCATCCTCGTGACCGGACCGGGGCCGGAGGCGCGGTATATGTATCAGCCCGCTGATGCCGAAATTCAGGAAAAGACCCGCCGCATCAAAGAAATCTGCGACGATCACGCGGTGCCACTGCCATCGGCTGCAATGCGGTTTCCACTCGGTCATCCCGCCGTCGTGTCGGTGATCTACGGGAGCGCCCATCCCGACGAGATGCGATCGAACCTCGCCTCCGGCGCGAAACCCGTCCCCCCCGCGCTCTGGGCCGATCTCAAGTCTGCTGGTTTGCTATCGAAGAACGTTCCAGCCCCGGACTGATGCCGCTTTGAACGACCTTTGAGCTACTCCCCAATCCTTGGACAGAATCTGGCGCTTTCTAAGCTACTCTCCGCTCCTGCTGATCGGGTTTGGTTTCGTCTTTTCTCAGCCAATAGACCACGGCGGGTGGCCTGCCGCCAAGGGCGGAATGCGGGCGCTTGTGGTTGAATTGGTTGTGGACGAAGGCATGGATCGATGCGAACTTCTACAGACATCGCATCTGCCGAACGCCAGCATCGCCCGCTCGCGTCGTCGGAATGGCAGGAATTCTCGGCCCGGTTGCTCAGTCATCGCCCCATCTCACGGTCATCGCCGCGACCGAGGGCTTTCAACGCCGCTCCGTATGACCGAAGGCGGTCTGTCACGACCGTTTCGAAGCGACCACGTCCACTCTGCCAATCAAGTTGCGCACATTGGATACCCGCCACGTGCCTCCGCGCCGGGTCTGGATGCCGCGCATGGTCAGTTCGGCGGCGATGGCCCGGAGACTGGTCGCGCCCCCTGCCCGGATATCTGCGAGGACCTCAGCAAGATCGGCGGCAAACCGGTTCGCATTATCCGCAACCCTCGTGCGAAGCGCCGCACCGCCTTTTCCGGCCCTCTGGAGCGCCGCTGCCCCGTTTGGGTTGCCCAGCTTCACGCCGCGCGCTTTCGCCACCGCCAGTGCCTCCCTGGTCCGCCGCGAGATCGCCTCGCGCTCCTGTTGCGCCACCAGCGCCATGATGCCGACCGTCAAATCATTGGCCTCCGGCATGTCGCAGGCGAGGAACCGGACACCGCTGCCCTGCAGGGTGAGAAGGAAGGCGGCGTTGTGCGACAGCCGGTCCAGCTTGGCGATGACCAGTGTGGCGCCGGTGACCTTGGCCAGATGCAGCGCCTTGGTCAGTTCCGGCCGGTCAGCGACCTTGCCGCTCTCGACCTCGGTGAACCGATCCAGGACCACCGCGCCACGCTGTTTGGCAAACGTCTCGATGGTCTGGCGCTGCGCTTCGAGCCCCAGCCCGCTCGCACCCTGCCGCGCCGTCGAGACCCGCTCGTAGGCCACAAACCTCTGCCCGCTGCCCGCCATTGGCCCTCCGTCCACACCTGCCAAACGTTCGTTGCGCAGATGTGTACATCGTTCCGGCCGCAATCTCGTAGCAGGAAGTTCATTCGCTGAACGGCTACGGTACGACGGCGGCTATGCGGACGGAGCCGCCGTTCGCTGCAGGGCAGAACTCTTGCCATGCGCGGGACCTAATCGTGCGAGAGCCCTTTTACTCCATACTCCAGCCAAGCTCGTTCCTCAGATGTCAGATGTGCGTCCATCATAACTGAGTATGCCTCCACCTCCTTGTCCGTCAGTTTGCCATCCCATTTGCCGCTTGTGCCGCTGTGGAAAAACTCGGTGTCTGACTTCATGAACCCCTTACCCCCGGACGGAGCATAACGTTCGGCATTGGCTTTCATATTGTTGAACGTAGCCGCCTGAACCAGTTGATCCAAAACGTGAGAAGGATGCGATATGTTCAGCAAGTCGGACAGTTTGGTAAAGGTGCCCGGCAAATCACGGGTCATATCTGCGTAGTGAAACAGCGACACATTGGGTCGGTCCGCGAGTGCAACAGCGGCTCTGTAATGCTGGATGATATGAGCAAGCGGCATAGCATCGCCATCAAACCCTTCTGCTCCACCGTCCAAAAAGCGGCGGAATGTGATGCCATCTATATCGTCTTCTGGATAAAATGAATCGAACAAAGACATTGGGATGTTACGCACATGTTTACGATACGAGAAATGCGCATCAAGCGGATGGCGAAACACGCAAAGGTATTGTGCCTGATCATCCAACGGCAGCCCGTCCATCGGCGTATGGCTTTTCATGCTTCGCCTGTGGGTCATTGCGTCGAGTCGTTTAGCCACCTCTGGCATCTCGCGGATGCGAATATCGACCCAAGGCATTTTGACGGATAATTCCGTATCGACCTCTGGATCGCCAGAGAGCAGCAGGGCCACGATAGTTTGCATCCAAGTGGTTCCGCATTTCGGAGGCGTGACAACGAACACATCGTCGGGGCGAATATTGACCATATCCCAACGTCTGCTGTCAGTTAATGGACCAAGGTAGAGCTTACGGTCAGTCATATCTGTCATTTCCTGCAAATTCGCTTTAGTCAGGAGAAGCTGGATAAAGCCTAAACGCAACAAAAAATGGGCCGAACGCTGGACATCTACGATAGGGCGGTGTCAGCAAACCGTGTTGGCGCGAGGGCCTGAAGCGAGCAGCAGCCTGAGCGCATGAAGGTAGGATCGGTCCGCGTTGCTTCGGGCGGCATGCCATCGGCCGTAGGCTGCAAGGTTCTTTGA
>NZ_FWFZ01000088.1 GCF_900172355.1 Roseisalinus antarcticus | reverse complement strand
CGCGCACCAGGCTGCGGCCCATGTTGGTCCAATCCGGACCCTTGGGGCTGTAGAGACCGATCAGGGTGAAGATCTTGCGCCGGGCATATTGCCCTTCGGTCACGGTGAACTCGCCGTTCAGGTACACCGCGCCGGTGGAGCCGCGCGTGGCATAGCCGCCGGTCCAGCCCTGCGAGGCATCGTCGAACCCGCCGGGACGGATGGTCAGGCGTACCTTGGCCAGAGTGCCCTTGGGGATCAGGTTGGTGTTGCTCTGCGCGTCGTTGAAATCGTTCCAGGAACCCATGGGGAACCTCCTTTTCTGATCAGGATTGCGGTTGAGATTGGTCGGCGGCCGCCGGATCGGCGGGTGGCGGGGCGTAGGTCAGGCGATCCGTCGCCAGATTCACAGGCGTCCGGATCTTCGCCATCAGGCGGCCGAGATGGGGCTCTTCGACTTGGGCCAGGCGGCCGGAGCGGTCCTTGGCCGGGAAGCCCCAGGGATTGATCGTCTGACAGACAAAGGCGCGATACGGATCACCGCCGTCAGTCTTCAGCTCCGCCATGGTGATCACCTCATCGACGATCCCCGGCAGCTCCAGCCCGGTCTTTGAGCCGTCAATCTGCGGCTGAAAGACCTTGCGATTGAAGTCGTCGAGCTTCTCGTCGAGGATCCCGACGAACCAGACATTCTTCGCCCGCGTGTGCTGCAGATGCGTGAGCCAGCCGATCATCTCACGGCCATGGAGCCCGTAGGCCCCGCGCACATCGGGCTTGCCGGTCTTCTCGGACAGCGCCTCCGGCTGGCCCTTGCACCAGCCGAAGCACAACCGCCCGGCGACGGTGATCGAGTCCACAAAAATGGTGTCGTAGCGATCGAGTGCTGCCGGATCGCCGAAACGGTTGCAGACGGCGGCATAGTGCGCCGGGCTATAGGGCTGCTCATCGCGCAGCGCCGGGTTGGGCCCGCCAATGAACACCGCGAAATCCCGGCATTCCGTCCAGGTCCGTGGCCGGATGCTGTCGCCTTTCCAGCCCTCGATGGCGAGATCGCCCGCTTCGAGATCCATGAACAAGGTGCGGTCAGGATCGAGCGTCCAGAGCAGGCTAGTTTTGCCAATTCCACTACCCCCGAAGATGCAGCCCTTGATGCCGCGCGGCTCCGCCAACCGCTGGTCGGCGCTGATGATAGGGAGGCTCACTGGTCAGCTCCCTGCGCGAGGATCTCGACCTTCAGCGTGCCGGGCCGGACGGTGCGCGCGGGCTCGAAACCCTGCCGGATCGCCTCGGGCCAGGCGGCATATTTGCGCTCGGGCACCTTGTAGGCCAGATCGACATATTCAGCCGGGTCATCCCCGGCATCGCGGATCCGCGCGACCATGTCGGCAAGCCGGTCCTGATCCCAATCCACCCGCTTCGGCAGATCAGCGACCACGGTGAAATCGCCGTCGTCGAACCGGACGGTGCCAGTGTCCTTGCCCGAAACCTGCCGCTCCTCGGCTGCGCGGGTAGCATAGCGGACGGCCAGTCCGGCGTCGAAGCGGGTCTTGGCCGCCTTGTCGCGCTTCAGGCGCTCGTCAATCTCGCGCTGCAGGATTGCCAGCAACTCGACCGGCAGTGCCGCGATTTCGGCTGCGCTGAGGGATGGCAGATCGTCCATCGTGGGGGTGTTCTCGGGGAATGGCATGAAAGGATCTCCGTGATCGGTGAAAAAGGATTGGAATGCGGGCATCACGCGGCCTCGAGCAGGCGGACCGACAGGGCGGCGCCGCTGGATCGGGGCTTGGGCCGAGCGATGGCGATATAGGCGAAGTGATCAGAGCCGATCCGCGCCTGGACGAGATGGACGAGGTTCTGCTCAGCGGCGCGAAGGGCGGCGGCCGCGACCTGACGCAAGGCGCGCTGACGGTCGGCAGGCAGCTTCGACAGGACGGCCGTGGCATCCACCGCCAGAAACCCACGGTGATAAATCAGCGTCTCGCCGGGTTCGGCCTGCGCGATCCAGGCACACAGTCCGACCTCGTCCAGACCAGCAGCGGCGCAGAACGGCACCACCCGGTCGGCCGTGAAATCATCGAGGCGGACCATCACGCCGCACCTGCGTGCGCATCAGCGCCGGTGCTGTGGCGCAGCTGGTCCTGCTCGAACGCGGTGATATCCTCCATGCGGTAAACCACACGACCGCCCAGCTTCATGAACTGCGGGCCTTCACCGGCCCATCGCCAACGCTCCAACGTGCGGTGCGAGATGTTCCACCGCCGGGCCAGTTCTTTCTGATTGAGGTGTTTGAGCTGCATCTTCGTCTCCTGTCGCTCGCTGCGTTGGGAGGAAGATGCGAAATCCTGCTGTGGGATGTCGTCAGGATCGAAGTGGGATACGGAGGGGGATCAGTTTGAGCCTTGCAACTCTGCGGCGAACGCCTTGGCGGGGGATTGCCATCCCACTCTCATCCCCCGGCGCATCCCACTGTGGAGCCGGAGGGACGCACGTGCCGGAACGGGATGGGTTGGAATCAGCCGCAGTTCAGACGGTAGTTGCCGCGACCGTTCGATTCGATCAGCGAGCGCCACTGCTTCTGGGACTTGAACACGTCGGACATCTTCAGGCTCTTCGAGCCCGCCGCCGACAGGATCGCCTTGCCGCTCTGCCAAGGCTCACCGCGGCGCGCAGCCTCATGCAGCGCACGGACAACCTGCGCCTGGATCGGGCCAAGGCGGAACTGGTGCCCGCCGCAGCGCACCTCGTGATAGTCAGGTGACGCGCTGAAGACCGGCAGCTGCGGTCCGGTCTCTGCGCCTGAAAACCCGGTCTCGGCCTCAAAACGATCACGTTCCTCGCGTCTTAGCAACAGATCCTCAATGGTCAAAGGAACGCCTTCTCGATCTCCCCAGATCGAAGCGTAGTCGGACCCGGGCGTGCGGAAGTCGCTCACTGTCAACTCGGCAGCACGAAACATCTGAAAGACGTCCCGCGCATGCAGTTCGAGCAAACCATTGTAATAGCTCTGCTCGGTCGGAACCCGAAAGTGCTCGCCCTCATGGGTTTCCTCGTAGTCACCCAGTTCCAACGGCACACCGAAGACACGTACCGACAGCCGCAGCTTGTCGTTCTCCGCCAGATAGATCAGGTCGGCCTCGGAGATGGACCAGCGATCCAGGATCTCCGGCAGAGTAAAATACGCCTTCTCGATCTCCATCTGACCCCCGATTCCTGCTATTGAATGTTTAGGGTTTGTTCTAAATCCTTGACGCGCTCCGATCAATCCTGTTTTATCCTATTTGATCCACAGCCCTCTGGGGAAAACATGACCGAGCATCACACGCTCTCTGACCGCCTCCGCGCCCGCGCTCAGCAACTCGGGCTCAGCCCCGCTCATGTCGCAGAAATGGCCGGGGTCAATCGATCCTTCGTCTATGACATACTGCGCGGGCGCTCAGCCCGCCCCGGCATCGACAAGCTGGCCGAGGTCGCCCAAGTGCTGAAGGTTGAGAGGGAGTGGCTGATCCACGGCATCGGCGAGGTCGAGGGGCGGTGTTTGTCAAAGTAGTTGTCCGCCGATTTCATGCGGCGTCTCTGATTTCAGGGGCGCTGATTTCGGTTTCTGGGTTAAGCCAGACGGGTCCGGCAGGTTGCCAGTTGCGGGTTTTGCCTGACCA
>NZ_FWFZ01000062.1 GCF_900172355.1 Roseisalinus antarcticus | reverse complement strand
GCAAGCCGTGACAAGCAAGCACGGTTGCAGCGCCAAAAGGATCACTTCCCCGACGCCACAGCGTTCGCCTACTTCAACGGCTGGCCTTTAGAACATCGGATAACGATTACATGGGCAGCATGTTTCGGCGGCGAACGGATCGAAGGCAATATCATTGGCCTGAACGATAAAGCACGCAACGAACGCCTTCGTTCAGAGCTGGCGCGTTTGCTGAGAAAAGCAGGGCATCCACTTGCTTGCATCTGGTCGCGTGACGAAGGCGCGCGGCTTGGCCTTCATGTTCACCTCGGCTTGTATTGGCCCCTTCCCGACGATGAGCTTGTGAAGCTGTTGACGCGGCTAACCGGCAGTCCAGCCTCATATGCCCGTTTAGGACAGGGTGTGATGGCGCAATCTGAATGCGGCGGATGGCAGATCAAGCGCAACATTGCAGTGTCGCGGCTGGCGAGTGCGCAAAGGTGGGCGGGATACTTGGTCGATCAGGGGAAGCGCCATTTGATCGTCCCAAGGATCAAGGGAAAGGTGATCGGGGTGTCGCGGTCTATCCATTATGCCCCCGTAGAGGCGCAGAGAGACGCCCTAGAGGCGTGGAAGCGTGCTGTTGGCTGGAAGTGATGCATAGAGCGCAGATGGCCACTGAGAGGCCCGCTTATCGCCCCCGCGAAGGTATCGGGCATCTTAGCAAATGATTTCGGGAAAATCTGTGAGGTGTCATGGGCGGTAGTGGAAGCGGGCGGCGATGGCATTACGGGTCCAAGGACACGACAGAAGGCTATCGGTCGATTGATGTGCGATGGCTGAAGCGTGAAGGCATGCTGTCACCTGGGGCAGACCGGCGCATCACCTGGTCACGGAATGGCGAGGCTGTCGCTTCGGTCAACATCAGGGCAGAGCTGGGGCGCGTGATCCTGACCTATCGGCACAGAAGCGGCGGCAATGAATGGAAGGATGAAAGCTACCCCGTCCATCTGACGACAACGCCTTGTCACATGGGCGGCGAACGGCACTGGTTTCTCTGCCCTGCCCGTGGGTGCGGCCAGCGTGTTGCGGTGATCTATGGCGGGGGCATCTTTGCTTGTCGCAAATGCTACCAGCTCGCCTATCCCTCGCAGCGTGAAGACACCGGGGATCGGGCGGCACGGCGCGCGCATCGTATCCGTGACCGCATGGGCTGGCCCGGGGGGCGTCCTGGAAGGGTCAGGCTGGGGCAAGCCAAAGGGCATGCACTGGCGCACCTATGAACGCCTCTGCGACGAGCACGACACGTTCGAACATGCGGTGAACCTATCCTTCATCGACCGCTTCGGCCCGATGCTGAAAAAAGGGGGTTTTTGATGGGTGTGAAGATGGCAAGAAATAGGAACGTTAACTTTACACCCCGAACCGCCTTCTTACCCCTGTTTTGCAAGGGGTTAAAATGGAAACGATGTGAAGTTACGGCGGCTTACCCGGCGGCGCGGTTGAGCACTTCTTCGGCCCATTGGTTCAGGCTCTTGCCCGACAGCTCGGCGGCCAAAGCGGCCTTGCGGTGAACATCGGGGCTGACCCGGAACATGACCTGCCCCGAATAGGCTTTCTGCGGTTCTTTGCCGATCTTGGCG
The DNA here is from genome assembly GCF_900172355.1 of Roseisalinus antarcticus. GTDB lineage: Bacteria > Pseudomonadota > Alphaproteobacteria > Rhodobacterales > Rhodobacteraceae > Oceanicola > Oceanicola antarcticus_A. Next base: position 7,736 of record NZ_FWFZ01000062.1, on the reverse strand, counting down.
CAAGTCTCGATGTAATCTTCAACCGCCTCATGGAAGGCTTCGCGCAGCCCTTCCACGGTGTCGGCATGAAAGCCCACGCCGTCGCGGATACCGGCAATCCGGCCCGTGAAAATCGCGTCTTCGTCGTCATAGTCTATCCGGGCGGCATAGCCCTTGTAGGTCATGGTGTTGCTCATGGTCTTACCCCGATCCGTTCCAGAAAGTCGCGGGCATCGCGAACCTGGTATCGCTTGGCTTCCTTGGCAGGGTGCGGGCGGTGGAACGTCGCGACCTCACCATCCTTCTCGAACCGCACTCGTGATCCGCGCCCTTCGATCAGTCGCGCCCCTGTGGTCAGCAGCAGGCTTTCGACCGCCGCCCATTCTATGGTGCCAGACACCGGATCGGTGAAGACTGCGGCAAGGGTCTTGCGGTGCTTGCTGTTCATTGCGTGAATATAGGCTTAGCTAGCGAAAAGTGCAAGCGTGCCGCACAATGAACAGCAACAGTGGATTCTAATTTTGCCTATTCAGGCTTTTCGTTGCCGTGGGAGAACGCAGGCAACGGCTGCCCTTGACACACACCTACGTGATGATACATGTGTATCACATTGTCACATATGTATCAAAAAGTGAGTTGGAAAATGGGAAAACCTCAGCCTTTTCGTCATCTTGGAACGATTAAGCCACGTCGCCAATCAGATAGAGCCCTCCATGCCTACAACTATTTAGTTGCTTGGGTCGCATGCGGCGGGGACAAGGTTCGCGTAAATGGCGAGTGGAAGCAACTAACGCGACCAAAGATCATTCCTGAAGGATCGCCAAAGCGTTTGTTCACCTACGGCGATCTCGTGGAGGCGATAGGTGACAGTCGCCAGTCTGGGCGCAGCCTCGCCATGCCGCTCGGCATCTTGGCGCGATTCTGTTTGAACAACGGTGTGCCACTGATCAACACCTTGGTTGTCAATCACGAAGACGGCAGGCCGGGCCTTGGTCTAATTAGCGAAGGCGACAAGCCCCTTGGGCAGCAACAACGCGAGGCCCTTAAGTTTGATTGGCTGAATTATCGCGCGCCCACATCGCGCACATTGAAAGCAATTCAAGATTCAGAGGATGAAGATTGACGCAAACCTTCAGGGCTAGACCGCGCTTTCCAGCAGCGCGATTTCGTCGGGGGTTAGGTCGAACAGACCGTAGACGATGCTGTCGATCTGAGCTTCGGCCTGGGCAATCTCGGCTGACAGGCGGGCGATTCCGGCGCGGTCGCGGGTGATCCAGTCTTCCCAGGCGGAACGCTCGGCCAGGGGAATATCGGCCTTAAACACCTTCTTCACCTCGGCCCGGAAAGCGGCAAAGTCGGGCAGGGTCCACCATTCCTGAAGCCGGGTTGTCAGCTTGGGCGCGCGGTCAGGCGGGCAGAGATCGGGAATGCGGCGGGTCAGGGCGGTTTGCAGGATCAGACGAGCTTTCGCGGCGGCATGCGCCATTTCTGACAGTGCCGCCAGTTCCGTCTGCGCGCCATCCGGCCAGTCTGGTATAGGCATTTCGCCCAGATGGTTTGAGAAAAACCGAACGAACCCACCCCTGATCTGTGCGCTGACGTTCAGGTAGGTGAACCATAGCAGCTTGGAGTTGAGGTAGGCGGCAAGGTGGTGTTCGTCGCTTGGGATGAAATATCCCGTATTCGCCATGAACGAACCTTCTGTGTCCACATGGAACGGGGAGCTGTCGCCAATGTCCTTGTAGGCAATCTTCGGCGCAGCAAAGTGTGGGGCATACGCTTCCTGCGCCTGTTGCAGCTCGAACCATTCCTGCTTCGTAGCGCGGGCTTCCAGCTTGTCCTTGAAGGGCAGAAGCCATTCCTGGATGGCTGGGTAGTCGTCAATCTCGATCCGGTTCTTGGGAATGTAGATCAGCCAAAGGCCGCGCGGTTCAGCCCGCCAGCGTTTCAGGTCTTTGCCTTCGAGGAAGGGCTTCAGCAGATCAGCCGATTTCGGGTCTTGGGCGCAGAGGCTTTCCTTGGTGGCACTATCGATCACAAAGGCCCCGTTCAGACCCGTAACAACGCCCCGGCAGGGTGCGCCGTAAACATCCTTCAGAGTCTTTCGGCCCGTCCTGATCTTGTCGCGCAGGGCGCGCAGGGCGGGGTTTTCCAGTTCCCATGATCCGGCTCCAAGGGCGGCTTGTGGATATGGCCCTGCGGCGGCTTCCCAGGTTGCTTGAAAGTTGCTTTCTGGCAGGGCGTCCACCTTCCAGAAGCGCAGTTCATGCGCCTTGGGCGCCGCCCCGCGTTTCATGGTCAGGATGGCCGGATAGGTGGTCACGCCTTCGAAGATTTGCAGATCGCCAAAATCGACAACGCCTTCGAGGGTCGCTTCGCGGCGCAGGTAGTCGCGCAGGGGCTTGCCCGATCCGGTCTTGAAGAAGGTGTTCGAGGAAATGAAGCCTAAGCGCCCGCCCGGTTTCAACAGGCGCAGGCCACGCTCGAAGAAGTAGCAGTAAAGATCGGCCCGGTCGGAAACTACCTGATACCGCTTTTCCAGATAGGGCTTCATCGCCTTCAGAAATTCCATGCGCACATATGGCGGGTTGCCAAGAACCACGTCGAACCCACCTTCGGCAAAGACGCTGGGAAAGGCGGTTTCCCAGGTGAAGGCATGATCGAGATAGGCGAAGCTGCTGTCTTCGATCAGGCTGTCACCCACGCGCAGGTTGCCCGACAGGCTGTCCAGAACCTTGCCGCGACGGGCGGTCTTGATCCAGAGCGACAGCTTGGCGATTTCGACGCTTTCGACGTTCACGTCCACCCCGAACAGGTTGTTCGTCAGGATTTCGCTATCGGGGTCCAGAAGGTCTTGGATGTGCTGATCCTTGCCTTGCAGATCGGCAATCTTGTCATTCACGCGCGACAGTTCGGCCTTCAGGAAGTCGAAGGCCATGATGAGGAACACGCCCGATCCGCATGCGGGATCGACAATGCGCAGGGTCTTCAGCCGGTCGCGATAGGCTTGCCACGCTTCCAGCTCGGCCGATTTTCTGCGCCACGGGATGGCGGCATAGTCGGACAGATCGGCCCCGGCCTTGGCATGGGCGCGCAGAATGTCGGTGAAGGCTTCCTCAATGTGCGCGCCCAAGGTTTCGGCCACGATGAAACGGGCGATGTAGTCGGGAGTGTAGACAACCCCGTCACGCTTGCGCCGCCCACTCGTGCCGGTGGCCTTTTCGTCTTCGGTTTCCTCGCCCCGCGCCTGTGCCTGAAGGCGTTCAACATCCGCGATGGATTGCTCGAAGATATGGCCCAGAACGGTGACAGAAACTTCGGACGCGAAGTCATAATCGCCCAGGGTCTTGAACCCCTCACAGACGTCATCGGACAGGGCCAGGGCGTTGATTGTGTCGTCTTGGCGGAACAGGCCCCCATTGTAGCGGGGGATTTTCAGGGCATCACTGCCCTTGTCGATTGCGTTAAACAAACCCCGGAAATTGTCCCAGACCGGGCGGGGGTTGTAGGGGTCGCGGGTGACAAAGGCTTGTGACAGGGTGTTGCCGGGCAAAAGGCCGGTATCTTCGGCAAAGGCGATAAACAGCACCCGGTCGAGGATCTTCTGTGCGACGGCGATAGAGTCCAGCGGGGCGATAGTCGGATCAGCCGCCTGGACGGCTCCGATCAGCTTCAGGCGCAGCGCCTTGTAGTCCTGATAGAGGCTGTCGGTAATGTCGCGGTCTTCGGCGCGGCTTTGCTTCAGCAGATCGAGGGTCCGGCCCGACAGCAGGCTATCGGCTGACAGCAGCAACATGAAGCGGGCGTATTCATCGGGATCGGTCAGCCGGTCGAGCTGGAAGGTTTCATAGGCGGTGGTGCCTTCACCAAAGCCATAGAGGCGCAGCTCTATCATGTTCGAGACAAGCACCCACTTCACGCCCCGCGCGTTCATGGCGTATTCCCACGCTTGTTGAACGGGGGTCTTGTTCCGCCCCGGCATGATGGCGTCTAGGTCTTTGGTTTTCGCGCCCTTCAACTCGAACGGGGCGAGAATTTCCGGGGTCGTGCCGCCGAACCGGCCAAGGGCAAGATCGACACTGCCCTGCAAAATCGCCTGTTCGGTCGATACGGTGTAATCAGCCCCGCCCGCAGGCCCGTGATAGCCAAGAACCCCTTCGATGATCTTTGCCGCGAATTGCTCATGCAGGGCGGTTTCCTTCAGGGCATAGACCCGGCCAGAGCTAATCATATCGGCCCAGGCATCGAGCGCAGCCAAGTGATCGGCGGGAACAGCCGCAGGCTTTATGTGCCGTTTCAGGGTCTTGCGGTTGAAAAGGTTCATAAATCACTTCCGCAAATATGCGTTTACGTAATTACGCATTTGCGCGATTGAGGTATTCCGCAAGTGCGACTTCCAGAATGGCCTGGTGTGTCTGATCTGTTTCGGCGGCATGCATCCGCAGGCGGCGATAGGTCTCGCCATCGAGGGCGAGCGTCAGCCGCTTTTCCCCTTCCCGCTTCTTGGGTGCTTTCGCTGCGGGCTTGCTGGGCGGCTGAAGTGTCGCCCCCCGTTGCGGTATGCCGGTATCTATCGGGCGGGTCTGTGTGTTGAGCATCCCGTCAAGCGACAGCGATTTCCTAACCATCGAGTATTCCCTTCACGTAGTCCCAGACAGCGGCAATCTCGGCCCCCGCCTTGTCGTCAGTTGTTTCGGTGACACCCTGCCCCGTTGCCCCGGTTTCTGCATAGCTGACCCGTTGCGCGATATTGACCGGCGCGACACGGCCATGTTGCGCCAGGACGCGGGCGGCTTCGTCGGTGATTTTGGCGCGGGGGGTCTGTGACAGGGCAAAGGCGAACGGGACGCGGGCAGCATTTACGGCGGCAAGCGTTGCGCCCACGGCGCGCAGATCGTCGGGCGAGGGTCGAACCGGGATCAATACCAGATCAGCGGCTCCTAACGCCTCGGCCAGCCATTCCGGCGCGGCGGGCGGGGTGTCGATGATGCACAGATCGAATTGCGCCTGCGCGGCGTTCAGGGTGGCCCTGAGAACATCCGGCGCGGGGTCACGGTCCAACATTGATGGCGCGTCAGCATCCCGGCCTTCCCACCAGGCGCGCAGTGAGCCTTGCGGGTCGAGATCGAGGCAAAGGACGTCGCGGCCATCCTGCGAGGCGGCAACGGCAAGGTTGCGGGCGAGGGTGGTTTTCCCTGCCCCGCCTTTCTGGGCGGCTATGACTATCGTTTTCATGGGCAGACGTTACCGCAGTTCCGCAGAGTCGCAAACGCATAAGTTCATACATACGCACTTGCGGAAATACGTAAATACGCATAGGCGTATAAAGACGCAACGGACGTAGGGTGTTTATACACCTGATAAAACCTGACATCTGTTGAGAAATGTTAAGGTTCGGGGGATCGCGCCATGCACTACGTCACCTATCTGCGGGTCAGCACGGATCGCCAGGGCAAGAGCGGCCTCGGCCTGGACGCGCAGCGCAAGGCGGTGGCGGATCACGTCGCAGGTAAGGGCGAGATCGCAGCGGAATATGTCGAGATCGAAAGCGGCAAGAAGAATGACCGCCCCCAGCTCGCCCGCGCTTTGGCAGAGGCAAAACGGATCGGCGCGGTTCTTCTGATTGCCAAACTGGACCGCCTCGCCCGCAACGTGGCCTTCATTGCCAACCTGCTAGAAGCAGGGGTCGAGATCGCAGCGGCGGATATGCCAGAGGCAAATCGCTTCCTGTTGCATGTCATGGCGGCTGTCGCAGAGCACGAGGCCCAAGCCATTTCAGACCGCACCCGCGCGGCGCTGGCAGCGGCAAAGGCCCGTGGTGTTGCCTTGGGCTGGTCCATGCCGGGAAGGGCAGGGGAACAGCGCCAAGCGGCCCGCAAAGGCGCAGAGCGCAACGCAAGGAAGGCGGATCAACACGCGGCAAACGTCTTGCCAGTCATTCGCCAGATCGCGGCCCGTGGTGTATCCCTTCGCCAGATAGCGGACGAGCTGAACACGCGCGGCATAAAGACGGCGCGGGGTGGCCTGTGGTATGCCGCGACAGTGCGCAACGTCATGGCACGGGAAAACGAGATCGAGGCCCAAGCGGCATGAGCAAAAACAGCCAGCTTGATCTATTCGTGGCCTTGATCGGCGATGTCCCGTTCAGAGACGAGCGAGAGGCCATGAGCGCCCCGCTGGTGTCATTATCGAAGAACAGGCGCACCCGGATTGAATGGGAAGGCCCCAGCGGCCAGAAGGTGCTCGTCACGGCCCCAGAAGATACCGGCATTGCAACAATCTGGGATTATGACGTGCTGTTGTGGGCGGTGTCGCAGATCAATGAGGCGGTGAACGCTGGCCTTTCCGTTTCGGCCAGGATCACGTTTAGCCCATACAACCTGTTGAAGGCGGTAGGGCGCGACACGGGGGGCAAGGGATATGGCGAGCTGAAAGCGGCTCTACATCGCCTCGGGTCAACATCCGTGGCCTATGAAAGCCCGTCCCTGAAAAGCAAACGCCGCAACCTTGGGCGGTTTAATATGCTATCGGCATTCAAGATCGAGGAAAACGAAGACGGCCAAGCCAAGGCGGCATGGCTGGAATTGCCCCTATGGCTTTTCGAGGCGGTCACAAAAGATCGGGACATTCTATCAATCTCGCCCAAGTATTTCGATCTGACGAGCGGCCTTGATCGGTTCCTGTATCGCCTCGCCCGCCGCCATGTGGGCAGGCAAGCTGGGTGGATATTCACCTTCAGGGACTTGCACACCCGGAGCGGATCGGCCCAGCCCTACGGCCAGTTTGCCCGAGACCTGCGCAAGGCTATCGCCCGCAACGCCCTGCCCGAATACAGCATGAACGAGATCGAGGGTGCGAATGGCCCTTCACTGGCCTTCAATCGTGATCCAGCCAAAATCGAATGGCGGCAAGATCGGCGCTATAAGCTCTGAGCCTGTGGATAACTTGGCCCAGCACTGTAAAGGGACTCGGGGTATCACCCACTTTGGGACTCGGGGTATCACCCACTTTCGTTCGGGGTATCACCCATTCGACCTGACGAAATATAGGCACAAGGCAATGAAAACACGCCACTTTCTGAAGCCTCGTTCTGGCTTAACTGTTTAACTATCTTCTTTAGAAGATATTCTTTAACGCTCGTTCCCGTTCCGTTCCGTTTTGCCTTCCGCCCTAGCCTCTGTTGGCGTATACTTGCATCCACAAGATACGGTGCAAGGAACAAGGATTTGCGGAATATGGCCCAAGCTCCACAAGATCAGCTAATGACGGTGGCAGACGTGATCTCTGCAATGGGGATCAGTCGGAGCACCTGGCAAAAGTTCGTCACCCGGAAGCAAACGCCCCCCATTGTGCGGATTGGCGCAGTGCAGCGCATCAGGCGAGATGCATTTGAAACATGGCTAGGTCAGCACGAAAACAACCCCAATACCTGACTAAAATAATGGGGTGAAATTCCGTGACGATCCATCCAAACAAGATCACAGCAGATAGCCAAGAAACAAAGGGGCATGCGGTTTCGACGGCCAGCCCCTACGCGCGCGTATCCTTAGTGAGGAAAAACACCTGTTCCCCAGCTTACAGGACAGAAAAGAACCCTCAGCGCCACAAACCAAACGCCCGTGAGCGTCGAGCAAGCCGTGACAAGCAAGCACGGTTGCAGCGCCAAAAGGATCACTTCCCCGACGCCACAGCGTTCGCCTACTTCAACGGCTGGCCTTTAGAACATCGGATAACGATTACATGGGCAGCATGTTTCG
>NZ_FWFZ01000147.1 GCF_900172355.1 Roseisalinus antarcticus | reverse complement strand
GCCGCTTATCCGGTCGTTCCCGGCCCCGCCGTCCAGCACATCGCGCCCGGCCTCGCCGCGCAGGCTGTCATTCCCGTCGCCGCCGCGCAGGATGTCGCCGCCGGTCCAGCCGCGCAGGTTGTCGTTGCCCGACCCGCCCTCGATCAGGTCCGCGCCGTTGCTGCCCGAAGCGGAATCGTCCCCGTTCCCGCCGTAGATGCTGTCGTTGCCGCCGAGCGCCAGGATCGTGTCGTTGTGGTTGCCGCCATAGATCAGGTCGGCGCCGGAGCCGCCGCGGATATCGTCGTTCCCGTCGTCGCCCACGAGCGTGTTCGTCCCGTTCTTCACGAGAAGATCGTCGTCCCCGGTCCAGCCGCGCAGGTAATCGTCCCCGGTGTAGCCCGTCACCCGGTCGTCGCCCGGCCCCGCCGAGATGCTGTCATTGCCGTTGCCGCCGTTCAGGTCGTCGGCGCCCTGCAGGCCCAGAATGGTATCGTCGTCATTCCCTCCATAGATCGAATCCACCCCCGAGCCGCCGCGGATGTCATCATCCCCGTCGTCGCCCCGCAGCGTGTTGGTCCCGTTCTTCACCAGAAGGTCGTCGTCGCCCTTCCAGCCCCTTAGATCATCATTTCCTGAATAACCCGTTACCCG
>NZ_FWFZ01000071.1 GCF_900172355.1 Roseisalinus antarcticus | reverse complement strand
CGGGAGTAGGATTTGAACCTACGACCTTCAGGTTATGAGGGTCACCCCTGCAACTCAAAAAGTCTTGTGAACTCCGAGACTTATCCAAATTTCGGATACAACACGTCGGCGTCGTGTCGCACGGAACTGCCGCAAACCCTTGGGAGGGAACGGGAATCCAGAACGCCCTTCATCCGCGCTGGCTCTTGAAGCCTTCGTATCGGGGTCGTAGGCGGCATTGTAGGAAGCCCTCCAACAGCGTCAGGACCGGTACACCAAGGCGCACTGGAAGTAGGATGTTGACGCGATCCACATTCGTTCGGATCCAGCTCCCGATCTCGGCCTGATCCGCCTCACCTAACCCAATGCGCTCGGCATCGGCGATCATTGATGCCGCGAGCGTGCTCTGCGCGCTTCCCGGATTGTAGTGCTGGCTAGTATAGCGTGCCTGGCTCTTTGAGCCGACCTTCCCGACCTTCAGGACGTCGGAACCGTGCGTGAAGACATATACGGCCATGGTCCCCGCCGGCAGCCGCGTGGGCGGCGCGTGGGGCGCAGGCAGCGCCTCGATGCGGATGTCGTCCGTCGCCAGCGTCACGCCCGCCAGCCGCGCGACGGTGGCGAAATCAGCTAGGGTTTGGTCCGGAAGCCATGTCATGGCAAAAGCTTACCCCAGCAGCTTCGCCTCGACCATCGCCATGGCCTTCTGATGGTCGGGCGACGGGAACAGGTGACCGTAGCGTTCCATCGTCATCTGGATTGATGAGTGGCCTGCGAAGGTCATCACTTCCTTGATCGAGAAGCTCTGCTCGATCCAGAGCGATACGGCGAAGTGGCGAAGGTCGTGCCAGCGCATCGTCACCTCGACCTTTCCCTGCAGCTTACGGAAACGCGCCTGCGTATTGGTATGCTGAAGGATCCCGCCGCGCGGCGCGGGGAACACCAACTCGAGATCGCTTTTGGGGCAGCGCAATTTCCAGCGACGCAGGGCGTTAAGGACCATCGGCCCGGCGGGGATGTCGCGGAACCCAGCCCTCGATTTCGGCTCGCCCATCTGGTTGTAGGCGTCGGCACGCTGGCGGATGTAAATGAAGCCCATGTCGAAATCCACGTCCTGCCAACGAAGGCCCCGCAGTTCCGATGCGCGCAACCCGCCCAACGCCGATACGATCAGGTGTGGTTTGAAATCCTCGTCGGCCGCCTCGATCAGCGCGCGGATCGCCTCCTTCGACGGCACCGGCGCCTTGTGCTCGATCCGGCTGGATTTGATGATGCGAACTCCATGCGCGGCGTTGGTGAACAACTGGCCGTTGTCGATGGCATGGTCGAGGATCAGCTTCAGCACCGAGATGGCGCGGCGGGTCAGATGCTCGGACCGCCCGTTCAGCAGCAGCCTGTCGCGGAACTCGTTCACATGGCTACGGGTCAGTTGCGCGATCAGCCTGTCGCCGATCCCGATCTCCGCATTCTTGATATGAAGCCGCACATAGTCGCTGTACCCGCGCAGCGTCGACCGTTCCATCCGCCGCCCCGTCTTGCAACGCACCTCACAATGGTCGAGCCAGCTTTGCGCGGCTTCCGCCACCGTAATGCTTTCGCTGTCGGCCAGATAGGTGTGGTTCGCGACCAGTGAGCGAACCTTCACCAGATAGACGTCGGCATCCTTCCGGCGCGGGAACAACTTGGAACGGCGCTTGCCAGCCTGGTCGGTAAAGTCCACCTGCCAGCGCACCAGGCCCGAGGGCAATGTTCTCTTGCGGATCGTGGCCATTTGCGTCCTCCAACTCTCCATCACGCTCAGGTTGCGGGTCAGGCAAGGCCCGAATTTCCGAGGTGAACGAATACCATTGACAGTGTGTCGGAGGTCACTTATCCATAGCTCAAACATACTGTCAAAGGTAATCGCCATGAGTCAGGAATTCACCATCCAGCAGATCGCCGATGCTGCGCAGCTGACCCGCTACCAGGTCGAGGCATGGATCTCGCGCGGCCACTTCAAGCCGGAAAACCCGGTCGAGCCGGGCAAGGCGCGGAAGTACACCTATCACGATGCCATCAAGCTCGGCGTGCTGGCCGAATTCAGCCGCCTCGGACTTTCGCCCACAGTCGCCTCGATGCACACGGCACATCTCTTCGGATACCACGATGCGGACTCGCTGCTTGTGATCTGTCAGGGCCCGGTCCGGGTGTCGGAGACCATTGAGGTGGTCGATGAGGACGGCGAGATCGACCACACCTTCGGCCGCATCACACGCCCGTCTGAACTTTGGCGGATCGTCGAGGATCCCGACGTGCGCTCGTTCGCTGCCATCAACCTCGGCCACACCGAACGGCGCGTGAAGAAAACACTCGGCATCGCCTGAGGCCAAACCCGACAATCGGAGGACATCATGGAACATCAAATGCGGGCTGGACCCGCCACGGAAGAGGCTTGCCCGACGCTGGCCGAAGATCTGCTGCGCGGTGCGGATGCAATCGCCATCTTTGTCTTCGGCGACGCGAAGGCACGCCGGAAGGTCTATTACTATGCTGGCGAGGCCAAGGTGCGGATGCCCACCTTCCGGATGGGCAACGTCATCTGTGCGCGGAAATCCAAGCACATGAGCTGGATCGAAACCCAGGAGGGCGCACGATGATGGACCCTCTGTTCCGGTTCAAGCCATGGGATCACGTCGTGCTTGGCAAGCGGCTGCGGGAATGCCGGGAGGCCGTGATGGGCCTCCTGATCGTCGCCCCGACCGATGGCGAAACCAACCGGATCGCACGCCACACCGTCGCCGCTGTGGATCGTCTGCGGTCGGAAATCGACTGCCATCTCCAGATGACGCGGCCCATGCGGCGCGATCCGCGACGTCTCAGCCGACACATCTATGGCGGCCAGGCGCACATCTCCGGTTGCCTTGCCAGCGAGGCGGATCGCGAGCTGGACGATTTTGCGGGCTGGGAACTGGAGGAGTAAGCAATGGAGGACGCCATCCGCACGACCGACGACATGGCCAGCGCCGACGCGACGGCGGATGCGCCCACTGTGGTTCCCACGCCCATGTCGCCAGACGATCTGACCGACCTGCGCCTGAAGCTCCATCGCGGCGGCTATCTCCCCGTACCAGTGCTCGGATCGCATGTGGCGATGAAGGCCGCTGGCAAGCGACCGATGATGAAAGGCTGGGAAACCGTCTGCGCCAGCGCCGACGAGACCGAGATCACCCGATGGACCAAGGCGCAGCGCAACTGCACCAATACCGGGCTGCTTTGCGGCGATCTCGTTGGCGTCGACATCGACGTGCTGGACCAGGATCACGCCCACCGCCTGACCTGCATCGCGACCGAGATGCTCGGCATGTCACCTCTCTCCCGCATCGGGCGCGCACCGAAAATCCTGCTGGCGTTCCGCACCGATGCGCCGTTTGACAAGGTCCAGACAAGTGAGTTCCACATGCTGGACGGCACGGTGGCGCGCGTCGAGGTGCTGGCAACCGGGCAGCAGTTCGTGGGGTTCGGTATCCATCCCGACACGAAGGCATCCTATCATTGGCCGGAATGTTCGCCGCTCGATGTGCCGCTGCACGAATTGCCGGTCGTCAGCCAAGGCCGCTGCGCCGCCTTCATCGCGGCGGCCGAGAGTTACCTGCGCAAGGTCGGCGGGCAGACCACCAGCGACCGGCGCGAGATCGATCGCGAGGGTCGCAAGGCCGCCGGGCTCAAGCAGAAGGAAGCCCCGTCGCGCGAGCTGATCGAGGAAGCGATCGCCCACATAAGCAACGACGAACTGCCCTACGACGACTGGATCAAGGTCGGGCTCGCACTCTATGCCGCGCTCGGGCCCGATGGTCGGGACCTGTGGGAGACCTGGTCAGCCGAGGCATCGAAGAACGATCCGGCCTACAGCGCCGAGAAATGGGGCAGCTTCGCCAGCGTGCGCAGTGTCACGGTCGGCACGCTGTTCTGGCTCGCGCGGCAGAACGGATGGCGGGCCGAACGGGCACAGCGCATACGGCCTGCGCGCCCGACCAGAAGTCCCGTTGATGCAGACGAGGACGCGCCTGATGATGACGACCGCCCGGCGATCCGCATCTATGCGGGCTTCCTGCACGAAACCGTGGACATGGCTGAAGGTGCGTTGATGCAGGCCGGGCTCGATTACTATCAGCGCGGCAGCATGGTGGTGCGCCCGGCCATGGTGCCGGTGGCGATCTCAGACGGTCGCAAGATCGACGCACAGCGCCTCGTGGACGTCAAGGCGCACCACATGGCCGAAGCCTTTACCCGCGCGGCCAACTGGAAACGGTTCGACAAACGCGAGGGTAAATGGCTGAGCACCGATTGTCCGCATCGGATTGCCGAGACCTTCCTCGTTCGCGAGGGCCAGTGGCGGCTGCCCGTGCTGACCGGCATCATCAACTGCCCGACTCTGCGGCCCGACGGCTCGATCCTCGACCTGCCAGGCTATGATGCGCAGACTGGACTGCTGTTTGACCCACAGGACGTCCACTTCCCGATGCTGCCGCGCGATCCTGACCGGGCAACGGCACAGCGCGCACTCGCCTTCCTCAAGGACCTCATCTCGACCTTCCCTTTCGTGACCGACGCGGATCGGTCCGTCGCGCTCTCCGGGATACTCACCGCGCTCATCCGCCGGTCGCTGCCGACCGCGCCGCTGCACGGCTTCAACGCGCCGACGGCCGGGACTGGCAAATCCATGCTGGTCGATCTGGCGAGCCTGATCGCCACCGCCCGTCCCGCGCCGGTGATTGCACAGGGCAAATCCGAGGAGGAGATGGAGAAGCGGCTGGGTGCCGCGCTGATCGCAGGCGACGTGCTGATCGCCATCGACAACTGTGAGGAACCGCTTGGCGGCGAGTTGTTGTGCCAGACCTTGACCCAAACCAGCCTGAAGGTCCGCATCCTCGGCAAATCCGTGAATGCCGAGGTCCCGAGCAATGCCGCCGTCTTCGCCACCGGCAACAACCTGACCCTCGAGGGCGACATGACCCGCCGCGCCATCAGGGCGACGCTCGATGCCGGTGTTGAGCGGCCCGAGCTTCGAGCCTTCGACCGCGATCCCCTCGCCATGGTGACGGCGCAACGGGGAGATTACGTCGCCGCTGGCATTGCCATCCTGCGCGCCTATCACATCGCCGGGCGGCCCGGGATGCGCCCTCCGCTGGGCTCATTCACCGACTGGTCGCGTTGGATCCGCGATGCCCTGATCTGGCTGGGCGAGGCCGATCCCTGCAACACGATGGAGGAGCTGCGCGGGGCCGACCCCAAGCTGGAGGCGCTGACCTCGGTCCTGGCGGGCTGGCGTGAGGTGATCGGCATGGATCGGGTCAGCGTCCGCGATGTCATCGAGTGCGCGACCGATCAGCGACCACAGCTGTATGGGCGTACGGAGTTCGTCCACCCCGAGTTCCGCGAGGCATTGCTGCGGGTCGCGGGCGAAGGCGGTGTGATCAACGGCAGACGGCTCGGCAGGTGGATCGGGGCACACCAGAACAGGTTCGTCAGTGGTCTGCGCCTGATCTTCGCAGGTGTGTCGGCAGGGCACGCGCGCTGGCAGCTGCAGCACGCGGGGGGCGACGCAACGTCGATCAACAACGGTTCTGAAAATCTCCGGAGCCATGCCGATGCGTGACATCTATTCCCGATTTGTCTGGTGGGTTTGGTGGGTTTGGTGGATTAACTCCGGCTCAAATCTGTGTTTGTCACCCAAAGTGTCAGCGACGTGGAAGGTCGCGACAAGTGACGCCATGCATCATTCTGCAACGCATGACGTGACAGTTTGCAGGAGCGGGCTGAAACAACCCACCAATATCCACCAAACCCACCAGACAATTCGTCAACCGACGGTGACGCCCGGCACGCCCTGCGAAAACATCAGAACCGTTGTTAGCGGACGGGAACGCCGGTTTGCAGGCCGCCGGGCGGTTCCTCCTGCGCCGATCCGTATGTGGGGGAGCGCAGCGCATGACCCCTCCAGCGTCAGGGGGCGAATTTGACTAAACTC
>NZ_FWFZ01000089.1 GCF_900172355.1 Roseisalinus antarcticus | reverse complement strand
AAAAGCGGATGTCGGTGCCAGGCGGCAAGGGGATCAAGCTGCCGGGTTCCATGCCAACGGTCAACGCGCCGCCATTGTTGGCGCCGGTCAGCCCACCCGCCGTGCCATCCGGGTCGGTGATGAAGCCTGTGAACAGCGCGGCAACCTTGGCCTTCACCAGTGCTGCATCCTCGAACTGGTCCAACTCGTGCAGCCGCAGCAAAACCGGAGCAAGCCAGGTGATCCCGCGCAATTGTCCAGCGGCCAAAGGTTTGAACAGGTGCAGGCAGTCGGTCGCGGGGATGCGCAGCGGCTCCAGCCGCAACGACGCCAGCGGATCGCCGGGCCGATCACGCGACACCCAATAGGCGGTGCGCTGCCCAGCGCCGTTGAACTCGATGCCAGCCCGGATGCGCGCGCCGCCACCGCTGTCTCGGTGAAGGTCCATCGGCACCTGGTCGCGGTCCAGCAGGTCGATGTACAGCGGAACAGCCGAAGCACCGGTCACGACGCGCAGGCGGGCGAAACTCTCACCGCCCTCGATCATCGCCCGCACAGCAATGGCCTGCAGCCCATAGAAATCCGCCAGCCCACCTGGATCGGCATGATCTGTCCAGCGCAGCCAGAGCACCTGCAGCCGTTCGCGCACCGCTCGGTCGGGATGAGTGGACTGCGGCTTGATCCCCGCGCCGACAACATTACCGACTAGGCTGTCTACCGCAGCCGCGACCCAAGGATTGTTACGCGCATACCACCCGGCACGCCGCGCCGCCGTGGTCGCGCCCGCGAGGATCGCCGTGTTCAGCCCGTCGACAGTCCGCACCCCCTCCCAACGCCGACCACCACCCGCAGCGTCAAACGCACGGGTGCCTGGGCGGGCAAAGAGACGGTGGAGCAGGCTGCGCATGCGGGGAGAGTCGCATGGCAGGGGGCGGCAATCTATTTGGAATGTTTGGGAATTGTGAAGAAGCTCGGCTTCTCTTCAGCAGGTAGAACCTGCTCGAGATTTCATTGTGTTCTTTAGGTGCGGCGATGCCATACGGCGAGGCATCTCAGTAGGTCAGGAGGAGGCGATCGCGTACCTCTTCCGCTTCAAGAGTTTGTCCGCTCATCTGAAAGCGCCGGAGCATCGAGCGTCCGACGTTCACAAGAAGCTCGTTCTCGAAAAGACCCTCAGGTATTTTGATGTCGCAGTAGAAGTCACCGGACTTCTTGGTCCCGTCAATGCTGAGAGCGACACGAACGCCCCGCTCCTTGCAGGCGGCAACCGCCTTAAAAAGATCGTCCAGCCTGAAGTCTTGAGCGCCGTAGAGGATCGCCTGCGAGTATGAGTAAGGCGGATCGCAGTAGACCAAGTCACCGGTCTGAGCACGCGCCATCGCCTCTGCATAGTCCATGCGCTCGAAGCGCGCACCCTTCATTCGCTGGTGCCAGCTTTCAACGCGTTGGGAAAAAGACTCGGGGTGAATCGGCTCATGGGCGCCACAGGGCGTGGACATGTAGCCGTCGCGCTTCCGGAATCGGACCACGCCGCCATAGCAGGAACGGCAGAGAAAAAGGAGATCAGCTCCGTTGGGCCGTGCGTTGTATGAAGCCTTAATCTGCTCATACTGCTCGACGCGGTCACCATCCTTGTAGATTGCCCACCGAGCTGCATACCAAGTCTTAAGGCGCTCCGGGTCGGAACTGAGCTCCTGCCATATTTCAACGAGAGGTCCGAAGATATCTGACCCTATGGCACTTCGTGGCGAAAGTGTAGCCATAACCCCGCCAGCCCCGATGAACGGTTCATGGTAGGTGCCGTAGTCGTCTGGGAATGTTGAAATAATTTCATGGGCGAACTTCTGCTTGTTGCCGATCCATTTGAGCAGCTGGCTCTTGAACGGCGCAGCTCTTCCCGGTCGCACCCGGCCATCTGGCCGGACCTCGACCTCCTCGCTCTCATCGGCAAACAAGGCATACTGCATCTTGTGTTGTTATCCCTCGCGTCATACCATTCCTACTAGATACCTCCCAGCGCGCCCGAAGCCAAGTTCATTGTTTGGTTTTTCTCGACTGGGCGTCTTGAGGATTTACTACGCGGGGGCAAAGTGCGGCCGGATCATCGTTTTCTTCGAAAGCCAAAGACGTTTTGGGCAAGCGTAAGGACCATCAGCCAAGCGGTTGGCTATACCCAGCGCGGGACTGGTAGGATTAAGGTTCCGGACCTTCCAGCGATGCGGAAGGCATTTGGGGTGCTAGGCCTGAGCGATGCCGTGCTGCGAGAACGTAACGGTACGCCGACCACGCTCGCGAAGGACTTACACGAGTATTTTCAATACAGAGCCAAGGTGTTGAATGAGCACGTGGAGCCGCGCCTGATGGACGCCGCTAGGGCAAAGAGTGAATTCGAGGCCCTTAGGGCACGCATGAGACCCACCTGCCCAATCCCGATGAACAAGCAAAAGGGCGCCATGAAGGCCGAGGCGTTCCTCACGGGTATGGTCAACATGATGGTTGAAGCTCACGCCCAAGGACTACCCTGCGACTATGACCCTCGCCAACTGACGACCGTGACTCGCGACGGGGTGCCTGTACGAACGCTTGCTCGGCGAGTGGATGGAGCATTCCCGTCGACCGTGAACCCAGTCGCCGTGTGGGAGATCAAGGAATACTACTATACTACCACGTTCGGTAGCCGCGTCGCCGACGGTGTCTATGAGTCCCTGCTCGACGGGATGGAGCTTGAGGAGCTCCGGGAGCATGAGGGCATCGATGTTCGTCACTACCTGATAGTTGACGCCCACTATACTTGGTGGGACTGCGGACGCTCGTATCTCTGTCGTATGGTCGATATGCTTCACATGGGTTACGTGGACGAGGTTCTATTCGGATATGAAGTGATCGAAGAAATGCCAAGGATCATGGCTGAACTCGTAGCGATTGTTCGGGGGAAAGGCGGCGTCAAAGCGGAGCTCAACGACCAGTAAGCATCGGCGTTCCAGTCTTCGCGACAGCTCCGCTCATGTACAAAGCCGATGCTACCACTTCACATGCGCGTAAATGGGAAGTTTAGGCGCGTTTTTCGGTTGTAGACGATGTGCCGAGAAAATCAGCCCATCCATGCCGACCGGATGACTTCCGTTTTATGACACGTCGGCGTCGACCGCCCTGACACCCCCTCCGCATCCTCGTTCAATCGCATCCCCATGCTGATCAGCCCATGCAGGGCGGCGTGGGCGTAGACGAAGGTGTCCAGCGCCTCGTTGCGTTCGCCGTCGCGCTTGGGTTGCCATGAGCGGATGGGTCGGCCCTTTTCGAAGCGCGTGACGACGCGTTCGGCGGTCAACTGGCGGAAATATTCGGCGTCGAGGCGGCGGGGGAAGTGGATTGCACCGGGGCCGGGTTCGGTCAGTTTCAGGCGGGCGTAGACGGCGTCCTTCACGGCATCGACGCCGACGATGAACAGTGGGATCTTGCCCTTGTTGGTGCGGGTGGGGCGGCGGGGCCAGACCGGGATGCCTGGGCCGCCACGGCCCTTGATCGCCCAGATGCGACGGGCGAGACGGGTGCGGCAGAACTCGTAGGCCATCTTGG
>NZ_FWFZ01000070.1 GCF_900172355.1 Roseisalinus antarcticus | reverse complement strand
GCTCGAACGGGACAACGGTAGATTTGGCCATGGTGGCATATCCTTTCTCTCTGAGAACGACGGCATCTTGAACACCGCCATGATATGCCGCCTACTTCAGACCATCACCAACTTTCGGGCATAACTCCATCACCGCCAAGCGGATGATTTCAGGACTGCTGTGAAAGCCCTTGAATGGGTCGTGTTTTGACATGAATGGATGCTACGAAACCGCCCTGCCCGCCTCAACCAAAATCCTTCTGACAAGACCTTCCTGCCTGCTCCATAGTTGCGTGAACCGGCAGACTCGGGGCCGCCTGGGGAAAATTGCCACCTGCCTTGATTGTTGGGGACAATGGCTGGGCTTCCAGTCTATCCTTACTCTCGGAACCTTACTCCGGAGAAACGAGAATGCTGGACATCGTAAAGAGTGGCGCAGGCAAGCCGCTGATATTGCTTCACTCCCTCCTTCAGGATCGGAGCTCGTTCAAGGAAATCGCGAGGAGGCTCGGGGCATACCGCACGGTTTATAACGTCAACATGCCGGGGTTCGGAACGTCGCCCAAGGCCGCCCCATTAGAGGGATATGCCGACGCGATCGCCGAGGCATTCGATGAGCACGGGATCGGTCCCGATGTTGACGTAATCGGCAACGGACTCGGGTCCTTCGTCGCATTGATGCTTGCCCTGCGACATGGGGAGAAGCTGAACCGTATCGTGCTGGCCGGAAGCGCGATCCGCTTCCCGGATCCGGGGCGAGCGGCGTTCAGGGGAATGGCTGTGAAATCCGAAACAGATGGCATGGGCGCACTGGTCGATCAGGCGATGCTCCGGATGTTCTCACCCGAACATATCGCAGCACATCCGGACCAGATCGCCCCGTTGAAAGCAGTCTTTCAGTTGATCGATCCGGATGTGTTTGCCGCGGCGTGTCGGTCTCTTGCCGAACTCGATCTGACGGCCGACCTCGACCGAATCCAGGCACCCGCCCTTGTGGTGGTCGGTGAGAACGACTCCGCAACCACTTTGCCGCTTGGCCGTGCACTTTCAGAGGCTCTGCCGAACTGCCGGCTCGAGATCCTCGAGGGTCTGGCGCACGCTCCGCACCTGGAGGATCCCGACCGGTTCCTGTCGGTGATCATGCCATTTCTTGAAATCGACCCCTGATCCTTCAGTCCCAATCCAGGAACTTTGGCAGTCGGTCCTTCTCCTTCAGCGTTCCGATGATCCCCTCGGGGAAGAACAGCAAGACCACGACCAGCGCGAGACCTGTTGCCGCGATGTTCAGTTCGGTCGCGCCGAACTGGCTGACGAAGAACTCGTTTGCTAGAATGAAGACTATCGCGCCGACGACCGGGCCCGACACTGTTCCGCGCCCTCCCAGGATTGTCATCAGCACGAACTTTGCGCCTACGAGGATTGACAGAAAGATCACCGGGCTGAGGTAGGTCAGGTAGTAACCCCAAAGTGCGCCGGCCATGCCGATGAAGAGGCCTGACAATCCGAACGCAAGGACCTTGTAGCGCCGCGTCGGGACGCCGGCGACCTCGGCCTTGATCTCGTCTTGCGAGATCGCCCGGAGGCCCAGCCCGAACTTGGACCGGCGGATCGCCATCGACATCGCCACCGATCCGACCGCGAGCAGCAGCATCAGGTAGTAGAACGGGAATTTCACGTATTCCACCGGCAGGTCGACCAACTCCAGGCTGATCCCGTTGGTGCCGCCGATATACTCCCAGTTTTCCAAGAGGATCCGCACCAGAAGGACCAGCGCGATGCTCGAGATGATGAAGGTCGGCCCGCTTGCCCGAAGGGTGATCGAGCCGATCAGGAAGCCTAACAGCATCGTCACGATCCCGCAGATCGGAAAGGCGATGAACGGAGAGATGCCGAAATACGCGAAGAGAATGGCTCCCGCGTAGCCACCGATGGCGAAGAACACGTTGTGCCCCAGAGAGATGTATCCCGTGTAGCCGCCGATGATATTCCAGTTCGAGGCGATGGCGATGTTCATGAACAGGAACAGCAGCATGTGCAGGTAGTAGTTCATGCCGCCGACGAAGACCTGAAGCAGGGGGAACAGGACGCAGGCCGCAATCAGCACCGTGATGAAGACCCGGCGACTTATGTTCGGAGCCGGTTCTGCCGCGGCATCCATGGCGAGGTCAGTATCGATCTGTGTCATGTCAAAGCCCTGATTTCTTGCCGAGGAGGCCCTGCGGCCGGACCAGTAGAATGATGAAAAGGGCGAGGTAGAACGTCACCGGCGACCAGGTTGGCCCGTAGTTGGAACTGACGAACGCCGCGACCACGGACAGGCTGAGTGCGCCGATGAGCGCCCCCAGCAGGCTGCCCATGCCGCCCAGGACGACAAGCGACAGCAAGATCGCCACGAACTCCCAGTGTTTGCTGGGGTAGAACGAAAAGACAAACGAGAGCGCAGAGCCCGAGGCCCCCGCGAGCGCCATGCCGATGCCGAAGACCAGCATCGAGATCCGGTCGACGTTCACGCCCACGACCTCGGCGGCGGTGCGGTTGTGCATCGTGGCGCGGATCGCATAACCGGTCCAAGTGTACTTGAGGTACGCCCACAGCAGCAGCAGGATAACGATCGACATCGCCATCGCATAAAGCTGTCCCAAGGGCAGGAAGAACGGCCCCACAATCACGGCGTCAGAGGCGTAGGACGGGCTGGTCGAGCGGTAGATGTTGCTGAAGAAGAAGCCGAGCGTTCCTTCGATGACAAGCGCCAGAGCAAAGGTCATGAGGACCATGACGCTCCGCTTGGCGGGGTCGGCGAAGGATCTGGCGAAGATCAGCTTGTATACGACGATGCCGAGAAGAAACATCGCCGGCATGGTGATGACGATCGACAGGATCGGATCGATGCCAAAGAGCGTGAAGGCATAGAAGGCGATAAAGGCCCCGACGATCATGAAGGCGGAATGGGACAGGTTGACGATCCCCATGACGCCGAAGATCAGCGTCAGGCCCGACGCCATGAGCGCATAGACACCTCCGAGTGCCAGCCCCAGGATAATGATCTGGATGTTCTGAACCATCAGCTTGCCGCCTCTGTCTGTCGTTTTCGCCCAAGGTAGAGTTGCTCGATCCGTTCGTCAGACAGGACGTCCTGAGACGGACCCTCGAAAACCATCCGGCCAAGATCGAGAACACAGCCCCAGTCCGCGAAGTTGAGGCCCATCCTGGCGTTTTGCTCGACCACAATGATCGCTATACCTGCGGCCTTGAGTTCGTTCATGGAATCGAAAATCTGACGCGAAATCTTCGGGGCGAGACCGAGTGTCGGCTCGTCAAGCATGATGACCTTGGGACGCAAGACAAGCGCCCGACCGATCAGAAGCTGCTGCTGCTGCCCGCCCGACAGTGTCTTCGCCGCAAGCCCGAGACGCGATTTCAGGACCGGAAACATCTCGAGGACGCCTTCAATCCTGCGGTCGATCTCGGCACTGTCCTTGAGGATGTAGCCCCCCATCTGCAGGTTCTCGCGGATCGTCATGTCGGTAAAAAGCGAGCGGTCCTGTGGGACGAAACAGATGCCCCTCTCCAGCACTTCGTCAGTGCGCAGCCCGGCAAGGTCCTGCCCATTGAACATCACGCTGCCGCTGCGTGGCGGAAGCTGGCCGCAGATCACCTTCAGCAGCGTGGACTTGCCAGCCCCGTTCGGGCCGACGATGCAGTAGCTGCGCCCCGCCACGACGTTCAGCGACAGGCCGGTCAGGATATCCGGCCCGATGCCATAGCCCGCGAAAACGTCCTTGATCTCGATCATCGCCATCAGCCCACTCCCAGATATGCGTCGAGGACCTCGTCGTTTTTCTGAACTTCGGCGGGCGAGCCGCTGGCGAGGACCTTTCCATAAGCCATCACGATGACCGGGTCGCAAATGCTCATGACCACATCCATGTTGTGTTCCACGATGAAGATGGTGACGCCCTGCGCACGCAATTTCTCGATTCGGTCGATGATCACGTCGAGCAAAGCCGGGTTGATCCCGCCCGCAGGTTCGTCAAGCAGCAGGATCTTCGGGTCGGCCATCATCCCGGCCGCGATATCCATCAGTTTCTTCTGTCCGTAAGACAGCCGCGCGGCGGGCAGGTTGGCAAGTGTCGCGATGCCCACGAACTCCAGCAGGGCCATCGCCTTTTCGCGCTCCGGCCCGAGGATCGCGCTGCGTATCAGCCCGCCCACGCCGCGCACTGGCGACTGCACCACGATGTTCTCCAGAACGGTGAGATCGGACAATTGTCGGCTAAGCTGGAAGGTCCGACTCAGGCCGACCCGTGTGATCTGATGTGGTTGCAGCTTTTCGATGTTCTTGCCGTTGAAGCGGATCTCCCCGCGATCGGCACGATGCAGACCGTTGATGATGTTGAACATCGTCGTCTTGCCTGCGCCATTCGGGCCGATCAGGGCTGTGATGGTGCCCTCTTCGACCGAGAACGAGCAGTCGTCCACAGCCTTGAGGCTATCAAATGATTTGGACACGTTTCGAACTTCGAGCAAGGACACGCCGCGCCTCGTTTGCTTTGGAAAATGGGGTTTTTTGCGGCAACCGCGCTCAGGCGGTCGCCACAGGTTGCGTAGTTGTTATCGCTTCCTTAAAGGGAGCGTCGTCCTACCATTCCGGCTTAGGCCAGATCAGGTCGGCGGTGCCAGGGAACTGGCCGATCGGATAGACGAACTGCAACTCGCCTTCCTGCCACTGGGTGATGAGGAATGATTTGCCCTCCGGCAGGCCCTTCTCGTCCCAGTGGAAGTCCCCGAGGATGGTGCGGACGGGCTCTTCTGCCGTTCTCGACGCAAGCCAGTCCCGGATCGCAGTGTTGTCAGTCGAACCGACGGCGGCAACCGCCTGAATCATGCCCTGGCATGTTGCGAAGGGAATTGCGTTGTCCTCATCGGGTTCGTGGCCGTAGGCGGCGCTGAACTCACGGATGAAGTCCTGGTTCGAAAACGGCTCTCCGCCGATCTCGCCGACCCATTCGACTGCGGGGTTCCACATGCCGACTGGATCAATACACCGTTGGCGCCATCGCCAAGTTGATCGTGGAACTCCTGCTGTGTGCCCTGGCCCATGATTACGACCTTGGGCTGGTAGTTGACAGTCTGGAAGGCGCGGACCAACTGGATTGCCTCGTCGGGGGATGCGGTGAAGCCAACGACCATTTCGGCGCCGCTGTTCTTGACCGAGTTTGCCAGCGTGATCCAATCCGAGAACCCTTCTTCGGGCCACTGCTGTTCGAAGACGACCTCGATCCCGGTTTCGGCCAGCGCCCCAGGGGACAGGTCGATTTCGATGTCCGTGCCAGCGATCGTCCTAATCTTGCCGGTAAGGCCGGCGACCGCAGCGTTGGCATAGAAGTCATCGGCCGAGACGACTGCGGCGGTCGCAGGAATGTCTCCGTTATCCACGAGGTCGGCCATGAGAGCCTGGTAGGACAGGCCCACGTACTCGGCGGCATTGGGCTGGAAATTGAATATATATTCGTAGCCACGCTCGTAGATCTGCAGCGCCACTCCGGACGGCACCGGATAGACCATCTGGTTCTGCTCCGCGACCGATGTGGTCGGGAAGGTGATCCGGCTGGAGAACGTGCCCAGCAAGAAAGAAACCTGGTCCTCATTGATCAGCCGCTCGAACTGGGCTTGAGCCGTTTCGTTCGAGGACTGGTTGTCCGATATGATGATTTCAACCGGCCGGTCGAGCAATCCTCCTGCGCCATTCGTCAGGTCTACGCACAAGTTGTAGCCGTCTGCGTGTTTTTGGCCGTTGACGGCCAATCCTCCGGTAATCGGCAGTGATGCGCCGATGGTGATCGCCTCTTGTGAGGCAACAAGTCCTGGCATCAACATAGATGCCGTCGCGACGGAAAGCATTAATCCTGTGGATTTCATTCGATTCCCCTCCCTGTTTCGAGTTGCGCGTCGTGACCGCGCTGCACTCGTTCATCGTGTGCGACAAAATGTCGGGCAAACGATTTTTTTACTGTTTAGCGAAGTGCTTCTCGTGTCAACAGACAGCGCCTGTCTCACGGCATCAGGGATGTTTTTATTTGACGGGCCACTTGGCATCCATCGTGTGGGCGAGGACCATCCAAAACGGTCACCAAAGGAGGATGGTAATGTCGGAAGTCGTCACACTTGGAGACCCTCGTCAGTTGCTACAGCTTAGCAACTGGTCCGAAATCCTGCGACCACCTGTCATTCCATCTGGCACCCGAAAGTGCTCGTTATTGCACTAGGATCGAACAGTTGCCCCTACCGCCGCAGGCTCAATCGCTGCATTCTGGCCAGAAGAGAGGTAGTGTCCCGGGAAGTGGTGTAGGAGGCCGCGCGCGGAGCCTCCGGCGTAGCGCAGTGCGCGGCCGGTGGTGACGCTGGCGGTCACCGTCGATCTTCGGAGAAGGTTCGGGTTGCGAGACCTGTA
>NZ_FWFZ01000111.1 GCF_900172355.1 Roseisalinus antarcticus | reverse complement strand
CCTGAATCGGTGACTTCGCAGTCGACATTTGTTGATTTACCTATTGAGGTAAAGCACTTAGCCTTCATCTGAGATTAACCCTGCAGGTGAGCTCAGATGACCGACTTTATTGTCAAGAAACTGCCCTATGCTCTCAGTTCCCACGCCGGACTGGCACTGATCGGCAAGCATCTCAAGCGCATCAAGACCAATGCTGTAGTCGATCCAGCGTTTCCGGTGCGTTCTGGTGTCGCCAACAGCGATGTCATTAAAGGTTACCTTGGCCTTCTGTGTCTGGGCAAGAATGATTTTGAGGCCATCGAGACCTTCCGTGGTAACGCTTTCTTCAAGCGCGCCCTTGGTCTGAACAGCGTGCCTTCGAGCCCGACTTTACGGCAGCGCCTGGATGCTCATGCGGCTTCTTGGTTCGATCTGGCCGCTCAATTGAACCAAGAATTGCTCTCGAGCACCATCAACGGCAAGCCCATTGATTTTGGCACCCTGGCTTGTGGCTACACCCCAGTCGATCTCGATACCTTTGCTATGGACAACAGTGGGACCAAAAAAGAGCTGGTGGGGCGTACCTACGCTGGCGTGGACGGCTACTGCCCTTTTGCGGTGTACCTGGGCAATTTGGGGTATTGCCTGGAGTTAGCTTTGCGCCCGGGTGTGCAGCATTCTGCATCCGAGAGTGAATACAACTTTGAGCGCGCCTTGCCGATGGCAGCCAGCCTTGTGCCTACACCTTTGTTGGTGCGCGCAGATGGAGGCTTTTGCTCCTTGAAGCTGATGCAGGAAATAAGCGTGCAAGCCAAAACGCTGGCGCGCGAGATTGCCTTCATCATCAAGTGGAACCCGCGCCGCGCACCGGTGGAGACAATTGCTGCCGCAAGAAGCGCTGACCCCGAGACGCAGTGGGTGATGCATCGCACTGGTAAGCGTGAGTGCGTCTGGCAAGAGCCTCTGGATTTGGTCAATGTCGGCAGTCAGGCCAACCCGGCACGCCGGGTCTACCGTTTGACCGAGAGGACCATTGACAAGCATGGCAACACTTTGCTGCTGCCTGAGTATATGCTGGAGGGTTGGACCACCACACTGCCAGCGCGCATTGATCCGGCTGAGGTCATTACGCTGTACTGCGAGCATGCCACGCATGAGCAGTTTCATTCGGAGTTCAAGACCGACATGGATCTGGAGCGTCTGCCCTCTGGCAAGTTTGATACAAACTACCTGGTGTGCCAATTGGCGGCCGTTGCGATGAATTTGCTGCGCATGATTGGGCAAAACACGCTCAACGAGCCAGATGCGCCTGTCCGTCATGTTGCCAAGCGCAGGCGCATCAAAACGGTGATGCACGAGATGATGTTCAAGGCCGCTCGCATGATCAAGCATGCCGGGCGCTGGTTCCTGGGCTTGGGGCAGAATGACAGCGGTTTTGCAGTGTTTGAGCGCCACTACACGCAGCTCAGAGCAACATAGCGAAACAAGCGGCCCACACCCCTGAAATCCGTTGTGTCTGTGGCAATCAGGCAGGTAGAGCCGTGGGCAGAACGAGCCCCAGAGGGCTATATTCCGGCCTAAAAACCCTGCATGTGGGCCTGTTTAGTGTAACGACGAGATTAGACAGGGACGTCTACGAGATTTTGCGGCGGCATTGTGAAAATCGAGGCCGTAAAATGGGTTGGCAGGGGTTAGGTCACCGATTCAGG
>NZ_FWFZ01000068.1 GCF_900172355.1 Roseisalinus antarcticus | reverse complement strand
CATGTCCCGCGCATTGATGCCTAATCTTTTGACGCCTCAGGATCTTGAGCCCAACTGGGAGTGGCGCGAGCGCCTACCTGCTTGGGGTCATTCGTCTGTGGATTTCGAACGCCGGATCGACCATGACCGTTTGCGGCGGTACCGTCTTGCGCGGACGCGTCAGAGTTTGCAGAACTCGAAGGCGGGGTCCCTGCTTTTGTTCGATGTGAACAACATCCGGTATGTGACGGCGACCAAGATCGGCGAATGGGAGCGGGACAAGATGTGCCGTTTCTGCCTGCTGACCGGGGACGACAGCCCCTATGTCTGGGATTTCGGCTCTGCGGCGGTGCATCACAAGCGCCATTCGGATTGGCTGGAGCCCGATCACTGCCTTGCGGGTGTGGTGGGCATGCGCGGGACGATCCCGCCCGATTTCGGTCTGATGCAGAAATATGCCAAGATGATCGCGCAGCTGATCAAGGACGCGGGCATGGCCGACATGCCGGTGGGCGTGGATTATGCCGAGACGGCGATGTTCCACGCGCTGCAGGAAGAGGGGATCAACGTGGTGGACGGCCAGCAGATCATGCTGGCGGCGCGCGAGATCAAGAACTGGGACGAGATCCAGCTTCTGACCCAGGCGGCCGCGATGGTCGACGGGGTCTATCACATGATCTACGAGGAGCTGAAGCCGGGGATCCGCGAGAACGACATCGTGGCGCTGAGCAACAAGATGCTCTACGAGATGGGGTCCGACGACGTGGAGGCGATCAACGCGATCTCGGGCGAGCGCTGCAACCCGCATCCGCACAACTTCACCGACCGGTATTTCCGACCCGGGGACCAGGCGTTCTTCGACATCCTGCAGAGCTACCAGGGCTATCGGACCTGCTATTACCGGACGTTCAACATCGGCCGGGCGACGCCGGTGCAGAACGACGCCTATGTGAAGGCGCGGGAGTGGATCGACGCCTCGATCGCGATGATCAAGCCGGGTGTCACCACCGACAAGGTGGCGGCGGTCTGGCCGACGGCGGAATCGCTGGGTTTTCCGAACGAGGACGCGGCCTTCGGGCTGCAGTTCGGGCATGGCCTGGGGCTGGCGCTGCACGAGCGGCCGATCATCAGCCGGGCGATCAGCCTGGATCACCCGATGGAGATCAAGACCGGGATGGTGTTCGCGCTGGAGACCTATTGCCCGGCGACCGACGGCTATTCCGCGGCGCGGATCGAGGAAGAGGTCGTGGTGACCGAGACCGGGTGCGAGGTGATCAGCCTGTTCCCGGCCGAGGATCTGCCGATCGCCAACCGGTACTGAGCCTTGCCGCCGGGGGAGCCTCCGGCGGGAGTTTTTTTGCCAAGATGAAGGAGGGGGTGCGGCCGTGCGCGGCCCGCCCCGCCTTCGGGGGAGGACATCATGGCCGCAAAAGCCGCCAAGCCAAAGACGAACAGCGAAGACTATCTGCGGATGTACCGGCAGATGGTGCGGATCCGGGCGTTCGAGGACAATGCGAACCAGCTGTACCTGTCGGCGAAGATGCCGGGGCTGACGCATATGTACTCGGGCCAGGAGGCGGTGGCCGTGGGGATCTGCGAGGCGCTGACGGCGTCGGACAAGATCACCTCGACGCACCGGGGCCACGGGCATTGCGTGGCCAAGGGCGCGGAGTTCCGCGAGATGTTCTGCGAGTTGCTGGGCAAGGAAGAGGGCTATTGCCGGGGCAAGGGCGGCTCGATGCACATCGCCGACCAGAGCAACGGGAACCTCGGGGCCAACGCGATCGTGGGCGGGTCCATGGGGATCGCCACCGGGGCGGCGCTGACGGCGAAGCTGCAGAAGACCGGGGATGTCACGGTGTGCTTCTTCGGGGACGGGGCGACGGCGCAGGGTCTGTGGTACGAGGTGATGAACATGGCGGCGCTGATGCAGCTGCCGGTGATCTATGCCTGCGAGAACAACGGCTATTCCGAGTATACCAAGACCGCCGAGATCGCGGCCGGATCGCTGCCCGCACGGGCGGAGGCGTTCGGCATCGAGAGCTTTACGGTCGACGGCCAGGACGTTCTGGCGGTCAACGACCTGACGCAGAAGCTGGTGGCGCGGGCGCGCAAGGGCGAGGGCCCGTTCTTCATCGAGCTGATGACCTATCGCTATCACGGCCACCACGTGGGCGACATCAACCGCGAGTATTACCGGGCCAAGGACGAGGAGGCGCAGTGGAAGACCGAGCGCGATCCGATCGTGAACTTCGGCAAGTGGCTGGAATCCGAGGGCCTTGCCAGTTCCGACGAGCTGAAGTCGGTGCAGGACGAGGTGCATGCCGATGCCGAGGCGGCGGTGAAATACGCGCTGGAGGCCAAGTACCCTGACGGGTCCGAGGTCGACATGCATGTCTACGCGGCCTGAGGAGAGAGAAATGCGAGAGATTACCCTGTCCAAGGCCGTCAACGAGGCCATCGCCGAAGAGATGCGGCGCGACGAGACCGTCTTTCTGCTGGGCGAGGATGTCGCCGAGGCGGGCACGCCGTTCAAGGTGCTGTCGGGCCTGGTGGAGGAGTTCGGCACCGGCCGGATCATCGACACGCCGATCAGCGAGCCCGGCTTCATGGGGATGGCCGTGGGCGCCGCGATGACCGGGTCGCGGCCGATTGTCGACCTGATGTTCGGCGACTTCATCTTCCTGATCATGGACCAGCTCTGCAACCAGGCGGCCAAGACGCATTACATGTCGGGCGGCAAGCTCAGCGTCCCGCTGGTGCTGCGCACGAACATGGGCGCGACCCGGCGCTCGGCGGCGCAGCACAGCCAGTCGCTGCACGCGCTGGTGGCGCATATCCCGGGGCTGAAGGTGGCGATGCCGTCCTCGGCCTATGAGGCGAAGGGCCTGATGAAGACCGCGATCCGGGACAACAACCCGGTGGTGATCTTCGAGGACAAGCTGATGTACCAGGACAAGGCGCCGGTGCCCGAGGAGGAATACCTGATCCCGTTCGGGGTGGCGAACGTCAAGCGCGAGGGGTCGGACATCACCCTGATCGGCACCTCGTCGATGGTGCAGGTGGCCGAGAAGGCCGCCGAGATCCTCGCCAAGGAGGGGATCTCGGCCGAGGTGATCGACCCGCGCACGATCGTGCCGCTGGACGAGGCGGCGCTGATCGAAAGCGTCCGCAAGACCAGCCGTGCCATCGTCATCGACGAGGGCCACCAGAGCTATGGCGTGACCGGCGAGATCGCCAGCCGGCTGAACGAGAAGGCGTTCTATCACCTGGATGCGCCGGTGCTGCGGATGGGGGCGATGGATGTGCCGGTGCCGTTCAGCCCGGCGCTGGAGGACCTGACCGTGCCGACGCCCGAGGGCGTGGCCGCCGCGGCGCGCAAGCTTTGCGCGGGGGAGATGATCCATGCCGCGTGACGTCATCATGCCGGCCCTCGGCATGGCGCAGGACACCGGCGTGCTGGTGGCCTGGCTCAAGCAGCCGGGCGATCCGGTGGCCGAGGGCGACGCGCTGTTCGAGGTCGAGACCGACAAGGCCACGATGGAGGTCGAGGCCCAGGCCGCGGGCTTTCTGACCGATGTGAGCGCCGAGGCCGGCGCGGATGTGCCGGTGGGCCAGGTGATCGCGCGGATCTCGGAGACGGCGGAGGGCAGCGGCACGGCCCCGGCCAAGGGCAAGGGCAAGGCTGACAACGCGCCCGCCGGGACGGGCGCAGAGGACGCCCCCGCGTCCGACACCCCGGCCCTGCCCGAGGGCCGCGAGGTGATCATGCCGGCGCTCGGGATGGCACAGGATACCGGCCTCTTGGTGGCCTGGGCCAAGGCGCCCGGCGACGCGGTCGGCGCGGACGACCTGCTGTTCGAGGTCGAGACCGACAAGAGCACGATGGAAGTGACCGCCGGCCATGATGGCTATGTCGCGGCCCTGCTGGCGGAGGCCGGCGAGGATGTGCCCGTGGGCCAGCCCGTCGCCATCATCAGCGCGGACAAGCCCGAGGCGCCGGTCTCGCGCAGCGCCAAGGCCGCGCCTGCGAAGGCCGCTCCGGCGCCCGCCTCCGACACCGAGTCCGCCAAGGCCCCGGCGCCGCAGCCGGCCGCGTCCGGCAAGGCCGACACGTCGCGCCAGGTCGAGGGGCCCCGGCCCCCCGTCGAGGCCGGCGGCCGCATCCTGGCCTCGCCCAAGCTGCGCCGGCTGGCGCTGGAGCAGGGGCTTGATCTGCAGCGGCTGGTGGCGGCGGGGTATCCGCAGCCGTTCCATGTCCGCGATCTCGACACGCTGAAGGCCCTGCCCGCCGACGCGCCCGCCGCCGGGGCCGCCGCCGGCGTCCCGGCCGCGCAGGCCCGCCGCCTGACCGCCCATGTGGCCGCGCCGGGCTTCGAGGCCTTCGCCCGCTGGGCCGCCGACGAGGCCGGGCTTGGCGATGCCGACGCGCTGCTGGCCGGCCTCGCCGCCGCCAGCCTGCGCGACGCGGGCGACGACGCCGCGCTGATCGTCGGGATCGAACGCTTCGGCGCCGAGCGGCACTACACCGACCCCGACCGCCCGACCCTGGGCCGCGCCGGGGCCGAGGACCCCGATGGCGCCCCCGCCCTGCGCCTGCGCGACCTGCGCGGATCGCTGCTGGGCACCGTCGAGATGGGGGCCGAGGACGCCCCCGTCCTGACCCTGATCGCCGAGGGCGACGCCCTGCGGCTGACGCTGGAATGCGCGGCAGACCAGCTGGGCGCGCCCCGTGCCGCCAGCCTGCTTGCCGCCTTCGCGGGCCGGATGGCACAGCCCCTCCGGCACCTGCTCTGACCCCGAAAGGATCGCCCCATGACCAAGGCCGACATCCGCTTTGACGCGCTGCACACCGACCTCTGGATCGACGGCGGCTGGCGCCCGGGCGCCGGCAGCGCCCGCTTCGATGTGCTCAACCCCGCCACCGAGGAGGTGCTTGCCTCCGTCGCCTCGGCCGAGATCGCCGATGCCGACGCCGCCCTCGATGCCGCCGAGGCGGCGATGAAGGACTGGGCCGCCCGCACCCCCCGCGCCCGCTCCGAAGTGCTGCGCCGCGCGTGGGAGCTGATGACCGCCCGGCTGCCCGACTTCGCCCGGCTGATCACCCTGGAGAACGGCAAGGCCGGCACCGACGCCATGGGCGAGGCCACCTATGCCGCCGAGTTCTTCCGCTGGTTCGCCGAAGAGGCCGTGCGCGCCGACGGCATGATCACCCACGCGCCCGCCTCGGGCGCCCGCATCATGGTTCAGCACAAGCCCGCCGGGATCGCCGTGCTGGTGACGCCGTGGAACTACCCGGCCGCCATGGGCACCCGCAAGATCGCGCCCGCGCTCGCCGCCGGCTGCGCGGTGATCATCAAGCCGGCCTCGGAGACGCCGCTCACCATGCTGGCGCTGATGCCGCTGCTGGAGGAGGCCGGGGTGCCCGCCGGGCTGGTCAACGTCCTGCCCTCGCGCCAGACCGGCAAGCTGGTCGACCACATGCTGCACGACCCGCGGGTGCGGGTGGTCAGCTTCACCGGCTCCACCGGGGTCGGCCGCAAGCTCTTGCACTCGGCCGCCGACCAGGTGCTGAAACCCGCGATGGAGCTGGGCGGCAACGCGCCGCTGATCGTGTTCGAGGATGCCGATCTCGACGAGGCCGTCGCCGGCACCATGCTGGCCAAGATGCGCAACCTCGGCGAGGCCTGCACCGCGGCCAACCGGATCTATGTCCACAAGGACGTGGCCGAGGCCTATACCGCCAGGCTGACCGCCGCCATGGCCGCGCTGAAGGTCGGCGACGGCACCGATCCGTCGGTCGACGTGGGCCCGCTGGTCAATGCCGATACCCGCGACAAGGTGGCCGCCTTCGTGGCCGACGCCGTGGCCCGGGGCGCGACGGTCGAATGCGGCGGCGAGGCGATCGCGGGCAAGGGGTTCTACTACCCGCCCACGGTGCTGTCGAACGTCCCCGCCGATGCCGAATGCGTCGCCGACGAGATCTTCGGCCCGGTGGCCGCGATCCAGACCTTCACCGACCAGCAGGACGTGATCGCGCGGGCCAACGACACCGAATACGGGCTGGTGGCCTATGTCTTCTCGGGCGACTTCAAGCGCGCGCTGCAGGTCTGCGAGCGGCTCGACTACGGCATGGTCGGCCTGAACCGGGGGCTGGTCTCGGATCCCGCGGCGCCCTTCGGCGGCACCAAGCAATCGGGCCTGGGGCGCGAGGGCGGCCACGAAGGCATGCTCGAGTTCATGGAAACGCAGTATATCTCTGCAAGCTGGTGAGGACGACATGCCCGACGTGATAGCCAGCCCCTCGGTCCGCAAACGCGCCGCCGAACAGGGCATCGACATCGAAAAGCTCGCCCGTGACCTCGGCCGCGAGACCATCACCAACGACGACCTCGGCGGTGGCGCAAGCACTGGCACTGGCGCACGCACTGGCGGCAGCGCCGCCGCCGCCCCGGCCGGCGACACCAGCTACTGGGATGTGGACCACGCCGCCTTCGGCCCCGTGACCACCGAGCCCATGAGCCGCTTCGCCCAGGTCGCCGCCCGCAACCTTGCCGCGGCCAACACCCTGATCCCGCAGGTCACCCACCACGACCAGGCCGACATGCGCAGCGTTGAAGCGTTCCGCGCCAGCCTCAAGGCCGAGGCGCAGGCGCGGGGCATCAAGCTCACCGCGCTCGCGTTCCACGTCAAGGCGCTGGCCCGGACCCTGCGGGACTTTCCGCGGTTCAACGCCTCGCTCTCGGCGGACGGCACCACGCTGATCCTGAAGGATTACGTCCACATAGGCGTCGCCGTCGACACGCCCCACGGGCTGATGGTCCCGGTCATCCGCGACGCCGACCGCAAGGGCCTCTGGGCGATCGCCGCAGAGATCGCGGATCTCGCCGCCCGTGCCCAGGCCCGCAAGATCAAGCCCGACGAGATGGGCGGTGCCTCGATGTCGATCTCCTCGCTCGGCGGCATCGGCGGCTCCGCCTTCACCCCCATCGTCAACCCGCCCGAACTCGCCATCCTCGGCATCACCCGAACCGACATCGTCCCCCGCTGGAACGGAGAGACCTTCGAACCCGTCCCGATGACACCCCTCGACCTCTCCTACGACCACAGGGCCCTCAACGGCGCAGACGCCGCAAAGTTCACAAAAAAACTCACACAACTCATACAAAAACCTGAAAGAATAATGGTCTGAG
>NZ_FWFZ01000135.1 GCF_900172355.1 Roseisalinus antarcticus | reverse complement strand
CCCGCGATCCGCGACACGATCCTCTGGATCGGCCTGCTGGCGCTGACCGGGCTCGGCGGGGTGCTGACCTGGGGCACCTGGTGGTGCGTGCCGTTCTTCCTGGTCTACGGCGTGCTCTATGGCTCGGCCTGCGACAGCCGCTGGCACGAATGCGGCCACGGCACCGCCTTCAAGACCGACTGGATGAACAACTGGGTCTACCAGATCGCCAGCTTCCAGGTGATGCGCAACCCGGTCAGCTGGCGCTGGTCGCACGCCCGCCACCACACCGACACCGCCATCGTCGGCCGCGACCCCGAGATCGCCTGGATGCGCCCGCCGAAGATGGTCGAGGGGCTGGCCCATTACGTCGGGGTGCTCGATGTCTGGGCCTCGCTCAAGGTGCTCTGGCACAACGCGACGGGCCGGATCTCGGACGAAGAGCGCACGTTCATCCCCGAGAGCGAGATCCCCAAGGCCGTCCGCGCGGCGCGGGTGCACATGGCGATCTACGGCGCGACGCTCGCGCTCGCGCTGGCCACCTGGTCGCTGCTGCCGCTGATGCTGATCGGGCTGCCGCGGATCTACGGCTGCTGGCACATGTCCATGACCGGGCTGCTCCAGCACGGCGGGCTGGCCGAGGACGTGATCGACCACAGGCTCAACACCCGGACCGTCTACATGAACCCGGTCAGCCAGTGGATCTACTGGAACATGAACTACCACGTGGAGCATCACATGTTTCCCATGGTGCCCTACTACAACCTCCCCAAGCTGCACGCGCTGATCAAGGACGACCTGCCGCCGCCGAACCGGTCGATCCCCGGCGCCTACCTGGAGATGTTCCGCGCGCTGCTGCGCCAGCGCCGCGACCCCGAATACTACATCCGCAAGGAACTGCCCCCCACCGCGAAACCCTACCGCGAGGAGTTCCACGACCTTCACATCGCAAGACCGGGAGTATGA
>NZ_FWFZ01000066.1 GCF_900172355.1 Roseisalinus antarcticus | reverse complement strand
ATGGCTCTTCGGAAAATAGGGCCTCAGCCGCGCCATCTGAGCCTCGCTCAGCCAATACAGATCGCTCATCATGCCCCCTTTGGTTCGGGGACGATGAATCACGCAGACCGCGCAGCCTCAACCCGTTTAATGGGTCCTGAGCCTAGGCAACAGGTCCGGAGAATATCGGCCGGCAGAGAACATTTTGGGGCATCCTGACTCGGGTGCGGTTAACAGCCCAACTTTCATAACCCTCGAATACAACGCAAAAATCTGCCCGCGGCCGGATCGGGAGAACGTTTTCGCGGGGGCAGGTGGCGGAGGGGATGGGCCTGAAAGACAACCTTCTCCACCTTAAGTCCTTGTTTTCGTTAACTCTCAAATCTCACCGATTGATGTTCAACTCTTCTGCTTGAACTTCGACCCCACGAGTTTGACACTTTGCGATGCCGTCAGGGGGGAGAGTCGTCCTTTCGATCATCGGCTTTGCGTGACGAAATGTGACGAGCCGCTAACACAGCGATAGCGAGCCAAACAACCAAGCGAAGGCTCATGGCGCCAATGGTGCGCATCTCGAACGCTCCACCTTGGAAGACGTACAGGCCGAAGAGAGCGAACACCACGGCGATCATCACCGCCAGACCTGCGGAGAGCATGACCGCCCACCGGTGACCCATGGCGATCCCGATTCCGGCGAGAACGTACACGAACCCCGACAGAAAATTGAACCACAGCACGAAGGGGACCGCATCTCCTACTGCGTCTGCCGCGGCGGGACCCCCGAACAGCGCCCTACCGCCGGATATGATCGTCAGAAGACCAAAGAGGATTGCCACGCCGGCCGCGACCCTCAGCGGCCATTGAGCTGATGAATTCACAGTCATGATTCCAATCCTTTTCCTATTCGGTCTTCGTCCCCGGCGAGACGGCCGTCCTCCAGCGTCAGGATGCGGTCAGCGCGATCGAGGATTCGATTGTCATGCGTGACCATCATGGTCGTTGTGGCGCGCGCCTGTCCCAGTTGCTTCAGGAGGTCTACGACTTTGGCGGCCGTTTCCCAGTCAAGTGCTGCCGTGGGCTCGTCTGCCAGAACGACATCGGGATTGCCGACAAGGGCCCGGCCGATCGCCACGCGTTGCTTCTGTCCGCCCGACAGGTTCGCAGGAAGGTAATCCAGCCGGTCAGAAAGCCCGAGAAGGGTCAGGACATGGGCGGCGGCCTTGTCCGACGCCTCTCGGTCCAGGTATCCCTTCACCTGCAGACCCATCAGCACGTTCTGGCGCGCGGTCAGGCTTTCGTGAAGGTTGTGGGCTTGGAAAATGAACCCGAGGCGACGCCGCAGCCGGACGTTCTGCGCGCTCGTCGCGTTGCGCAGTTCCTTACCCAGCAGGAGAACGGATCCATCCTGGATTTCTCGAAGGCAACCCAGCAGGGTCAGAAGCGTGGTCTTACCCGACCCCGAGGGGCCCACCATCACGATGAAACTGCCGCGCTTTATCCGCAGATCGATATCGAATAACGCTTGCTTGCTCGCCTCGCCGACTCCGAACCAGTGGTTCAGGGCGCTGGCCTGAATGGAGAAATCCTCGTCTGGCATCTTCAAAACAGATCCGCCGGGTCGGCCGCAGCCAGCCGCCGGGTCGCTATCATCCCGGATAAGGCCGAAAACACGACGGTGCCGATGAAGACGGTAGCCGCCATCCCGAACGAGATGAACAGCGGCAAGGTCGTCACCTTGGCCATCAGCGTTAGAATGCCCCAACCGGCGATGACACCGGGGATGAAGCCGAGCACGCCGAGGATGATCGCCTCCTCGACGACGACGCCAAGGAAGAAGCCCTGTCCGTAGCCCATGGCCTTGAAGGTCGCATATTCCCGCAGATGATCGGCGACATCGGCGGAAAGGACCTGGAAGACGATCACGATCCCCACGAGGACGCCGATCAGCACGCCGAAACCGAAGATGACTCCAGTGGGCCGCTGTGTCTGCTGAAACCGCACCTCCTCGTCCATCGCATCGGAATAGCTGCGGATGCGCAGCGTCGGGTCGGCGATCAGCTCCCTCAGACGACTCGCCACTGCGTCGGGTTCTGCTCCGGGCGAAAGGCGCAACAGGATGTGATCCGGGGCGCCGGAACTGCGCGCAGGAAACAGCGACAGAAAGGTCTGGTCGGACACCAGCAGGTATCCGTCTCCACCGAAGCCCCCACCCCCTGCGAAGGTGTCGTAGGCGGTCAGGGTCCTTCCTTGCGACTCGAAGGAAAGCGGCGTCTGCTGCCGGATAGCCGCCGCTTCGTCCTGAGTGAGCCCACGGGCGAGTCGGTCCAATATGGCTGCGTCCCGAACCTGCAGCACGTCGATGTCGGCTGCGATTTCGGGCGCAAGGAAATCGGCACGGAAGGGGTCGATGCCGAAGGTCGTCAGGCTGATGTCGGTCTCGCCCCGATCCCAGGGCACCATCGCCACAAACAATCCCACGCCGTCCACGACGTCCGGGTCGGCAAGGGCCTGAAGCATCCATTGCCGCGCGACGTTTCCGCCGTCTGTCAGCGTGTTGGCGTCGGCGGCGGAGATCAGGATGTCACCCTGGAAGAACTGATAGGGGCGCAGCGTCGAGACGCCCATCGAACTCATGAGCCCCAGCTGGACGAAGACAAGAACATTGGCGAAGGCCACACCCGACAGCGCGGCGGCGAAACGTCCGCGCTGGTGGACAAGTTGCAGCCAACCTATGGGCAATCGGCCCAACAGCCGCGCGAGAAAGCGGGTCATTGTGCGGCCCGGCCGCCCGCGCCGGTATCGATCCGGGCGATGACTTCTAAATTTGTGAAGCGTGAGGCAATTTCTGATGACCCTGCGTCAAGCGCGACCACGACCCTGATCACCCGGGCATCGGTATTCGCCGCAACGTCATCCGCCATCAGCCCTTGTCGTCCGACGGTCATGCCGATGGTCTCGACGGTTCCGTGCAGGGTGCGCCCGATGGCGCCGGCAACAAGCTCGACAGGTTGGCCCGGCTGAACGGCGGCGATCCGGTCCTGGTAGATCTCCACCTCGACCGTCATCTGGCTGATATCGCCCATCTCCATGACGCCCTCGGATGGGGGGCGCTGTCCGGGAGTGGCATGGATGTCGAGGATCGTCCCTGCGATCGGGGCGACGACGATGCCGCGGGCCAGATCGAGTTCCACCCGCGCGAGTTCGGCCTCGGCCGCCTCCACGTTGCGGGCCGCGACCACGACGTCAGGCTGGTCGTCGATCTCCGCGGATGAAAACCGGGCAAGCGTGGCCTCCGCGCGCGTGATCGCGAGCGCCGCCTCCTGGGCCGCGGTGCGGGCCGTGTCGAGTGTGACATTTGTCGAAACGCCGCGCTCGACCAGCCCCTCGGTGCGCTCAAGGGTTGATTGCGCTTCGCGGTATGTGCCACGGGCTTGGTCCAGCGTGGCTTGCGCCTCATCCCTGCTGGCCTGCACGGCGCTGCGGGTCTGCAAAAGGGTCGCCTGTCGCACGGCGAGATTGGCCTGCGCCAGGAACACTGCGCTTTCCAACGCCGCCCGGTTGTCGAGGTACGCAAGTGGTGCTCCGCGCTCCACGCGATCCCCGACGACGACAAGGATCTCCGCGACCCGCGCATCGCTCGCGCCGTAGGGTGTGGCCACGACGGCCACATCGCCCCGAGGCATCACGCGCGCCAGACCCACGACGTCGGTGGGCAGCATCGTCTCGGCCATTTCCCGTGGCAGCTCGACACCGGGGGGCAGCGCAATCGGCGTGCCAGACCCTCCGCCTGGTTGCAGACCCGTCAGTTCATAGAATTTCTGCAAGGCGGGCGGCTGGAAATATAGACCGATGACCCCACCAGTGAACATGAAGACCGGAATCAGCAGCACAAGGAGGTACCGCTTGCGAAATCGGCTGCTTTTGCGTGGCACGTCTTCGTTCGGTGCATCGACCAGCAATGGCAATTCGGTTTCGGCAGAGCGTGTCATTCGAACGAGCCTCTTTTGGGAGCCGAAGCACCACGAGAACTTGAAAACGGATGGCTTTAAGGTCGGCCCACCACCCCAGAACTTCATTTGTTGTGCAGGGGTGCCCGACAGCAACAACAGCTCGTCCCTGTTGAGGGCGAGCTCGCGCCATGCCGGTCCTACGCAGGATCAGTCGTCCGCTTCAGCCTCCGCCTTGGTGGCATGTTCGGTGCCAGGTTCATGCTCGGGCGGGCTGTACGTGGTGAACAGCTTCAGCATCCCCGAGCCGGTGTTGCGAAAATTGTGGAAGGCTCCCGACGGCACGATGCTGACGTCGCCATCAGAGACCTCGCTTTCGGTCTCGCCGATTTTCGCGAGGCCGCTACCGGCGACAAAGTAGAGCAATTGGTCGTGCCCCTCATGCACCTCGCCGCCGATCTCCCCACCTTCGGGGATGGCCATCAGCACAAGCTGGGTCTTCTCGCCAGTCCAAAGGACCTTGCGGAATTCGTCATTCTTGCGCGCGAGATCGACGATAGGCAGCGATTGATTTTGTGTCTCAGGCATGGCCGGAATTTCCTTTGTTCATAGGTGGGTTGTACACCCAACACAGCCTTTAGTATTTGCGCCAGATCAACGTCGGCATCGCATTGATGGGCATTGCTGTTTTTACGTGGAGCTTTATTCACGGACATAAACTACGGAAACGATCATTCTAAACCTCCCATGGATGCCCTCTCTTTCAGCTTGCGCTTCGACACCACGAGATAGGCACATCGCGATGCCGTCCAGGGAGAGCGGTATCCACCCCATCTCTGTCGGCTAAGCCATTATCTTTCCACAGAAAACAGGAAACGCGCTGGCTGGAACGCCTGCTGAACTTTTAAGCAGTAGCCGCTTCCACCGTCTCAGGCAATTTCGTTTCGCCATTCCGACTGGGAGTGCGGAGCAACCGCAGGCCATTGAGCACAACCAGGACCGTCCCCCCTTCATGGCCGATCACTGCCAAAGGCAAGGGCAGATCGAAGAACAAACCACCCGAGACAAGCACGGCCATGGCGCCCATGGCAAAGATCAAGTTCTGACGGATGATCGTGGCGGTCCTGCGCGCCAGTCTATGCGCCACCGCAAGCTGCCCCATGTCTTCCGACAAGAGCGCAACGTCGGCGGCCTGAAGTGCTACGTCCGATCCCGCCGCGCCCATCGCGATCCCCACATCCGCCCGCGCGAGGGCCGCCGCGTCATTCACGCCGTCTCCGACGAACGCGACTCTGCCCTCTGTCGCCAGAGCACCGATCATGCGCAGCTTGTCCTCGGGGAGCATGTCGGCGTCGA
Source organism: Roseisalinus antarcticus (assembly GCF_900172355.1). Taxonomy (GTDB): domain Bacteria; phylum Pseudomonadota; class Alphaproteobacteria; order Rhodobacterales; family Rhodobacteraceae; genus Oceanicola; species Oceanicola antarcticus_A. The sequence continues at coordinate 2,639 of NZ_FWFZ01000066.1, read as the reverse complement.
TTTCGTCGGGCTGGAAGCCCAGTTCGCGGCCTATACGCAAGGCGACCGGCCGTCGATCACCCGTCATCATCAGGATCTTCGTGACGCCACTCTCGCGAAGCGCCGCAAGCGCGGGTCCGGAACTCGGGCGGGTCTGATCCGCGAGGCTCACGGCGCCGAGAAGCCGGGCATCCCGGCCAAAATAGATGACCGTCTCAGTGTCCTCGGCGAGCACCTCCAGGGACGCATGGTCGATCACGGCCCCCATCCGTGCCGCCATGCGTGGATTGCCGGCCCACAACGTTTCACCTGCCCTGTCGCCGGTGATACCCTCGCTTGGCAGTGCTACGACATTCTGCACATCAGCGGATGTGATCCCGCGATCGGCCGCTTCCTGACGGATCGCAGCACCACTGTGGTGTTCCGACTGCGCTTCGAGCCCGGCCAGAAGGGACAGGAATTCCTCCTCATTGCCGTCAAGCGCAACGACCTTGGTGACGGATGCCTTGCCGGTTGTCAGCGTGCCAGTCTTGTCGAAGGCAAAGGTATCGACCGCCGCGAGCGTTTCGAGCGCAGCCCCGCCCTTGAACAGCACGCCCCCGCGTGCCGCAGCCGAGAGTGCGGACAGGATTGCGGCGGGAACCGAAATAACGATGGCGCAGGGGCTTGCCGCCACCAGCAGCACAGCCGCGCGATAGAGCGCCTCGTGCCAGTCATCCCCAAGCCAGAGGAAGACGGCAAAGGCGAGGATGGCACCCAGCAAAACCGCAACCGTATACCGCTGTCCGAACCATTCGCTGAAGCGTTCGGAAGGCGCCTTTTCCGCCTGTGCTTCGGTTACCAGCGCGATCATGCGCGCGACGGTGCTTTCCTCGACCGTTTTCGTGACCGCGACTTCCAGCACCCCGTCAAGGTTGACCGTTGCCTCGAACACCTTTGCGCCCTGCTGCTTGCTGACGGGCATGGATTCACCCGTGATATTCGCCTCGTCCAGCGCACCACGGCCGGTGGTGATCACCCCGTCGGTGGGCACGCGCGCGCCCGGCCGCAGAACGAAGACGTCGTCGACCTTCAGATCGGCGGCGGGAATTTCCGTGACCGTGCCGTCGGGTGCCTTTCGCAAGGCGGTCTCGGGGCGCAGCGCCATCAGGGCCTCGACGGCGCGGCGCGCGCGTCCGAGTGCGCGATCTTCCAGGGTTGTCGAAATACTGAAGAGCGTCAGCAACACCGCACCCTCAAAGGGTGCGCCAACGGCTACGGCGGCAATGGCCGCGACAACCATCAGCAGGTCGATATCCAGAATGCGGTCATTCCACAGGGACACAAGCGCCCGCCACGCCGCAGGTACCCCCCGGCCAGATACACGAGCAGCAGACCGACCATGGACGTGCGTTGGGCTGCGATGTCCCGCAGTGGCCAGAGAGCGAGAGCCGCCAGGAGCATCCCAAAGACCGTCAGACCCGCCAATACCATCGCACGATCTGCAGCGAGCAGCTTTTTCACGATATCTACCCGAATGCTGGAACTAGAATATAAGAGTCAGCTATCATGATCCGCCCTCCGGCTGCCAGTAGACGCTGTCGCACGGGTTGCGCAGCCAAAAGGACCATTGGTTCGCGAGGATGCGTGGTGGCGCATATGGTCAGGTGGCCCTGCATTTCCCGGGATCGGGTCCGGCAGGCCCACAACGGGAAACGGGCGATCGGACGTTCAGGCCGCCATCCTCACCGCAATACCCTTCTGAGCTGCAATTCAATATCGGCAGAACTGGCATTCCCGGAGAACGGCGACGTTCCGCATCTCCGCGCGCGGTCGTGAAGCGATCGGTACCGGTTGTTTCCATGCGGCTCATCTCACCTCTGCCGAGGCGATTGCGGTTGGGGCTTTGGAAAAAAGTCGTCCGCCCCCCCCGTCCCTTGCGCTGCCATCATCATCGCGCAGGAGGAACAGGGCGTCGAGCCCGCTTCTTCTTGCGAGCGCCGCGCCTCTGTCGGGCCCGAGAACCATGAGGGCCGTTGCCCAGGCGTCGGCCTCGGCACAGGTGCGGGTCACCACGGTGACGGAGGCCGGCGATGCGATCAGTGGCGCCCCGCGCTTCGGGTCCATCGTGTGCGACAGGCGTCGCCCCTGCACCTGGACCCAGTGGCGGTAATCGCCCGAGGTCGCGACGGCGGCATCCTGGAGAGCAAGGATCGAATGGGGCGTGCGGCGGTCGGGGTCAGGCGCTTCCACCGCGATGGTCCACGCCTTTCCGTCCGGCCGGAGCCCGAGCGCGCGCATCTCGCCATCGATGCCGACGAGGCCAGCTGTGAGGCCGTGCCTGCCCAGCGTCTCCGCCAGCCGATCGACCCCGTACCCCTTGGCGATGCCGTTGAGGTCCAGCGCGATGGTCGCGGACTTGCGAACGTGCCTCTCCCCGATCTCCAGCACCTCGTGCGCCGGGCGGCGCGGGGCGGCCATTGCAGCGCGAATGCCCTTCGTCCCTGCTGACTCAGACCCGAAGCCCCACGCCGTCACCGCGTCTCCCATGCCAATGTCGAAAGCCCCGCCCGAGGCTCGCCCGATCTCGAGCGCGAGGCCCAGAACCTCCCGCAGCCGATCCGGAACCGCCACCGAGGCGCCAACAGGCGCTGCGTTCAGACGCATCAGATCGCTGCCCG
>NZ_FWFZ01000065.1 GCF_900172355.1 Roseisalinus antarcticus | reverse complement strand
GTCTCGATGGCCCAGAGCAGAATGGCGATGGCGTCGGCCTCGTTGTCGTCGGCCGGGCTGAACCCACGGGCGCGGGCCGCGTCGATCATTGCCTGCTTGTTGGCGTTGCCGCGACCGGTGGCATATTTTTTGATCGTGCCAACGGGTACGCCTTGATAGGGAACGCCGCGCAATTCCGCCCAACTGGTCAGCACACCAAGCAGTCCACCAAAGACGTGGGCTGCGTCGGTGCCTGCGTGGCGGCGCACTTCCTCGAACCAGATCGTCGCGATCGGGCCAGACAGCCGGTCCAGCTCGGTCAGCCAGTTGGTGAAGCGCAGATACCGCATGCCGCCGCCATCGAAGCGGCCGGGCCTGAACGATGCTGTTCCGCTGGTGATCAGCCCGTCATGGCCGCGCAGCGCCCAGCCGGTCGTGGTGCCGAGATCGAGCGCAAGGATGGTGCGCGCGGGCTCAGGCGGCATGGGCGTTTTCGGGGTTGCGCCGAGGTTGGCGTCGGCGAGAGTCGTATCAGCCATGGGTGGTCTCCTTTTCTGGTTGGCTGCTCGGGTGGAAGACGACGGCGGTTGATGCTTGGCGGTACCGGCCGCCGTCGTCGGATTTGAACGGGCCCGTCGCGCGGCGGGCCGGTAGCGGGCGGACGCATCATTCGAGCACCTCCCTGAGCCAGTCAGGCACCAGGTCGGGGCTGTGTGAGGAGGGCAAATCTGCCTCACACCCATCCTCACACCCATAAGTCTCTGATTTTATGGGCCTGTGTGAGGAATGTGAGGAATGTGAGGTGTTTTCCGGCCTCTCCTTCGCGTGTGCGCGCGTGCCCGCATGCGTAAGGGTACGGGAATTTACCTCACACACCTCACACCCTTCCGTTTTCTGTTGCGTATCCAATGGCTTGGATGTGTGAGGTGCGACGTTTTTATCCTCACACCCCTCCTCACACACCTCACACCCTGCTGAAGGAGATTGGCGCGAGCGGTCCGCGGTGAGCGTCAGAACCCAGCGTTGCGAGCGCCGCAGCATCCTGCTGAACTTCAATTGCAGCTTCCGCCCATCCACATCGAAAACACGGTCTCGCATCCGACTGATCCCACGACCGAGTTCTGCCGTGTCGACAGTCTTGCCCGGGCGGCCCACCGGGAGCTTCGGGTCTGCGACTATCGCGAGGTCAAGCACATCGTTTGCTCCCACCTCTGCGGTCCCGAACCGGTCCCACCAGCTTGCGATGAACCCGTTCCACGCGGCCCCCTCGTTATCGGACGCTTCCATCATCTCCTCGAGATTTCCGAGAAAGCCGGGGATGCCGGCGGTTTCGAGCACGCCGCCGACGATCTGCGCCCAGTTCTCGTAGGAGCCGATGGTCTTCTTGCCGCGCGGCTTGCCGGCGGCGATCCAAGCCTGGCACAGCGTCAGGCAGGCCGCGACAAGCCGGGCGCGATTGGCGCGCACCCAGACCATGAGATCGGGATGGCGGAACCCGCCGCGTTGCCAGGGGCGTTCGATATTGGCATCGAGCCGGATGCGCACGAGGCGGCGCGCCATCTCGTTGGAGAACTCGGGGTTGTTGCCGGTCGCGATCCAGAGGCAGCGGATCGGCAGCCGGGTCATTTCCGAGACCCCGAGCACACGATCCTCCCAGAAGGGGGCGGTGAGGGCCGCGGCAACGGCCGCGCTGTCGAGCTTGGCACGCAGGTTGTCGATCAGGATGATCGAGGGGATCTGGCGCAGCTTGGCGGTGACGCGCTTGCGCCATTCCTCATCGTCGCGCCCCTCGGTCATGACACTGGCACCGGTGCCGGTCAGGATCGTGGCGATCGCATCTACCATCAGTGTGGCGCCGGTGCCGGGCGTGGGCTTTTCGATCAGGTGCAGCGGCGTCGGCCCGTCGATCATGCCACGCAGGAAGCCGAGCAGCAGGAGGGCCACGACATGCGCGCGCTCGGCCTCGCCGGTGAAGGGGAAGTCGCCGAGCAGGTCCTTGCAGATCAGCCTGCGCGCGGCCGCGATATCCTCTGCACCCGGTCGGGTAGGGATCTCCGGCACGGTGAACCCGGGCGCGGGCACGTAGAGCAACCGTGCGTCCGGGTGGTATCCTGGCGTGGTGATCAGCGTGCCGGTGCGCCCGAAGACCGGCGTGTTGACGATACCGGTGAGCACCGGCAGCGCCGGATCGGGCGTGGCCAGCACGGATTTGACGACCGCGACGGGCGGCGGCGCAGGCAGCAATTCGCCCTTCGAAGTTTCGCGCACCCAGCGGGCCAGCCGCGCCAGCATGTGGCGCAGGCGTTCCTCGTTGAGCATGGTGGCCACCGGGCGCCCCTCGTCGTCGGGGACCACCCATGTGGGCTGGCCTGCGAAGCGATAGACCCATGGCGTGCGATTGGAGGCCATGATCACGCTCCAGGCCTGGGAGACCGAACGGCCCAGATCGCCTTCGTCGGCGCGCAGGGTGGGCATGGCCTCGCCGCTGCCCTGATAATTGACCGGCCGGTGCTGGCCGATCTGCAGGACCGCCTCGGTCTCGGTGACGGCCTCCGCGTCCTCGATCAGGGCGGCGACGGCCTTGGCCCCGTCGCGCAACAACAGGTCGTTGAAGTCCTGCCCTTCCTCCGGTGGGATCGCGATGGCGACATCGCGCCCCTGCGCCCGCAAGCGCCGGGCGGCGGCTTCGGCGGCCCGCAGACCGGCGCCGGAGACGTCATGGTCGGCGAGGATCAGCACGCGCTGTGCGGCGGGAGGCAAATCGATCTGTTCGAGACCGGAGGTCGACAGCGTCGCCCATACCGCCAGGTCCGGACAGGCGGTCATCACGGCGAGCCCGGTCTCGATGCCCTCTGACAGCGCCAGCCGGTCGCCATTCCCGAGCTGTGCGAGCTGCACGGCGCCACCGGCCACGCGCCCGAGCATCATCTTCGGCTTGGTGACCGGCGCCTTGCGCACTTCGTTGCCGGCTTCAACGATGTAGGTACGGTGCAGCCCGATCACATCGCCGCTGCGATCGCGCACCTGGCCGAGAAGCGCCGGATAGCCGGTCTTCGTCTCCCAATGCGTCAGATCGGAATGAAACAGCAGATCGGGCGCGTCCGGCAGCGCAAGGCCGCGGGCCTGCAGATAGGCCGCGGCTGAGGTGCCGGTGATGGGCACGGCTTTCGACAGGATATGCGCGATGTCCTGGGACGCGTCGCGCTTTGGCGCGGGTTTGGCTGCGGGGGCCTGGCGCGCGGGGGCACCGGACTGAACGCCGGCCATCTCCGCCGCCTCGACGATCAGGTCCCGCCCATCGAGCCCCGTTGCCGCCTCGATGGCACTGATCGGCCCGCCGCCCTCATTGCCATCAAAGTCGATCCAGTCCCCGGCATGCGGCCCGCGCAGGGTGATGACGCAGGAGCCGGTATTGCGCGGTGCGTCGCCGCGGATATTGGCCAGCCGCCATTCGTCGCCAACACGGCGTCCATTTGGGAACAGCCGCGGCACCCAATGCTCCGCCGTCTCGCGCAGACGCTGGACGATCAGGTCCAGATCGTAGCGTTCCGGTTGCGGCCGCGACGGCATGGCGTCGTTGAGATCGATCACGGTGGCACTCATGCGTGGCCTCCTTCAGGCAAGGATCAGCAGGCCGTGTTCGGCCCGGGTGATTGCGGTGTAGAGCCAGCGTTTGCGGTCCTCGGCGGTGTGCCCGAAGCCGTCATCCACGACGATCACGGTGGGGTACTGGCTTCCCTGGCTCTTGTGGCAGGTGATCGCGTAGCCCCAGCTGGACTGGATCAGCCCGCGGCACGCCATCCATTCGCGGCGATGGCGGTCGGGATCGAAGCGCACATGGTCGTCGAATTCCCCGCGCCAGAAATCCTGCGCGCCCGAGATGCAGGTGCCGTCCTCGGTGCGCACTGTGGCGCGAAACGCCCGGTCGTTGCGGGGATGCGCCTGCACGTCCGACAGATGCAGGAACATGCCGTTGATCAGCCCAAGATCATGGCGATTGCGCAGACAGATGATCTTTTCGCCGGCCCCTGCGGGATAATCGGCCTCGAACCCGGCAGCGCCCTTCATCGCGGTGTTGAGCCGCCGCCGCGTGGCGTGCGTGCCGCAGATCACCTGGCCGCCTTGCAGCATCTGCGCCGGGCTCACCTCGTGGCGCGACATCTTCCAGACCTGATCGTCGAACGCGCCGAAGGGAATGTCGCGGCCCTCGCGCGCGAGGGTGGCCAGCTGCAGGATCGGGCTCTCGGCGGCCTGCCGATACACCTCGGTGAGCATCACGTCAGGTGTGGCCTCGGTGAAAAAACCGGTATCCTTCACGGGCGGCAGCTGGCCCGGATCGCCCAGCACCAAGATCGGCTTGCCGAAGGCCATGAGGTCCTGTGCCATGTCCGTGCCCACCATCGAGACCTCGTCGAGCACGAGCAGGTCCGCATCGCGCAGGGCGGATTGCGTGTTCAGCACGAAGCGCGGTTCATGGATGTGATCGAGCCTGAACTTCAGCTGTCTGATCTGGGTCTCGGCAAAGCTGCGCTCAGCCACGCCCATGCGCGGCAGGTCGCGCTCCAGCGCCGCCAGTTCCTCGGTCACGCGGGCGATTTCGTCGGGTGTGGCCTCGGAGAAGCGATAGATAAGGCTGTGAATCGTCTGGGCCGGCGTGCCCTTCTGCGTCATCACATGGACGGCCTTGCCGGTGAAGGCGGCGAAGATCACGCCGCCCAGACCGCCGGGCGTCATCGGCCGGAGGCCGAGCGCCTCGATCGCCATGGCGGTGATGGTGGTCTTTCCGACCCCTGCGTAGCCGAACACCCGGAACACCTGCTGCGCGTGGGTGCGGTGCAGATACCAGTCGCGGATGGCGGCAATGGCGCGCGTTTGCGCCTCCGAAAGCGTGAGACTCATGCGTGACCCTCCGACCAGCACCGGGCGCTGAAGGGGCAGAACCGGCAGAGATAAAAATCGGCATGAACGGCGATGCGTGGCAGCAGATCGCCCGCGTCCGCGGCGCGCAGCACGTCCACCGCCTTGTCCGACAGCGCCTGCGCGGCGCCTGGGTCGAACGGCACATGCTCGTGGTAAAGCTCGCAGCTGTCCTTGTTCAGCGCGGTGAAGAGCGCGGAGGCTAGGCCCATATAAGCCATGTAGATCTGCAACTGGCCGTAATAGACGGGCTTCGAGATCTGCACACCCTTCTTCGCCGTGTCGGACCAGGATGAGGCCTTCAGCGCCTTGTGTTCCCAGAGCACCGGCCAGGTGAGCCCCATCTCCGGGCCACTGACGATCACGCCATCGACATGACCGCGAATGCGCCCGCCTGCCGTCTCGAAGCCAAACTGGCCGCCGTCGCGCCTTTCGGTGCGCAGGTCGAACCCCGCTGTGCGCAGCCAGCGGATGGCGAGATCCTCGAACACGTGACCGGCCTTGAAGATGCGCAGCGTGCGCCCCTCGAATTCCTTGCCCGGATCGACCGGTGTCCTGGTGAATTCATAGACGAGGCGGCGCGCGCAGGGCTCGCCGATGCGGCTGGCGCCGAGATAGTCGCGCGGGCGCTGCGTGTCGCGCTCCGCAACAAGTGCTGCGTCGATGCGGCTGTTGATCCGCGCCCCGAGGGGCTCGGGCTCCGAAGCCTCACGCCCATAGACGAAGCCGGATTTGTGGTTGAGGTCGAGCATGCTGGTCTCCGGCTCAAAAAGGAATTTCGCCGGCATCGGACTGGCGCCGCATCGAGGCCTGAAAGCCCTCGACGCAGGCCTCGATCAGGCAGTCGATGTCCTCGGCCGGCCGGTCGAAGAAGGGCTCCATCAGGTCCATTTCGGTGAGCGCTTCAGCGAGGTTGCGGCGCGCCTCAAAGATCGCGCGGGCTTCCATGTCGGTCTTGTCGATCATTCCGTGGTTTCTCCTGGCGATGGCGCTGCCCGCTGTGAGGCAGGCCATCGAGCAAAATCGGTGGTGGGGATGGCGGTCCCATCGCAATTGGTGACAGTAGCCGAAGCCGTGCGCTTCCCGTCCGCAGAGCGCGCAGGGCACACGGCGGGCGAGGTCAGCGCGCGTCACCCCATAAGCAGAAGGTCCAGCTTTGCGCGTTCCTCCGGGTCGGGCGCCTCCGTCCGACGCTCCGAGGCCAGTAAGATGAAGCGGCCGATCGCGTTTGATGCCATGCATTCGAGATCCTTTCGCGTGAGGCCGGCGATGGGGCGGTCGAGCCGCCCCCGCGCCTCGAGCCAGCGCCCCATCGCGAGCGCCGCCTCCGTGGTGACATGCGCCTGCCATTCGTCCGGGCTCACGGGTTCAACCAGGCCGGGCCCTGCGACGGCTGAGAACCGTGCGACGGCTGTGGGCCGCTCTCTGGTTGCGGCGCTTGCGTGGGCTGCGTGGCCGGCTGTTGCGTCGAGGCCGGTGTAGTCCAGGCCGGTGCGGTTGGCGCGGCAGCGGGTTGCGACTGACCCCATGCCGGGGCAGCGGGCTGCGCCGGAGCGGCAGCGGGCCGCGGCTTCTGGGACGGCTGCGTGGGCACCGCTTCGCCCGACATGACCTTCTGCCACTCGGGCGCCGTCGGCAGCACCACATGGTCGAGCTTGTTGGCATCCTTGTAGGCGGGGTTCCGGTTCGCCTCGATCTGGATCTTCGCGACAAAGGTGATCCCGTCGAGATCGGCCAGCCCGCGCAGCATGCGCTTGGCCTTGGCGCCCTCGCTCATGTCCTCGGGGTTGAGCCCAAGCGCGCTGTCGATCATGGCCCGGAACTGGCTCTTGGAGATTTTCCAGCCGATCGACTGGCCCTGCTCGTCGAGCTTGCCGCCCTGCACGGTGAAGTTCTGCCAGAACTTACGCCGGGCAAACCGGCCCTCGGCCACGGTGAACTCGGCATCCACCATCAGCACATCGCTGCCCGGCTGGTTCGAGGGTTTCAGCAGCCCGCGATCCACCTCGCTCATCCCGTCCGTGCCGCCCTTGCGGATGGACATGGTCACCTTGGCGAAGGTGCCGTCCGGGATCAGGTCGCCGGATTGCTGCGGTGCGACGTCGTTCATGTCGAAGGTCATGGGGATTATCCTTTCGGGGTTTGGTTGATCTTGGTGAGAAGCGCGCCGAGATCGGCGGGTTCGGTCAGGTCGAGACGGCCCGAGCGATCCTTGGCGGGCAGGCCCCAGGGGTTGGCGGACTGGCAGACGAGGCGGCGCGCGGTGCCCTTGTCGGGATCATGACGCCAGCTGCGCGCGCCCTCCGCGCCCTCTTCCTGCGTGAAGAGGTCGAGCGTCATGACCTGATCGACGATGCCCGGCAGTTCGCGCGCGGCCTTGCCGCCTTCCATCTGCGGCTGGAACGTCACCCTGTTCATGTCGTCGACGACCTTCTCGAGGATGCCGACGAAGATGACGGTGCGCCCCGGCGCATGCTGAAGATGCTTCAGCAGGCCGATGACCTCGCGCGCCAGAAGCCCGTAGGCGCCGCGTGTGTCGGGTTTCCCGGTGCGGTCCGACAGCGCCTCGGGTCGGGTCTTGGCCCATGCCATCGCCTGGCGCGTCAGATCGGTGATGCTGTCGACGAAGACGATGCGCTTGGTGTCGAGCCGCGCGGCTAGCTCGGGATGCAGCCCGCGCAGGTGCGCATGATGGGCCTCGGAGAAATGCTCTTCCGGTTGGGCCGCCGGGTTTGCGCCACCGATCAGGCAGGCGATATCGACCGCATCGGCAAAGCGACGGATCGAGATGCTGTCGCCTTTCCAGCCCTGCACCGATTTGAGACCCGCTTCAAAGTCGAGGCAGACGGTTTGCTCCTCGGGCATGGTGGTCAGGAGGGTCGTCTTGCCACCCCCGCTCGGGCCAAAGATCGCCATGGTGGTCTTGCCCTGCGCCTCGCGCAGGCGCTCATCGGCGGTGAGAATGCGCAGGCTCATTGATCGCCTCCCTGAGAGAGAAGCTCGACCTTGAGCGTGCCGGTGCGCACGGTCCGCGCGGGCTCGAAGCCTTTCCGGATCGCGTCGGGCCAGGCCGCGTATTTGCGCTCCGGCACCTTGATGGCGATGTCGACATATTGTGCGGG
>NZ_FWFZ01000064.1 GCF_900172355.1 Roseisalinus antarcticus | reverse complement strand
GAGATCATGTTCGGACGCTTGAAAGACTGGAGGCGCGTCGCCACGCGCTATGACCGAAGTCCCAAGGTCTTCCTCTCGGCCATTGCTCTCGCCGCAACCGTGATCTTTTGGCTATGAGTCCTGAGCCTAGAACGTCCTGCCAGACCGGCTCCACCTCGGACCGCGCCGAGAACTGGATGAGGGCGGTGCCGCGCTTGCCGTCGACGGTGGCGCTGCGAACGGAGCTCAGCACGTCGCGCACCGCAGTCTGGCGATGCGCGTCGAGGACCGATGCGCCCTCCAGCCGCGCCAGGTCGACGGCCTGCGGATCGAGGCTCAGCCGTTCGATATACTGCCCCTCTATGTCGCGGCGGCGCACCGGCGCGCCGGTGGACCAGACCACATCGACCGTGCGGGCCTCCGCGTCGGCCGTGGCGGGCGCCAGCGTCGCGCGGCGGGTGAGCAATTCCATGGTGTCAGCCATCGCCGGTCTCCTTCTCCTGCGGCATCGCGGTCTGGCCGAAGCTGAGTCCCAGCCCGTCTGCGCGCCCCTGGTCGGCGGCGATCTCGGCATCCACCTGTTCGGCGTCGTAGCCGCGTTCAGAGATCGCTTGGGACCGGCTCTTGAGCCCCGCGCCGATCGCAAGGATCTCGGCCTGCACGTCCTTCATCGGATCGACGTAATCGAACTTCGGCGGAAGCCATTCGCAGCCGAGATAGGCCTCGGGGTTCCGGTCGAAGTCTCGCGCCGGCAGATCGCCGGTCAGCACCGCAAGCCGCACGAACCGCTCCCAGACCGGGCGGCAGAACAGATGCACGACCACGTTGTGCTGGAGCTGCTCGACTCGGCGGCGGAACTCGATCAGCCCGGCCCGAATCGAAGAATAGGCGGCGCCCTCCAGGTCGCCCGAGACCAGCTCGTAGGGCAAGCCGAGCCCGGCCGCGACGGCGCGCAGGTGGTTCTTCACGAAGGGCGCATAGGCGTCATGCTCGGTCGGGTTCGAGAAGCGGATGTCGGTGCCGGGTGGCAGCGGGATCAGGCTGCCGGGCTCCATGCCCACGGTCAGCGCGCCGCCGCTGTTGGTGCCCGAGAGCCCGCCCGCCGTGCCGTCCGGATCGGTGATGAAGCCGGTGAACAGCGCCGCGACCTTGGCTTTGACCAGCGCGGCGTCCTCGAACTGGTCGAGCTCGTGCAGCCGCAGCAAGATCGGCGCGAGCCAAGTGATCCCGCGCAGCTGCCCCGCGGCGAGCGGCTTGAACAGGTGCAGGCAATCGGCGGCGGGGACGCGGAGCGGGTCCATGCGGAGAGACCCGAGAGGATCGCCCGGACGGGAGGACAAGACCCGGTAGGCGACCCGGCGACCGGCGGCATCGAACTCGATGCCAGCGCGGATCCGCGCCCCGCCGCCGATCTCGCGGTGCAGGTCCATGGGAACCTGCTCGCGATCCAGAAGCTCGAGGTGGAGGGGGATGCTGGCGGCGTCACTGGCGACGCGCAGCCGGGCGAAGCTCTCGCCGCTCTCGACCATCGCGCGCACCGCCATGGCCTGCAGCCCATAGAAATCCGCCAGCCCGTCCGGGGCGGCGTGATCGGTCCAGCGCAGCCAGAGCGCCTGCAGCCGCTCGCGCACCGCACGGTCCAGATGGGTAGATTGCGGCTTGATCCCGGCGCCGACGACATTGCCGACCAGGCTGTCCACCGCTGCCGCGACCCACGGGTTGTTCCGCGCATACCAGCCGGCCCGCCGCGCCGCCGTGGTCGCCCCTGCCAAGACCGCCGCGTTCAGCCCATCGACCGTCCGCGCACCCTCCCAACGCCGGCTGCCAGCCGCAGCGTCGAAGCCGCGAGCGCGCGCGAGGCCGAGAAGGCGATGGAGGAAGGTCCGCATGGGCGACAGAATCGCCCGAAACGGACCCTCAAGCTATTGGGAATGTTTGGTATAGCTGTTTGCCCTGCTACCGAAGGAGAAGCGCGTATTGCCCATCTTGCCAAGCGATCTCGTACCCGGCTTCGATGAGCGCAGGTCGCAAGCCATCATGTTGTTCGTTGGTCAGATCGAGCATAATCGCTTGAACACCAACACGAGAAATCATGGAGATAAATTCCGAATCGCTGGTAAATACATTCGGATCTCGATTTAAGAAAACATAAATTGAGGCACGCTGATCAAGCTCGTTTCTGAAATTATCATCTTCTCGCTGTGGGATATAAAGCCAGCGTCCCTCAACCACTGGCGGCCGGTCTTCAAGCACTGTTACCCAGGCTGAAACGCTTTCTGGGGCCAAGAGCAGGCCAATATCAGTTCCAGAAATCCGCTGGGCGATACGGAATTGCGCATATGGAACTTTCAACGCCGAGAAGCCAAGCTCGGCCTTGTAAAGAATTGAGCCCGGACCGAGAACTCCTGCCATGAGTACAGTCAAAACTGCAATTCTGACGGGCATCCGGCCTACCGCCCAGAAAAGGCCCAGCATTGCCGCTATCAAAAACGGTATCGGTACAGCCCAAAAGAGGCGGTGATTGATATATCCAGTCACGTGTTCGGCGTATAATGGCAACAGAAGGGGGTTTAGGACCAGTATCAAGGCAAGCGCTAAATACACTGAGATAGGCCAAAACCTCTTGCAGAGTATCGGAGCCGCGAGCGCGGCGAAAACGACTGCCATGCCCAAAACCATCACTTGGGGTGAGCCAAATATGCCCCATAGCATGCCACCAATCGTTCCTGCAGCGGTGTGTTCAGATGGACCTGGCGGATCGTTGATGAGCAGGTTCAGAGCAAGGAAGGCTGGATACAAGATGACCAAAGGGAGCCGGAAAGCGCGCCACCGCTGCTTGTTTCCGACGACAAGCCAGGCGGCTCCAACGAGGGCGACCGCTAAGGGTGCAGCGTAGACGGCATTCGCCGTGAAACCGATCGAAATCACCACGGCGCCAACCAGAAGAGACAACGCACGCCAGGACCCCGTCTTCATCGCCGACACGGTCAAGACAGCCAGCAAAGGCACCATGACCGTTACGTAGGGACCCTTTCCTTGAAAGAAGCGCGGGATTGCGTGATACCCGAAGCTCTGCAGGGCTCCGTCCATGGCGACAAGGAGTGCGAGATGGAAGCCAAGCGTCCACCCGAAAAAGCGCGGGAACAAGGCGCCATGCAGGAGCGTCAGGACACTCGCCGCCCATACACAAACGAAACCCGGCACCACCGCATGTGCCACGAGGATCACCGGCAGCCCTGTGGCGTCCGAAATCAGCGCGGTAAGAAGCTGATAGCTTTCGAGGCGATAGGTTGACTTGATGAAGTCTAGTCCCGCGATCCCCAGCATTGTGTCTTCGGTATAGACGGCGTCGCGGAGTTCCTTTGCGCCAACGGCGAGATTCAGGAAAAGGCTGTCATCCGCATCGGGCACCGACGTGAGGAAATAGAAGAGCAGCACCGAGGCGGCTGTAGCAGCAAAAGCAAGATCCAGCCGACGACTACCGGGCTCGGCGTCTTCATGCGTCAAGACCAATGGGGCGTAGGCCCCCGAACGGCGCGAGTACCACAATGCAAATGCTGTAACGCCGAGGCAGGCAATCCAGAACGGCTCGGCCCTCGAGAACTTGTACTGCAGACCGGCTGTCACAAGGAAAACGACCGCTCCTGCTGCGAGAAGCGCCAGAAACCTGTTGCGGTCGGCTGCCGCAGGTGGAGGTGCCCATGTCAGGCCCTGAACTGCGAGCGCATTGGTTGTGAAGATGTCCACGATCGGGCCGGCCTTCAGCGCACCCAGCACGCCCGCGATCAGGGCAACGCCTGCGACGAGGTAGAGCGTTCCGAAGCTCAACGCCTGGAAGGTGACCAGGTGCACGCCGATTGTCCAAGCGAGCAGAAAGAGAAAGCCAGAAAAAAATACTCGCGTGGAGATCAACGCTGTACTCCCGTCTTGTGAGCCACAGAGAAGACGTTTTTCCCGATGAACGGATTCGTCGCATAATCGATCACTCGGCTGACCGGAAAAATGAAGCGATCGTAAAGCTCGATGGGTTTTCTGTGGATATCCCCACTGCCCTTCGAGGTTGCGTTGTACAGCAAGGATGCGAAGAACCCTGCGATATCTACATATGCCGTACGGGTAACTTTCAGCCCTGCTTCTTCCGAAACAGCCCGTAAGCTCGCACGGGTGTATCGGCGATAATGCTGGACCTTCCTGTCCATGTCTCCGAAGAGGATGGGAAAGGCTGGAACGTAGGTGTAGACGACGCCGCTCGGACGGAGTATCCGGGCGCATTCCTTCATCGCAGCGATATCGTCCTCGATATGCTCGAAAACGTTCAGAGAAAAAATGTAGTCATAGCTTGAATCCGCAATAGCGTCAGAAGAGCTAAAAACTCGAAATCCCTTAGACTGAAGTATTTCGCACTGATGAGCGTCGACCTCCAAACAATCAACCTGGACCCCCCGATCGCGCACCATAGTCGAGAAAGTCCCAATTCCAGCGCCGAAGTCAAGTATTGCGCTTTTACCTATACGATTTTTCAGTACTTGGTCGGTTAAAAAGCGATTATACTGTTTGGCCTCAAGCATCACCTCAAGGTTGTCGACGCCGCTGTAGCTGAATTCAGGTGGTGATTTGTTCATAAGTCTGAGCTCACTGTTTTGGGCTCGTGGCGATGTCCGTTTTGAACACGTAACGCTGTGACCCGAGGAAATTCACGATCATGCCGACCACTGCGCCCCCTGCCAGTGCGCCGAGCGCATTCAGGGGCGTCGGCTCGATGAAGACGAGGAGAACTGAATAGACGGCGAAATTCGTGAGCGAGCCGACAACCTGTAAGGCAAAATAGAGGTTTAGTTGACGACGGGGCGACGATCTCGTGGCGTTTGCGAAGGTCCAAATCCGGTTCAGCCACCATGTGGTGAACACCGCAGCCGGAAACGATAGGCCGCGTGCCAGAAATGGATTGGCGTCGTTGGAAACGAGGAGCCACAATAGACCGCCATCGACCATGAAGCCGAACGCACCGACGACGCCAAAGCGCAGCAATCTTCTAGGCGGGGTCATTGCTCGCCCCTCCCGCTCCTCGGTACTGGCAGGGACAGGTAATGCAGGCGCTTCATCTCCCGGCGCCCGAGTGTGACGGTGTCGAGGATCAGCCCCGAAATGAAAGCTAGGAACGCCAGGATCATGATGGAAGCCGACAGGATCGCGGTCGGAAAGCGAGGCACGAGTCCGGTTTGCAGAAACTCGACGACAATCGGATACCCGAGAACCAAAGATACCAAAGCGCCAAGCAGGGAGATGATGCCGAAGAACCGGAAGGGTCGTTCCTCCTTCACGAGGGAAACGATCACTCTCAGGATGCGGACGCCGTCCTTTATCGTGCTGAGCTTGCTGTTGGACCCGGGCAGCCGGTCGCCGTAGACGGTGTCCACATCGGCGATGGGCATACGCAATTCCAAGGCGTGCACCGTCAATTCCGTCTCGATCTCGAAGCCGCGTGAGAGGGCCGGAAAGCTCTTGACGAACCGACGGGAGAAAACCCTGAAGCCCGAGAGCATATCCTTTGTACGCTTGCCGAAGATGGTGGCCACCAGGCTCGTGAGCATCCAGTTTCCGAACTTGTGCCCAGGCCGATAGGCCCCCGTGCTGTCCGTCACCCGGCAGCCGGTAACAATGTCGAGGTTGTTGTCGAGGAGCGTCTGGATAAGCCTCGACGCGGCCGCGGCCTCGTAGGTGTTGTCGCCGTCCACAAGGACGTAGATGTCGGCCTCGATGTCCGCGAACATCCGTCGGACGACATTGCCCTTGCCTTGTTGTGGCTCCTGACCCACGAGGGCACCGGCCTCACGGGCGGCCTCTACCGTCCGGTCCTTCGAGTTGTTGTCGAAAACCCAGATATCCGCTTCTGGTAATGCGTCCTTGAAATCTCGCACAACAAATGGAATTGGCTTTTCTTCGTTATGGCAAGGGATGCAAACTGCAATTTTCATCAAAAGACCTCTACTTCAAACAAATACGCTACGCCTGCCCCCGCTACGTCAGTGCCGCGCTGTGTGCCGAGCCATGGCCGAGAAAGCCACACAATTTTAGATCATTCATAACAGCTTATGCCGAGGAGGCTACACCGAAAAAGCCGATACAGGCTGTGCGTGCTACGCCATCCACACCGACCGGATCACGCGCCCAGCCTCCACGCCTGGCTGCACCGGCACCGTTGCCACCCCCTCCACCTCCTCGTTCAGCCTGAGCCCCATGCTAATAAGCCCGTGCAGGGCGGCGTGAGCGTAGACGAAGGTGTCGAGGGCCTCGTTGCGTTCACCATCGCGCTTGGGTTGCCAGGAGCGGATCGGGCGCCCGCGCTCGAAACGGGTGACGACGCGCTCGGCGGTCAGCTGGCGGAAGTAGTCGGCGTCGAGACGGCGGGGGAAGTGGATCGCGCCGGGGCCCGGTTCGATCAAGCGCAGGCGGGCGTAGACGGCGTCCTTCAGGGCGTCCACGCCGACGATGAAGAGCGGGATCTTGCCCTTGTTCGTCCGCGTCGGGCGGCGCGGCCAGACCGGGATTCCGGGCCCGCCGCGGCCCTTGATCGCCCATATGCGGCGTGCGAGGCGTTCGCGGCAGAATTCGTAGGCCATCTTGGTATGGTGGCCGCCGGTGTCTATGGCGGCGGACCGGACGGGCAGGTCGATCCCAGAAGGGTGTGGGAACGTCGCCTGCAGCACCATGTCGAGGTCGGCCCAGAGGCGCGGGCCCGACGGGTCGCCCCAGAGCACGCAGTAGTCGACCACCCATGCCTCCTCGTCGCGGCCCCAGCCGACGATCTGCACCTCGATGCGGTCGCCCTGTACGTCGACGCCCGCTGTCAGCACGGCGACGGAGGCGGGCAGCGCCTCGCCCCAGTCCTCGCGCCTCGCCATCAGCGGATCGGCGGGAACGGTGGCGCCTGCCTGGTCCTCCCAGGACTCGCCCAGCTTGGTGTTGACCCAGACCTGCAGGCGGGGCGGATCCTTGCGGACGCGGCCGTGCTCGGCGGCGATCTCGGCCCATGTCTCCCACGGCGAATAGAGCGCGGAGAGGTGGAAGCCTGCGGTGCGGCCGTCGCCCTCGGCCGTCGCGCGCCACTCGCCTGCCGCCAGCAGGCGGGGTTTCTCGTGCTCGTGGTGGATGCCGCCGCAGGCCTCGCAGACCAGATACGCCGCGTCGCGCCGCCCCTCGGGCCAGCGGATGCGCGCCCAGGTGATCGGGGCCAAGTCGCCGCAATGCAGGCAGGGGACGTGGTAGAAGCGCCGGTCGCTGTGCTCGAAGGCGACCTCGATGCGGGAGTGGCCCTTCAGCGTGGGCGTGGAGACCATGTAGATCTTGCGTCGCCCCCGGAAGGTCGCGGTGCGCTGGATCGCAAGATCGACCGGGTCTCCCTCGCCATCGGCATCGCCGGGATAGCCGTCCACCTCGTCCAGGAACAGGTAGCGGACGGGCGTCGAGCGGAGCCCCACGGCGCAGTTCGCCCCGGTCATCACCAGCTGGCCGCCGGGGAAGGACTTGCGGAACAGGCTGTTCCCGGCGTCGCGGGAGCGGGGCGTGGCGACCAGTTCGCGCAAAGCAGGCGTCGCTTCGATCAGCGGGTCGATGCGGACGGTGGTGTTGCGGCGCACCATGTCGAGCGAGGGCATGACCAGCATGGCGATGCCGGGCGCGTTCTGGATGATGTAGCCGAGCCAGTTCAGCCCCGCCTCCGAGCCGCCGGTCTGCGCGCCCTTCATCAGCACGACGCGTTCATAGGGGCTGGAGGTGGACAGAGCGTCCATCACCGCGCGCAGATAGGGCGTGCGATCCGTGCGCCAGCGCCCCGGTTCGGCGGAGGTGGGCGGCAAAATGCGGTTGCGGTCGGCCCAGTCCGAGACCGGAATGGGCGGTTCGGGCCGGATTCCGCGCCGCCAGGCAAGATCGATATCAGGAACCATCGTCAAAACTCCCCAGCGGCATGTCTGCCAGATGCTCGAGGTGCTCGCGCATCATCCGGTCCAGCGCAGCGAAGGTGGCGCGGGGATCAGCGCCCAACTCAGCCGCCAGAAGGGGCGCGCTGCGCTGAACCCAGGCCATATGTGCGTCGCGTTCAGCACGGGCGCGCGCGAAAACAGTGCGCGTGGCGGCGGCGGTTTCGATCAGCTGGCCCTGTTCCCGCTCGAACGCCAGCTTGGCGCGCTGGACTTTCACGATCTCATGCAGCCGCTTGGCTTCAGCCAGCGTCGTCGCCGCGCGGGTCGAGCTGGTGGGACCGCCTTTGTTGCGCCTTGCCGGGTCGAGGTTGTCCTCGATCCAGGCCAGCCCCTCGGCCACGTCGATCTGCCCGTCCGCGCGCACCGGCAGACCCTCGGCCACCAGCTGCGATATGCGGCCCTTGGTCAGGCCGACGCGGATGGCGAAGGCGGTCTTGGTCTCTTGGCTGTCGAGTTTAGTCAAATTCGCCCCCTGACGCTGGAGGGGTCATGCGCTGCGCTCCCCCACATACGGATCGGCGCAGGAGGAACCGCCCGGCGGCCTGCAAACCGGCGTTCCCGTCCGCTAACAACGGTTC
>NZ_FWFZ01000059.1 GCF_900172355.1 Roseisalinus antarcticus | reverse complement strand
CATCAACGCGTGGCACGCCATGGCTCTTCGGAAAATAGGGCCTCAGCCGCGCCATCTGAGCCTCGCTCAGCCAATACAGATCGCTCATCATGCCCCCTTTGGTTCGGGGACGATGAATCACGCAGACTGCGCAGCCTCAACCCGTTGAATGGGTCCTGAGCCTAGCAAAGTTGCGGAATGACCGCTGTGGGCTCCTAGCCAACATCTGACAACTCTGCTCAGGTGCGATCCGGTCTTCTTCTTCACGGCCCGCAGGATCGCAGCCGCCTCCTTCTCAAACGCCTTCCGGCTCTGGCGCGGCGAGCGGAGCATAGCGTTGGCGCTGGTGCGCCCCCCGTTCATGGAAGCCGTTCCGGCAAGGCTCAACTGCTGCTGCCACGGGGCATTGCTCATCGTTTTCTCCATCGCTGGGAAGGGGCGCAGCGACCCGGCGGGAAGAGGACAGGGGAACCAGCCGGGCCGCCGCAAGGTATCGGGCTCTCACTCCGATTGCCGGGCACGGCTACCCGGCGACACATGCCTACCGCACATATCTAACTTCGTCAACTCTGACTTGTTGACATCCGATTTAGCTTCAGCGATGTTCGGCCCGCTCAACTAGGAGGCCGACACGTGACCCAGACCTTCACTGCCGCTCAGATCGGCGGGTTCCTCGCCGGACCGCGGCTCTCGCCGGAGACCGGGCGCCTGCGCTTCAAGAATTTCACCGCGAATGGCTACATCCCGACCCGGATGCGCTCGGAGACTGACAGGCGCGGCACCATCCTCTACTCCACGGGCGACGTGCTAATTGCCGCGATCCTGTCCGAGATGGTGGACCTCGGCGGGCTGTCCAAAGAGGCGATGCGGGCCGCCGCGACGCGCCTGCACGCTTGGCACATCGGCGAGGCCGATCCCGACGGCCCGAAGCCCCCGGAGTCGCCCGCCCAGTGGATGTGGCGCATGTTTGTCGCGGACCCGGCAACGCCGCCCGGTTTCACCCTGCAGGTCCAATGGCAGCGGCACCCCTCGGGAGCCGTCAACTGCCGGGCCGCCCTATCGCACGGCGAATACGGAGAATTGTGCGAGGGTATGACGCTGCGGGAAGGCGATGTGCCTGTGGCGTCGCTTGTGATCCCGATCGATCCGATCCTGCTGGTCCTGCTGGGAAAGATCAGGCGGGCTGGGATGAACTGACCGATGCGCATCCCCCGACCCTCCGAGCTGATCCGGCTCTTCCGCGACGGCCCCGCGCCGTCCGCCGTCCGTTCGGCCTTCGAAGGGGCGAGCGGCCGTCGTGCGGCGGGGTTCGGAAGGGCGTTCGGGTCGCACGGCCCCGAGACGCTGGCGGCCGGGCCGACCCTTAGACCCCGCGCCCGGTCCGCGCACGCGAACAACCCGCTGGTGCGGAACGCCGTAGACGCCTTCGTGGCCGAGACCGTCGGCGCGGGGATCGAAGCCATTTCGGCGCATCCCGACCCGGCCATGGCCGAAACCATCTCCGGCGCGTTCTACGCGGCCGAGTTGGACGCTGACGGGCGCACCGACTTCCGGGGCATGACGGCCGCCGCCGTGCTCGCCGTGCTGGTGGACGGTGAAGCCTTCTTCGTCGCCGAGCGGCGCGACGGGCGCACCGTCTGGCGTCACATCCCGGCCGAGTTCGTGGACGAGTCCGACACGCGCGAGTTGTCGGACGGCTACGTGGTGGCCGGTATCGAGTTCGCGAACGACGGAACCCGCCGCGCCTACCATGTCCGTCCGCAGCGGCCGACCGACCTATTCCCCGGCACCCACGCGTCCATCCGCGTCCCGGCCGAAGACATGCTGCATGTGTTCCGCCCGCTCGGCCCCGGGCAGGTGCGCGGCGTGTCGGCGCTCGCCCCGATCCTCTCCACCCTCTCTGAATACGGTCAGTCCAGCGACGCGCTGCTGGTCAAACTGAAGGCTACCGCTATGCACGTGGCGTTCATCACCGACGTGAACGGCACGGCCGCCAGCGCATACGACGCGGCGGGCATTGGCGAAGAGGGCCTGTCTCCCGGGACCGTCTACCGCCTCGGGATCGGCGAGGATGTTCGGACGGCCTTTCCCGACGCCGCTCAGGACGCCCCAGCCTTTCTGAAGACCATGCGCCAGCAAATCGCGGCGGGGCTCGGCGTGCCCACGCACCTGCTGGACGGCGACCTCAGCGACGCCAACTATTCGTCGCTCCGGGCGGGTCTGCTGCCCTTCCGGGCGAAGGTGGAGCAGTTCGTCTATCACACGCTGGTCCCGCAGTTCCTCGACCCGATCTTCCGCCGCTTCGTCACCGACGAATACCTCGCCGGGCGGCTGGACCTGCCCGACCTCGCCCCGGCCCTGAAGGCCGAGTGGCTGCCCCCGCGCCACGCGCAGGTGGACCCGCAGAAAGACATGGCCGCCGCCGAGACGGCCTTGCGACTGGGCCTCACGAGCCGCCGTCAGGCCGTCGCGCAGATGGGGTGGAACGTGGCCGAACTGGACTCCGAGATCGCCGCAGACCGCGCCCGGGAAGCCGGGCTGGGCCTGTCCTTCAGCACCGGAGGCGACGATGCCGTTTGATGACGCCATGATCCGCGCCGCCACCACGCGGCCCAACTCCTATGACCCGGAGACGCGCACCGTCTCGGCCGTGATCGCCACCGCGCACCCGGTCACGCGGCGTGATGCCCGTGGCCCGTTCTCCGAAATCCTGACGGCCGACACGCTGGACCAGTCGGCCGCCGAAGGTCTTCCCGTTCTCGACAGTCACCGCACGGCGTCCGTGCGTGACCAAGTGGGGCGGGTCCGGTCCATCGTCGTGGAGGGCGGGTCGGTCATCGCCCTCTTGGAACTGACGGCCGCCGAAGATGCTGCGCCCATCGTGCAGCGGATCGCGGACGGCACGGTGAGCGGGGTGTCCATCGGATACCGCATCGCCGGGTGGACCGAGGAATCCACGCCGAATGGAAGGGTGAAGAGCCCGACCGGGTGGCGGATCACCGAGGTCACGTTGACCTCCAACCCGGCGGACCCCGCCGCGCGACTGAGGCATCAAGAGGAGTCCCCCATGCCCCAAGAGACCATCGAAACCCCGTCGGCCGAAGAGGCCGAGGCGCAGCGCCGGAGCGACATCCGGGGACTGGTCCGCTCGGCCGGGCTCGGCCCGGATGTGGCCGACCAACTGATCGACCAGAACGCCGATATGACCGCCGCCAAGGCGGCCGTCTTCGACGCCTTGGAGAGTCGCCGCCGCTCGGCCCCGGTCATCCGCACCCACGCCCCGGCGAACGATGACCCCGCCACGATCCGCCAGCGGCGCGAAGAAGCGCTGCACATCCGGATGGCGGGCGGCGAGCCCGCGCCCGAGGTCCGCCAGTATATGGGTGAGTCCTTCCTCGACATGGCCCGTGACAGCCTCGTCCGGGCCGGTGTTAGCACGCGCGGCATGACGGCCGATGAAGTCTTCACCCGGGCGGGCGAGCACGCCACGTCGGACTTCCCGCTGCTGGTGAGCAACGCCATGGGCAAGTCCGCCCTCGCCAGCTACCGCGCCGCCGAAAGCCCGCTGAAGCGTCTCGGCCGCCAGCGCAGCCTGAGCAACTTCAAGACCGCCACGTCCATCCGCCTCGGCGAGATGGGGCGGCTGGAAGAACTGAGCGAGTCCGGCGAGATCACCCACACCAGCCGCGCCGAGAACGGCGAGACGATGAGCCTGAAGACCTACGCCCGAGGGCTGAACGTCTCGCGCCAGCTTCTCATCGACGACGACCTCGGGATGCTGGGCGACATGACCGCTGCCTTCGGCGAGGCCGCCGCGCAAACCGAAGCCGACATCCTCGTGGACCTCGTGACCGGCAACCCGAACCTCAGCGATGGCACGGCCGTCTTCCACGCCAGCCGGGGCAACCGCGCCGGGACCGGCCTGTCGCTCGGCTCGACGGGCGACATGGCGGCGCTGGAAGCCGCGCGGAAGGCCATGCGCGGTGTGACCGGGCTGGACGGCAAGACGCTCATCAACGTCACGCCCAAGTTCCTGCTGGTGGGGCCGGAACTGGAGTCGGCCGCAGAACGGCTGCTGGCCTCGATCTACCCCGCCACGGTGGACGACGTGAACGCTTTCGGCTCCAAGCTGAGCCTGCTGGTGGAGCCCCGCATCACCGATGAACGCTGGTATGTTTTCGCCGACCCGGCCCGCCTCGCCGCGATCCAGTATGGCTACCTCAGCGCGGCGCAGGGCGTGCAAATCCAGCGGGCCGAGGCGTGGTCCACGCTGGGGCTCAAGTTCCGCGCGTGGCTCGACTTCGGCGCGGGCTGGCTCGACTGGCGGGCCGCCTACCTGAACGAGGGCACGGCCTGATGCCGCTCACCGTGGCCGAACTGATCGCCGCCCGTGATGCGCTCCTGCGTGCTCGGGCGGACGGCGTGCGGCGCTACCGGGACGCCAACGGCGAAGAGGTTGAATACCGCTCCGACAGCGAAATGGCCAAGGCGCAAGCCGCCCTGGACTCGGAGATCGCCCGGGCGGCCTCGGCCCGGCCGACCTCGCTCCGCTTCATCACCACGAAAGGACTCTAGACCATGAAGACCTATGTGCAGCCCGGCGAGCGGATCACCGTGACCGCCGCAGCCGCCGCCAGCGCCGGGGACGGCGTGCTGGTCGGCAACCTCTTCGGCGTGGCCTTTGGGGACGCCGAGATCGGCGACAGCCTCACGCTGGCCACCACGGGCGTCTACACCATGCCGAAGGTCAGCACCGATGACTTCACCTTTGGGGCCATCGCCTACTGGGACGACGGCAACGGCGTGGTCACGACCGACGACGACACCGGCAGCAACGCCCGGATCGGCCTCGCCGTCACCGCCGCCGGGAACCCCAGTGCCAGCGTCAACGTGCGGCTGGACGGCTGAGACGATGCGCTCCACCCGGCACATGACGGAACTGGACCGCCTGCGGGCGGCTCTGGTGACTGTCGCCAAGCTGGTGGAGCGCAACCCGACCTTCGCGCCGATCTTCCTGCGGCTGGAAGAGGAAATCGAAGCGGAAGAGGCACTGGCCAGCGGCGACGTGCTGGCCCGCGCCCGTGCCGTGGCGGCTCAGAGCGCGACGCGCTGAATTTGGTCCCGTAGGGCCGCCAGCGACAAGCCCTTGCCATACCGCTCGCGATTAAGGGCGTGGCCGAAGAGGTCGCGCCTGACCCGCTCATCTATGCCCGCAGCCAACAGCCGGTCTTCAAACGAATGACGCAGCCCGTAGAGAGAATGACCCATGGTCTCCAAAAGCCCGTTGGACCGGAGATACTTGTTCACCGTGGCCGACAGCCCGGACGAGTTGGTCAGGTAGCGGGGGAAGCCGCGTTGCGCGGCTTTCATCGCGTCCAGCGAAACGCCGCAGAGTGGAATGACCCGGCGGGCGTTGCGGGTCTTCAGTTGCCGCCCCACGGGCTCAATCGAGATGTGGGGCACGTCGCCGTCCAGATGGATTTGATCGGCCGTCAGGCCCGCCAGTTCGCTCGGCCGTGCCCCGGTGTTCACCATGGCCCGCACGATGCCACGCGCATCGGGATTGAGCCCGTCAAGCGCACCGTCGGCCAAGAGCCGGTCCTTGATCCAGCCTTTGGAGAAGGGCGGCCGCTGGCTCGCCTCGCCTTCCTTGAAGCTGAGGTCGGACAGGGGCAGCACCAGCCCCAGCCGCTTCATCTTGTTCACGGTCTTCAGCACGTCGCCAAGGTGGATCAGGTCCTTGTTGGCCGAGTTCGGCGTGAGCCCGCCCGACTCCAGCCGGTCCATCCACCAGTCGCGGAAGTCCAGCATGTCGTCTCCGGAGATGTCTGGAAGTGCCTTGTCGCCCACAACAGCAATGAAGTTGCGCACCGCTTTCACACGCGGGTTCTTCCAGCGCCGAAGTTGGTCCGCGCTCTTGCCGATGGACTTGTCAGCGGCGAGGGACCAATAGAGGTCCAATGCCCGCGAGACGGTTATCTGGGGCTCCGGGACGCCGCCCAAGATGGCGTTGGCCTCTCTTTCGTCCGGCTCACCGTCGCGGCCAACGGTGGCCTCTACGCGGGTCAGGAGGTCTTCGCGGCGCAACTCGGCAACGCGCGTCGCGGGCAGGTATCGGTGCCCTCGGATTGCCGCGAGTTCACGGGCGGCCTCGAAGCGTCGTTCGGCATCGCCGGTATCGCCCGCCAACTTGGCTTCCCAGCCTTCGACCAAATGGGACCAGATGGACTCGGCCTTCTGGCTCGCCACCTTGAGGGAATCGGTGTGGAGGCTCTGGTAGATCGTCTTGCGTTCTTCGACGCCCTCGTAGCGCCGGGGCACCCGCTTCCGCAGGTGGTATTGGCTGCCTCGCATCATGATCGTCATGGCCACACCCTCGACAACGCCCCGTGTGGCGGATTGTGGGGCGAAATGTGTGGCAAAATCAAGCACAGACTTGACTGCGCAAGCAACCGCCCTAACCTCTGTATCTGTTTTTGCTGGGAAAAACTATTGGACCATGGCCAAGTTTTTGGCGGAGACGAAGGGATTCGAACCCTCGAGACGGTTTCCCGTCTACTCCCTTAGCAGGGGAGCGCCTTCGACCACTCGGCCACGTCTCCGCTGGTCGATATATCCATCTCAGACCAAGGAAACAAGGCCAAACATCAATATGAAGGCAAGCTAAGCTTTGGAACCACTGATAGCTGCTCGCACTCGAAATCGGCACGCATTCGCATGGATCAGTGGCAAGAACCTGGCAGTTTTTCAGATGCGGTCAAAGGAAAATTTTTCGTGTCTGATGCACGGCTTCGATCGCGCCTAACTGTCCCCCAATGGCAAAGGTCGCCGAGACGGCGCTCGGCCGTGATGATCTGCAAGCCATTGCTGGCGATGGCTACTTCAGTGGCTCCGACATCTTCGGATGCAACCGGGTCGGCATGACCCACGGCCGTGCCGCACCTCGAAACTTCCAGCAAGTGAGCGCATTCGTCGACCCGATGGGCGCTTCGCAGCTTCGATACCGGTGGAACCCGGCATGCTCTTCCGCCCCAACCCGCCCTCGCAATACGAATAGGCAGGTCTCGTCAGCCTGAATGCTGCCCAGCGATATTATCCCAAGAGGTGCGTCGGCGAACAGACCACCAATTTCCTGGAGCCCCGGGTCATCGCGAGGTAAAGGCTCTTCCTGTTCCTTGCTGCATCGCAGTCGAAGTCACGCGCATCCAGGATGACAGCGACATCGCCTTCGAGACCCTTGAGCAGGAGCGGACTCCAACGGCTTTCGATGGAAGGAGTCGCCCGAGGACGCGCTGCTGTTCGCGGATGCGCTTTGCGGCCTCCAGAAAGCTAACATCGGGGCCGGACGATCGGAGCGCCTTGATGCAAGTGCGCAGGATCTCCGGCCGGAACGTCCGCGCACCCTGCGCGGCCTCGAGCGCCTCGAACAGGGCGATGAGGAAGGCGGCGTCCCCAACTTCCCGGTATCGGATGGCCGCAACTTCATGCGCCTCGGGCGGTGTTCGGTGCCGACCCGTGGCGATTATTGTCGCTCGGGCAGCGATGCCCTCCCGATCAACGCCCGTCATGACCGCGAAGGCGAAGCCGAGAGCGGCTTCGAGGTGCCCCGGGGCGACACGGTCGTGCAGGGGACGTGTCCGCCAGCACGCCCGCCTTACGGCGAAGTCCAGGCGCGGGCAGCCGAGGAACTGGCCCTGCTGTCGGAAGGCTCTGCGATAGCGGAGATGCTGAGCGACTGCGCCGTGATGCGGCAGCAAGCGCGGGTTTGCCGATGTTCCGGCACTTGCCTCCTACTACGCGGCGCGCCTCGCAGTGGGGCCCGGGACTTCGGTTGGCAACCTGAGCGACGCCTGGAAACCGGAAGATGTTCCCGGACGCGGAGACTCCAGAACGAGCGAACTCCCGATCCGGTCAGCAATGGCGGCGACGATGGCGAGGCCAAGCCCGCTACCGTCGGCATTCGCGTTCGCCCTTTCGAAGCGCGCCGTGAGGCGGTCGAGAGTATCGCGTGGCAGGACCGGGCCGTCGTTCGCGACAGAAAGCAGCCCGTCCGCGGTCAACGTGACGTCGACCGTCGTGTTCTCGGCTCCGTGACGGAGCGCGTTTTCCATGAGGTTGCGGCACAGGATGGCGAAGGCGTCGGGGTCGATATCGGACATGACGGCTGTCCCCGGCAGTGCAAGCGCGATGCGGTCCTTCGCAATGGCGCGTCCGAGATCGTCCACCACCACACGGGCAACCGCCCTCAGGTCGGCGCTACGGTCCATCCGCAGCCGCCCGCCTTCGGCCCGGGCAAGCTGCATGAGGCGTTCGGAAAGCCGGGTCAGGCGCTTGAGCGTCGCCTCAATCTCGGCGGCACGCGCTTCGGTGGCCGGCTCCTGCGTCTCCGCCCTCAGCCGCTGCGCCTGAGCGATTGCGCCGGCCAGCGGCGTTCTCAACTCGTGGGCCGCGTTCGCGGCAAAACTGCGCTCGGCCTCGAACGCCTCGCGCAAGCGGGCCAGAAGGCTGTTGAGCGTCTTGGCCAGTGGACCAATCTCCGTCGGCAGATCGTTGGCAGGAACCTCCGACAGGTCGCGGGCGCCGCGCGCCTCTAGCCGAGCGCGGAACCGGCGCAGCGGATCGAGGCTGAAGCGAACGGCAAGAAAGATAGCCACCAGCGCGATCGGCAGCAAGATGAGCAGCGGCAGGCCGAGGCCCATCTGGATCTCACGCGCGACCGACGCGCGATGGGCCAGCGGCTCGGCGACGGTGATCCGGATCGTGTCCTGAAGCGCCGCGTCGCTGTAGAACCGGTGGGTGGCGGTCTGCCGAAACCCGGGCCCGTTCCAGGGCGGGAATACCGCCGCGTCGGCCGCGTGGGATTGCAGCAGAATGCGCCCCTCGGCATCCTGCACGAGGTAGGTGAAGAACTCGTCATGCTCCCGGATCGGCGCGAGCCGCTGCGTGATCCCCTGATCTTCGCGGCCCACGATATCGGTCACTGCCAGCGGGAGGATGCGTTCCGCAGTCTCCCGCAGGGCGCTGTCGAAGACCTCGTCCAGCTCGCCCCGGACGATCACGGCCGTCACCGTCGCCGCGAGCAGCCACAGCACCGTCAGCGCCAGGCCGAGCGACAGGCCGAGTCGGCCCTGAAGGCTCGCGGGCCACCTCATGGACGGCCCAGCCTGTAGCCCATGCCGCGCTCGGTCTCGATGACCGACGTCCCCAGCTTCTTGCGCAGGCGGCTCACATGGACCTCGATGGTGTTGCTCTCCACCTCCGCGTCGAAGGCGTAGAGCTTCTCTTCCAGCTGTGCCTTGGACAACAGCTGGCCGGGACGTGCGAGGAAGGCTTCGAACAGCGCCCATTCCCTTGCGGTCAGTTGCACCGGCTTGCCCTCGCGATGAACGCTGCGGGCGGCGAGATCGATTTCCAGCGGCCCGTGGATGACGATTGGGTTCGGGTTGCCGCTGTAGCGTCGAGCGACAGACCCGATCCGCGCGGACAACTCAGCGAGATCGAAGGGCTTCACGAGATAGTCGTCGGCGCCCGCGTTCAGCCCCTCGATCCGATCCGACACCTGGTCGAGCGCGGTCAGGATGATGACCGGGGTCACGTCTCCGCGCGCGCGCAAGCTCTTCAAAAAGCCGATCCCGCGCCCGTCCGGCAGCATCAGGTCGAGCAGGATCAGGTCATAGGACGCGGATTTCACGGCGTCGCCGGCCGCATCGAGGCGCATCATCCAATCGACCGACCGCCCATCGGCCGCGATCTGGTCGCGCACCGCCGCGCCAAGCACCGTGTCGTCCTCGATCAGCAGGATGCGCATGCTCGTTCCCGTCCTCTTCCGATGACACTCCATGATCCGTCTGGCTGACACGAAGCTGAAGAGGCGGGATGCTTCCCTTCAGGCTGCCGTCAGCTTCGCCGCGCATGAATTGCGTCAAGATGGCCGCATAGAGGAGTTTGGCCCATGAAGAAGACATTGACCATTCTCGGCTTTCTCGCGGTCTTTCCGGCCGGTGTCGCGCTGGCGGACGACGACTGCTTCGTACCGATGACCGACTGGCAGCCGCGCGACGCCGTCGCCCGGCTGGCCGAGGAAAACGGCTGGACGGTGCGCCGGATCAAGATCGACGACGGCTGCTACGAGATCGACGGCCGCGACGCCGAGGGGCGCCCGATCGAGGTGACCGTTCATCCGGCGACGCTCCAGGTGATCGAGTTCGAATACGAGGACGAGGACGACGACGATCGGCGAGACCAGGATCGGGGCCGGGATCGCGAAGGAGGCGACGATGACTGACGCAATCCCACACCAGGCGCCAGAGATGAACACGGCGCCGAGCAGCAAGGTCCGTGTCTGGGATCCGCTGGTCCGGGTCTTCCATTGGGGTCTGGTCGCGGCCTTCGCGACCGCATGGCTGACTGCGGACGAGCTGCAACCTGTCCACGAGTTCGCAGGCTACACCGTCGCCGGACTTGTCGCCTGCCGGCTGGTCTGGGGCCTCGTCGGCAGTCGCTACGCGCGCTTCGCCCAGTTCCTGAAAGGCCCCGGAGAGACGCTGGCCTATCTCGGGGACATGACCCGCGGACGCGAGCGGCGCTACCTCGGCCACAACCCGGCGGGCGCGGCGATGGTTGTGGCGCTGCTGATGACCCTGTCGGGGACAGCTTTCACCGGCTGGCTCATGGAGGACGAGGCCCGTCTGGCGATGCTTCCGTCCATGCCCGCAATCGTGGCGCCCGCCTGGGCCGACGGCGACGGCGACCGCTACGGCGACGAGCGGGAATACGGTGCGCGGGGCGAGGTCGAGGGACCGCTGAAGGAGGTCCACGAGACGCTTGCCAACCTGATGCTGCTGCTGGCTGCGCTGCATGTTGGTGGTGTCGTTCTGGCCTCGTTCCGGCACCATGAGAACCTGGCGCGAGCCATGGTGACGGGCGACAAGCGCGGACCTGGTCCCGGCGACATCGCCTGACGGCCCCCATACCCAAGGCCGACCGTCCCTTCGGCCCCGCCTGGCCTCGCCCTCACGGGCGGGGCCTTTTTCTTTCGGAAGCCGCTCTCTTCCTGACGGCAAGCTGAAGCGGGAATCGCCGATGCGTCAGGAAGCCCTCAGGTCACGTCTCCAGATTGTCCTCAGCAGATGACAAGGAGACCCTGCCATGAAGAAGACCCTGACACTTCTGGTCGCATCCACGGCTCTGACCGCCGCGATCGGCATCCCCGCCTGGAGCGCGATGCAAGCCCCGACCGATGGCGCCCTTCGGCCCGTCACCGCGCTCTTCGATGACGCCTCGCAAGCCATGCCGCTCGTTCTCGCAAGCGACGAGGACGACGACGACGACCGCTGGCGGGACGGCTCGCGTCGCGGCCACAACGAGGACGACGAGGACGATGACTGCGACGACGATGATGACGACGATTGCCGCGGTGGTGCCCGCAATCCAGCGCCCGCCGGCACGGTCGCCCCTCCGCAGAACGAGCTCTTTGGAAACGGCGCTCCGCCGCAGGTCCAGGTGAACTGAGCCCGGTCGAGCCCCCTGTCATTGAAAATGGACCCAAACCCATGAAATCTCTTCTCGCAACGCTCGCGCT
>NZ_FWFZ01000057.1 GCF_900172355.1 Roseisalinus antarcticus | reverse complement strand
TACGCGCAAGCGCGTCAGAAATCGCAAGGTTTTCGTGGGTATCGACCAGAAACCTTGCGATTCCGGATATTATCAAAACTAGAATAAGAATACATTGTCAGATGCTTACGGGAAAATCACAGGCGACCAGCTATTACCGTAACCGGCCTGCTCGGCACGGCCGCGCCGGCCCAAGCTTACCCCGTCGACTGTGCGATCCTGTTGTGTCTCGCCGGTGGCTGGCCGGCCTCCGCGCCTTGCACCCATGCGCGGGCGGTGTTCATCAGACGGATCACGCCTTGGCCGATCGAGCCGCCCTTGCAGATCTGGCGCTGTCCCATGGGGGCGTCGTTCAGTAGCCCTGCAGCCCCCTCGCCAGGGGAACGGCTCATTAACATCGCGGCTCAAACTCCGCCGTCGATTGGTTTGCCTGACCTCTCGCTTCCCCTCATCCCGGTGCAGGCAGACGAACAGGCTAACGTCGACATTTCCGACGATGCCTTTGACTTCGTCAGGAGCATCCGAGTCTACCATATCCAGTTTAGCCAGCGGCGAAACCGGGATGGCGACTGCATCAGCTCGGACGCAACGCGCATTGGCTCTTACGGGGTTCAAGGCGATTACCACTGGTTGCGCTCGAGCGTCGCCCAGGTGCCGCCAGCTTCCGCCCTGCCTCGTCCGCTGCACTGCGCTTCGGTGAGTTATCGCGCGGTCTTTGTAGACTGGCGTGACCACGCAGGAAACTACGGCTTCGAAGAGGTCCGCTACTGAACGAGCGCGGACCAGCCTCGCCCAGGCCCGCGCCCCTGAAATCCTGCACGGGAGACCGTGCACTGAACCCCAAAACGAGGACGACGCCAGACCGTGAAGCCTGACGCCGCGCTAGAAAAAACACTGAACACGATTTTTCTAACGCAACGTCTAAACTCCTGCAACCAGAATAGTTGTTTTGCTAGCAAGAATGTTTTTACCTCACAGTATTGCGTCGGTCCTCTCAGGAGAACCTGACCATGGAAATTACAACCGGACTGATCCTGCGCCGGATCACACAGACTGATCTTTCCATTTCCGCCCACAAGCTGGCGACCTTTATCCTCGACGGGATCGCCTGTAAGGAAGGCTACAACGGCTTGCCCCGGGGAACAGCGGCTTTCACGTTGTCGGCGCTTGCCGAGAAGGTCGGCGTCTCGCGGCAATATCTGAGTGTCCTGCTGAACGAGCTTGCAAGCTCAGAGCTCCACCTCGTCCGCCATAAGCCCCATGGCAAGTATGCCCCTTGGCTCTTTCGCTTCACGGCCTTCGATAAGGAGGAGGAGCCCCACGACGTCGAGTCAGGCGGAGGCGACACATCACTATATAAAGAAAATACTAACAAAACTATATTTTTGGGACAAATCAACATTAACGAAAAATCGAACGTTTTCCAGACCTGTTGGGCTGAGCTGATCAAGGCCGCGAAGACCGCCCTGCCCTGCTGGAACGTCGACACACAGGTCATCTGGGAGCGTTTCCTGGCCTTCAACCGGGCGCGCGGCAATGACAAGGTGCCGGCGGGCTTTCTGCTTGGCTTCATGCGCCGGTGGCGCAAGTCCCCTGGTGAAATGCCCCGCCAAACAACCCCTCCAGTGCCTGAGAAACCGCTCGATCCTCGAGAGCGAGAACTGCTGGCACAGGTTGCCGCCGCTCCAAGCATCAACCGACAGTTTCACGCGTCAGATCTTTGCCGCTCGATCGGGCAAGCGGCTTATGACGCTCGGGTCCACGAGGTCATCAAGCGCTTCGCCTGTCCAAAATTCACCGCGACCCTCGCCGTGCACGGCCAAGCGGTGTTGGCAGGGGAGATTTCGAGGTGACGTTCAGACTCGGGAAAACCCGCGCATTCGCGGAAACGATGCGCCCGCCCGGTGCGGTGACCTATCGGCCTCCGGTCTTTAGCCGAGCCACCCGCTGATCAAACCTGCACTCTCCGGCATCAGACCCCATGCAGGGCACGGTCCAGCCGAACTTCGCCATGCTGGCGGCGATCTTGGCGACCTGGTCTGTGCCATGGATCTTGGCGTTACGGGCATAAGGGCGCAGCCGGTCGAGAGGCCAAGTCTCGATCTGGCTCGGTGCGAAGACCAGGTCCATGGGCGGTTCTCATTTGGGGCAGGGCGGACGTGCCGAAGCGCGCCGGGCAACGCCAGCGACACGATCAGAATCCGCGATGTGGGGGAAAAAGAAAGCGCCCGCGAGGGTTATCCTCCGGGCGCAATTCTTCGATAATTAATAGGTAGGTCAAGGGGGCTAGAAATGTCAATCCATTTTCTGCCTTGGAATCAACGTGTTCAGAGATGGCCGGAAGCTTCTGGCGGAGAGATGCGTTCCTATGGTGGCTACTGGCGAGGGTGGCTTCCGTCAGGTGGCTTCCCTGGCTTCCGAAAGAAATCCAGCTTGCCCGTGCGGCGTGCCGGGTAAGTCACTGATATTGAGTCATAATGCCGAGGCGATCCGTGGGGGTGGCTTCCAAGTGGCTTCCCCGGTGAAAAAGCCACGCGCTAGCGAAATGCCGCGCTGCGCCCCCCCGTATACGGATCGGGCTAGGGAGGAACCATGTCGGGGGGGGGCATATGCTGTCGGCCTATTGCCGTCGATCAGGACCGAGCAGGCGCTGCGGCGCGGCTTCCCTAGAACGGCCAATCAGGCTTGTCGCAGCAATGTTGGCTGGCCAAAGTCAGTGGTGCGGGGCGAAGCTGTCATTCGTGCTTGCTGTCTATTGGCCACCACCCAAAGTGTCTTGCAATTCCACTGCGCGTGATCCGATCCGACGTCTAAACTATTTCTTTGGGCAATCAGGATGAAGATCGATCTGGTCCTTCATAGAGCGACACACTTATCCCTACGTTGAAATTTTCAATTCAGCCCCACGAGTCCTGCCGTCAGGTCCCAAAGTTCTCGGGATCGCTCCGCATCGGTAGCCTTGATGGACAAACCTTGCGAGAAAGCCTTGCGCCCTTCACGCTGTCGATTGCCCCAGCTCCAATGCACGCCGGACTGCGAAAACCCCGGGTCCGCCACGACCTGTGCGACCCGTTCTCCCGACAGGGACTGCGAGACATAGCCCTTGGTGATGTTCTTTTGAAACCATGGAAAAACTTTCTGAAACAGCGGCGGCGCGTTGCGGAACAGGGGCGTGTCTGCCACACA
Source organism: Roseisalinus antarcticus (assembly GCF_900172355.1). Lineage (GTDB taxonomy): Bacteria > Pseudomonadota > Alphaproteobacteria > Rhodobacterales > Rhodobacteraceae > Oceanicola > Oceanicola antarcticus_A. Next base: position 9,404 of record NZ_FWFZ01000057.1, on the reverse strand, counting down.
GCCGGGATAAAGCGTGCTGAACACGATACCCGTTTCATCGTGGAACCGCGTATGCAACTCACGGCTCATCACCATGGTGCCGAGCTTGCTGTCCTTGTAAGCCTTGCCCGCCTTGAACGGCTTGCCGTCGATCATCGCGACGGGGGCTTTGAACCCGGCTTTCAAACCCTGAAACTCGCCAAGATCGGCGGGTGCTGGAATGGGGACCTTGCCGCCGAACTCTTCGGAATTGGCGGTGACCGTGCCAAGCGTGATCAGGCGCGGGGCGGCTGATTTCTGCAAATCCGCCAGCATCAGGTTGGCCAGCAGGAAATGACCAAAATAGTTGGTCGCCACGCTGATCTCAAACCCCTCTGGCGAGCGCGCCGGTGTTTTGAGCAGTGGCAGGTAAACTGCGGCGTTGCACACCAATGCGTCCAGCGGCACGCCGCGCGCCCGAAAGCCCGCATAGAAAGCGCGCACACTGTCGAGCGAGGCAAGGTCGATGTGGGCGAGCTCATAGGACCCAGACGCCATATCCAGCGAACGCGCCGCCGTTTCGGCCTTGGCTAAGTCGCGGCAGGCCATGATGACATGCCAGCCGCGCCCGATCAGGGCATTGGTCGTATGCAGCCCGACGCCCGATGAGGCGCCGGTCACTATGGCAAGGGGTTGGTTGTCTTGGGGCACGTTTTGCAATCTCGACTGTTGACCGAAAGAAGCTAGATACTTCGGCTGGGGATCGTTTTCGGGAGACCTCGTTTTGGAAAGTAGCTGGATCAGACCGGCCTTCATTTTGGGGGCTGTCGTTATTTTGATAGTATTGAATGTTCTGGAGTTCAGAGGCAAGCGCCGACAAGATCGCGCAAAGTTGGCCGCCTGCGAAGCCGACGACCGCGCCGAGATATGGCTGGCCCGAAAGCAGTATCTTCAGACGCAAAACATCGAACAGGTCCTGCATATCGTGAATACCGTCGCCATCGCGATCCTGATTGCGCTGTTGACCGCATGAAGATCGCCCTGTTCGGAGCGACGGGCGGCACAGGACGCGCCGTCATCGACCTTGCACTCAAGGCGGGCCATCAGGTAACTGCCCTCGCCAGACATGCCGACAAACTTGCCCCAAAGGTCGGTCTGACAGTGCTGCAAGGTGATGCGATGGTGTCAAAGGATGTCGTCCGCACACTGGCCGATACCGACGCGGTTGTCGTGGCCCTCGGCAACTCGCAAAACGCCTTTGCCCTTCTGTTCGGGGCGCGCCGCACGACACCGCGCGACATTTGTGAGGCCGGAACCCGGAACATTCTTGCAGCACTTGGTGACGGGGCGGATCGGTCGGTCGTCGTTGTCAGCGCTTTTGGCGTGGGTGCCACGCGGAACAAACTGCCCTTCATGTTCAAACTGTTTTATCGCCTTATCTTGCGCGAGCAGATCGCAGACAAGGAAAGGCAAGAGGCGCTGTTGAGAGCATCGAACGCAAACTACGTTGTGATCCAACCCGTTGCCCTGACCGACAAGCCTGCGTCAGGCAAATGGACGGCGACGCCAGACGGCACATTGGGCGGATCAGAGGTGTCGCGCCACGATCTTGCGGCGGTGATCCTGTCTGAGTTGACAGTAAAGACCAACACGCGACAGACCATATCCCTTTCGGGTTGAACCAGTGTGTGCGAGAAGTCCGTCACAGCGCACCAGTCTGCCCATGGAGTCAGGCTGAGGGGTCAAAATACCGCGTGCTCGCCCCGGTCGTCCGCGATGTCTTCCGTTGCAAGCCGCTTGTAGTGATCGGCGAGCGTCTCGGTGCCGAACTCCGGGGTGGCATCAGCATCGTATCGGCCGTTAGCATCATCCCAGACCAACATGGACTCAGTCGCATAATAGCGGCCTATGCGGGCCAATTCGGCCTTGTCGCGAAGGCGGGGAGAGACTTTGCCAAGAAATGAAAGGCCAGCGACGATGGCTGACATCATCGCAACCGGCACGTGCTTGTATCGTGGCGTCAGACCCATAGCGTGAAACAGCATCTCGCCCTGCGCGCGCGGTGTGATGGCCGGGCCGGGTCCGCCGATTTGCAAAATGCGGTTCTGAAGGGCCGGATCGGTGAGGCAAAGTACCAGATAGCGGGCCAGATCGTCGTTGCTGATCGGTTTGCAAGCGGTCAGTTCGCCATCGCCGAAAAGCAAAAACGGCTTTCCGGCGCGCAGACGGTTCAGCTGGCCCGACAACGATTTGAAGTACGCGGTCGAGTGCACGATGGACCAGGTGATTGGGGCAGCTTGCAGTTCAGCCTCGAAAGCGAGCTTGGCATGCTGGAAGGCCAGCTTGGGTTTCTGGACACAGATCGCCGACAAAAGCACAAACTGCTTGACCCCCGCGCCGGTCGCGGCCCGCAGCAAAGCCCTGTTGAGGTCGCGGTCAATGGCCCAGGCGTCGGCCGGGGCGCCGCTGCGCGAGGCGACGCACGAGATCACGGCGTCGCAGGCATGATCTGTCATCAGGGCCGAAAGCGAGGCTTGTGTCAGCGCAGAAGATACCAAGACCTCAAGTCCGTTGCTGTCAGATCCCGGTCGCACCGGCGCGATGATTTTATGACCATCAGCAAGAAGGGCTTTGGCAGTCGCACGCCCGATTGTGCCAGTGGCCCCAAGCAACAGGACAGTTTTAGGTGAAGGTCTCATGGCATCCACGCTAAATCAACCTTGAGGCGGTCGGAAAGCGGATTTTCAATCGAAGCGCTCAAACCCCGTTCGCAGCATATCGGACTGGTGCCAATGTCGGTTCCTTGCGTTGGGCTGCACGGCACAAGCGCGGTTTCGGCGCCTGAAGCGACGCATCTGCCGCGATGCGACCGAGCAAGAGTTTCAAGTTTTCCAGTCGCAAAGTGGCCAAGGGTGCCAAACCTCCCCTGTAGCCATGTCCCGACTCGTTTCGGTCGTGACACGCGCAGCCCGGCTCTTGCCGTTTGTCAGGTCTGGGCGGCCAACAGGGCGGCGGCTCCGGTGAACTCGCGCTGGTGATAGCTTCGCTCGTCTTCGCCGGGGGCCGCGCCGCGACCCAAGGCGCGGGCCTGCTGGTGGAACCCTTTGGCGCCCTCACCGTCCCCGAGCCTGCCAACCACAAGAGCGGCCAGAAACGGCGCGCCAGTTTCGGCGTCCTCGACCATCGTCGCCTCAAGCGCCTGCGTGACCTTTGCAATAGACCCGGGCATGTAGAGCCCCAATGCTCGGGCAAGCTGGCCATAGGTTACCGGCACATCTGCCGCAGTCAGGCCCGCAAGATGCACCCGGATGCGATCGCGCAGCGCGGTACTTGCGGTGGCGGCATTTGTTGCGGCACGGGGCGCCGGGATTTCATGGGCGCTGCCATCGGCGGCGATTTCAGCCGCCCAGACCCGCGTGCTGGAGCGCAGGATCAGCCGTGTCTTGCCTGCATCCGCCCCGGTGCCGGATTCGGATTGGCTGACAACCTCGCCCGATTGCATCGCCGCGCGCAGGGTTGCTGCGTCCATCCCCAGGCGTGGCGCAAGGTAGTCTGGCGAGATCAGAAACTGGCCATCCTCGCGCATGATCATATCGGGTGGGACAGGACGATACAGCAGGGGGCGTTTGGGCGTTGCCGGACCATCCGATCCGGCGCTGTAATACGGGGTCGCACCGGCAGCATGGTCGGTCACGTCGATAATGTCGCGCACTTCGGGCACCGCAGCCCGGATCATGCTTTCCACCCCGCCGCGCAGCGTGGCGGCCGAAGACGCACAGCCCTGACACCCGCCCGACATCAGCATGCTGACGACGCCGTCCTGCACGTTCGTTACGCTGACATGCCCGCCATGACTGGCAATCGCCGGGTTGGCCTGCCGGTCCAGCACATCTTGCACGGCCAGACGGATTTCATCATCGGTCCGGGCCTGGCCCGCTATTCTAACCGCTTGCCCCAGGGGCGCGGAAGATTGTGACATGCTGCTTCGGATTGCCGCTGCGATCAAATGTTTCAGGGCGTCCCAATTGCCGTCATCGGTCTTGACCACCGTCACAACCGCGCCGGACACATCAACCGTTTTCACCCCGACGATGGCGAAAATCGCCTTGGCCAAAGGGGCATCATGCGCCGACGCGGCATCTGCAAAACTCGCCAATGCACCGCCCTGCACATCCCTGTCCAACTCGAAGCGCATGCTGTGTGGGTCAGCGGGCGAGGTTCCGGCGCGGATGCGCAACTGCGTCGTCATGTCAGACATCTTCAACCTCGGCGGCCACCATGCGGCGCAAATGACCAAAGGTGTAAATCCCCGAACTATGGCCATCGCTGAAGCTGACGCCGATGGCATAGTTGCCAAGGCTCCAGATCCGGGTGGGCACGATGTTCAACGGCACAGTCGCGGGGTCAAGCACCGCGCGCCCGCTCATCTCGTCGACACAGGCGGCACAGCGGCACGCAAGGCGCAGATCGCGCACGTCGATTGGCTGAATATGACCGTCCTGCCAATGCACGACCAGCGTGCGCCCGCCGCTGCGATCCATCGCCACCGGGACTTCGGCAGCGCCGCCCGACTTGCCCGCAACGGGTGACGGCTTGGGTTTGCTGGCATCATCCGCCCAATGCCAATCGAAGGGCGTCGGCATCCCCGGCGCGGTTTGCGCGCGCCCCGACAAGGTTGCCGCGATATCGCGGTAAGCTGCCGCTGCGGGGGTGCCCGGATAAGCAATCACCAAAGGCCGCCCGTCGTCGCCGCAATCCACGATCGCCGGATCAAGCGGGACCGCGCCCAAAAACGGCACCCCGAGACTGGCCGCGATTTTCGCGCCGCCGCCCTGATGAAAGATGTGGGTGACATCGCCGCAGGTCGGGCAGGTGAACCCGCTCATATTCTCAACAATACCAAGGATCGGCACCTTGACCTGCTCCATCATCCGGATGCCGCGCCGGGCGATTTTCAGGCTGACATCTTGCGGCGTACTGACGATTACAGCGCCGGTCAGCGGAAAGCTTTGCGCCAGCGTCAGTTGCGTGTCGCCGGTGCCGGGGGGCAGATCGAGGATCAGATAATCAAGCGTGCCCCAATCCACCTCCAGAATGAACATGCGCAGGTATTTAGACACCATCGGACCACGCAGAATGGCGGGCTTGTCATCATCGGTCAGCATGCCCATCGAGATCACTTTGATCCCATGCGCCTGGGCAGGCATCACCTTGCCCGAAGGGGACATCGACGGGCTTTGGCCGGTCTTGATGCCCAGCATTCCCGGAACACTGGGGCCATAAAGATCGGCGTCAACAAGCCCGACAGCCGCCCCCTGCGCCGCCAGCGCGAGCGCAAGGTTGGTGCTGAGCGTACTTTTACCCACGCCACCCTTGCCGCTGGCCACCGCGATGATCTGGCCCAGATGCGCCATGCTGGAGGTATCAGAAACGCGGGGCGTTGCTTGTGCGGAGTTCATGCAGTTTTCCTTGTGACAGCACCGTGCAAGGCCAGCGTTCGGTCCTCGCTCGCGGCAAAATTAATGCACAAACGGCCAAGATCGGTCGGAGCAAGTTCGGCGGCGACGCAGGCACAATAGCCGGTCGCACCGCCGCCCGAAAAATGCCGACAATCGCCACAGGTGCCAAAGGCCACCGTGTTGCGACTGTCTGCAAGCTGCCCCACAAGAGCGGGCAACGCCTGCCGCAAGGCCGATTTCAACCCCGCGTCCAGCCGATCAATGGCATCCGACAGTTCACGCAAGGGGTCACCGCACATGACTTGCGTCCCGGCGTCCGTCAAGTCGTACCGCACGCTTCGCCTGTCGTCCGCAGCCTCGCACCGAGAAAGATAACCCTTTGCCAGCAGCGATTTGATGGTTTGCGACGCCGTGCCCCGCGTGGTGGCATGAAAGCTGGCAAAAGCGGACGGGGTTCTGGAAATGTCATTGGCGCGCGCGAAAAACCGCAGCGCCGTCCATTGGGCCGCCGTCAGATTTGACCCCGTATCGACACCGCGCGCTGCCCGCCCAAGATAGACAAGCAGTTCGGCGATTTCATCGGTGCTGGTCACTTTGCTGCCCACCAATGAACGGTAGCGTTTCGAAATCAGATTGACAAGAGTATTCCCACGGATAGTATCGAAACGAAACTACATTTGATGCAGATGAACAAACCTTTCCCTACTTCCCGCAATGGACGCACACAGGTGCCGCGCGCAGAATTTCTGGACGCGGCAAACGAAGCCCGGCTGGCCAGATGCTGGCGCGACAAAGGTGACGTTGCGGCGCGCAACCGACTGGTCACCGCGCACCAGGCACTTGCGATGGCTGCGGCCAGCCGAGCCGGGGGCAAAGGCCGCGAGCTGGATAGAGACATTCTGCAACACGCGAACATCGGGCTGCTGAAAGCTGCCGATCGCTTTGATCCAGACATGGGGTTTCGGTTTTCCACCTATGCGGCGTGGTGGATCAGGGCGGAAATCCAAGATTACAAGGTTCAAAACTGGTCTTTGGTGCGGCTTCCAAACTCAGCCTCCTCGCGCAAGCTGTTTCATAATCTGAAACGCGTTGAAACCCGTCTGGCCGGTACAGGCGAGGTTGCGCCGCAGGATATGGTCGGGCGCATCGCAACCGTATTGGCCGTCACGCCAGATCAGGTTGTGCTGATGCAACAGAGACTTGCCGCCCAAGATGGATCATTGAACCGCCCAGTGGGCGATGACGGCGGCACGATGCAACTGCAGGATCTGCTGGAAGATCCGGACGCCGATGTTGAAAGGGAGGTGGGCGCGCGACTAGATGGCCGGGCCTTCTGGATCAGGATGGCGGACCATCTGAACCGGCTGTCAAGACGCGAACAGGAAATCATCATCGAAACCTACGTGTCCGACACCCCGAAAACGCTGCTTTATCTGGGCGAACGATTTGGCGTCTCGCGAGAGCGGATACGCCAGATCCGCGAAACCGCTCTTGCGCGCCTGCGGGCCTCGATGGCGGATGCGGCAGCCTTGTGATTGCGGCGCGGTATCTGCGCCCTAGAAAATCCGGGCAAAACAGATGCCGCCTGCCAGAAGGCCCGCGGCACAGCTCGCAAACAGCAGATCCGCCCAGCCTGCCTGCGGTTGGTTCAAGTGGCTGCGCGGCGCTCCAGCTTTCAGACCGCGCGCTTCCATCGCCAGTGCAGCGCGGCCTGCGCGGCGGATGGCAAAGGCCAGAAGCGGCACGATCAGCGACGCCCCCTCGACGGGTCCGGGGATGCGCCGGGGCCTGCGGCCCTGCATCATCGCCCGCGCCAGCCGGATTTGCTGCGCCTCTCGTGCAAGATCGGGCACCAGGTTCAGGGCCTGCAACAGCGCAAAGCCAACCGTGGCTGGCAATCTGGCATGAATCATCAGCGCGCGCACCAACTGCCCCGGATCTGTGGTCAGAGCGAACAGCGCAGAAACCATGCCGCAGGCAATCGCACGAAAGAACAGCACCAATCCGGCCGATACTTCCGGTCGGGCAAATATCTGTTCAGCCGACAGTTTCAACGCAAAATCCGTATCCTGACGGAACAGCAGGCTGGTGGTCAGAAATCCCGCGCCAAACAGCGTAAAGGGCACCATCAGGCCAATCACGAAGATCACCGACCGCCGTTCCAGCACGATCAGCAATGTTGCGGCCAACCCGATGGTGAAGAGTTGAAACCGCAGATCGAACAGCGTGATCGCCGTCACGATCCAGACCAGACACACGATCAGCTTGGGCAGCGGATGCAGGACCCCTAACATCCCTTGTGCTCCAACCAGTCCAGCAACGGGCTGACCGTGGGCAACGCCAGTCCGGCGCGTGTTATGGTGGCCTCATCCCGCAGCACCGTGCGCGCTGGGCCTGAAGACACCGCGCCGCCTTCGGCCAAAACAACGACGCGGTCACAGACGGTAAACGCAAAATCCATGTCATGCGTCACAACCGCAATCGCGCGCCCCGCCTGTGCCAAACGCGCGATATGCCGGGCGATCGTGTCGGCGCCGCGCTGGTCAAGGCCTGAGGTCGGTTCATCCAGCACCAACACGGGCCAGCGGTCGGTCGCCGTGAGGATTGCAAGCGCCAGCCGACGTTTCTGACCATACGACAAGGTAAAGGGGTGCTGATCCGCCTGCTCTTCAAGACCCCAATCTGCCAGATGCGCCAGATCTTTTCCGGCAGCTGTTCCCGCCTTCTGCACTTCGGCAAGAACGGTGGCTTGGGTGAAATGTGCCTCGGGGTTCTGAAAGGCGATTGCCCCCAACGGCCCGTCACGCATGCCGCGCGCAGGGCGCACCAGCCCGGCAAGGCACTGAGAAAGCGTGGTCTTTCCGGCGCCATTGGCCCCAAGAATGCCCAAAACCTCGCCCCGGTTCATCTGGAGCGACACATCGCGCAGCACGACCGGCCCAAAGAGCGGGGCACAATCGACCCTGCACAGCCGTACCACTGGCGTTGCCAACGACAAAGCACGCGGTTGAAAGGTGCATTCAAGCACCCGCGCCGCTTTTGCCCTATGACCGTGGGAGTCCAGCGCCCGGCAAAGTTCATGGATGGTCAGGCAGTGTGGCAGACCGATTCCTGCGCGCGCCAGCTTGCGGACCAACCGGCTCGCCAGCGGCGTCCAGATGCCAAGTGCCTCCATCCGGTCACCATGGGCATGAAATACATCGTCGGGGTTTCCCTCGGCCAAAATCTGACCCTCTGGATCCAGAACCACGATCCGGTCGATCAACTGCAGTATCCGCCCCGACCGGTGATCCACAATCAAAGCGCCCCCTTCGCTACGAGGTTCCAGCAGAAAGGCGGCCAACCGTGCCGCTACCGCTGGTGCAAGATTTGCCGTCGGTTCATCCGCCACGATCAACGGCGCTGGCTGCGCCATCACCGCGGCAAGTGCGACAAGCTGCTTTTCGCCACCAGACAAGGTGGCAATGCGCCGGGACCGCCATGACGGTGGCAATTCGACACGCGCCATTGCATCCCTGACCGCCGCAGCAATGTCGGCGGCGGGTACACAGCGGTTTTCCATCCCGTAGGCAATTTCATCCTCGACGCGAAAGCCGCAAAGCGTCTGGTCGGCATCCTGAAACAGCTGTCCGACAGCCACGGCCCAATCTGCGGGCTGCCGAGCGGCGACGGGTTCTCCGAATATCGTGATCTGTCCGCTGATCGTTGCGGGAATGGTCTGTGGGATCACGCCGGTCAAACTTTGCAACAAGGTCGATTTTCCGCACCCCGACGGCCCAAGCAGCAAAACCCGTTCCCCCTTGCCCACCGTCAGTGAGATCGGGCCAACAGCGTTCATTCTCGCAAAGTGGTAACGAACACCTGAATCGGTGACCTAACCCCTGCCAACCCATTTTACGGCCTCGATTTTCACAATGCCGCCGCAAAATCTCGTAGACGTCCCTGTCTAATCTCGTCGTTACACTAAACAGGCCCACATGCAGGGTT
>NZ_FWFZ01000061.1 GCF_900172355.1 Roseisalinus antarcticus | reverse complement strand
ATGGCTCTTCGGAAAATAGGGCCTCAGCCGCGCCATCTGAGCCTCGCTCAGCCAATACAGATCGCTCATCATGCCCCCTTTGGTTCGGGGACGATGAATCACGCAGACCGCGCAGCCTCAACCCGTTTAATGGGTCCTGAGCCTAACTCTGTCCGATGATGGATGGCGGCGATTTTCGCATGGTTTCAATTGTTTGAGCGGTGCCGTGTGCAGTTCATGTTCACATTGCGATCGCACGAGATCGCATAGTGTCGCGCTACTCGCGGAGTGCGATTGAAATCCGAGTGAGGCAAAGCGAACTTCTTGGATCCGTGGCTTTGCGCATCGAAGTTCGCGGCGATGAGGACATCCAGCACCTGTCTGGATTTTCCAGTCGTCGCTTCACTTGCAGCAATTTTCGAAGGCGGTCGGTCAAGGCCGCTTCGAAGTCGTGCCGGCCGCCGCGGATATACAACGCCCCGACACCGCATATTTCAGGCGGCGACCAGCTCCTATGAGTTCGGCAGCGCTTCGGCAGAAATCCATTCACGGTGCATCACGATTTGGCGCGTTCTGCATTGACATGTGGACGCGCAGGCCACCGGACTTGCACATGGTCGCATGTCGGTGGAAGAAGTCATGCGCACCAGAGTATTGGAAGAAATGGATTCTATTGACCGCCTGAAGGCGGGCGATGAAGCCGTATTCGGCATGCTCTACACCCGACACACACCGTCCATGATCCGGGTAGCAGCGACCATCGTGAACAGTCGCGCCACCGCAGAAGAGGTGTCGCAGGAGACCTGGCTCGCGGTGCTGAAGAACATCGGCGGCTTCGAAGGCCGGGCGTCGCTGGCCGGCTGGATCTTCACGATCCTGATAAACAAGGCACGGACCCGGGCACGGCGTGACGGGCGATCCGTCTCGTTCGAGGAGGGTGGCCAGGGCAACGACCTTGCTGCCGCTTTCGACGGACACGGTCGCTGGAAGGAGATGCCCGAGCTTTGGGACGAAATCACACCCGAGCGCATCGTTGCCGGACGCCGGCTGGCCGAGCACATGCGCGACGCCATCGACGCCATTCCGCCCGCGCAACGCGCCGTGATCGTGCTCCGGGTGCAGCAGGGCCTCGACCCCGCCGAAGTTTGCGAGGCCCTCGGGCTCAGCGACGGGAACATGCGGGTGCTCCTGCATCGCGCACGACTGTCCTTGCGCGCCAGGTTGGCAGAGCTGTCATGAACTGGCCGAGCGGGACATTTCCGATGATCACGTTAACTTGTGATGCACCACGTAACGAAAACCTGCCGCGGAGGTCCTTTCCCCGTGAGGTTTTCGAAAGGACCGAACCGAAATGCTGAGCTGCAAGGATGTCGCCGACCGTGCAAGTGCCCTGTTCGACGGGGAACTCTCGACGTGGGACGCGCTCCAGATCCGCCTGCATCTTGCTATGTGCAAGGGGTGCGGACGCTTCATCGAGCAAATGCGCCTGACGGATCGATTGACCGCAGAGGTCGCTGACCAGGGCGAGCCGCTCCAGCATGAGGCCGAGGACGGCCGCTTTGCCGAAATCCTTTCGACGCTTCGCAAGGAGGAACCGCGCCGCTGAACCTCGGCGCAACCGAAAGGAAAGACCATGAACAAGATTGTCGCCGGCGCTGTCGCCGGGTTTGCCGCCACTGTCGTCCTCTCCGTGATGATGGTGGCCAAGGGAATGATGGGCATCATGCCCGAACTCGACGTCATCGCGATGCTGAGTGCGATGATGGGCGCCCCGGCCGTGATGGGCTGGATGGGGCATTTCATGATCGGCACGTTGGCCTGGGGCATCGGGTTTGCACTGCTTTTCGACATGATCCCAGGCTCCTCGGCGGTGGCCAAGGGCGTCGTCTTCGGCACCGCCGCATGGCTGGGCATGATGATCATGGTGATGCCGATGGCTGGCGCCGGGCTGTTCGGGATGGCCATGGGGATAATGGCACCGATGATGACGCTGGTTCTCCACGTGATCTTTGGGGCGGTCCTCGGCGCGGTCTACCAGGCGCAAGCCAAACCCGTCTTTGCCTGAACCGATCGAACGGGCGCGATTTCTGACATCGCGCCCGTTCCGATGGCGCCACTCCGACACCAGAAAGTCTGAAGATGAAAAGCCAAAAAGTCACCTTTGCCGGGCATTCCGGCGACATGCTTGCCGCACGACTGGATTTGCCAAGCGGCCCTGTCCGAGCGGCAGCGATCCTCGCGCATTGCTTCACCTGCTCCAAGGATATCGCGGCGGCGCGCCGGATCTCGGGTCGGCTCGCGGCCCTTGGCATCGCCGTTCTTCGATTCGACTTCACGGGGCTGGGTCATTCCGGGGGCGAATTCGCCAATACGCATTTCACATCAAACGTCGCCGACCTGATGCTTGCTGCCGCGTTCATGGAGGCGCGTGGCTTGCCTGCACAGCTTCTGATCGGGCACTCGCTTGGCGGTGCGGCCGTGCTGAAGGCCGCGCCCGATCTTCCCGCGCTTCGGGCCGTGGTGTCGATCGGCGCCCCGTTCGACCCCGGCCATGTCGCGCATAATTTTGGCGGCAAGCTGGATGAAATTCGCGCGCATGGGCGCGCCACGGTCGATCTGGCGGGCCGGTCCTTCGAGGTCCGCAAGGAATTTCTGGACGACATCTCCGCGGCCTCGCTGGAGCAGGCCCTGCCTCGCCTGAATGCCGCCCTTCTGGTACTGCACGCGCCCCGTGACGCCACGGTGGGCATCGACAACGCGGGACGGATCTTTGGCGCGGCGAAACATCCCAAGAGCTTCGTCTCGCTCGACGGGGCCGACCATCTGCTGACCCGTGAGGAAGACGCCGAATATGCGGCCGAAGTCATCGCCTCGTGGTCGCGGCGCTTTCTCGATCTTGCGCCAGAACAGGCGACCCCGGACGCGCCCGAAGGCGTGGTGCGCGTCTCCGAGGCCGAGGCATCCGGGTTCCGGCAGGATATCGTGGTCGCGGGACGCCATCAGATGATCGCCGATGAACCGGTTGCCATGGGCGGCACCGATCTGGGGCCCAGCCCCTATCAGTTGCTGGCCGCCGCCCTTGGCGCCTGCACCACCATGACCATCCGGCTTTATGCCCGGCGCAAGGGCCTGCCCCTTGCGCATGTCTCCTGCGACGTCAGCCATGACCGGTGCCACACCGAGGATTGCGAGGAGTGCGACAAGGGCAATGCCAAGGTGGATGTCTTTCACCGGGTGATCCGTCTGGACGGAGATATGAACGACGACCAGCGTGCCTCCCTGCTGGCCATTGCCGACAAATGCCCCGTCCACAAGACGCTGCACGGGCAGGCCATCATTCGCACGGACCTTGAGCCGCTGAAGGAAACAGCATGACTCGTGATAATGATCTTTCGCTCAGGATCACACAGTCCGCGAACCTCAGCCATCGCTGGAGGTCTTGCCGGGTCGTGAGCCGTCAAAGCCCAATCATCATCTACATCAACGGTCCGGAAATGATCCGCATCGGCGATGGCGGATGGATTGCGTGATGAGCGCCCAGGTGACGGACCATCCCCGCAAGGCGGCAACCACGCCCAAGCGCGTCAATCTGGCCTTGCAGGGCGGCGGATCGCATGGCGCCTTTACCTGGGGTGTTCTCGATGCCCTGCTGGAAGACGGCCGGATCGAGATCGCAGCTATTTCGGGCACGTCGGCCGGTGCGATGAATGCCGTGGCGCTGGCGGACGGGTTCACGGCAAGCGGGCCGGAAGGTGCGCGCGAGAAGATGCATCATCTCTGGGAGTCGGTGAGCAACGCCGCGCAGCATTCGTTCATCAAGCGCGATCCGCTTGACGTAGTGATGGGGACCTGGAGCCTTGAACGTTCCTGGGGCTACCAGACGATGAACATGATGACGCGGCTCTTTTCGCCCTATCAGTTCAATCCCGCCGACATGAACCCCCTGCGCGACATCGTCGAGGCCTGCATCGACTTCGACTGCGTGCGCCATTGCGATGGCATCCGGCTTTTCATCTCGGCCACGAATGTCGAGACGGGCCGGGTAAAGGTCTTCGACAGCCGCAGCCTGACGGTCGACATGGTCATGGCCTCGGCGTGCCTGCCGAACATGTTCAAGGCCGTGGTCATCGACGGGGTGCCCTATTGGGACGGCGGCTACATGGGCAATCCGGCGCTCTTTCCGTTCCACACCGAAAGCGACAGCGCCGACACCATCGTCGTCCAGATCAACCCGGTGGAGCGCAAGGGCATCCCGCGCACGGCCCATGACATTCAGAACCGGCTGAACGAGATCAGTTTCAACTCCAGCCTGCTCAAGGAGTTGCGCGCTATCGATTTCGTGACCCGGCTGCTGGACGAGGGCAAGCTCGATGAGGGGCACTATCGGCGGGCAAGGATCCACATCATCGAAAATCAGGACGTTCTGAACCCGCTGGGGGCCTCGTCAAAGGTGAACGCGGAATGGGCGTTTCTGACCCATCTGCGGGATCATGGACGTGAGACCGCAAAGGTATGGCTCGACCGTCACCACGGCGACCTCGGCGCGCGCGGCACGGTCGATCTGCGTGCGATGTTTCAGGGCATCGGTCCGGAGCATCAAGGATAGGATTTCGGGGAATGACGATGGAGCGCGACGACTGGCAATTCCCATGGGCCAAGGGCTGGCCCGAGATCGACCGGGCCGGAATGGTCGAGGTCGACCGGCGCATGGTCGAGACCTACGGCATCGCGCTCGAGAAGATGATGGAGAATGCCGGCCGTGCGCTGGCCACGGTAGCGTGGCGCCGGTGGCTTGTCGGCCGGGACGCTCCCCGCGTCACCGTGCTGGCGGGCAACGGCGGGAACGGCGGCGGTGCGCTGGTCGCGGCGCGGCGGCTGGCCGCCTGGGGCGCATGTGTCGAAATCGTACTCGCCCGCCCCGCTACCGCATTGGCCCCGGTCCCCGCGGGCCAGTTCGCCATCCTCAAGGGCATGGGCATCGCCGTGGTCGAAGACCCCCCCGAAGGAGCCGGCCTCATCCTGGACGGATTGATCGGCTATTCGCTGTCCGGCGCGCCAATCGGGCGTGTCGCTGATCTCATCACATGGGCGAACGGGTCCGGCACGCCGATCCTCGCGCTCGACGTGCCCTCGGGGTTCGACGCATCGACCGGGCGGCTTGCGATGCCCTCCGTCTCGGCCAATGCGACCGTCACGCTTGCGCTTCCCAAGCGCGGCCTGACCGATCCTGCGGTGCGATGGGCGGTGGGCGATCTCTACCTCGCCGATATTTCGGTGCCGCCCGCGCTCTACGCCACTATGGCATGTCCGATCCGCACGCCGAGCTTCGCGGGCGAGGATATCCTTCGGATCGCGTAACCCGTCCCCATCAGTCGAGAAATGCGCCGAGGTCGATGTCAAAGAGCCACACTGCAAGCGGCACCGGGGCAACCGCGACAAGGATCGTCACGACAGTTTGCACGGGCAGGAACAGGCGGCTGAGCCCGGCGGTGAACAAGATGCCGCCACCGCCGCCAAGAACCGCGTTGCCGGGCAGGTTCACGAGCGGGCCAAGCAGAACATAGCGATAGCGCGTGGCCAGCGGGCGTAGCCAGACGGGCGCGCGTGCGCGCAATGCCTCCAGCCGTTCGGTGCGGGAGAGCGGTTGGACCGCCTCAAGCAGACGACACGCTTTCTTCAGACGAAGGTCGTCGAAGACACGGTGAAGCCGCGCATAGGGCACCCATTCGCCAACGGCATAGGCCAGCGACAGGCCTGCGACGGTCGAGCCGTAGATCAGCGGTGCGATCCACGGCCCCTCCATCACCATGAGCGACAGACCGATCTCGACACCCGGAACGAAAGGGACGGAGATCAGAAGACCGTAGGCGAGCAGGAAGGCGACAAGCATCCCGACGCGCAGGCGATCATCCTCGAAGAGCGCCAGCCCCGTGACCCAGCCCATCAGAAGGTGGATGCCATAGGCGATGAGCAGAACGGCGAAGAGCCTGATCATGACCCGGCAGAATGCGCCGCAGCGTGCACGCAGCGACACCGGGTTCGCGTCATTCCCCATGCGAGGCCCAACGGCAGCTGTCGGTCGGCAGGAAGTGCATCAGCCGGTCACGCCCATTCGGCCCGGAGAGCCTGGGGCACCCTTCAACGCTGGTCTCGGAGGCGAAGGCGGTGAAGATGGCGGAGGGTGTTTCGGGCATGCAGAGTTCCGCGCCGGGGTCGAGGGCGGCCCCTGTACGGGCGTCACCGGTCCGGGACTCGATGGTGAAGTAGAGCGTGTCGCTCGTTCCGTTTTCCACGCAGGCGGCTGCAGCAGGACCGGCAAGTAGGACCACCCCAGGCAGGCAGATCAGGACGGAGAAAACGCGTTTCATCGAAAACCTCTTTTATGAGCATTTGCGCGGAACAGCCTGTGGTAAATCCGGAATCGCGAAAATCTCGCAGAGGTGATGGCGGCGTGAGTGTCACGGCACTGTGATCGGCTTGCCTGTAACGGACCGCGACCCGCCGAGTCCTACCCTCGTCAACCAAGGGAGGACTTCTCATGAGAACGATCATATCCGCAGCCGTTGCAAGCATCGCCATCGCGACCGGACCGGCGCTGGCGCAGGACGGCGACATGGCCTTCGGCACCGAGGACGACATCGCCTATGCGGAGTTGCTCTGGGATCTCATGGAGGCCGAGCGTCTTGCAGGACCGAACATGATCCGGGCCTTTCCCTACATGGGCACCGAACCGCATGGCATGATGCTTGAAACATTCTATGACGTCGGCACGATCGGCGATCACACCGGCGACCTGATCGTGAAGCGCAATTTCGGGCCCGAGGGCGTTTCCGTGGACGAGGTCCTGTCGAACCCCGACGGACATCTGGGCGCTTATACCGTGATGTTCCGCCGCGAGGATGGCTACGATCCCGAGAACCTCGACTGGTTCTGGGCACGCTACAACCCCGACGGCTCGATCGCCGAAAACCCGATGGGCATGGCTCTGGCCGGGCGCGTCGCGCGCGGGATGGACGAAGGCTGCATCGCCTGCCACCAGGGAGCCGCCGACGACATGGTCTTCACCTCGGATCACCTGATCGCAAACTGACCCTCAGGCACAGGTGATCCAGCCCGCGCCGAGGCTCCGATATGTTCCCCGACCTCGCCCTGCCTGCCCTGATGGGCGTGCTGCTCGGAGCCTCGGCGCACAGGGCAGGCCTGTGCACCGTGAAGGCGGTGGCGGAGGTCATGACCACAGGGCGCGCCCACGTCCTTTGGTCGTTTCTGAAGGCATCTCTCTGGACGCTCGGCCTTCTGTCAGTTGCGGCACTGGCGGGTTTCGATGCAGACCTTTCGGCGCGCCCCGTCATGCTGCCCGGAATTGCAGGCGGTATTCTGTTCGGGGTCGGTGCGGGTCTCAACGGCGCATGCAGCTTCTCCACGCTTGCGCGTCTTGCCGAGGGCCATGGCGTGATGCTCATGACCCTTCTCGGTTGGGGGCTGGGGCTTCTCGCCACGCCGGGCCTCTTGACGAGCCCGCAGGGGAGTATCTCCGCAACGTCGCTGCCTTGGTGGATCGTTCTGCCAGGCCTGGCCTGGATCCTGTGGGAAGGTTGGCGTCTCACCCGTCTTGTCCGGCACAGGGGCAAGGGGATTTTGTCGGATGGTGTCTGGCCTCTGTCGCTCGGCGTGTTTCTTGTGGCTCTCGCCAACACCGGACTTCTTCTGATGGATCGACCCTGGTCCTTCACCTCGACAGCAATTTGCGCGTCCGGCGCCGCCGAGGTGGCCCCATGCGCGCATCCGGCCACGTTGTGGGTCGTCTCGACTGCCGCGATGCTGGCCATGGTGACATCCGCGGTGCTGCGCGGTAGCTTCCGCATTCGCCGGGTCCGGTTGTGGTCGGCCCTCAGGCGGCTTGGTGCGGGCAGCCTCATGGGGGCGGGGGCTGCGATGATCCCCGGCGGCAATGACGGGTTGATCCTGTTCGGTATACCCTCGCTCTCGCCCCATGCCCTTCCCTCCTGGTTCGGCATCGTCGCCGGCATCTGGATGGCGCTGGCCGTCATGCGTGCCCTTGGGGCGCGGGTGCCCCGGATCTCCTGTGAGGGCGATATTTGCCGTGCCGAGGTGTAACGTTTTGGTAGATCGCGGGTCCTTGAGGCAAGACGGAGGTTCGGGTCGATGACGGAAGAGGGAACAAGCTGGCTGGACGGGGTGCTCGACCGCATCGGGCACCGGTTGGCATCCAAGCTGAACCGCCCCTGTTCGGGCTACAAGCCCTACACGCCTTCGGATTTCCAGACTCTCTGCCGCATCCTTCGCCCCGGTGACGTTTTGCTGATCGAAGGTGGCGAGCGGATTTCGACAGCGATCAAATATCTCACGCAATCGACATGGTCCCACGCGGCCATGTATGTGGGCAGGCACCTGCCGGATGCAGCCGACGGCGGCGAACGACATCACCTGGTGGAGGTGAACCTTGGTCAGGGCTGCGTATCCGTTCCACTGTCGAAATACGCGAGTTTCAACACCCGCATCTGCCGCCCCGTGGGCCTGACCGATGAAGAACGGGCGCAGGTCTGTGCCTTCATGATCGCGCGGATCGGCCTCAAATACGACCTGCGCAACATCTTCGATTTGCTGCGATACTTTTTTCCGACACCGCCCGTTCCGGTGCGTTGGCGGCGGCGGATGCTGGCCTTCGGCTCCGGCGATCCGACGCGGGCAATCTGCTCTTCGCTGATTGCGCGGTCCTTCCAGTCGGTGCGCTACCCGATCCTGCCCGACGTCACCAAGGTGAAGACCCGAAAAGGGTCACGTCAGGCACGGGCCGAGATCCTGCATATTCGGCACCATTCACTGTTCGCGCCGCGCGACTTCGACCTGTCGCCGTATTTCGAGATCGTGAAGCCGCATATCGCGGGGGGATTCGATCACCGGCGGCTGACATGGGCCTCAGCGCCGCAGGACACGGGCCACGACAGTGGCGATGAGCAGCGCGACGAACCCGGAGATCGCGAACCAGCCGAAATACCAGAACCGGCCGGCAAGCGCGTTCTCTGCGAAGGAGGCGGCAAAGACCTGCTTGCCGAAATACGCGGCGGCGACTGAGGCCAGCAAAGCCGCTACGGCCACGACCACCAATGCCGCAAACGACAGGCCCGCCCGCCGCAGGACGAGCCAGAGCACTGCCCCGCCGGCGCCGCCGATGATCCCCGATTGTTGGGCCCACCACGGATGCGCACCGAGCGCCTCCGGCAAACCCGCCAGGGACGCGGCGACCAGACTGGCAGTCACCGCAACGGCGACCAGGCTCTCTTGAAGTATCGGATGGCGCATCAACGTGCCTCGAACTTTGGAAAATCAATCAAAAGGTCATGCCAGACGCCGGCGCCATTGAGGTTGAGCGGCATCCGTTGAGTTATGCCCAAAAGTTGGTGACGGCTTGATCAGGCGGCGTTTTGAAGTTGCTTGATCCCGTCCTTGAAGGCAATCCCCTGGATCACTTCGGGCAGACGGTTTGGCCCTGAGATTTTCCTCCACTT
>NZ_FWFZ01000143.1 GCF_900172355.1 Roseisalinus antarcticus | reverse complement strand
CGTCGTGACGGTCAAGCGACGGCACGAACCACAACAGGTCATTCATTGCCCGGCAGGCGATTGCGAAGCAATCTGCCGAGAGGGGCGACCTCCCGGACGCCGAGATCAGTGAGAAGCAGGCACGCTCGATCGAATGCCAGCCGACCATCGCCAAGGTGCCGCTCGCCAGGAAGATCGAGGAGTGCGACGTCGAGGGTCGTCCAGAAGGGCGCCATCGGGTCGAGCCCGATGGACGACGAGGTCAACGGGACCCCGATCCGTGACCTCGCCACCGGAGACGTCCTCGACCACCCGCGCAATCTCGTGCTGATCGGCGGAACGGGAACCGGCAAGACCCGTCTTGCCGTCGGTATCGCCCGTGCCTGCATCCGCAACGGCCGTCGCGGCCGGTTCTTCAATGGTGTCGATCTGGTGAACAAGCTCGACGCCGAAGCCCGCGCCGCAGCGCGGACCTGATCTTTCGCCTCGACGTGTTCGCCATCGGTCTCGAACGCATGGCGACGCGATGGCTCACTCCTTGACGGGCTCGGCTATCTCCCGTCCGCTCGGAAAGGCGGCCAGCTCGTTCAGCGGGGAAACGGCCCAGTGGACCGTTTCCTGAACCCGCGTCACGCCACCTCATCGGCAAGCCCCACGAGCGGAGCTCGATCATCGCCACGACCAATCCCGCCTTTGGCGAATGGCCGACCGTCTTCGG
>NZ_FWFZ01000058.1 GCF_900172355.1 Roseisalinus antarcticus | reverse complement strand
GCGCGAGCGAAGCCTGCCCCTCTCATCGTTTGCAAGCAAACGACTGCCGGGCGACGGATCGCTGTATTGCAGCTCTGACGGCGTGCGTGGTCGTGGCGCAGCCGTGACGAACTTGTCCCATAGTGCTGCCTTCCATTCCTGAGAAAGGATCGCACCATCAAACCGTGGGATCAAACACCTCGATCATCATGCGCCGCGCGCCCTCGGCCAGAACCTCGCTCGGGCCGGTCTCGTCCCAGTCGCGGCTGTTGGGCGGGATCGGGAACGGCTCGGAGCCGACGACCTCGCGCCAGACGCCGTGCGCGAGGTCCAGGCAGCCGCAGCCGGCGCCGCGCAGGCTGGCCTGGTCGTGGCACGGCGTGCCGAGCCAGGACCGCGCGATTGCAATGACGCAGGTGGGATCGGCTGAGGTCACAGCACGGACCCCTCATGGCCGCCGTCCTTCGTGGCGTAGCGGAGAACCGCGTCCTGGCCGGGGATGTGCGGGAAGCCGCGGAAGTTGGCGGTGTTCGCGAACTTCGCCCCGCAGGTCTCCATCCGCTTGTCGCAGCCCGCTCGCAAGGTGAAGCTGTCGCTCTCGGCGATGGCCCGCACCGGCGCTTCGAGCAGCGCCGGCACGGCGATGCCGTCCGATACGTCATGGCTCAGCACCTCGGTGCGCCGCCCGGCGTTGGAGCCGCTGGTCCATTCGAGCGTTCCGAAGGTGAACCCGCCGGACATGAATGCGCCCAGCCCTGAGTCGGTGAAGGCGCGGTCGCGCAGTAGATCGATGACGGCACCAGTGCCTTTGTAGGCAGGGTCCTCCAGATCGACGCCGCAGCGCCCATCGGCTCGATCGCGTTGCCGTCGGCATCGCCGATGAAGCCGCTCGCGGGCGGCGTTCCAGAAGTCGTCTCGAACGAAAGCGCCATCAGCGCCCGCGCCCCCTGAGCTCGTGCCATGGTGTTCTCCTTTCTTTGCCTCGCTGAGCGGATCACATAAAGCGGCGTTGCTGCCGAGTTACGCTGAGCTTAGGCTGCACCCAACGGGCTGAGAGCAGAGCTGCTATGGATTTCAAGGACCTATTACGCCTTCAAGGATACGACCCAGACCTCAGAGAGCGCATTGTCCTGCTGCGCCACCGCCCCTTCGAGACCCGACTTGCCCGCGCGATGCCGTGGATTATCGAAGAACGCCCGGAGCTTTTCGAAGTCTACCAGTCCGTCCCCGGCCGACCCAAAACCGCCCTGCGTCGGGCCGAATTCGTGGCGAGCTTCCTCGGACTCACGCCCGGCAAAGCGCACTTCGTCGGGCTTTATCGCATAGGCGAGGCGCGCGCGCTCGACCATGATGCCTTCTGGCGCATACCGGAGAATCTTGCCCTAAGGGAAATGGGATACGAGGGTTTCACAGCCGATCACGCAGACCGGGTGGGAGCCGAGCTTCAGTTCGATCTGGAGCGCCTGCCTTTCTACAGCAACTGGCGCGGTCGGCTGGTCATCGATTTTCCGCCGCCGGAGCGCTCATGGTTCCGGTGGGTGGACCGCGGGATATTTCCTGTCAGCGCGATCCTCGAGGAAAGTGCTTTCGCAGCCCCGCCGCCTGACTGGCGTGAGATCGATCTCACCTTTGCGGAACTCGTGGCACTACCGGCGTCTTGGCGAGCGCGGCTGGCTGAATGGCGCGGGATCTACCTCATTTTCGATGAAAGCGATCGTCGGGCCTACGTCGGCTCCGCCTACGGTCGCGAAAACATTTACGGTCGCTGGCAGGTCTACGCCCGCGATGGTCACGGTGGAAACCGCGAACTGCGCGGCTGCGACCCTCACAGTTACCGGTTCAGCATTCTCGAACGTCTTGCGCCAGACCTGCCAGCTGAAGATGTCATCGCTCGCGAGAACAGCTGGAAGCTACGGCTCCATTCGCGGCAGCCGTTAGGTCTCAACGCCAACTGAGTCACCCACCAAGCGGATCGTCCGTCGAATAGGATCACGTCGGCCTTCAAGCTGGCCGCGCCCTCGACTGGCAGGTCCACGGAGCGCGGCGCTTCCGCCTCGACCCAATCGCAGAGCCCGCCCAGCGTGCGGTCGGCGGCGAGCGCCGTGCCGATGCTGCCGGTCAGCGTGTCGAAGGCGACGTCACGGTCGGCGCCCTGCACGACAGCCTCGATCTCGGCACGGTGCTGGTAGCGGTAGCGCAGCGGCGACAGCGTCACCTCGGGCTCTCCCGGTTCGCCATCGCGCAGGATCAGCAGGCCCTCGGCCGGCACGCTCGGGCAGCACCTCGCCGCGCAGGACCGTGGCCGGCAACGCCGAAAGCCGCGCGTGCAGCGCGGCGAGGATGGTTTCGCGTGAGGGGCATGAAAGTCTACCGCGTTCAGCACAGCATCGGGATTGTGGACCCTGCAATAATAGGGTAGCCCCCTATACTATGAGTCACACTGTTCAGAACAAATCCAAGCTTCTCGCCAGAGTCCGCCGCCTGAGGGGGCAGATGGAGGCGATCGAACGGGCGCTGGAGGCAGAAGCGTCCTGCGCCGAAATCCTGAACCTCGCGGCTTCGGTTCGCGGGGCGACGAACGGCCTCGTCGTCGAACTTCTGGAGGATCACCTGCGCAACCACGTCGTCGACGTCGAAGACGATGCCCAGCGCAAGGTCGGGGCGGACGAACTGATCGAAGTCATGAGAAGGCACCTGAAATGACCCCGCACGCCGCCCCCCTGCACGACCATGTCTTTCTTGGCGAAAACCACGCCCGCAACGAACGCCGCACCTGGCTGGTGATCGCGCTGACCGCGACGATGATGGTCGCTGAGATCACCGCGGGCACGATCTACGGGTCCATGGCGCTGCTTGCCGATGGCTGGCACATGTCGACCCACGCCTCGGCGCTGCTCATCACGGCGCTCGCCTATCGCTTCGCCCGCAAGCACGCGCGAAACCCGCGCTTCACCTTCGGGACCGGCAAGCTCGGCGATCTTGCCGCCTTCGGAAGTGCGAGCGTCCTGGCCATCGTCGCGCTGCTGATCGGCTGGGAGAGCCTTGTCCGGTTGCGCAGTCCCGTTCCGATCAGCTTCGACGAGGCGATCTTCGTCGCCGTGATCGGCCTCGTGTTGAACCTTGTCAGCGCCTGGCTGCTCAAGGACGACCACAGCCACCATCACGGCCTTGCTCATCGCCATGCGCATGATCATGACCACGGCCATGACCATGATCACGATCATGACCAGGGCGCTGCAGCGACCCGCGCCGGAAACCGCGACAACAATCTGCGTGCGGCCTACCTCCACGTCCTCGCGGATGCGCTTACGTCCGTTCTGGCCATCGCAGCCCTGCTCGCGGGCCGCAGCTATGGCTGGGTCTGGCTCGACCCGGTGATCGGCATCGTCGGCGCCCTCGTCATCCTGAGCTGGTCGTGGGGGCTGCTGCGCGACAGCGGATCGGTTCTCATGGACTATCTGCCCGACCACGAGGAGCTTCCGTCGGAAGTGCGCGCAGCCATCGAGAGCGAGCATGACGAGATCGTCGATCTTCATGTCTGGCAGCTTGGACCCGGACATCACGGCGTCATCATCGCGTTGAAATCCACGCGCCCCGAACCGGTTGCGGCCTATCGGGCGCGGCTGGGGCACATCGACGAGCTGTCCCACGTGACCGTGGAAATCCATCCTGCCTGAAGTGCGAGGCCTCTCCCGAGCCTCGTGATCCTGTCCAATCCTTGCGTGCCGATAACCTCGTCTTGCGGCCCCCGTCATTCCCGAAAGGTGGCTGCGATACCGACCATGTCCCCACTGATAAAGATAGCCGCCGGAAGCATCGTGGTCGGGATCATCGTGCTGGCGCTGAAGACCCTCGCATGGTGGATGACCGGCTCGATCGCGCTGCTGTCGGACGCGCTCGAAAGCACGGTGAACGTCGCGACCGCGATTGCGGCGCTCATCGCGATACGCCTCGCGGCGCGGCCCGCGGACGCCAACCACCCCTACGGCCACCACAAGGCGGAACTGTTCAGCGCGATCCTGGAAGGCGTGATGATCATCATCGCCGCGCTCCTGATCATGCGCGAGGCCTATCACGGGTTTCTCGCGCCGCGCATGCTGGACGCCCCGCTGGCGGGACTTCTGGTGAACGGGGCGGCCAGCGTGATCAATGCCTTCTGGTGCTGGATGCTGATCACGCAAGGACGCAGGCGGCGGTCGCCTGCGCTGGTCGCGGATGGCCGTCACCTGCTCACGGACGTCATCTCCTCCGTCGGCGTCACCTTCGGCGTGCTGATCGCCATCCTGTCGGGCTGGGCCTTGCTCGACCCGTTGATGGCGGTGCTCGTGGCAATCAATATCCTCTGGTCCGGCTGGAACGTGATGCGTGAATCTCTCAGCGGTCTGCTGGACGAGGCCATTCCGGATGCCACCCTCGCAGAGGTGCGCGAGACGATCTCGCGGGAAGCCGAAGGCGCGGTCGAGGCGCACGACCTTCGCACGCGCCATGCCGGCCAGGCATCGTTCGTCGAGTTCCACCTCATCGTCCCCGGCGAAATGACGGTGAACGCCGCGCACGACATCTGCGACCGGATCGAGGCGGCATTGAAGGAGGTCCTGGAAGGCTGCATCGTCACCATCCACGTCGAGCCGGAGCGCAAGGCAAAGCTCTCCGGTGTGGTGGTGCTGTAGAGTGCCCTCCGGGCGACCGCACCCGCGCCCTACCGTTTCTGTTCCACCCAATTCGCCACGATCAGCCCCGGCACGCTGTCCAGCACCCGGTCCGCGTCCCGCGTGAGGTGCAGCCGCTTCACCTTCGGCACCAGCAGGAAGATCGGCGCGGTGACCTTGCCGCGCCCGGTCTTCGAGCGCGACACCACCGCCTGACCCTTCGTGTTCAGCCGGCCCTCCGCCACAAGCAGGCTCGGACCGGTGCGGCGATAGACAAGGCGCAGGCCACGGCGGCGCTCCCATTCGCCGGGGGTGATCCGGCCGCCGCGCAGGGACACGCCCGCCGCAGGCAGCGGGATCGCCAACCAGAACCCATCTTTCGAGCGGATCAGCGGCCCGGTGTCGTGGGCCCCAAGATGAGCGGTGCCTTGGACCAGACCAGCGCTGCCGCATCGAGGCTTTGGCCCGACCTCGGGAAGTTCTGGCTCCGGATCGAGTTGGCCAGCCGTGTGCCGAGCCCTGCGCCGGTGATCTGCGTGCGCCAGGCGGACTTCAGCCCGGTCCCGGCCTCGTGCATGGTGGCGGTGACGGCGCGTTCACCGGCCGCGACCTCGGCCGCCATCATCGCGACGATGTCGGGATCGATGTCGAGCTTCAGTTTCACGCGGGCCTCAGATTGACGGTCCAGACCAGCCGCGCGCGGTCGCGGACCGGCTAGCCCTGGATGAGGAAGGCATCACCGCCGATCTCAATGCGGTCGCCGGGACACGGGGTCGGAACCTCTACGACGCGTAGGTCGATCGGGGGGGGGCGACCAAATCCGGGCATCGCCAACGTCGGTGATTGCATCCGCTTGCCGGGAGAGGATGCGCACCAGAGCAGGCGCGCCGCCATCGGCGATGTAGACTGTGTCCCGACCGATGTTCGGATCGGCAAAGAGTGCGCCCACGGCGGCGGCGAAGGCGCTCATCAGGACGTCGCGTTCAGGCGGACCCGGCCGATGGTGTCGCCCGCGCCGCTCGCCACCGCCTCAACGGCAACGCCGATAAGGGTGTTGTCGGTCGCGACCGTGGTGCAGCGTTTTTTGGTGTCGTCCCAATAGACCTTGGCGCCGACGGTCCAAGCCTGAGAGGCGACCTTGGTCAGATCGAACACGCCGATCGGGGCCTACTGGCGGGGGGGGGGCAGTGCTCAGCCCTTCCCGCATAACCCTCTAAAACAACGCGAAAATCCGGATGCGGTCAGATCAGGAGAAGGCTTTCGCGGGGGCAAGTGGCGGAGACGAAGTCCGACGATCTGGCATTTCAGAATTAGATATTGGTTTATTAACAAATAGTTGGCGGTCTTGCGCGTGCCGTTTTGTGTTACACTTTGTGTGGCAAATTATTGGCTACTTACGCTCTACGATGACTCTCCGACAAGTCCATTCTACCCTCAAAAGAGAAAGCCCTCTGCCGGGGAAACGGCAGAGGGCTCCAATTAAGTGCGTTTCGCAGCGCAATCACCAGTCGAAAGGAATGACCGGTGCATGCGAAAGATAGCCCAAAAACGGTCAAAGGCCAAGAGGCCGATAATCTGGAAGTCGCGCTCGAATACGCGCGGGAGGGGCGGCGGGTCATCCCCTTGCGGTATCAGGATGAAACCCTGAAGAACGGTGAAATCCGCAAGGCGAAGTCACCCCGCTGGACGGACTACGCGAGTAAAGCGACGACTGACGAAGAGACGATCAGGCGAGTCTGGGAGAAGGAACCGCAGTTGCTTGTGGGCCTGCTGACGGACGAATTTAACGTGACGGACCTCGACCGGCACGGCGAGAAAGACGGATTCAAGGCTCTCGCCGACATGGGCGTTGAGTGCAAGTCGCGCTTGTGCGCGAAGACGGCAGGGGGCGGCGAACACCACTTCTTCGCGCCCACGCCCGGCGTCACCGGCTCCAACGGCAAAATTGCCCCCGGCATCGACATCAAGGCTGCCGCAGCCAGCGGCACGCCCGGCTACATTGTGGCCCCGGGCACGGTTGCCCCGTGGGGGAAGTATGAGTGGATCGCAGGCGATGCGGAGGCGCTGGCGTATGCCATCGACCTCGTGGGCCTGCCGCTCATGCCTGAAGCCCTCATCGCACGCCTGCCGAGCCGGAAGTCCGACCGTGAGCCCGGCGAGGCGTCGCCCACCGGCTTGCCGGTTGCCGTGATCCTGTCGGCGCTCAACGCGATTCCGAACGGCTCGTCCTTTGATGGCCGAGGCGATTGGATCCACATCGGCATGGCGCTCCACTGCGAGACAGGCGGCTCGGACGACGGCCGGGCGGCGTGGCACGAGTGGAGCAAGGGCCACGTTGAGTATGACGCCGACCACACCGACGCGGCGTGGGACTCCTTCAAGACCGAGGGCGGCATCACCGGCTGGCTCATCATCCGCGAGGCCGAGCGGCAAGGCTGGTCCGACCCGGCCCTGACTGAATTGCGGGACATGGAACGGCGCGAAGAGGCCGAGGCCGACTTCGACGCGGCGTGGGATGCCATGCGCGAAGAGTGGGGTGAGGCGGAAACGGTCAACGGGGTCACCGCTGCGGAAATCGAAGAGTTGGTCGCACCCGTCGCCCGTGCTGGCGGCCTGACCTTCACCACGCCTTCCCAATGCGCGGACCTGCCTGCGCGGCCCTACGTTATCAAGGGACTTCTGGCAGAGCGTGACGTTGCCGCCATCGTCGGAGCGCCCGGGGCAGGCAAGAGCCTCTTGGGGCCGCGTCTGGGCTACGCCGTCGCTCAGGGCAAAGAGGTCTTTGGCCGCCGGGTCAGGCAAGGCGGAGTCCTCTATGTCGCCGCCGAAGATCACGGCGGGCTCGCGCTGCGGCTTGCGGCGCTGCGGGGGCAGCATGGCGAGGCCGAGTCCTTCGAATTGGTCGGTGGCGTTTCGGACCTGCTCAACGGACAGATCGCAGGCAAGCCGAGCCCGCAACTGGAGGCGCTGAGGTCGGCCGTGGAGGCCCGGCGGCCGTCGCTGGTCATCATCGACACCTTGGCCGTGGCCTTCCCGGGGCTGGAAGAGAACAGCGCCGAAGGAATGGGCCGCGTGGTGGCCGCCGCCCGTTCGCTGACAGAATGGGGCGCAGCCGTCGTCTCGGTCCACCATGACACCAAAGCTGGCGACGGGCTGCCCCGTGGCCACTCCCTCTTGAACGGGGCGCTGGACGTGGCGCTGTCGCTGAAGCGCGACAGAAAGGGCGTGGCCGGGACGCTGACGAAGAACCGGAACGGCAGCACGGAAAACGGCATCGCCTTTGAGATCGGCACGCGGGTGCTCGGGATCGACGAAGACGGCGACCCGCGCAAGGTGGCCATCTGCAAAGAAACCGATACGCCTGCGATGATCAGCAAGAGCGAAAGCAAACTCCCGAAGGGCGCGAAAGCCGCACTGGACCATCTGCGTGACCTTGGCCACGGGACGCGCTGGGTGCCCGAAGCCGACTGGCGGAAGGCGTGTATCGACGGTCGCAAAGTGTCCGGCTCGCCCATAGAGGACTCCCGCCGGAAGGCCACCAGTCGGGCCATCAATGAACTGACCACGAGTTGCCGGGTGAAGTTCGCCGACGGCAAGTATCATGAGGCCCGTTCCCATACGGAGACGTTTGACGATGATTTGCCAGATGAATGAGCCGGACAAAACCGGACATGTCCGGACAATGTCCCGTCTTGTCCGCCGGGCAAAGGTGGACCCGGACTCGGACATGTCCGGACACACCCCTTTAGGGGTGTCCGGTCTGTCCGGCGTGTCCATGCCCCAGACATTGGAGGACTGGGAAAGTGGAGAGGCGAGCGATGGCGATGGCGATGGCGATGGCGATGGTCGCGCGAATGTCGCGCTGATCGCAACCCCACACGGGAAACCACACGGTAATGGTCCGTTCCCATACGGCGAGCCGTTCCCATACGGGTCCTTCCCGGCGTTGTGGGTCGCGGGGGACGCGGAGCCCCCGGACCTCGCTCTTTAAGGAAAAACCTGACAGGGAAACCCAACAAACGGAGACCTTCTAGATGTCAAAAAAACCTATGAAGCGGGTCTACTACTTCACCCCGCCCGATTATGCTTTAGAAAACTTGCGACAGCGTCACCTGAAGGTTTCGCGCTTCTCACGGTGCAATGATGCGTTTGAGTTGGCTGTATTCGACCTGAGTGACAGAGATCTTCGGAAGCGATTCGATGGCTGGCTACGAGAAACAGATTCGACCAAGGGACTTATTTGCTTCTGTAGAAGCTGGCGAAGCCCCGTCCTTTGGGGTCATTATGCGAGGAACCACACTGGGCTCTGCTACGGTTTCGATGTTGATCCAGATATCTTGTATGAGGTCAGGTATGTTTCGGAACGGCTCTATCCCGGGATAACCGCAGAAACATTTGCCGATCATGTTGGCCCCGGTCAGCTGGAAGAATTAATCGCAACAAAGTTTCTTCACTGGAGCTATGAAGAAGAACAGAGGATGCTAATTAAGCTAGATAACAACCCATAACTTGACAAACTAGTCTTTGAGAAATTCTCTGAACAGATGATCCTCAAGCAAGTTATCGTTGGCCCTAGATCGGATATTCGGGTGAGAGATGTCCAAAGGATTGTATCCGATGACTCAGTCGATGTCTTTAAGTCGCGCTTGGCTTTTAGGAGTTTTTCGGTCGTCACGCAAATGAACGAAAAGAAATGGTAGCGGTTTCCCAGCATTCGGCCCGAGACCTAGCCGAGTTTGAAGCACTGGTCGGCAACCCCTTCGACGTTAAGCGGGTGACGGCAGGCGAACTGGCCGAATGGCTCGGTGTGACTGCGAACCGTGTTTCTGCCTTGGCTCGGGACGGCGTGCTGCCCCGCAACGACGACAAAACGTTCTTACTGCGCCCTTCGATACGGGCCTATTGCGAGCACGCCCGGGCCGGAGCCATGGGCCGCCGGGCTGACGGCGAGATGGCGGCCGAGAAGATCAGACTGGCCCGCGAGCAGGCCGACAAGATCGCCTTTGCGAACGCCCGCGCCCGTGGCGAGTTGATGGACTCGCGGGAAGTGGCGACCGCATGGCGCGGGGTGGTGGTGGACCTCCGGGCCGCGCTCTTGGCGGTCCCCAGCCGTGTCGCCGCCCGCCTCGGAATGGACCGCGCCGAGGCCGCCGCGCTGGACGCCGAAATCCGGCTCGCCATGGAGGCCATCGCCGATGACGCTTGAACCCCGGTTCGCCGAGTTGCGCCGCGAGGCGCTGGCCGCGCTGCATCCGCCGCCCAAACTGCGCCTGTCCGACTGGATCGAAGCGAACGTCTACCTGCCGTCCAGCCTCGCCGCGCAGCCGGGGCGGATGCGTCTCTGGCCGCCGCAACGGGAGATCGCCGACGCCATTGGCGACGACTCGATTGAACAGGTGGTGCTCTACAAGTCCGCCCGGGTGGGCGCGACGCAACTCATGGTCGCCGCGCTTGGTCACTTCGTCCAGAACGATCCCAGCCCGGTCTTGGCCGTGTTACCCGTGGACTCCGACTGCCGCCACTTCGTCACGAGCATCGTGGAGCCGACGTTCTCCGAGAGCCCCGCGCTCCGGGCGGCCCTCAGCGCCGATGCCACCGGACGCGACACGATGATGACCCGCCACTTCCCGGGCGGCAGCCTGTCCATCGTCTCGGCCCGGAGCCCCCGAAACCTCCGGGCACGGACAGCCCGCGTAATCTACGGCGATGAATTGGACGCATGGGAGAATACGGCCGAGGGTGATCCGCTGGAAATGGCCATCCGCCGATCCATGACCTATCCGAACGCGAAGCTGGTGCTGGCCAGCACGCCGATTGACGCCGATACATCTCGGATCGTCCGGGCCTATGAGGCGACGGACCAGCGGGTCTACACGCTGCCATGCCCCGGGTGCGGCGAGTTCGTGCCCGTAGAGTGGAAAGACATCCGCTGGGAGCCCGAACAGCCCGAGACTGCCCATTGGCGGACGCCCTGTTGCGAAACCATCGTGCAAGACCGGCAGAAGGCCGCGCTGGTGGACAGTGGGCGCTGGACACCGACAGCGGAGGGCGTGACGGGCCGCCGGGGCTACAGGCTCACGAGCCTCACGAGCACCCTGCCAGCGGCTGCGTGGCCGCGTCTGGCGGCCGAGTTCCTTCAGGCCAAGCGATCCCCCGCGACCCTGAAGCCGTGGCTGGCAACGGCCCTAGGAGAGCCGTGGAGGGGCGAGGGCGACGACCTCGACGGAGTCAGCTTCCCGGCCCTGCAACGGCCCTTCAGCGCCGAGGACGTGCCCTCTGAGGTGCTGGTGGTGACGGCGGGCTGCGATGTGCAAGCCGACCGGGTTGAGACGACACTGGTGGGCTGGACGCGCGAGGGCGACATGCGAGTCCTGGGCCATGTCGTGACGTGGGGCAGCCCGACCGAGAATGAGACGTGGATCGAGGTGGACGACCTCTTGCGGCGGCAGTTCCGGCACCCGGCAGGCAGCGTTCTGACCGTCGACGCCACGATCATCGACTCGGGCAACTGGGCGGACGCCGTTTACGCCTTCTGCCGCCCCCGTGCCGCGCGGCGCGTGCTGCCCGGCAAGGGTGTGCCGGGCTTCGGTCGGCCGGGCGTGGCCTTCTCGCAGACGCGCAAGGTGCGGCTGGCCCTTCTCGGCGTGGACGGCCTGAAGCTGGGCCTGCACCAGCGCCTTGCCCATGGCGAGACGATCTTGTTTTCTAACCAACTCGGCGGCGACTACTTCGACCAACTCCGGGCCGAACGACTGGTGACGCGCTACACCCGTGGCCGCCCGACCCGCGCATGGGAGGTCATCTCCGGCCGTCGCAACGAAGCCCTCGACACGCTGACCTACGCGACGGCCGCGCGTCAGCTTCTAAGCCTCGACCTCGACCGCCGGGAGGGTGAACTTGCCAGCGTGACGGGGAAGACGGAGTCGCCTAGGGTGATCCGAAGCAAGTGGTTGGACGGCTAGTGTTCTGCACCTGACATAAGATACCCTGTCAGCCGACAGAGTGTCCCAGTTGCTTGCTTGACAGTCCGAGGGTCAGCTATGTGGACTAGGCTCAGGACTCATAGCCAAAAGATCACGGTTGCGGCGAGAGCAATGGCCGAGAGGAAGACCTTGGGACTTCGGTCATAGCGCGTGGCGACGCGCCTCCAGTCTTTCAAGCGTCCGAACATGATCTC
>NZ_FWFZ01000008.1 GCF_900172355.1 Roseisalinus antarcticus | reverse complement strand
AGACCAACGACGAGTGGACCGTGGCGCGGCGCTACATGTCGCTTGAAACCCTCGCCCGCGTCACAGACAATCCCACCGTCAGGCTGCCCGCCGTGGCCACCTGATCAAGCTCGAACCTCTCCGAGGGGCGGCGCTCCTACACCACCAACGGGGACACTATCTCATATCCCCGGTCCCAGATATCCGGCCTTTCGTATCAAACGCACAGCGTTGTTGCACCCCTCCAAGCCTTGAGGATCCGCTTCGCGACTCCATGCGGTTACAGGGGTGCATCAGCAAGCCGCCTCCCGCCCGCTACCGCACCGCCAACGGGTCGAGCTACAATGCAGCGCAGCGGAAACGAGGATCGATGCTGATCCGGGTCGACAAGGAGATGGCGTGGTTCGCCCCGCGTGAGGGCCGGCCCGGACGCCCGGCGGCGTTGTCCGATGCGGCCCTCCAGTTCTGCCTGTCCACTGCCCGGCAGGGCATCGCGCAGCGATGTCCCGAGAGGGGATCAGGATCCGGTTCAAGCGTCCGCTTCGCCAGACCGCCGGCATGGTGGCAAGCCTGCTGAGGCTGGCGGGGCTGGACTGGCCGGTGCCCGACTTTTCCGCCCTGTGCCGCGGGCAGAAGACCCTGGCCGTGCAGGTCCCGTATCGCCGCGCCGACGGGCCACTGAACCTGCTGGTCGACAGTCCCGGGATCAAGTTCCTCGGCGATGGCGCGTGGCAGGCCCGCAAGCACGGGGTGCAGGGTCGGCGCCAATGGCGCAAGGCGCATCTGGCCATGGATCCGGCCACATCCGACATCCGTGCCGTGGAATTCACCCCCAGCCGCGATGGCGACAGCCCCGTGCTGCCGGACCTGCTCGGCCAGATCCCGGAGAGCGAGCGGATCGGCACGGTGACGGCGGATGGCGCCGACGACACGCGACGGTGCCACGCCGCCATCATCGCCCGTGGCGCGACCCCGATCATTCCGATCCGCAAGAACGGGGGGCTATGGAAAGGATGACTGCCCGGCGGCACGCGACCGCAACGAAACCCTGTGCGCCACCCCACATTACGCAACGGCGTTCTGGAAACGCCGGATCGAATACCACGCCCGCAGCCGGATCGAGGCGAAAATGCGCTGCCTGAAATCCTTCGGTGAGCGCATCACCGCACGGGAGCCCGACCGCCAGACCGCCGAAACCCACATCCGCATCGCACTCATGAACCGCTTCAAAGCCCTCGGTGCCGCCGAGATCATCCGCATCGCATGACGTCAATGGGGCAAGGGGCAGTCCCGCTTCAGGCCTGAATTGCCCAACAACGCCCGTTTGATACACAAGGCCGCAAATATCCCGGGGGGGGAATGGGCCGTTTCGGCCAAGAGGGGGCAGCGCGCCCTGCCCGGTCCGATTTTCAGGTGATCGCGTCGACCAGGGCCGCGAAATCGTCCCCGCGCTTCTCGAAGCTGTCATACTGGTCGAAGCTGGCCGCCGCGGGCGCAAGAAGTACCACCTCGCCGGGCCGGGCCTCCTCGGCCGCTCTCTGGACCGCGCGGGCCATCGTCGTGCAGACCTCGGCCTCGACGCCGCGCAGCTCGGTGGCAAAGGCCTCGGCCTCGCGCCCGATGACATAGGCCTTGACCACGGCCCCCGCGGCCGGCAGCAGACCGCCCAGACCGCCCTCCTTGGCAAGCCCGCCGCAGATCCAGCGGATGCGGTCGAAGGCCTGCAGCGCCTTGAGCGCGGAATCCACGTTCGTCGCCTTGCTGTCGTTGACCCAGCGCACCCCGTCCCGGTCCGCCACCAGCTGCGACCGGTGCGGCAGGCCCGGATAGCTGCGAAAGCCCTCCTCGATCACCCGCGGCGCAAGGCCCATGGTGCGGGCCACGGCATAGGCGGCACAGGCGTTCTGGTGATTGTGCGCCCCCGGCAGGCCGGGAATGTCGCGCAGGTCGATGCTGCCGGTCTGGCGGCCCTTGCGGTATTCCGACAGGAACCCCTTGCGGGCGAAAACGCTCCACCCGCCGGTCAGCTTGCGCCCGGACGAGACCCGGATCAGACGATCGTCCCCCAGCCCCTCGACCATCTGGTTGGCAAGATAGCGCCCCTCCGGTTCATCCACGCCGATCACGCAGCGATCGGGGCCCCCTTCGGCAAAGAGCCGCCGCTTGGCCGCGAAATACCCTCCCAGCCCGCCGTGGCGGTCCAGGTGGTCCGGTGTGAGGTTGGTGAACACCCCCACATCCGGCGTCAGCGACCGGGCCAGATCGGTCTGGTAGGACGACAGCTCCAGCACCACGACGCCACCGCTTCCGGGTGGCTCGATATCCAGCACGCCGCGGCCGATGTTGCCGGCAAGCTGGCTCTCGCGGCCGGCCTCGGTCAGGACATGGTGCAGCAGCGCCGCGGTGGTGGATTTGCCGTTGGAGCCGGTGACGGCGACCACCTTGGGCGCGACGGCCAGATCCGCCCAGTCCGCCTGGGCAATCGACCGGAAGAAAAGCCCGATATCGTTGTCCACCGGCACCCCGGCCTCCCACGCCGCGGCGATGGCGGGATGGGGCTGCGGGTAGAGATGGGGGATCCCCGGCGAGACGATCAACGCGTCGATCCCCGCGAAGGCGCCCTCTCGCGAGAGGTCGCGCAGCGGGATCCCCTCGGCCTCGGCGGCGGCGCGGCCTGCGGGGCCGTCGTCCCAGGCCACGACGGATGCCCCGCCCACGGCCAGTGCACGGGCGGCGGTCCGGCCCGACCGGCCCAGGCCCAGGATGGCCAGGGTGCGTCCTTCGTAGCCTTGGACGGGAATCATGCTTGGGTCCTCTTTCCAGCGATATTTCTGCGCTGCCGTCCGACGGCAGGCAGCGGTTGCGGCGACGGGCCGATCGGGCCGCCGCCGTGGCCAGGGCCCGCGGCCCCGAAACTGCGACTAGCGCACCTTGAGGGTCGCAAGGCCGATCATCGCCAGGATCAGGGAAATGATCCAGAAGCGTATGACGATCTGCGGCTCGGCCCAGCCCTTCTTTTCATAGTGATGGTGGATCGGCGCCATCAGGAACACCCGCTTGCCGGTGCGCTTGAAATAGATCACCTGAATGATGACCGACAGCGCCTCGACCACGAACAACCCGCCGACGATGGCCAGCACGATCTCGTGCTTGGTGGCTACCGCGATGGCACCCAGCGCCCCGCCCAGGGCCAATGATCCGGTGTCGCCCATGAAGACCGCCGCGGGCGGCGCGTTGTACCACAGAAACCCCAGCCCGCCGCCGATCAGCCCCATGCAGAAGATCACGATCTCGCCGGTGTCGGGCACGTAGTGGACGTCGAGATATTCGGTGAAATCGGTGCGGCCGACGGCATAGGCGATCACGCCGAAGGTGCCCGCGGCGATCATCACCGGCATGATCGCCAGCCCGTCCAGCCCGTCCGTCAGGTTGACCGCATTGGCCGCGCCGACGATCACGATCATCGAGAACGGCACGAAGAGGATCCCGAGGTTCAGCAGGAAATCCTTGAAGATCGGAAAGGCGAGCTGGTTGGTCAGCTCCCCCGGGTGATACTGCGCGGCCCAGAACCCGGCGATGCCCGCGATCACGAACCCCAGCAGCAGCCGCACCCGGCCCGACACCCCGGCGGTGTTCTGTTTCTTGACCTTGGCATAATCGTCGGCAAACCCGAGGATGGCGAAGGCCAGCGTGACGAAAAGCACCATCAGCACATAAGGGTTGTCCAGCCGCGCCCAGAGCAGGGTCGAGGTCGTGAGCGCCCCCACGATCAGCAATCCGCCCATGGTCGGCGTGCCGGCCTTGGCGAAATGCCCCTCGGGGCCGTCGGTGCGGATCGGCTGACCCTTGCCCTGCCGCTTGCGCAACACGTTGATCAGCGGCACGCCGAAGATGAAGCCGAAGACCAGCGCGGTCAGGAAGGCGCCACCGGCCCGAAACGTGATGTAACGGAAAAGGTTGAAGAAATCTCCGCCATCGGACAGGGCGGTCAGCCAGTAGAGCATGAGGTCAGGACTCCTGGTCGGACATATCCCTGCGATGCCCCAGTTTCCGGATGGCGTCAACGAGCAGCGACACCTTGCTGCCTTTCGACCCCTTGACGAGCACGACATCGCCGGGATCGACGAGTCGCGCTGCCTCGTGGACGAGGGCGTCGGCGGTCTCGACCCATCGGCCGCGCCGCGCTTCGGGCAGGGCCCGGTGAAGGTGTTGCATCCGCGGGCCGACGCAATGGACCACCTGCACGGC
The DNA here is from genome assembly GCF_900172355.1 of Roseisalinus antarcticus. Taxonomy (GTDB): domain Bacteria; phylum Pseudomonadota; class Alphaproteobacteria; order Rhodobacterales; family Rhodobacteraceae; genus Oceanicola; species Oceanicola antarcticus_A. The sequence goes on along the minus strand of NZ_FWFZ01000008.1, from coordinate 190,491 downwards.
GGCCATGGCGGGATCGCGGGCGAGGGCCGCGTGCAGCTGGGCCTCGGCCGCGCCCAGCTCCAGCATGTCGCCCAGGATGGCGATGCGGCGGCCCTTGCCGATATGGCCCACGTCGTCACGCGGGTGCGAGCCGGCCAGCACCGACAGCGCGGCGGCCATGGACGCGGGGTTCGCGTTGAACGCGTCGTCGATCAGGTCGATGGTCCCGGCGGCTACGCCGTCGTCCAGCATCAGCCGCTCCAGCGTGCCGCGCCCAGAAGGCGGCGCCCAGTCCGCCAGCGCGATCAGCGACCGGGCCGGATCCGCGCCCAGGGCGCGGCTGGCGGCCAGCACGGCCAGCGCGTTCAGCGCGAAATGCCGGCCCTCGGTCGCGACCTTGAGGTGCACCGGCGTGCGCCAGAGCCGGGCCGCCCCCACGGTCGCCCCGTGGCGGACGCGCACGGACAGCAGGCGGTGATGGGCCGCAGGCTCGGCGCCGAAGCTGATGATCCGGTCCGTTGCCTTGCGCGCGGCCTCGGCGAGGATCGGCGTCCAGTCGAGATCGGCGTTGTAGATCGCGGTGCCGCCCGGCTCCAGCCCGTCGAAGATCGCGGCCTTCTCGTGGGCGATCCCCTCGATGCTACCGAAGGCCTCCAGGTGGGCGGCGGCGACGGTGGTCACGATCGCCACATGCGGCCGCGCCAGCCGGGCCAGCGGCGCGATCTCGCCGGGATGGCTCATCCCGATCTCGATCACGGCATAGTCGGTGTCCACGGGCATTCGCGCCAGCGTCAGCGGCACGCCCCAGTGATTGTTGTAGGACGCCTCGGCGGCGTGGACCTTGCCCTGCCACCCGAGCGCGGCGCGCAGCATCTCCTTGGTGGAGGTCTTGCCGACCGAGCCGGTGATCGCCGCCACCCGCGCCCCCGTGCGCGCCCGCCCGGCGCGGCCCAGATCCTCGAGCGCGGTCTGCACGTCATCCACGATCAACAGCGGGGCTTCCGCCGACAGGCCGTCCGGCACATGGGTCACAAGCGCGGCCGCGGCCCCCTTCTCCAGCGCCTGGGCCACGAACTCGTGGCCGTCCCGCGCCGCCCTGAGCGCCACGAAAAGATCGCCCGGCGCGATGGTGCGCGTGTCGATGGAGACGCCCTCGGCCTGCCAGTCCGTCGTCGCCCGTCCGCCGGTCGCCGAAGCCGCCTCGGCGGCGGTCCAGAGCGCCATCAGATGTGCCCGTCGAGCGCCGCCACCGCGACACTGGCCTGTTCCACGTCGTCGAACGGCAGGACGGCGTCGCCGACGATCTGCCCGGTCTCGTGGCCCTTGCCGCAGATCAGCAGCGCGTCGCCCGCCTCCAGAAGGTCCGCGCCGCGCAGGATCGCCTCGGCCCGGTCGCCGACCTCCATCGCGCCGGGTGCGCCCGCCATCACCGCGGCGCGGATCGCGACCGGGTCCTCGGTGCGCGGGTTGTCGTCGGTCACGATCACCCGGTCGGCATGGGCGGTCGCCGCTTCTCCCATCAGCGGGCGCTTGGCCCGGTCACGGTCACCCCCCGCGCCGACGATGGCGATGATCCGGCCCAGCACGTGGGGCCGCAGCGCCTGCACCGCGGTCGCCACCGCGTCGGGCGTATGGGCGAAATCCACGAACACCGTGGCGCCATTGTCGCGGGTCGCGGCAAGCTGCATCCGGCCCCGCACGGTGGTCAGATACGGCAGGGCCTCGAACACCTCATGCGGGTCCGCCCCTGCGCCGATGCAAAGCCCGGCCGCGATCAGCACATTCTCGGCCTGGAAGCCACCGATCAGGTTGAGCCGGACCAGCTTGGAGCGGCCCTGCCATTCGAACCGAAGCTCCTGCCCCGCCGCATCGAACCGTTGCCCCAGCAGCCGCAGCCGCGCGTTGGCCGCGCGACCGACGCCGATCACCTCCTGCCCGCGCTCGTCCGCGATCTGAGCGACCAGCCCGCCCTTGGGATCGTCGAGGTTGATGACCGCCACGCCGTCGTCGGCCAAAACCCGGGTGAACAGGCCCATCTTGGCGTCGAAATAGGCCTCGAACGTCTTGTGGTAGTCCAGGTGATCCTGGCTGAAATTGGTGAACCCCGCCGCCGCCAGCACCATCCCGTCGAGCCGGCGCTGATCCAGACCATGCGACGACGCCTCCATCGCCACATGGGTCACGCCCTGCCGCGCGGCCTCGGCCAGCACCCGGTGCAGGGTGATGGGATCGGGCGTTGTGTGGCGCAGGGGATGGGCCCAGACGCCCTCGACCCCGGTGGTGCCGAGGTTGACGGCCTCCTCGCCCAGCTCGACCCAGATCTGCCGGCAGAAGGTCGACACGGACGTCTTGCCGTTGGTCCCGGTCACCGCGACCACGTTGGTCGGATGCCGTCCGAACCAAAGCGCCGAGGTGAGCGCGAGCGTCTGCCGCGGATCCTCGGCCAGCACCAGCGCGGCGTCGCTCTCGGCCAGGTCGAGCGCCGCGATCCGGGCGCCCTCGGCATCGGTGAGGATCGCCCCGGCCTGCTGCGCCAGCGCCGTGGCGATGAATTCGGCCCCGTGGTGCTGGGTACCCGGCAGCGCGGCGAACAGATAGCCCGGCATCACCTCGCGACTGTCCGTCGTGATACCGGTGATGATCGCCTCGCGCCCGCCCTGGGCGCTCAGCCCCAGGGTCGAGAGTGTCTTTGTCTGTTCGTCCGGCCGTGCGCTGGTCATGGAACCCTCACCTTGTTGCGGTGAGTGTTACACTTGTCGGGACAACAGATTCAACGTCCGGTCGCAGCCCAAGCAGCGGCGCGGCCCGGCGGATCACCTCGGCGGCCACCGGCACGGCGGTCCAGCCGGCGGTGCGGCGGGGCTCGCTGCCCGAGGTCTCGACCGGTTCGTCGAGCGTGACGATCAGCACGTAGCGCGGGTCGTCCGCCGGAAAGACCGAGGCGAAGGTGGCGATCACCCGGTCGTCGTAATAGCCGCCCTGCGGCCTGGGCTTGTCGGCGGTCCCGGTCTTGCCGCCGACCTCGTAGCCCGGCACCTCGCCGAAGCTGGCCGTGCCGCGCACGACGACCTGGCGCAGCATGCTGCGTGCCGCCGCCGAGACACGTTCGGACACGACGCGTGGGCCCGGCACGATCGGCCCCGTCCGCCGCAGCAGCGTCGGCGAGACCCTTGTGCCGCCATTGAGCAGGCTGGCATAGCCCTGCGCCAGGTGCAGCGGGGAGGCCGAAAGCCCGTGGCCGTATGAGATTGTCATCGTCGAGATCTCGGACCAGTTCGCCGGCAGCAGCGGCGCCCCGGTCGGCGCCTCGACCATCTCGACGGTCGTCGGCTCCAGAAAGCCCAGCTCGCCCAGAAACGCGCGCTGCCGGGTCGCGCCGATCTGCATGGCGATACGCGCGATGCCCACGTTGGAGGACCGCACGATGACGTCGGTCGCCGAAAGCTCGGGTCCGTAATTGTGGAAGTCATTGATGCGGAAACGTCCCCAGGTCAGCGGCCCCTGGGTGTCGACCATCGTGTCGGGGCCCAGCAGGCCCAGCTCCAGCGCCTGGCTGATGGCGAAGATCTTGAACACCGACCCAAGCTCGTAGACCCCCTGAAGGGCGCGGTTGAAGACCGGGCTGTCGTCGCGGTCGCCCTCAACGGCCACGGGTCGGTTGTTGGGATCGAAATCGGGCAGGCTCACCATGGAGAGGATCTCTCCGCTGTGGACATCCATCAACACCGCCGCCGCGCCCTTGGCGTTCATCAGCATCATGCCGCCCTGCAGCACCCGCTCGATCGCCGCCTGCACGCTCAGGTCGATGGACAGCTGCAACGGGGCGCCCTCGTTCGCCGGATCGCTGAGATAGGCGTCGAAATACCGCTCGACCCCGGCCACGCCCTTGAGTTCGGCCGCGTTCACCCCTTCGTCGCCATAGGTGGCCCCGCCCAGCAGATGCGCACCGACGGACCCGTTGGGGTAGAGCCGCATCTCGCGCGGGCCGAACAGCAGTCCGGGCTGGCCCAGCTCGTGGACGGCCTGCATCTGCTCGGGGCTGATCTGGCGCCGCAGCCAGTGGAAATTCCGCGCCCCGGTGAATTTCTCGAGCAGGTCCTCCTCGTCCATGTCGGGAAAGATCTCGACCAGCCCCCTGGCCGCGGCCTCGGGGTCGATCATGTCACGGGTCTGGACATAGAGCGCATGGGTGTCGAGGTTCGTCGCCAGCACCCGGCCATTGCGGTCGACGATCTCGGCGCGGGTGCCGATGATCGGATTGCCGCCGGCGCTGACCTCGGGTTCCGACGTTTCGGACGCTGCCATCACCCCCATGCGCCCACCGATGGTGGCGAAGGCGATGAAGAAGCAGGCGCCCAGCACCACCAGGCGCCCCTCGGCGCGGGCGCGGGCCCGGTCGCGCATCTCTTCATGGCGCAGACGCAGGTTCTCGGCCTCGATGGCGTCGGGATTTCCACCCTCGGCACGGGCTTTCAGGATACGGGCGAGCGGGCGAAGGGGACGGCGGATCATGGGAATTCGGCTCCTTGCTGGCTGGAGACTTCGATCGGATCGGTGATCGGCGACAGGGCGGGGATCGGATAATTGATCCGGTCGACGCGGCCGAAGGCCTCCGGCATCAGCGGCAGCAGGCCCAGCCGGTCGAAGTTCAGTTCGGTCAGGTCGCGCAGGCGGTCGGGACGGTTGAGATAGGCCCATTCGGCGCGCAGGATGCCCAGCCGCTCATGCGCAAGGCCGATGTCGCGATGCAGCTGGCGCACCTCGGCGATGGCGGCCTGGGTCTGGTAATTCTGCCGGTAGGCCCAGAAGGCTAGGCCGATCACGGTGAGAGCGGACAAGATATAGAACATTGATCTCATGTGATTATTCCCTTGACGACTGGCATTCCGAGGCTCTTGGGGTCGATCGGTTTCGCGGGCGCATCGGTGCGCCGCGCGACCCGCAGCTTGGCAGAGCGGGCGCGCGGGTTGGCGGCCACTTCGTCGGGCGTGGCGCCGATGGCCTTGCGGAAGACCAACTCGAAAGCCGGCGTCTCGCGGGTGAGCTCGGGGGCGTGGCGGCTGCCGCCCCCGGTCTGGCCGGCGCGGGCCTGCATGAAGCGTTTGACCATCCGGTCCTCGACCGAATGGAACGTGACCACGGCCAGCTGGCCGCCGGGGGCCAGCGCACGTTCGGCGGCCATCAGCCCCTCGGCCAGTTCTCCGTATTCGTTGTTCACCGCGATGCGCAGCGCCTGAAAGCTGCGGGTCGCCGGATGGCTCTGCCCGGGCTTCGGGCGCGGCAGGCATTTTCCGACGATCTCGGACAGTTGTCTGGTTGTGGACAGCGGTCTGTCACGGACGATGGCCCTGGCGATCCGCCGCGAGGCGCGCTCCTCGCCGTAGTTGAAGAGGATGTCCGCAATCAGACCCTCGTCCAGTTCGTTGACCAGATCGGCGGCTGACGGGCCGTCCTGGCTCATCCGCATGTCCAGCGGCCCGTCCGACATGAAGGAAAACCCCCGCTCGGCCCGGTCGAGCTGCATCGAGCTGACGCCGAGATCGAGCACCACGCCATCGAGCTCGGACGCATGCTCATCAAGACGGGAAAACCGTGCCTGGACAAGGGACAAACGCGGCTCGGACCCGGCCCAGCCGGCCGCCAACTCCAGCGCCAGCGGGTCGCGGTCCACGCCGATGACATGGGCCGCCCCCGCATCAAGCAGGCGTCGGGAATAGCCTCCCGCACCGAACGTCCCGTCCAGCCAAGTGCCCCGGATCGGGGCGCAGGTCTCCAGGATGGCATCGATCAGGACGGGAATATGCGGGGAAGAGCTGTCCATCTGTTACCGCTTGTCCAACAGATCCATGATGTCGTCATCCTCGTCGAACATCGACAGGCGGACCTCGATCTTCTTGCGCCGCGTGGCCTCGTAGACCTCCTTGATCCAGATCTCGAAGAACAGGCCGGCGCCCTTGAAATAGAGCTCGCCTTCTTCGATGCCGAGCTTGTCGCGCTGCGCCTTCGGCAGCAAGGTGCGCCCGTCCTTGTCAACTTCCAGGTCGCGCGACTGGCCGATGAACACGTCGCGCAGCAGTTTGCGATCGTCGGTGTCCGTCAGGTTCTCGATCCGCTCGACTTCTCTGAAGAAGGCCTCATAGGTGTAGATTCGGAGCTGGTTTCGCAGATGCTGGCCGTAGTTGAGGTAGAAGCGGAAGGGGCCATCGGGGCCACGCTCGGGATCTCCGTCCTGAATCACCTGGCGGAAGGTCTGCGGGATAGAAACCCGCCCCTTCTTGTCTACCTTGTGGTAGTGTTCGCCTACGAAAAAGTTGCCCAAGCGGCCGGAGTCCCTTTGATGCCCCCCCGCCTTGTCCGCCCCTGAAAATCGAAAACGGCGGACCGAGAGGCTGCCAACTCTCGATCCGCCGTCCACGTCCCTCTCGGGATGTCCGACTGCGCGCGCCACCTGGGGGGATGTCTGCTCGCCCGTGCGCCGGATCTCTTTTTTCGAAACGTAGCCTGTAGAAACCTGCCTCTGGTTTTCTTTTCGCCGTCTGGGTCTTGGTGCCCGTCTTGTCTGCTCGTTCCGTGGAACCCTTTTGCCAAATAGGGCCTGGGATAGGAAGGGAATTCACGCCACTGCATGGAACTTTATTGGAGCCGTCTTGCTGCGCGGCACCCGATTCTCGCCGCAGAAGGGCAAATTCGGCATATATTTGCCGATAGATCGCCTTTATGCCACAAGATCTGGGTTCATGGCAGCCCCAGACTCAAGATCGAGTGGGCTGTCTTTTGTGGCGCATGGATCACAACCAAGAGAGTTCTTCGTGTTATCCACCACTTTTCCACAAGTTTCTTGGCAAACCAATCTGTCCCGCCGGCCCGGGCTCGGCAGAATTGGGGCTCGGTGCACCGAATTCCCAGATCCGGCCGACCGATACTGCGTCAGGTGCAGTGAATTCCCGGATCAGCCCGCTTCGAGCCATTTGTAGAGCACGAACGCGTCCACCAGCCCCGCCGCGGGATGGCGGAACGCGCGCGGCAGCCGGCCGACGGTCTCGAATCCGAGGTCATGCCAGAGGTGAAGGGCGCCGGTGTTGGTCGCGACGACAAAATTGAACTGCATCGCGGCAAAGCCGAGGGCGCGGGCCCGGTCCTGGGCGTGCAGGCACATGGCGCGGGCGACGCCCCTGCCCCGCGCCTGCGGATCGGTGACGAAGCCGCAGTTGCAGACATGGGCGCCGCCGCCCTGCTGGTTCGCACGTAAATAATAAGTGCCGAGGACGGCGCCGTCCTCGGCCAGCCAGGTCTCGGCAGGGGTCTCCAGCCAATAGTGCCGGGCGGCGTCCTCGGAGATGTCCGGCGCCACGGCATAGGTGTCGCCGCCGCGAAAGGTCTCGCGCAGCATAGGCCAGAGCGCCGGCCAGTCCGCCGCCGCGGCCCGCCGCAGTGTCACCCCATGCCCCCGTCGATGAACCGCCGCGCCAGGCGGCGGTAGCCCTCGGCCATCGGCCCCTCGCCCGCGGCGATCGGCACGCCGTCGTCACCGCCCTCCCGGGTCGCGAGGTCGATCGGCAGCGAGGCGAGGAAGGGCAGGCCCAGCCGCTCCGCCTCGGCGGCGACACCGCCATGGCCGAACAGATGCGCCTCGTGCCCGCAATTGGGACATATATAGAGAGACATGTTCTCGATCAGACCGAGGATCGGCGTCTTCAGCGTCTGGAACATGCCCAGCGCCTTGCGCGCGTCGATCAGGGCCACGTCCTGCGGCGTCGAGACGATGATCGCGCCCGAGAGGTTGAACCGCTGGCAAAGCGTCAGCTGCACATCGCCGGTTCCGGGCGGCAGATCCACGATCAGCGTGTCGAGCTGGCCCCAGTTGGTCTGGCCCAGCATCTGTTGAAGCGCGCCCATCAGCATCGGCCCGCGCCAGATCACCGGCTTGCCCTCGTCCATCATCAGACCGATAGACATGAAGGTGACGCCATGGGCGTGCAACGGCTCGATCCGCTCGCCGTCGGGGGATTTGGGCCGGTCGGACAGGCCCATCATGCGCGGGATGGACGGACCGTATATATCCGCGTCCAGCAGGCCGACCCGCCGCCCCTCGCGCGCCATGGCCACGGCGAGGTTGGCCGACACGGTGGACTTGCCCACGCCCCCCTTGCCGGAGCCCACGGCGATGATGCGGTCCACCCCCACCACGGGCGCCGGGCCCGCCTGCGGCTTGGGGTGCCCGCCGATCTTGAGCTGCGGCGGCGCCTTTTGCGGGGCCGGGCCGTGGGCGGTCAGCACCGCCGAGACGGACTCGACCCAATCCAACGCGGCCACGGCGGCCTCGGCCGCAGCGCGCTGGGGCTCCAGTTTCCGGGCAAGATCCGAATCGGGCGCCTCGATGACGAAACGGACGAGGCCCCCCTCGACGGTCACGGCGCGGACCAAGTCGCGGCTGACCAGATCCCCTCCGTCCGGAAGGGTGATCCGGGACAGTTCATTCAAGACGGCGTTTTTCGACATGTGATCCCCATTATTCAACTCTCCTGCCAAAAGACTGTGCAGGTGTCCCGTTTCCTACGCAGGTCGAGAACGGATGCAGGTGCAGCATCGCGGCTCCAGATGCGTAACTATCTATAACTGTTCATTATTTCATATGCACTCCCTGCATGGCAGCTTTGTCAATTCGGGGCATTGTGCAATCGCAGCAAACGCCTATCTTCATTTTCAACAGCGCTAACAGGCGCTAACCGAAACACCAAAGCAGAGAAGTTGGATCAACAATGACCAGCACGACGAACATCACCAACGTCCTTTCCGGCTCGCTTCGGGACCGCATGGCGGCCGTCTCCCAGTCCCTGCGTACGCGCTACGAGAATTACAAGGTCTACCGCGAGACGATGTCCGAGCTGCGCCAGCTGACGGAACGCGACCTTGCCGACCTCGGCCTGCATGAAAGCCAGGTTCGGGACGTCGCGCTGGAAGCCGCCTACGGCAACAACCGGAAAGGTTTCAAGTAACAATCGGTTTGGATTTCCCTCTCCTCCTCCCTGGGAAATCCGATCGCGGTTCGCTCCTCCTCCTCCCTGAGCGGACCGCACCCTGAAGAAACGGCGGCACCTCTTCCTCCTCCCTGAGGTGTCGCCGTCCTTCTCGGACAAGAGTTTCGTCAGATGTTCCTCCTCCTCCCTGAGCATCTGACGACGTGGCGGCGATGCCCTCCTCCTCCCTGGCATCGCCGCCCACAGAACAAGTTTCGGCGGGCTCTCCTCCTCCTCCCTGAGGGTCCGGCGAATTCAGCGGCGGCGCCTCTCCTCCTCCCTGGCGTCGCCGCTTTTTTTTGCCTGCGCGCCGGTCGGAGATGTGGCTAGTCTGGCCGCGACGATCTCGACAGGAGGGACGACATGCGGATCATCGTGATGGGCGTCGGCGCCGTGGGCGGCACAATCGCGGCGTGCCTCGCCCTGGCCGGGCGCGACGTGGTGGGCGTGGCGCGCGGGGCGCAGCTTGCGACGATCCGCGCCAAGGGCTTGCGGCTGCACAGCCCCGAGATCGACGCCGTCGCCCGCTTCGACTGCGTGAGCGACCCGGCCGATATCGCCCTGCGGTCCGACGATTCCATCCTGCTGTCGGTCAAGACCCAACACACGCCGGCCGCGCTGGAACAGCTGCGCGCGGCGGGCGTGACGGATCAGCCGATCTTCTGCGCCCAGAACGGTGTCGAGAACGAGCGGCTGGCCGCCCGCATCTTTCCCAACGTGCACGGCATGGCCGTCATGCTGCCCGCCGATTTCGTCTCGGCCGGCGAGGTGCAGGCCTACGGCACGCCGAATTGCGGCTTCTTCGACATCGGGCGTTTCCCATCGGGAAGCGATACCGGCGACGCCGCGCTGGCGGAGGCGCTGAACGGCACCGGGCTGCGGGCCTTCGTCACCGACGACGTGATGGCACGGAAATACGGAAAGCTCCTGCTGAACCTTGGCAACGGGGTGGAAGCGGCGATCGGCCGCGGCGCCGACCCTGCGCCCTTCACCGAGGTTCTGAAGGCAGAGGCCGTCGCCGTCTTCAAGGCTGCCGGCATCCCCTGGCGAGACATGGGCCGGTCGGACCCGCGCCGCACCGACATCATGCGGATCGGCGAGATCGCCGGCGTCACGCGCGTCGGCTCCTCCTCGACCCAGAGCCTGGAGCGGGCCGCAGGCTCGATCGAGACCGATTACATGAACGGAGAGATCGCGCTGCTCGGGCGCTTGCACGGGGTGCCGACACCGGCAAACGCCGCGCTGGCGCGGATCGCGGCCGATCTCGCCCAGGCCCGCCGCCCGCCGGGCAGCATGTCGTCGCAGGAGTTCGCCAGCGCACTGGGGCTTTAGCGCGGCGCCAGCGAGGTCTTGGCTTTAGCGCGGCGCCAGCGAGGTCTTGGCTTTAGCGCGGCGCCAGCGGGGTCGGGGCGTCAGCGTGGCGCCAGCGGGGTCGGGGCGTCAGCGTGGCGCCAATGGTGCCGACAGCCAGCTGCGCAAGGCCGTCGTCACCGCCTCCGGCGCCTCCAGGGTCGGGAACCGGCCGGACGTCTCGATCACATTGAAAACCGCGCCCCGGATCAGCTCGGCCATGACATCCTGGCGTTTCGGCAGGCAGATCCGGTCGTGGCGCCCGACCATGACCAGCGCCGGGACCTTGATCGCCCGCAACGTCGCCTGGTGATCCGGCCGCCGCTGAAGCGCCCGGCTCTGGCCGCGGAAGGCCGTCGGGCCAAGGTCCCGGGCCATGTCCATCAGCTCCGCCAGAACCGCCCCGCGCTCGGGCCCGGGCGCGAGACCGCCTGCGCCGATCAGCTCGCGAATGGTTTCGTCGAACCGCCCGGCGGACGCGGCGATGATCTGGGGCTCCCGGTCGGAGGCCTCCGACGGTGGCTCGGCCCGGAAGGACGTCCCGATCAGGGCGATCCGGCTCACCCGGTCCTCGGCACGGCGCAGCAACTCCAGCGCCACGGCCCCGCCAAGCCCTTGCCCGACCACAGCGAATTTGGGCGGCGCGACCGACAGCAGGTCGGAAGCAAAGCTCTCGATCCGCTCGCATCTGGCCACGGGCAGGCCCATCACGGGCCGCTCGGCCGAAAGGGCGCGGATCTGGGGCCCGAACAGGCGCAGATCCGTCATGAAGTCCGGCAGGAACAGGACAGGATCGAGCATCAGCGGCGCGGAACTCGCATCATTCGACTTGCGCCTGCATCCGGGCCACGTGGCGCGAGACGATCTCGTCATAGCCGCCGGTGGCCTTCAGCGCCTCCAGCCCGGCATTGACACGGTAGAGGAACGCCGTGCCGCGCCAATGGCTGCGCGGGATCGCGATATGCAGCCCCTCGACCGACAGCGGCCGGCTGAGCGGGACGACCCTGTCGCGCAGGTCACGGTCGGCGATGGTCTTGAGGCCGATCCATTGCTCGACCGTCACCGCATCGACGGCCCCGTCGAGCAGCAGATCGAAACAGGACCCGGTGCTGTCGGCCCGCACGATCTCCACCGGTCCGTCCGACAGCCAGCCGCGGCCAGGCCGCTCGAGGTCTTGGGTCGGATGGCCGACAGGGCGGCAGAGCCTCAGCCCCTCCAGATCCGCATCGCCGTCGAAGGGGAAAATGGCCTCGGCATCGGCGAAGACCATCACCAACGTCTCGACCAGGGGATCGGACAGGTGGACCTCGGCGCAGGCCGCGGCGCCGGGGCGCGTGGCGCAGGCCGGGTCGAGCCAGGGAAAGGTCATGTCGGCGACGGGCCCCTCGTGCGTCGCAACGGGGCCGGCGCCGTCGCCGAAGCGCACCTCATAGGTCACCGGCGCGGGCATCAGCGCCAGCGCGGCTTCGGCGATTTCGGCGACCATCGGCAGCGCGATCCAGTCGACTGCGGCATAGGGGGCGAAATTGGACCCGGGCTGCAGGATCATGTCCGCCCGGCTGTTCTGCCGGAGGGGGGCGACTTGCGTCACCCCCACTCCGTTTGCGCATGGGATGGTCAGCTGGGTTCCGGGGGCCAGTTGGAACAGCTGCCCGCCCAATTGCGACTGATTGCCATCATAGATGACTGACCAGCGTGTGTGGTCGCCATAATATTGTTCGGCAATGGTGAATACCGTGTCATCAGTGGCAACCGTATGAACCCGGTCACACTCCGCCGCGACCTGTTGCCCGAAAAGCAGACCCGCCAAGACCGTTTGCCTGAAAAAGTGGCGCATCATCCGGTCCTCACAAGCTGGCCCAGACCAGCGCCATGTGCCGGTCGAGAATCTGCTGGAAGATACCGGAGCGGCGGATGTCCCGCAGCCCGGCGTTGACGGCCGCGATGTAGTCCTCGGCCCGGGGATGGCTTTTGGAGACGACCGCATGCAGCGTCTCGACCGCCAGCGGCCGGCGGTCCAGCACCACGACCTGCCCGTCCAGCCCGAGGTCGCGGATCGCGGCCCGGCCGGTGAACTCGTTGAGCGCGACCGCATCGACGCTGCCCGCCTGCAACATCTCGAAACAAGCCGCCACGCTGCGCGGCTGGACCAGTGTGACCAGCCCGCCCGAGACCCAGTTGCGCCCCTGCCCGTCCAGATCCTGTGTCGGCAGGCCGAGGGGACGGCACAGGGTGTGCCCCGCCATGTCCGCATCCGACAGGTAGATCAACGGTCGATCCACATCGGTAAAGAGCAGGCTGAGCATCTCGAACATCGGGTCCGAGAACAGGAACTCCCGGCAGAGCGTCTCGCCGGATTGGTCCCCCTCGCAATCGGGCCGGGACCACGGCAGGCCCAGGTCGACCCGTTGCTCTGACAGCAGGGGGTCGAGATGCGCGGCGCGGTCGTTGATCCAGACGATCTCCACATCGCCGGTCACGACCTCGGCCAGGGCCGCGGCGGCGATCTCGATCATCAGGCCGCCGCCGGGGGCGGCCTCGTCGGTGAACGGGGCGAAATCATCGGCCACCAGCAGCGAGATTTCCGGGATCGGCGGGACCTGGTCGCCCAAGGGTTCCGTACCGGGCGCAGTGGCCGCGCGGGTCACCGCCGTGTCGGGCAGCGCGGTTTCGGGCAGCGCTGGATCGGACCGCGCGGTTTCGGACAGGGCCGCCTCCTCGGGCGGTGCCCCGGTCCTGGCGTCCCCGGCCTGCATCCCCTCCAGACAGGGCAGGGTCAGGGTCTGACCGGATTGCACGTAATCCGGGCTGTCGCCGATCACGGCGCGGTTGGCCTCGTGGATCACGGTCCATTTCTCGCGGTCCCCATAGAGCCGTTCGGCGATCAGGCTGAGCGATTCCCCCCGGCCGAGCGTGTAGCTGCCGCCACAGCTCTCCTGGGCGGCCCCCGCGCCGGCCAAAAGGCAGAGCGCCCCCGCAATGGCCCATCGATCGATCATGCCATCATCCAATACTCCAGATATTGCAGGAGTGCCCCCATGTCGCTGTTGGGGTCAAGCAGGAAACCAGATCTAGCCAGAAACCGGGGGATTCCCGCCCGGATCGCCAAGGCCGATACCGGGCGCTAGAGCCCAGTGCGCCGCGCCCAGTCGAGGATCCTGGCCACCAGACCGTCGGTCTGACCCGGCGAAAAGACATCGCCGGCGATGACATGGCACATGGCATCGTCCCGAGGGCCGCAGGTCACCTGGTGAAGCTCGACCGGCCCGCCCCAGCGGACGGCGGCGGCGCGGGTGGCCTCGTGGCTCACGACCCGGTCCTGCGGCGAATAGGCGAAGAGCGCAGGTGCCTCGATCCGCTCCAGTCGGGCGCGGCGGACCGCCCGCATGGCATCGGCCATGGGAAACACCGCGGCGGTCGGATGGATCGGCGTCCAGTAGCGTGCATGTGTCTCGTTCAGGACGGCGAACTTGCGCTCACGACCAAAGGGGATGGGGCCCCAGGTCCGCACGCCCGGCACGTCGAGCACCCAGTTGGCCGCCCGCGAGGCCAGCCGGAAATTCGGCGAGACAAACACCGCGCCCGCAGCCGGCGCCCCCCGCATCAGCGCATCGGCGATCAGTGTGCAGCCGGTGGAGCAGCCGATCCAGAGCACGCGCTCGCCCAGCGCCGCGCCGATCCGGGCCGCCTCGTCCAGGTCCCGGCGCCAGGCCGCAAAGGTCGCGCGGCCCATGGCCGGGCCGTCCTGTCCGTGGCCGTTGAGGCGGGTGAAGAAGAGGTTCGCCCCAAGCGCCTCCGCGACCTTGTCGGTCACGGGGCGGATCTCTTCGGGGCTGGCCGAGAAGCCGTGGACATAGACCACCGACAGCGCGGTCCGGGCCTCGGGCGCCCCGGCCCAGATCACGCGCTTTTCGCAGCCCGGGCGGATCGCGGGGACACGGGCCTCGGCCTCGGCCAGGCGTTGCGTCAGCCCCTCAAGCATGTGTCGGCCCCTCACGCATGGCCCCGCACCCCCGCCCCGCGCAGCGCCGTCCGGTAGAGCGTCGCGATCCCGAGGATCGACAGCAGGAAGATCGCCCCCGGAACCAGCGTCAGCGCGGCCTTCAGCGCGGCCAGCGCCTCCGGGCTTTGCGCGATCACGCCCGCGCTGCTCTCGCGCCAGCCGGCGCCGGCCAGCACCAGCCCCAGGACCAGCGGCGCCACCGCGTTCGCCACCTTCTGGCCGAACAGCCAGACCGCGCTGAACGCCCCTTCGATCGCGGCGCCGGACCGGCTGCGCGTGACGTCCATGAGGTCCGGATACATCGCCCAGGGGATCTGTTGATAGGCGCCGTTGGCCACCCCTGCCGCCAGGAACAGCAGGGCCACGGCCGGCACGGATGTGGTCGGCAACAGCAGATGGATCGCCCCCAGCACCAGCACATAAAGCGCCAGCCCCAGGTTCAGCGCGACCGGCTTGGTCAGCGCCGCCGAGGCCCGGACCCAGACCCATTGGCTGAGGATGGAGCCGAGGACGAAGCAGGCAAAGAGGGTCGAGAACATGCCCAGCGCCCCGACCGGCCCCGCAAGCGGCCCGACCCCGGTATTGGTCACGAGGTAGAGCGCGGCCAGCTGCAGCCCCGCCGCGATGATCGCGACAGCCAGGGTCTGAAGCCCGTAAAGCGCCACGAGCACCACGAAGGCCCGATTGCCCAGCACTAGCCTCAGCACGCCGAGCGCCGACATCGGCCCGGCGCTCTCAATTCGCGGGGCCCTCCGGGTGAGAAACAGCATCGCCCAGATCGACAGGACGATCAGCGGGGCCACGGTCAGCACCGCGCGGGCATAGCCCTCGCGGCTGTCTCCGGCCAGCGCCGGGACGACCGCGCCCGCGACAAGCAAGCCAACCGAGGCGAAGGCCATCCGCCAGGCGGTCATGGTCGAGCGTTCCCGCGGGTCCTGCGTCATCTCTCCGGCCATGGCGCCGTAGGGGATGGCGACGAAGGTGAACCCGATCGTGGCCAGGCCGAAGAAGGCGACGACCCAGCCCATGTTGGCCTGCCAGCCCATGCCCTCCGGCACCCGGAACATCAGCACGATCCCGAGCGCCAGCAGCGGTGCGCCGAGGGCGATCCAGGGGGCGCGCCGGCCCCAGCGGCCTCGGGTCCTGTCCGACAGAACCCCGACGATCGGGTCGGTCACCACGTCGAAGGCAAGCACCGCGAAGGTGACCCAGCCCGCGATGCCCGGCGGCACGCCCAGATAGGTCGTCAGAAAGCTGAAGACGAGAAGCTGCTTGACCACGACGAAGACGCCGACACCCATGTCGGCCAGCCCCCATCCCGCCAATTGCGTGCGCGTCAGTGCCATCCAGTCTCTCCTCGGGGCGGCCGGCGGCGACCCTGCCCGGACCATAGGCCGCGGCGGGGCGCGGGCCAACGCGAAACCTTGCGGGCTGCCGGGGCGGGCGTTAAGGGGGCCGTCTTTCGGCACGGGGGACCGGACCATGGGCGCGACATTGGCGGTGGATTTCGGCACGTCGAACACGGCCGCTGCAGTGATGGCGGCGGGCAGGCCCTTCGTGATCCCGCTCGACCGCGGAGAGGACACCCTGCCCACGGCGGTGTTCCTGGATTTCGGACGGCGCGAGACCCTCTTCGGGCATGACGCCGTCTCGGCGCTCATCGACGGGCGCGAGGGGCGGTTCATGCGGGCGCTCAAGAGCGTGCTGGGCACGCCGCTGATGCACGAGCGCCGGCAGTTCCTGCAGGAGCGGCTGACCCTGGTCGAGATCATCGCGCGGTTCCTCGCGGCCGTGAAGGCGCGAGCCGAGGCGGCCTGTGGGCTGAGCTTTTCGGCGGCCCTCAGCGGGCGTCCCGTGCAGTTTCACCCCGACCCCGCCCGCGACGCCCGGGCGCTGCAGGATCTGCGGGAGGCCTACCTGACCGCGGGCTTCGAGACGGTGGATTTCCTGCCCGAGCCGGAAGCCGCGGCGCTTGCCGCCGGGCCGTCCGAGGGGCTGGGCCTGATCGTGGACATCGGCGGCGGCACGTCGGATTTCACGGTCTTCGCCCGGGAGGGCGCCGAGACCCGGATCCTGGCGAGCCACGGCATCCGCCTGGGCGGCACGGATTTCGACAAGGCGCTGAGCCTCAACCACGTGATGCCGCTCCTGGGCAAGGACAGCCTGATCAAGGCCGAGCTGGGGTCGCAGACCCACCCTGCCCCCGCGGCGCTGTTCAACGACCTTGCGAGCTGGGAGAAGATCGCCTTTCTCTACGGCGGCGAGACGACGCGCACCGTGGCCCGCATGGCGCGGCTCGCCGTGGAGCCCGAGAAATTCGCCCGGCTGTCCGAGGTGCTCGAGATGCACCTGGGCCATGACGTGGCCTTCGCGGTGGAGCGCGGCAAGATCGGCGCCAATCGCGCCGGCGGCAACGGGCGGATCGACCTGGGCTTGGTGGAGAAGGGCCTCGGGATCAGCTTGCCTGAAAGCACGCTCGCCTCCGAACTGGCCGGCGCCGCGCAGCAGATCGCAGCGGCGGCCGAAGAAACCCTGCACCAAGCCCACGTCGCGCCGGACCGGATCGACCGGGTGATCTGCGTCGGAGGCTCCAGCCTGCTCGCGCCCGTCTCCGGCGCCGTCCGCGACCGGTTGCCCGGGGCCGAGATGGTCTTCGCAAGCGCCTTCACCGCGATCGTCGACGGCCTCGCGATCGCCGCCGCGGCGCAGGACATCTGACCCGGGCCCGATTATTCGCGAATAATCGGCTCGCGCCGAAGGCGCGCCTCCGGGGGTCCAGATTATTCGCGAATAATCTGCCGCCTCAGATCAAATCGAGCACGTCGATGACGGAGCGTTCGATCAGCGCCAGCTCGGCCGGCGCAGAGAACCGATGATCGGCGCCCTTGACCAGGGTCAGCCGGATGTCGGGCGCCTCCGCATGGTCCAGCAGCCGGAGCGCGGTCTCGGTGCTCACGGCGGTGTCCGCCGTTCCCTGCAGCATCCGGACAGGACAGCCGAACCGGAGCGGGCTGCGCAGCACCAGGCGGCGCCTGCCCTCCGCGATCAGCCGCGCCGTGATCGGATAGGGCGCGCCGTAGTCCGACGGGACATGCACGACGCCCTCGCGCTCCAGCGCGGCCCTTTGCGCCGCATCGAACCCGGCCCAATAGCCGTCCTCGGTGAAATCCGGGGCCGCCGCGATCGTGACCAGCCCCGCGACCTTTCCGGGCCGGTCCCGCCCCAGCAGGCACGAGATCCACCCCCCCATGGACGACCCCACCAGAACCGCCGGCCCCTCCACGAGATCCAGGGCCGCCGAGGCGTCCTCCGCCCAATCGCCGATCGTGCCGTCCTCGAACACGCCACCGCTTTCGCCGTGACCCGAATAGTCGAACCTCAGAAAGGCCCGGCCCGCGGACCGGGCCCAGGCTTCAAGATGCAGCGCCTTGGTCCCGGACATGTCCGACCGGAACCCGCCCAGAAAGACCACGGCCGGCCCCGCGCCCGGTGTCAGGTGATAGGCGATTTCGCGGCCCTGCGCCGTCGTGATCCGTTCAGACATCTTCCACCTCGTCCAGCCCATACGCCCAGAGCGCACCCGCCAGACACATCACGCCAAACACCCCCAGGACAAGGGGCACGGACACCGCGCCGATCGCCGCGGCCACGGCCCCCGCCGCCAGCAGGAAAACTCCGACGCAGGTGTTCGACACGGCCGTGTAGGCGGCCCGCAGGTCCTCGGGGGCCATGTCCACCAGGTAGGTCGACCGGCCCTGCCGCACGCCGTGATAGGCCGTCATCAGCCCGAACAGGATGAGGGATATCACCACCGGATGCGACGCCACGCCCAGCCCCCGCGCACCAAGGGCCGCCGCCATCGCCAGCGCCCCGCCCAGCCCGGCGAAGACCAGGACCTGGCGCGAGGACCTGTCCGACAGCCGCCCCCAGACGAAGGACGAGGCGAAAGACGCGCCCGAAGAGGCCAGCACCAACGCCCCAGCGGGACCAGGATCCCGGAGTCCGAGCCCAGCACCACCAGGAACGGCGGCGCCAGCGCCGTGCCCACCAGCAGCGACCGCGCCACGATGAACCGGCGCAGCTGGGCGCTTTCGCGCAGGATCGAGAGCTGCGCCACCGACTCCCGCAGGCTCATCGCCTCCTGCGCGTCGGGCTCTTCGTTCATGGTCGAGAACACCGACGCCGCGACCAGCCAGGCCGCCGAGGCAAGCGCCACGGCCCCGAGGACCACCGTCGCCCGCTCCCCCACCCCGGTCAAAAGCAGCAGGGCAAAGCACAGGACCGCAGAGGCGGAGGCCGAACTGGCCATCCCGGTCGCCGTCCCGCGCCGCGACTTTCCCACGGTCTTGCCCAGGACATCCTTGTAGGCGACCGAACAGACCGACCGACACAGCGCCAACACCGCCAGCAACGACACGATGGCCGCCCCGGCGGCCGGCCCGTCAAGCGCAAGCCCCGAAAGAACGATGCCCGCCGCGGCCAGTCCCTGACCTGCAGAGCCCGCGGCCCAGGCCCATTTGCGCCGTGCCATCCCGTGGATCGCCCCCGCGGTGAAGAGCTGCGGCAGCAGGGCGCCGGCCTCGCGCACCGGCACCAGCAGACCCGCCCAGAGCGGCCCGGCGCCCAGGTGGGTGAGCAGCCAGCTTAGCACCAGCTTGGGATCGAGCAGCCCGTCGGCCACCTTGCTGGAGGACACCGCTGCCACGTGACGCAGGAAATTCGCGGGCTCCCGCCCCCGCGCCGCATCGTTCAGCCCGCCGTCGGCGTCCGGTTGACCGACCGCCACTTCAAAGATCCGCTCTGCCACGCCCTGCGCCATGTCGCGTTCCGTCCCCTCTCTGATCGTGCCTTGCGACCTAGCGGATCCTGCCGGAATTGACAGGGGGCGCATGGGGCCGCCCGGCGGCCGGGACGCGCCGCCCTCCGTCAGGAACGGGCCCGGGTGATGCCTTGACGCGACCGCGCTGGCGCGGCACGAGGGGCGCATCAAAACCCGCAGCCGGGCGTTCCGTGGGCGCCAAAACGACGAGGAGAGGCCGATGAGCCAGATTTCCCTGACATTCCCCGATGGCAACAGGCGCGACGCGACTGCCGGCGTGACGCCGGCCGAGGTCGCCGCCGACATCTCCAAAAGCCTGTCGAAGAAGGCGATTTCCGCCACCGTGAACGGCCTGCACTGGGATCTGCAATGGCCGATCGAGGCCGATGCCAGCATCGCCATCAACACCATGGCCGACGAGGCGCCGGCGCTGGAGCTGATCCGCCACGACCTCGCCCATGTCATGGCCCGCGCCGTGCAGGAGATCTGGCCCGACGTGAAGGTCACCATCGGCCCGGTGATCGAGAACGGCTGGTATTACGATTTCGACCGCGCCGAGCCGTTCACGCCCGAGGACCTCGGCGCTATCGAAAAGAAGATGCGCGAGATCATCAACAAGCGCGACCCTGTCCGCACCGAGGTCTGGGACCGCCCCCGCGCCATCGCCCATTACGAAGCCAACGGCGAGCCCTACAAGGTCGAGCTGATCGGGGCCATTCCGGGCGACGAGCCGCTGCGGATGTACTGGCACGGCGACTGGCAGGATCTCTGCCGTGGCCCGCATCTTCAGAACACCGGCCAGCTGCCGGCCGACAGCTTCAAGCTGATGTCGGTCGCCGGCGCCTATTGGCGCGGCGACAGCGACCGGGCGATGCTGCAACGGATCTACGGCGTCGCGTTCCGCAACAAGGAACAGCTCAAGGCGCACCTGACCTTCCTCGAGGAGGCCGCCAAGCGCGATCACCGCAAGCTGGGCCGCGAGATGGACCTCTTCCACATGCAGGAAGAGGCGCCCGGCCAGGTCTTCTGGCATCCGAACGGCTGGACCATCTACACCGAGCTGCAGGATTTCATGCGCCGCGCCCAGCGCCGCGACGGCTATGTCGAGGTCAACACCCCCCAGGTCGTCGACCGCAAGCTCTGGGAGGCCTCGGGCCATTGGGAAAAATACCAGGACCACATGTTCATCGTCGAGGTGGACGAGGAGCATGCCCGGGAAAAGTCCGTCAACGCGCTCAAGCCGATGAACTGCCCGTGCCACGTGCAGATCTTCAACAAGGGCCTGAAATCCTACCGCGACCTGCCCCTGAGGATGGCCGAGTTCGGGTCCTGCGCCCGGTATGAGCCCTCGGGGGCGCTGCACGGCCTGATGCGCGTGCGCGGGTTCACCCAGGACGACGGGCACATCTTCTGCGAAGAGGACCAGATCGCCGCCGAAACGGAAAAGTTCATCAAGCTGCTCTCGGATGTCTACCGCAACCTCGGCTTTCCGACCTACAAGATCAAGTTCTCGGACCGCCCCGATCTGCGCGCCGGCTCGGACGAGACCTGGGACAAGGCCGAAAAGGCGCTGCTGGACGCGACCCACAGGATCACCAACGATGTGGAACTGAACCCCGGCGAAGGGGCGTTTTATGGCCCCAAGCTGGAATTCGTGCTGACCGACGCCATCGGGCGCGACTGGCAATGCGGCACGCTGCAAGTGGATTTTGTCGTTCCCGAGAGGCTGGATGCAACTTACGTGGGCCGCGACGGGGCCAAGCACCGGCCGGTCATGTTGCACCGCGCCACCCTGGGCTCTTTCGAGCGCTTCATCGGCATCCTGATCGAGGAACATGCCGGCAAGCTGCCGTTCTGGCTGGCCCCGCGGCAGGTCGTCGTCGCCTCGATCGTGTCCGAGGCGGACGATTACGTCCACGAGGTGGTTGCCGCGCTGACCGCCGCCGGCGTCCGGGCCGAAGCGGATGTGCGCAACGAGAAGATCAACTTCAAGGTGCGCGAGCATTCCGTGGGCAAGGTGCCGGTGATTCTCGCCTGCGGCGCCCGCGAGGTGGAGGACAGGACCGTGTCCGTCAGGCGGCTTGGCGAGAAGCAGACCTCTGTAACAAACCTCACTGACATGGTTCTGACACTAGGCCGCGAGGCCACGCCACCCGATCAGCTGTAACAAACCGACCCCGCGATATGTTACAGGCCCGCCCCCCGCAACGGGGGCGGGCCTTGGTTTTTCATGGCAATGGGGAACTGCGGCAGGGCGTCGCACACTGACGCAAGGTCACGGGGGCGCGAGGCACGGGCCTGTGAGCGGCCAAGGCGTCACCCGCCGAGTATCGTCAGGAGGTCACCAAGGAACGGTGGCCCAACAAACCACTGCTCAAACCTCAAGGGAACACACCATGTCCAACACCACCAAGACCCTCGCCCTCGCCGCGTCCGTCGCCACCGCCATCGCCGGTCTGACCAGCCAGGCCGCCGCCCAGGAAATGGAAAAGTGCTACGGCGTGTCGCTCGCCGGCGAGAACGATTGCGCCGCCGGCCCCGGCACCACCTGCGCCGGCACCTCCACAGTCGACTATCAGGGCAACGCCTGGACCCTCGTGCCAGCCGGCACCTGCGAGGACATGACCGTTACCGAAGCCATGGACGGCATGGAGGCCCGCATGGGCTCGCTCGAGGCACTCGAGCGCGACCTCCCCACCACCTGAGCCCTCTCGTAGGATGGGTTATCAACCCATCCTACCCCCCACCCCCGCCGGAGGAGCCGGATGTTCGACGCACGCCACCAAAGCCTCCCCGACCGCCCCGGCGTCGGCTACAAGGCGCAACACTTCGCAGATCTACGGGTTGATCCCGGCCCCGTCGGCTGGCTGGAAATACATGCCGAGAACTACATGGGCGACGGCGGCCGCCCGCTTGCGCAACTGGACGCCCTCGCGGACCGCTTTCCCATTTCGGTCCACGGCGTCGGCCTGTCCATCGGCAGCGAGGGGCCGCTGGACCGCTCCCACCTCGCCCTGCTGCGCCGGCTCTGCGACCGCATCAACCCGGCGAGCTTTTCCGAACATCTCGCCTGGTCGACCCACAACCTGGGCTTTCTGAACGATCTGCTGCCCCTGCCCTACACGGCCGCGACAATCGCCCGTGTGTGCGACCACGTGAACGAGGTGCAGGACCACCTCGGCCGCCGGATGCTGCTGGAGAACCCCTCCAGCTACCTTGCCTTCACCGAAAGCACCCATTCCGAAACCGATTTCCTGGCAGACGTCGTGGCCCGGACCGGCTGCGGCCTGCTGCTCGACGTGAACAACGTCTTCATCTCGGCCACAAACCTCGCCACCCGGCCGCAGGACTACATCGCGGCCTTCCCCGTCGAGCATGTGGCCGAGATCCACCTGGGCGGCCATGATGAGGACGAGGATGATCACGGCGCTCCCCTGCTGATCGACAGCCACGGACGCGCCGTCGCCGACCCGGTCTGGGCGCTGCTCGACATCACCCTTGCCCGCACCGGGCCCAGGCCCGTGCTGATCGAATGGGATACCGACGTGCCCGACTGGCCCGTTCTGCGCCAGGAGGCCGCCCGCGCCGCACGCGCCCTGAACGCGGTGACGGCATGAGCCAGACCGCATTCGCCGAAGCGCTGCTGCGCCCTGACGCCCCTGTCCCCGACGGTCTGGTCGGCCCCACGGGCGCCGCCGCGGGCAAGCGGTTCAACGTCTACCGCAACAATGTCGCCGTCAGCCTGACAGAGGCGCTGGAAGCCGG
This sequence comes from Roseisalinus antarcticus, assembly GCF_900172355.1. Classification (GTDB taxonomy): domain Bacteria; phylum Pseudomonadota; class Alphaproteobacteria; order Rhodobacterales; family Rhodobacteraceae; genus Oceanicola; species Oceanicola antarcticus_A. Next base: position 167,558 of record NZ_FWFZ01000008.1, on the reverse strand, counting down.
GTTCCCGGTGGTTCGCAAGCTGGTCGGCCCGGATTTCTTCAAGGCGATGGAGGGCGTTTTCCTGCGACGGCATCCGCCAGCCTCGCCGCTGATGATGCACTACGGGGCCGAGATGCCGGACTTTCTGGCCGGCTTCCCGCCCGTGGCGCACCTGCCCTACCTGGCCGATGTGGCGCGGCTGGAGCTTGGCCTGCGCACGGCCTACCACGCCGAAGACGCACGGCCCCTCGCGCCCGACGCGCTCGCGCAGGTCCCGGCCGAGGCGCTGGGCGCAGTCAGGATGGGCTTTGCCCCGGCGGTGCGGCTCGTTGCCTCGACCTTTCCGGTGCACGACATCTGGCTGGCAAATACTGCCGCCGGAGCGCCCCCGTCAGGTCCCGGAGCGCAGACCGCGCTGATCACCCGCCCGAAGCTCGACCCCTGTGTCGACACGCTCTCCCCCGCCGCGGCCGGTTTCGTGGCGGCGCTGATGGCCGGCGCCAGCCTTGGCGAGGCGGCCGAGACCGGCGCCGATGTCGGCGCCACACTCGGCCTGTTGCTGTCGCGCCAGGCCATAACGGACATATCCTCATGATCACGCTTCCCGCCCCGCTGCGCCGGATCGCCGACAAACTTGGCCAGTCCGCACCCGCCGTGCTGGCAACGCTCGCGCGGTTGCTCTTCGCCGCGGTGCTGCTCCGGTATTACTGGGCCTCGGGCCTGACCAAGATCGGCGACGGCAGCCTCGGCCTCTTGCGCCCCGGTGTCGGCGCCTATGCCCAGATCTGGCCCCGCGCTATGGAGGCTGCGGGCTATGACGCGAGCCAGCTCTCCTCATTCCAGAACCTGGTCGTGCTGGCCGGCACCTGGGCGGAGTTCCTGCTGCCCGCCATGGTCGTGCTGGGGCTGCTGACGCGACTCTCGGCGCTGGGCATGATCGGCTTCATCGTGCTGCAATCTCTTACGGACATCTACGGGCTGGGGGCCGCGCCCGAGGATATAGGCCGCTGGTTCGACCGCGCCTCCGGGGCGCTGATCCTGGACCAGCGGGCGCTGTGGGTGTTCCTGCTGACGGTGCTGGTCCTGCGCGGCGGCGGGCCGCTCTCGTGCGACCGGCTGCTCTTCAGAAATGCGCCTTAGGCTCGTCGGGTTTGCCGGCCGCGATGGCCAGCAGGCCACCCAGCGCGGCAAACCCGATCGGAAACATCGTGCCCACGTTGAAGCCGAAGGCCGCGTAGAACATCCCCGCCGACACAAGCATCAGGATGCCGCCGACCAGCGCCCGCGCCTTGGCCATGGCCCCTCCGGCAATCGCCAGAAGCGGCGCGAAAAAGCTCGCGGTCCGCACGAGACCGGGGTTGTCGAGCACACCGAAGACCTCGCCAAGCTCGGCCCGGCGTTCGGTGACCTCGGCATAGCCGAAGCCGATCAGGCCGACAAAGATGCCGATCAGGCCCGCGATGAGGCCGAGGGTCAGGGCAGCGTTGCGCATGGGACGTCTCCTTTGACGCGTCAGATATGGACGAGGGCGCGATTATCCAAGCACCGATTTCCGGACCTCCGGTCCCCAGCCCAGGTGCCAGCCCTGTCCGTCATGGATCACCGGGCGTTTCATCAGGGTCGGGTGCCGGACCAGCAGGTCGAGCGCGGGCGCTTCGCGCTCGGCCTCCGACAGGCCCCGCCAGGTGGTGGAGCGGCGGTTGACCAGCGCATCCCCGAAAATGCGGTGGATCTCGGCCAGGGTGTCGGGCGGAATGCCGTCGGCGCGGACATCGGTGACCACGGGGTCATGCCCCGCGGCCCGCAGCGCGGAGAGGGCTTTTCGGCAGGTATCGCATTGCTTGAGAGCAAAAACGTGCATGGACGCTCCAATTTTGGGCAGCGGCGGGATGGGCCGGGGCCTTCGCGTATCTGTCATTTGCCTTTCGCATCGGGCGCCTAATTTTGTTACCCAAGGCTGACGGACGACCGCCTGACGTGCGGCACCGTGAAGACCTGCCCCGTCCTCCGTTCGGAGGCAAGAGTAAAGGGAGTGCTGTCATGGCAACGGGAACAGTGAAGTGGTTCAACACCACGAAGGGCTACGGGTTCATCGCACCCGATGGCGGCGGCAAGGACGTGTTCGTCCATATCTCGGCGGTGGAACAGGCCGGCATGACCGGCCTCGCGGATGACCAGAAAGTCGAGTTCGACCTGATCGAGGGCCGCGACGGGCGCCAGATGGCCGGCAACCTGCGCGCCGGCTGACCACCCCGGGCGGGGGCCCTGCCGGCCTCCGGCCAAGACATCCTGATCGCGACGACCGGGGCGCCCACGGCGCCGCCCTGTCCACTCCAAATGACAGCGGGACGGCGCTCAGCGGCCGACGAGAGGCGCGTCGGGGGGAAATCTCCGCGCGTGGCGGCCACCCTTACCCAGTCGGCGGCGTCGGCCAGCCGCGCATCGCAGGTGCAGCCGCCTTGAGCTTCGGCTTGCGGCCCGAGAGGGTGGCCCAATTGTCGCAGCCCGTGTGAGGCTTGCTCCAAGATCAGGCGGCACGGCCCGGATCAGGGGCAGACGCCGCCCATGCTCAGGTAATTGCCATAGGCCCAGCCGTTGGGCGAGGGCTGACCCCAGTACGGCTGGGTGCACCTGCCGGCCATGCACTGGACCAGATACCAGTTGCCGCGCCTGTCCCAGACGGCGAATTCATCGCCGAGATAGAGCTCTCCGATCTGCTGATAGCTGCCGCCCGGGCCGGTCCGCACGGACAGAAAACCGCGCCCGGCAGTGTGGTCGTACTGGTTCAGCGGGCGGACGCCCACGACATAGCCGGTGCAATCCCCAGCCTGCGCCGGCGCGGCCGCGCCGAGCGCGGACATCAGCACGATGGCCGCGACGGAGGATTTCTTGAGGACGGACGTGACAAAGGTGCGCATGATCGAAGCCTTCCTGTCTGACACTTGTGCCGGGCGCAAAGTGCGGGCGGCCTGAAAGGAGTGTGACAGGCGCAAGAGTGTTGTGCGTTGATCTGGGTCAAGCAGATGGCAGGATGGTGTGCGCCCCATGGCTGTTGAGCTTGCTCTAACTTGCCCTCCCGGTCAGAGGGTCAGGCGGTCGGGTGGCGGTGAAGAGGGGTGGCGGTGAAGACGCGCCGCCCGTCTCGCCGGAGGCGAGCCAACCCTGGTGGCGCACCGAAGGTGCGACGGGGCGGGCCGGCGCCCGCGCGGCGCCCTTCGGGCTTGATCCCGCGCGGGGGTCAGAGTCGGTCCGCAATCCCCTAGAACGTGCATTGCCCGGCCATTTTCGTCCTACCACCGGAACACCGCCATCCCGCAGGGTGCGCATTCATGCGCACCATTCATGGGCACCGGGAGTGGATCACGCCGCGTCCATCATTCGACACGGTACCGTCCCCGGAGCAACTCACCCCGACGGCAAGGCACCGTGGCCGGCGGCGATGGGTATTACGGGTTGGGATGGGGTCTTGTGGTGGAGCGGTGCGCATGAATGCGCACCCTACACGAAGCGTTAACCGTTGGTCGGCCAACGTAACGCATGTCCCGCTACATCCGTCCGCGCATCGGTGGCGCGCCCATCTTCTTTACGGTCGCCCTGGCCGACCGATCGTCGGACCTGTTGGTGACAGAAGTCGACAAACTTCGCGACACCGTGCGGCGGACCAGGGCCGAGCGGCTGTTCGATATCCTTGCCTGGGTCGTGTTGCCCGACCACATGCATTGCATCTGGCAGCTTCCTGCGGGGGACAGCGCCTATTCGGTGCGGTGGTCGGTCATCAAGGCCCGCTTTTCGCTCTCCGTGGACGCGGGACCGCGACGCCCGAGCCACCTGCGGCGCCGCGAGCGCGGAATCTGGCAGCGCCGGTTCTGGGAACATCACCTGCGCGATGAGGCCGATCTTGCAGCCCATATGCGATATTGCTGGATGAACCCGGTCAAGCATGGGTTTGTGACCGCCCCCGAGGAGTGGCCCCATTCCTCGTACCTCCGAGACACCGCCGTCCCGTAGGGTGCGCATTCATGCGCACCATTCATGCGCACCGGGAATGGATCACGCCACGCCCATCATCCGACGCGTCACCGTCCCCGAGCCAACCCACCCCAACCGCAAGGCACCGTAGGGTGCGCATTCATGCGCACCGGAGGCGGAGGCATGGGGTGGAATGGATTGGGGTCGGGATGGGTTGTGGGGTGGAATGGTGCGCATGAATGCGCACCCTACGGCTTGCTAATATTCGTCAACAAGCACATTATTTGCATCAATAGTCACCCGAAAGTTTCGCCCCCCACAGCGCAGCTCATATACATGAATAGATATTCCCAGATACTCACGCGGAAGCGGCCCCTCCTCGCGCGCATCTCGAAAGTTTTCAAAACGGCGGTCAGCCCGCTTATAGGAAACAAGCAAAACATCGTCAATTTCACCATCGAAGTATTCCGTAGCGATCGAGTCAATTGCGACGGCCAAGCCTGCGGATCGACTCAAGAAAAGATTCCACTTCATTAGCCCCTTGAGTCGTCGACCGAGCCGGATCCACGCGTCAAGATTTTTTTCGATTCTCTCTCCCAAAAAGAATAGCGACACCAACGCGGCTGGAATACCAACCGTTGCGAGATTGATTTCTGCAAGCCATGTCGGAAGATCGGCATCCGGCGCGATTGTGTCCTCTTCAAGCGGCAACCCGATCTCAGAAAGAATTCTGTCATATAGCAAGGCCTTTTCGTTGCTCGGATCGCCTCCATCGTAAGTCGTGTCTATGAAATAGACACAGGCGATCTCGTCCGGAATTGGCTCATCCCATCGAAAAGACGGCATCATCCAACCACCCCCATAAACTCCCGCCATTCCCCCTTGCTCATCCCCGACGTCTCCTGCGTCACCTCCTCGCCCGCGATCATGCGCTTGACGCAGGCCAGGCCCTTGGCCGACAGCACCGCCCCGCCCAGGCGGTAATCCTCGAAGGCGCCGTAGGCGGCGGGGACCCAGTCGCGGACCATCTCGCAGATGGCCTCGGCATAGACGCGGATCTCGTATTGGGCGTGGGCGTCCGCACGCAGGCGCAGGAAATGGAAGAGGTTGTGCAGATCGACCTTCCAATACCATTGGGTGTAGATGTTGGCAGGCAGGTTCATCCGCGCCAATTCCCGCGCCAGGCCCTGCTGGCCCTCCTGAGAGATCATCGCCTCGTAATGGTCGTAGGCCCGGCCCGCGTCGGCCTTGAGCCAGTCGAGGACGCGGGCGGCCTCTTCGCCCGACAGCGCCTCTCCCCGGCCCTGGTTGTTGACCACCGACTGGGCGTTCAGGGCGTCGGGCTCGGGGATGTAGAATTCTCGGTCGAGGATCGAGTAACGGGCGGAGTATTCGTTCACGTTGGCGGTGCGGTGCCGGATCCACTGCCGCGCGACGAAGACTGGCAGTTTCACGTGCAGCTTAACCTCGCACATCTCGAACGGGGTCGAGTGCCAGTGCCGCATCAGATAGCGGATCAGCCCCTCGTCGTTCGACACCGCCTTGGTGCCGCGGCCGTAGCTGACGCGGGCGGCCTGGCAGATGGCGGCGTCGTCGCCCATGTAGTCGATCACCCGGACGAAGCCGTGATCCAGAACGGGATGCGCATGGTAAAGTCTCGCCTCCATCCCCTCGGATACGGCGCGGAGCGTCTGGCGCGGTGTGGACCGCGCGGCGTCGATCTCGGCTTGCTGATCGGGGGTCAGGGGCATGGCGCTCTCCTTGGGGTGGTGGGGGATGCGCCCACTATATCTGGCGTTGCGTCCGGGGGAAGGGCGGAAAAGCCGTTGCAATTCGGGAACATGGGGTCCGTTCCCATCGCAATGTCGTTGACAGGCGGGCCCCGCGCCGGGGAAGATCATGCGCAACGCCGGGCGAAGATCCGGGTCATTGAGCGAGAGCAGGTCCCATGTACCGAATTTTGATAGCCGCCTCGGCGCTGGCTGTGGTGTCCGCGTGTGATGACGGGCAGCCGTTTTTCCAGGAAGACGAGACCACCACCGAAGACACCACGACGACCACCACCGACGGGGACACGACCGAGCCCGATCCGGTGATCGACGAGACCGGCGGCGTCGACGCGGCCTCATTGCCGCCCGGCACGCCGGAGCCGCAGGTGGACGAGGGCATCGTGCGCTACGAGACCGTGGATGCGAACGGCGGCGGGCGGATCACCTCTCCGGTGTCCTACAACGCGCTCGACGACACCTTCTCGGTCGACAACCTCGCCTTCGACGGCGAGAACATCTATCAGCGCGGGACCGCCGTCAGCCAGATGGGCGGCTATGCCGTCTATGACGCCGAGGTGGCGGTCAGCGATTCCCTGACCGGCAACCGGGTCGGGCAGATCATCCCCTACCGCGCGATCCTGGGCGTCTCGACCAACACCACCGAGGATTCGAGCGGGACCCGGGTGCCGCGCAGCTCTTTCGCGATCGTGCGCACGGGCGGCTACGTCGACTACGGCTTCGGCGGGTTCGTCTATGAGCGCGAGGGCGGCGTGGTGCTGCCCGACACCGGCCAGGCGACCTTCAGCGGCGGCTACGGCGGGATCCGCGTGTTTCAGGATCGTGGCGGGCTGGAATTCACCCGCGGCGATATGATCATCGACGTCGATTTCGACGACTTCAACTCCAACGACGGGGTGAAGGGCCGGATCATCAACCGCGAGGCCTTCACCGCGGCCGGCAATTCGATCACCACCGGCACCGGCGACGGCCAGCTGCAGCTTCCCAACGTGACCTTCGTGGTGACCGAGGGCGCGGGCGGCGGCATCGACGACAACGGCGAGATCGTGGGCCAGGTCGCCAGCACGGCGGTGATCGACGGCGAGGCGCAGGAATACGAGACCGGAACCTACTACGCGGTGGTCTCGGGCGATCTGACCGATCCGGCCGATGGCGGAGAGATCGTCGGCGTGATCGTCATGGAATCGACCGACCCGCGCTTTGACGTGTCGGCACAGGAAACCGGCGGCTTTATCGTCTACAGATGACAAGGTCGGACCGGACCAGGCAGGCCGGAAAGGGCGCATTGATGGCCATGGGACGTTTGGCGGGGTGGACGGCGGCGTCGCTGATGGCTCTGACCGTGGCGTCGGGCGCGGCGCTGGCCCAGGGCCAGACCCGGCTGTCGCCCGAAGCCATGATGACGCTGGCCGCCGAAACCCTCGACGCGGGCGACGCGGTCGGGGCGAGCGTCCTGGCCGATGCCCTGTTGCAGCGCGATCCCGAGGATGTGCCGGCCCTGATCCTGCGGGCAGAGGCGGCGATCGCCATGGGCGATTTCACCTCCGGCCAGCGGGCCGCGCAACGGGCCTGGGCCGCTGCCGAGGTGGAACCGGCGCGGTTCGCCTCCGCCCGGCTCGCGGCGCTCGCCCTGTCCCAGCAGGGGGCCTATACCCGGGCGCAATTCTGGCTGCGCCGGGCGCGCCAGCATGCGCCCAACGAGGCCACCTCGCGCTCCGTCGCGGAGGATTACCAGTTCGTCCGCCGCCAGAACCCGCTGAGCTTCCGGCTCGATTTCAGCGTCTCGCCCACGGACAACATCAACAACGGCACCACCAACGACACAATCGTGCTGCCCGGCCTGCCCTTCGTCTTCGCCCTCTCTGGCGACAGCAAGCCCCTCTCGGGCACCGAGATCACCGCCGGCGGCAAGCTGCGCTATCGGATCCGCGAGGGCGCCCGCAGTGTGACCTATGCCGAGGTCGAGGGCTTCGCCCGCACCTACCGGCTGTCGTCGGAGGCGCTGGATCAGCAACCCGACGCCGAGGGTTCGGACTATGCCGAGACGCAGCTCTCGTTCGGGCTGGGCCACATCTGGCTGCCCGAGGGCGGGCGCGATCCATGGCGTTTCGCCATTGCGCACGGGCGATTCTGGTATGGTGGCGATCCCTGGTCGGATTTCACCCGGCTGTCGGTGGACAGGGGCGTGACCCTCGGGCCCAGCGACCGGCTCGACTTCGGCCTGACGCTGGAGCGGCTGGACAATGTCGAGGTCGCCGACAGCGAGTCGGCCGGGCTGGAGGCCCGCTGGACCCATGCCTTCGGCGAGGTGGGCGCCCTGACCCTGCTGGTGGAGGCGCGCAAGGTCACGTCGGACGGGCTCGACCGCGCCTATCAATCCCGCGCGGCCGGTATCGGCTGGAGCTTTTCACGGATCGGGGCGAGCATCTTCTACAAGGTCGAAGAGCGCGACTACGAAGAAACCGCCTATCTCTTCGACACCCGCACCGACACACGGCGTACGCTGCGGCTGTCGGTGCCGGTGCCTGCGGTGGAATTCTACGGCTTCAGCCCGGTCTTCACCGCCGAACGGGTCATCACCGACAGCAACGTGACCCGCTTCGAGACCGAGACCACGGGCACGGGCATCACCCTGCGCTCGGCGTTCTAGGCCCCCCGACCCGCGCGGCGGCGCTGGCCGCCCGCGGGCTGGGCTGGGCCGGGCTGGGCTGGGTCGGACCGGGCTGGGTCGGACCGGACCAAATCGGACGAAGCGGCCCGGACAGGTTCAGGACCTGATCGCAAGATCACTGGCCCCTGCCCCACAGCGTGCTAGGCTCTCCCTCGGAACTTCGATGGAGAAAGAGAGCACCAATGCCCCTGCGCTATCTGCACACCATGGTCCGGGTAAAGGACCTCGAAACGTCGATCGCCTTCTACGAGCTGCTGGGCCTGAAGGAGACCCACCGCCATGACAGCGAAGGCGGACGCTTCACCAACGTCTTCATGGCGCCCCCCGGTCAGGACGAGACTCCGCTGGAGCTGACCTACAACTGGGACGGGGACGAGAGCCTGCCCTCGGACAGCCGCCACTTCGGCCATCTCGCCTACCGGGTCGACGACATCTACGAGATGTGCGCCCATCTTCAGGCGAACGGCGTGACCATCAACCGCCCGCCCCGCGACGGTCACATGGCCTTCGTGCGGTCGCCCGACAATGTCTCGGTCGAGTTGCTCCAGGCCGGCGACAGCCTGCCCTCGGCAGAGCCCTGGGCCAGCATGGAAAACACCGGACATTGGTAGATCCGGTCGGCAAAAGGGCGTCGGGGTGAAGGCCCCGGCGCTGGCCCTGGCGCTTTGCGCCGCCTCGGCCGGGCCGGCGGTCGCGCTGGACTGCCGGCTGGCGCTGGCCATCGCGATGGACGTCTCCTCCTCGGTGGACGCGGATGAGGACAGGCTTCAGCGCGAGGGTCTGGCCGCGGCACTCGTCGCGCCCGAGGTTCAGGCGGCGTTCCTGCGTGGAAACCTGCCGGTGGCGCTCGCCGTCTATGAATGGTCCGGGCGCTGGAACCAGAAGCTTCTGGTCGATTGGGTGCTGGTGCGGCACCCCGGCGACCTGGCCCGGGTGGCCAACCAGATCGCCGGGTCCGAGCGCAGCACCGATCAATACCCGACCGCGATGGGCTATGCCTTGGGCTACGGCGCCGGCCTGCTGCGCGAGGCGCCCCCCTGCCTGTTCCAGACCATCGACCTGGCCGGCGACGGCATCAACAACGAGGGCTTCGCCCCCGAAAGCGCCTATGCCGCGTTTCCGTTCGCCCAGGTGACCGTCAACGGGTTGGTGATCGACGACGGCAGCGCGGACGAGGTCTCTGTCCGGGCCTATTACGCGGCCGAGGTGCTGCGCGGCCCGCTGGCCTTCCTCGAGGTCGCCGACGGGTTCGAGGATTACCACCGCGCCATGCGCCGCAAGCTGGAGCGGGAAGTGTCGTCGCAACTTCTCGGGATGATGCGATGATGCGCGGTCTGGCCTTCTGCGCGGCCCTGGCGCTGGCGCTGGCGCTGCCGGCCGCCGCGACCGCGGCCTGTCGGCAGGCGCTGGCCATGGGGCTCGATGTCTCGGGGTCGGTGGACGGGGTGGAATACCGCCTGCAGCTCGACGGGCTCGCCGCGGCGTTGAACTCGGAGCCGGTGCGCGGCGCGTTGCTGGAGGGGCCGGGCGCGGTGCGCATCGCGGTCTACGAATGGTCCGGCCCGCAGGACCACCGGATGCTGCAGGACTGGGTGGAGATCGACGGCCCCGGCACGCTCGACGCCGTCGTCGCCCGGCTGCGCGGCATTCAGCGGGTGCGGGCGGAGCCCACGACCGCCATTGGCGCCGCCATGGCCCTGGGCGGGCAATTGCTCAACCAGCAGGCCGATTGCTGGCAGCGGACGCTTGACCTTTCTGGCGACGGCAAGTCGAACACCGGCCCCCGCCCCCAGGACATGGCCGAGATGCCGGGGGTCACCGTCAACGGCCTGGTCGTCGGGGCCGAGCCGGAAGTAGCCGCCGCCCGCAGGCTGGTCGAGATCGGAGAGCTCGTGGCCTATTACGATGCCTACGTGATCCGCGGCCCGAATGCCTTCGTCGAGGCCGCGCTCGGCTTCGGCGACTACGAGGCGGCGATGACCCGCAAGCTGTTGCGAGAGCTGCAAAGCCTCGCCATTGGCAAGCGTCCCGGCAACAATCCCTGAAGCTGCCGCAGAGCCGTCCCGAATGTCGCCACAATCAGCCGCGAAAGTCGTTTGTTATGGATCTGGGCCGCCCTCGATGTTAGGGATGTCCTAAAGAAAGCTTCAGGAAAGTCGAAAAGATGGCCCTTACGCCGAACGTCTATGACGCCGAACCGATCCCCGAGGCCGCCCGCGCCGAGGTCGAGCGTCTGCTCGCAACCGGCGACCTGTTTCGCTACACCGCCGCCGAAAACGCGCCGGTCGCCCTGCTGGAGCAGGAATTCGCGGAGTTCCTCGGATCGAAATACGCCCTTGCCGTGTCATCCTGCTCGGCCGCCCTGTTCCTGTCGCTGAAGGCGCTGCGGCTGCCACGCGACACGAAAGTGCTGATCCCGGCCTTCACCTTCGCGGCGGTCCCCTCGGCCGTCGTGCATGCCGATTGTGTGCCGGTGCTGGTGGAATGCCGTGACAATTACCGCATCGACCTCGACGATTTCGCCGCCAAGCTGCCGGGCGCCGGGGCGATCATCATCAGCCACATGCGCGGGCATACCTCCGACATGGATGCGATCATGGCGATGGCCAATGCCGCCGGGCTGCCGGTGATCGAGGACGCGGCCCATTCCCTGGGCACCACCTGGCACGGGCGCAACATCGGCACCATCGGCAAGATCGGCTGCTTCTCGTTCCAGAGCTACAAGCTGCTGAATTCCGGCGAAGGCGGGATCATGGTGACGGACGACCCCGACATCATCGCGGCTGCGGTCATCATGTCCGGCGCATACGAGCACAACTGGAAGAAGCATCCGGTCCTGCACGCGGCCTTCGCCAAGGTCCAGAACACCCTGCCGCTCTACAATCTGCGCCTGTCGAACCTCGCCGCCGCCATCGTGCGCCCGCAACTGGGCGAAGTCGGCCGCCGCGTGCGCGACGGGCGCCGCAACCACGACCATGTGGCCGCGATCCTGAACGGCTCGCCCTGGCTCGAGGTCCCCGAGAGCCTCGCCCCGGAAGAGCGCGCACCGGATTCGATCCAGTTCAACGTGGTCGGCATGACCGACGCCGACACGCTGGCCTTCGCCGAAGCCGCCGCCGCCCGGGGGATCAAGGTGCAGGTCTTCGGCTTGTCCACGGACAACGCCCGCGCGTTCTGGAACTGGCAGTTCCTCGGCCGGTCGTGGGACCTGCCGCAGACGCGGTCCATGCTGATGAAGGCCTGCGACGTGCGCCTGCCCGCACGTCTGACGCCGGCAGAATGCGATCTCGTCGCCGTAGCCCTGCTGGATGCCGCCGCCGAGGTCATGGAAGAGGCCCGCGCCTACGGCACCTGACGCCCGGGCCCACCGGACGGGCGCTCCGCGCCCATCCGGCCCAGCTCAGTGCAGCTCCGCGCGGGCCGCGGCCCGCGCCGCCCGCCGCTCTGTCATGATCAGGTACAGACCGCTGCCCACGATCACCGCCGCGCCGGGATAGATCCAGACCGACGGCACGGTGCCCCAGACGATCCAGCCCATCACGCTCGCCCACAGCAGGGCGGTATAGTCGAACGGGGCCACGATCGCGGCGGGCGCCATGCGGAACGCCTGGCTCAGCAGGCTGATCCCCAGGGTGCCGCACAGCGCCACCGCCGCCAGCAGCCAGAGATCCAGCGGCTCCCGCTTCGGCCAGCTCATCAACAGCGTCGCGCTGCAGATCACCGCAGGCACCAGCGCCATGTAGAACGTCATGGTCAGGTAGCCGTCGCGGGGGTCGATGCGGCGGGCACTCAGCATCATCAGCGCATAGAGTGCGGCAGCGACGATCGGCAGCAGCAACGCCGGCTCGAAACTGGCCGCGCCGGGACGGACAATGACCATCACGCCGACAAAGCCGACCGCCACGGCGATCCAGCGATCGCGGCTCACCACCTCCCGCAGCACCGGCCAGGACAGGGCCGCGATGAACAGAGGCGCCGCGAAGATCAGCGCGGTCGCGGCGTCGAGCGCCAGAAAGCGCAGGCTGAGGATGAAGGCCCACGTCGCGCCGATGGCGCAGAGCCCGCGCAGCACATGCACGCCCGGCCGGGCCGAACGCAGGCCGACCGGTCCGGACCGGATCAGGATGATCCCGCCCAGCACGATCATCGCGACAAGGCTGCGCACGAACAGGATCTGCATCGGGTGATAGCGCACCACCAGCCATTTCGAGGCCGTGTCGCTCAGCACCAGCAGGAGGGCGCCGGTGCACATGACGGCAATCGCGGCGCCGGGCCGGTCCCGCGCGGTCATGACAGCGCCTCCGTCCTGTAAAGCCGGATCTTCAGCGAGCCATGGGGCACCGGCGGGCCGATGTCGGAAAAGCTCAGCCCCGTTGCCTTGGCCAGCCCGCCCTCGGTCGTGACGATCCCCACGCGCCAGCCTGAAAAGCGGCTGCGCAGGACCTCGCCGAGGGCGCCGTAAAGCCCGTAGAGCAGCTTCTTCTGGCCGATCCGGGTGCCGTAGGGCGGGTTGACGATCACCAGGCCCGGGGGGCCCTCGGGGCGGGGCAGGTCCGAGATCGCCCCCTGCGTGAACCGGGTAAATTCGCCGACCCCGGCGCGGGCGGCATTGGCGGTGGCCCCGGCAATGGCACCACTGTCCCGGTCGTGCCCGAAACAGAGGTGTTCCGGGGCCATGCCGCCGCCCAGGGCGGGCAAAGCCGTCGCGTCGAAACTGGCCAGGCTCTCATAGGCAAAATGCCGCGACCGGCCTGGCGCCAGGCCGGTCGCGGCGATCTCCGCCGCCTCCAGCACGAAGGTGCCCGATCCGCACATCGGGTCCAGCACCGGCTCGGTCCCGTCATAGCCGCAGGCCCGCAGGAACAGGGCCGCCAGCGTCTCGCGCATGGGCGCCTTGCCGACAAAGCTCTTGTGGCCGCGGCGGTGCAGCAGGTCGCCGCTGGTGTCGACGCTCAATGTCACCAGGTTGTCGTCGATCCGGGCCAGCACGCGCAGGGCGGCCTCGGCCGCCACCGGGGCGCCCAGCTCTTCGGCGATGGCCCGCTCGATCCGCTGAGCCGCGGCGCCGGCGTGATAGATCCTGGAGCCGCGACAGCTCGCCTCGACCCGGACCGGAACATCCGGGCGCAGCACGTCGCCCCAGGCGAACTTGCGCGCCCGCTTGTCCAGCTGGGCCAGGTGGAACGCCCGGAATCCCCCGATGCGGGCCAGCACCCGGCCGGCGCCTCGCAACTCCCGGTTCGTGCGCCAGACCTCGGGCCAGCCCCCCTGCACCGTGACCCCGCCCGGCACCGCCACGGGCCGGGCAAAGCCCTTCTCCCCGGCTTCCGCGGCCAGCAGCGCCTCCAACCCCGGCGGGGCGGCCAGAAATATCTCCATTTCCATGCCGCCCCCTTATCGCGGCCGGCAGGGATTGGCGAGGACCTGCCCCTTCATTGCCTCCCATATCCCGGGGGTGAACTGGCCCCCCGGGCCAGGAGGGGGCAGCGCCCCCTGCCCCGCGCTGCCCCGTTGCGCCCCGCCGCGTTTCGGGCCATCACCGCGGCCATGGCCAAACCCCTCGCCTTCACCTGCACCGCCTGCGGCACCGACACCCCCAAATGGTCCGGCCGATGCGAGACCTGTGGCGCCTGGAACACGATCGAAGAGGTCAAGCCGCTGACCGAAGGCCCTGGCGCCAAGGCGATCGGCCAGCGCCGCGGCACGCCGCTGGTGCTGACCGATCTGGCCACGCGCGAAGCCGCCCCGCCCCGCACCACCTCCGGCGTCGCCGAACTGGACCGGGTGCTCGGCGGAGGGCTGGTCTCGGCCTCGGCCCTGCTGGTGGGCGGCGATCCCGGCATCGGCAAATCCACGCTGCTGCTGCAGGCGGCCGCGCGGTTCGCCCGCGGCGGGCTCAAGGTGCTCTATGTCTCGGGCGAGGAATCGGCCAACCAGATCCAGATGCGGGCAGAGCGCCTGGGCCTCACCGAAAGCCCGGTCCAGCTGGCCGCCGCCACCAACCTGCGCGACATCCTCACCACGCTCGAGACCGAGACACCGGACCTCGCCATCATCGATTCGATCCAGACCATGTGGCTGGACACGGTCGACAGCGCCCCCGGCTCGGTCAGCCAGGTCCGCAACGCCGCCCATGAGTTGACCACCTTCGCCAAGCGGCGCGGGATCGCCGTCATCATGGTCGGCCATGTCACCAAGGAAGGCCAGATCGCCGGCCCCCGCGTGATCGAGCACATGGTCGATACGGTCCTCTATTTCGAGGGCGAGCGCGGCCACCAGTACCGGCTGCTGCGCGCCCACAAGAACCGCTTCGGCCCCGCCGACGAGATCGGCGTTTTCGAGATGACGGGCCGGGGCCTAGTCGAGGTCAGGAACCCTTCGGCCCTGTTCCTGTCTGAACGCGGCAAGGCCACGCCCGGCTCGGCGGTCTTCGCCGGGATCGAGGGCTCGCGGCCGCTCTTGTGCGAGTTCCAGGCCCTGGTCGCCCCCTCGCCCACGTCCCAGCCCCGGCGCAGCGTGCTGGGATGGGACGGCGGTCGGCTGGCGATGATCCTCGCGGTGCTCGAATCCCGCTGCGGCGTGGCCTTCGCGGGGCTCGACGTCTATCTCAACGTGGCCGGCGGGCTACGGATCTCGGATCCCGGCGCCGATCTCGCCGTCGCAGCGGCGCTGCTGTCGGCCCGCGAGGATGCGGCCCTTCCGGAACAATCGGTGCTCTTCGGCGAGATTTCCCTCTCGGGCGCCCTCCGCCCGGTCGCCCAGACCGAAAATCGGTTGAAGGAAGCGCAAAAACTTGGTTTTACGCAGGCCATCCTGCCCAAGGCACGGAAACAGGGCGGCGACGCCGGGCTGACGGTGCGCCAGATGGGCGACCTTCCGGGCTTTGTCGAGCAGGTTTTCGGCCCGCGTCGGGCCCAGTAACACAAGACGAGGGACATCCATGGAAAGCTTCACGATCGTCGACGCAGTCGTAGCTGCGGTCATCGTGCTTTCGGCCCTTCTGGCCTATTCGCGCGGCGTGGTGCGCGAGCTCATGGCGATCGCGGGCTGGATCGGCGCCACCGTGCTGGCCTTCCTGTTCGCGGATCAGCTTCAGCCGCTGATCCGCTCGATCCCGGTGGTGGGCGAATTCATCGGCGACAGTTGCGAACTCAGCATCATCGCCGCTTTCGCTGCCGTCTTCGCGGTCTCGCTGCTGGTGGTGTCGCTGTTCACCCCGCTCTTTTCCTCGCTGATCCAGCGCACCGCGCTTGGCGGGCTGGACCAGGCGCTGGGCTTTCTCTTCGGCGTCGCCCGCGGGATCCTGCTGGTTGCCGTGGCCTTCTTCCTCTACCAGACCGTGCTGGCCGCCCAGGACATCCCGATGGTCAACAACAGCCGCGCCGCCGCCGTCTTCGACGATTTCGCCGCCCGGCTGGAACAGCAGGATCCCGAGGCCGCGCTTGGCTGGGTCACCACACAATACGAGCAGCTCGTCGGCACCTGCGCCGATCCCGCCACCCCGGTCGAGGCCGCAACGCCGGCCGAATGATCTTCATCGCCTGGGGTATCCCAGGGGGGTGAATTGGCGTCGCCAAGAGGGGGGACAGCGTCCCCCCTGCCCGACCCCGGATCACAGGATCATCGCCCGGATCCCGTAGGCCACGATCCCCAGCGCAGAGACGCTCAGCACCCAGATCGCGACGAACCACACAACCTTGCGCAGCATCAGTGATATCCCTCGTCCGGGTCCATCTTGCCGCGGAAGACCCAATAGGCGTAGCCGGTATAGGCCAGGATCACCGGCACCAGCACCGCCGCGCCCACGATCATGAACAGCTGGCTTTCATAGGGCGCCGCCGCCTGGGCGAGCGTGACCGAGGTCGGGATCACGTAGGGCCACATCGAGATGCCCAGCCCCACGAAACACAGCAGGAACATCCCCAGCGCCAGCAGGAACGGCAGCCAGTCGCGGCCGTCATGGGTCAGCGTCCAGGCAAGCATCACGATCAGCACCCCGACCGCCACCGGCACCGGCGCGACCCACAGGATGTTCGGCCAGCCGAACCAATGGTCGAAATAGCCCGCGTCCAGAAACGGCGTCGCCAGCGATACCGCGACGATGCCCACGACGGTCAGCACGCCAAAGACCCGCGCCAGCTCGCGCACACGCTGCTGGATCTCACCGTCCAGCTTCATGTTCAGCCAGCACGCGCCCAACAACGCATAGCCCGCCACCACCGAAGCGCCCGTCAGCAGGGTGAACGGCGTCAGCCAGTCCCACCAGCCGCCCGCATAGGCGCGGCCCTCGACCTCGATCCCCTGAAGCAGCGCCCCCAGGGCGATCCCCTGGGCCAGTGCCGCGGTGACGGAGCCGCCGATGAAGGCCGCGTCCCAAAGCCTCTTGGTGCCGGGCCGCACCGCGCGCCAGCGGAACTCGAACGCGACGCCCCGGAACACCAGCGCCAGCAGCATCGCGATGATCGGCGGATAGAGCGCCGGCAGGATTATCGCGTAAGCCAGCGGGAAGGCCGCGAACAGGCCGCCGCCCCCCAGCACCAGCCAGGTCTCGTTGCCGTCCCAGACCGGGGCGACCGAGTTCATCATGATGTCCCGGTCCTTCTTCTTGGGAAAGAACGGGTAGAGGATGCCGATGCCGAGGTCGAACCCGTCGAGCACGACATAGACGAAGACGGCCAGCGCGAGGATCAGCGCCCATGCGGTTGTCAGATCGAGGACCATGCGCTTACTCCGCCGGTTGCCGCGGGCCGTCGGCCTCGCTCAGTTGCGGGGCCGGCGTGATGCCGGCGGTTCGGATCGGCCCGGGTTCGGACCGCAGGCCGCGTTCGCCCGGCTCGGGCGGTTTGCCCATCAGCCGCAGGATATAGACCACCCCTGCGCCGAAGACGGCGAAGTAGATCACGATGAAGGCCATCAGCGATGCCCCGACCGCCTGCGCCCCGATGGGCGAGATCGCCTCCGCGGTCATCATCTGGCCGTAGACCACATAGGGCTGCCGGCCCACTTCGGTCGTGATCCAGCCCGCGATGACGGCGACGAAGCCCGACGGCCCCATCACCATCGCCGCCCGGTGCAGCCACGGCGCATGATAGAGATACCCTCGGTAGCGCGCCCAGAGGCCCCAGACCCCCAGCCCCAGCATGGCGAACCCCAGGCCGACCATCACCCGGAAGGAAAAGAACACGACGGCCACCGGCGGCTCCAGCTCGTCGGGCACCGTATCCAGGCCCGGCATCGACGCGTTCCACCCCTTCTCGAGGATCGGCCCGCCGATATGGGGGATCGAGACCTCGTAGCGCATGACGCCCGCCTCCTGGTCGGGGATGCCGAAGAGGATGAGGGGGATGCCGTCCTCGTGGCTCTCGAAATGGCCCTCCATGGCAAGCACCTTGGTCGGCTGGTATTCATAGGTGTTCAGCCCGTGCTCGTGGCCCAGGACGATCTGCAGAGGCGCGGCGACCGCGATCATCCAAAGCGCCATCGAGAACATCGTCCGCACGCCCTTGTTCTCGCGCCGTCCGCGCGCCAGGTGCCAGGCCCCCACGCCGCCGACGACAAGGGCCGTGGTCAGGTAGGTCGCGGCCAGCGTGTGCGACAACCGGTAAGGAAAGGAGGGGTTGAAGATGATCGCCCACCAATCCTCGGGCACGAACTGCCCCACCTCGTTGATGCCGTAGCCCTGCGGCGTCTGCATCCAGGAGTTCACCGCCAGGATCCAGGTCGCCGAGACCGCGGTTCCCACGGCGACCATCAGCGTCGCGACCATATGCAGCGTCGGACCCACACGTTCGCGACCGAAGAGCATGATGCCCAGGAACCCGGCCTCAAGGAAGAACGCGGTCAACACCTCGTAGGCCATCAGCGGGCCCAGGACCGGCCCGGTCCGGTCGGAGAATACCGACCAGTTGGTGCCGAACTGGTAGGACATCACGATGCCCGACACGACCCCCATGGCGAACGAGATCGCGAAGATCTTCACCCAGTACTTGAACAGGCGCAGGTAGGCTTCGTCCTTCGTCCAGAGAAACATCCCGTTGAGCACCGCCAAGTAGCTGGCCAGGCCGATCGAGAACGCGGGGAAGATGAAGTGGAAGGCCACGGTGAACGCAAACTGGATCCGCGCCAGCATCAATGCGTCGAAGCCCAGGAAGGTGTCCATTTTGCGTCCCTTTCATTGCGTCGGTCCCGACCGGGTCCCGGTGTTGCGCAGAAGGTAGGGGGCGGGCCAGCCATGTCAGCCGCCTGCGACAACGTTGCCACCCCCGGGGCGGCGTCCGGGGCGGCGTCCGGGGCCGCCCCGCGCGGCCCGGCCCGTCAGTCGCGCCCCCAGTCGCGCCCCCAGTCGCGCCCGAGAAACCCGTCCACCGCATCCATCAGCCGCCCGAACGCCGCGCTTTGCGGCAGCGGAACGTGGCTGTCGCCCGCAAGCGCCAGGAACTCGGCGTCCGGGATGCCCGCGGCCAGGATCCGCCCCTCCTCCAGAGGGTGCAGCGCATCGTCGGTGGCGTGAGCCACGAGGACCGGGCAGCGCACCTGCGCCAGCCGTTCGGTCACGTTCACGCGCTCCATCGATTGCCGCAGCGCCACCGCGGTCTCGGGGTCGGCGGAGGCGAGCTGGATCGCGACGAAATCCGCCAGCTGCGCCGGCGTGGCACCGGGCATGAAGAGGCTGGCGACCGACTTCATGAAGGGCGAGCTTGCCCGGCCCCAGCCATTGCGGATCATCTCGGCCAGCCCGGCGCCCATGGCCGCTGCGCCCGCGCCGCGTTCACCGGGCCCCCGCGCGAAGCCGCCCCAGAAGATCATCCGGCTGACACGGGTCGGGTGCGCCGCGGCAAAGGACACCGCATGGGCCACGCTCTGCGACGCGGCGAAGATGGCGACCGGCTCATCCGGGCTCGCGGCGCCGGCGACCGCCGCCATGTCCCCGGCGAAATCCTCCGTCGCAAAGCGCCGGGCGGCGCGGTCCGACAGGCCCGTGCCGCGCTGGTCGTAGCGGATCAGCCGCCGGCCCGCCCCCAGCCGCGCCAGCAATGGCCCCCAGACCGGGCTTTCGGCGTCCATCTCCAGGTGCGACAGCCAATGCCCCGCCCGCAGCAGGGGCGGCCCGGTGCCCGACGCGCTCCAGGCGATGCTGGTGCCGTCGGCTGCGGCCACCAGTCGCACCGGGCCGGTCTCGGGCGGCGCGGGCGTGGCCTGCGGCAGGGGCGCGGCCGAGGGCGCCGCCCCGTCGCAGGTCACAGGCACGGCGAGTTGCAGGCCCAGCCGGGTGACGGTGCGGATAATGCGCTGCGCACGCCCGCTGTCGCCCGTCGCCCGGCGCGCGGCATTGATCCGGCTGGAGATCGTCGCCTCCGACACGACCCGGCCGCCCCAGACCGCCTCGACGATGCGGTCCCGCGCCACGAGGCCGCCATCGGCCATGGCCAGAAGCCGGATCAGTTCGAACACCTGCGGCTCCAGGTGCACGGCCTCGCCCGCCCGCCGGAATGCATGGGTCTCGGTGTCCAGAACGCAATCGGCAAAACGATAGATCATCGCGGCAGTATGACGGCTGGGGGCACGGCCTCAAGGAAAACTCCCCCGATGGCAGCGAAAACCAAGGCCGTCTCAAGCAAAGCTCAAGACCGCCTTCAAGCGCGGGCCCGCCGCGCCGGGCAAGGTGGAACCATCAGACCCACTCCGACAGGAAAGACAGACCATGACCCGCAGGATCAACCCGACCCACACCGCCCCCCGCGCCGCGATCATTCCCGCCGACCCGCAGATCCGCCGCCGCCCCGACGGCTCCATCGACACCGCCCACTACATCAGCCAGGGCCGCCGCATCCGCGCCCGGACCGCCCGCGCCCTGCTGTCGCGCCGCTGACCCACCTTCCCCGACCGCCGCAGGAGGCGGGACGGGGACAGACCCCGGCTGCCGAAAAACCGTCCTGCCGGTTTCTGCGGCAGTCGGGACCCAACGGCCCCGGCGATGGCAAGTCTTTCTTGATAGTTTCGTGACACTCGGCCGCAGAGCGCCTAAGGGAGGGGCCGAAGCTGTCCTGACGTGGATTCGGAGCCTGCCGCCGTTGTCCCAACACATGCCACCCGCCCATCCCTTTGACGACGACAAACTCAAGGAGGAATGCGGCGTATTCGGCGTTGTCGGCGTGACCGACGCGGCGAACTTCGTGGCCCTCGGCCTGCACGCCCTGCAACATCGCGGGCAAGAGGCCGGCGGGATCGTCACCCACGACCCCGAGACCGGGTTCCAGTCGGTGCGGCGCTTCGGCTATGTGCGCGACAATTTCACCGATCCCGCGACGATGGCGATGCTGCCCGGATCCATCGGGATCGGGCACGTCCGCTATTCCACCGCCGGCAACAAGGGCCAGACCGCGATCCGCGACGTCCAGCCCTTCTTCGGCGAGTTCGCCATGGGTGGCGCCGCCATCGCCCACAACGGCAACATCACCAACGCCAACGCCCTGCGCCGCGAACTGATCGACCGCGGCTCGATCTTCCAGTCGTCCTCGGACAGCGAATGCATCATCCACCTGATGGCGCGCTCCCTGCAGAAATCCATCCCGGACCGGATGGAAGACGCCCTGCGCCGGGTCGAAGGCGCGTTCTCGGTCGTCGCCATGACCCGCACCAAGCTCATCGGCGTGCGTGATCCGCTGGGCGTGCGCCCGCTCGTGCTCGGCCAGCTTGGCGACGGCTGGGCGCTGGCCTCCGAGACCTGTGCGCTCGACATCATCGGCGCCGACTTCGTGCGCGAGATCGACCCGGGCGAGATGGTGGTGATCTCCGAGAAGGGCGTCGAGAGCCTGCGTCCCTTCCGCCCCCGCCGTTCGCGCTTCTGCATCTTCGAGCACGTGTATTTCTCCCGTCCCGATTCGATCCTCGGCGGCCGCTCGGTCTACGAGACCCGCGAGGCGATCGGCAAGGAGCTGGCCCGCGAGGCGCCGGTCGAGGCCGATCTGGTCTGTCCGGTGCCCGACAGCGGGACGCCCGCCGCCATCGGGTACAGCCAGCAAAGCGGCATCCCCTACGGCATGGGCATCATCCGCAACCAGTACATGGGCCGCACCTTCATCGAGCCGACCGAGCAGATCCGCAACATGGGCGTGCGCCTCAAGCTCAACGTCAACCGGGCGCTCATCAAGGGCAAGCGGGTGGTTCTGGTCGACGACTCGGTGGTGCGCGGCACGACCAGCCGCAAGATCAAGGAGATGATCCTGGATGCCGGCGCGCGCGAGGTTCATTTCCGCATCGCCTCGCCGCCGACCGCCTGGCCCTGTTTCTACGGTGTCGACACGCCGCAGCGCGAAAAGCTCCTCGCCGCCACCATGAGCGAAGAGGAAATGCGCAGCCATCTGCAGGTCGACAGCCTGCGCTTCATCACGCTCGACGGTCTCTACCGGGCCGTGGGCGAGGCGAACGGCCGCAACCCGGCCGAGCCGCAATATTGCGATGCCTGTTTCTCGGGGGAATACCCCGTGGAGCCCGCCGACATGATCGAGCAGGGCTTCCGGATGAAGTCCGCCGCCGAATAGCGCCGGCGCTCAGCCTTTTGCCAGTCGGCCGTCGGCCGGTTTCCCCGCCCCACTCGGCAGGGTTTTGCTGCAGTGCAGCATTCTGACTTTCGTCCCCGTCCCATGCCGCCCATATGCCGCCTTCTCCCCGGCGCGGGGGGTCGTCTCTGGCCCCCCGCCCGCGTTCCAACGCCAAGAGAAGACCATGGACGACGACAGCAACGCCGACACCGCCCGCGCCGCGACAGAGCCGCAGGCCCTCGACCTGAGCGCAACCGCCCTGATCGGCCTCATCGACGGGCCAGAGGGGCCGAGTGCGCTGTTGCGCTACCGCGACGGCGAGATCGCGACGGTCGCCCCCGGCGAGTCCACGCCCGAGGGCCAGGTCGTGGCGATCGACGACACCCGGGTTGTGATCGCGCAACGGGCCGGACAACTTGTCCTGACAATGCCCGCGGGCTGACTTTTCAGCGCCATTTCGGCGGGCTAGGCTCGCGACGATGAGCTTTCCTCGCAACATCTTCGTGCTCAATACCGGGCGCTGCGGCTCCACCACGCTGGCGCGGGCCTGCGGGCATCTGACCTCGCACACCGCCGCCCACGAAAGCCGCAGCCACCTGACAGGCCCGGCGCGGCTCGACTATGCGCCGGGCCATATCGAGGTCGACAACCGCCTGGCGTGGTTTCTGGGGCGGCTGGAGCAGCGCTGGGGCGACCGGGCCGCCTATGTCCACCTGACCCGCGACCCCGAGGCCGTCGCCCGCAGCTTTGCCCGGCGCCGGAACCCCGGGATTCTGGCCGCCTATCGCAACGGCATCCTGCTGGGGGCGGCGTGGAAGACGAAAGAGCTGGAGCGGATCGACCTCGCCCGGGACTATGTGGCGACCGTGACCGCAAATATCGAAACCTTCCTGGCGGGCAAGTCCCACGTCACGGCCATGTCACTCGAGTCCATGGCCGAGGATTTCCCCCGCTTCGCCGCCTGGATCGGCGCCCGCGGCGACATCGCCGCGGGGCTGGCCGAGATCGCGCAGCGACACAACGCCAGCGAGGCTTGACCCCGGGCGCCGCCCGCGCCAAAGGGACGCCATGTCACAGACCGCCCTTATCACCGGTGCGTCGCGCGGGCTCGGCGCGGCCCTCGCCCGCGCCCTCGCGCCGACCCACCACATCGTCGCCTGCGCCCGCACCGTCGGTGCGCTCGAAGAGCTTGACGATGCCGTCCGAGAGGCCGGCGGCGAGGCGACGCTGGCCCCGATGGACGTGACCGTGGACGCGGCGATGCAGCAGCTCTGCCGGTCGATCCACGATCGCTGGCAGGCCCTCGATCTCTGGGTGCACACGGCGGTCCATGCCGCGCCCCTGGCGCCGGCGGGTCACATCGGCACCAAGGATTTCGAGAAATCCCTGGCCGTCAACGTGACTGCGACGGCCCGGCTGATCGGCTATGTCGCGCCGCTTCTGGGTCAGACGGGCCGCGCGGTCTTTCTCGATGATCCTCGGGGGGGCGAGGCGTTCTACGGGGCCTATGGCACCACCAAGGCGGCCCAGATCGCCCTCGCCCGCAGCTGGCAAGCGGAAAGCCAGCGCACCGGCCCGCTGGTCCGGGTGCTGACCCCACAGCCCATGGCGACGGCGACCCGCGCCCGGTTCCACCCCGGAGAGGACCGCGACACGCTCGCCACACCCGCCGCCGAAGCCGGCCGCCTGCTGCCCGAAATCCTGACCTGATCGCCCATCAGCCCTGCCCTCGCCACGGCGCCGGGCTGGCGGGCGGGGGTGGGTGGGCGGGCCGACCGCCAGCCCGGGGCCGCTTGCCGCCCGCGCCCCCCTCGCATAGGAAGGCAGCACATCGCCAGGGACAGGTCATGCGCATACTCATCACCAACGACGACGGCATCAACGCGCCGGGGCTCGAGGTCCTGGACGCCATCGCCCGCGAGATCGCCGGCGACGGGGGCGAGGTCTGGACCGTCGCGCCGGCGTTCGAGCAATCGGGCGTCGCCCACATGATAAGCTACACCCACCCCACAATGATCGCCGAGCTGGGCCCCCGCCGTTTCGCCGCCGAAGGATCTCCCGCCGATTGCGTGCTGGCGGGCCTGCACGACGTGCTGGGCGATACGCGCCCCGACCTGATCCTCTCGGGCGTGAACCGGGGCAACAATTCCGCCGAGAACGCGCTTTATTCCGGCACCCTCGGTGCGGCGCTCGAGGGTGCGCTCCAGTCCGTCCCGTCGATCGCGCTCAGCCAGTTCTACGGTCCCGGCAACGCCAGGCTCGACGACCCGTTCGAGGCCGCCCGCACCCACGGCGCCGAGACCGTCCGCCGGCTGCTTGCCCATGACGCCTGGGCCTCGGGCGATCACACGATCTTCTACAACGTCAATTTCCCGCCGATCCCCGCGGCCGAGGTCAAGGGCCTCGCCGCCGCCCCCCAGGGCATCCGCGCCGGTGTCCATCACACGGTCGAGGCACAGATCTCGCCCTCCGGCCGCAAGTTCCTGTGGATGCGCGGCGGCGATCAGCGCAGCCCGGCCCCGCCCGGCACCGACGCGGCGCTGAACCTCGAGGGCTATGTCTCGATCACCCCGATGCGGGCCGACCTGACCGCTCATGACCGGCTCGCGGCGCTGGAGGACGCGCTGCGGTGATGGAGGACGCGGAACGCAAGATGCAGTTCCTTTTCGCGCTGCGCTCTCGCGGGGTCACCGATGCCCGTGTCCTGACCGCGATGGAGGGGGTCGATCGCAAGGCCTTCGTCACCGGCTTCTTCACCGACCGCGCCTACGAGGACATGCCGCTGCCGATCGCCTGCGGCCAGACCATCTCGCAGCCGTCCGTGGTCGGGCTGATGACCCAGGCGCTGGACGTGGCCCCGCGCGACAAGGTGCTCGAGATCGGCACCGGCTCCGGCTACCAGGCCGCGATCCTCAGCCATCTCGCCCGGCGGGTCTACACCGTCGACCGCCACAAGCGGCTGGTTCAGGCCGCGCAGGCGATCTTCGACGCCCAGGGGCTGGTCAACATCACCGCGATGACCGCCGACGGCAGCCGCGGGCTGGTGGAGCAGGCGCCCTTCGACCGCATCCTCGTGACGGCCGCCGCCGAGGACCCGCCCGGCCCCCTATTGGCCCAGCTGCGCGTTGGCGGTATCATGGTTCTGCCGGTCGGACAGTCCGACACTGTCCAGGCCCTGATCCGGGTGACCCGCACAGAGGCCGGGTTCGATTATCAGGAGCTTCGGGCGGTGCGCTTCGTGCCCCTCGTCGAGGGGCTGGGACAGGACTGAACGACGCCACGGAACAGGACGCCCCGACGAACGGGGCGCAGACGAGTTGGGGACGAGACAGATGCCGAAGACCGACAGAGTTTGGCCCACTGCCACCCGGGCCGCGCAGATTGGGTTGATGACCAGCGTCCTGGCGCTCGCGGCCTGCAAGGACGGGCGGGTCGATCTGGACATGCGCGGGATGGGCAATGCCTTCGACACCAGCGCCGCGGCCGCCGACGTGCCCGCACGGCCCCAGCCCGACGCGCGGGGTGTCATCTCCTATCCCAACAACCAGGTTGTGCTGGCCCGGCGCGGCGAGACGGTGGACTCCATCGCCGCCCGCCTTGGGCTCAATCCGGCCGAGCTGGCCCGCTTCAACGGGATAGAGCCCGGAACCCCGCTGCGCCCCAACGAGCTCATCGCCCTGCCCTCGCGCATCGCGGACGGCGCGGGGCCGGGCACCGCGGCACAGCCGGGCACCGGCGGCATCGACGTGACGGAACTCGCCTCCGCCGCCATCGACCGCGCCGGTCCACAGGGCACGACCAGCCCGCCGCCAACGACGGCGCCGGCGCCGGGCCCCGAGCCCCTGCGCCACACGGTCCGGCGCGGAGAGACCGTCTATTCGATTTCGCGCCTCTACGGCGTGCCGGTCCGCGCCATCGCCGAATGGAACGGCCTCGGCCCCGACCTCTCGATTCGCGAAGGGCAGCAATTGATGGTGCCCCAGGCCGGCGGCGCCGCCGCCGCGCCCGCAAGCAGCGGCCCGCCGATCCCCGGCGCGGGCAGCCCAACGCCGCTGCCGCCCTCGGCGTCCGCCCCGCTGCCCGACGAAACCCCGACCCCCGCCGCCGTGGAGCCCGAGGCCCCCGACACGCCCGACCTCGGGTCTGACCGCACGGCCGAGGCCTCGAACGCCCGCCTGGCCTATCCGGTGCAGGGCTCGATCATCCGGGCCTACAGCCGGGGCCGGAATGAGGGCATCGACATCTCCGCCCCCGCCGGCACGGCGGTCAAGGCGGCGGCAGCCGGCACGGTCGCGGCGATCACCCAGGACACCGACGGCGCCTCGATCATCGTGGTGCGCCACCCGGACAACCTGTTGACGGTCTACGTGAACATCACCGACATCGCGGTGGCAAAGGACCAGCAGGTCACCCAGGGCCAGACCTTGGCACGGGTGCCCGCCGGCGACCCGAGCTACCTGCACTTCGAGACCCGCGAAGGGCTGCAAAGCGTCGACCCCACCGGCCTTCTGCCCTGACACGCCCGGCCCCGAGCCGCCCGTCGGACCTGCGCCCTGCGGGACGGCGGGCGGGGCGATGCGCGGCACGCGCGAGCGTCGTCCGGCGTCCCCGCGAAACAGGTCAGGGATGCAAGGGGCCTCAGCCCAGGGTCACGCCCCGCCGCCCCGCCAGATCGGTGAAATACTGCCAGGCGACCCGGCCGGACCGCGATCCGCGCGTGGCCTGCCATTCGATCGCCTCGGCCCGCAGCGTCTCCTCTTCGATCTCGACACCGTGGGCGTCGCAATAGCCGCGGATCATCGCCAGATACTGATCCTGGTCACAGGGATGAAATCCCAGCCACAGCCCGAACCGATCCGAAAGCGACACTTTCTCTTCCACCGCCTCGGAGGGGGAAATCGCCGAAGACCGCTCGTTCTCGATCATGTCCCGGGGCATCAGGTGCCGCCGGTTCGATGTGGCGTAAAGCACGACATTGTCCGGCCGGCCCTCGATCCCGCCGTCCAGAACCGCTTTCAGCGACTTGTAATGGGCATCGTCATGGGAAAACGACAGGTCGTCGCAGAACAGCACGAAGCGTTCCCGTGCCCCTCGCAGATGCGCCAGGCAGCGGCCGATGGAGGCGAGATCCTCACGCTGGATCTCGATGATCTTCAGATCCGGGTAGTTCATGTGAACCGCGCCGTGCACCGCCTTGACAAGGCTCGACTTTCCCATGCCCCGGGCACCCCAGAGCAGGGCATTGTTCGCGGGCAAGCCAGCGGCGAACTGGCGGGTGTTCTGCAGCAATGTATCGCGCGACCGCTCGATCCCCAGCAGCAGATCCACATCCACCCGGTTCACCGTCCGCACCGGCGCCAGACGGTCCGGATCCGGGTGCCAGACGAACGCCGCCGCCTGGCCGAAATCCGGCGCCGCCTCGGGCGCCGGGGCAAGCCGTTCGAGGGCGGCCGCAACCCGCTCCAGCGGATCACTCATCGTCCGGCCTCGTCATCGTCGTCCTCATAGAGGTCGTGCAGACCCTCGTTCTCGCCCAGCACCCCTTCGGCGCGCAGCTGCTCTTCGCGCTTGCGCTCAACGCGCTGCACAAGGTGGATCGAGATCTCGTAGAGCCCGTAGACCACCACGAAGAGGATGATCTGCGTCACCACGTCCGGCGGGGTCACGATCGCCGCCAGCAGCAGGATGCCGACCACCGCGTATTTCCGGACCGAGCGCAGGCCCGGCGCCGATACCAACCCGGCCTTGCCCATCAACGTCAGCAACACGGGCAGTTGGAAACACAGACCGAAGGCCACGATGAACTTCACCGTCAGGTTCAGGTACTCCTGCGCCGAGCCCTGGAACACCACCGACAGCCCGCTCTGCTCGATGACCGCCTCGCCCTCCTGCCCGAATTGCTGGAAGCCCAGGAAGAAATCATAGGCCAGCGGCGTCACCACATAGAAGGCGAAGGACGACCCCAGCAGGAACATGAACGGCGAGGCCAGCATGAACGGCAGAAAGGCGCCCTTCTCGGACTTGTAGAGCCCGGGCGCCACGAACCGCCACATCTGGTAGGAAATATAGGGGAACGACAGCATCAGCCCCCCCAGCAGCGACACCTTGATCGCGACGAAGAAGCCTTCCTGCGGCGAGATGAAGATCAGGTCGCAATCCTGGCCCCGCTCCGCGAGGACCTGGCACAGCGGCTGGGTCAGGAAGTTGAACACCGGGGTCGCCACGGTGAAGCATATGATCATCCCGACCAGGAACGCCCCGACCGAGTGTATCAGCCGAGAGCGCAACTCCCGGAGGTGTTCGATCAGCGGCGCGGCGCTGTCCTGAAGCTCGTCGATCTGGGTCATGACTTCGAGGTCTCGCTCTGCTCGGGCTGCGGACGCGGGGTCGCCTCGGCTTCGGCCTCGGCGCTCTCCGCAAGCTCGGCCGCCACGGCTTCATCCTCGTCGGCTTCGGCCTGCGCGGCCTCGCGGGCCAGCCGCTCCTCGGCCTTCTTCGCCGTGTATTCCGAGACCTTGCGCCGGGTCTCCTCGCGCTCCTCGGACAGCTTCTGCGTCTCGGGCCCGAAACCGGCGGCCTTGCGCAGCTGGTCCGTGCTGAACTTTGCCGGATTGGCCGCGGCCTTGATGGACTTGTTGATCTCGTTGACGCCGGCCTGGTCGGCGGCGTCGTTCATCGCGCGGCTGAATTCCCGCGCCATCCCCCGCGCCTTGCCGGTGAACTTGCCCATGGTGCGAAACATCTGCGGCAAGTCCTCCGGACCCACGACGATCAGCGCCACGATGCCGATGACCAGCATCTCGGTCCATCCGAGTCCGAACATGATATGTGCCCTCTAGAACCGCCGGTCAGGCGCGGTCTTTTTCCTCGGCCGTCGCCTCGTCGCGGTTGCTGTCGAGGCTGTCCTCGATCTCCTGCTTGCCATCGTCGACGCCCCGCTTGAAGGCGGTGATGCCCTTGCCGACCTCGCCCATCAACGACGAGATCTTGCCGCGCCCGAACAGGACAAGCACGACGACGGCGATAAGAAGAAGGCCGGGAAGGCCGATGTTGTTCAGCATGGTTTCAACTCCACTGAGAGGGCACCACGGAGGGCGCCGAAAGACTTCGCCCCCACCTAACCGGCCAGCGGCCTCCCACGAAACCCGCATTCGCGCGGCATTCTCCGCTCGCGCTGGTGCCGGCGCGGTTTTTGTGACAGAAACCTGTCAGGAGCGCCCATGACCCGTGCCGACCGCCTGTCCGACCTGATGTCCCGGCTCAAACGCCCGGGCGTGGACCGGGCGGCCGATCTTGCCGCGGCGCTGGATGTGACGGAACGTACGATCTATCGCGACATGGCGGCGCTGCGCGAGGCCGGCGTACCCGTGGCCGGCACCCGTGGCACCGGCTACCGGATCACCGCCACGATCAGCCTGCCGCCCCTGCACCTCACTCCGGAAGAGCTCGAGGCCCTGCAGGTCGGCCTCGCGGCAGTGGCCCAGTCGGGCGATGCGGAACTCGGCGCCGCAGCGGCCCGCCTCGCGGACAAGCTCGACGCGGCCCTGCCCGAGGACGGCATCGCGGCCCGCCCGACGGACGCCGCCGCCCGCGCCCTGCGCCATCTGCCCGTGCTGCGCCAGGCGATCCGGTCCCGGCAAAAGCTGTTGCTGGACGACCACCGGGTGCGGCCCCTGCGGCTCGACTTCTGGGGGCGGCTCTGGACGCTGCTGTCATGGGACGAAACCGCCGGCGTCTTTCGCGAAACGCCGGTCGACAGGATCACCGCGCTGACAGTCCTGCCCAGCCTGTTCGTCGACGAACCCGGCCGTCGCGCAAAGGACTACGATCGCAGCTGAAAAGCGGCCGGGGACGGTGGGCGGGGCGATGCGCCCCTGGCGCGAGCGCCGTCCGCCGTCTTCAGAAATCCAGCGACAGGCTGCGCGTTATTCCCAGCCGCACGGAGGTCTGGTCCGCCGTGCCCTGCGACACGATCGGGCTGTCGGCGGCCGAGCCGATGAATTGCTCGTAGGTCACCGCACCGTCGATCCCCCAAGTCTGGTTGATCTGGTAGGTCACGCCAAGCTCGACGCCCGCGCTCACCGGGCCCGCATCCGCATCGAAGGCCGCGAACCGGCCGCCCGATGCGGCGGCCTCGGCCGCACTCACGCCGAAATAGGTCTGGGTGTAATCCTCGCTGCCCAACAGCAGCCGCGGCCCGAACCGCATGGTCAGGTCGTTCGTAGGGCGAAACACCGCATCGGCCCCGAACTCCGCCACGAGGGATTCGTGACCAACCACGCCGTAGCGCAGATCTGCAAACGCCTCGAATGCGCGGGAGGTATATCCAAGCCCCACGCCAAGCTCGAGCGCAAGGTCCACATCATCGAGCCCCGACAATTCCGAGAACGCGCTCGCATCCCGCGCCCCGATGTAGCGGAACGCGCCATGGACCCCGAACCCCTGAGCGTCACCGCCGCCGAACTCCCGCCCGGCAAACCGCAAACGGACATCGGAGATGTTGAAGTCCGGACCATAGGCCAGATCCTCGGACCCGAAATATTCCGGCTCGGCGTTGATCCCGCCCCGCAGGGTGAATTCCACGAAATTGCCCGTGTCGCCGCCCATGAGCTGCGCCTGTGCAGGCATCGCCAAGAGCCCCGGAAGGATCAGGCAGAGCGCGGAAATTGTTGGTCTTGTCTGCACGAAGGTCGCCTCTTTGCACGTTTTCAAGCTAACTAGCCCCGCCGCCCGATTCGGCCAACGACATTCGGGGCCTTGCGGGATTTCTCCGCGCGATGCAGGGATCGTGCATGCTATCTTATCAACATGCCTATCACGCCGGCAACATGGCGGATGTCCACAAGCACGCGGTGCTGGCCACGGCGCTGGACTACCTGGCGCAGAAATCCAAGCCCATGACCTACGTGGAAACCCATGCCGGGCGCGGGCTCTACGCGCTCGACGGGGCCGAGGCGCAAAAGACCGGCGAGGCAGCGCAAGGCATTCTCAGGGTTGGCCGGACCCTGCCCCCCGACCACCCGCTGATCCGCGCCTGCGCCGCGGTGCGCGACAGCTTCGGCCCGCAGGCCTACCCCGGCTCGCCGCTGATCGCCCGGCATTTCGTGCGCCCCGACGACAGCCTGCACCTGGCCGAGCTTCATCCCGCGGAATACGCGGCCCTGGTCGCAACGATGGGCGGCAAGGCTCGGCTCTACCGCCAGGACGGGGCAGAGCTTGCCATGTCGATCTGCCCGCCGACCCCGCGTCGCGGGCTGATGCTCATCGACCCTTCGTGGGAGCTCAAGGAAGACTACAAGGCGATGCCGGCACTCTTGGCAAAGGTGCACAGGATCTGGCCGGTCGGCGTCCTGATCCTGTGGTTTCCGCTGCTGGTCTCGGGCGTGCACAAGCCCCTCGTGGCCCGGCTGCGCAAGGACATCCCCGGCATCACGCTCCACGGCATCGGCTTTCCGCCCGCGCGGCCCGGCCACGGCATGATCGGCTCCGGCCTGGCCATCGTGAACCCGCCCTGGGCGCTCACATCGGAGCTGGAGCGGTTGTCCGCCCTCTTTCCTTCCCGCGACCCCGGCATTATCTAACGGGCATGTTTGGTGATCTTCTGCGCCGCTTGACGGCCCCCGCCCCAGAGCCCCTGCCCGACACCGACGCCCGGCTGGCGCTGACCGCGCTTCTCGTGAGGCTGGCAAAGGCTGACGGCACATATTCCGCCGAGGAAATCGCGCGGATCGACAGGATCGTCGGTGTGCGCTACGGCCTGAACCCGGTCGATTCGGCCAAGCTGCGCGCCGATGCCGAAACGCTGGAGCATCAGGCCCCCGACACCGTGCGCTTTACCCGCGCCATCAAGGATGCGGTGCCATACGAGGATCGCGAGGCGGTGATCGAGACCTTGTGGGAAGTCGTCCTCGCCGACGGCATCCGCGACAACGAGGAAGACGCGCTGCTGCGCATGGTCGCCCCGATGCTGGGCGTGGCCGACCAGGACAGCGCCCTCGCGCGCCAGCGGGTCGAGGGACGGCTGTCGTGACCACGCCCCGTGCGGCGTTGCCCATGTACGCGCGGCCCGAGACGGCGGCGGCCCAGCACAACCTCTGGTCTGCGATCCGTGCCCTCGCCGGGCCCGACCTGCCGGAGACCCTGGAAGATCCCGAAAGTCTCTGGGATCACTGGCTTTGCCCGGATCTCGCCTTCTCCCAATGCTGCGGGTTGCCGTTCCGGGCGCGCCTGCATGGCCATGTCCAGTTGATCGGCACACCCGATTATGGCCTGCCCGGCTGTCCGCCCGGGCATTATGCCTCGACCTTCATCATGCGCCGCGACACCGCCGGGACCGACCCGGCCGCCTGGGCCGGGCTGACCCTGGCCTACAACAGCCGGAACTCGCAATCGGGCTGGGCGGCGGCGCAGAACCACATGCGCGATCTCGGCCTGCCTCGGTTCGAGAGCATTCTGTCCACCGGTGGCCACCGCGCCTCGATCGCGGCAGTGGCGGGCGGTGCCGCGGATATCGCCTGCATCGACATGCAGACCTGGCGCATGGCCACCGCCTGGGACGCCGAGACCGCCGCCCTGACCGAGGTCGGCCACACCGCCCCCAC
Organism: Roseisalinus antarcticus; assembly: GCF_900172355.1. Classification (GTDB taxonomy): domain Bacteria; phylum Pseudomonadota; class Alphaproteobacteria; order Rhodobacterales; family Rhodobacteraceae; genus Oceanicola; species Oceanicola antarcticus_A. Next base: position 135,010 of record NZ_FWFZ01000008.1, on the reverse strand, counting down.
CCCCGGCCTGCCCTTTGTCACCGGCCCCGCCGGCGATGCCGCCGCCCTGCGCCACGCCGCGAGGGCGGCGATCGACGCGATGCCGGCCCGCGACCGCGCGGTCCTGCCCATCACCGCGCTGGTCGATATCCCGGCCGAGGCCTATCTCGCGGTCCCCACCCCGCCGACCTATTAGGCATCCGCCCCCGGTCCGGCCAGCCGCCCGTCGCAAATCGTTGCATTCTACCGCGTTCTGCGTCCTAGTTTGCGGCATCGCACAAGGGGGACACATGACCGCGCCTGTCATCGAAATCCGAAATCTGCACAAAAGCTACGGTGCGCTGGAGGTCCTCAAGGGCGTCGACATCACAGCCCCCGCCGGCCATGTCGTGTCGATGATCGGCTCCTCCGGCTCCGGCAAATCGACCCTGCTGCGCTGCGCCAACCTGCTGGAGGACAGCCAGCAGGGCGACGTCATCTTCTGCGGCGAGCCGGTCATCTGGCGCGGCCAGGGCCATGGCCGCCACCCCGGCGACCGCAAACAGATGATCCGGATCCGGACGAACCTGTCGATGGTGTTCCAGCAGTTCAACCTCTGGGCGCACATGACGATGTTGCAGAACGTCATGGAGGCGCCGGTCACCGTCCTCGGCCACAACCGCGCCGAGGTCGAAGAGACGGCCCGCGGCTATCTTGCCAAGGTCGGGATCGGCGACAAGGCCGATGCCTACCCCGCGCAACTGTCCGGCGGCCAGCAGCAGCGCGCCGCCATCGCCCGCGCCCTCGCGATGGAGCCCAAGGCGCTGCTGTTCGACGAGCCGACCTCCGCCCTCGACCCCGAGCTGGAACAGGAAGTCGTCCGCGTGATCAAGGCCCTGGCTGAAGAAGGGCGCACGATGGTGATCGTGACCCATGACATGAAACTGGCCGCCGATGTCTCCGATCACGTCGTTTTCCTGCACCAGGGCCTGATCGAGGAAGAGGGCCCGCCCGACGCGCTGTTCGGCAGCCCGAAATCCGAGCGCCTGCGTGGCTTCCTGAACGCGGGCCAGGCCGCCTGAGGCCAATGCCGACCGGCCGGACCACCGTGGACCCGGCCCCGAGGGACTGATGGGCGCCGAAAAAGCGGGCATTTGCACAGACGGACGCCGCGACACCGGCGCTGCCGTCATGCCAAGCGCACAATTCTGCTTGACCGTCTGCGACACGATACGGACCGCGCAGCACAAACGCGGCCGCACCAACACGGGAGACCACAGATGAAGAGACTCGCGCTGACGACCGCCAGCCTTGCACTTGCCGCCGGCATGGCCTTTGCCGCCGAACACGAAACCACCGTCCGGATGGGCACGGAGGGGGCCTACCCTCCCTACAACTTCCTCAACGATTCCGGCGAGGTCGACGGCTTCGAAATCGAGCTCGGAAACGAGCTTTGCGCCCGCGCGGAACTGACCTGCGAATGGGTGACGAACGAGTGGGATTCGATCATCCCCAACCTCGTCTCGGGCAATTACGACACGATCATCGCCGGCATGTCGATCACTGACGAGCGCGACGAGGTCATCGACTTCACTCAGAATTACATCCCGCCCGCCTCCTCCGCCTTTGTCGGCACGTCCGAGGACGCCGACCTGACCGGTGGCGTCGTCGCCGCCCAGACCGCCACGATCCAGGCCGGATACGTCGCCGAGAGCGGCGCCGCCCTGATCGAATACGCCACCCCCGAGGAAACCGTCGCCGCGGTCCGCAACGGCGAGGCCGACGCGGTCTTCGCCGACAAGGACTACCTGGTTCCGATCGTCGACGCCTCGGGCGGCGAGCTGATGTTCGTGGGCGAGGACGTCCAGCTGGGCGGCGGCGTCGGCATGGGCCTGCGCGAAAGCGATACCGAGCTCAAGGCCTCCTTCGACGCGGCCATCACCTCGATGAAAGAGGACGGCACGCTGAACGAGATGATCCTGAAGTGGTTCGGCGAGGACGCCGCGACCTACGAATAATCGACCGAGGCGGCGCGGGCCCTTCATCCGGGCCCGCGCCACGGCCGCCGCCGGGCGGCCATTTTCAAGGCAGACGCCGGCGGGCCGTCCGCGACGGGGGGCCGCACAGGCCGACGCCGCTTGCCTAAGCGACCCGCCATTGCAAAGATCATCCGACCGGCTGAGATAAGGCGTCCGTCCCTTGTATTCTTTCTGCACCGATCCCGCGACGCTCGACATGCTGCCCTGGCTCGCCTGCTACCTGACCACGGGCAAGCACCTGGCCTTCTACGGCGCCTTCGGAACCGTGCTGCTGCTGCTGGCGATCACGGCGCCCCTCGCGCTCGCCTTCGGCTTCGTCGCGGCGGCCGTCGCGCGCGGGCCCGCGCCCCTGTCATGGCTGGGCCGGGGCTATATCGCGGTGGTGCGCGGCGTGCCCGACATCGCCTTCTTCCTGTTCTTCGTCATCGCGCTGGACCAGATGCTCGAATGGGTCCGCCACAAGGTGAAATGCCCGGACTGGGACGCGCCGATCCGGCAGGGCAGCGATTTCGTGGTCTGCGACGCGGCCAAGGTACCACTGTCCACCTCGCCCCAGTGGATCCACGAGACCTATGGCTTTTCGCTCGCGGTCCTGACCTTCGCGATCGTCTTCGGCGCGTTTGCAGCCAATGTCCTCTTCGGTGCCATGCGCGCCGTGCCCCGCGGCCAGATCGAGACGGCCGAGGCCTACGGCATGTCCTCGCGTCAGACGTTCTGGCGCATCCTGGTGCCGCAGATGTGGGTTTATGCCCTGCCCGGCCTTTCGAACCTCTGGATGGTCCTTGTCAAGGCGACGCCGCTGCTGTTCCTGCTGGGGGTCGAGGATATCGTCTATTGGGCGCGCGATCTCGGCGGCACCAAGACACCGCAATTCACCGACTATCCCCACGGCGACTGGCGCATGTGGTATTTCCTCGCGTTGCTCGTCTTCTACCTGGCCTTCACGCGGGTCTCCGAAATCGTGCTCGCCCGCCTGATGACCCGCCTCACCCGCGGGCAGGCCACCACCGGCGGCGAGCGACAGCGAAAGGTCCGCGCCGCATGATCCCCGCCCGCATCTTCATTGCCTTCCATATCCCGGGGGGAGCCGCAGGCGGGGGGCAGCGCCCCCCTGCGACACCGGCCAGGGAGGCGATCCGATGAGCTGCTGGGAAACCATCGCCGACTACGCCTTCCGCAGCCTGGGCTTCGGCGAACGCCTGCTGCCGCGATCGGAATTCACCCTCTGCCAGCAGGTCACGCTGATCGGCTCCGGCATGCTCTGGAACATCTACTTCGGCCTGATCGCGCTGGTCTCGGGCTTCTTTCTGGCCACCGCCGTCGCCCTCGGCAAGGCCGCCCAAAGCCGCTGGCTGCGCAAACCGTCGGAATGGTTCATCTTCGTGGTCCGGGGCTCGCCCCTCTTCATCCAGTTCTTTTTCGCCTATTTCGCCTTCCTGTCGCTGAAAGGCACCAGCCCGCTCTTCGATCCCTTCACCAGCGCCTGGCTCGGCGCGGCCGTGGTGCTGTTTCTCAACACCGCCGCCTATTCCGGAGAGATCTTCTACGGCGCGCTGCAATCCATCCCCAAGGGCGATGTGGAGGCCGCCGATGCCTATGGCTTCACCGGCTGGATGAAATTCCGCAAGATCACCTGGCCCACGATGCTACGGCTCGCCTGGCCGGCCTATACGAACGAGGCGATCTTCTTGTTCCACGCCACGACCCTGGTGTTCTTCTCGGGCTTTCCGGCCCGGCAACAGCGCGGCGATGCGCTCTATTATGCCAGCTATTTCGCTGACAAGACCTTCAATCCCTTCGTGCCCTATCCGATCCTCGCGGGCTATTTCATCCTTGTGACGCTGTGCATCATCGCGGTAATGGGCGCCATCAACCGGCGCCTGAACCGCCACCTTCCGTCGAACGTGCGCACAAGGCTGCGGATGCGCCCAGGAGCAATGCTCGCCAGATGACATGGCTGCAAGAAAATCCCGACGTCCACACGATCCGTGTGGCCGCGTCGGACCTGAACGGCGTGGCGCGGGGCAAGCGGCTCGGCCGGCGCTTCGCCGACAAGGTGCTCGACGAGGGCACCCGCTTTCCGCTCTCGGTCCTCAATCTCGACATCTGGGGCGAGGATATCGACGACAGCCCACTGGTCTTCGCCGACGGCGACCCGGACGGTGTGGCCCTGCCGACCGAGCGGGGCTATCTGCCGATGCCCTGGCTCTCGGCGCCGACCGCGCTCTTGCCGATGTGGATGTTCCGCGAGGACGGACGGCCGTTCGGCGGCGACCCCCGCCATGCGCTGGCCCGCGTCCTTGGCCGGTTCCGGGCCCTTGGCCTGACACCGGTGGTGGGCACCGAGCTGGAATTCTACGTGATCGACGACCGCGGCCCGATCCTGCGCGTGCCGCCCTCGCCGCGCTCGGGCAAAAGGCGCCCCGGCGCGGAAATCCTCAGCCTGCGGGCGCTGGATGCCTTCGACGAGTTCTTCACCGAGATCTACGACGGCTGCGAGGCGATGGATATTCCCGCCGACACCGCGATCTCGGAGGCCGGGATCGGCCAGTTCGAAGTGAACCTGAACCACGTGCCCGACGCGCTGAAGGCGGCGGACGATGCCTGGCTCTTCAAGCTTCTGGTGCGCGGGATCGCGCGCAGCCACGGTTTCGCCGCGTCCTTCATGGCCAAACCCTATGAGGATTATTCCGGCAACGGGATGCATGTGCATTTCTCGCTGCTGGACCGCGACGGCCGCAATGTGTTCGACGATGGCGGGCCCGAGGGGTCGGACATCTTCCGCAACGCGGTCGCCGGGTGCCTGGCAGCCATGCCGGGCTCTGCGCTTTTGTTCTTTCCCCATGGCAACAGCTACGACCGGCTGGTGCCCGAGGCCCATGCGCCCACGGGCGTGGCCTGGGGCTATGAGAACCGGACGGCCGCGCTGAGGATCCCCGCGGGCTCGGCCAAGGCGCGACGGATCGAGCACCGGGTGGCGGGCGGCGACGTGAACCCCTATCTGATGCTCGCCGCGATCCTGGGCGCGGCGCTGATCGGGATCGAGGACAAGCTGGAGCCTGTCGCGCCGATCACCGGCAATGCCTATGAGCAAGACCTGGCCCAGCTGCCCGGCACCTGGGCCGAGGCGATCGACGCCTTCGAGGCGGACCCACTGATCGCCCGGATCCTGCCCGAGGAGCTGATCCGCAACTATGTCGCGACCAAGCGGCAGGAGCTGCGCTACGTCGCCGAGCTGACCGAGCAGGAAAAGGTGGATCTTTATCTCGACACGGTGTGAACGCGGCACCGGCGGACGCCTCCGGCGGGAGTTTTTGACCAAGATGAAGGAGCCGCCCTCTTGCGGCAAACCCGGGGCACGGCTAGCTAATGGCTGACAACCATATTGGTGTTTCATGCACATCGGCATTCTTCAGACCGGCCACGCGCCAGACGCGCTCCGCCGGGACTTCGGCACGATTTCGGACTGTTTCCAGGCCATGCTGGCCGGACGGGGATTCACGTTTTCCACCTGGAACGTCGTGGATATGGAATTTCCGGACGGCCCCCGGGAAGCGGACGGCTGGCTGATCACCGGCTCGCGGCACGGCGCCTACGAGGATCTGCCGTTCATCGCGCCGCTGGAGGCGTTGATCCGGGACATTCACGCCGCGGACGTGCCGTTGGTGGGGGTCTGTTTCGGCCACCAGATCATCGCCCAGGCGCTTGGCGGCAAGGTGGAGAAATTCGAGGGCGGCTGGCAGGTCGGGCGCAAGACCTACGCGTTCGGCGAGGCGCAGCTGGCGCTCAATGCCTGGCACCAGGACCAGGTCGTCGCCCTGCCCGAGGGCGCAGAGGTGATCGGCACCCACCCGATGTGCGAGAACGCGGCGCTCCTTTACGGCGACCGGATCCTGACCGTCCAGCCCCATCCCGAATACGGTCCCGAGCTGATCGCTGGCCTGATCGAGCATCGTGGCGGGCCGATCCCCAAGGACCTGCTGGCCGGGGCCGCGGCGTCGCTCGCCGCACCGGTGGACAATGCCGACATGGCCGGGCGCATCGCCCGCTTTCTGACCGAGAGGCGCGTGGCATGAGCCATTGGACGACACGGATCCCGGCGGCGGCCCAGGCCTATCTGGAGGCGCATCGGCTGGACGAGGTGGAATGCGTGATCGCCGACCTTCCCGGCATCGCCCGCGGCAAGGCCGTGCCGGCCGCGAAGTTCGATCGGCTGACCCATTTCCACCTGCCGAATTCCATCTTTTATCAGACCATCACCGGCGATTGGGGCGAGGACGCCGCCAGCGACGGCTTTACCGAGCCGGACATGATCCTGCGCCCGGACATGGACACCGCGACCGCCGCGCCCTGGGCCAGCGACGGCACGCTGCAGGTGATCCACGACGCCTACGACCAGAAGGACGTGCCGGTGCCGACCTCGCCGCGCAACGTGCTCAAGCGCGTGGTGGCCCTCTACAAGGCGCGGGGCTGGACGCCGGTCGTGGCCCCCGAGATGGAATTCTACCTGGTCGGGCGCAACATCGACCCGGCCAAGGCGATCGAGCCGATGATGGGCCGCACCGGCCGCCCGGCCGCCGCCCGGCAGGCCTATTCGATGACCGCGGTGGACGAATACGGCCCCGTGATCGACGACATCTACGAGTGGGCCGAGGTCCAGGGGTTTGAGATCGACGGCATCACCCAGGAGGGCGGCGCCGGCCAGCTGGAGATCAACCTGCGCCACGGCGACCCGGTCAAGCTGGCCGACGAGATCTTCTACTTCAAGCGGCTGATCCGCGAGGCCGCCCTGCGCCACGATTGCTTCGCCACCTTCATGGCCAAGCCGATCGAGGGCGAGCCCGGCTCGGCGATGCACATCCACCATTCCGTGCTCGACAAGGCGGGGCGCAACATCTTCACCGGCCCCCAGGGCGGCGAGACGGATGCCTTCTTCCACTTCATCGGCGGCCTGCAGGAGCATCTGCCCGAGGCAGTGGCGCTGCTGGCGCCCTACGTCAACTCCTACCGGCGCTACGTGAAGGACCACGCCGCGCCGATCAACCTAGAATGGGGGCGCGACAACCGGACCACCGGCATCCGCATCCCGATCTCGGAGCCGTCCTCGCGGCGGATCGAGAACCGGATCGCGGGGATGGATTGCAACCCCTATCTCGGCATCGCCGCCTCGCTGGCCTGCGGTTACCTGGGGCTGACCAACGAGGCCTGGCCCGACAAGCGGTTCCACGGCGATGCCTACGAGGCGGAGGACGCCATTCCGCAGGGGCTCTATGCTGCGCTCGACCTGTTTGACGAGGCCAAGGCCCTGCACGAGGTGCTGCATCCCGAATTCGCGCGGGTCTATTCGGTCGTCAAGCGGGCGGAATACGGCGAATTCCTGCAGGTCATCTCGCCGTGGGAACGGGAACATCTGCTGTTGAACGTCTAGGGGCCGGCCATGGATTTCGATCCCGCCACCTTCGGCCGCCTCTACGCGCAGAGCTATGACGACGGCCCGATGCCGCACACGCTGGCGCTTTGCGTGGACCGGATCTCTCGCCTGGCCGGGGCGGCCAGCCTCAGCCCGCTGGTGCTGCGCTATGCCTGGCCGGCAGAGATCGACCTGATGGCGCAGCTGGCCGGGCTGCGTCTGCGCCACCGATGGGCTGATTGGGCGGACGCGGGCTTTGCCGCCGACAGCACAAGCCACGTCAGCGTCTACGAGAAACCCGCATGAACCCGCTGCATCGCAACGATCGCCCGGGCACCTACCCGGCCAGCTGGTATGCCGACACCGCCGAGATCGCGCCCGAACGGCCGCCGCTCAAGGGCGCCATCACGGCGGATGTGGCCATCGTGGGCGCGGGCTATACCGGGCTCTCGGCCGCGCTGACCCTGGCGCGGCACGGGCTGAAGGTCGTGGTGCTGGAGGCGCACCGCGCGGGCTTCGGCGCCTCGGGACGCAATGGCGGGCAGGTCAGCGCCGGGTTCAACAAGGACCCGGCCTGGCTGGCCGCGCGGCTGGGCGCGGACACCGCCCGCCACCTGTGGGACCTCGGGCTGGACGCGGTGTCGCTGGTGCGCCAGCTCTGCGCCGACCATGCGCCCGAGGCGCGGTTCACCCCCGGCGTCCTGCACGGCGTCTGGTCCGGGGCCGGCGCCCGGGACGAGCGGCGCCACGGCGAATGGCTCGCCGAGCGCTATGGCTACGAGACAGAATACCTGGACCGGGAGGCCTTTCGCGCGATCTGCCCGGCGCCGGTCTATGCCGGCGGGCTGCTCGACATGAACGCGGGCCATGTGCACCCGCTCAGGCTCGTGCTCGGGCTCGCGCAGGCGGCCGAGGCCGCGGGGGTCGTCATTCACGAACGCTCCGAGGTGCACGGGGTCGATGCCGGCACCGTGCGCACCGGCCAGGGACGGGTCGAGGCCACGCATGTGATCCTCGCGGGGAACGGTTATCTTCCGGGACTCTCGCGCCGCTATGCCGCCCGGATCATGCCGATCAACAGTTTCATCGCCGCGACCGAGCCGCTGGGGGCGCGGGCACAGGAGGTGCTGACGCGCGATATCGCCGTCGCCGACGACAAGTTCGTGGTGAACTACTTTCGCCTGTCCGAGGACAAGCGGCTGCTGTTCGGCGGGCGCGAGAGCTATTCCATCGGCTATCCGACCGACATCCTGACCGCCCTCCGCGCCCGGATGGAGACGCTGTTTCCCCAGATCAAGGGCGCGGAGATTACCCATCATTGGGGCGGAACACTGGGCATCACCATGACCCGCCTGCCTTTCGTCGGCCGCCTCGACGACCGGACGCTGGCCGCGGGCGGGTTCTCGGGGCATGGCGTCGCCCTTTCGTGCCTCGCCGGGCAAGTGATGGCCGAGGCGATCGCAGGGCGCACGGGGGCGCTCGACACGCTCCAGAAGCTGCCCGTCCCGGCCTTTCCCGGCGGCGCCGCGTTTCGTGCGCCCCTTCTGACCCTGGCGATGACCTGGTTCTCGTTGCGGGACCGTTTGGGATTATAGCAGCCGCGGCCATTTTTCAGGCGTCGAGACGAAAGCCGGCGCCCAGATGGTTTACGGCTTGCTGCAGCGCGGCATTCATGGTGTGAATGAAGGTGCGGGGTCGATGAGTCCTGCCCTGCCCGTTTCTGAATAACGAATACCTGACTATCCCCTGATGCGCCCGGACGAGCGGGCGCCGGGGTAGGTCTGCCCGTCGCAATTTGTATCACAAGCATGGGTGTTGGGGTTTTGTTTTGTCCCACCGCTTTGGTCGGGAAGATTCGTTGGGAGAACCACGATGAGGTTCCGGTTGTTCAAGTGCGCCGAGTGTGGGCATCGAATGCGATTGTCAGGACACGCCTGCGGCCGGTGCAGCAGCCCAAAACACCTGTTTCAGCGGCCTTCGATCCATGTCGCGGTGGTCAGCGTCGTGGCCCTCGCGGCCGGGGTGCTCGTCCTGAATGCCATCGCCACGGACATCACGGAAATCGCCACCGACCAGAGCGACGCGGGCTGAGCCGCGCCTTGGCCGCTCCCCCGGAGGAGAGGCGCCGGCAGCGGATCAGACGGCGTGAGAGGTCGTGAGAAGGCCAAGCGACGGCATTGTCCCGAGACCGTGGTCTTTGAACGCGCCCGGGGTCGGGGCGGACCTGGTGGCGGTGAGGCTCGGGCTTTCTCTGGAGAAGGACTGCGACGGAGATTTCGCCCTGTCAGGCCCCGCTGCGCCCTGGATTGCGCTCCGACCGGCGCCAAGGGCCCGCGCATCTTTGCGGCTGCGGGCCGCAACGCACGTGAACGGCGCGGACAACCGGCCGGCCGACCCGCCGACATGCACGTCCGGCGGCGTCAGTAGATATAGCGGATCTGGTCGGTCCAGTAGCGCTCCAGCCGTTTGAGCGCGACGGTGATGTCCTCGATCCCCGCCATGTCGAGCACGCCACGTTCCTGCAGGCCACGGGCGTGGCCGGAGAAGAGCTTGCCCACCACGTCGCGCACATCGCGGCCCTTCTGCGTCAGGCGGACCCGGACGGAGCGGCGGTCGATCTCGCAGCGCTGGTGGTGCATGTAGCCAAGCTCCACCAGCTTCTTGAGATTGTAGGAGACGTTCGAGCCCTGGTAGTAGCCGCGCGATTTCAGCTCTCCGGCCGTCACCTCGTTGTCGCCCACGTTGAAAAGCAGCAACGCCTGGACCGCGTTGATCTCGATGATCCCCACACGCTCGAACTCGTCCTTGATGACGTCAAGCAGGAGCCTGTGCAGCCGCTCGACCAAAGTCAGTGAATCCAGATACCGGGTCATGAACCCGACATCCGCCCCCGATCCACCCGGGTTTTCAAGCGGCGCGAATACGCTCATCGATCTTCTCCATTGGCCTGCTCACGAATATGGCTTTTGGATCAAAATGCCGAAGATCAGGTTAAGCGCGGGGCGGTTCCGCCGGCCCAAACATGCATAGAATTTTCGGAGATTTCAGCGAATTGGATCTGCATCGAGCCCGGCGCGGATACGCGCGATCAGGCCCGCGTGTGTCTCGGGGACGGGATCGACTCGGGTGATCCAGGCATAGATCTGCTGATCGTTCTCTTCCAACAGCCGCTCGTAGGCGTCGAGGGCAGCCGGATCCATCGCCTCCAGCTCCGCGTCGCAGAACCGCACGAGGATCAGGTCCATCTCCTTGATGCCCCGGCGCATGGAGCGCATGCGCAGCCGCTTGAGGCGTGTCTCGCGGGGCTCGTCCCTCACAACATCGGCTCCTTCAGCGTCTCGCGCAGGCGCTTTTCCAGGATCCCCAGCCGCTCGGCCATGCGGTCGGCCTGGGTGCGCAGGATCCGCATCTCGGCCAGGATCGCGCTGGTCGCCTCGGGCAGCTCGGCGGGATCCGGCGGCTCGACCCCGTCGCCCTGCCCGGTCAGCAGCCAGCGCAGCGACACCCCCAGCATCCCCGACAGCATCGACAGCTTGTTCGCGCGCGGCTCGGCCAGGTCGTCCTCCCAGCTGCGCATGGTCGAGGTCTTGACCCCGATCCGCTTGGCCAGGTCCTTCTGGTTCATGCCCGCAGCCTCGCGCGCGGCGGCGAGCCGGTCGCCGAAGGTTGCGCTTTCGTCGCTGTACCAGCCGTCCGTGCTGTCGGTCGTCATCTCGCTCTCCCTCGTCGCTTGTGTCGGCAACGATGCATGCCTAAGACATCCGCGCATCCATTTCCACCGGGAGCCGACCATGCGCCATCTGTCCGCGACACTCTCACGCGTCAAACCATCGCCCACGGTGGCGATGAGTGGCCGGGCGCTCGAGCTTCAGGCAGAGGGGCGCGACGTGATCGGCCTCGCGGCCGGAGAGCCCGATTTCGACACGCCGCCCCATGTCCGCGCCGCGGGCGTCGCGGCGATCGAGGCCGGCAAGACGCGCTACACAGCGGTCGACGGCATCCCCGAGCTGAAACGCGCGATCGTCGAGAAGTTCCGCCGCGAGAACGAGCTCGATTATGCCGTCTCGCAGATCAGCGTGGGCACCGGCGGCAAGCAGGTGCTGTATAACGCGCTGATGGCGACGCTCGATCCCGGCGACGAGGTGGTGATCCCGGCCCCCTACTGGGTGTCCTACCCCGACATGGTGCGCCTTGCCGGCGCCGAGCCGGTCATCGTCGAGGCCCCGGCCGAGGCCGGTTTCAAGATCACACCCCAGCAGTTGCGCGCAGCGATCACCGACCGCACCAAGTGGCTGATGTTCAACTCTCCGTCGAACCCGACGGGCGCGGCCTATTCCGAATCCGAGATCAGGGCGCTGACGGATGTCCTGCTGGAGTTTCCCGATGTCTGGATCCTGTCCGACGACATCTACGAGCATCTGACCTACGACGGCTTCCGCTTCACCACGCCCGCGCAGGTGGAACCGCGGCTGAAGGACCGGACGCTGGTCGTCAACGGCGTCAGCAAGGCCTATGCGATGACCGGCTGGCGCATCGGCTACGCCGCGGGACCCGAGCCGCTGATCGCCGCGATGCGCAAGATCCAGTCGCAATCGACCTCGAACCCCTGTTCGATCAGCCAATGGGCGGCGGTCGAGGCGTTGAACGGGCCGCAGGACTTTCTGGATGGCTGGCGGGCGGCGTTCCGGCGGCGGCGGGACCTGGTCGTCGCGCGGTTGAACGCGGTGGACGGGATCGACTGCGCCACGCCCGAGGGGGCGTTCTATGTCTATCCCTCCATCGCCGGTCTGATCGGGCGCAGGACGCCCGCCGGCAAGGTGATCGCGACGGATGAGGATTTCGCCATGGCGCTTCTGGAAGAGGGCGGGGTCGCGGTGGTCTTCGGCGCGGCCTTCGGGCTTTCACCCGCATTCCGGGTCAGCTACGCTTGCTCGGACGAGATGCTGGAGGACGCTTGCGCCCGGATCGGACGGTTCTGCGCGGGCCTCGGCTGAGGCGGCCACGGCAGGGCAAAGGGGCAGACATGGGCTCAGAGCTTCCGGATTATTACTTCCGGGTCCGCGAGAACGGGGCTTTCGTGTTCCGGGTAGACACCGAGAACCGGCAGCGGCGGATCGAGATGGACCAGATCGCGGTGGTCAACGTCAAGAAGGGCGAGATCAAACCTCACGGCGACCGCACCCTGACCCCCGACGATCTGTCCGAGATCGAGGCCTGGATGGCCGCGCGCACGGCCCTGCTGGCCAAGCGCGACATTGACGACATCCACAGGGCGGTCGATTACCTCAACATCACCACCCAGTGGATCCAGTCGAGCGCGACCGACGAGCAGCTTGAGGACGTGACCGACGCGCTGCTTCTGGCGATGCACGACCTGCGCAGTGTCCTGGTGCGCAAGAAGGCCGACCGGCTGATGAAGGCCCGGGGCGAGACCTGACCCCCGGCCCCGCGCCGCGCGGCTTGCATTTCAGGCGGCCAAACGCCAAGTGCCCGGGATGACCCTGTTCAAGACCTTGCAACGCGCGGAACAGAAATGGCGGCGCGGCTTCGGCACCGACATCAGTGACCCCGCGCAGCGGCGGCGGTCGCGCTGGCATTACAACTGGCTCGACCATGCCCAGCTGCGTCGGCTCTGGTCGAACCAGAAGGAAATCGCCCCCGGTGTCTGGCGCTCGAACCAGCCCAGCCGCGCCCGGTTGAAGGCGCTGCGCGACGGCAAGGGCGTGCGCACGATCCTGAACCTGCGGGGCGAGGATGTCTTTGCCCATTACCTGTTCCTGCGCGAGGATTGCGCGGAGCTTGGCCTGAAGCTGGTGGACGTGAAGCTGAACGCGACCAAGGCCCCGGTGCGCGAGCGGCTGGTCGCGCTGCTCGATGCCTTCGAGAGCATCGAGCGGCCGTTCCTGATGCATTGCAAGTCGGGCGCCGACCGGACCGGGCTGGCGGCGGTGCTCTGGATGATGCTGAAGGAGGGGCAGAGACTGGACGAGGCCCGCCGGCAGCTGCACTGGACGCACCTGCACTGGCGCAACTCGGCCGCCGGGATCATGGATGACATCCTCGATCTCTACGAGGCGCGCAATGCCCGCGCGCCGATCGCGATCGATACCTGGATCCGCACGGAATACACCAAGGAAGCCGCCAAGGCGGCCCATGCAGCCCGCCGCCCCCGCAAGCGGGGCTAGCCGGGACCGGGGGCCGAAAGGCCGGGGCGCGGGGCCAGCCGCCCGGTCCAGAGCCAGAAGCGCAGCGACAGCATGATGCCGGCGGCCCCCAGCCCCACGACCATGCCGAGCCAGACCCCGGGACCGCCCAGGCCGAAGACGAAGCCGAAGACATAGCCCGCGGGCAGGCCCAGCATGTAATAGCTGACCGTGGCGATCAGCAGCGGCACGGCGGTATCCTGCACCCCGCGCAGCAGGCCGATGGTCATGACCTGGGCCGCGTCGACGACCTGGAACAGCGCCGCGATGGCAAGCAGCGTGACGCCCGCCGCGACGATCGCGTCCCGCGCCGGGTCGGCCGGGTCCACGAAAAGCTCCATCAGGAACGCCGGCACACCGAGGAACAGCAGGACCGTGGCGCCCGACACCAGCCCCGACAGCAGCATCGCCGCCTTGCCGCCCGCCCGCAGAGCGGCCTCGTCGCGGCGGCCGAAGGCGCGGCCGGCGCGGACGGTGGCGGCCTGCGACAGGCCGAGGTGGACCATGAACACCATCGAGGCCAGTTGCAGCGCCACCCCGTGCGCCGCGAGCCAGATCTCGTTGATCCAGCCCATCATGATGGCGGTGAAGCTGAAGAGCGCGGCCTCGGCGACGGTTGTCAGCCCCATCGGCAGGCCGAGGCTAAACACCCGTGCCGCGATCTGGCTGTCGAAGCGCCAGAGCCGGGTGAAGAGGTCGAACTCGGCGCAATGGCGCCGGGTATAGGCCACCAGGCCGAAGAACGCCGCCACCTGAAGCGAAACCGAGGCGATGGCCGCGCCCTGCAGGCCCAGCTCGGGGGCGCCCAGGTTGCCGAAGATCAGCACCCAGTTCAGGCCGGCGTTCAGGATCGCCGAGGCGACGGTGACGATCAGGATGATCCGCGTTATCTCGAGCGCGGAGAGGAAAGAGCGCAGGGTGACCACGAAGAGCGCGGGGATCACGCCCCATCCGGCGATGCGCAGGTAGGCCTGCGCCTGCGAGGCGACACTATCCGTCTGCCCGAGCGCACGCAGCAGCGGTCCGGACCACCAGAACACCGGCATCACCGCGAGCCCCGCCGCGACCGACAGCCAGAGCCCCATCCGGGTGACGCGGCGCACCGCGACGATGTCGTCGGCCTCTATCCCCTCGGCCACCAACGGCGTCACCGCCCAGGCGAAGCCCGCGCAGAGCAGGAACAGGGTGAAGAACACCGGCGTCGCGATGGAGACCGCGGCCAGCGCCGTGACATCGTACCAGCCGAGCATCACCACATCGACGAAGCCGATCGCGTTCTGCGCGACATTCGAGCCGATCAGTGGCAGGCCGAGCACCAGCAGCGCCCGGACGTGTCCCGTCCGGCCCTGCCCGAGATGGCCGAAGCGGCCTGGTCGATCGGTCTGGCTCATGCTGCTGCGCATACGACGAAGCTTTGCACGGGTCCAGTGGGGAGCGCCCCCGTCGGGGATTGATCGCTGTTCCGGGCCTCGTCCGTCGTGCCCTGTCAGGTGGCGCCCCTCCTGCGGGCCCGTCGGCGGGGGGGCGGGGACAGGAGCCTCCGGCGGGAGTATTCCTGCCAAGATGAAGGGGTTGGTGACAGCGTTCTGTCATCAAGCGGGGCGCAGGGCCATGATCCGGGCATGGACTTCTCTGTCCCAGAGGTCAGACTATGAGTGGGCGATGACGGAGAGACGGCCATGGCCGATCAGCTTGTAACGGACGCGCGGCGGTTTCTTTCGGAGCTTGCCGACAACAACAGCCGCGCGTGGTTTCTCGAGCACAAGGCGACCTTTGAGGACAAGTTGAAGGCGCCGGCGCTGGGGCTTCTGGAGAGGCTTTCTGCCCCGCTCGGCAAGTTCATGGGGGCGCCGGTGTCCACGAAGCTGTTCCGGCCCAACAGGGATGTGCGGTTCTCGAAGGACAAGACTCCCTACACGCTGCACCTGCACATGATGTGGTCCGTCCGGGCCGCGGCGGGTGGGCCGGGGCCGGCCTTTTTCCTGGGCATCGGGCTGGAGTACCTGACGGCCGGCGGCGGGATCATGGCGTTCGACGGCCAGACGCTCCCTCTCTATCGGGCGGCGGTGGATGATGCGCCAGGGGAGTGGCTCGACCTTGTCGCGGCGGCGCAGCGCTCTGGATTCTCACTGCGGGAGCCAGAGTTGAAGCGGGTGCCGGCGCCCTACGATCGCGACCATCCGGCCGCGGACCTTCTGCGTCAGAAGGGCTTCGCCGTCTGGCGCGAGCTGGCAGGCGCTTCGCTGCAGGCGGAGGCGGTCGCGGCGTTCACCGGTCTTCTGCCCCTGCAGCGCCGGCTGATCGCGCTTCATTGAGAGGCAGGGACTTGCCGGTCCGCAGGGCCGCGCAGAAAATTTCCTTGCGCCGGTGGGGGCGGTAGCGCCATGCCTTGGGGAAACGGTGGGGCATTGGCGTGATGAAACTGAGCAGACGAACCTTCTTTCTGGGACTGGCCGGGTCGGCGCTGTCGGCCTGTGGCGGGCGGACGCGGCTCGCTGCCGGGGCGGCGGGCGATGTTGTGGATCCGGCGCTGCTGCCCCAGCCGAATGCCGGTTGGGACGCCTGGGTTGCCGCCTTCAGGGAGCGGGCGGCGGGGCGGGGGGTGTCCGCGTCAGTGCTTGAGCGCGCCTTCGCGGGGGCCGGCTATCTGCCGGGCGTGATCGAGCGCGACCGCAACCAGACGGAATTTCGCCGCACGCTGGAGGATTACCTGCAGATCGCCGCGAATGACGAGCGGGTGGCGAACGGGCGGGCGCAGTATGCCCGCCTGCGCCCGGTCCTTTCGGCGATAGAGGAGCGGTTCGGCGTGCCCGGGCACGTGGTGACGGCGGTCTGGGGGATGGAGAGCAGCTATGGCACACGGCGCGGGACGATCCCGGTCGTGTCCTCGACCTCGACCCTGGCCTATGACGGCCGGCGCGGGGATTTCTTCGAGGATCAACTGATGGCGGCGCTGCGGATCCTGCAATCCGGCGACACCAGGCCCGAGACGCTGACCGGCAGCTGGGCCGGCGCGATGGGCCACACGCAGTTCATACCGACCTCCTACGAGGGGTTTGCGGTCGATTTCACGGGCGACGGCCGGCGGGACATCTGGTCGGAGGATCCGACGGATTCGCTCGCCTCAACCGCGAATTACCTGTCGCGGAACGGGTGGCGGCGCGGGGCGCCCTGGGGGGTAGAAGTCCGGCTTCCGGCAGATTTCGACAGCAGCCTCGCGGGCCGGGGAAAAGACCGCCCGGTCTCCGACTGGACAGCCCGGGGGGTGCGCGACATGGCGGGTGCGCCGGTGCGAGATTTCGGCGCTGCCTCGATCCTGGTGCCTCAGCCCGGAGGGCCTGCGTTCATGGTGTTCCGCAACTTCACGGTCATCAGCCGCTACAACAACGCCGTGAACTACGTGATCGGCGTCGGGCACCTGGGCGACCGGATCGCTGGTGGAGGCCCCGTTCGCGGCGGATTTCCGCCCGATGCGAACGGGCTGCGCCTGCAGGACCGTCAGGCGTTGCAGCGGGGGTTGACCCGCGCGGGGTTCGATGCCGGCGAGCCGGACGGTGTGATCGGCGGCAATACCACCGGGGCGATCGAGGCCTACCAGGCCGCCAACGGTCTGCCCGTGACAGGCACGCCGTCGGCCGACCTGCTCCGGCGGTTGCGATGAGCGACCAGATTATTCGCGAATAATCTGGCGCCCGGATGCAACCGCTTACCCTCGTGGATCGTCCAGAACATCCCGCCAGCTGTGCTTGGGCGCGTAGCCGAGCAGGCGCTGCGCCTTCTCGATGGAATAGAAGGTCTCGTCCGGTCCCATCTCGCGCTTCTTCTCGACGCCCGCGTAGAAGTCCCGGATGATCTCGTCCGTCTTGGCAGCGACGGACATGTCCGGGTTGGCCACGTTGAAGACCTCGAACCCCAGCCCGTCCACATGCAGGCAGCGATCCACCATGTGCCCGAGGTCTCGGGCGTCGATATAGGCGAAGATGTTGCGCCGCCGGATCGCGGGGTCCGCAAGATAATCCGGGAAATTCTGCGCATATTCATGCGGTTCGACCACGTTGTTGATCCGCAGCCCGTAGATGTCGACCCCCGATCGCGCCTGGAAGGACCGCCCTGTCACCTCATTGGCCACCTTGGACATGGCATAGCTGTCATGGGGCACCACCGGATGCGCCTCGTCTACGGGCACATAGAGAGGCTTGGCCTCCCCTTGCGCGAAACAGATGCCGTAGGTCGTCTCGGACGAGGCGAAGATTACCTTCGGGATCCCGTATTTCACCGCCGCTTCCATGACGTTGTAAGTGCTGATCGTGTTGATCCGGTAGATCTCCTGGTCCGGCCGCACCAGGATCGCCGGGATCGCCGCGAAATGCACGATCGCGTCATAGGCCGGAACCGCGTCCAGATCGAGCTCGTCGAAGCCCGCCAGCGCGTTCAGCGCGGAATAGACCTGGGCCCCGTCGGTCAGATCGACCCGAAGGTTGTTCACCCCGGGATGATCCAGCGGCACGAGGTCCGCATTGGTCACCCGGTGCCCCTGCTCCAGCAGGTAGGGAACCACGTGCCGCCCCGCCTTGCCACTGCCGCCCGTAAAGAAAATGCGCATACCAGATCTCCTCTTTCTTCGAGCGGGATCGTAGCACCCTGCGCCGCCGCTTCAATGTCGGGGATCGGTCCGCCAAAGGCCCGGCCCCTCCGCCGAAAGCCCGCGCCACCCGGCCCCTTCTTCTGGTCCGAAATATCCTCGGGGGGTGAATTGGCCCGTCAGGGCCGAGAGGGGGGCAGACAGCCCCCCTTTGCCCGGTTTCCGCAGGCTCAGGTCGTCGCCGCGGCGAATTTCGCCATCAGATAGGGGCCCGAGGTCACCGCATCGCCATCGCCTTCCAGCGGCCGCACCTCGGCGTGCCAGTTTGGCTGGTGAAAGAACGCCAGCGAAGCGCGCTGCCTTCCGGCGAGCTCCGCCGGCACCACCACACGGTGCAAGGTCGACCGCCACGCGCCACCGGTCCACAGCTCCATCAGGTCGCCGATGTTGATGACGAACGCCCCCTCGGGAGCATCCACCGGCACCCACTCCCCCGACGGCGACAGGATCTCGAGCCCGCGGCTGCCCGCATCGGGCAGAAGGATCGTCAGCGAGCCATAATCGGTATGCGCCCCCGCCCGCTGCTGGCCCACCTCGGCGGGACGGTCCGTGGCGGGATAATTCAGCGCCCGCAAGGCCGAGATGGGCGCGTCGATGTAGGGCTCGAAGAACCCCGCATCCCGGCCCAGCGCCACGGCGAACAGCGCCATGACCTGCTGCGCCAGCCGCTCCATCCGACGATAATAGCCCTGCCAGGCCTCGCGAAACCCCGGCACCCGCGGATAGGGCGTAACCGCATAGCAGAAGGCCAGCGCGTCCGGGTCACCTTCGCCCTCGGGCCGGGTCAGCGGCCCGCCGTTGAAGCTTTCCTTCAGGTCTGGGGGCGTCTGCTCACCGCGCGACTTCGCCAGCGCCTCGGTGCCCATGCCCAGCCATCCATAGGGCTGGCCGGGCCCCGCCCGCACATCGCGCTTGATGTCTTCGGACGCGGCAAAGAACATTGCCACGGCCTGCCTGATATCCGCGATATCGGCCTCGGGCACGCCGTGCCCGGAGATGACCAGGAACCCGGTCTCGCGGCAGGCGCTGTCGACCTGCGCGGCGACCCGCGCCCGCTCCGCTGCGCTGCCCTGTTCGAATTCCTGCAGGTCGATGACCGCCACGCTCATGAAACCCTCCGCCGAGCCCCCTTGGCCCTTTCGCGAACCAGAGCAGGATTTGGATGCCAACACCAGCGCCGGCCCGGTCAACGCGAAAGATGCCGCCGGTTTTCCGTCAGGACCGCCCGGCCGATGCCGAAGCACGGCCGGTCCGGCCTGGCCATGTCAGCCGATGCGATGCCGCCGCCCGATCAGACCCAGCGCGAGAAGCCCGCTCAGGACCAGCGGCAGGCCGCCCGGAAGCGCGATCGCGGCGCCGTTGAGCGCGAAAGCCGTCTCGGTCCCCATGGACGACCAGATAGCCGCTGTCGAGGACGGATCTCGCGCATGACCGAACGACCCGGTCGAGGGCCCCGCATCGGCGGTCGTCCAGAAAAAGGTGCCGGTTCCCTGGGCCGCGGACAAGCCCAGCCAATATTGCGTATTGGCCTGCGCAAGAAACGGTGTGGCAAAAACGAAATCGACCTGGGTGCTGCCCGAGATGACTCCGGGCAGCGTCCCGATGTTCGATTACACGATGTTCCGGGCCGCGCCGCTTGCGAGGGCCGCGGCGGTCGTCGGAGCCGATCCGGTCGAGGCATAGATTCTGTAGGTGAGGCTCGTCAGCCCATCCCCGAAAAACCTCAGATTATAGAACGTTGCCGAGGTCAGCGAGGCCTCCGCCGTCAGCGTGAAATCGTTCGCAAATTCATAGGTGGTCGAAAGAGGGCCCCATCCGCCGTCAGGATTGGGCCCGCCATTGTCGTAGACTGGCACGGCCGATACCGGCGCTGCGGCACAGGCAAGAACCAAGGCTGCGACCGCCCCGAATATGCGTTGTTTCATGTCTTCCCCCCTCAGGCCTGCCGGCAAGAGGCCGCAAGGACAGAATGCTTGCATGTGTTCGGACATCGGGCAACGTTTTTGTTGACGTCACGTAAGTCACATGAGGCTCGCCATCCTGCGCGGCCTCCAAACCCAAACCCCCTGTGGACAAGTGCCATGGCACAGTTGCCCCGCCCCGCCGGGCCTGACACTATATCTGCCAATCCTTCCAGGAAGAGCGAGCAGCACGCGCCATGCCCACAGACCTTCTTTCCGACGCCGCGGGCCCCGCCTACGACGCCTCCTCCATCGAGGTGCTCGAAGGGCTGGAGCCGGTCCGCAAACGCCCCGGCATGTATATCGGCGGCACGGATGAACGCGCCCTGCACCACCTGGTGGCCGAGGTTCTCGACAATTCCATGGACGAGGCCGTCGCCGGCCATGCCACACGGATCGAGGTCGAGCTGCTGGAGGATCACTCGGTCATGATCCGCGACAACGGCCGCGGCATCCCGATCGACCCGCACCCGAAATTCCCCGAGAAATCCGCGCTCGAGGTCATCCTCTGCACGCTGCACGCGGGCGGCAAGTTCTCGGGCAAGGCCTACCAGACCTCGGGCGGCCTGCACGGGGTCGGCGCCTCGGTCGTAAACGCGCTGTCCGACAGCATGGTCGTGCAGGTCGCCCGCGACCGCAAACTCTACGAACAGCGCTTCTCGCGGGGAATCCCGCTGGGGCCCATCGCCGAGATCGGCGCCGCCCCCAACCGCCGCGGCACCACCACCACCTTCCACGCGGACGAAGAGATCTTCGGCGCCCACCGGTTCAAGCCCGCGCGGATGATGAAGATGGTCCGCTCCAAGGCCTACCTCTTCTCGGGGGTCGAGATCCGCTGGAAATCCGCGATCCCCGACGGCGACATGCCGCAGGAGGCGACGTTCCACTTCCCCGGCGGCCTCGCCGATTACCTCGCCGAAACGCTGGGCCCGGCCACGACCTACGCCGACAAGCCCTTCGCGGGCACGGTCGACTTCCAGGCGCGGTTCTCCGTGCCGGGCAAGGTCGAATGGGCGATCAACTGGACGCCCTCGCGCGACGGCTTCATCCAGTCCTATTGCAACACCGTCCCCACCCCCGAGGGCGGCACCCACGAGGCCGGCTTCTGGGCCGCGATCCTCAAGGGCATCCGCGCCTACGGCGAGTTGGTCAACAACCGCAAGGCCAAGGACATCACCCGCGACGACCTGGTCACGGGGGGCTGCGCGCTGGTGTCCTGCTTCATCCGAGAGCCGGAGTTCGTGGGCCAGACCAAGGACCGCCTCGCCACGACCGAGGCCGCCCGCCTGGTGGAAAACGCCGTGCGCGACCATTTCGACAACTGGCTCGCCGCCGACACCAAATCCGCCGGCGCCATCCTCGACTTCCTCGTCCTGCGCGCCGAGGAACGCCTGCGCCGCCGGCAGGAAAAGGAGACCGCCCGCAAATCGGCCACCAAGAAACTGCGCCTACCCGGCAAGCTGACCGATTGCACCGCGAAATCCCGCGAGGGCACGGAGCTGTTCATCGTCGAGGGCGACAGCGCGGGCGGCTCGGCCAAGGGGGCGCGCTTCCGCGAGACCCAGGCGCTGCTGCCGCTCAAGGGCAAGATCCTGAACGTGCTGGGCGCGGCCTCGTCCAAGCTGACGACGAATGCCGAGATCTCGGACCTTTGCGAGGCGCTTGGCGTCCGGCTTGGCACGCGGTTCAACCTCGACGACCTGCGCTATGACAAGATCATCATCATGACCGATGCCGATGTGGACGGCGCCCATATCGCCTCGCTGCTGATGACGTTCTTCTTCACCCAGATGCGGCCGCTGATCGACGGCGGGCACCTGTATCTGGCCTGCCCGCCGCTCTACCGGCTGACGCAGGGGGCGAAGCGTATGTATGTCTCCGACGACCGCGAAAAGGACATCTGGCTGGCCAAGGGTCTGGGCGGCAAGGGCAAGATCGACGTCCAGCGGTTCAAGGGCCTGGGCGAGATGGACGCCAAGGACCTCAAGGAAACCACGATGGACCCGGCCACCCGCAAGCTGATCCGCGTGACCATAGACGAGGACGAACCCGGAGAGACCGGCGACCTGGTCGAGCGCCTGATGGGCAAGAAGCCGGAACTGCGGTTCCAGTATATCTCGGAGAACGCGCGGTTCGTGGAGGAGTTGGATGTTTGAGTTTTTCTGTTTTCTTGCTTTCGGCACTTGTTTGTTTCACCATTGGGATCTTATTGTCCCATCGACTGTTTTCTGAAATAAACCAAGACTTGATCTGGGCTCGAGTCGACCTGGCTTGGATTATCTTAGGCGCCAGTTTGTCTGCCACAGCGTTTGCACTTTATCAGGTTGAGGCAAAGATATCGGAAAAAATTGAACGCCAAGCTTCACAGCG
The DNA here is from genome assembly GCF_900172355.1 of Roseisalinus antarcticus. Classification (GTDB taxonomy): domain Bacteria; phylum Pseudomonadota; class Alphaproteobacteria; order Rhodobacterales; family Rhodobacteraceae; genus Oceanicola; species Oceanicola antarcticus_A. The sequence continues at coordinate 112,427 of NZ_FWFZ01000008.1, read as the reverse complement.
CGATCTTCTCTCAGCTTTCACTGTTGAAGTAAATAGCTTTATCAGCAGGAACTGTTCAGTACCGATCGCCCACACGGAAAATAGTGTGGGAGATATAGTCAATGAATGCATAGTATTGGAACAGGCCTTAATGTTTGTAGGCTTTGCGCCGCTCCTATTCAATACTTCAATCGATCAGACGATATTCGACCGTCAAGTCTCTGATTTTAAGGCATCGGCGGAAGCACAATCCGCCAGTTCGCACCAACCCAGCCCAATAGCGCCAAGATGATCCAGAATTCTGACAAGGTGTGGTGGTGCCTTGGGAGTACTTCAATTTTCTCAGAAGACACGTATTGCCGACCACCTCCTTGGGAACAGACCAACCCGCCATTGCAAGACAAGAACGGCAAGCGGATATTCTCAGAAGAGACCCAGTTCATTATGGGGATGGCCTATAGAGCTGGAAAGATGTCACAATCCATCCTTGATGGGTGGTCCGTGGTTTTCTGGCAGGACTGGATAGGTCCTACTAAGAACGCTAGTATACTGTTTCTTTTCTTTCTAATACCCTTGCGAGTCTCGAAGAGTATTTTTGGCATCAAGAAATGCTCCCCCATCGATTCGCACCCTACGCCACCTTCTACCGGCACACCCGCGGGCACGACCGCACCCAGCCCCCTTTGCCCTCCCGCGCCGCATCGGTCATACTTGCGTCGGCATAACCCAAACACCCGGAGCCGTCCCATGTCCCTGACCATCGTCGCCTCGTTCCAGGCCCACCCCGGCAAGGGGGACGCGCTGCAGGAGGTGCTCAGGGGCCTCATCGCCCCCACCCTCGCCGAGGATGGCTGCGTGCAATACGATCTGCACCGCAACAACAGCGACCCCGACCACTTCCTGTTCTACGAGACATGGGAGACGCGGCCGCTCTGGCGCGACCATGCCGCCTCCGACCACATCGCCGCCTTCGGGGCCCTCAAGGACGAGCTTGTGGCCGAGATGGTCGTCCACGAGATGAGCCGGGTCGACTGACCCGGCCGCGGCCCCCTTTTCCCGCACCGGAGATCCGCCGGCAAGTGCCGCCCCCGCGCCGGTCGCGCAGGGGGTCTGAGGGGCATCCCCGGAGAGAGCCGCATCATGTGTGGAATTTTGGCCTTGCACGTAGGTCTGTCGCGCTGTTCCACGAAATCAGTCTGCCGTTTGCCTCCAGAAACCATTCGCACGCGTCGTTGCCACCACGCTTGCCATGCCCGCTGCGGGCCGTGTCCGCGCGGCCGCGCGGCCCGAACCAACCGCCCGCTGCGTGACGTTCAGCCCCCGCGCCGATGCGGCCCGGTGCAGATGCCCGCGCCCGCAAATATGGCCTTTTCCCTGCACTTGCCGCCCGCTATCAAGGCGCCATGCGCCTTGCCCTGTTTGTCATTCCGCTGTTGCTGACCGCCTGTGCCCGGCCGCTGACGCCCGCCGAACAGGTCTTCGGGGCGCAGCTGGTGGGCGAGACGGCGGCCTCTGATGTGCGGATCCTGTCGGTCGGGCCGGTGGGGGCGTTCACCTTCACCTACCCGGTGCGCCCGGCCACCACCTGCCGCGAGCGGATCCTGCCCGCCCCCGAGGGCCCCACCTTCGAGGCGACGACGGCGGGCGTGGTCCTCTGGGATCACATCCTCACGAACCCCGACTGGTATCTCGACGATTACCTCGGCCGCTGGCCCGAGCAGATGAACCTGGTGGCGGCCATGTTCTTTGCCCATGAGCTGACCCATGTCTGGCAATGGCAGAACCGCGAGACCACGGGCTTTTTCATCGGCCGCGTCGCCGCCGAGCACAACCGGATCGAGGATCCCTACCTGTTCGACAGCGACGCCCTGCCCCGTTTTCTGGACTACGGCTTCGAGGCGCAATCCTCGCTGGTTGAGGAATACGTCTGCTGCGCCGCCGTCGCCCCCCGGGGCGCCCGCACCAAGCGGCTGAAGGCGCTGCTGGCCCAGGCGATGCCATTGGGCGACTGGCGCCCGCCGCGCGACGTGCTGCTGCCCGATACGGGCGTCGATCTGGGAGGCATCTGCGACTAGACAGGTCGCGCACGGGACCTAACTCTGCGTCATGCGCAGCCTGATTTCCTCCCTCGCCTTCCTCCTCGTCCTGCCCGCCGCGGCACCGGCGCAGGATACCGACCTGGAGCTGGTGTTGCTGGCCGACGCCTCGGGGTCCATCGACGCGGGCGAGATCGCGTTCCAGCGGCAGGGCTATGCCGAGGCGATGACCGACCCCGCGGTGCTCGCGGCCATCGCCGACACCGCCTATGGCTCGATCGCCGTGACCTACATCGAATGGGCGCAGAACCAGGCCGTCGTCGTCGACTGGACCCTGATCGCCACGCCGGAGGACGCGGCGGGCTTTGCCGAGGCGCTGCTGATCCCGCCACGCCAGGCCTCGGGGCGCAACGCCATCGGGTCCGCGCTTCTGGCGGGGCTCGCCGCGATGGAGGGCAACGATTTCACCGGCTGGCGGCGGGTCATCGACTTCTCGGGCGACAGCATCAACAATTACCACGGCCCGCCCATCGCCCAGGCGCGTGAGACCGTGCTGACCGCCGGGGTGACCATCAACGGCCTGCCGATCCTGAACGAACGCCCTTACCTTCTGGAGGCCTACGAGGCGCAGATCATCGGCGGGCCCAACAGCTTTGCCGTGCCCGCCGAGACCCGCGCGACATTCGCCGAAGCCGTGCGGCGCAAGCTGATCCTGGAAATCTCGGGCCTGACACCCGAGACGGAGACGCGGCTCGCCCGGGCGGAGTGAGCGCTCCTTTGGCACGGCGCCCCCCCGAGGGGTGGCCGGGCGCGGCTCAGTCCCGCTGGATGCTTTCGAGGTAGTCGGCCAGTTCCAGCAACCGCAACGGCACCGGCGTGCCCTGTCCTTCGGGGCCCTCGGTCATCACCATCGGTCCCATGTCGCCGTCGCCGAAGCTGGGCATCGCCGCGCTGAAATGCTCGGCCCGGGTGAACCCGTCGATGACGGTCATCACGTAATCCCGCGGAAAGACACCGTCGTTGCGCGCCGCGAGCCGGGTCAGGTCGGGCGGGGTCACGACCAGCTGGCGGCCAAAGCTGCCCTCGCCCGTTCCGTCCGCGCCGTGGCAGGCGGCGCAATCCTGCTGGAACGCCAATGCGCCGTCGATATCCGTGTTGATCCCGGTTTCGGTGCAGGCGCCCAGCGCCAGCGCCAGTCCGGTCAATGCGATCAGTGGTTTCATGCTCTCCTCCGGTTTTGGCCAGCTTGGCGGGTCGCGGCCCGCGCCGCCTTGATCGAGGTCATGCCCGCGCGCATCACGCGACGACGCGCCCGGCCTCCAGCCGCACGATCCGGTCCATGCGCCCGGCAAGCTCCAGGTTGTGGGTCGCGATCAGCGCGGCAAGGCCGGTGCCCCGCACCAGATCCATCAGCGCGGCAAAGACCCGGTCCGCGCTGCCGGGATCCAGGTTGCCGGTGGGCTCGTCCGCCAGCAGCAGGCGCGGCCGGTTGGCCAACGCCCGGCAATAGGCGACGCGCTGCTGCTCTCCGCCCGACAGGGCCGCGGGCCGGTGGCTGGCGCGGGGCGCCACGCCCACGGTGTCCAGCAACTCCCGGGCGCGGTCGCGGGCAGCGGCCCGGGACACGCCGTTCGCCAACTGCGGCAGCACGATGTTTTCCTCGGCCGTGAATTCCGGCAGCAGGTGGTGGAACTGGTAGATGAACCCGACCTCGCGCCTGCGCGCCGCCGTGCGACGCTTGTCCGACAAGGCGGTCATGTCGGTCTCGCCCAGCCAGACGCGGCCCGCGTCGGGCGTATCGAGCAGGCCCGCGATATGCAGAAGCGTGGATTTGCCCGCGCCCGAGGGCGCCACGAGGGCCACCACCTCGCCCGCGCCGACCCGCAGGTCGACGCCCTGAAGCACGGTCACCTCGTTGGGCTTGGCGTGGTTGTAGCCTTTGGTGACCCCCTCCAGCCGCAGCTCGTCACTCATAGCGCAGCGCCTCCACCGGGTTCATCCGCGCGGCGCGGCGGGCGGGAAAGATCGTGACGACCCAGGACAGGAACAGCGACAGCGACACCGCCGACAGCACATCGTCCCATTCCAGCTTGGCCGGCAGCGCGTAGATCCCGCGGATCGACGGGTCCCACACGCCGCCGCCCGAGACGTAGTTCACCAGGCTGAAGATCTGGTCCACGTAGATCGCGAAGAGGCACCCCAGCAGCACCCCCAGCAGCGTGCCCACCGTGCCGATGCCGGCCCCGCAGATGAAGAACACCCGCAGCACAGACCCCTGGCTCAACCCCATGGTGCGCAGGATGCCGATGTCGCGGCCCTTGTTCTTGACCAGCATGATCAGCCCCGAGATGATGTTCATCGAGGCGATCAGCACCAGGATCGACAGGATCACGAACATCACGTTGTCCTCGACCGTCAGAGCCCGCAGATAGGCGCCCTCGTTGTCCTTCCAGGAATAGAGCAGCGAGCCCGGCGGCAGGCTGCGGTAGACCGGCTCGATCCAGTCCTCCACCGCGTCGGGATCCGCCACGAAGACCTGGATCTGGTCGACGACGCCGGCGCGGTTGAAGAAATCCTGCGCCTTGTCCAGCGGCATGTAGATCCGGGTGCTGTCGGTGATGTAGCGGCCGGTCTGGAAGATGTAGACCACGTCGAAGCTCGCCCGCCGTGGCGAGCGGCCCACGGCGGTCTGCGCACCGCCCGCGGTGGTCAGGCTGATCCGGTCGCCCACCGTCACCCCCAGCGCGTTGGCCACGCCGGAGCCCAGCGCCACGCCATCCTCCGTCGCACCGAAATCGGACAGCTCACCAAGGCTGTCCTGCGGGTCGCGGATCAGGGGGATGTCGGCGAATTCGGTCGGGGCCAGGCCATAGACCTGCACGAAGGTCCCCTCTTCGCCGCGACTGGCCAGGCCCTCGCCGTAGACCACCGGGTTCGCCCGGGTGACCCCCTCCTGTGCCATCAGCGCGGCCGAGATCGCGTCGTAGCCCTCGATGGTCCGCACGAAGCGCGAGACGTCGACCGACTGGTCGCCCTGGGTGACGGTGACCACCTCCTGGCGCTGCTGGCGCACGGTCAGGTGCGCGTTGGCGCCCACGATCGTGTCGACGAAATCCGCGCGGAACCCCGAGCGCACGGCCAGGGTCGCCACCAGGGCGAACACCGCCAAAGTGACCCCGACCAGGCTGATCCAGGTCATCACCGACACGCCACCCTCGGCGCGGCGGGCGCGGATGTAGCGCCAGGCGATTGTCCACTCGAAGGCGGCAAAGGGGCGGGGGGCCTGGGCCATGGCATATCCTTGATAGACTGCCGACTACCTCACCCCTCTCGGATGTGAGGTCAAGCGGGTCGCGAAAAGGTTGGACTGCCCGGATCGCTGCCCTAAGGTGTGGGTTGAGGGAGCCCTGCTCTGGGGTCGCCCGCAGACAAACAGCCGGAGACGACCGTGACTGAATATTTCAACAGGGACAAGATTCACCCCGCCGTGCACATGCACGTCGAAGAGGTGGCCAAGGGACAACTGGACCGGCGCGAATTCCTCGTGCGGGCGACCTCGCTTGGTGTGACCGCGACGATGGCCTATGGCCTCATCGGCATGCCGACGCCGGCGCAGGCGGCGGCCCATATCCAGCCGGGCGGGACCATCCGCATCCAGCAGGACGTGCGCCCGCTTAAGGATCCGCCGACCTACAACTGGCCGCAGCTTGGCAATATCTCGCGCGGCTGGCTGGAATACCTGGTCCAGTACAACGCCGACGGCACCTTCGAGGGCCGCCTGCTGGAAAGCTGGGAGGTCAACGAGGACGCGACCGAATACCTGCTGCACATCCGCCCGGGGGTGAACTGGAACGACGGACGCGGCACCCTGACAGCCGCTGACGTGGCCTACAACTTCGCCCGCTGGGCCGATGGCACGATGGAGGGCAACTCCATGGCCTCGCGCGTGAGCTCGATCCAGAACGAGGCCGGCGACGGCCCGGCCGAGGGCGCGATCGAGATCGTCGACGACCTGACGCTCAAGCTGAATCTGACGCGGCCCGACATCTCGATCATCCCGGCGGTGACGGAATACCCCGCGGCGATCGTGCCAGAGGGCTTCTCGGGCAGCCCCGCCGACGACCGTGTCGGCACCGGCCCCTACCGCCTGACCGACTACGAGATCGGCGTGCGCGCGGTGCTGGAGAAGAACACCGACCACGAATGGTGGGGCGAAGGCGCCTATCTCGACCGGATCGAGTTCATCGACTACGGCACCGACGGCGCCCAGCACCTGGCGGCGGCAGAGGCCGGCGAGATCGACATGACCTACGAGACCGTGGGCGAATATGTCGACATCTTCCAGGCGATCGGCTGGAACCAGAGCGAGTCGGTCTCGGCCAACACGCTGGTTCTGCGGACCAACCGCCTGACCGAGGTGGACGGGATGCGGCCCTACGACGACGTGCGCGTCCGCCGGGCGCTGGCCATGGCCAGTGACAACTCGGTGCTGCTGGAGCTTGGCTATGCCGGGCGCGGCTCGCTGGCCGAGAACCACCACGTCTGCCCGATCCATCCCGAATATGCCGACATCGGCCCGCCGGTCTTCGATCCCGAGGGCGCGATGGCGCTGATGGAAGAGGCCGGGATGGCCGATTACGAGCACGAGCTGATATCGATCGACGACGACTGGCGGCGCAATACCTCCGACGCGCTGGCCGCCCAGCTGCGCGACGCGGGCATGAAGGTGAAGCGGACGGTCTATCCCGGCTCCACATTCTGGAACGACTGGAACAACTTCGCGTTCTCGTCGACCGACTGGGGTCACCGGCCGCTGGGCGTGCAGGTGCTGGCGCTGGCCTACAAGAGCGGCGTGGCCTGGAACGAGACCGGACTTGCCTCCGACGAGTTCGACACGATGCTGGACGAGGCCTCGGCCATCGCCGACGCCGACGCCCGGCGCGAGATCATGGCCCGGCTGGAGCAGTTTATCCGCGACGACGGCCTGGTCATCCAGCCCTACTGGCGCTCGCTCTTCCGCCACTCGCGGCCCGGCATCGTCGGTGCGGAAAGCCACCCGACCAACGAGATCCACGTGCACAAGCTGGGTCTGGAGGCCTGATGGCCTGACCGGGTTTCCCGGGCCTTTCGGCCCGCGATCCGTGCCGGCCCCTCGCGGGGCCGGCGGTGGGGAGAGCCTTCGGGCCCTCCCCTTTTCGTTCGGGGCATCGGTATCGCGCCAACCGGTGACGTCCTCGGGGCCGTGTCGCCAGCCGCCGGCCTCCAGGAGATGCGGTTTAAAACAGCCTTTGGTGCGGCCGTCGTATCCCGTTCTGCGGTCGGGGCGGACCGCATTTCCGTGGCCGCCCTATTTCCGTGGCCGCCCCATTTCCGTGGCCGACCTGTGCCGGCCGGCGCAGCCCCCCCCCTGGTCCGCTGGGCGACAGGATCGACCGCCAGGCTCGTTCAAGCCTTCTCGCCCACCGGTCCCGACAGCGCTCGGCGGCCCGTCGATCCGGCGGGCTGTGGGGCGGCCCCCCGTTCCGATAGCCAGGCCAGGATCGCGGCGGTTGTCTGCTCCGGCAATTCCTGCTGGATCCAGTGGCCGCATTCGAGGCCGAGGACCTCCACACCGGGCACAAAGGTGCCCAGCGTGTCGGGGATCGGGATCGGGTCCTGCGTCCCGTGGATCATCAGCGCGGGTTTGCGGATCACTGGATCGACCTCCGCCAGGATCCGCCAGTTGCGGTCGAGGTTCCGGTACCAGTTGATCCCGCCCGTGAACCCGGTCGCCTCGAATGCGGCGGTAAAAACGGCCAGGTCCTCGTCGCTCATCACCGGCGCCCCCATCGGACTCTCTGCAAGGGCGAGGTCGATCATCACCATGCCCGGCGCGGGCGGGCCCGGCGGGCCGGTCTTCCGGAAGAGATTGCGCAGGAACCGCGCGGCGTTTGCATCCAGGATCGCATCGGCCACGCCGGGCTGGCGATTGAAGTGCACCATGTAATTGTCGGGGCCGAGGACTGCCTCGAGGAAGGCGGTCCAGGGAACCTCCGTGCGCAGCTGGTAGGGCAAGGCCAGGTTGACGATCCGCGTGACCCTGCCCGGATGCAGCAGCGCCATGCTCCAGACGGCATTCGCGCCCCAGTCATGGCCCATGAATGTGGCCTCGGCATAGCCGAAGTGATCCAGCAGGGCCGCTAGATCGCCCGTCAGGCAGGTGATGTCATAGTCGGTGACGGCCGCCGGACGGGAGGACTTGCCGAAGCCGCGCTGGTTCGGCGCGATCACGTGGAACCCGGCGGCGGCCAGGGCCGGCATCTGGTGGCGCCACGAATAGGCGAGCTCTGGCCAGCCGTGGCACAGCACGATGGGATTTCCGGCATTCTCCCGGCCAAGTTCGAAGACCTCGAGAACCGCGCCGTTGACCGGCACGCGGGTGGGGGCGGGAAGATCGGGGGGTGTTGGCATGGTCCAAACTCCTTGCTGATGACCGTGCCACCTGACTAGGATGCAATGGTGCCAGAATGTGGCACCTTTCTTTGCCAGGCTGCCGACATGACCCTTCGCCTTCGACAGGACGCCATCGTGCGCAGCCTGCGCCGCAACGCAAGCGCGACCATCGACGCCCTGGCGCAGGATGTCGGCGCCTCGCGTCGCACGGTTCTGCGCGACATCGCCGCCCTGCGGGACCAGGGCTTTGTCATCCACTCGGAACCCGGGCGGGGCGGCGGGCTGTCCCTCGACCCGACGTCCGTCCAGACGACGCCGCGATTGTCTGTGCCCGAGGTCTTTGCCCTGCTGATCAGCGTGGCGAGCATGCGGGCCGCCGGAACCTTGCCGTTCGCGGGGCTGGCCGATTCGGGGCTGGCAAAGATCGAGAAGGCCCTGCCGACGGACAAGCTGCGCGACCTTCGCCGGATCCTGGATTGCCTCTGGATCGGGCCGCTGGCGCCCGGGGTCGACCTGTCGGACATGGGCGCCCTCGACCCCGCCCTGCTGCCGGCCTTCGAGACCGCGTTCCTGGACCGCCGGCCGCTGTGCTTTGGCTACCGTGACAGGACGGGCGCCGAGACCGTGCGCCAAGTGGAGCCGCAGGCGATGCTGATCCTGCCGCCGCTGTGGTATCTGGTCGCCTGGGATCCCTCGCGCGGGGATTTCCGGCATTTCCGCATGGACCGGATCGGCGCGCCCGCCTGCGTGGAGGGACCGACGTTCAGCCGGCGCCACGTGCCCTTCGCCGAAGGCGTGCGCCCCGTCCGCTACGCCTAAGGAGTCCTATGGCCCCGGCGCCGGTCGTCCGGGTCTCGCGCAGCCCGGTCTCTCGGCCCCGTCCGCGCAGCGCCGGTCAGAAGTGTTTGCCGGCGCTCGCATAATCCTCGTAGGCTTCCCCGGTGTCCCGGGCCGCGGCGCGGCCCTGCGCGGCCCAGAGCAGCCCGTTGCGCAGCAGGTCATGGGCCGGCCCCGAGGCGATGATCGCGGCCTTGTGGCCCAGCGCGGAGTAGAAGACCCGCCCGAGGCCCCAGCGCCTTGTCCAGACCTGCGGCACGTCCACCGGGCCGTTCGGGCTGTGATACCAGGTCGTGACCGGAAATCGGGTCGTGGCCAGCACCCGGTTCGCGGGATCGGTCTGAAGGTAGTATTGCTCGGTCGCGACCTCGAAATCGGCGATGCCCTCGGTGATGGGATGATCGGGATCGGTGATCGTGATGGTATGGACAACGCCGTCGCCGCCCGGATGCGCCACCCAGTTGGCGCCGGTCATGAATTGCCACAGCACATTGGCGCGAAAGGCGTCGCACATGCCGCCGTGGCAGCCGGCAAGCCCGGTGCCGCGGGCCACCGCCTCGCTGACCGCCTCGGCCTGGTGGGGCTCGATGGTCGACATCGTCCAGACCGGCACGATCAGGTCATGGGTCGCGACCTCTGCCGCGTCGTCGAAACAGGAAAGCGTGTCGTGGACGCTCACCGTCATCCCGGCCTCTGTCAGGATATCCGCGCAGATCGCGGCGACCTTGTCGGGCTCGTGCCCGTCCCAGCCGCCCCAGGTGATAAGTGCCTTTGCCATCCCGCTCTCCCTCGCTGTTTGCGCCCAAGCCTAGTGGCGCAGGCGGCGCTGTGCCAGCCTTGCCGTGCGCCTATTCCGCCGGGCCCAGACGCCGGCGCAGGGGCGGCTCGTCGCGCGGGGCGCGGTGCAGCGGCGGTTCGGGCGGCAGGTCGCGCGACACGGGCCGCGCCGAGCGCAGGGGGCGGAGCGTGACCTCGGCGTGCTCGTCCTCCTCCGGCGCGTCGTCCTCCCGGCGGCCGAAAAGGCGGCGGAAGGGCCAGGCGATCAGCCACAGCAGACCGCCGACGGCCAGCCAGCCGCCCAGATAGCCCGCCGAGGCCGCCACCGCCCCCGGCACCGACAGGGGCAGCGCGGGGATGAAATCGGACCAGGTGCCGGCGAAGGTCTCGGGGTCGCTCATCCGGTGCGGCAGCAACAGCCGTTCAAGAGGGGTCGCGGTCTCCAGCATCCGCTGGCTGCGGCCGAGGCTTTCATAGCGCCCGATTGTCCGGGTCATGTCGGTGCGGCGGTCATCGAGGAAGGGCGTGCCCGTCATCTGCGCGAGCGCCGCGTCCCGGCTGAGCCCCGAGCGGCCGGCGGTGGCGTCGAAATCGGCCACGACGGTTTCCAGCGCGGTCACCTGACCGGCCAGCCTCTGGGTGTATTGCTGTGCGAATTCGGGGTATTGCGACAGCCCCGCCGCCCCCGCGAGCCCGCCGGCCATGGCAAGCATCCGGATGATCATCTCTGCCTCACTCAGGCCTGCTCGGGCCTCTGCCGCGCACCGTTTTCCGGCACCTTTGGCGCAAGACTACCAGCAACGGGGCCGTCGGCAAAGCCCCCTTGCCCGAGGGTCAGGAAAGCACGGCAGAGCGGGGGGCCTTCCGGCCCCCGCACCACGGCCGCCCCGCCCCCGCCCGGCTCGGCCGCTCAGGCCCGCGCGGCGCCCAGATGGGGGGCGTAGATGTCGGCGAGCTTCCGGATCGCGGCCTCGGGGGCAAGTTCCTCGCTCTCGCCGGTCCGGCGGGACGTCAACTCCACCACGCCGTTCTTGAGCCCGCGCGGGCCGACCGTGATCCGCCAGGGCAGTCCGATCAGGTCCATGGTGGCGAATTTGGCGCCCGCCCGCTCGTCGCGGTCGTCATAAAGCGCCTCGAGCCCGATGGCCGCCAACGCCCCATAGAGCTGTTCGCAGGCGGCGTCTGCCGCGTCGTCGCCCTGGCGAAGGTTCACGATGCCGCAGGCGAACGGAGTGACGCCCTCGGGCCAGATGATGCCCTTGTCGTCGTGCGAGGCCTCGATGATCGCACCCACCAGCCGCGACACGCCGATCCCGTGCGAGCCCATGTGGACCGGCACCGGCTTGCCGTCGGGGCCCTGGACCGTCGCGCCCATGGCCTCGGAATACTTGGTGCCGAAGTAGAAGATCTGCCCGACCTCGATGCCGCGCGCGACGCGCTGCCGCTCGGCCGGGACCTTGTCGAAAAGCGCCGGGTCGTGGGTCTCGTCGGTCCGGGCATAGCGCGAGGTGAACTCCTCCAGCACCGCGCGGCACTGATCCACGCTGTCGTAGTCGATGGCACGGTCGCCGAACTTCAGGTCGGTGATCTCGGCATCGTAGAAGACCTCCGACTCGCCGGTCTCGGCCAGCACGAGGAATTCGTGCGTGTCGTCGCCGCCGATCGGGCCGCTGTCGGCGCGCATGGGGATCGCCTGCAGGCCCAGCCGCTCGTAGGTGCGCAGGTAGGTGACCAGGTGGCGATTGTAGGCGTGCAGCGCGTCCTCTTTCGTCAGGTCGAAATTGTAGCCGTCCTTCATCAGGAACTCGCGCCCGCGCATGACACCGAACCGGGGCCGGACCTCGTCGCGGAACTTCCACTGGATGTGGTAGAGCGTCAGCGGCAGCGCCTTGTAAGAGCTGACGTAGGACCGGAAGATGTCGGTGATCATCTCTTCGTTGGTCGGCCCGTAAAGCATGTCGCGGTCATGCCGGTCACGGATCCGCAGCAGCTCGTCGCCGTAGGCATCGTAGCGCCCCGATTCCTGCCACAGGTCGGCGGATTGCAGCGTGGGCATCAGCACCGGGATGTGACCGGCGCGCTGCTGCTCTTCGTGGACCACCTGTTCGATCCGCTTCAGGACGCGGTAGCCCAGCGGCAACCAGGAATAGATGCCCGCGCTGGCCTGCTTGATCATGCCGGCGCGCAGCATCAGCCGGTGGCTGACGATCTGCGCCTCTGCGGGCGTCTCCTTCAGGACGGGAAGAAAGTAGCGGCTGAGGCGCATGTGTCGGGACCTTCGGATAACCTGTGCGTCAGCGCGGTGTAGTGTGCCGTCGCCGGCCATTCAAGCGCAGAGCGTCCGGGCCGGCGCGGCGCGGCCGCTGCCCCGGCGCCCCGCGGGGCGGCGTGTCGGCGGCCGGGGCGGGATGCGAGTGCTGCCCCGGTTCCGGCACCAGCAGGATCTTGGGGGATCTCGCCGGTGCCGTCACGACCGCCCCAAGCGCCAGGAAAAGGTGCGCCGAGGCGGTCAGACCCGACATCGGGAGAGCGTGCCGCGCACCGGAACCCCGGGTTTTCGCCGCACCTCCCCGGATGGAAATCGCCGGGTTGCGGGACGATCATGCCGCGGTGTGCGCCACGGCTCAAATGAGGGATTCCTTACCTCACAGGCGCGTCCGGGCTCCGGTCGCGGCCGGGCCGCGCCTGCCCTGCCCGACTCCCGCCGGTCACGAAGAGCTGGTTGAGGAAGGCCATCTTGGCCACCGCCTGGGCCGTCGTCTCGACCCCAAGGTCGTCGCGGGCGCGGCGCAGGTGCTTTTCGACCGCCGAGCGCGACAGGCCGGTCAGCAGGCAGACATCCTGCAGGGTCTTGCCGTCGGCCACCCATTCGAGCACCTCGCGTTGCCGCGGACCGAGCGTCAGCGATTTCACCGCCAGCGGCATCTGGCTGAGCTTGAAATGCGCCATCTGGCACAGCGCCAGGACCGCGACGCCGTGGTCGGCCCAGTGGGCATCGACCTCGGCCTGGGGCACGCCGCGTTCGGCGGCCAGGCCCATGGCGCCCTTCGATCGCGGCATGCCTTCCGGAAACGAGATGGTGTAGCCCGCCCGCGCCCGCGCGGTGCCCCGCGCGTCAAGCGCGTCCATTGCGGCGCATTCCGCGGCGCTCAGCCGGCCCGCGGCGCGTTCCCGCGCGGCCCAGCCCCAGTCGCAGGCCCCCACGTTCTGATTGACCCAGCGGTACTCGACGGAGCGCAGGTAGTGCCCGCTCTCGTGCCACCATTTCACCCCGGCCAGGTTGTGGGTCGACAGGAAGAAGGCGTCGTCGGGGTCGCCGATTCCGCGCCCGGTGTGAAAGCGGGTGAAGCCGTAGTTCACCCTGACGAAGCCGTGCGGCCGCAGCGCCGTCACGATCCGCTGCCACACGTCCTCGACGGTCGCGGCCTCGGCGATCTCGCAGATCCGGTGCAATGTCATGCGGTCCGGCATCCCGGCCGCCCCGTCGCGCTCGATCATTTTGCCCCGCTTGCCCGCTCTTTCGCGCCTTTGCCTTGCGCAATCTTCGCGCACACACGAAATAGAGGCAACCGAAGGAGGGATCATGGCGCTACCGGTCCGAGAACAGGCTATCCACTGGGGGATCGCGATGGCGGTCTTCCTGCTGGCGATGTGGTACCTCGGCGACGTGCTGACCCCCTTCGTGCTCGGCGGCGCCTTTGCCTATATCCTCGACCCCGTGGCCGACCGCCTCGAACGCCTGGGGCTGAGCCGGACGCTCTCGGTCGCGGCGATCGGGCTCGTCGCGCTGATGCTCTTCGTGCTGATGGCGCTGCTCGTGGTGCCACTGATGATCCAGCAGGCCGCGCAATTCGTGAACACCGTGCCAGAGCTCTTCGGGCAGCTGCGGGACTGGCTCGCCACGCGCTTTCCCGACGTGATGACCGAAGGCTCGACCATCCGGACCCAGCTTCAGACCATCGGCGAGGCGCTGCAATCCTCGGGCGGCAAGCTGCTGAATTCGGCTCTGTCCTCGGCGCTCGGCGTCATCAACATCCTGTTTTTGCTGTTCATCGTGCCGGTGGTGACCTTCTACCTCCTGCTCGACTGGGACCGGATGGTCGCAAAGGTCGACGACCTGCTGCCCCGCGACCACGCCCCCACGATCCGCCTGATCGCCAGCGACATCGACGCGACGCTGTCCTCGTTCATCCGGGGCCAGGGTCTGGTGATGGCCATCCAGGGGACATTCTACGCCATCGGCCTGATGGCGGTCGGGCTGCAGTTCGGCCTGTTCGTCGGGGCGCTGTCGGGGCTGATCTCTTTCATTCCCTATGTCGGGGCGATCGTGGGCGGCAGCCTGGCGGTCGGGCTGGCGCTGTTCCAGTTCTGGGGCGATTGGTGGATGGTGGTCGCTGTGGCCGCGATCTTCTTCGGCGGACAGTTCCTGGAGGGCAACATCCTGACCCCCAAGCTCGTCGGCGACAGCGTGGGCCTACACCCGGTCTGGCTGATCCTGGCGCTGTCGGTCTTCGGCACGCTCTTCGGATTCATCGGGTTGTTGCTGGCGGTGCCGGTCTCGGCTGCACTGGGGGTCGTCGCGCGGTTCTTCATCGCCCAGTACAAGCACGGACTGCTTTATCGCGGGCTAGAGCGCCCATCCTCAGGTGACGACGACGGGACGGGCCCGGGCGCCGTCGCGATCCGCCCGGGCCGGACCGGCGGCGACGGCCAGGGCGCGGTGCCCGACCCCGCGGGCCGCAGGGGCGCCGCGGGCGGCGAAAGCACAAGCGGCGCCGCAGGCAGCGAAAGCACTAGCGGCGCCGCAGGCAGCGGCGACACCTGACATGAGCGATCAGCTCGCCTTCGACTGGCCACCCCGGGTGACCTTCGGGGCCGAGGCCTATTTCGTCTCGGAGGCGAACGCCGCGGCCTATGCCATGGTCACAGCCCCCAAGGGCTGGCCCGACGGCAAGCTCGTCGTCACCGGCCCGACAGGGTCTGGCAAGACGCACCTCGCCCGGCTTTTCGCCGACAATGCGGGGGCGGTGATCCTGGACGCGCCGCGGATCTCGGGCGCGGCCCCCCTGCCCGATGCAAGCAACGTGGTGGTCGAGGATGCCGACCGGCTGCCGCCCCAGGCCGAGGAATACCTCTTTCACCTGCACAACCGGCTGCGCGCCGAAGGGGGCCGGTTGCTGCTGACGGCCGCGCGGCCGCCCTCGCGCTGGCCGCTGACCCTGCCCGATCTCGCCAGCCGCCTGCAGGCCGCCACGGTCGTCACCATCGGCGACCCGGACGACCGGCTGCTCTCGGCGGTGCTGATGAAGCTGATGCAGGACCGGCAGCTGTCGCCCGACCCGCGCCTGGTCCCCTGGCTGATCAAGCGGATGGACCGGTCGTTTGCCGCCGCCGCCGCGATCATCGCCCGGCTCGATCTGGAGGCGCTTGGCGCCAAACGCCGGATCACCGCGCGCTTTGCGGGCGAGATTCTGGACTTCGACACCGACGACAGCTAACCCGGAGCGAGATCAGTGAAAGCAGCCGCCTTGCCCAGAACGCCCCCGAAGTCCCTGGCCGATTTTCTCGCAGCGCCCTTCCCCGCGCCGACCTCCCTGGATGTCGACCTGGACGGTCCGGCGCGTTTCGTGAACCGCGAGCTGAGCTGGCTCGGCTTCAACTGGCGCGTCCTCGAAGAGGCCGAGAACCCGGCGGTGCCGCTGCTGGAGCGGCTACGCTTCCTGTCGATCTCGGCCACCAACCTGGACGAGTTCTACACGGTCCGCGTGGCGGGCCTGCGCGAGCTGGCGCTGTCGGGCAACACCACGCCCGCCGCCGACGGGCTGTCGCCCGCCGAACAGCTGCGGCTGATCGATGCAGACGCCCGAGAATTGATGGCAAGACAGCAGGAGGTGCTGGTCGCCCTGCGCACCGATCTGGAGGCCGCGGATTTCGCCATAGTCTCGCGTTCCGACCTGTCGGACACCGATTGCGCCTTTCTGCGCGAGACCTTCCTGAACCAGGTCTTTCCGATCCTGACGCCGCTGGCGATCGACCCCGCGCACCCTTTCCCGTTCATCCCGAACGAGGGCTTTGCCCTGGCGCTGGAGCTGCACCGCCGGCGCGATGGCAAACTCCTGCGCGCCCTGCTGCCGGTGCCGCACCAGATCGACCGCTTCGTCGCGCTGCCCACCGAGTCCGGCAACCGCTTCCTGCCGCTCGAGGACCTGCTGCTGCTCAACATCGACAGCCTCTTTCCCGGCCACCAGCTGCACGGCCATTGCGCCTTTCGCGTGCTGCGCGACAGTGACCTGGAAGTCGAGGAAGAGGCCGAGGACCTCGTGCGCGAATTCGAGGTCGCGCTGAAGCGGCGCCGCCGGGGCGAGGTGATCCGTCTGAAACTGAGCGAGGACGCGCCGGCGGGCCTGCGCGCGGTGATCATGGAAGAGCTGCCGGTCCGCGAGGAAGAGGTGATCGAGGTCAACGGGATCGTCGGCATCGGGGCGCTGGCGGAACTGGTGATCGACAGCCGCCCCGACCTTCTGTGGCCGCCCTTCACCCCGCGCGTCCCCGAGCGGGTGCAGGACCACGAGGGCGACATGTTCGCGGCGATCCGCCAGAAGGACATGCTGCTGCACCACCCCTACGAGACCTTCGACATGGTCGTCCGCTTCTTGCGGCAGGCGGCGCGGGACCCCGACGTGGTGGCGATCAAACAGACGCTTTACCGCACGTCCAAACAGTCGCCCATCGTCGAGGCCCTGTGCGAGGCCGCCGAGGACGGCAAGTCGGTCACGGCGCTTGTCGAGCTCAAGGCGCGGTTCGACGAGGCCGCCAACATCCGCCAGTCCCGGCGGCTGGAGCGGTCCGGTGCGCATGTCATCTATGGTTTCATCAACTACAAGACCCACGCCAAGGTCAGCACCGTGGTCCGGCGCGAGGGCGAGCGGCTGGTGACCTACACCCATTACGGCACCGGAAACTACCACCCGATCACGGCGCGGTTCTATACCGACCTGAGCTTTTTCACCTGCGACGCGGCGCTGGGGCGGGATGCCACGAAGGTGTTCAACTACGTGGGCGGCTATGCCGAGCCAGCGGGGATGGAAAACCTGCACCTGTCCCCCGCCGGCATGAAGCCCTTCCTGCTGGAGCGTATCGCCGCCGAGACCGAACACGCCAGCGCGGGCCGGCCCGCCGCGATCTGGGCCAAGCTGAACTCGCTGATCGAGCCCGACATGATCGACGCGCTCTACGCGGCCTCGCAGGCGGGGGTGGAGATCAGCCTGGTGGTGCGCGGCATCTGCGGGCTGCGGCCGGGCGTGAAGGGGCTGTCCGAGACGATCCGGGTCAAGTCGGTGATCGGGCGCTTCCTGGAGCATTCCCGGATCGTCTGTTTCGGCAACGGCCACGGGCTGCCGTCGCGCGGGGCGCGGGTGTTCTTCTCGTCGGCCGACTGGATGGGACGCAACCTCAACCGGCGGGTGGAGACCCTGGTCGAAGCCCTGAACCCGACCGTGAAGGCGCAGATCACCGAGCAGATCATGGCCGCGAACATGGCCGACACCGCGCAAAGCTGGGTCATGGGACCGGACGGGCATTTCCGCCGCGCCCCGCTGCCCGAAGGCGCATTTGCCTTTTCCTGCCACAAGTTCTTCATGGAGAACCCGTCGCTGTCGGGTCGCGGCTCGGCCGGGGCCGCGGATGTGCCGCAGCTCACGCACAAGGACGACTGACCCGCCCTGATCCAATTGAGCGCCTTCGGCACGCTTTCCGGTCTCGGCCCCGGCCCTTGCGGGCCGGCGCCTCGGGCGGGCGCCTGTTGCCCCGCCGCCCCTCCGTGACCATGCGGCGGGACAAATGGCGGCAGCCGCGGCGGTAGGGATGCTTTCTCTATTGGTGTCAATGATTTGCCCCGTCAGATCGGCTGCGGGGGCTGGTTTGGCTTGCGAAACGGCATCCCGTCGGGCAACCCTTTCATATGGACAATGCGACCAGCCAGGACGGCACGGAATGGGGCGAGCACAGCACGCCCATGTATGACATGGCCGAAGTCGAGGGCCTCAGCCGGGTCGGGGTTGTTGACGTCGGATCGAACTCCGTCCGTCTGGTCATCTTCGACGGCGCGGCCCGGAGCCCGGCCTATTTCTATAACGAGAAGGTCATGGCCGGTCTTGGCGCGGGCCTTGGCGAGACCGGCCATCTGAGCCCAGAGGGCAAGCTGCGCGCCATCTCGGCGATCCGCCGCTTTGCCGCGCTGGCCGACCGGCTGGGCATCTCGCCGCTGACCACCGTGGCCACCGCCGCCATGCGCGACGCCAGCGACGGCCCGGCTTTCGCCGAAGAGATCGAGCGGGAGACCGGCGTCAAGCTGATGGTGGTGGACGGCGCGGAAGAGGCGCGGCTTTCGGCGCAGGGGGTGCTGCTGGGCTGGCCCGGAAGCTATGGGCTGGTCTGCGACATCGGCGGGTCCTCGATGGAACTGGCGGTGCTGGCCGATGGCGAGGTGGGCCGGCGCATGACCTCGGCGCTGGGGCCGCTGAAGCTCAAGGGCCTGCCGGGCGGGCGCAAGGGGCTCGAGGCCCATGTGAAGGGCGTCGTCCAGTCGCTGTTCGAAGAGATGGGAGAGCCCGCCGGCCAGCGGCTGTTCCTTGTCGGCGGCTCGTGGCGGGCGATCGCCCGGGTCGACATGGAGCGCAAGGGCTATCCGCTGCACGTCCTGCACGAATACCGCATGAAGCCCGGCGACATCGGCAAGACCGCAGAGTTCATCCGCAAGGCCGACCTGCAGGAATTGCGGGCCCAATGCCGCATCTCCGACGCACGGATGAGCCTTGTGCCGCTGGCTTCGGTGGTGCTGACCGAGGTGATCCGCAGGTTCAAGCCGAAGGACGTCACGATCTCGTCCTACGGCATCCGCGAGGGCATGCTCTACGAGCAGATGTCGCCGGAGCTGCGGGCCCGCGATCCGCTGATCGAATCGGCCCGGTTCGCCGAATCCAAGGATGCGCGCCTGCCCGGGTTCGGCCGGGTGCTCTACGATTTCATCCTGCCGCTCTTTCCCCGGGCGGACTGGCAGAAGAAACGGATCATCCGGGCGGCCTGCCTGCTGCATGACGTCAGCTGGCGGGCGCATCCCGATTACCGGGCCGAGGTGACCTTCGACAACGCGACGCGGGCCAACCTCGGCGGGCTGAAGCATGCGGAACGGATCTATCTCGGGCTCGCCCTGCTGCACCGCTATACCTCCAAGCGCGAGGGAACGGTCTATGAGCCGCTGATCCAGATGCTGCCCCCCGAGGACCAGAAGGAGGCCGAGGTGCTCGGCCGGGCCATGCGCTTTGGCGCGATGCTGTGGATCCAGGGCGACGAGCCCCCCGGCAAGCTGGAATGGCAGCCGAAGAAGAAGGTGCTGTCGCTGCACCTGGCCGAGGCCGCGCGGCCGCTGTTCGGCGAAGTCTCGGAGGCGCGGCTCAAGGGGCTGTCGACCGCGCTGGGCGGCACCTACCAGGTCAAGATCGGCAAGGGCGGGCGCCCGTCGTGAGGACCGGGGCCCGCCACGCGCAGGGGCGGATTGGCCGCGCCACCCCGGACGTCGCGCCGGGATGCGCCCGGACCGGGGGCGGAACGTGACAGACGTCCAGGTGATTGCGCCGGTGGCGATCCGCGTCCTTCTGACCGAGCTGGTGGAGGGGATCGGGCGCGAGACCGGCCTTGATGTAGGCCTGACCTTCGACCTCAACCCGGCCGTGGCCCGCAGGATCACCGCCGGAGAGGCCTTCGACCTTGCGATCACCAATCCCTGGCACGTGGCCGAGCTTGTGGCCGCCGGCCTCGCCCGTGCCGACAGCGAGACGGCCTTCTGGACCATACCGCTCGCCATCGCCGCCCGCGAGATGCGCGAGGCGGCGGCGCCGGAGGACATTCTTCGGCAGGCCACCTCGGTCGCCTATACCGCCGAAGGCACCAGCGGGCAGACATTCCTGCGGGTGGCCGAGAAGCTGGGGGTCCTGAATGCGATCCGCCCCAGGCTGATGCCGATGGGCGCCGGAGAGCCGGTGCGCGCCGTCGCGGCTGGCGAGGCGGAGATCGCGATCGCCCCGCTCACCACGATCCTGGCCGCGCCGGGCGTCGTGGGCCTGGCGGAGTTCGACCGGAGCCTGGGGGCGAGCATCGACCTGTCCATGGTGCTGTGCGGTGACGCGCCCGCCCTCGGGGCGGAGGCACTGCTGGCCGCACTGGCGGACCCGGCGCTGGACGCAGCCCTCGCCGCCGGTGGCATGGCGCGCGGGCCGCGTTAGAGGTCGACCGAGTCTCCGGGCGCGGGCTCCTCCGGCGCGGGGGCCTCATATGGCGGCGCGTCGGGCTTGCGCCGCAGGATGATGTCGCCGTTGTCGAGGATTTCCGGCGCCTCATAGTAGCGGATCTCGTCGATCATCCGCATCACTTCCATGATCGCCGGCCCGGCCTCGGAGGCCAGCGCCTCGATCGCGGTGCGCATTTCGTCGGGCAGGTCTTCGAGATCCTCCAGCGCGGGGCCGAGCTCCTCCATCAGCCCGCGCAGGATCAGGCGACCGCCCTCCTCCATCAGGCTGAAGCCGTCATCCTCCTCCTGGGCGGTGACGGGCGCGGGAACATTGACCGCAAGCGCGGCGATGAGGGCGAGGGGTATGACAGCAGGTTTCATACCTTGGAACATAGGCACTCCTTCGCCCGATCCCAAGTCAGATGTCGATGTCGAGCGACACCGGGAAGTGATCCGAGGCCGTCAGCAGCGCCCGGCGCAATCGGTCGTCGGCAAAGCAATCGGGGTCCTCGAACGGATGCCAGATCAGCCAGCGCGGTGCGCGCTCCAGCAGATCGGCCGAGACCATCACGTAATCCAGCAGCGCGCTGAGGTAGCGCCCCTCGGGCGGAATGCGGAACCGGGCCGAGGTCGGGCGGGCGCCCAGACGCTGGGTCAGCGCCGCGCGGGCGTGCGGGTCATGGAGCCGGGCGCCGTCCCCCTCGCCCATCACGATCTCGATCCCCGAGCGGCCGAAGAGCTTTTCGTATTCGTCGAGCCCGGGGCCGTCGTTGAAATCCCCCAGCACGATCAGGCTGTCACCGGCCTCCAGATGGGTCTCGATCCGGTGGCGCAGCCAGATGCATTGCGCCAGCTGCTTGCGCCGGTTGGCGATGGAGACGGCCATGACCTCATGCGCGGTGCGCGCACCGTGCGGCGCCTTGGATTTCGCGTGGACCCCGATCATCCGCAGGGTGATGCCCGCGGCGGTGGTCACCGCCAGTTCCAGCGGCGGCTTGGACCAATGTATGGTTTCGGGGGCCCGGTCGATATCGAGGTCGAAGCGAAAGCCCTGGTCGAAGCGCGGCGCCCAGGCGTCCCCCGAGATGGCGCCCTTGGGATCGTGCCGGACCGTCATCGCGTCGGGATCGTAGAGCAGCGCGATCTCTTGCTGGGTCTGGTTCACGAATCCCAACAGCGCCGCGCGCGTGCGCAGGCCGAACCGTGCCGCGAAGGACAGCAGGGCGGCCACGCCATCGCGGCGGGCGTGGCTGTCGGGCGCCTCGATGACCATCACCGCGTCCGCGTCCATCGCCGAAAAGACCTCCGCCAGCGCGGCGGCCTGCTGGCCGCGAGTCACGTCGCGGCGGCCGGACCAGCCGCCCGCGGGCAGGAAATCGCCCCGGTCGTCGAACAGATGCGTGAACCATTCGACGTTGTAGGTGGCGATCCTCATCGGGCGCGGGCCTCGCTGATCTCCTCCCAGGCGCGGTTGACGGCGATCAGCCGCTTCTCGGCGAGCTTCACCGCCTCCTCGGGCACGCCGCGGGCGATCATCACGTCAGGGTGGCTGGAGCGGACGAGCTTGCGCCAGGCCTGCCGTACCTCGGCCAGGCTCGCGTCGGGCGCGACGGCCAGGATGTCATAGGGGTCGCGTTCGGCATCGGGCACGAATTGCGCCCGCAGCCGGGCGAACCGGGTCCGGTCGAAGCCGAAGATCTCGGCCACGCGGTACAGGAAGGCATCCTCGTTCGGATGATAGGTCCCGTCGGCAAGGGCGATGTGAAACAGCCCCTCCATCAGGTCGCAGAGGGTCTCGCGCCGATCCTCGAACATGGCGGCGATCCGGGTCGCGTATTCCTCGAAGCCGGCCACGTCGGTCCGCGCCATGTTGAACAGCCGGGCCGCGTTCTTTTCCTGGTCGGGCGGGATGTGGAACACCTCGCGGAAGGCGGTCACCTCGTCGCGGGTCACGAGGCCATCCGCCTTGGCCATCTTCGCCCCAAGCGCGATCACCGCGATGGCGAAGGCCGCGCGGCGCTCTGGCGGGCTGCGCAGGGTGTCGAAAACGGTCGACAGCCCCTCGCCGGCGCGAAGGGCCGAGAGCGCGTCGGCGATGCGGGACCAGATGGACATGGGGGGAGCTTAACGGTCCTGCGGCCGGTTGTCAGAGACGTTTTTGCATGAGCACCAGGTCGAGCCAGCGATCGAACTTGCGGCCCACCTCGTTGAGCCGCACGGCGTCGGTGTAGCCCAGACGCTCGTGAAAGGCGATGCCCGCGGCGTTCTCGGCGCTGATCGCGGCCCAGATCGTATGGATGCCCGCCGCCGCGGCGTGGGCCTCGACCTCGGCCATCAAGGCGCGGCCGGTGCCCCGGCGGGCGGTGTCGGGGCGCAGGTAGACCGTGTGCTCGGCCGTGTGGCGATAGCCGTCGGCCCCGCGAAACGGGCCCCAATGGGCAAAGCCGGAGATGTTGCCCGCCTGATCCGCCACGAAGATCGGACGGCTTTCCAGAAGCATTGCGATGTCCGCCTCTGTCTTCTCGATCGAGGCGAAGGTGTTCGTGGAGACCCGGATGTAATGGTTCCAGATCTCGGCGATGGCGAGGGCATCGGCGGGGGTGGCGGTGCGGATCATGGCAGCGCCCTCGGGCCATTGGGTGTGTCGAGCTCGGCCGAGAGCGCGGGGGCGCCGTTCTCGAACGCGACGCGCGGATCGGCCAGGGCGAGGCTCTCTGCGAGTTCCTCCGCACGGGGGTGGCGGATCGTGAGCCGGCGGAGGCGGCAGCCGCTGTCGGGCAGGCGGCTGGCCGGATGGCGGGTGCCCGGCGCCCATTCGAGCAACGTGGGGAAGGCTCCGCCCGCGGGCAGACTGCCATCTTCGGGCACGGCGATGCGCCAGGAAAGGTCGCCCCGCGTCAGCGCCACGGGCCGGCCCGCCGGAACCGGTGCCGCGGCAAGGGCGGCCACCAGGTCGGGGACCGCGCAGAGCCAGTTGACCAGCCGCGGCGGGCCGGAAAAGCTGTCCAGCGCGAACCAGCGCGGCTCCTCGGGGTGTGCCTCGGGGTCCGGCGCGATGACCTCGAGGTAAAGCTCGCCCAGCCCCAGCAGGCGGTTGTGCGTACCGTAGCGGGCGTGCCGGCCGCCGGACCGCAGCGCCACGCCCAGGGCCTGCTCGACGGCGGCGACGCCGGCCCGGAGGTCGTCCGCCCCAATGGCAATGTGATCGAGCTGCACGCGGCGCCCCCTCGTTTCGTCAAGACCGGTTTCGTCGAACCTGCGCGAAGGTTCTCCGCCCGGGGACCGGATGCAAGGGGGCGCCGGCCGGGGGCGCCCGACGGTCCGCCGGTGGGGCCGTCGCGCCACGATCGGACCCCCGGGGCGCTGCCCCGGACCCCGGAGTTTTCGGCCAAGATGAAGATCAGGACCGGGCGGCGCGGATCAGGTGCAGGATATCCTTGGCCGCAGCCGGAATGTTCGTGCCGGGGCCGAAGATGGCCTTGACGCCCGCCTTGTAGAGAAAGTCGTAGTCCTGGTGCGGGATCACGCCGCCACAGATGACGAGGATGTCCTCGGCGCCCTGGTCCTTGAGGGCCTGGACCAGCTTGGGGGCGAGGGTCTTGTGGCCCGCGGCCTGCGACGAGATGCCGATGACATGGACGTCGTTGTCGATCGCGTCCTGGGCGGCCTCTTCGGGGGTCTGGAACAGCGGGCCCACGTCCACGTCGAAGCCGATGTCGGCAAAGGCCGTGGCAATCACCTTGGCACCGCGGTCATGCCCGTCCTGGCCCATCTTCACCACGAGCATCCGGGGCCGGCGGCCCTCGTCCTCGGCGAAATCCTCGACCGACTTCTGGATCTCGGCGAAGCCCGCGTCGCCCTCGTAGGCGGCGCCGTAGACCCCGGCGAGGGTTTTGACCTCGGCGCGGTGCCGACCGAAGATCTTTTCCATGGCCATGCTGATTTCTCCGACGGTGGCACGGTGGCGGGCGGCCTCGACGGCGGCTTCCAGAAGATTGCCGCCCTCGGCGGCGCGGCGGGTGAGTTCGGCCAGCGCCGAGTCGCAGGCGGGCTGGTCTCGCGAGGCGCGGATCCTGGCGAGGGCGGCGACCTGCCCCTCGCGCACCTTGTCGTTGTCGATCGACATGATGTCGATCGGGTCTTCCTTGTCCTTGCGGTATTTGTTGACCCCGACGATGACGTCGTTGCCGCGATCGATGTCGGCCTGGCGGCGCGCCGCGCTTTCCTCGATCCGGAGCTTGGGCATGCCGGAGGCGACCGCCTTGGTCATGCCGCCCATCTCCTCGACCTCCTCGATCAATTGCCAGGCGGCCTCGGCGAGATCGTGGGTCAGGGTCTCTACGTAGTAGCTGCCGGCCAGCGGGTCGACCACCTTGGTGACGCCGGTTTCCTCCTGCAGGATCAACTGGGTGTTGCGGGCGATGCGGGCGGAGAAATCCGTCGGCAGGGCGATGGCCTCGTCCAGCGCGTTGGTATGCAGCGACTGCGTGCCGCCGAGCACGGCCGACATCGCCTCGTACGCCGTGCGGACGACGTTGTTGTAGGGGTCCTGTTCCTGCAGGCTGACGCCGGAGGTCTGGCAATGGGTGCGCAGCATCGACGAGCGCTGATCCTTGGGCGCGAACTCGGACATGATGCGGTGCCAGAGCAGTCGCGCGGCGCGCAGCTTGGCGGCCTCCATGAAGAAGTTCATGCCGATGGCGAAGAAGAACGACAGGCGCGGCGCGAACCGGTCCACATCCATGCCGCGGGCGATGGCGGTCCGGACGTATTCGCGCCCGTCGGCAAGGGTGAAGGCCAGCTCTTGCACCAGGTTCGCACCGGCCTCCTGCATGTGGTAGCCGGAGATCGAAATGGAGTTGAACCGCGGCATCTCGTTCGAGGTGTATTCGATGATGTCCGCCACGATCCGCATCGAGGGTTCGGGCGGGTAGACATAGGTGTTGCGGACCATGAACTCCTTGAGGATGTCGTTCTGGATGGTGCCGGAGAGCAGCTTGCGGTCGTGGCCCTGCTCCTCCCCCGTCACGATGAAACTGGCCAGGATCGGGATCACCGCGCCGTTCATCGTCATCGAGACCGAGACCTTGTCGAGCGGGATGCCGTCGAACAGGATCTTCATGTCCTCGACGCTGTCGATGGCCACGCCGGCCTTGCCGACGTCGCCCTCCACCCTGGGGTGATCGCTGTCATAGCCACGGTGGGTGGCCAGGTCGAAGGCGACCGAGACGCCCTGCTGGCCTGCATCCAGTGCGCGGCGATAGAAGGCATTCGATTCCTCGGCCGTCGAAAAGCCGGCGTATTGGCGGATCGTCCAGGGGCGCCCGGCGTACATCGTGGCCTTCACCCCGCGGGTGAAGGGCGCGGCGCCGGGGATGCCTCCCATGTGCGGCAGCTCGGCCGTGTCGGCGGCGGTGTAGAGGGGCTTGACCGGAATGCCCTCGAGCGTCTCCCAGGTCAGCTCGTCGGGGTCACGGCCCTTGCGCTCGGCGCGGGCAATCTCGGCCCATTCAGCGTGCGGATTGTGCTGTTCCAAGGATGCGTCCTCCTGTCTGTGCGGGTGCGGGCCCGGGCCCGTCTTGCGCGTCGTTCCTGTCAGTCATGGCCCCGGTTCGCTCGGTGGTCCCGGTGCGGGCCGGGGTCGGTGCAGGGGGCGTTGGCCGGGCGCCCCGGGTCGGGGGCGCACCAGCGTTCGCCAGAGATGGCTTGCGCGACCCCGGTCGTGCGGCGCACCGCGACCGGGAGCGGTGCGCCCGGGCCTCGGCGCAGCCGGCGGGGCGCTCGACCGAATGGGCAGGGACGCGCTTTGAACGGCCGGAATCGGTGGAGCGTCGCCCTTTGACCCCGGGCGCGGGCCTGCAGACCTGGCCGGTCGGGTGAGGCGGCACGGCACGCACGGGACGCTTGTTTCTAAATTTGTCGTGCTTTGGACAGGTTGGCCCTGTGTCTCGGGGCCCGGCCGCCCTATATCTACAGACATGATCAGACTGACCCTTGCCGCCCTGATGTGCCTGACGACCCTGCCCGCCCTCGCGCAGGAGACCGCGTCGTCGGCGATTGTCGCCTCAGATGCCGATCCCGATGCCGACCTGAGCACGGTCGAGCGCTGGCTTGCCGCCCCCGATACCGTTTTCGACGGCGATGAGGTCCTGCTGGAGGATTTCCACTGGATCGCGCGGGCGGTCGTCGTCTTTGCCGACAGTCCGTTCGATCCGAATTTCCAACGACAGATGGCCCTGATCGAGGCGGGCATCGGCGATCTCGTGGACCGGGATATGCTGGTGGTGGCGGATTCGGACCCCGAGCGATCCAGTCCGATCCGGCAGCGGCTCCGGCCGCGCGGGTTCATGCTGGCTCTGGTGGGCAAGGATGGCGAGATCAAGCTGCGCAAGCTGCTGCCCTGGGATGTTCGTGAAATCACCCGGTCGATCGACAAGATGCCGCTGCGCCTGCAAGAGGTCGAGGACCGCCGCAGGGTCGATTGAGCGCCGCCCAGACCCGGGCCCCAGAATATTCGCGAATATTCTGGCACGGCCCGGGCGCGGGCGGACCGCGCCGGGATCAGACGTTTCCGCGCATGTAGACGGCCACCTCGCGCACCGGATCGACCAAGACCAGCACATCCGTGTTCGGATCGTAGATCGTGAACGCGTCCGGGCTCATCAGCACTGCATAGGTGCCGTTGGCGATGCGCATGGTCATGCAGTCCCGCGGTCCCGTAGCCGAAGACAACAGCCCAAGCCCGTGGGGCAGATCCATCGACATGATCGCCTGGGACAGGTCGTTGGGCGAGCCGTTCTCCAGCCGGATCGCCACTGCGTGTCCCTGCCGGACATGCCACAGGGCGCGTTCCGCGTCGGCCACCAGGTAGAGCGTGCTGCGCAGGTCCGGCCGCGTCAGCCGATAGACCCCGACGCTGCAATAGCGGGTCGCGTTGAAGTAGATCTCTTCGCCCGGATAGAGCCAGCCCGTGACCCGCGCCCGCGCCTGATCCGCCGAGTCCAGCGCACAGGCCGACAGGGAGAGGCACAGCAGGAACAGGATCGATACGCGCGACATGACACCTCGCAAGGCCCCCGCCCCGCCCCCGGGACAGGGCTACTTCTCCCACGACCCTCGCACAGAAGGCTTTCGGGATCGTTAAGGTGCCCATGGCCGGCATGACCTCACTCGAACTCCATGATCACATCGTCCACCGCCAGGCTGTCGCCGGCGACCGCGTTGACCCGCGCCACGACCCCGCGGCGCTCGGCCCGCAGGATGTTCTCCATCTTCATCGCCTCGACCGTGCAGAGCGTCTGCCCTTCCTGCACTTCCTGCCCCGCTTCCACGTCGATCTTCACGATCAGCCCCGGCATCGGGCAGAGCAGCAGGCGCGACGTGTCCGCCGGCACCTTTTCGGGCATCAGCGCGGCAAGCTCGGCCTGGCGCGGCGTGCGCACATGCACCTTGAGGTCCGCCCCCCGCGACCGGATCCGGAACCCGCCCGAGATCTTGCCGACCTTCAGGACCAGCGGTGCGCCATCCACCTGCAGCCGCGCCAGAGGTTGGCCCGGGGTCCAGTCGCTCTCGACCCGCAGCTCGCCGCCGTCCGCGAAAACCACGGTCGCCCCCCCCTTGTCAGCCGAAATCGACAGGCGGAAGGACTCTCCCTGCAGGTTGACCACCCAATCCGCGCCCACGTGACGCTCGTGATTGCCAAGCCGGCCCGAAACACGGGTCCGGCGGATCTCGGACACCCGGTGCATCGCCGCCGCCACGGCCGCCAGCCGGCGGAGGTCCTCGGCGGGCAGGGTCACGCCCTCGAAGCCGTCGGGATATTCCTCGGCGATGAACGCCGTGGTGATGTCGCCCGAGACGAACTTCGGGTGATCCATGACCGCCGACAGGAACGGCAGGTTGTGCCCGATGCCCTCGACCTCGAACCCGTCCAGCGCCCGCCGCATCTCGTCGATGGCCGCGGCGCGGGTCGGCGCCCAGGTGCAGAGCTTGGCGATCATCGGGTCGTAGAACATCGAGATCTCGCCGCCCTCGAAGACACCTGTGTCGTTGCGCACGGCCCGGGTCGCATCGGCCTCTTCGGCCGGGGGGCGATAGCGCGACAGCCGCCCGATCGAGGGCAGGAACCCCCGATAGGGATCCTCGGCATAAAGCCGCGATTCCATCGCCCAGCCGTTCAGCTTGATGTCGTCCTGCGTGATCGACAGCGGCTCGCCGTTGGCCACGCGGATCATCTGCTCGACCAGGTCGATGCCGGTGATCAGCTCGGTCACCGGATGTTCCACCTGCAGCCGCGTGTTCATCTCGAGGAAATAGAAGTTCCGCGCACCATCGACGATGAATTCCACCGTCCCGGCGCTGGCATAGCCGACCGCCTTGGCCAGGGTGCAGGCCTGCTCTCCCATCGCCTTGCGGGTCTCGGCGTCGAGGAACGGCGAGGGCGCCTCCTCGATGACCTTCTGGTTGCGCCGCTGGATCGAGCATTCCCGCTCGCCAAGATACACCGCGTTGCCGTGGGTGTCGCAGAGCACCTGGATCTCGATATGCCGGGGCTGGGTCACGAATTTCTCGATGAAGATCCGGTCGTCGCCGAAACTGTTGGCCGCCTCGTTCTTCGACGACTGGAACCCCTCGCGGACCTCGTCCTCTTTCCAGGCGATCCGCATCCCCTTGCCGCCGCCCCCCGCGCTGGCCTTGATCATCACCGGATAGCCGATCTCTCCCGATATCCGGATCGCCTCGTCGGCATCGGCGATCAGGCCCATGTAGCCGGGCACGGTCGAGACCCCGGCCTCCTGCGCGATCTTCTTCGAGGTGATCTTGTCGCCCATCGCCTCGATCGCCTTCACCGGTGGTCCGACGAAGGCCACGCCCTCGACCTGCAGCGCCTTGGCGAACTTGGGGTTCTCCGACAGAAAGCCATAGCCGGGATGCACCGCCTGCGCCCCGGTCTCGCGGATCGCCGCCATCACCTTGTCGATGACGATGTAGGACTGGTTCGCCGGGGGCGGGCCGATCCGGACCGCCTCGTCGGCCATCCGCACATGCAGCGCGTTGCGATCGGCGTCGGAATAGATCGCCACCGTGGCGATCCCCATCTTCCGCGCCGTCTTGATGACACGGCAGGCGATTTCGCCGCGGTTGGCGATCAGCAGTTTGGTGAACATTCTCTTCCCTCGTCGTGACGCGAAAAAGCCGTCGGAGGTTGCCCCCCGACGGCTCGTATTGGTCCGGGCCCCGAAGGCCCCGTCAGTGTGGCGCTGCGATCAGCAGGCGCCGACGTCGTCGCACAGGGCGCCGGCAGCGCCACCGGCAAGCGCCGCGCCCGCCGCATCGCGGTTGTCGCCACCGGTAAGCAGCGTGAGGCCGCCGGCCGCGGCGGCGCCGATCGCCGCGCGGTCCGCGTCAGTGGTGGTTTCGGTGCAGGCCGAAAGGCCGAGACCGGCAACGGCGAGAACGAGAACGGCCGGCTTGATGTAGGATTGCATGGTTTCCCTCCTGTGGATGCATTCTGCGAGATCCAAGGTGCCTGCCTGCATGGCAAGCTGCAAGCCTTGAAAAGGGGGCGGGACGGCCCGCTTTGGGAAGTGCGGGACCGTCCCGCAGGGGAAGGGATAGGGTTTGGACATTCTGCCGGCGAAGTCTTGCTGGAAACGCCGCCGACAATGCCAACTCTGCATGATCCGGCGCCCCCGGGAACGATTATTTCGCGCAGCGCGCCGGGCTTGGCCAATAACTGCCCAAGCGGCGCGAAGCTCGGCAAGGAAATGCCGACAAACGAAGGGGTCAAGTCGTTCACGGCGTCCATCCCGGCTCGAAGACCTGCGGAAAGCTCGCCTGCGCCCGCCGCATGTCGATCCGCAGCAGCGAATCATAATCCGCCGGGTCGAACGGGTCCTCGGCGGGCACCACTTCGCGCCCGAAAAGCCAGCTCAGCCGGCCGGCGTCGAGGTTGCCGCGCACGAAGGGCTCTTCGCCGAAATGCTCCTTCAACGCCCACATGAACCCCTCGTCGGCCCGCCGGTCGGCCGGGCGCCGGTCGGCAAAGCGTTCGCGGGCGATCAGCTTTGTCGGCCCCTCCTTGGCGGCGCGGCGGATGGTGAACTGGAAATCCGTGCCCGGCAGCCGGCCGGGAAACCCGCGGTGCTTTTCCATCAGAACCCCTCCCATGTGCAGCCGTCCTCGCCGAGGCTGAAGACCTCGAAGAATTGCGTCGCCTCCGGGTCGCTGACCCCGAAATCCACCTGGCGGTCGGACATCGAGATCACGACCTCCTCCGCCCCCCAGCCGTTCTCGCGCAGGGCCGGCACGATGACCTCATCGCAGAGCCAGGGAAAATCCGCCTGGACATCCGAATAGCTCGGCCCCGCATCCGCATCGAGCGTGATGCCGGGCGCAAGGAACAGGAACCGCGCGACGCCTGTCTCGGGCTCCAGCACCACGTCGTATAGCGTCAGCGACTGGCCCGTGGGGGTGGCCAGATCCGCCGCCATGGCCGCGGCCGCCGGCGTGAGGGCAAGGCCGAGGGACAGGAAAAGGGACCGGACAGGGCGGCGCAGGGTCATTCGGGCCTCCGCGCAATGCAATCGATCTCGACCAGCGCCCCGACGGCCAGGGCCGTCACCCCGACGGTGGTCCGCGCCGGGCGCCGGTCGGCCGGGAAATAGCTCTGGTAGGTGTCGTTGAACGCCGCATAGTCGCGCTCGAACGCGGTGAGGTAACAGCGGCACTGCACCACGTGGCCAAGATCGAGGCCCAACCCGCAGAGCACGATCCGCAGGTTCTCCATCACTGCCCGGGTCTGGGCCACGATGCCCTCGGGCAAAGGCGCATCGGGGGCCCGCGCGTCGGTCGGCATCTGGCCGGTCAGGATCACCCAGCCATCGGCCTCCACCGCGTGGCTGAACGGTGCGACCGGGCGCGGCCCGCCGGCCACCATGTGAAACAGCGGCCCGCCCGCGCCGCTCATGAGTGCCGCTCCGGCGCGGCCCGGGGCTCCCCGCGCCCCGCGTGGGCCACCCAGCGAGCGCGGTTGCCCCGATCGGCCAGCACCGCGGCGATCCGCGCCGATGCATCCGGCGGCACCCGGCCGGACACCTGTCCGCCAGCCACCACCCTCAGTTCGCCCCCCAGCCGCTGCACGTGAACCACCGGCGAAAACCCTCGCACCCGCCGCAGCGCCCGCCAGACATCCTGCCGGACCTGATGCGCCACCCGGCCGGGCCGGGCCGCGGGCAGAACCGTCTCGGCCAGCACGTCCAGCCGCCCGCGCCCCGTGCGCGACAGGGCCACACCGCCCTCGATCTCCGTCATATGCCAGTCGCGCCGCGCCATGATCTTCTTCTGGTTCCAAATATCCTCGGGGGGAGTCGGCCCCGGCCGACGGGGGGCAGACGCCCCCCTCCCCCGCTCGCCTCACAGCGGAATGTTGTCGTGTTTCTTCCAGGGGTTGGTCAACGTCTTGCCGCGCAGCGCCGCGAACGCCCGACACACCCGCCGCCGGGTCGAGCGCGGCTGGATCACCTCGTCGATGAACCCCTTCTCGGCCGCCACGAACGGGTTGGCGAAGCGGTCCTCGTATTCCGCCGTCCGCGCGGCGATCTTCTCGGGATTGCCCAGTTCCGAGCGGTAGAGGATCTCGGTCGCCCCCTTCGCCCCCATCACCGCGATCTCGGCGGTGGGCCAGGCATAGTTGAAATCCCCGCGCAGGTGTTTGGAGGACATCACGTCATAGGCCCCGCCATAGGCCTTGCGGGTGATCACCGTCACCTTCGGCACCGTCGCCTCGCCATAGGCGAAGAGCAGCTTCGCGCCGTGCTTGATGACGCCGCCCAGCTCCTGCCCGGTCCCGGGCAGGAACCCCGGCACGTCGACAAAGGTCAGGATCGGGATCTCGAACGCGTCGCAGAACCGCACGAAACGCGCCGCCTTGCGCGAGCTGTCGATGTCGAGGCAGCCAGCCAGCACCATCGGCTGGTTCGCCACCACGCCCACGCTCTGCCCTTCCAGCCGGATGAAGCCGGTGATGACGTTCTTGGCGAAATCCTCCTGGATCTCGTAGAAATCGCCCTCGTCGGCCACCTTGGTGATCAGCTCCTTCATGTCGTAGGGCGCGTTCGAATTGTCCGGGATCAACGTATCGAGGCTGCTGTCCACCCGGTCCACATCGTCGAAGAACGGCCGCACAGGCGGCTTTTCGCGGTTCGACAGCGGCAGGAAGTCGACCAGCCGCCGGACCTCGGCCATCGCCTCGACATCGTTCTCGAAGGCGCCGTCGGCCACTGAGGACTTGCGGGTATGGGTCAGTGCGCCGCCCAGCTCCTCGGCGGTCACATGCTCGTTGGTGACCGTCTTCACCACGTCCGGCCCGGTCACGAACATGTAGGAGCTGTCGCGCACCATGAAGATGAAATCCGTCATCGCCGGCGAATAGACCGCGCCGCCCGCGCAGGGGCCCATGATGACGCTGATCTGCGGCACCACGCCGCTGGCCATCACGTTGCGCTGGAACACCTCGGCATAGCCTGCGAGCGAGGCAACCCCCTCCTGGATCCGCGCGCCGCCCGAATCGTTCAGCCCGATCACCGGGGCGCCGTTCTGCATCGCCATATCCATGATCTTGCAGATCTTCTTGGCATGGGTTTCCGACAGCGACCCGCCGAAGACCGTGAAATCCTGGGAATAGAGATAGACCATCCGGCCGTTGATCGTCCCCCAGCCGGTGACCACGCCGTCCCCGGCCGGACGGCTGTCCTGCATCCCGAAATCGGTGCAGCGATGGGCCACGAACATGTCGAACTCCTCGAACGACCCCTCGTCCAGCAAAAGGTCGATCCGTTCGCGGGCGGTCAGCTTGCCCTTGGCATGCTGCGCGGCGATCCGTTTCTCGCCCCCGCCGATGCGCGCCTCGGCCCGGCGGTGTTCCAGTTCCTGCAGGATGTCTTGCATGGCGTCCTCCCCGGTGCACTTGGCCGGACCCTAGGACATCGCCGGCACGGTTTGAAGCGGGAAGGCGCATATTTGCAAACCCTATGGTTTGCCCTCTCGGATAATTGCAAACTTGCCAAGTCTCTCGCGCACAGACCACGGTGCGCCACAGCCCATGGACCTGCGGGGCGGGATCGCTAGATAGGGATCCATGACAACAGCCCCGATGGTCCGCTTTCTCGACCGGACGACTCCGCCCCATGTGCTGACGCTGATCCTCATCGCGGGGATCTCGGCGCTGAACATGTCGATCTTCCTGCCCTCGCTCAGCGGGATGGCCGATTACTTCGCCGTGGATTACGCGGTGATGCAGCTTGCGGTGTCGGGGTATCTCGCCACGACCGCCGCGCTGCAGATCGTGATCGGCCCGGTCTCCGACCGCTTCGGCCGTCGCCCGGTGATGATCGGCTCGCTCATCATCTTCATCCTGGCCACGATCGGCGCGGTCCTCGCCCCGACCGCGGGGGTCTTTCTGGCGTTCCGGATGGTCCAGGGCGCGATCGTCACCGGCATCGCGCTCAGCCGCGCCATCGTCCGCGACATGGTCCCGCAAGAGCAGGCCGCCTCGATGCTGGGCTACGTCACCATGGGGATGGCCCTGGTGCCGATGTTCGGCCCGATGATCGGAGGTTTCCTGGATCAGCTCTTCGACTGGCACGCCACGTTCATATTCCTCGCGCTTTGCGGCGCGGGGGTTCTGGCGCTCGTGATTTCGGATCAGGGAGAGACCGTCGCCGGAAACGGCGTGGGCTTCGCCGAGCAGGTCCGCACCTACCCCGAGTTGCTGCGCTCGCCGCGGTTCTGGGGCTACACCCTGTGCCTGGCCTTCTCGGCCGGGGCGTTCTTCGCCTTTCTGGGCGGCGCGTCGTTCGTGGCCGGGGACATCTTCGGCCTGTCGCCGCTGATGACCGGTATGGCACTCGGGGCACCGGCCATCGGCTATGCGATTGGCAACGGGCTGTCGGGCCGCTACTCGGTCCGGGCCGGCGTCAACAGGATGGTCCTGATCGGCGCGGTGCTGTCCGGTGCCGGTCTCGCGGTATCGCTGGTGCTGACACTGAACGGAATGACCAACGCGGTCATCTTCTTCGGCCTGTGCTCTTTCCTCGGCCTCGGCAACGGCATGACCATGCCCAATGCCACGGCCGGTCTGCTGTCCGTCCGGCCGCACCTGGCCGGCACCGCCAGCGGCCTCGGCGGGGCCTTCATGATCGGCGGCGGGGCGGTGCTCTCTGCGGCGACGGGCACGCTTCTCAACGTCGAGACCGGGGCCTGGCCGCTGTTGGCGATCATGCTCAGCTCGACCCTGATGTCCGGCCTGGCGATCCTCTTCGTCATCTGGCGGGCCCGTCAGATCGGCGTCACCGATACCTGAGATCCCGCGAACCTCGGGCCTTGAGCCATCGCTTTGCACCCGCTAAGCCGACCGGGCAAAGCTGCAAAGGCGCGAGATGGCGGTCCAGAAACTCTATGCGGGAACCAAGCTGCGTGAATTGCGCGGCCGGGTCGGGGTGACGCAGAAGGTCTTCGCCCGGAAACTGGGCGTATCGCTGCCCTATCTGAACCAGATGGAGAACAACAACCGCCCCGTCTCGACGGCGGTGGTCCTCGCGCTGGCGCAGGAATTCGGCTTCGACGTGACCGAGCTGACCTCGGGGGACGAAGCCCGCCTAGTGTCGGACATGCGCGAGGCCCTGGCCGATTCAGTGTTTTCCGGCCCTGCCCCGCCGCTGACGGACCTGCGGCTTGCGGCCTCCAACGCGCCGACCCTGCTGCGGGCCTTTCTGGACCTGCACAAGGCCTATCGCCAATCCCACGAACGCCTCGCCTCGCTGGACGCGGCGCTGGGGCGCGAGGAAGGCCGGCTGCAGCCCTCGCCCTGGGAAGAGGTGCGCGACTTCTTTCACTATTGCGACAATTACCTGGATGCCGTTGACCGCGCGGCCGAGCATCTGGCCCAGCGCGCCGCCGCCGCGGGCCGGACACCGGCAGAGGCCGCGGCCGCGCTGCTGGAGGATCGGGGCATCCGCGTGACCATGGCCGACAGCGGGCCGGTCCGCAGCTTCGACCCCGCCAGCCGGACCCTGACCCTCTCGCACCGCGCCCCCGTCGCGAGCCGCAATTTCCAGGTGCTGCTGCAGGTCGCGCTGACCATGCAGACTGACCTGATAGAGGCGACGCTGGATCTCGCCCGGTTCCAGACCTCCGAGAGCCGAGCCATCGCGCGGGTGGGGCTGGCGAATTATTTCGCGGGCGCCGCCCTCCTGCCCTACACGCGCTTTCTAGAGGCGGCACGGGACATGCGCCACGACATCGAGCGTCTGGCCGACCATTTCGGCGCCAGCTTCGAGCAGGTGGCCCATCGGCTGTCCACCCTCCAGCGGCCCGGCGCCAAGGGGCTGCCGGTGTTCTTCGTCCGCGTGGACCAGGCCGGCACGATCACCAAGCGGCACTCGGCGACATCGCTGCAATTCGCCCGGTTCGGCGGCGCCTGCCCACTGTGGAACGTGCACCGCGCCTTCGAGACGCCGGGCCAGTGGCTGCGCCAGCTGGCCGAGACGCCGGACGGGGCGCGGTATCTCTGCCTCGCGCGCGAGATCACCAAGCCGGGCGGCGCCTGGGGCGCACCGGTGCAGCGCTATGCGATCGGGCTGGGGTGCGAGGTGCGCCACGCCGGTGACCTGGTCTATGCCGACGATCTGGACACGGACCGCGCCGCAGCGTTCGAGCCCATCGGCATCTCCTGCCGGATCTGCGAGCGCAAGACCTGCCACCAGCGGTCGGTGCCGCCGCTGGAAAGGCGGCTGTCGGTGGATCCCGACCGGCGGGACATACTGCCCTACCGGGTTGAGTGAGACCCATTGCCCCTGCCGGACGGCTAAGAGATAAGAGGCCATATCCTGTCACGGAGGCGAAATGGAACTTTCAGGAACCCGCACCATCGCGGCCGACCGCGAGACGGTCTGGGCCCGGCTGAACGACCCCGAGACCCTCAAGGCCTGCATTCCCGGCTGCGAAGAGCTCACCGGATCGGCCGAAACCGGGTTCGAGGCGGTCGTCAAGCAGAAGGTCGGCCCGGTCAAGGCGACCTTCCGGGGCGCGGTGACGATCGAGGACGCCGACCCGCCAAAAAGCTACCGGCTGGTCGGCGAGGGCAAGGGCGGCGTGGCCGGCTTTGCCAAGGGCGCCGCTGCAGTGTCGCTGGTCGAGGTGGAGGGCGGCACGGAGCTGGCATACGAGGTAGATGCCCAGGTCGGCGGCAAGCTCGCGCAGCTGGGCAACAGGATCGTCGGCGGCTTCGCCCGCAAGATGGCCGACGAGTTCTTCGAGCGCTTCCAGACCCGTGTCGAGACCCCTCCAGAGGCGTGACATCGGCCCCCGGCGCCAGATTATTCGCGAATAATCTGGGCCCCCTTGCAAGCCGGACGCCCCCGGGTCAGGCCTCCGACAGAGCGGACGCGATCTCGTCCTTCAGCCGCATCCGCTGTTTGCGCAGATCGGTGATGCGGGCGTCCGAGGCCGGCTCCACATCCGTCTCGGCCCGGTGCACGGCACGGTTGACTTCATGGTAGCTGTCCACGAGGTGGGCGAAATGCGTGTCGCGCGACTTGAGCGCATGGATCGCCTCCGCCTGCCCCGGAAAATCCTCGGACAATTCGTGTGGTGTGTGAGACATCTGTTCCCCTCTCTCTGGCCTGTCCGGGTTCAGTCGCACCGGCACCGCCGCGCCGCCTTGACAGAGATCAAGGTCAGCCCTTCGTTTGCGGCA
This sequence comes from Roseisalinus antarcticus, assembly GCF_900172355.1. GTDB lineage: Bacteria > Pseudomonadota > Alphaproteobacteria > Rhodobacterales > Rhodobacteraceae > Oceanicola > Oceanicola antarcticus_A. The sequence goes on along the minus strand of NZ_FWFZ01000008.1, from coordinate 75,325 downwards.
CCGCCGGGGTTATCGACCGACGCGCCCGCGCCTCGCGCCACGAGATGAACGACACCGAGCCCAGGATGATCGCGCCCCCCAGCACCACCCAGCCGTCCAGCGGCTCGTCGAAGGCAACCGCGCCCAGCAGCACGGCTCAGACCAGTTGCAGGAACGTCACCGGCTGGGTCACCGTCAGCGGGGCCGCGGCGAAGGCCAGTGTCATCGTGTAATGCCCCGCCGTGGCGAATGTCGCCACCCCGAAGAGCCAGGCCAGATCCGTCAGCGACGGCGTCACCCAAACCGCCGCGGCAAACGGGGCAAGCCCGATCGTCACCGTGATCGAGAGCATCCCCACGACCGCCAGAGCCGGCACCTCGTCGGACATCATCTTGGCGATCAGGTATCCAGCGGCGAAAAAGATCGCCGTGCCGATCATCGCCAGGTGGCCGACGCCGACCTCGCGGATGCCGGGGCGCAGGATGATCAGCGCCCCCAGCAGGGCCAGCCCCACCGCCGCGAGCCTGCGGGGCGGCAGCGCCTCGCCCATCAACAGCGCCGCGGCGATCGTGACATAGACCGGGTTGAGGTAATTCATCGCCGTCACTTCGGCGATGGTGATCCGGGTCATCGCGAAGAACCACAGCATCACCCCGAGCGTATGCACCACCCCCCGCGCCGAGAACAGCCACAGCTGCCTCTTGGTCAGTTGTGCACTCAGGATCGGGCGCAGCATCGGGATCACGAAGACGAGCCCCAGCGCGTAGCGCAGAAAGGCCGATTGCGGCGCCGGGATGTCGCTGCCCACGTGTTTCACGATGGCGGTGACGGCAACGAAGTTCATCCCGGTCACCACCATCCAGAACGCGCCCGCCAATGGTTGCGACGGGCGCTTCATCCGTAGCGCTCCACGAAACGGGCGAGGATCCGCTCGGGCACGTCGACCTGCGCCTGCCGGCACATGGCGATCAGGTCGTCGGCCTGGTCGGGCGCGAAATAGCCCTTGTTGCGGTAGATCCGGATCCGCGTGGCAAAGCCCGCGGCATCGGCCTCGGGATGGAACTGGGTCGCATAGACGTTCCGGCCGGCCCGGATCATCTGGAACGGACAGGTGTCCGAGGCGAGCAGGCGCACCGCGCCCGCGGGCAGCGCCTGCACCGCCTCCTTGTGCCCGACGAAGGCCTCGAAGACCTCCGGCAAGCCGTCGGTCAGCGGGTCGGCCACCTCGGTCACCCGGCAGGTGGTGGTGCCCACCGGCTCTGCGTAGCGCCGTTTCGACACCTGCCCGCCCATGGCATGGGCCAGGATTCCGATCCCGTAGCAGCAGCCCATGAACGGAATGTCGCGGGCCAGGATCTCGGGCATCAGCCCCAGGCAGGTGGATTCGATCCGCGCCTCGACCGGGCTCTTGTCGTCGGGCGCATCGCTGACGCAGCCGGGCCCGCCGCCGACGATCACACCGGAATAATCGTCGAGGGACAGCCGCCCGGGCAGCTCTTCGCAATCGAGCCGCACCCGGCGCACGTCCTCCGGTCCCAGCCCGCTCTTGCGCAGGAGGGCCGCGAATTCGTCGTCCGAGGCCTCGGCCTCGGGGCGCAGCTGGAGGATCAGAAAGGGTTTCATCCCTGGCGGATTACCGCCCCGCCGCGCCAATGGCCAGAGCCCGGGCGAAGTTGCCGGGGCCCCGCCGTGCCGGGCCGGCCCCCCGGTGAGCGGGCAACAGGACGGCCCAGGCGCCCGCGACCGCGCCCGCCGGCACGTCCGGGCGGCCTCTTCGCGCCCCGCAGGCCCCGCACACGCGCCGAACGGTGTTGCAGCACCCCCGTCCTCTGCCCTATATGCCGCGCAATCAGACGAGGTGAGGATACCCCATGGCCGGCCATTCCAAGTGGGCGAACATTCAGCATCGCAAGGGACGCCAGGACGCGGCCCGCTCCAAGCTCTTCTCCAAGCTCGCCAAGGAGATCACCGTGGCCGCCAAGATGGGCGACCCGGACCCCGACAAGAACCCGCGCCTGCGGATGGCCGTGAAAGAGGCCAAGACCTCCTCCGTCCCCAAGGACGTGATCGACCGCGCCATCAAGAAGGCCATGGGCGGCGACGCCGAGAACTACGAGGAAATCCGCTATGAGGGCTACGGCCCGAACGGCGTGGCCGTGATCGTCGAGGCGATGACCGACAACCGCAACCGCACGGCCTCCACGGTGCGCTCGACTTTCGGCAAGAACGGCGGCAACCTGGGCGAGACCGGCTCTGTCGGGTTCATGTTCGAACGCAAGGGCCAGGTGATCTACCCGGCCAGCGTCGGTGACGCCGACGCGGTGATGATGGCCGCGATCGAGGCCGGGGCCGAGGATGTCGAGAGCTCGGAGGACGGCCATGTCGTCTGGTGCGCCGACACCGACCTCAACGAGGTGTCCACCGGGCTCGAGGAGCATTTGGGCGAATCGGAGACGACCAAGCTCGTGTGGCGGCCGACCACGACCTCCGAGGTCGATCTCGACGGGCTTGCCAAGCTGATGAAGCTGGTCGACGCGCTTGAGGACGACGACGATATCCAGAGCGTCACCACCAATTTCGAGGCCACCGACGAGGTGATGGACGCCTACGCCAACTCCTGACCGCGGCGGATCAGTCCGCCCCCCCCGCCGCACCGCGGAGGCGGGGCCGGTCTGGCCGCGGAGGCTGGAGCGGGGCACCCCGGCGCGGGGTCCGCATCACCGCGCCAGGCAGCCCGCCATCGAGGCCCCGACGTTCAGCAGGAACTCGGGATAGAAGGACGGCCCCGGCGGCACCGCCGAGCCCAGCGGGTCCAGGATCGCCGTGGGGACGTTGCCGTCGAAGATCGCCGTGGCGAGATCGGTGTTGAACTGCGGCTCGGTAAAGACGCAATCCACCTGCATGCCGTCGAGCGCGTCGCGGATCGCCACGATCCTGGCCGCGCCCGGATCCGCCGCGTCGCTGACGGCGAGCGCGGCGAGGGCCGGCATGTCGAAGGCGGCCTCGAAATAGCCGTAGGCATCGTGAAACACGACGAAGCCGCGGCCCCGGACCGGGGCGAGCATCGCCCGGACCTCGGCCACGGTATCGGCGATCTCCGCCTGTCCGGCCCTGGCATTGGCGCGGTAGGTCTCGGCGTTTTCGGGGTCGATCTCGGCCAGCGCCTCGGCGATTGCGCCGAGCCAGACCGCGGCATTCGCCGGGTCGAGCCAGCCATGCGGATCCTCGGGACCATGGTCATGGAGATCGCGGTCCCCCGTCACGGCATGCGCGTCATGCGCACCGTGATCGCCTTGGTCTTCGTGTGCGCCGTGGTCCTCCTGGTCCTCGTGCGCACCATGGGCGTCCTGCGCCGCCTGATCGCGGCCCGGGCCACCGGCCCCGGCGAACACCCCGTCGGCCCGGCTGGGCAGCACCCGGGTGCCCGGCACGGTCATCAGCGTCAGCAGCTGCGCCTCCGGCGCGAGGGTCGCGACCGTGTCGGCGAACCAGGGCGTCAGGCCGGCGCCCACCTCGACCACCAGGCGGGCGGGCTCCAGCGCCGCCGCCTCGGACGGGCGCATCGCATAGGCATGGGGCGAGGCACCCGGCGGCACGATCAGGGCCGGCGAGCCAAGATCGCCCATGACCCGCGCCACCAGGCCCTGCACCGGCGCGATGTCCGCAGCCACCTGGGGCACATCCGCAAGGGCTGACGCCGCAGAGGCCAGGACGCCGCCGCAAACAAGGAAAATGCGCATATCGAACCTGCCCGGTCGTAATGGATCGAGGGCTTGCTAGATGTAATACTATAACATATCAACCCCTCCGATGACATTCTTCCACAGATCAGCCGAGTCGGCAGGGCGGTGCGGCCCGCGCCTGGGCCCGGCCCCCGGGGACCGCCCATGAGCGACACAGCAGACGCCCTGACGACGATCGGCTTCGCCTCGCACGACCATGCCCGCTGCATCGACAGCGCCGTGGCCGCCGCGGACACCCATTGCCGCGCGGCCGGGCTTCACCTGACCCCGGGACGGCGCCGTGTGCTGGAAATCCTGCTGGCCGAGCATCGCGCCATGGGCGCCTACGAGATCCTGGACATCCTGCGGCGCGAGGGGCTCGGCTCGCAGCCGCCGGTGGCCTACCGGGCGCTGGATTTCCTGGTGACCCACGGCTTCGCCCACAAGATAGAGCGGTTGAACGCCTTCATCGCCTGCACCCAGCCGGGGGCGCGACACGCGCCCGCCTTCCTCATCTGCCGCGCTTGCGAGGCCGTGGCCGAGACCACGTCGAGCCCCTCCGCGGGCAGGCTTGGCCGCGCCGCCCGCGCCGCCGGGTTCGAGATCGAGGCCGCCGTGGTCGAGGCCACCGGCCTCTGCCCGAAATGCCGCGTCACCGGCCCGGCCACCGCAGACGGCTCCGCCTCTGCAAAGGGCCCCGCCCAAACCGGCGGCCCCGGCCAAACCGACGGCGCCGCGCGATGACCGCGGTCCGCCCCACCGCCCCTGCCGGCGCGGCCGCGCAGGGCGAGACGCTCGTCGATATCGACGGGCTGACGATCCGGCTGGGGCGCGAGGTGGTGCTGCGCGACGTGACCCTCGCCCTCAGGCGCGGCGAGATCGTGACCATCGTCGGCCCCAACGGATCGGGCAAGACGACGCTGCTGCGGGCCATCCTCGGCGCCATTCGGCCCAGCGCCGGCACGATTTCGCGGTTTCCCGGCCTGCGCATCGGCTACGTTCCGCAAAAGCTCCACGTGGACCGGACCCTGCCGCTGACGGTGCGGCGGTTCCTGTCGCTGCCCGTCCGGGTGAGCGATGCCGACGCCGCCCGCGCCCTGACCCGCGCCGGCGCGGCCGAGCTCTCGGGGCGGCAGATGTCGGGCCTCTCGGGCGGGCAGTTCCAGCGGGTGATGCTGGCCCGCGCCCTGCTGGTCGATCCCGACCTTCTGATCCTCGACGAAGCGACCCAGGGTCTGGATCAGCCCGGCTCCGCCGCCTTCTACCAGCGCATCGAGGAGGTCCGGCGCGAGATCGGCTGCGCCGTGGTCATGGTCAGCCACGAATTGCACGTGGTCATGGCGGCCTCGGACCGGGTGATCTGCCTCAACGGGCATGTCTGCTGCGAAGGGGCCCCGGAACACGTGGCCTCCGCCCCCGAATACCGGGCCCTCTTCGGCACCGGCACGCAAGGGGCGCTCGCGCTCTACCGGCACGAGCACGATCACGCCCATGATCATAAGGGCCATGGCCACGGGCACGACGGCCATGTGCATGGCCACGGCGATCACGGGCACGACCACGACGGCCACGACCACGGGTCCGCCACGTGAGCTGGCTCGATTCGTTTCTTGTCCGCGCGGCGCTGGCCGGGGTCGGGGTAGCACTTGCCGCCGCGCCGCTGGGCTGTTTCATCGTCTGGCGCCGGATGGCCTATTTCGGCGACGCGACCGCCCATGCCGCGATCCTCGGCGTGGCGCTGTCGCTGGCACTGTCCCTGCCGGTGCAGGTCGGCGTCCTGACTGTGGCGCTCGTCATGGCCGGCGCCCTGACCCTGCTGGAGCGGCGGGCCCTCGGGGTGGACGCCACGCTGGGGGTGCTGGCCTATTCGGCGCTTGCGTTGGGGCTGGTCGCGGTCTCGTTGACGGGCGGGCCGCGGATCGACCTGATGGCCTATCTCTTCGGCGACATCCTCGCGGTCAATCGTGGCGACCTCGCGCTGATCTGGGGCGGCGGGGCGCTGGTGCTGGCGCTGATCGGGTGGCGCTGGTCGGCGCTGCTGACCGCGACACTGAATGATGATCTCGCCCGCGCCGCCGGGATCAACCCGGCCCGCGAGCAGGCGGTGCTGACACTGGCCTCGGCGCTGGTGGTGGCGGTGTCGATCAAGGTGGTCGGCGTGCTGCTGATCGTGTCCCTGCTGATCATCCCGCCGGCCATCGCCCGCCCCTTCGCCACCACGCCCGAGCGCATGGCCCTGCTTGCCGCCCCCGTCGGGGCGGTCTGCGCGCTGGGCGGCCTGTGGATGTCCTGGCATCTCGACACGCCCACCGGGCCCTCGATCGTCACGGTGGCGGCGGCGCTTTTCGCGCTTTCCAGCCTCAGGGGGCTGTTCGGCGCCGGGCGCTAGGGGCGCGGGCCGCCCCGTCCCAGAGCCCAGCCCAAGGATCTGCCTTATTCTGCGGCATCGGCGCCCCGTGCTGCGCCGCGCCTTTCGCCCTGCGCCAAGGCGCGGCAAGGCGTTTTGCCAATGGAATCAACACCAGCCCCGGCGATCCCCGGCGATGCGCCCCGCGCGGTTTCGCTTTCCGCCGCCGTTTGCGCCTGCTATGGGCAAATCCATGCGCATCCTCTTTCTGGGCGACGTCATGGGCCGGGCCGGCCGCGCCGCCATAACCGAACATCTGCCCCGTTTGCGCGCCGACTGGCGGCTCGATTTCGTCGTGGTCAACGGCGAGAATGCGACCAACGGTGTGGGCCTCTCGGCCGACCACGCCCGCGCCATCCTGGCCGCCGGGGCCGACGCGATCACCCTGGGCGATCATGCCTTCGACCAGAAGGACATGCTGCAGTTCTGCGAGGCCGAGCCGCGCATCGTGCGGCCGCTGAATTTCTCCAGGGCCGCCCCGGGCAAGGGCGCACGGGTGTTTGAGGCCTCCCAGGGCCGCAAGGTGCTGGTGGCGCAGGTGCTGGGCCAGGTGTTCATGAAACGCGCCTTCGATGACCCGTTCTCGGCCATCGACACGACGCTGAAGGCGCATCCGCGGGGCGGAATGGTGCAGGCGGCGCTGGTGGATATCCATTGCGAGGCCACCTCCGAGAAGATGGCCATGGGGCACTTTTGCGCCGGCCGGGCGAGCGTCGTCGTCGGCACCCACACCCACGTGCCCACCGGCGACGCGATGGTGCTGCCGGGCGGCACGGCCTATCTGACCGATGCGGGCATGTGCGGCGATTACCATTCCGTCATCGGCATGGAAAAGGACGAGCCTCTGCGCCGCTTCATCACGGGCATGCCCAAGGGCCGGTTCGAGCCCGCCAAGGGCGCGGCCACCCTCGCCGGTCTCTATGTCGAGACCGACGACCGGACGGGCGAGGCCACCCGCGCCGTGCCGGTCCGTCAGGGCGGGCATCTGGCGGCCTCGGGGCCTTCATGAGCGAAAACGGACGGCTGGTGGTTGTGCTGGTGCTGCTGGGCATGGGCTGGGGGCTGTCGATGCCGCTGACCAAGATCGCGGTGCGCGACGGCTATGGCCATTTCGGCCTGGTGTTCTGGCAGCTCGCGATCGGCGCGGTGGTGCTGGGTGCGCTTCAGCTGATCCGGCGCCGGCCGCTGCCGATCACGCCGACGACGGTGATCTTTTGCACCTTCATCGCGGTGCTGGGCACGATCCTGCCCAATTCCGTCGGCTACAACGCGGCCTATCACCTGCCCGCCGGGATCATGTCCATCGCCGTGTCGACCGTGGCGATGTTCGCCTTTCCCGTGGCGCTGGCGCTCGGCAACGACAGGTTCTCGGTCCTGCGGCTTCTGGGCCTGGTGCTGGGCCTCGCGGGTGTTGCGCTGATCGCCCTGCCCGAGACCAGCCTGCCCGACCCCGCCATGGGGATCTGGATCCTGATCGCGCTGATCGCGCCCATGTGCTATGCGCTCGAGGGCAATATCGTCGCCAAATGGGGGACCCACGGGATGGGGCCGATCCAGACCCTGTTCGGCGCCTCGGTGATCGGCGCGGTGCTGGCCCTGCCGCTGGCACTGGGGAGCGGCCAGTTCATCGCGCCGCATTGGCCGCCGGCGCAGGCCGACCTCGCCCTCATCGCCCTCTCGACGATCCACGCGGTGGTCTATTCGACCTATGTCTGGCTCGTGGGGCGGGCCGGGTCGGTGTTCGCGGCCCAGGTCTCTTACCTGGTGATGGGCTTCGGCGTGCTGTGGTCCATGGCGCTCCTGGGCGAGCGTTATGCGCTGTGGATCTGGGCCGCCTTCGCATTGATGCTGACCGGGGTGGCGCTTGTGCAGCCCCGCGGCAAGGCGCCGCTTGCGCCGGCACCGGCCCCGGTCCAGACTGCCCGGCGGCCTGGGAACGAGACATGATGAGCGAGCTGCTGAACCTCTCCGGCACCGGCGAAGCGATCCTGACGCTGACCATCGTGGTGCTGATGTTCGTGGCCTTCCTGCGCGAGGCCTATCCGACCGAGGTGGTCGCCATTTCCGGCACCGCGCTGATGCTGATCGCGGGCGTGCTGCCCTACGACAACGCCCTGGCCGTGCTGGCCAACCCCGCGCCCTGGACCATCGCCGCGATGTTCATCGTCATGGGGGCGCTGGTGCGCACCGGCAGCCTGGACGCGCTGACCAGCTATGCCGACCGCTATGCCAAGAGCCATCCGCGGCGGGCCATTGCGGCGGTGCTGCTGTTCGTGGCGCTGGCCTCGGCCATCATGAACAACACGCCGGTGGTGGTGGTGATGATCCCGGTGATCGTGCAATTGTCCCGCACCCTGGGCAAGCCCGCCTCTAAGCTGCTGATTCCGCTGAGCTATGCGGCGATCATGGGCGGCACGTTGACGCTGATCGGGACCTCGACGAACCTGCTTGTGGACGGTGTGGGCCGCAGCCAGGGGCTGGAGCCCTTCACCATCTTCGAGATCACGCCGCTTGGGCTGATCGTGGTGACCTGGGGGATGATCTATCTGACCTTCATAGCACCGCGGCTGCTGCCCGAGCGCGACAGCATGGCGACGCTTCTGTCGGACCGCTCCAAGATGCGGTTCTTCACCGAGGCGGTGATCCCCCCCGACAGCGACATGATCGGGCGCGAGGTCACCGGGGTCCAGCTCTTTCGCCGCGAAGGGGTGCGGCTGATCGACGTGGTCCGGGGCGATCTGTCCCTGCGGCGCAACCTGAAGGGGGTCGAGCTGCAGGTCGGCGACCGGGTCGTGCTGCGCACCGCGATGACCGAACTTCTGAGCCTGCAGCGCAACAAGTCCCTGCGCCGGGTCGACCAGGTCAGCGCGGTCGAGACCCAGACCGTCGAGGTGCTGATCACGCCGGGCTGCAAGATGATCGGCCGGACGCTGGGGGCGATGCGCCTGCGCCGGCGGTTCGGCGTCTACGTGCTGGCCGTGCACCGGCGCAACCAGAACATCGGGCGGGCGATCGACGACCTGGTGGTCCGGGTGGGCGACACCCTGCTGCTGGAGGGCAGCCCCGAGGATATCCAGCGGCTGGCGCTGGAAATGGACATGGTCGACGTCTCGCAGCCGTCGGCGCGGGCGTTCCGCCGGTCCCATGCGCCGATCGCGGTTTCCGCCCTGTTCGGCATCGTCGGGCTGGCCGCCCTGGGCGTGGCGCCGATCCTGATGCTGGCGGTGATCGCGGTGGCCGTGGTGCTGGTGACAGGCTGCATCGACGCCGACGAGGCCTTCGAGTTCGTCGAGGGCCGGCTGCTGGCGCTGATCTTCGGGATGCTGGCCGTGGGTGCCGCGCTCGACCATTCCGGCGCCGTCGTGCTGATCGCGGACGGGCTCTCGCCATTCCTTGGGGACCTTCCGCCCTTCGTGCTGGTCTTCGCGGTCTACCTGCTGGCCACGACGTTGACCGAGGTCGTCTCCAACAACGCGGTCGCAGTGGTGATGACCCCGATCGCCATCGGCCTGGCCAATGCCCTTGGCGTGGACCCCCGGGCCCTGGTGGTGGCGGTCATGTTCGCCTCCTCCGCGGCCTTCGCCACGCCGATCGGGTACCAGACCAACACGCTGGTCTACGGGCCCGGGGGCTACAAGTTCTCGGACTTCATGCGGGTCGGCCTGCCGCTGAACATCAGCCTGGCCGTCGTCGTCTCCCTCGCAATCCCGTTCCTTTGGCCGCTCTGAGGGCGCCCGATTATTCGCGAATAATCGGACCGGATATTCGCGAATATCCGGGGCCCGGCCGGAATGGACTCTCGCCGCGTCTGACGCGATACTCGGACCATGAGCTTGCCCCCCGGTTTTCTGGATGAATTGCGCACCCGCCTGAGTCTGTCCCAGGTCGTCGGGCGCAAGGTCATGTGGGACAATCGCAAGTCGAACCAGGCCAAGGGCGACTTCTGGGCGCCCTGCCCGTTCCACCAGGAAAAGACCGCTTCTTTTCACGTCGATGACCGCAAGGCATTCTACTACTGCTTCGGCTGTCACGCCAAGGGCGACGCGATCTCCTTCGTTCGCGAGACCGAGAACGTGGAATTCATCGAGGCCGTCCGGATCCTGGCCGGCGAGGCCGGGCTGACCGTTCCGGACCGCGACCCCCAGGCGCAGCAGAAGGCAGATCGGCGCAGCCAGCTGATCGAGGTGATGGAGCAGGCCGTCCGCTTTTTTCGCCTCCAACTCCGGACCGGCGCCGCGGCCGACGCGCGAGCCTATCTCGAACGCCGCGGCCTCGGCGAAGACGCCTGCGCCCGCTGGGAGATCGGCTTTGCCCCGGCCGGCTGGCAGGCGCTGGGCGACCACCTGCGTGGCAAGGGCGTGCCGGACGACCTGATCCTCGGCGCGGGCCTTGCGCGGACCTCGGACAAGGGCCGCGCACCCTATGATGTCTTCCGCAACCGGATCATGTTCCCGATCCGCGACCCGCGCGGCCGCGCCATCGCCTTCGGCGGCCGGGCCATGGACCCGGACGACAACGCCAAGTATCTGAACTCTCCCGAAACCGAGCTTTTTGACAAGTCCCGCACGCTCTTCAACCACGCCCCCGCCCGCGAGGCCGCCGGCCAGGGTCGGCCGCTCATCGTGGCCGAGGGCTACATGGACGTGATCGCCCTCTCCGAACACGGCTTTCCGGCCGCCGTCGCCCCCCTGGGCACGGCGGTCACCGAATACCAGCTGGCCCATCTGTGGCGCATTGCCGACGAGCCGGTGATGGCGCTCGACGGCGACACCGCCGGCCAGCGGGCCGCGCAGCGGGTCGCGGGGCTTGCCCTGCCCCTGCTCGAGGCCGGCAAGTCCCTGCGCTTTGTCCTGCTGCCCGAAAAGCAGGACCCCGACGACCTGTTGCGGTCCAAGGGCCCCGCGGCGATGACCGCCCTGCTTGACGACGCGCTGCCACTCGTCTCGCTACTGTGGCAGCAAGTGACCGAGGGCCGTGACTTCGACAGCCCCGAACGCAAGGCCGCCCTGGAAAAGGCTCTCGACGACCGGGTCCGGACGATCCGCGACCCCTCGATCCGCAGTCACTATGGCCAGGAATTCAAGCGCCTGCGCTGGGAGCTGTTCCGCCCCGCCAGACGCGGCTCTTTCCGCAGCGCCCCGCCCGCCGTGGCCCGTGCGGGCACGCGGAGCTCGGCGCTCGCCACCGGCTCCTTGGGCGAGGAGCAGCTGCGCGAAGCCGTGATCCTGGCCACGCTGCTGTGCAACCCCGAGGTGATCCCCGATTTCGAAGGGGCGCTGGAATCGCTCGACTTCACCGGGCCGGATCACGCGGCGATCGTTTCGGCCCTGCTTCTGGAGGACCCCGGAGAGGACCTTCGCGCACGCATCGCCGACCGGGTCGGCGCGGCGCCCCTTGAAAAGCTGCTGACACATTCCCACGTCGCCTTGACGCCCGGAGTTCGGCGCCCGGGCGACCCCGAAGCGGCCCGGATCTGCGTGAGCGAGGAGATTGCCAAGCTCACCGCGCGCCGCGGTCAGTTGCGGGAGGTGTTCGAGGCCGAAGAGGAGATCGCCGAAGATGCCGCCGGGGAATACGTCACCGCCAGGCTGGCGCAATCGAGCGCCGCGATGGACCGGGCCGGACGGGCGCAGGGTGGCGAGGACCGGACCGAATTCGACACCGGCCCCAACGGGGCGCCGGTCAACCGGGACGAACGCGCCCGATTCGACGACCTTCTCGCAGCGATGCGTTTTGAAAAGGGACCGGGCAGCGCTAGCTGACCAAAGAGGCAACATGTAAGGGTTTTTCAGCCAGGGTAGTTGCGAATCACCTGATTCGCAGTTTGATTCGGGCAATGTCCGACGACCTGGCTGCCGCCACATCGAGGAGCGCACATGGCTGCGAAAGACACCGACGACCGCAAAGACGAAGATCAGGATGGCGATCTGTCTCTCGATATGAGCCAGACGGCGGTCAAGAAGATGATCGCCGAGGCGCGCGAGCGCGGCTACATCACCTACGACCAGCTGAATTCCGTCCTGCCTCCCGATCAGGTCTCCTCGGACCAGATCGAGGACGTGATGTCGATGCTGTCGGAAATGGGCATCCAGGTCACCGAGGAAGAGGAAAGCGAAGAGGTCGAGGACGACGGCAAGTCGACCGAGCTGGTCGCCAAGGGCGGCGGCGAGGTCACCGTCTCCGGCGCCGAGTCCGAAAAGCTCGACCGCACGGATGACCCCGTCCGCATGTATCTGCGCGAGATGGGGTCCGTCGAACTGCTCAGCCGCGAGGGCGAGATCGCCATCGCCAAGCGAATCGAGGCCGGCCGCAACACGATGATCCTGGGGCTCTGCGAAAGCCCGCTCACCTTCCAGGCGATTACCATCTGGCGGGACGAACTTCTCAACGAAGACATCCTGTTGCGCGACGTCATTGATCTGGAGGCCACGTTCGGCACCCAGATGGGCGAAGACGGCGAGGAAAGCGAGCCGGTCGTCGATACCGCCGCCACGACCGAGAGCCCGAAGCGCGAGGAAAGCCCCGAGCTTGACGCCGACGGCAACCCGATCGCCCGCGACGATGACGACGACGAGGATGACGTGGCCAGCATGTCGCTCGCCGCGATGGAGGCCGCGTTGAAGCCGCGGGTGCTGGAGACGCTGGACCGGATCGCGGGCGACTTCGCCGACCTTTCCGCGATGCAGGACGCGCGCATGTCCGCGACCCTGAACGAGGACGGGACCTTCACAGAGGTCGACGAGGCGACATACCAGAAGCTGCGCAGCGAGATCGTCGAGCTGGTGAACTCCATGCACCTGCACGGCAACCGGATCGAGGCGCTGATCGACCAGCTCTACGGCATCAACCGGCGGATCATGTCGATCGATTCCGCGATGGTGAAGCTGGCCGACCAAGCCCGCATCAACCGGCGTGAGTTCATCGACGCCTATCGCGGATACGAGCTCGACCCCGCATGGCTGGAGCGTATGGGCGAGAAGTCCGGCCGTGCCTGGCAATCCTTCATCGAGCGCTCCACCGGCAAGGTCGAGGATCTGCGCGCCGAGATGGCCCAGGTCGGTCAATATGTCGGCGTGGACATCTCCGAATTCCGCCGCATCGTCCAGCAGGTCCAGAAGGGCGAGAAAGAGGCCCGTCAGGCCAAGAAGGAGATGGTCGAGGCGAACCTGCGCCTGGTGATTTCCATTGCCAAGAAATACACGAACCGCGGCCTGCAATTCCTTGATCTCATTCAGGAAGGCAACATCGGCCTGATGAAGGCTGTCGACAAGTTCGAGTATCGCCGCGGCTACAAGTTCTCGACCTACGCGACCTGGTGGATCCGCCAGGCGATAACGCGCTCGATTGCCGACCAGGCCCGGACGATCCGTATCCCGGTCCACATGATAGAGACGATCAACAAGCTGGTGCGGACCGGCCGCCAGATGCTGCACGAGATCGGCCGCGAACCGACACCCGAGGAGCTGGCCGAAAAGCTCCAGATGCCGCTCGAGAAGGTCCGCAAGGTGATGAAGATCGCCAAAGAACCGATCTCTCTCGAGACGCCCATCGGCGACGAGGAAGACAGCCAGCTTGGCGATTTCATCGAGGACAAGAACGCCGTCCTGCCGCTCGACTCGGCCATTCAGGAGAACCTCAAGGAAACGACGACCCGGGTTCTGGCCTCCCTCACCCCGCGCGAGGAGCGTGTCCTGCGGATGCGCTTCGGCATCGGGATGAACACGGACCACACGCTCGAGGAGGTCGGCCAGCAATTTTCGGTCACGCGAGAGCGGATCCGGCAGATCGAGGCCAAGGCCCTGCGCAAGCTCAAGCACCCCTCGCGCTCGCGCAAGCTGCGGTCGTTCCTCGATCAATAATCCTGGTCGACTGGAATTCTGGTCGACAGGCCGCCCAAGCCTGTATCAGACCTGACATCAGGCCCGGCCAAACTGGTCGGGCCGTCACTTTTTTTACCTCTTGCCAATAACTTGTGGTATGGACCTCATGTGGGCGGCATGGTGCCGTCCGACGCGAAGTCTTTCGCGTAAATCCGCTAGAGGACATTGTCCCATGGAAATATCCAAGACCCCGCTCACAGAAGAGCAAATCGCGCGGCGCCGGGCTGGCCGCATTCTCGCACGGGCCATCTGGCGCCAGCGGGTCATCGCCGCGAACCCGGACTCGACCCAGAAGGATCGCAACCAGATCTGGAAGACCGAGGGCAAGGCAGAGACCCGCAAGGCCATGCAACTGATCAAACGCCTTGAGAAATCCGGCATTTCGTTTTCCTACACGCCGCCGGTGAAGGCCGACAAGGGCGCAGAGGGCGCGGAAACCGCCGCCTGACGGCACGGGCGGGGGCTGGACTCCGCCGGCCCCCGCCCTCCACCACCTCACGTCCCATCGCGCGGGCAGCCGCGCCCCTGTTTGCCATGCACGATACCTTTGAAGTCCAGACCCGTGGCCCTGGCCTCTACGAGTTCACCGACCAGGTCGCGGCCTGGGTTGCCCAAGGGCCGTCCGAGGGGCTCCTGACGCTCTTCGTGCGGCACACGTCCTGCTCTCTGCTGATCCAGGAGAATGCCGACCCGGATGTGCAGCGCGATCTGGCCGCCTGGCTGGAGCGGCTCGTGCCCGACGCCACGGCGCCCGAGATGAGCTATCTGACCCATGTCGCCGAGGGTCCGGACGACATGCCGGCCCATATCAAGGCAGCCCACCTGCCCGTCAGTTTGCAGATTCCCATCATGAATGGCCGCATGCGCCTTGGAACATGGCAGGGCATATACCTTTTCGAACATCGCCGGCGACCCCATCGCCGAGAGGTGGCCGCCTATCTCGGCTGAGTCCGATCGGCCACGCCCCGGCCCCACGATATTGCGTCCCGATTTGTCCTCTACCCAAATGCTCGGCGCCCCCCTATAGTTCTGCCCCAGAAGGGGACCAATCCCCCTAGAGGCAGAGAAGAGGGAACCACCATGCGCTGTCCGTTTTGCGGGAACGTGGACACTCAGGTGAAGGATTCGCGTCCAGCCGAGGATCATGTCGCCATCCGCCGCCGTCGCTTCTGCCCGGCCTGCGGCGGACGGTTCACCACATACGAAAGGGTCCAGCTGCGCGACCTGGTGGTGATAAAGTCGAACGGCCGGCGCGAGGATTTCGACCGGGACAAGCTTGAACGTTCGGTCCGGATCTCGATGCAGAAACGCCCGGTGGAGCCCGAACGCGTCGATCAGATGATCTCCGGCATCGTCCGGCGGCTTGAAAGCATGGGCGAAACCGACATCCCCTCAAAGGTCATCGGCGAGATCGTCATGGAAAGCCTGGCCCGGATAGACACGGTCGCCTATGTCCGTTTCGCAAGCGTTTACAAGAACTTCCAGGCCGCCGACGACTTCGACAAATTCGTGAGCGAACTGCGGCCCAACGCCTCACCCGATCCGTGACAGAGGTCGCCGACCGGCGCTTCATGTCGCTCGCCCTGTCGCTTGGTCGGCGGGGCCTGGGGCGCACCTGGCCCAACCCCTCGGTCGGCTGCGTCATCGTGCGCGACGGGCGCATCCTTGCACGGGCCAGAACCGCCGATGGCGGGCGCCCCCACGCCGAGGTGACTGCGCTCGCAGCCTGCGACGCCCGCGAGGCAACCGCCTATGTCACGCTCGAGCCCTGCGCCCATGTCGGCGAGACCCCCTCCTGTGCCGAGGAACTGGCCCGCGCCGGGATCGCCCGCGTGGTGATCGCCACGACGGACCCCGATCCGCGCACCGCAGGCCAAGGGATCGCCCGGCTGAAGGCCGCCGGCGTCGCGGTCGAGACCGGCCTGGGCGGCGACGAAGCCCGTGAGGATCTCGCCGGCTTCCTCACCCGCGTCACCGCCGGGCGCCCCACCGTGACGCTGAAGCTCGCGGCCAGCGTCGACGGCCGGATTGCCACCGCGACCGGGGAGAGCCAGTGGATCACGGGGCCCCTGGCCCGGCGCGATGTTCACGCCATGAGGGCGCGTCACGATGCGGTCCTGGTCGGGGCCGGCACCGCCCGTGCCGACGATCCGACGCTGACCATCCGCGACCTTGGCCAGGATCGCCAGCCGGTGCGCATCGTCTTTTCCCGGCGTCTCGACCTGCCCCTGCCCAGCCGCCTGTCGCAGAGCGTCGAGGCAGCGCCGCTGTGGATCTGCCACGGCACGGAGGCGCCGGCGGCCGCTGTCGCCCGCTGGGCCGAGGCCGGGGCGCGGCTCTTTCGCTGCCCGACAGAGGGCCGGCAGATCGCCCCCGCGGCGGCGCTGCAGGCGCTTGGCGCGGCGGGGCTGACGCGGATATTCTGCGAAGGCGGCGGCAGCCTTGGCGCATCGCTGCTCGGGGCCGACCTGGTCGAAGACCTGATCTGTTTCACCGCCGGCACGGCCCTGGGCGCCGAAGGGCTGCCGATGATCGGGGCGCTTGGCCTCGACGCGCTGGCCGATGCTCCGCGCTTCCGCCTGGCCGGGGTCCGCCCGATTGGGCCCGACATCCGTCACCACTGGCGCCGCCGCTGATCCCGCCGGGCAGCAAGGGCGCTCGGGACCGGGCACGAAAAAGGGGCCGCCCGAAGGCGGCCCCCAAGATCGTCGACTGGCCTGCCGTTTACTCGCGATTGCCGAGCAATTGCAGCAGGAACATGAACATGTTGATGAAGTCGAGGTAGAGGTTCAGCGCACCCATGATGGCGGCCTTGCCCAACCACTCCTGATCCGACTGCGCGGCATGCGCGATGTAGGTGTTCTTGATGTTCTGCGTGTCATAGGCCGTGAGGCCGGCAAAGATCAGAACGCCCAGCACCGAAATCGCGAAGGCGACCCCGCCGCTCTGCAGGAACATGTTGATGATCGACGCCACGATCAGGCCGATCACGCCCATGATCAGGAACGACCCCCAGGCCGAGATGTCCTTCTTCGTGGTATAGCCCCAGAGGGACAGACCCGCGAAGGAGATCGACGTCACCAGGAAGACCTGAGCGATCGAGAAATCGGTGAACGCCACGAAGATCCAGGACAGCGACAGGCCCATGAGCGCCGCGAAGGCGTAGAAGAACACCTGAGCGCCGGCCGCGGAGAGCCGGTTGATCATGGCGCCGAACGCGAAGACCATGATCAGGGGAGCGAACATGATGACCCAGCCGAGAATGTTCGGCTGCAGGGTGTTCGGGTCGCGGAAAACAGACAGCAGGGCCGGCGAGGTGCCGACGGCCCAGGCCACCGCAAATGTAATGAGCATGCCCACGGACATCGTTCCGTAGACCTTGTTCATATGATCGCGCAAACCGGCGTCGATGTCGGCGGAGCGGGTTCTGCCCGCACTCCGGATCGTCTGATATTCAGCCATCCATTCCCTCCAAGATGTCACTGTGGCCACGTCGAAAAATGGCCTCGACCCCGAATATTGGGGGTCGAGGCCAGTCTTTCAAGGAAATCCGGTCCGCAATCGAAAAATCTGACGCTTGTGCGCAGGATTGTGTACGCGATCGGGCGGATTTGCCGTTTTGCGCCGCTCCGGAGGGGGGGGGGGGGCGGCGGTCCGTCTGGGGTCAGCGGCCGGTGCGCGGCAGGTCCCAGAGCGGTCGGTTGGCTTCGGTCATCGCGTCGCGCCGGCTCAGGCCGATGTCGCGCAGGGCGGCGTCGTCGAGACGGGCCAGCGCACGGCGCTGGGTGTAGAGCCCGACGAGATCCAATAGCCGGGCGACAAGGCCGGTGTTGCGGAGGCCGGAGCGGACGGGGCGGGTGGTCGCGGCGGAGGTGTTCATGTAGGTCATCTCAGGTTTCCTTCTGGTTCGGGCTCCTCGGAGCTCGCGTGACAGGTGTCGATCGGTGGTGCCATCTGGCCCCGGGCGCCTTGTCTCCCGACCCGCCCCCCCTTCCCGCACGGCACGGGCGGCCTTGCTGGCCGGGGGCTCGGACGGTCAGTGGATGCGGCGCCCGCTGATCGACTTGCTTGATTTATATGCATTGCGGGAACATATTAAAAACGAATGATTGAGAAGTAAAACATCACGGATGTTGATATGCCAAGAAACCTTGACCTGACCGCCCTGCGCTCGTTCGTGGCGGTGGCCGAAGCGGGCGGCGTGACCCGCGCGGCGGGCCTGCTGAACGTCACCCAGTCAGCGGTCTCGATGCAGTTGAAACGGCTGGAGGAAAGCCTCGACACCCGGCTGCTGGAGCGGGCGGGCCGCGGCGTTGGCCTCACCGGCGCGGGCGAGCAATTGCTGTCCCACGCCCGCCGCCTGCTGGAGATCAACGACGATATCTACCGGCGTCTGACTTCGAAGGATTTCGAGGGCGAGATCACGCTGGGTGTGCCCCATGATGTGGTCTACCCGACGATCCCGGGTGTGCTGCGGCGGTTCGCGATCGAGTTTCCCAAGATGAAGGTGCATCTGCTGAGCTCCTTCACCAAGGGGCTGAAAGAGCAGTTCCGGCGCGGCGAGGCAGATGTGATCCTGACCACCGAGGATTCGCGCGAAGGGGGCGGCGAGACCCTTGCGCTCAAGCGGCTGGCCTGGGTCGGGGCGCCGGACGGCCAGGCCTGGCGGGCACGGCCCCTGCGCCTTGCGTTCGAGCGCAACTGCATCTTTCGCCCCGGGGTGCAGCGTCGGCTGGACGAGGCCGGCATCCCCTGGGAGATGGCGGTGGACAGCAATGCCAGCCGCTCGATCGACGCCACGGTCAGCGCCGATCTGGCGGTCAGTGCGCGGCTGGAGGGGACGGAAGCGGCCTATCTCGAGCGAATCGATCACGGCCGCTCGCTGCCCGAGCTCAAGGAGGTGCAGATCAACCTCTATGTCGCCGACCAGGGCCACGGCCCCGCCGCGGCGGGCCTTGCCGACATGATCCGAAGCGCCTTCGCCAGCTCCTGAGCGCCCCAGAATATTCGCGAATATTCTGGCACCCGATCCGGGCGATTGCGCTTAGGTGGCGGGGCGGGCAGTGTCCGGCGCATGACAGACGATCCACGCCTCACCCCGCTCGCCGCCAGCCTGCCGCCCACCGTGCCCTTCGTCGGGCCCGAAGAGCTCGAACGGCGGCGGGGCGCCCCGTTCCGTGCCCGGCTCGGCGCAAACGAGAGCGTCTTCGGCCCCTCCCCTCGCGCCGTCGCCGCCATGGCCGAGGCCGCCGCCGAGAGCTGGAAATATGGCGACAGCACATCGCACGACCTGCGCATGGCCCTGGCCGTCCATCACGGCGTGCCCCCCGACAGCATCATCGTGGGAGAGGGGATCGACGGGCTTCTGGGCACGCTCGTCCGCCTCGTCGTCGGGCCAGGCACCCCGGTCGTGACCTCCCGCGGGGCCTATCCCACGTTCAACTACCACGTCGCGGGGTTTGGCGGCGCGCTTCACGCGATCCCCTTTACCGCCGATCATGAAGACCCCGAACGCCTCGTGGCCAAGGCGCGGGAGGTCGATGCCCGGCTGGTCTATTTCTCCAACCCCGACAACCCGATGGGCACCTGGCACGACACCGCCACCATCGCCCGGATGCGCGACGCGCTGCCTCGGGGCAGCCTGCTGATCCTCGACGAGGCCTATGCCGACTTCGCCCCGTCCGAGGCCATTCCGCCGATGACGCCGGACGATACCCGCGTCATCCGGATGCGCACCTTCTCCAAGGCCTACGGGCTGGCCGGGGCCCGTGTCGGCTATGCGATCGGGCCCGCCCCGCTGATCGCGGCCTTCGAGCGTGTGCGCAACCATTTCGGCATGACCCGGGTCTCGCAGGTCGGCGCACAGGCGGCGCTGCAGGATCAGGACTGGCTCGCCTCGGTGACCGCCCAGGTCGCCGAGGGCCGGGCTCGGCTGGGCCGCATCGCCAGCGATCTCGGCCTGTCATCCATCCCGTCGGCCGCGAACTTCGTCGCCATCGACTGCGGCGGGGATGGCGCCCTGGCGCGGGCGGTGCTGGAGGAGCTGGGCGAGCGCGGCGTCTTCGTTCGGATGCCCGGGGTCAGCCCGCTGGACCGCTGCATCCGGGTCAGCTGCGGCACCCCGGCCGACCTGGATATCGTCGAGGAGACGCTGGGGCCCGCGCTCGCGGCCGCCGCCGCCAGACGCTAGGCGGCTGGCCCGCTGCGCCGCACGAGACGATCTTGACCGGGCCCGCACCCCACACTGCGGGAGGGCCAGACGAAGAAAAATCGGACCGCCCACTCGATAGAGGGGGCCGGTCGGACTATCATCTTTCTCAAAGGCAGATCATGCAGCGAGCCTCTTGCCATGTCTCACCGCCCGACGCCGGCCCCGAACTACACAAACGCCTTCCTGGTCACCAGCGCAGGCATCCTGTTCATGGCCTTCTTCACGCTGGCCGCGCTCGGCGGGATCCTCTGGGTCGCCATCGCGGCCGTTGCGGTGCACGCCGGCATACGCTGGCTCGACCGGCGCCGCGAGGCCAGGCACTGCCCGGCCCCGGCGGCCCCGCCCCGGCGCTGACGCCTTATTCCGCCGCCTGGCTGAGCGGACGGGTGGCCGAGGCGATGACCTCCGCCGCGGCACTCGTGGCGCCCTTGCCGTGGGCGATGCCCAGCGACAGCATCCCCGCCTCCAGCACACCCACCACGCCCAGCGCCATATGCGCGTTGATATGGCCCATGTGACCGATCCGGAAATAATCGTGCGGCGGGGTCCGGCCGAGGCCGATCCCCAGCGTCACGCCCAGGTTCTCCGAGCACCACAGCCGCAGCCGCTCGCCCTGGCCGTTCGGCAGCGCGACCGAGGTGATGGCCCGGCTGCGATGCGCCCGGTCGGGCACGTTCAGGCGCATCGACCCGCCGGCGCCGAAGGCGTCGATCGCCGCCCAATAGGAATTGGCGAGCGTATCGTGCCGGGCCCAGATCGCCTCCCTCCCCTCGGCCTTGATCATGTCGAGCGCCTTGCGCAGGCCGAACATGTGATGGGTCAGGGTCGTGCCGCCGAAATACTGATAGGGAAACTCCGGGTTGCCGCGGTCGGTCCAGTCCCAGTAGCGGCTGGTCTTCACCCCGCGGGCGACCTCGGCGGCGCGGTCGTTGAACCAGACCATCGCCATGCCGGGCGGCGTCATCAGGCCCTTCTGCGAGCCGGCGAGCGTCACATCCGCGCCCCAGGCATCCATCTCGTAGCGGTCACAGGCGAAAGAAGCGATGCAATCGACCATCAGCAGTGCCGGGTGGCCCGCCGCATCCATCGCCGTGCGCAGCCCCGCCACATCGTTGAGAACCCCGCTCGAGGTGTCGACGTGGCAGACGAGCACGGCCTTGATCCGCTTGTCGCCGTCGGCGCGCAGCGCCTCTTCCAGCCGGGCCGGATCGCTCGCCGCGGACATGCCGCAATCGAGGATCCGGGTCTCGATCCCCAGGCCTTGGGCCATTTCCGCCCAGCCCATGCCGAAGCGCCCGTTGGACAGCACCAGAACCATGTCACCGGGGGCCGCCACATTGGCCAGCGACGCCTCCCAGACGCCATGGCCGTTGGCGCCGTAAAGCGCGACCTGGCCGGTCGTGCCCGCGATCGTCTTCAGATCCCGGGTCACGCCCTCCATCAGGGTGACGATGTCGCCCTCGTAGATATTGGGGGCAGGCTGGTGCATCGCGGCGAGAACTTCGTCGGGCATGACCGACGGTCCGGGGATGGCAAGGTAATGGCGGCCGTTCGAGAGTGTCATGGGCGGGGTCCGGAGGTTGTGGGCGGCGCGACCGGCCGACGGCAGGACATTAGACCCATGGCCCGAAAGGTCAACGCGCGACCGGTCGCAGCGGGCGCACATCCGGCCCGCGCCGGCACGGGCCCGCTTGCAATGCCCGCCCTGCCCGCCTTATCTGCCCGCCATGAAAGCCGCCAGCGCCCCCAAAGAAATGGCCAGCCGCCCGCTCTTCACCTGGCTCTGGCGCGGATACCTGCGCAAGCACCTGTGGGGATTGCTCGCGGCGCTGGCCATCATGTCGATCGAGGGCTCGTCGCTCGGTCTCTTCAGCCTGCTGGTGCAGCCTATGTTCGACACGGTGCTGGTGGGCGGGGATTACACCGCGCTCTGGCAGGTCGGATTCGCGATCTTCGCGATCTTCCTGGTGCGCGGCATCGCCGCCATGGCGCACCGGATCCTGTTGACCCGCATCGCCCAGCGCACCGCGGGGGCGATCCGCTCGGACCTGCTCGCGCATCTGATGACCCTTGACAGCAGCTTTCACCAGACCAAGGCCCCGGGCGAGCTGATCGAGCGGTGCCAGGGCGACGTGCAGGCGATCAACTCGGTCTGGGCCACGATCATCACCGGGGTCGGGCGCGACATGGTGGCGCTGGTCTGGCTGTTCGGCGTGGCGCTGTCGATCGACTGGCGCTGGACGCTGGTGACCATGGTCGCGGCGCCGCTGCTGGTGATCCCGTCCTACCTGGTGCAGCTCTACGTCCGCCGCGCCTCGCGCCGCGCCCGCGAGATCGCAAGCCGGATGTCCACCCGGCTCGACGAGGTCTTTCACGGCATCAACCCGATCAAGCTGAATGCGCTCGAACGCTACCAGTCCCGCCGCGACCGGGCGCTTGTGGACCAGCGGATCGAGGCCGAGGTGACGACTGCGGTCTGGCAATCAGCCATCCCGGGGCTTCTCGACCTGATGTCGGGGATCGGGTTCCTGTGCGTGATGCTTTATGGCGGCAGCCAGATCATCGAGGGCGACAAGACCGTGGGCCAGTTCATGGCCTTCTTCACCGCCATCGGCCTTGCTTTCGACCCGCTGCGCCGGCTGGGCTCGCTCTCGGGCAAGTGGCAGAACGCCGCCGCCAGCATCGAGCGGATCCTCGGCCTGTTCAACGAGAGCCCCACTATCCTCGGCCCCGCAACGCCGAAACCCGCGCCCAGCGGCGCACCCGACCTGGCGCTTGACGGCGTCAGCTTCGCCTATGGCGACATGTCCGTCCTGCGCGACGTCTCGTTCACCGCCCCCGCCGGCAAGACCACCGCCCTGGTGGGCGCTTCGGGCGCGGGCAAAAGCACCATTTTTCACGTCCTGACCCGGTTGCAGGATCCGACCTCTGGCCGCGTCCTGATCGGCGGCACCGACGCGCGGGACCTGGCGCTCGGCGAGCTGCGCGGGCTGTTCTCGGTCGTCTCGCAGGACGCGGCGCTGTTTGACGAGACCCTGCGCGAGAACATCCTGCTGGGCCGCGAGGGCGTGTCCGACGCGCATCTGGACGAGGTGCTGCGCGCCGCCCACGTGGCCGACTTCCTGCCCAACCTCGCCGACGGGCTCGACAGCCCCGCCGGGCCGCGCGGCTCGAACCTGTCGGGCGGCCAGCGCCAGCGCGTGGCCATCGCCCGCGCCCTGCTGCGCGACACGCCGGTGCTGTTGCTGGACGAGGCGACCTCGGCGCTCGACACCCGCTCCGAGCAGATCGTGCAGGGGGCGCTGGAACGGCTCAGCCAGGGCCGCACCACGCTGGTGATCGCGCACCGGCTCTCGACCGTGCGCGATGCCGATCAGATCGTGGTGATGGATCAGGGACGGGTGATGGACATCGGCACCCACGATGCCCTCCTTGAACGGGGCGGGATCTATGCCGATCTCTATGCCATGCAATTCAAATCCGACGACGCAGACGCCGAGGCTTCATGACCGACCGCACCATCATCGCCATCACCGGCGCGGACCGCGAGAAATTCCTCGACGGGCTGGTGACCAATCGCCTGCCCGCCGTGGGCGACGGGCTGCGCTATGCCGCGCTGCTGACGCCCCAGGGCAAGTATATCGCCGATTTCCTGATACTGACCGAGCCCGACCGTCTCCTGCTCGACGTCAGCGCCGCCCTGGCCCCCACGCTGGCCCAGCGCCTGGGCATGTACAAGCTGCGCGCCGACGTGGGCATCGACGACAGCGGCCTGTCGGTGTCGCGCGGCACCGGGCCGGCCCCCGACGGCGCCTGGCCCGACCCCCGCCACCCGGCGCTCGGCTGGCGGCACTATGGCGATGGCGGGCTGGACGACGGCACCGATTGGGACGCCCTGCGCATCGAGCACCTGATCCCCGAGGCGGGGTCCGAGCTCACCCCCGAGAGCTACATCCTCGAGATGGGGTTCGAGCGGCTGCACGGGGTCGACTTACGCAAGGGCTGCTATGTGGGCCAGGAGGTCACCGCACGGATGAAACACAAGACGGAGCTGCGCAAGGGTCTCGCCCGGGTCAGCCTCGACCGGCCCGCGCCCACGGGCGCCGAGATCACGGCCGCCGGAAAACCCGCCGGCACCCTGCTGACCGCGCGGGCCGACCGGGCGCTGGCGTACCTGCGTTTCGACCGGGCGACGGGGCCGCTCGCCGCGGACGAGGCCGGTGTCACGATGGAGGTGTCGGCGCAAGAGGCGGCTGCATCCGGATTGTGACGATTCCGTGGCGGAAACTTGATCTTGTTCCGGTCCAAACTATATCCGGCGCATGACGAAGGGAATTTCAACCAAATACGGCGCAAAGAGGTGCCAACCTATGCGCCGCACGCATAGCAGCCATTCCGAGATCGGCGACCCGAATCGGATCGAAACCTGCATATTCCCCCAACGCTGAAAACGACAAGATCAAAAAACAACGAAGGACGCGAGATGACCGATTTCGTTGATGGCACCGCCTTCAACAATGAGCAAGGCAAGCGCGCACGCAAGCTTTTTGCGGCGGTGGTTCTGGCTGCGCTCGACGATGCAATCGCCGACGACAAGAAGTATGGCAATGGCCCGGACCAGATCGCCCGCTGGGCACGCTCCCGCGACGGGCGCGAAGTTCTGTCCTGCGCCGGCATCGACCCGAACGAACGTGTCGTGAAGGGTCTGATGGACTTCGTGGGCAAAGGTGTGCGCACCTCTGTCGCTCTGTCTCGTGAAGAGAGTGAGCGCCGCAATGCGGCCGAGGCCTTGGCCCGCGCCGCCGCCTGATCGTCAAAACCCACCTTTGACGCGGCTCCCCCCCGGGGGGCCGCGTTTTTCGTTGGACCGGCAGGGTCTTGGCGCCATCCGCCGGTTGGCGGAGCGCCCTCGCCTAACCGAACACGACCGCCCAGAGCACGAGCGGCGCGAGTTCGGCGAGGCCCAGCAGCGCGATTCCGCCCCGCAGCGCTGGATGCCGGAACCGCAACCACAGCAGGACGCAAAGCGCGAGGCTCGCCGCGATCTCCAGCGTGCCCACAAGCTCGCCATGATGGTCGGGGTCCCAATAGCTGACCAGGCTTTCAAACACCCAATCGCTCAGCGGCCAGAAATGGGCGCGGGCATCATCGTGGTGCAGCAGAAAATCGCAACCCACATGCAAGAGCCCGGCCCCGGCGAAGGCCACCCCCACGCGTGACCGGGTCATCAACGCGAGCGTCAGCCCCGCCCCCCACAGCACTGCCGAATTGTCGACCCGGAAGATCGCCTGCCAGGTGTCCGAGTAATAGAGCTGTCCGAAAACCACCTGCGGCGACAGCTGCGAAACCGTCAGCGCCCAGCCCGTCAGCAGGTAAAGCGACAGGTCCGGCAACAACGCCCCGGCCACCGCCGCCGTCGTCACGGCGGGCTGGTGCGCCCGGCCAAAGGCCGCGGCCCCGAATATCAGATGCGCCGGTGTGTTCATGGCTTTTCCCTGCCGTCCGATTTGCCTAGAGACCTAACCCGGAGGCAGGCGATGACCAAGGCGATCATGATCCAGGGCGCGGGCTCCAACGTGGGCAAATCGCTCTTGGTGGCGGGCCTGTGCCGCGCGGTGCACCGCCGCGGCCTGTCGGTCGCGCCGTTCAAGCCGCAGAACATGTCCAACAATGCCGCCGTCACCGCCGATGGCGGAGAGATCGGCCGCGCCCAGGCGTTGCAGGCCCGCGCCGCCGGGCTCGCGCCGACGGTCGACATGAACCCCGTCCTGCTCAAGCCCGAGACCGACACCGGCGCCCAGGTCATCGTCCAGGGCCGGCGCACCGCGACCCTGCGGGCGCGCGACTACGGCCGGATGAAATCGACCCTTCTGCCCTCGGTTCTGGAAAGCTACAGGCGTCTGGCCGCGGCCCATGACCTGGTGCTGGTCGAAGGGGCGGGCAGCCCGGCCGAGGTCAACCTGCGCGCCGGCGACATCGCCAACATGGGCTTTGCCGAGGCCGCCGGCTGCCCCGTGGTGCTGGTCGGCGACATCGACCGGGGCGGCGTCATCGCCCAGCTTGTCGGCACCCACGTGGTGCTGCCGCCCGAGGATCGCGCCCGGATCAAGGCCTTCGCGATCAACAAGTTCCGCGGCGACCCGACCCTCTTTGCCGAGGGCATGACGGCGATCCGCGACCATACCGGCTGGGCCGGGCTGGGCATTCTGCCCTGGTTCGCCGACGCCTGGCGTCTGCCCGCCGAGGACGTGATGGACATCCGTCCGAAACCGGACGGCGGTCCAGTGCGCATCGCGGTCCCGCGCCTCGGCCGGATCGCCAATTTCGACGATCTCGACCCGCTCTCGGCCGAGCCCGGCGTCTCCGTCGACATCATAGAGCCCGGCCGCCCCCTGCCCGGCGACGCCGCCCTCGTGCTGATCCCCGGCACCAAGTCCACCATCGCCGATCTCGCCGATTTCCGCGCCCAGGGCTGGGACGTGGACCTTGCCGCCCATGTCCGCCGGGGCGGTCATGTGCTGGGTCTTTGCGGCGGCTACCAGATGCTGGGGCGCCGGATCGCCGACCCGGACGGCATCGAAGGCCCGCCGGGTGCGGTTGCGGGGCTAGGCCTTCTCGACATCGAAACCACCATGGGCCCGGTCAAGGAAGTGACCCTGACGACCGCCACCCACCGCGCCTCGGGCCTGCCCGTGACCGGCTACGAGATCCATATCGGGCGCACCACCGGCGCCGATTGCGCCCGGCCCTGGCTCGACCTCGCCGGACGGGCCGGCCGGGCCGGGACGCCCGAGGGCGCAAGCTCCGCCGACGGCCGCATCCTCGGCTGCTACCTGCACGGGCTCTTCGCCGCCGACGGGTTCCGCGCGGCCTATCTCGCCGGGCTCGGCGCCCCCGCCGCGGCGCAGGGCTTTGACGCGGGGGTCGAGACCACGCTCGACGCCCTCGCCCGGCACCTGGAGGCGCATCTGGACGTGGAGGCCCTGCTGGACCTCGCCTCCCGCCTGCCCGCCCCCTAGGACCCGCCGCGACCTCCGCCCGGGTCGTGGCACCTCGCCACGCGCTGAATGAGAGGCGCGCGGCAGCGCGGCCGTTTGGCTGGCTCCCCCGCGCGGCGCGGGCCTTGACGGCCCGCGCTACTCCGCCGCCATCGTGGGCAGCGCCTCGCCGCCCAGCGCCGCGAGCGTCCTTTGCAGGCTCGTCCCCAGATGCCAGGCCAGCACCGGCGGCACCGCATTGCCGATCATCCGCTCGGTCTCGCGCAGCCGCGCCTTGAACAGGTAACTGTCGGGAAAGGTCTGGAACCGCGCCGCCTCGCGCATGGAGATCCGCCGCGGCAGGGCATAGTGGAACTGGTTGTTGCCGTGACATTCCGCCCGGATCGTGTGCGAGGTCTTGCCCGGATCGAGCCGCCGCCCGCCCTGGTCGCTGCTCTTGCGGGCCAGCGACCAGATATGGCTGAATTCCGCGTCCTGCGCCCGCGTCTCAAGATCCGCGATCGCCGCCTTCGAGGTGATCCAGCTGGTCTTGTCCAAGAGCGGCGCCGGCGCCTCGAACGGCGCCGCGCCTCCGCGCACGCCGACGATGAACACCCGCTCGCGCCGCTGCGGCACCTCGTAATCGGCCGCGTGGTAAAGCTGGTAGGTCACGTCATAGCCCAGCCCCGAGAAGTCCCGCAGCACCTGGCGCAGGGACTCCTCGTTGTATTTGTAAAGCAGCCCACGGACGTTCTCGGCCACGAACACCTTGGGCTTCAGCCGCCGCACCGCCTCGACCATGGCGCGGTAGAGCCCGCTGCGCGCGCCCGCCACCCCCGCCCGCTTGCCGTTGATCGAGATGTCCTGGCAAGGAAAGCCGCCGACGACCACGTCGCAGCTCTCGGGCAGGGTTGCCATGTGGTCCCAGATGTCGCCCTGCCGGATCGCGTGGCCCAGGTTGTGGGCATAGGTCAGGCAGGCATAGGGGTTGAGGTCGTTGGCCCAGACCACCTCGAACGGCCGCCGCGCATAGGGTTTGCCCAGCACCTCGAAGCCGCCCATCAGCCCCAGATCCATCCCGCCGCAGCCGCTGAACAACGAGACGATACTGTAGGCTTTGATCATGCGCGTCGCTCCATGGGCCCGGCCGGGCATGTCGTATCCCGAACTGGTTAACACTTTCCTTGCTCCTGCAGGAACAGGAAGCCGGACGGTGTCCACCCCTGCGCGAAGCCGTCTGCCCGGCGGAGCCATTCCAGAAGCCTGCCCTCGGGGTCCGGGCAGTCTCCCCAATACTCCAGAAACAGCGCGTCCTCAAGATGTAGTGCGGCCTGGCGCAGCTCGTGCTGTATGTCGATGAGCGAATTGAGCACAAAGTTGTCCGTCGGCCCCTGCTCGCCGACGCTGCCGGCGGAATAGAGGTCGCGGGCCTGCGGGCAGAGCACGCCGCGATAGGTCATCAGATACATCACCGCATCAACGTATTTGCGCCGCTGCCGGGCCCCGCCCACAACCTGCGGGCACATCAGGGCAGCTTCCGCCCGAAGCCGCCGTTTCTCGTCCCGAGGCAGGTCCATGTAGACCCGGACCTCCAGCGGCAGCGAGTGGGTCTGCTCCTCGGGGTCGGTGTCCTCCAGCCACCACAACCGCTCGCCGGGCCTCAGGCGGCCCCGGGCGTATTGGCGGATCAGCGGCATCTTGTCCTGCATCGGCAGGCCGCGGAAGGACTCGTAAGCCAGCCCCAGCTGGTCGAAGAGCGGGCGCCGGGTGCCGATCTCGATCTCGAAGCGCGGCACGTGGCTGGTGCGGACATGCATGATCGAGGCGCCGTAATCGGCCCAGCGCACCTCGGGCCGGCCGCCGAACTTGCCGTAGACGACATATATATGATCGACCTCGAGCGCCCGCTGCCCTTCGGAAACAGACTTGGCGATGCAGCGCCAGCTGTCGCTCTGCGTGGCCTTGACCTCCACCCCGAAGGCGCCCACGACGATGTCCGGAAAGCCCTGGTCGATATCGGGCGCGGCCTCATGGCCGGTCCCGGCGAGCAATGCCCCCAGCACGGCACGGACCCGCCCCTCGAAGGCGGCCGGCCCATGGTGCTCGGCCGAGGCCCTGACCTCCGCGGTCAGCCTCTCGCAGAGCGCGGCCAGATGTCGCTCGAACTGGTCCCTGTCCATATCCTGTGTCCCCTCGCCTCCGACAGTGCAGATCTTGCCGCGATTCGACCAGCCAGAGCGGCCCAGGACCATCCGCTCATCCCCCCCCCGCAGCGCCATGGGCAGACCCGGGCTCGGGCCCAGAGGACGACGGGTCGAGATATGTCAAATATGGGCCAGCCACCAAGCCCGCCACGCAACACTCGCCGGCCAGGGTCAGGCTTGAGGAACAGCGGTGAGTGTCACGGTCGGCACGCACTTGATGCAATTGCATTTTTCGCTTTGCCTCTTGTCGCTCATCTGCATGAATACAATTGTATTAATATGCGATGATCGATGATGGACATGTTTGCTCACCGGTATTCCGCGGCCGACGTTGCCGAAATTGCTCGCATCAAGCCGCCAACTCTGCAGGCATGGCTGAAGCGGTATGAGCGGACTGAAGAAGCTGGTCCTTCCGGTGGAGGCAGGCAAGGGAAGGCGCACAGCTTCAACTATTTCAATGTGATGCACTTCGTGATTGCGGCCGAGTTGGTCGATCAAGAAGTTGACACGCCGCAGGCACTCAAAGCCAGTGCGCACTTCGGGCAGGCCGGCTCAATTCCGTCGACCCGCAGCTTTGGGTTACCATTCGATGAAGACGGCGGGCGGACCGATACAATGCTACTGACCTCGGGTAATGGGACCTGCATTGTGCCGATGCGCAAAGGAGAGGACTGGTGGACTCAAGGCATCATGCTTCTGGGGAACCCGTCTGGCGCATTCTGCATGCCGATCCTTCGCGTTTGGCAGGATGCTTGCCGGCGCATGAAGGTTTCGCCGGGTGCAGTGAGGGCCGCTGCAAAGGCAACGACCTGATGCCCCGTCCGTCCCTCCACAAGGTGGACCGCCTCGAGGTGGTCCGGACCCCGGCGGATCGTGACGCGATCGACGCCAAGGCCCTCGAATGGGTGCGCCGCATTCTCCGCGCCGCCTGCGAATCCGCACGAACAAGCGCGGTCGCGTGGCACATATCCAGGTCACTCCGGAACTTGCCGGGTTGCACGACGCGCCCCCGCGCGACCGCCTCTTGATACGGACCAACGCAACGGAGGGTCTATTTGCCGGGCATCGGGCCTCCGTGGGCCTGCGCCACTGGCACGACAAGGCCGTCCTGAGCCGCGACCTCTGCTTGCAGGACTGCCGGGTCACGGTGTCGACCCGGCTGCTGAAAACGGCTCCGACCCTGTCGGAAATCGCCAATCTCATGGCTTGGCCGATCCGCCATGCCGCCAACGTGATCGAGCATTTCGCCCGCGTCTCGCCAAGCAACAAGGGCGGTGTGCCGGTAAAGCCGGCGCAGGCGAAAGGAGGCGGACAGTGAAGAGAACCGTAGACGCCCCTGAAAACCGCGCACCCTGCGCAATCAGAAAGTCGACCCAAGTGCTTGAAATGAAATGGAGGCGAGTACCGGAATCGAACCGGTGTGGACGGATTTGCAATCCGCTGCGTCACCACTCCGCCAACTCGCCGACCGTCGCTGTCTTAGCTGAGGCACATTCGCATCGCAAGGGGCGATCCTTGCACATGCCCGTTGCCCGCTGCGCGGCCCTGTGGCATCACGGATGCGTTGAAACTGAACGGAAGAGTCTAGCCCGTGGCCGATTTCAAGACCCGCCGGACATTCATGGTCGACACCCAGGTCCGGCCCTCCGACGTGACGAAGTTCCCGATCATCGACGCGATGCTGTCCGTCCCGCGCGAAGCCTACGTGCCCCATGACCTGCGCGAGGCCGCCTATATCGGCGAGAACCTCGCCCTCGGCGACGGCCGGGTCATGCTCGAGCCGCGCTCCTTCGCCAAGCTGCTCGATGCGGTCGCGGTGCAGCCGACGGACGTGGTGCTCGACCTCGGCTGCGGGCTTGGCTACTCCACCGCTGTTCTGGCCCACATGGCCGAGTTCGTCGTCGCCATCGAGGATGACGAGGCCCGCGCCGCCGAGGCCCAGAGCACACTGTCCGAGCAAGGCGTCGACAATGCCGCGGTGGTCCACGGCCCCCTCGCCGAGGGCGCGGCCGACAGCGGGCCCTATGACGTGATCCTGCTCGAAGGCGCGGTCGAAACCGTGCCCGACTCGCTGATCGACCAGATCAAGGACGGCGGCCGCATCGGCGCGATCTTCTCCGAAGGCACGCTGGGCGTCGCCCGCATCGGCCACAAGTCGGGCGGCCGCCTGACCTGGCGCTATGAATTCAACGCCTCCGCCCCTGTTCTGGCCGGTTTCCGCCGCGCCCCGAGCTTCGCCCTGTAAGTTTCGCAGTCAACGTATTCCCGTGCACAAGATCACAAGACGCGGTGCACCAGTCAGTTAGCCGAGAGGACACATGAGCAGGTTCATACATCGGATCGGAGGGCTGGCCACCGGGCTGCTTCTTGCGATCACCGCCCCCGCCGCCTGGGCCAACAGCCTGGCCGACACGCTCGCCGATGCCTACGAGGCCTCGGGCCTTCTGGAACAGAACCGTGCCCTGCTGCGGGCCGCGGACGAGGATGTGGCCCAGGCCGTCTCCAGCCTGGCGCCGATCCTGTCATGGTCGGCCAATGCCAGCGTCACCGACCCGCGCCCGGTCGGCGGCGATTTCCTGACCACCAACGTGGCGCTCAATGCCGAGCTGCTGATCTATGACGGCGGCGGCTCGCAGATCGCCATCGAGGCGCAGAAGGAACTGGTGCTGGCCACCCGTCAGGAGCTTGTGCAGATCGAGCAGGAAGTGCTCCTGCGCGCCCTCGAGGCGCACCTGAACATCCGCCGGGCGTTCGAATTCGTCCAGCTTCGGCAAAGCAACGTCCGCCTCATCACGCAGGAACTGCGCGCCGCCCGCGACCGGTTCGATGTGGGCGAGGTGACCCGCACCGACGTCTCGCTCGCCGAGGCGCGCCTGGCCTCCTCGCGCAGCTTCCTGGCCTCGGCCGAGGGCGATCTGGCCCAGGCGATCGAGGAATATCGTGCCGCCGTGGGCCGTGCGCCCGGCAACCTCTCGCCGGTGCCGCCGGCGAACATCGGCTACGATGCCAACGCCGCGCGCTCCTTCGCGGTCCGCAACCATCCCTCGATCCGGGCCGCGATGCACAATGTCTCGGCGGCGGAGCTCAACATCCGCCGCGCCGAGGCCGCTCTGCGTCCGCGCGTCACCTTCCAGGGCTCGGTCGGCTTCAATGACGATTGGGACAGCTCCGAGAGCATCGGCCTGAACATCTCCGGCCCGATCTCGCAGGGGGGGCGCCTGGCCAGCACGAGCCGCCAGGCCATGGCGCGCCGCGACGCCCAGCGCGCCGGCCTGCACATCGTGCGCCAGCAGATCGAGCAGCAGGTGGGCAACGCCTATGCCCTGCTCACCGTCGCCCGCGCCAGCCGCGAGGCGTCCGAGCGGCAGATCCGCGCCGCCCGGGTCGCCTTCCAGGGCGTCCGCGAAGAGGCGACGCTCGGCGCCCGGACAACGCTCGACGTGCTCAACGCCGAGCAGGAGTTGCTCGACGCGCAGGCCAATTCCATCGCCGCCCAGATCGACGAGACCCTGGCCAGCTACCGCGTCCTGTCCTCCATGGGCCTGCTGACGGCCGAGGATCTGAACCTCGGGGTGCAATCCTACGACCCGTCGGCCTATTACAACCTGGTCAAGGACGCGCCGCTGGGCCAGTCCGACCAGGGCCGGGCGCTCGACCGGGTGCTGCGGGCCATCGGCGATTGACCTGATCGTGCCGGGCCGGACCGGCGGCGCGGACCGCGGCGAATGCGCCGCAACGCCGCCGGGAATTGCTTCGGATTCGTCCTATCTGTTGTCCGGCGGTCGGAGGGAGGCTAGTCTGACCCCCGAGGCCAAAGCAGGAATCGCATGTCTGATCCTCTGACGAATGTCGAGATCGAGGACGTTCTCGCGTCCATCCGCCGTCTCGTGGCCGCAGGTGATCCGGCGGACGAGGGCGACGGGAAGGAGTCCGGGCCGCGGACGGACCGGCTTGTCCTCACCCCGAATTTCCGGGTCAAGGACGCCCCCGAGGTTACCGCCGCGCCCCCAACCCGGACCGCGCCCGCCGCGCGAGAGCCGTGGCAAGACCCCAAGGCGCAGGCCGCACAGCCGACCCCAGAGCGTGATGCCCCGGTCGATGGCACCGTGGATCGGCCATCCCATGGGGCGGGCAAGGCCGCCGACAGCGCCGCGACCACCGAAGACACGGAGAGACCCCAGACCGGGGTGTTCACCCGGTTCTCCCGCAGCCAGCGAATGGCCCGCAAGGCAGACGGCAACAGTGCGCCCGCTCCGCGCGAAGCCCGTGCCTCCGACGGCGACACATCCACCCCGCTCACGCTCACGTCCCCCATCCTGCCGGTCCCCGACCCGCCGGAAGCGCCGCCCGCGCACACCACAGGCGCGGATGCACCGGCGACCGGCCCCACCGCGACGACGGCCACAACCGACATCCGCGCGGATTGGCCCGAGGCTGACAGATGGCCGGAAACCCCCAAGGCCGCCAGCCGCGCCGAGAGACCCGCGGCTGACAGCCGGCCCGAAACCCGGCCGGAAACGCCCGCGCCCCCCCCCCACGTCGATAGCCCCGCGCCGGCCCCTGAAAAGGACACCCCCGACGCGGAAGCGGCAGGCCCCATCGACGTCGAAGACGACGCAGAGGTCGAGGCGCTGCTCGAAGGTGTCATCTCGGCCATGCGCCTCTCCCGCGAGGACATCCCGGACGCCGAGCTCGTCGAGACGACTGACGACCATGACAGGCAGCGCGACGACGAGACCGCCGAGCCGTCCGCCGCAGACAATCCTGGCACGACCCCGGTCGCAGAGGCAATGCAGAGCGCCGAGAGCCGTGCGCCGGACGCGCCCGTCGCCGAGCCCCCGCTCATCCTCGAGACCCCCAGCACCCCGCGCCAGCGGATCGAGGAAACCATAGCGGAACTCGAAGCCGCGGTGACCTTCTCCGGTCAGGACTTCGAGCCCGACGGCAGCGAACTGGCCGATTGGGCCCCCACCGGCCGAGGCCGCCCCGGCCGGCTTCACCTCGTCGTCACCGGCGAAGATGGCCCCGCCCCCCCGAAGCCCGCCGACGACCTCGACCTCGACCTCGACCTCGAAAATGACAACGACGAGCCCCGGTTCCGAGTCTATCCGGGCGAACGTCTCTTCGACCGCGCCGGCGTTGAAAACAGCGATGGCGCGGCGGCCGAAAATGTCGCCGGGCACGACCGCGCGGCGGAAGACGGGAAAGCGGACGACAGAGCCGCAGCAGACCTCGCCGAGCAAGACGTCGCCGAGGCCGCAACGCCCGCAGCAGCGACACAGCCCAATGGGGCCCCTGCCGGCAATCAAAACGCCCCGGCGGATACACAGGCCCCCTGGCACAGCCCCGAAGACAGCCGCGCGGACACCGCCGCCCGATCCAGACCGGGCGCACCCGCCCGGGGCGACGCAGACCGCCGCCCGGTGCCGAGCCCCGATCTCGACGACGATGCCGAGCTCACAGCCTATCTCGAAGAGGAAAGCCTCCTCGACGAGGAAGCCCTGCGTGACCTCGTCGGCACCATCGTCCGCGAAGAGCTTCAGGGCGTGCTGGGCGAACGCATCACCCGCAACGTCCGCAAGCTCGTCCGGCGCGAGATCCACCGCATCCTGAACAGCCAGGAATTCGACTGACCTGCCCGGCGTCCCGCACCGACGCCCATAGGGGATGGTGGGCGGGGCGATGCTCCGCGCCCTGGCGCGGGGCGAGCGTCGTTCACCATCCCGACAATCCAAGTCCCGCGGGACCCGCCCGCCGGGCTCCGCCCAGGGCCCGCTCGTGATCGGCTACCGCCTCCTCGTCAGCCTCGCCGCGCCGGTCCTCCTGGCCCTGGCCCTCTGGCGCCGGCTGAAAGGGCGCGAGGACGGCGCCGCCCTGCGCGACCGCCTGCTGGGCCCCGGACCGCCCGAGGGCGCGATCTGGATCCACGGCGCCAGCAACGGAGAGCTCGCCTCCGCCCGGCCGCTGATCGAGGCGCTGCTGGCCGATCCCGACCGGCAGCTGCTGATCACCGCCAATACCCGGACCGGGCGCGACCTGGCCGCCGGCTGGCACCTGCCCCGCACGCAAACCGGTGTCGCCCCCTTCGACCTGCGGCTCTGCACCGCGCGGACGATGGCGCGGATCTCGGCGCTGGTCCTGCTGGAAAACGAGGTCTGGCCGAACCGGATCGCGATGACGCAGAGCCGCGGCCTCCCGCTGATCTTCGCCGGCGCCCGGATGTCGGCCCGCAGCGCCCGGCGCTGGGCCCGCCGCCCGGCCCTGGCCCGCGCCCTGCTGGGCGGGGCCCGGCTCGTGGCCCCACAGGACAGCGCCAGCGCCGCGCGGTTCCGCGACCTCGGGGTCGCGCCCGACCGGCTGCTGCCCCCGTTCCAGCTCAAATCGCTCTACCTGCCACGCAGCGCCCCGCCGGACCCGGCACTGGCCCGCACCTTTCCCCGCGACGCCAGCCTGCTCGCCGCCTCCACCCATCCGGGCGAGGAAGACATCGCGCTCGACGCCTTTGGCATCGCCCGCAAGCACCGCCCCGACCTGCGGCTGATCCTCGTGCCCCGGCACCCGGATCGCGCCCCGGCCATCGCCCGGCTGGCCCCGATGGCCCGCCGCAGCCTGGGCGAGGACCCGGCAAGCCACCCGGTCTATCTCGCCGATACCTTTGGCGAGATGGAAACCTGGTACCGCCTGGCCCCGGTGGCCCTAGTCGGCGGCTCGCTGACCGAGACCGGCGGCCACACGCCCTATGAGCCCGCGGCGCTCGGCTGCGCCATCCTCCACGGACCCCATGTCGCGAACTTCGCCGAGGATTACGCGCATCTCGACGCCGGCGGCGGCGCCCTGCAGGTCAGCGACGCCGCAAGCCTCGCCGCGGGCTGGCTCGCCCATCTGGACGCCTCCGCGATGCCCGCGCGTGCGCGCGGCCTGCTGACCCCGGCCGACCCCACCGAGATGATCGTCCGGATCGAGGCCGCGCTCAGACCCAGGCCGCCTGCCGCCTGATCAGCCCGTCGACCCGCGCCCGCAGGTCGCCGCCCAGCGGGCCGGTCCGGGGCGCGTCGCGCAGGGTCTCGACCCAGTGATCCTGGGGAAAGACCTCGCGCCGCTGTCCCTGCCAGCGCAGGGTGCGCAGAACCGCCTCGCCCGCGGGCGGCAGCCGGTCGGGCAGCTCCTCGCCCAGCAGCGTGCCCCAGACCCCGGCCCAGAGCCGCCCCACCGACCAGGGGTTGTAGCCCCCGCCCCCCAGCACGACGAAGCGCGGCGCCAGCCCGCGCAGCCCGGCCACCACCGCCCAATGCGCGTTGTTCGACAGCGCCAGCCGCGATTGCGGATCCTCCAGCACCGCATCCGCCCCGCATTGCAGCACGATCGCGTCGGGCCGAAAGGCGGCGACCACGGGCAGGATCACCTCCTCGCGGATCAGCGCCATCTCGTCGTCATGCAGGCCGCGCGGCACCGGCAGGTTCCAGACCTGCCCCAGGCCGCGGTCGGTCAGCGCCCCGGTGCGGGGCCAGCGGCCCTCCTCGTGGGTCGAGATCAGGCAGACGTCGGGATCGTCGGCAAAGGCGGCCTCGACCCCGTCCGCATGATGCGCGTCGATGTCCACATAGGCCACGCGGCCCGCCCCGTTGCGCCGCAGGGAGAGGATCGCGAAGACCGGATCGTTGAGATAGCAGAACCCGTTGGCGCGGTCTGGCATGCCGTGATGGGTGCCCCCCGCCGGGTTGTAGATCACGCCCCCTTCCCGCAGCAGCTCTCCGGCGAGGATGGAGCCGCCCACGGCGGTGGCCGGGCGGCGATACATCTCGGGATAGACCGGGTTCGACGGGGTGCCCAGCGCATAGGTCGCCCGAACGGCGTCGGTCACGAATTGGCGGCGCTCCGCCTCCTGCAGGGCGGCCACGTAATCGGGCCGGTGGAACGCCCAGAGCGCCGGCGGCTTCACCCGGGGCGACTGGAGGAACCGCGCCGGCGGCAGCCAGCCCAGCGCCCGCGCCAGGTCGGTCACGGTCGAGACCCTCGGAATGCGCAGCGGATGCCAGTCGCCGTAGGAGGAATGCCGGTAGATCTCGGACCCGATGAACCGCGGGCCGATCAGGTCAATCGGCAAGCGCCGCCTCCACGGCCCGGGTGACCGGCGCCGACATCGGCCGCACCGAGGCCGGCCATTGGCCCAGCACCGTCCCGTCGCGGCCGATCAGCACCTTGTGAAAGTTCCAGCCCGGGACGACGCCCTGCCCCGCCAGCCAGCGGTAGACCGGATGCGCTTGCGGGCCGCGGACGCTGGATATCGTCGTCATCGGCAGGTCGAGCCCGAAGGTGAGCGCACAGAAATCCTTCACCTCCGCATCGCTCGACAGCTCCTGCCGGAAATCGTCGGACGGCACGGCCAGCACCACCAGCCCCGCGTCGCGATACCTCTCCCACATGGCCTGAAGCCCCTCGTACTGCGGCGTGAACGCGCAAAGCGACGCGGTATTGACCAACAGCACGGGCCGGCCGCGAAACTCCGCCAACGAGATCTCTCCGCCGTCGATGGAGGGGAAAGGCGCGTCGGGCACCACTGCCCCCGTGGCACCGAAGGCCGCCGGGGCGCAGACCGCCGCGGCCAGCACGGCGATCAGTCGGCGCCTGATGTGAGAAACCATTTGAGACCCTCCGCGAACATGGTCAAACTGGGTAAGGAGGTATCTTGGACAAACCAAAGGACAAGTCGGCAGCCATGTCGATCCAGACACCCATACAGCGGCCCCTGCAGAACACCGGGAAAGCCAAGACCGAACCGCGGGCCCAGTTCGCGGTCCTGCCGTGGCGTCTGGAACCGGCAAAGTCGGGGGGCAAGTCCGGCGAAAAGATCAGGATTTGCCTCGTGACGTCGCGCGGCACCCGGCGGTGGATCCTGCCCAAGGGCTGGCCCATGGGCAACCTGACCCCCGCCCGCGCCGCCGAGATCGAGGCCTGGGAAGAGGCCGGCCTGCGCGGCATCATCTCGCCGCAGCCGATCGGGCTCTATTCCTACCGCAAGCGGCTGGACAACGGGGACCTGCCGGTGATCGCCGTGGTCTACGGAATGCAGGTCACCAGCGTGGCCAAGGTCTTTCCCGAACGCGCCCAGCGCAACCGCAAGTGGCTGAGCCCGCGCAAGGCGGCGGCCCGGCTCGACGACGACGAGCTGGCCCATATCGTGCGCCATTTCGACCCGCGCAACCGGCTTGGCTAGACCCGCGCAGCGCCGCGCGGCGTTGCAACCGCCGGCCCGGTCCCTACATTGTAGCCGTGAGCCGGGCCCCCGGTCCGCGACGGCCCGCGCCCCCCGGCGCCGTGGCCATCCCCACCCCGCACCTTCGGGCGCGGCTCAAGAAATCAAGGCGCCATGATCCGCTACGCTCTGAAATGCAAGGACGGTCACATGTTCGACAGTTGGTTCCAGTCCGCCGCCGCCTACAACACCCTGGCCGGCAGCGGCCACCTGAGCTGCGCGGTCTGCGGCTCGGCGGCGGTCGAGAAGGACCTGATGGCGCCCCGCGTCCGCCCCGATGCCGCCGCCCCCCAGACCCCCGCCAAGCCGGACGCGCCCGCCGGCGCCGGGCAGGCCGCCCCGCGCGGGGCCGGCCCGCTCTCGCACCCCGCCTCGGTCGCCGAACAGGCCATGGCCGAGCTGCGGCGCAAGATCGAGGCCGAGAGCGTGGATGTGGGCAGCCGCTTCGTAGACGAGGCGCGCAGGATGCATGACGGCGACCTGCCCAAACGCTCGATCCGGGGCGAGGCACAGGTCGGCGAAGCGATCAAGCTGCTCGAGGACGGCATCCCCATAGCCCCCCTGCCGTTCCTGCCAAAGCGGCGGGCGAACTGATGCGGGTGCTGGTGACAGGGGCCAACCGTGGCATCGGCGCGGCCCTGCTGGCCGCGTTCGAGGCCCGCGGCGACACGGTGCGCGGCACGGCGCGCCGCCCGGGCGGCGGCGACCTGCTGCCCCTCGACGTGACCGACCCCGCCTCGGTCGCGGCACTGCCCGGGCAGGTCGGCGCGCTCGACCTGCTGGTCTGCAACGCCGGCATCTTTCCCGACCGGGGAGAGGCGCTCGACACCGGGTTTCCCGCCGCGATGTGGGCCGATACCTTTGCCACCAACGTGACCGGCGTCTTTCTGACCGTCCAGGCCCTGTTGCCCGCGCTCAAGGCCTCGCGCGGGCGGATCGCCATCATTTCCTCGCAGATGGGCAGCAGCGCCCAGGCAACCGGCGGCGCCTACATCTACCGCGCCTCGAAGGCCGCCGCCCTCAATCTCGGCCGCAACCTGGCCACGGACCTGGCCGTCGACGGGATCGCGGTCGGCATTTATCACCCCGGCTGGGTCCGCACCGAGATGGGCGGCAGCGCCGCCGATATTTCGGTGACCGAGGCCGCCGGCGGCCTGCTCGACCGCTTCGACAGCCTCTCGCCCGCCACCTCGGGCACATTCGAAACCTGGGACGGACGTCCCCACCCTTTCTAGACCTAGGACCGACCCAATGACCAAGACACCCGTCTTCGACGCCGACCTCTCCGGCGGCCGCAACCTCGGCGACCTGCCCGAGTGGGACCTGACAGACCTCTACCCCGGGCAGGATTCGCCCGACCTCAAGCGCGATCTCGACTGGCTGGAGGCCGCCTGCGCCGATTTCGCCCGCGACTACGAGGGCAAGCTCGCCGGCCTCGACGCCGCCGACATGCTGACCGCGGTCCAGCGCTACGAGAAGATCGACGTGATCGCGGGCCGGATCATGTCCTATGCCGGGCTGCGCTATTACCAGGCGACGACCGACAGCAGCCGCGCCAAGTTCATGTCCGACATGCAGGACCGGATCACCACCTACACCACGCCGCTGGTCTTCTGGTCGCTGGAATTCAACCGCCTGACCGACGACCAGGTCGCGGCTCTCTGGGCGGCCAATGGCGACCTCGCCCGCTACAAGCCGGTGTTCGAGCGGATGCGCGCCTTGCGCCCCTACCAGCTCTCCGACGAGCTCGAGAAGTTCCTCCACGACCAGTCCACCGTCGGCGCCTCGGCGTGGAACAAGCTCTTCGACGAGACCATCGCCGGGCTCACCTTCACCGTCGACGGCGAAGAGCTGGGGATCGAGGGCACGCTCAACCTGCTGACCGAGCAGGACCGCGACACGCGCGAGGCCGCCATGCGCGAGCTGGCCCGCGTCTTCGGCGACAACGTCCGCACCTTCGCCCGGGTCCACAACACCCTGGCCAAGGAGAAGGAGATCGAGGACCGCTGGCGCGGCATGCCCACGCCGCAGACCGGCCGGCACCTGTCCAACCATGTGGAACCCGAGGTGGTCGAGGCCCTGCGCAACGCCGTGGTCGCGGCCTATCCGCGCCTGTCGCACCGCTATTATGCGCTCAAGGCCAAATGGCTTGGGCTGGAGCGAATGCAGGTCTGGGACCGCAACGCACCGCTGCCGATGGAAAGCGAGACGATCATCGACTGGCCCCGGGCCCGGGCGATGGTCATGGACGCCTACGCCGACTTCGACCCGCGCATGGCCGACCTGGCGGAACCGTTCTTCGACAAGGGCTGGATCGACGCGGGCGTGAAGCCCGGCAAGGCCCCGGGCGCCTTCGCCCACCCGACCGTCACCGAGGTGCATCCTTACGTGATGCTGAACTACCTGGGCAAACCGCGCGACGTGATGACCCTCGCGCACGAGCTCGGCCACGGCGTCCACCAGGTGCTTGCCGCGGGCCAGGGAGAGCTGCTGTCCTCCACCCCGCTCACGCTGGCCGAAACCGCGTCCGTCTTCGGCGAGATGCTGACCTTCCGCAAGCTGCTGTCAGAGGCCCCCAGCCAGGCAGAGCGCAAGGTTCTTCTCGCCGGCAAGGTCGAGGACATGATCAACACGGTGGTCCGCCAGATCGCCTTCTACGATTTCGAATGCAAGCTGCACGACGCCCGCCGCGCGGGCGAGCTCACCCCCGACGACATCAACGCGCTCTGGATGTCGGTGCAGGCGACGAGCCTCGGGCCGGTCTTCGACTTCGCCGAAGGATACGAGACGTTCTGGGCCTACATCCCCCATTTCGTCCACTCGCCGTTCTACGTCTACGCCTATGCCTTTGGCGACGGGCTGGTCAACGCGCTCTACGCGGTGTTCGAGGAAAGCGGCGAGAGCTTCAACGACAAGTATTTCGCCATGCTGAAAGCCGGCGGCTCGCTCCACCATTCCGAGCTTCTGGCCCCGTTCGGCCTCGACGCCTCGGACCCGGCCTTCTGGGACAAGGGCCTGGCGATGATCTCGGGGCTGATCGACGAGCTCGAGGCGATGGAGGACTGACCCGCGCCCGACAGCCCGCCATGCTCGACCCGGCCCCGCCGTCATCCGGCCTGGCGATCATCGCGCCCCGCTGCAACCCGGGCCAACCGTCATCCCGGCCGGCGCTTTTCGCGCTCGCCGTGATCCCGGACAGCCTCCATCAAGGCCCGCACGCACATCGGCCAACCTTCATCTTGGCCGGCAAACTCTCGGGGGTGAATTGCGCCGCAGGCGCAAGAGGGGGCAGACAGCCCCCTGCCCGCCCTCCACCGGGCCGAGCCGCCCGAACACGCGCGGCCGGCTAGTCCAGCTCGCTCCAGGGCCAGGGCTTCACCTGCGACGCGGCGGTCTGATACCGTGCGGCCTTGGCCATCCAGATGCCAAGGTCGGTGCCGAAATCGGACAGCCGCTCGTTCGGCTGGCCGTTGCTGACCAGCATGATGATGAACTGGAACACCGTCATCACCCCAAGCACCGTCCCGGCCAGCGACAGCATGATCCCGATCAGGATCATGTAGACCAGCCGGAACACCAGGTTCTCCTTCTCGTCCGGCTCGGGTTGCTCGCCCAGGGCGCGGCCCATCATCTTGTCTTCGTCGTCAGACCCCATTCCCGGTCTCCCTCTGCACCCGGCCAGATTACCGGCTCGCGGCCGCAAAAACCATGTCGATCATCGCCTGCGTGCCGCGGCTGAACTCCAGCGGGCAGGCAAAAGCCTCCTCGCCGCGCACCGCCCGGCCGAAGGCCTCCACCTGAAGCACGTATTGATCCACGGCGGGCCAGCGCTCGGTCACGACCGTTCCCGCCTCGGTCTCCAGCCGCAGGCTGGCCACGTCGAAGACGTTGGCATTGTAGGGGCAGGTCAGGGTCAGCACCCCCCGCTCCCCGTGGAACGCAAGGGACTGCCGGGGCGCGGCCCGCATCGACACCATGCCCGAATAGACGAAGCCCGGAAAATCCGCCGTGATCTGCGCCAGCACGTCGACATCGTTCTCGAACCGCAGCCCGGCATGGGTGATCGTCACCGGCTCCTGCCCGGTCACGAACCGCGCCGAACCGATGGCATAGACCCCGATGTCGGGCAGCCCGCCGCCGCCGGTCTCGGGCCGGTTGCGGATGTTGCCGCCGTCGCGGTTGTCGTAGCTGAAGACCGTATCCACCAGCACCAGATCGCCAATCGCCCCGTCCTGGACCAGCTGGCGGGCCCGCTGGAACTGCGGGTGATGCACGATCATGAAGGCCTCCGCCGCCAGTAGCCCGGTTGCGTCCCGCCGCGCGATCACCGCGTCGAAATCCCCGGCCTTCAGCCCCA
Organism: Roseisalinus antarcticus; assembly: GCF_900172355.1. GTDB lineage: Bacteria > Pseudomonadota > Alphaproteobacteria > Rhodobacterales > Rhodobacteraceae > Oceanicola > Oceanicola antarcticus_A. Next base: position 32,335 of record NZ_FWFZ01000008.1, on the reverse strand, counting down.
GCGGCTTTTCCACCAGCACATGCTTGCCCGCCTCCAGCGCCTTCAGCGCCCATTCCACGTGCAGATGGTTCGGCAGAGGCACGTAAACCGCGTCGATCTCGGGGTCGGCCAACAGCGCCTCATAGCTGTCATGCAACCGGATCCCCGGGGCAAACGCCTGAAATCCCTTCGCTTTCTCGGGCGACGAGGTGGCCAGTGCTGCGAATTCCGCGCCCTCGGCGGCGTGGATCGCCCGCGCCATGTGATTGCGGGCAAACTCGGCGGCCCCAAGAACGCCCCAGCGGATCGTGTCGGTCATGTTCAGGCTCCTTCTTTTCGTTGCCGCCACACAACGCCAGATCGCGCCCCAAGGAAACCCCCCGGGCGGGCTGGACGCGCCGCGCACCGCTCACGATACTGCCGCCATGTCCAGGTATGCACGCGAGATCGCCGGGCTCGACCCCGCCACCGACTTTGAGCGGATCGGCTATCTGCTGGGCGCCTATGAGTTTGCCTGGGACATTGAAAAGGCTCTGCAATTCGCGCTCTTCCGGACATATGCCGTGCCGTCGATCTCGGCCCTGCTGTCGCGCACCGGAGAGTTCGGCCAGCGCCCCCGCAAGCGCTATGACGATACCGAGCTGATCCTGGCCGAGATCGGCGAGCACGGGCAGGACAGCGACCGCGGCCGCGCCGCCATCGCCCGGATGAACGCCATGCACGGCCGGTTCCGGATCTCGAACGACGACATGCGCTACGTCCTCTCGACCTTCGTGATGGAGCCTCTCCGCTGGATCGACCGGTTCGGCAAGCGGCCCCTGACCGAGGCGGAAAAGCTGGCCGGGCTCAACTACTACCGCGCCCTCGGGACACGCATGGGGATCTCCGACCTGCCCGAGACGATCGCCGGATTCGACGCGCTCAACCGGGCCTATGAGGCCGCGCATTTCCGCTTTGCCGAGAGCAATGCCGAGATCGGCGGCACCACCCGCGACCTGCTTCTGGGCTTCTATCTGCCGCGTTTCCTGGCGCCGCTGGGCCGGCCGGTCGTGCACGCGCTCTGCGATCGGCCGCTGCGGGACGCCATGGGCTTTGCCGATCCGCCTCGCTGGCTGGAGCGGCTCGCCGTGGCGGGCCTGCGCGGGCGGGCCCGGGTCCTGCGCTGGCTGCCCGCCCGGCGGCGCCCCCGGCTGATCACCACCAAGCGCCGCGCGACCTATCCGCAGGGCTACAGGATCGAACACCTGGGCACCTTCGCCCCGCGCGAGCGCCCGGACTGACGCATCCCCTTCGCCAACCTTCCCCACCTTCCCCGACCTTCCCCGACCTTCCCCGTGGGGAATACGCACGTTGCGCCGGCGGTTCGCGCAACACCGCCGGCGCCCGGACAACCGCGCCCAGGACAACCGCCCGCAGGACAACCGCCCGCCTCGGGCGCATCTTGCCTCTTGTCGCCATCGCGGCGAGAACTAGCCCCCGGGGGAGGACGGTGCGCGTCATGGAGATCATGTGTCTGAACGGCTGGGGCGGCACGCTTCATGCGGCGCTGCTGCCCTATCTGGCCGAAGCGGCGCCCGATATCCTGTGCCTGCAGGAGGTCATTCACAGCCCGTCGTCGGCGCAGGATTGGCTGACCTACCGCGATGGCGATCACATCCTGCTCCAACGGGCGAACCTCTTTCGCGACGTGGCCTCTGCGCTGCCGGAGCACGTGGCGGTCTTTTGTCCCGCCGCGCAGGGCGAGCTTTGGGACGGGGACGTGTCGATCCCGTCGCAATGGGGCCTTGCGACCTTCGTGCACCGGTCCCTGCCGATCATCGGCCAGGCGCAGGGCTTCGTTCACAAGGATTACTCTGCCGTCGGCTTCGGCGCTCACCCCCGCTCTCGCAGTGCCCACGGGGTGCGGGTCTGGGATCATGAGGCGGGCCGCGCCGTCAGCGTCACCCATATGCACGGGTTGCGGGATCTGGCCGGCAAGATGGACACGCCCGAGCGCAAGGCCCAGGCGCAGAGGCTGCTGGAGCTGTCGCGCCAGGTCGCCGCGCCCGACGACCTCACGGTGATCTGCGGCGATTTCAACGTGGAGCCCGACAGCGAAACGCTGGCGATCCTGGCAGGTAGCGGCATGACCGATCTGGTGACCGCGCGGGGCTTCGAGAGCACGCGCACCTCGCACTACGGCAAGCCCGGGCGGTTCGCCGACTACATGCTGATCGACCGCGAAGACGCCGTGGCGCGGTTCGAAGTGATCCGCGACCCGGAGGTGTCGGACCACTGCCCGCTCAGCCTGCGGGTCTAGCCCGGGTCGGACAGCCGGGTTCCGCGCAATCCGCCGCCCCGCCCGCGGTGGCCATATGCCGAACGCCACCGCCCTCGCTCAGCTCAGCGAGGGCGGTGGCGATTTGAAGGCCGCGGCGCCCGGTCGGCGCGGGGCGGCGCGTCGGTTTCGGGGCTGTCGGCGGCCGGTGGCGCAGGACCTCCTCAGGCGCTGGCCAACATCCCGGTTTCGCGGGCAAGCTCGGTCATGCGCTTCTGCAGCTTCTCGAAGGCCCGCACCTCGATCTGGCGGATCCGCTCGCGGCTGACGTCGTACTGGCCCGACAGATCCTCGAGCGTGACCACCTCGTCCTGCAGGCGACGCTGCACGAGGATGTCCTTTTCGCGGTCGTTGAGCACCTCCATCGCCTGCGCCAGAAGCTCGCGCCGGGCGGTCAGCTCGTCCCGCTCCTCGTAGTCGCTGGCGGTGTTGGCGTCCTCGTCCTCCAGCCAATCCTGCCATTGCGTCGCGCTGTCACCCTCGGAGCCGATCATCGCGTTCAGCGAGGCATCGCCCCCCGACATGCGGCGGTTCATCGACACGACCTCGGCCTCGGTCACGCCGAGATCCGTGGCGATCTGCTTGACGTTCTCGGGCCGCAGGTCGCCCTCTTCGAGCGCACCGATGCGGGCCTTGGCCTTGCGCAGGTTGAAGAACAGCTTCTTCTGCGCCGACGTCGTGCCGAGCTTCACCAAGCTCCAGGACCGCAGGATGTATTCCTGGATCGAGGCGCGAATCCACCACATCGCGTAGGTCGCAAGGCGGAACCCCTTTTCGGGGTCGAAGCGCTTGACCGCCTGCATCAGGCCGACGTTCGCCTCCGAGATCACTTCGGCCTGGGGCAGGCCGTAGCCGCGATAGCCCATGGCGATCTTGGCCGCGAGGCGCAGGTGCGAGGTCACCATCTGGTGGGCGGCGTCGGTATCCTCGTGGTCGACCCAACGCTTGGCGAGCATGTATTCCTGCTCCGGCTCCAACATCGGAAAGCGACGGATCTCCTGAAGGTATCTGTTCAGGCCCTGTTCCGGCGTCGGCGCCGGAAGATTTGCATATGTTGTCATGTCTGTCCCCTCCCAATGTATATGGGGTTAACATGGATATGGTCGCGCTATCGGACCTGTTCAAGACTCGGTAGTTCAGTTTTCTTACGCGGACATTAACGCACCATGCAATGGGTCATACCCCCATGACAGCGCGCTCCCGCACATGTGTATGTGTATTGCAGGTTAAACGCGCAGAATGTCGCAGAGTTCCTGCATGTCTTGCGGCATTTCGGCGACGAATTTCAGCATTTCGCCCGTGACCGGGTGGCGAAAGCCCAGCGTGGCGGCGTGCAGGGCCTGGCGCGGGAAGGCCGCGACCGCGTCTCGGGCCGCCTGAGAGGTCGCGGTCCGGGACAGCTTGCGCCGTCCGCCATAGACCGGATCGCCGATCAGGCCGTGGCCGACATGGGCCATGTGCACCCGGATCTGATGGGTGCGCCCGGTTTCCAGCTGGCATTCCAGCAAGGCCGCGACGGGCGGTGCGCCGAAGGGTTCGAGCACCCGGGCCCGGGTCGTGGCGTGGCGCCCGCCGGACCAGACCACAGCCTGCCGCTGACGGTCGGTCTTGTGGCGGGCAAGCTCGGTCTGGATCTTGAGCACGCCGCCCGGCTCGAACGAGGTGCCGCGCACGCCGCGGATCCGCGGATCGCCCGGGTCCGGCAGGCCGAAACAGAGCGCGAGATAGCGCCGCTCGGCGGTATGCGCCTCGAATTGCAATTGCAGGCCGTGGTGGGCGCGGTCGGTCTTGGCCGCCACCAGAAGGCCGGTGGTGTCCTTGTCGATCCGGTGCACGATGCCGGGGCGACGTTCGCCGCCGACGCCCGAGAGGCTCTCTCCGCAATGGTGGATCAGCGCGTTGACCAGGGTCCCGTCGGGGGTGCCGGGCGCGGGGTGGACGACCATCCCGGCGGCCTTGTTCACGACGATGATCTCGGCGTCCTCATGGCGGATGTCGAGGGGGATGGCCTCGGCGCCCATGTGGCTGGGCTCGGCCATGTCGAGGGCGATCTCGACCGCGTCGCCGACGCCCACGCGGGCCTTGAGGTCGGTCACGATCACGCCGTTCACCCGCACCGCGCCCTCGGGGATGATCCGGGCCAGGCGCGACCGCGATAGCGCGGCCTCGGCTGGCACATCCCGCGCCAGCGCCTTATCAAGACGGGGCGGCGGATCGGGGCGGATCCGGAAAGTGACGAGAGAGGGCGGCATGAACGGGGCTCCTGAAGACGACGACGGCAAGCTGCCGCCGCACCTGAACAGCCTGAGACGGCTGGTCACCGTGCTGACGATGGTGATGATCGGAGGGTTTCTAGTGCTGATCGCGGCGCTTGTCATCCGACTCAACGCGGACCCTTTGCCGCTGCCCGATCGGATCGTCTTGCCCGCGGGCGCGACGCCCTTCGCCTTCACTCAGGGGTCGGACTGGTTCGCGGTGGTCACCACCGGCGACCAGATCCTGATCTATGACCGCGCCTCGGGCCGGCTGCGCCAGGAGATCGAGGTGACGCCGCCCTGACAGGCGGCCCGGCCGGACCGGTCGCCCGGCGGGACGCGCCGCCGCTGGCCCATGCGGGGACCGGCTAGCGGCGCCAGAGCCAGGCGTGGCCCGCCAGCGCCCCCTGCGCCTTGGCAAGGCCGCGGTTCCAGCGCGAAGGCCGGGGAATCTCCCCCGAGATCAGCCGGTCCACGGCGACCTGCACCGGGCAGGGCCGGCGCGTGACCGGGTCGAAATAGCGCGGATAGTCGATCAGCGCCGCATGGGCGAGCGCCAGGAGGTCGGGCCGCGCCCGGCGGTGGGGCACGCCGCCGCCGCGATCCTCGGTCAGCCCCCAGCCCGCATAGAACGGCCGCCCGAGGCAGACCACCCGCTTGCCGCGCAGCAGCGCCTCGAACCCCAGGGTGGATGTCATGGTCCAGACCTCGTCCACCGCCGCCAGCGCCGCCATCGCGTCGGTCCGGTGCAGCACCGCGTCGGCGAGGCTGTCGGCATCGGGCACGGCGCCGTCCCGCAGGCCGGCCTCCACGTCCGGGTGGGGTTTGTAGAGGATCACCGCCGCCGGGTTGGCCGCCCGGGCCGCCGCGAGCAGCGCGCGGTTGGTGCCCACATTGGTGGCCCCGAGGCGGATCGAGGCGTCATCCTCCACCTGCCCCGGCACCAGGATCCGCAGCCCCACCGGCAGACCCTGGGGCAACCCCGCGCCGCCCAGGTTGTACTTGCCCACGCCCTCGGCCGTCAGACGCCGGATCAGCCGCGCCGCACGGGCGCGCGCACCCTCCGACAGGCCGCCCGAGGCCGCGATCAGCCGGTCGAGGCGGCTTTCGCGGATGGGGTCGTAGTAGATGCCCAGATCGTCGAGCACGAGGCTGAGCGGCGCGATCAGGTCCGCGCCAAGCCCGCGCGAGCGCAGAAAGCCGTCCTCGACACGGACCGCGCCGGCGGCGTCGAGCTCTGGCGTACATTTGCCGGCCCAGACCATCAGCCGCGTGTCCCCGGCCCTGGCGATGGCCTGGGCGGGCTGCTCGACATAGCGGATCGAGCGGGTGCGGCCGAAGACATCGCGCAGGGGCTTGCGCTTCCACAGGCGCATCCCGGTGGCGGTCCAGCCCTTGCAGTCGTCGCGCCAGGCGCGGGTGTCGGCGTCCAGCAGCATCAGCGCGTCCTCGAAGGAACAGAGCTGGTCGCGGAACGGATCGTACCAGACCGGATAGAGGATCATCGCCGCGGCGAAGAGCTGGGCCCGGGTCAGCCGGCGCTGCCGGCGGTCGAGCGGCTGGCGGTCGTCGGTCAGCCCCCAACCCATGTAGAACGGCTGGCCGGTGACCACGGGCCGGTGCCCGGCCAGGATCGCCTCGAACCCCAGTTGCGAGGACAGGGTATAGACACCGACCGCCCCCTCCATCAGGTGCCAGGGCGAGACCGCGTCGGTCAGCAGCGCCTCGCCCGGGCGCAGATCCGCGGCCGTGATGTGGCCCGGACGGTGGCCGGTGGCGGTCTCGGGGTGGGATTTGACAACGAGACGGGCGCCGGGATGCTCTTCGCGGGCGAGCATCATCAGCTCCAGAAAGCTGTTGCGGCCGCCGCGGCTGGCACGGACGCTGGCATCGCCCTCGGTCTGGTCGATCACCAGCACGTAGCCGGGGTCGGGCACCGGCGTGTCGGGGTCGAACCCGGTGTATTTCGTCAGATGCAGCCGCCGGAGGTCGGCGATGCCGCTGCGGGCGCGGTCAAGCAGGACGGTGTCGTCGAGCGGCGCCTCGGCGCACAGACGCTCCAGGTCGCTGACGGTGGCGGCGTCGAAATGCACCCCCGAGAGGTCGAGATGCAGGCCGAGGCCGGGCCCGCCCCCCGCCCGACCCGGCAGGACCGAGCGCAGGAAGGCGTCCTCGACCCGCAGGACGGGCGCGTCGCGGCGGGCGGCCACGGCCTCGCCCCTGGGCGCGGTGGGCGACTGGCCCCAGACGCCCACCAGGTCGCCCGGGCCGGGGGCGCCGATACGGATGTCATAGCCCGAGAGCGAGAGGATACGGCGGACCCGTCCTTGCGTCAGGAATCCGCCGTTGTAGACATAGAGGCGCCGGGGGTCGCCCGCGCCCGCCACATCATTGACCGACGTTGGCCGCGGCGTTCGTCGCTGCACCCACGGAGTTCAGCGAGCCGGTCAGCGCCGAGATCGCCTTGTTGAACTGGGTGAAGGGCGCTTCGGTCACATAGACCGTGTCCCCGTCGCGGATCGCGAAATCGCGCGCGAAGAACAGCCCGTTGGGCCGGGTGAGGTCGAGCACGTAGACCACGCGCTGGGTGCCGGTCAGCTCTTCGCCCACCAGCTGCTCGGTGATGGCCTCGGGCTCGTTGCGCAGGATGAAGACGCCGGTCGGGTCGGCCAGCGCGGGATTGAGGCCGCCGACCTGGGCGATGGCCTCGATGGCGCTGATGGTCTGGCTCTCGAAGGGTACGCGGCTTTGGGCGCCGGTCGCGCCGAGCGCGGTGAAGGAGCGGGTGTCGGCCTCGACCAGGATCCGGTCGCCGCTGCGCAGGGCGATGTCGTTCTGGGCCGCGTAGACGTCGCTGAACCAGACGTCGCCGGTATGGCCGCCGCGGCTGACGGTGACGCGGGCGATCTCGGGCTCGACGGCGACGCCGCCCGCCCGCGCCAGCATCTGGCTGAGGGTCCGGGTCGGCCGCTCGATCGCATAGACGCCCTGGGTGCCCACGGCCCCTACGACCGACACGGTCGCGCCGTCGCCGGCCAGGCGGCGCACCTGAACCTGGGGATCGGGGGTCTGGTCGCCCAGCCGTTCGGTGATGATCTGGCGGATGCGGTCGGGCGTGTTGCCGGCGGCGCGGATGCGGCCCGCGTAGGGCACGAAGATGAAGCCGGCGCCGTCGACCTGCACCTCGTCCAGAACGGTCGCGTTCTGGCCGGTGGGGACCAGCAGGCCGTCGCTCACGTTCTCCCAGATCGTCAGGCCCAGCGTGTCGCCGGGGTTGATGATGTCCGAGCCGACGAGGCCCGCGTTGAGAAACTCCGACGAGAACCCCAGCGCCGGGGCGACGCTGGCAATCGAATTGACGCGATCCGTGACCACGAGGACGAAGGCATCCCCCTGCTGCAGCACCGATCCGTCGAAAATTTCGCCGCGGGTTGGCCCGGACCGCGGAAGGCCGCAGGCGGCCGTCAGGGCCACCGCGGCAAGAAGGGCCACGCCCCGTGTCAGGCGCAAGCGTCTCGCTGTCACTGCTCGGTCTCCTCGACCTGTGTCTGCCTCGATCGTCTGGCGGCTTTTCACCGCGCTATTGTTACAAACGATAGCGCACCGGGCCGGGTCTGCCTAGGGGGGGCGCGGCGCTGCGAATCACCACTGTTGCTGCAAGGTCGCGCAGCGCAAGGTCTAGAGGCCGCGGGGCGTCGGAATACGAGATGAAGCGTCGGGGCGGGCCTTGAGGGCTGTCGGCAGGCCCCCTGCCCGCGCACGACGGGCCCACCGGGGAAACCGGCCGGGCCCGCTTTGGTCCTGTGTGGTCCGCTGTCAGGTGGCGCGGTCCCCGCACAAGGTTCGTGCGGGGACCGCGCCGCCGGCTCACATGTTCTCGTCGGCCCAGGCCTGGACCTCGGCGGCCACCTCCTCGCGCGACCAGTCGTTGGCGGGCGCGATGAAGCTGTCGTCGAGGAAGGTCTCGACGGGGATCTCGGTGTCGATCGCGCCGACCTTCAGCAATCCGGGCTGCAGGCCTTCCCAGGCTTCGAGCTGCAGATCGCCGTGCAGCTCGGTCAGCGGAACGGTGATGTCGATCGCCACGGCCAGGAAGCCCTGGCCAAACTCCTCGTCCTCCCATTCGGCGGGCACGGCGCGGCGCGAGATCTCGGCCAGCACGTCGCGGTTCACCTCGGCCACGTAGGCGCCCTTGGACCAGGCCCGCAGGAAGCCTTCGACCGGGTCGCGCAGCTCGTCCAGGCGATCGGTGTTGATCGCGAAGGAGTTGGCCGGGTTGCGCAACAGGGATTCGGGGGTGATCATCCGCACCTCGATCCCGTTGGCCTGCAGCGCCAGCCAATCCGACGAGGCACCGGAGATGGCCGAGACGGTCTGGTCGCGGAACGCGGCCGCCAGGGTGGGCCCGGAACCGCCGACGACGACCGTGTCGACATCCTCGATGGTCAGCCCCTCGGCCTCGAGCGCCTGGGCCAGGAAGTTGCGGTCCCGGTCGGCCACAAGCCCAACGGTCGTGTCCTCGAGCTCGGCCATGGATTGCGTCTCGCTGGCGGCGGAGACGGCGATGCCCTCGGGTGCGCGCTGGTTGACCTCGTAGATCGTGCCGAGGCTGGCCCCCGCGGTGACCGCGGCCAGGGTCTCGTTCGGATCGAGAATGGCAAGGTCGGCCTGCCCGTTCTCGAGAAACGCCACGTAGGGAATGGACGTCTCGGAGGGCAGGAGATTCACCTCGATCCCCTCCTCCTCGAAATAGCCGAGCGCCTCTCTGGCGATCAGCGGATAGAAGATCGTCGACCGCGGAAGCGGGTTGATCAGGTTGATCGTCGTCATCTCCTGCGCCCAGCTTGCCGCGGGCGCGACCATCCCGACGACCGATCCGACCAGAATTGCCTTGGTGATACTCATGTGTCTCTCCTCCCCGAAAGTGACGTCCGGCGCGGCGTCGCTACTGCGACGCGCGCCCGGACGATCCATGATACGTGCAAACGATTGCATAAAGCGAGCAATCGTTTGCACTGCGCTATTTACAGACTCTCTGACCATGCGTCAAGCCGCCTGTTGGAAAGCCTTGAATGGCAGGCCCTGCGGGGGTGCGGCACCTTGCCTGCGCATTCCATCTGCACACCTTGCCTAGATCTGCACACCCTGCCGGGCCGGCAGGACGCGGCGGTCCCGGGACCCGGAGCCCGATCCAAGGGCACCGACAGCGTCGACGCCCAAAAAGGCAGCAATTTGCAAATACACGGCATCACAGGACGCCGAAACCTACAGGAAATCACAGAAAATACTTGCACCAGCGTCAAAGGTTAATAAAAGTAAGGACAGAAAAGTAAGGGATCGGATGGCGCGATTGCGTGACCTGGAGACAGGACATGCAGGTAAGGCCATTCGGGTCGGTATTATGCGACGAAGGAGTCGATAAAAGAATGTTTAGCAGAATCAAATCACTTGCCGCAGCAGCGGTACTGTCCATCGCACCGGTCATGGCGGGTGCGGTAACCTTCGACTCGACCCTGCAGACGAGTGCAATGTCGGTTGGAACGCCCGATTCGTCCACGATGACGTTCAGCTGAGCCGGAGTGGCTCCGGGCAACCCCGCGCGAGGGTTCGTCACCTTCACCACGGCAACGGATGTCATCCTGTCGTTGACCAGCTTTATGTCGACGCAGTCGGGCATCTCGACGGTGGCGGTCTTCAATGGCGTCCAGACATTCTCTGCCCAGCCGATCGATGCCACGGTTGTTCCGACGACCATGATCAGCCCCGGCGGGTCGGGCGACATCGCTACTCTGACTGGCGGCGGGCAATACACCTTCCTTCTGCAGGAATATGGCAATCCGTCCAACGGCCTGGCGACGTTCAGCCTTGCGGCCGTGCCGCTCCCGGCTGGTTTGGTGCTGCTGCTGACCGGCCTTGGTGGCTTGGTGCTGCTGCGCCGCAAAGGCGTCTCGGCCGTAGCCTCAGGCGACCACGGGCGGGGTAGACCCGCCCGACACAATTAAGAAGCCCGACTGATTTTTAAGAGCGCATTCCGGGTTTCGCGGCACAAAGAGGCTCCGGCGAGATTTTTCGCCGGGGCCTTTTTGCGTTCGTGGTCACCTATCGTGTTTCGAACGTCCACGAGAGCGGCGGGCCCCGGAACAACCAGGGACGATAGAGCATCCGGCGAAGGTCGTGCGCCTTGTCCTGTGCGTCGGCGGCCCCCAATCGCATCGCCGGCGTCCGCATCACGGGACTCGACAATCCACGCTTCGGCCCTTGAACGACCTCGGACGAGCCCGGAACGCCGACCGAGGACAGCCCCGGTTCGACATCTGTGTTCCACTGTCCGCAGATGCCGGCCCGACGTAGTGTAGAGGCTCGAACCAGTTGCAGTAGACCCGATGGATGTTGGCCATGGCGACCAGGACGGCCGGACTGAATACCGCACCGTCGAAGTGGCTGGGACCGTAACAGGCGGATTTTCCACCCGCACGCTCGATCGAGATCTTTGGCGTCCGCAAGGAATTCACGAACGCCGAAACAGGCTGGATCGTTGCAATGGGTATGCGTCGCGCGCGTGCATGACGCGGATCGGTATCGGCAATGTCCGAGTCGAAACCAGTCGAGCGCAACTTCTTGCGGTATTTTCTCGGATGAGTGGGCTCTGTCGCACAGATCTCGTGGTGGATTCATCTCGTGGCTCCAGCGTGGTAGCTCGGCTCCGTGAGCAGACCGACACCCCCGACCGACACCCCCGACCGACAAGACCAGGGATTGGCCAGCCTGCACTGAAGCGCGCTCGTGCGCCCCGCTGCGGCCTCGCTGACGATCTGGTTCCACCCCGAGATGACGTGGGGCACCCAGCCGACTGGCAGACGCGGCCCCCACAGACCGCTGCACCTGCTGATCCCTTCTCATGGTTTGCAAGCAAACCGCTGTCAGGCGCTGGATGGCACCGGGATCGAGGTCGAGGGCCAAGGCGGGTGGAACGCCCGCAAGCATGGCGGTCCCAAGCGGGGTCGCCAGTGTCACTCGGACCAATGGCGCGACATGGCTCACCTGGCGCCGGATCCAACTCGGGATCGACGAGCAAACACCGGAAGTCCGAGCTGTTGAAATCGCCAGAAACCATGTCGGCGACGCACCTGTCTTGCCCGATCTGCTTTGCCAGTTCCCGGCCGATGAGCAGATCGGCAGCGACACTGCCCGCTCTCGGCAGATGGGTTTGCATTCGCCTGCCGGGCAATGGACAATGCCCAGGAGATGCGCAAATGCCACGACGTTTTCGCCGACCGCGATGCGCATGCCGCAAGCCCCCAGGGCTTGGCCCGTTGAGGGCTGAATTGATCACCCGGATCATTTCCTGATCGACCTTCGCTCTTGCAGGAACGCCCAGCCCTGTCAGCCAACGACAGCACCGAGGTGCTTCGCACGTCGGAATACCTCGGTCGTGCCATCTGGCAAAATGGACCGGACACCACCGCCGAAGCCGCGTCGAGACGATCCCTCTCGTGACATTGCTGCTCAATGCACTGCCGGTCAGTGGATGCACTGCATGAACCTGCCGGGCCGACGCCTTGTGGCGCGGGACCTCGACCGTCGGGTCACAGAAGTCCAAGGCCGCATCGCCGTCATGAACGGCGACACCGCGCTCGGCCTGACCGTCGCAATAGCCGTGGGACAATTCCGTCCGGGGATTTGGGTCGCCCGATCACAAGCGACTTGTGCAAACGACTCCTGTCAGTTGACCACGCGAAGCGGCTGGCGCGGCGCGGCCTTGCCGGATTTCAGCGCGTCGTAGGGGTCTTCCTCGTCCAGCATCATGTCGACCACCTGCCGCATCAGATGCCGCCGCCCCCGCGCTGAATAAAAGCCCCCGGCGACCTGGCTCGTCTCCAAAAGAAAGCGGCGGTAATCCTTGTAGGCCCGGTTGTCGGGCCGCCCGGGCTGGGCGAAGAAATCCGGCAGCGGCAGGGTCGAGACGAATTCGGGCTTGTTGTAGACAGCCTTGCCGAAGACCTTGAGCGGGATCCCCCGCCAGAGCACCTGCTGCGCGGCGGTCGAATTCACGGTCACCGCGGTGCGGGCGTGATCGAGCAGCCCCGCAAGCTTGCCGCCCCGCACATAATGCACCCGCGCGTCCACGCCCTTTTCACGGGCCACCGCCATGATGATCCGCCGCAGCGGAGAGCGTCCGTTCTCCAGCGGATGGGCCTTGAAGACCAGGTGGTGATGGCGCGGGGCGCCCTTGGCGAAGCCGTCCACCACCAGCTCGATGAACTCCTTCATCCGGGTGAAGGGCGAGTGCATCTGAAAGCTGGCGTCGTGTTCCAGCTGCATGAGCACCAGGTGATAGGGAAAGCCGCCGTATTTGATCCGCGCAGTGGCGATGATCCGGTCGAGCGAGACAAATGGCATCAGCAACAGCCGTCGGGTATAGAGCAGCCCTTCCTTGGCGACGGTCAGCTCCCGATGCCGGCGAAAGTTGCGATACTCCGCACTGCGGAACAGCAGGAACCAGTGGTAGAGCGCCCCGTAGAAGACGTGCTGCCGCATGTCGCCCCAATGGGCGGGCGGCTCGGGCACGTCGAGGTCCGACATCTCGAGCGCGCGGGTCATCTCGGCGATCGTCATGTCCATCAGGCGGGAATGGCCGTTGGTGCCGTCCCGCTCGTAGGTGACCCAGTAGGGCCGCATGTAGCCCTCCTCGAAGACATGGATCGTCAGCCCCAGATCGCGGGCGGCGGCGACCGCCTCGGCATGGATCGGACGGGTATCGCCGTAGAGCACGATGTCGGTCACGCGTTTTTCCGCAACGATGGCGCGGAACGTGGCCGGCCAATCCTCGGGCATGCCCTTGAAGCCGATGTAGTTGTGAAACGAGAACCAGAACGCCCGGTCGCCGCCGTTGAAGCCCACGCGCCAGGTGCGCACACCTGCCCGGTCGAGCATCTTGCTCAGCCGGTGGAAGAAGGGGCCGTGGGGGCCCTGCAGGAACAGGAACGTGCGGTCTTGATGCATGGTCATTGGCTATATGGCCCGTGATATTTGCGAAAGCGTTAAGCCCGCAAGCCGGCGGAAGTTGGGCAGGATGCGCTCGCTCGCGTGGCATGATCCTGGGCGCGCGACGGGCTTCCGGCGCGGCGGCGATGCTGCTAAGCGGGGGCCTGTCCGAAGACACCCACGCGGAGGCAAGACATGTTCACCGGCATCATCACCGACCTGGGCGAGATCCTCTCTGTCGAGCACCGCGGCGACCTGCGCACCCGGATCGGCACCGGATACGATGCCACCGGGATCGATATCGGCGCCTCGATCGCCTGCGACGGGGTCTGCCTGACGGTCGTGGCCAAGGGCAGCGAGCCGCGGGGCTGGTTCGACGTGGACATCTCGGCCGAGACCGTATCGAAGACGGCGATCGGCCGGAACAACTGGGCTCCGGGCAAGCGGCTGAACCTGGAACGGGCGCTGAAGGTCGGTGACGAGCTGGGCGGTCATATCGTCTCGGGTCATGTGGACGGCGTGGCCGAGGTGGTGGCGGTCCGGGAGGCGGGCGACAGCACCCGGATCACCTTTCGCGCTCCCGAAGAGCTCGCGCGATTCGTAGCACCCAAAGGGTCGGTCGCGCTGAACGGCACGTCGCTGACCGTCAACGAGGTGGAAGGGCGGGACTTCGGCGTGAACCTGATCCCGCACACCAAGCAGGTCACGACCTGGGGCCTCGTTGCTGAGGGCGACGCGGTGAACCTCGAGATCGACACCCTCGCCCGCTACTTGGCGCGACTGCAGGAGTGGGGATGACCCCGAAGCCTGTCGTCGTCGCCTCGCCCGAAAGCGCGGACGGCACCCGCTGTGTGGACATCTACCGCTGGCCGGACGGAAGCTTCGGCTTTCGGGAATGTCGGCGGGACCCGGAGGACGGTCACGGCTGGCGCCCCCTTGGCGCCGGGCGCGACGGCTTCGCCTCCCAGGCCGCCGCCTTGCGGGCCGCCAGGGAGAGCGCGGGCTGGCTGCTCTGACCGGGTGCGCGGTCGATACCGGGCCCCGATTATTCGCGAATAATCGGACACGATCTTCGCGAAGATCGTGCAAGACTATTCGCGAATAGTCTTTGGCGCCCCGAGCAAGCGGAGGTGTCACAGGCAATGTGCGCCGCCCTCCCCTTCCCAACATGCGCACCATGGTCTATCTGCCACTCCAAAAGCGCGGATGGATCATGACACAGACCTATGAAAATCCCGGTCCCGTCGAACAGGACTGGTCCGATGCCATCTCCCCGATCGAGGAGATCATCGAAGACGCCCGCAACGGCCGGATGTTCATTCTTGTCGACCACGAGGACCGCGAGAACGAGGGCGACCTCGTGATCCCGGCCCAGATGGCCACGCCGGATGCGATCAACTTCATGGCGACCCACGGCCGCGGCCTGATCTGCCTCTCGCTGCCAGGAGAGCGGATCGACGCGCTTGGCCTGTCGCTCATGTCGACCAACAATTCCAGCCGGCACGAGACCGCCTTCACCATCTCGATCGAGGCCAGGGAAGGCGTCACAACCGGCATCTCGGCCCATGACCGGGCGCGCACGGTTTCGGTCGCCATCGACCCCGCGCGAACCGAAGCCGACATCGCCACCCCCGGCCATGTCTTCCCCCTGCGCGCCCGGACCGGCGGTGTGCTCGTCCGCGCCGGCCATACCGAGGCCGCCGTGGACATCTCGCGGCTGGCCGGCCTCAACCCCTCCGGCGTGATCTGCGAGATCATGAAGGAGGACGGCGCCATGGCCCGCCTGCCTGATCTCGTGTCCTTCGCCCAACTGCATGGGCTCAAGATCGGCACCATCTCGGATCTCATCTCCTATCGCCGGCGGCACGACAACCTTGTCCGGGTCCGAGCCGAAAGCACGATCGAGAGCGAGTTCGGCGGCACCTGGCAGATGAAGATCTACACCGACGAGACCCATGGCGACGAACATATCGTCCTGACCAAGGGCGACCTGACCGGCCCCGAGCCGGTGCTCGTCAGGATGCACGCCATGGATCCGCTGCTCGACGTGATCGGCACCGGGCCCAGGGGGCGGGCGGCCGAGTTCTCGCAGGCGATGCTGGCCGTCGCCGAAGAGGGCCGCGGCGCGGTCGTCCTGCTGCGGGACACATCGATGAAACTGACGCTCGATGATGATTCATCGCCCCAGACCCTGCGGCAATACGGGCTGGGGGCGCAGATCCTGTCCTCGCTCGGCCTGTCGCAAATCACCCTCTTGACGAATTCACCCCGGCCCAAGGTGGTGGGCCTCGAGGCCTATGGCCTGGAAATCGTGGGCACCCGCAAGATATCGGAGCTTGGCTGATGGCTGGCGCGTCTCATACCGAACTCGACCTTCCGACCTTCGACGACCCCGTGAAGGTGCTGCTCGTGGTCGCCCCGTTCTACCGCGACATCGCCGACGGGCTGATCGCCGGGGCGACCGCCACGCTGGAGCAGGCCGGCGCGACCTGGGAGATCGTCGAAGTGCCCGGGGCGCTCGAGATTCCCACCACCGTGGGCATCGCCGGGCGGTTGTCGAATTTCGACGGCTACGTGGCGCTCGGCTGCGTCATCCGGGGCGAGACCAGCCACTACGACACCGTGTGCAACGATTCCTCGCGCGCACTGACCCTGCTGGGCCTGTCGGGCCATTGCATCGGCAACGGGATCCTGACGGTCGAGAACCACGAGCAGGCCGCCGTCCGCGCCGACCCCGCCCGGATGAACAAGGGCGGCGGGGCGGCCGCCGCGGCCCTTCACCTGGTCGCGCTCGCCCGGAAATGGGGCGGGGCGCGCAAGGGCGTGGGCTTTGCCCGCGACGTCCAGATGGCCGGCGACGGCGACGGGCCGGCCTCGGCATGACCCAGACCGCAGGCATTTCCGGCAACCAGCGGCGCAAGATGCGCTCTGCCGCACGGCTCTATGCCGTTCAGGCCCTGTTCCAGATGGAGCAATCGGATTCCTCGGTCGACCGGGTGATGCGCGAGTTCGAGGATTTTCGCTTTGGCGCGACCTACGACGAGGTCGAGATGGCCGAGGGCGACGTCGACACCTTCCGCGCGATCTGCGAGGGGGCGGTCGATGCCCAGGCGAAGATCGACCAGATGACCGATCGGGCGCTGGTGGCCAAGTGGCCCATCGCCCGGATCGACCCGACCCTGCGGGCCCTGTTCCGCGCCGCGGGCGCCGAGATGCTGGGCGACCAGACCCCGCCCAAGGTGGTGATCGTCGAGTTCGTGGACGTGGCGCGGGCCTTCTTTCCCGATGGCAAGGAGCCGTCCTTCGTCAACGCGGTGCTCGACCACATGGCCCGCGAGGCACGTCCGGAGGCGTTCTGAGCCACCGGCCCGTCGGATCGGCCCCCCCCCGTGCGCCGTCGGATCGGCGGCCCTCTGCGCCGCGACCCGGCGAGGGAAGCGGCCTGGCGCCTCACCGAGCCCGCGCTGCCGGCCATCCCGGGGCCCCTGTGCGCGGCGCTCCGCCACAGGCGGTGGCGGTATGCTGGAGCCGGGGCCGCGATTGCGGTAAAGTAGCGATAACGGAGAGTAGCGATGACACCGACCCCCAGCCTTGTGCGTCTTCCCAGCCTTGTGCATCTTCCCAGCCTTGTGCGCCTTTATGTGCGCAGTTGCCTGATCGGCTTCGGCGCCGCGGCGATTTTCGTGGTGCTGATCCTCTGGGCCGACGTGGCCAACCTGCGCCACCTGGTGATGTCCGCCCCGGGCGGGTGGCTCGCGGTCGGATTGCTTTGGATCTTCAACGGGATTGTCTTCGCTGGAGTGCAGTTCGGCATCGCCGTGATGGCCATGGCCGAGCCGCCGAGCGATGACAGCGGCCCGCCGGAGCCCGTGGCCGAGCGGCTGGCCGTCCCGATCCGGATCACCGAGGCGCCCGGCCGGGCCCGCTGAGCGCTGCACATGCCCTGCCCTGCGCCTCACTGCACTGACCTGCCGGGTCAGGCCGTCAGGCAACAGCAAAGACGGAGACCGCGATGACAGACCCCCGCATTCCGCAGGACCTTGTTGACAACATCCGCGAGAACCGGACCCGACTGCGCTGGATCGGCGTGGGGCTGCTGGTCGCGGGCACGCTGGCAATCCTCTTTCCGCTGGTGGCCTCGATCTCGGCCAAGGCCCTGTTCGGCTGGTTCCTGCTGATCGTGGGCGCGGCGGTTCTCTGGCACGCGTTCCAGTCGCGGTCCTGGAAAGGGGCGCTGCTGTCGGGGGGGATCGGCGTGCTGCAACTCGCGCTGGGCGTCTACCTCGCGTTCTTCCCGCTGACCGGGCTTGTGGGGTTGACGGCGCTGGTGGGGATCCTTTTTGCCCTGCAGGGGGTCGCGGAGCTGGCCATCGCCTTCGGCCACCGCGAAGGGGCGCAGGGCTGGGGCTGGATGGCGTTTTCCGGCGCGGCCTCGCTGGCGCTGGGTCTGTTGCTGGTCCTCGGGCTGCCGGGCACCGCGCTCTGGGCGCTGGGGCTTATGCTGGGCATCAACTTCCTGTCCTCGGGGATCGGCCTGTTGGCGCTTGTGGCGCGGGTCTAGGCCCGGCAAAGGGGCTGCGCCCGTCTGGCGGCGCAGTCGCCCGTGCGGGCGGGGTCGAAGTGGCGGGAACCGCTGCAGCCGTGGGGGTATGAATTCCCGAGGACCTGTATGTACAGGTGGGCGCCAGGTAACCGGACCAGGGCCCGGACAGAGCCAGCTCCCTCGGATTTGCTTAAGGCCACTGGAATTATCCCATGTCACGAGAAGAGCAGAAGCCCGCCACCGAAAGACGTAGGCCCATGCCCCCGCTTGAGCAAGGGGCGGCATCGAGAAATCGTGGCAGGGGTGAGCGTTGCCGGGGACGGACTTTCATGGGAGGGGCGCGGCCGGCGGCCAGCGGCGGAGCCTCCGGCGGGAGTTTTCTCGCCAAGATGAGGGGGATTTACAGATGTTCCTTCTTTGTTCATATTTCAACCATGGCGGATGATCTCTTCACGGTGGAGCTGAAACCCGGGCAGGTATTGGCCCGGGGGGTGTGCCGGCACCTGCTGAGCCTCGATTTCGTGAGCGTGGAGGAGCTTGTGCCGGAGCGGGGGCTGCGCGTCGACGTGATGGCGCTGGGGCGCAAGGGGGAGATCTGGGTGGTGGAGTGCAAATCCTCCCGCGCGGATTTCCAGGCCGATCAGAAATGGCAGGGCTACCTGCCCTATTGCGACCGGTTCTTCTGGGCGGTGGACGAGTCCTTTCCGGTCGAGCTTCTGCCTGAGGGGACCGGGTTGATCCTGGCCGACGGCTATGACGCGGAGATCGTGCGGATGGCGCCGGAGGAGAAGCTGGCGCCGGCGCGGCGCAAGGCGATGGTGGCGAAATTCGCGCGCCACGCGGCCCTGCGGGCGCAGCAGGTGCGCGATCCGGGTGCGCGGCTGTCCTGGGGGTGATCCTGTCGGACCTCGGGACCAACCGTTGTGGCCGGCCGGGCCGGTCAGCCCTTCTTGCGGCCCAGCCTGCGGGCGGCCTTGGCGGCGGCCTGGATTTCCTCGGCGATTTCCTCGGCCTCTTCGGGGTCGAAATCCATCGGGATCTCGAGACCGCCGGCGGCCTCGACAAAAATCCGCACCATGCCCTTGTCGGTGGGGCCGATCTGAATGTTCGCCTCGATGTCGCTTTCCGTGTCGATGCCCATGGCCTGCCCTTTCCAGTGATCGGGGTCATATCGCGTCAAGGGGCTTGATTGGCAAGGGGGCCGGCGCGAGGATAAGCCATGGAAAAGATCACCCTGCGGCCCTTCGATCCTGACGACACCGAGTGGCTGGTCACACGCCATGCGGAGCTTTACGCCCTGGACGAGGGATTCGACGGCACCTTCGGCCCGCTGGTCGCCGGGATCATCGCGGATTTCGTCGCCGGGCACGACCCCGCGCGAGAGGCCGGCTGGATCGCCGAGCAGGACGGTGCGCGGATCGGATCGGTGTCCTGCACCAAGGGCAAGGACCCGGCCTCGGCCCGGCTGCGGCTGTTCCTGATCCTGCCGGAGGCGCGGGGGCAAGGCCTGGGGCACAGGTTGCTTGACCGCTGCATGTCGTTCGCGCGGATCGCGGGCTACACCCGGATCGAGCTCTGGACCCACGAGAGCCA
This sequence comes from Roseisalinus antarcticus, assembly GCF_900172355.1. Classification (GTDB taxonomy): domain Bacteria; phylum Pseudomonadota; class Alphaproteobacteria; order Rhodobacterales; family Rhodobacteraceae; genus Oceanicola; species Oceanicola antarcticus_A. The sequence goes on along the minus strand of NZ_FWFZ01000008.1, from coordinate 12,663 downwards.
CCGCGCAGCCTGTGCGCTCTATGCCAAGTTCGGCTGGCGGCTGGTCGACAGCCACCCGGTGCGGTCCTTCGGCGTGGACCTGATCGAGCAGAGCTGGGAGATCGACCTGTGACCGCACGGCTCAGGCCCGGCGGGGCCCCACGATCCGCCGCCCGCCGTGACGTTCCCGGGTTGCACGGCCCGCCGTGATCTGGCATAGCCTGCCCGCGCGGGCGGCTTTTCAAGGCCTCTGTCAGGGCCGGCATAGCTCAGTAGGTTAGAGCGCTTGATTGTGGATCAAGAGGTCCCCCGTTCGAGCCGGGGTGTCGGTACCACCGCAACGCAACAGATAGACAGGTCAGACAGCGCTGGCACGCTTTAGCGGGTTGGCTTTGACGCGCCGCTATGGCAACAGGCGCTTCGCGTCGACCGCAGGCTCCGCAGATGCCCGTGGCAACCGGGCCCGTCCGGCCAGCCCCTCGGGACCGGCGACCGCGACAGACGCGCGGAGGACAGAGCTTGACGCAACGCCCGATGACCAGAGAGACGATCCGCAGCGGGCTCGTGGACGCGATCACGGCGGACCGGCAGGACGAGGCCGCAAGGTTGCTTTCCGGCATCCGCAGCGGCGAGCTGGTGTTCGAGACCTGGCGGCTGGTCCATCTTTATGACGGCCTCGACCAGGCCAAGCTGAGCGACGAGATGCGGCTGAACCTCGCCCATACGATCATCGCCGCGATCCCCGCCCGCTACAACCTGGTGCTGCGGATCACCGCGCCGATTCTCAAGACCCACGGGCGCGATTGGGCGCAGGAGTTCCTGCTGGCCCTGCAGCGGCGGATCGAAACGCTGGCGCCCTCGCTGGTGATGGGGCTGACGCAGCCGGACGACGTGATCATCGAGGAGCTGCTGCCTGACCAGACCGCCCGCTATCGCGCCACCCCGACCCATGCGCTGATCTCGCGGGCCTGGGCCGCGTTCTGCGATGGCGGCCCGATCGCCGATGCCGACCTGGAGGCGCTGGAGGCCCTGCGGGAGGAGGATTACGAGACCTACATGATCGTGGAGCGTCCGGTCCGCGACATACGCACCACCAGGGACCTGCGCCTGCCCTGGAAACGCCGGGGGCTCGGCCGGATGATCGGGCCGCTCAAGGCGGCGATGGGGCTGTCGCGCTGGCAGGGCTGGAGCAGGGCCAACCCGTTCGCGCTGCACGACAGCATCCTGCGCCGCGGGGACCTGGCCCTGCCGCTCGAGGGGGTGCCCCGGATCCGCTACACCGATTGCCTGCTGAGCTTCGACCGCGTGGTCTATCAGTTCGACCGGCCCTGCCCCTGGCTGCTGGTGACCGGGGGGCGCAGCGGGCGCCTTGTGGGCGCGGTTCTGCCGGGCCAGGGCATCCTGATCAGCCTCGGCAAGTCCCTGCAATACGCGATGAAACCCACCAACGTGGCGCGGACCCTGGCCGCCGCCCTCGAACGGCGCATCCGCCAGGGCCGGCTGCCGGCGCGGGCGCAGGGTTACGGCCGCAAACGGGTGATCGCCTGCGTTGCCGGGACCGAGAATTTCGCCCACCAGATCTGGGAGAGCCTTCCGGGGCTGGAGCGTGCCATATCCGATCCGGACCTGAACCTGCCCGAGGTCCTGCGGTTCTATGGCACCGAGTTCTTCGGCCCGGTCGAGACGCTGTTTCCGGAGCTAGCAGATTGCACGGTGGAAAAGCTGCCCAACCGGGGTGTGAACCGGCACGATCTGGTGCCACAGACGGATATCCTGGTGAACCTCGGCTCGAAATTCGTGACCGAGAGCCTGCTGCGACGGATCAACTGGCTGTCCGATGTGGACGCGCAGAAGACCCCCCGCGTGCGCGAGATCCGCGCCGGCCTCGACGGGCGCGGGCCGGTGGTCTGGCTGGGGGCGAGGGCGAACGACAAGGACTGGACAGGTCAGTTCGACGGCTTCCTGAGGATCATGGAAGCGGTCCGCGCCCGCTGGCCCGAGGCGCGGTTCCTGCTCGACGGGTTCAGCTATCCCTCGGGCACCGACCGGATCAGCCATCGCTGGACGGGGTATATCGAGGCGGTGAACGGCCTGATCGACCGGCTGATCGCGGCGGGGCCCGCCGGCGCCGTCGCCTCGGTCAGCGGGCTGACGCTGAACGAGGCGATCTCGACCGCGCAATGGGCCGATGCCTATGTGGCGCCGCTGGGGACGACGCAACACAAGATCGGCTGGTTCACCGAGGTCGAGGGGGTGATCTATGCCTCCGAATCCTGGAGCGACCACGTCAACCTCTGCCGGGTGCCGGGCGAGCCTCTGGGCGGCGTCTACCGCAACCCCGAGGTCGTGCTGGGCCGGCCCGCGGGCGGGAACCCGGCGCAGAAATCCCTGCATGACAACCGCCAGAACCTGCAATCGGTCGAGGTGGATGTCGAAGAGATCCTGAGGATCCTGATGGCCCAACTCGACCGGCGCGAGGCCCGCGGCTGGTCCGTCACCACCGCCCGCTGGTAAGACGCCCCCGGGGCGCAAGGGGCCGGGTCAGAGCGGCCGCCACATCTCGATCGCCGGAAAGGCGATGCCGGGGGCGAGCGGCACCATCGCGGGCCCGATGCGGGCAAAGCCCATGGCGGCATAGAATGCCTCGGCCGTGCGGGTGGAGTGGCAATGGAGCCCGGTCACCCCGGTCGCCCGGGCCGCATCGAAGGCGGTCTCGAGGATGGCGCGGCCGATGCCGCGGCGCAGCTCCCGGTCGTCGGTCACCATGTGGCGCACATGCGCAACCCCCGGCGCGGTGCCGCCGGCGCCCGGGCCCCTGGCGGTCCAGCCACCCGCGCCCAGCAGGCGCCCCGCCTCCTCGGCCACGTAGTAGCTGCCCGAGGCCAGCAGGGCCGGCTGCGCCCGCGCGATGAGGGGGATCGCGGTCACCAGGACCGATGGCGGATAATCCGCGCGCAGCAGCCGCGGATAGGCCCGCGCGAAAAGCGCATCGAGTGGCGCCAGGTCAGAGCGCCGCGCCTGCCGGACAACGAACATGACCGCCCTCTCCCCCCGATGAAAAGCTCGCGATGAAAAAGAAGATGAAAAAGAAAACGGGGCCGCGCTGTGGTCAGCGCGGCCCCGTTTCGTCCGTCCCGAAAGGCAGATTACTTGATCTTGCCTTCCTTGTACTCGACATGCTTGCGCGCGACCGGGTCGTACTTCCGTACGGCCATCTTCTCGGTCATCGTGCGCGCGTTCTTCTTGGTGACGTAGAAATGCCCGGTCCCCGCGGTGGAGTTCAGGCGGATCTTGATGGTGGTCGGCTTCGCCATGGTCCAGCTCCTGCTCCGCAGGCCATTGGCCCACGTGAAATCCGTTGAAGCCCGCCTTTTAAGCCAGACGGCCCCACTGTCAACCGGATTCGCCCGATTTCGGCCCACCCGTCCCCTCTGTGCCAATGGCTAGCCGAGGCCCCCGGCCGGACCTTCCCGTCCGACAGCCAGCCCGTTTTCTTGATGATGCGGGTGCGTGATGCCGGGAGACGGAACACGATGACCGCGTCGCGCCCCGAACGGAAGCAACACCCATTCCGGAGCATGAACAGGCGTCCGCACCCATTCTGGTTGTGCAACGCCGATGGCGCCAAAATGTCGGGCGCATGATGAGTATTGCCGGTAAATGCCTTTGCGGCGCAGTCACGTATACTGCCGATCGCTCGCCCGTCATCGTTGCTCAATGCCATTGCGAAGAGTGTCGGCGACTGAGCGGGACGGGCCATACCGTAGGTGCCATGTTCCGTGCTTCCCAAGTCGCCGTGACGGGAAAACTGGGCGAATTCCGCTACGTGTCCGATCGTGGGTCCGAAGTGACCAGGGCTTTTTGCGTCAATTGTGGGAGCCCGATTTACGGGAAGAACACGCGGTCGCCGGATCATCTGACACTGTCGCTTGGCACCATGGACCAGGCGACGGGGCTGGACGTCGAGGTTGTCATATTCGAACGTGACAAACCTCATTGGGATCGTGTCGGAGAAGACGTCGTTTCCTGCGCGACCCAACCGGATTGGATACCGGACAGCTGAGCCGCCCGAGGCGCGGGGCCTCATTCGGTTGGCAGCTCCATCCCACCAGGCCGACCTCAACGGTCGAAGGCTCCCCCGAGGTTTCCTCGGGAGCCATGATGAGACATGGCAGCTTGCCGACGAGGAGGTCGACGCCACGCCACACCATGAAATGCAAAGGGCGGACCGCCGCCCCTTCATCTTGGCAGGAAAACTCCCGCCGGAGGCGTCCACACACCGGCCAGGGGGCGGGAGATTTGCGCGGACGACCTGTAAGCCGGATTCTGTCCCCCGGGGGTCGCCCCCCGGATGGATGACCATTCCTCTGAGCGCGAGGTTGCCCCCGCGCCTCCAGCTGCCTACCCGGGCCTCTCGGGTCAGGCGTCCCTGCCGGGCTTGCACCCGGCACGAGGCCCCTATTCGGCATTGCTCCCGGTGGGGCTTGCCATGCGGCCCCGGTTGCCCGGCGCCCGGTGGGCTCTTACCCCACCGTTTCACCCTTACCCCGGGCGAGCCCGGGGCGGTCTGTTCTCTGTGGCGCTATCCCTGGGGTTGCCCCCGCCGGGCGTTACCCGGCACCGTGCCGTCTTGGAGTCCGGACTTTCCTCCGACGCGTTTCCTGGGAAACCCGCCAGCGGCCATCCAGCCATCCGCGCAAGGACCTGCTATGCGCCCGTGTGCGGGGCGTCAACCGCGGGAGCCTCCGGCGGGAGTTTTTGCGCCAAGATGAAGTTGAAGATCAGGACGGCTTGACCGGGAACCGGGCCGCGAGATCCTCGGCCACCTGCAGGTCGGTCGCGTCGAAAGCTCCTGCCCCGGGGCGGAAGCGTTGGCGGAAGGCGTCGAAGACCACCATCGCCTGGCTGCCGCGATAGCCGAAGGTCGTCAGCGCCGCCATCAGGCGGGCCTGGCGCTCGGGTGTCGCGACGAAGGCCGCCGCCGGCGGGGCCGGGTCGGGTTCGGCCGTCGTCGGCCAGACCGCGAGGCCCGCGCGGGCGAGGCTCTGCCAGGGGAAATGCGGGCCCGGGTCGCGCTTGCGGCCCGGGGCCATGTCGGAATGGCCGATTACCCGCTCCGGCGGGATGCCGCGGCGGGCGAGGATATCCGCAAGCAGGGCGCGGAGCGCATCGATCAGGGGGGCGGCGAAGGGGATGTCGCCGGAATTGTCGAGCTCTATTCCAATGGAGCGCGAGTTCACGTCCGTCACCGGCCCCCAGGCCCCTGCGCCTGCGTGCCAGGCCCGCTGTGCCTCGTCCACGAGCTGGATCACCGTGCCGTCGCGGTCCACCAGGTAATGGCTCGAGACCGCGTGTTCAGGCGCACAGAGGCGGTCCCGGGCCGCCGCGCAGCTGGCCATGGCGGTGTAGTGCAGCACGACCATGTCCGGCGCGGCCCCGTCGCGCCGGGGGCCGAAGTTCGGCGAGGGGTGCCACAGCGCGGGCGGGGCCGACACGCCCACCCCCGCGCCTAGCTTCCCCGCGCCGCGCGGAACGGGGCCGGGTCCCAGCCGCAGGCGAAGCCGTCGCCGTCGGGATCGAGGCCGAGCCGATCGGTATCCGGCCCGCCGCGGGTCAGGAAGTCGCGCTGTGCCTCGTCCGGCGTCCGGTAGGCGGCGCAGTTGCGCTGAAACCGGCTCTGGCTGGGGGCGAAGCGCTGGTAGACGCGCTGGCCGCGGGCATTGGTCGTCTGCAGCGCATAGGCCACGATGTTCGGCCCGGTCTCGCCGCTGCGTTCGGGCACCCCGCCGCCGACCACCTGGTAGGCCGCCGCCGCCTCGGCGCGACGGCGGGCGTCGCCCTCGATGCTGCGGCGGTCGGAGACCGCGCCGAAGTCCTGCTCGTCGGACAGGCCGGGATTGTTCACAAGCACCGGGGCGGCGTTGCCGGGCGTGGCCTCGACCGCGCCGGCACGGCCGGCCTCGGCGAGGGTATCGCGCTGGGGTGGGAACCCCAGTGGCAAGGTGCCGGGGCCCGCGATGGGCCGCGCCGCGCCGGCGGTTGCCGACAGTGGCGCATCTGTGCCGGACCCAGTCCCCGCCCCGGTCCCTGCCGCCGCGCGGCTGGGCTGCGGGCCGATGCCGACGGCCGCCAGTTCCTCGGCGGTGATCGCGGCCCCCTGCCCGCCCGGCGCCGGCGTGGCCACGGGCGCGGATTGATAGGTCTCGTAATCGCCGAACCCCACGCCCTGACCGCTGTCAGGCACGGGCTGGGAACAGGCGCCCAGCATGACGAGCACCCCGGCCGTCGTCAGTAAACCTCGCATCGCAGCGTCCAATCGCAGGTCATCAAAGCCCGCGCTTTACCACCACTTTGTCGGTTTGGAAACGAATCCTGCGGCCTGTTCCAGCGCATAGGCGGTATTGAGCAGATCGCCTTCGTCCCAGGGCCGCCCGATCAGCTGCAGGCCCAGCGGCAGGCCCTGGCGGTCGAGGCCCGTGGGCACCGCGATCCCAGGCAAGCCCGCAAGGTTGACCGTCACCGTGAAGACATCGTTGAGATACATCTGCACCGGGTCGGCATCCGTCATCTCGCCCAGGCCGAAGGCCGGCGACGGGGTGGCGGGGGTCAGGATCGCGTCGACACCGGCGGCGAAGGCCTCCTCGAAGTCGCGCTTGATCAGGGTGCGGACCTTGCGGGCGCGGTTGTAATAGGCGTCATAGAAGCCCGCTGACAGCACGTAGGTGCCGACCATGACCCGGCGCTTGACCTCGGCGCCGAAGCCCTCGGCGCGGGTCTTCTCGTACATTTCGACGATGCCGTCACCCTGGGCCAGCCTGGCGCGGTGGCCATAGCGGACCCCGTCGTAGCGGGCGAGGTTGGAGGAGGCCTCGGCCGGGGCGATGACGTAGTAGGCGGGCAGCGCGTATTTCGTGTGCGGCAGCGAGATGTCGACGATCTTCGCCCCGGCATCGGCCAGCATGGCGCGGCCCTCGGCCCAGAGCGCCTCGATCTCGTCCGGCATGCCGTCCATGCGGTATTCGCGGGGGATGCCGATGGTCTTGCCGCGAATGTCGCCGGTCAGCATCGCCTCGAAATCGGGCACGGGCAGGTCGGCGGAGGTGCTGTCCTTGGGGTCGTGGCCGCACATGGCGCGGGCCATGATGGCGCAATCGCGCACGTCGCGGGCCATCGGTCCGGCCTGGTCCAGCGAGGAGGCGAAGGCGATGATCCCCCAGCGCGAGCAGCGGCCGTATGTGGGCTTCAGCCCGGTGATGCCGGTGAAGGCGGCGGGCTGGCGGATCGAGCCGCCGGTGTCGGTGCCTGTCGCGCCAAGGCAGAGGTCGGCAGCCACGGCCGCGGCCGACCCGCCCGACGAGCCGCCGGGCGTCAGGCTGCGGTCGTCGATCTTCCAGGGGTTCACGACGGGCCCGTAGGTCGAGGTCTCGTTCGAGCTGCCCATGGCAAACTCGTCCATGTTGAGCTTGCCCAGCATCACCGCGCCCGCGTCGCGCAATTGCGCCGAGACGGTGGATTCGTATTCCGGCTTGAAGTCGTGGAGGATGTGGCTGGCGGCCTGGCTCTCCACGCCCTCGGTGCAGAACAGGTCCTTGATGCCGAGGGGGATGCCGCAGAGATCGGGGGCATCGCCGGCCTTGATCCGCTGATCGGCCGCCCGCGCCCGCTCCATCGCGATCTCCGGCGTCCTGTGGGCGAAGGCGTTCAGCGCGGAGGCCCCGTCGATGGCGGCGAGGCAGGCCTCGGTCAGTTCCACGGCGGTCACGTCGCCCTTGCGCAGGGCGTCGCGGGCATCGGCGATTTTCAGGGTGTTGAGCGTCATTCGACCACCTTTGGCACGGCGAAAAAGCCCTCGCGGGCGTCGGGGGCGTTGGACAGGACCTTGGTCTGCTGGTTGCCGTCGGTCACCACGTCGTCGCGGCGCGCGAGGCGCATGGGCTCGACCGAGACCATGGGCTCGATGCCGTCGACATCGACCTCCTGCAGCTGTTCGATGAAGCCCAGGATCGTGTTGAACTCGGAGGCGAGCGCGGGCAGCGCGTCGTCCTCGACCTTGATCCGGGCGAGATGCGCGACCTTGCGGGCTGTCTCGATGTCGATGGACATGTGGAATTCCCCTGATTGACCGGCCTTGCCTCTACCCTGCCCGCTGGGCGCCTTCAAGCATGTGGCGGCGGTAGATCTCTATCATCATCGGCAGCAGGACGGCGTTGAGGCTGTGCCAGAGGAAATGGGTGCCGAGCGGGAAGACCTCGCAGAGGATCAGGTCCAGCGAGCGGACCGAGATCGACGTGGACAGGAGCGCCGCGCCCGCCACGAAGCCGGCCGCGGTGGCCCGGTTGCGGCGGGCGACGATCGGCGCATAGACCAGCAGCAGGATCGGCACGGTCCAGTAGAAATCCGAAATCCGCAGGAAGGCGATCCGGTCCAGCAGCGGCACGGCGACGGCGGCGTACGGAAAAAAGCCCGCAGTGGCGAAGCCCGCCCGCCACCACAGCATCCGCAGCACGTCCCGGTTCACGGCGAAAAGGTAGATCAGGATGAAGATGCCGATGGGCGCGGTATCGGCGGCCGAGGCCCAGGCGGTGGCGGTGGTGTGGAACAGGAAGGAGCCGATGGCAATGAGGCCCAGCATGACCGACAGGGCGGTGGCCAGCGGCAGGCCGTCGCGGCGGGTGCGGGCGAACATCAGGATGGCGCCGGCCAGGTAGAGCCCGTTCGTGAGCGCGTTCAGCGGCTCGGACCAGAAGGTGAAATCAGTCCGCTCGCAATAGGCGTCGATCTGTCGGGTCCAGTCCATCTGGCGGTGCGTCTATTCTCTGCTAGGGTTGCGGAAACAGCATCATGGAGGAACACGATGAAGATCACATGGCTCGGACACGGCTCGTTCCGGATCGAGATCGGCGATCAGGTGCTTTTGATAGACCCGTGGCTGAACGGCAACCCGGTGTTTCCGGATGCCGAGCGGGCCGGCGCGATCGCGGGCGCGACCCATATCCTGCTGACCCATGGGCACGGAGACCACGCGAGCGAGGTCCTGGCCATCTCCGAGGAGACCGGGGCGCCGATCTGCTGCTGTCACGAATTGTCCGAATTGTGGATCGGCCCGGCCGGCGGCAAGGCCATCGCCTTCGGCAAGGGCGGAACGCTGGCGCTTGGCGATGTCGCGGTGAGCATGGTCCACGCGCTCCATTCGTCATCGCTCGATTTCCTGGAGGATCCGCCGCCGGCTGGCTCGGAGGCCGGCTTCGTGATCCGCGGAGAAGGTCACGCGATCTATGTTTCGGGGGACACGGACGTGATGTCGGACATGGAGCTGATCGCCCGGCGCTATGCGCCCGACATCGGGATCCTCTGCGCGGGGGGGCATTTCACCATGGACATGGACGGGGCGGCCTTCGCAGCCAGGACATTCTTCAATTTCAAGATGGTGATCCCGTGCCACTACGGGACGTTTCCCTTGCTCGCCCAATCCGCAGACACCCTCGTCGCGGCCCTCCCCGACATCGACGTCCGCACGCCTGCAGTGCTGGAAACAGTCGAAATCTAGACGCTCCGATGGCGTCGAGGCCCAGAAAATTCGCGAATTTTCTGTCCGATTATTCGCGAATAATCGGGGTCCAGGCGGAAAGCGTGGCGAATCTCCAATGCCGGGTCTAGTGTGCTTGCATGCTGGAGCTACAAGATATCGCCTCGCAGGCCTTTCTCAAGGTCGAGCGATCCTTGACGGGACGGCGCTGGGTCGGCCCCGGCGTCAGCCAGGAACGCGCCGCCGAAGCCATCGCCCAGACAACGGGTCTTGCCGCGCCGCTCTGCCGGCTGCTGGCCCGGATCGGGGTGGCGCCGGACGAGGCGTCTGCTTACCTCGCCCCCTTGGTGCGGGATCTGCTGCCGGATCCAAGAAGCTTGCGCGACATGGAGGCCGCGACCGCACGCTTCCTCAAGGCGGTACGACAGCGAGAGCGCATCGCGATCTTCGCCGATTACGACGTGGACGGCGGCGCCTCCGCGGCGCTGCTGCTCGACTGGCTCTCCAGGATGGGGCACCGCGCCACGCTATACATTCCCGACCGGATCGACGAAGGCTACGGCCCCAACCCGCCGGCCATGGCCGCGCTGGCCGAGGCCCATGACCTCATCGTCTGCGTCGATTGCGGGACCCTCTCGCACGAGGCCATCGCCGCCGCCCGAGCGGCCGACGTGCTTGTCCTCGACCACCACATGGGCGGCGAGACCCTGCCTCCCGCGCTTGCCGTCGTGAACCCCAACCGGCAGGACGAAAGCGGTGATCTTGGCCATCTCTGTGCCGCCGGGGTCGTGTTCCTGATGCTGGTCGAGGCCGGACGACAGCTCCGCGGGGCCGGCGCCAAGGGGCCTGACCTGATCGCCATGCTCGATCTCGTGGCGCTGGCCACCGTGGCAGATGTCGCCCCGCTGGTCGGCGTCAACCGCGCATTCGTCCGCCAAGGGCTCGCCGTGATGGCCCGCCGGCATCGCATTGGCCTCGTAGCACTGGCCGATGTCGCCCGGCTGGATACCGCCCCCAGCGCCTATCACCTGGGCTATGTCCTGGGCCCCCGGGTCAACGCGGGCGGGCGGATCGGCGCCGCCGACCTCGGCGCCCGCCTGCTGGCCGCCGCCGACCCGCACGAGGCCGCCGCCCTCGCCGAACGCCTCGATGCGCTTAACACCGAGCGGCGCGACATCGAGGCGGCGGTGCGCGACGCCGCCCTCACCCAGGCCGAGGCCCGCGGGCTCGACACGCCACTGGTCTGGGCCGCCGGAGAAGGCTGGCACCCCGGGGTTGTCGGCATCGTTGCCGCCCGGCTGAAGGAGGCCACCAACCGCCCAGCGGTCGTCATCGGGCTCGACGGCGACGAGGGCAAGGGCTCGGCCCGATCGGTCGCCGGGATCGACCTGGGCGCCGCGATCCAGCGCCTGGCCTCCGAGGGCCTGTTGCTCAAGGGCGGCGGGCACAAGATGGCCGCCGGGCTCACGGTGGCCCGCGACCAGCTGGAGCCCGCGATGGCCCGCCTGGCCGAGCTTCTGGCCCGCCAGGGCGCCGGCAGCATCGGCCCCGCGGACCTGCGTGTCGACGGCTTGCTGATGCCTGGGGCCGCAACGGTCGAGCTCGTCGAGGCCCTCGAGACCTGCGGCCCCTTCGGCCAAGGCGCCCCCGGTGCCCGGTTCGCCTTCGCCGACATGGCGGTCGCACGGGCACAGGAAGTCGGCACCGGCCATCTCAAGGTGGCCTTCAAGGACGGGCTCGGCGCCCGGCTGGAGGCGATCGCCTTCGGAGCGCTGGACACCCCGATGGGTCAAGTTCTGATGGCCCACGGCGGCGCGAGGTTTCACGTCGCGGGCCGGCTCGAGATCAACACCTGGAGAGGCCGCCGTAGCGTCCAGCTCAAACTCGAGGACATCGCTCCGGCCTGACGGGCTCCACCTACCGCTGTCGCTTCGCAAAGGGGTGAGAAAACGTCACGAATCCTCTTGCACCGGCAAATTGGTTTGGCTAGACGACGGTCCACGGCAGCGTGGCCCGTTCGTCTATCGGTTAGGACGCCAGGTTTTCAACCTGGAAAGAGGGGTTCGATTCCCCTACGGGCTGCCACTATTCTCTGTAAGTATCTAAAAATAAACAGAAATACGAGGTCGCCGCATCTCGTTATACCCCTCCTTATACACTACAGCTTGTGGCGCGATGGAGTGTTTCCCTTTCGCGTGTCAGGTCACGGTTGGCGGTACGGTGATGTGCTGGGCACTGCTCTGCCTCCGTCAGGCGGATCGGCACGGCCAACATCGCTTGGTTTGGCTGTAGCGCGACACCCTACCTCGACTTAGTATAGTTGCAGCTAAGCTGAAGGAGTTTGGGTAGTGGCCAGACATGAACCTTGGGCGCGCCCAGAATTCAGCGCTATTCCCAATCGACCGGGCGACCGGGAAGCGGAGCCTCTTTACGCGGCACTCGGTCATGCCGTTTCGGACTGGGAGGGAGTAAACGCAGTGACCGCTGCGCTTCACCGTGCGCTTTTGTTGGACGATGACCGCGACTCTTTCGAGTCGGCAGAAATCGAAGCGTTTGGCGGGCTGAACAACGTCCATCGGCGCGCAAAGGAGCTATCAGATTTGTCCAAGGGTTTCTTTGGCGCAGCGTTCGGCGACCAGCAGGACGAGGCGAACGAAATATGTAAAGAGATTGCATCGTTACTCGCAGCCTATCGCGGATGGGCCGAACGTCGGAACGATCTGGCGCACGGCTATGTAACGCGGGCCGATGGGCCAGATTATTATCAAGAAGATCAACCAATCGTGGCGACTTATGCGCTGTGCCCTTCTCACGCAAGAATACCTAAGTGGCCGTTTGGGGAACCAGATTACAACTACGTTGCGGAAGATATTTCAAGTTTTGCCGCAGCTTTTCGCGCGCTCGACATTGAGATAGAGGCAATGGCCAATCGCATTGAAAACCTTCGACCCTATCGGTTGGGGACTTGATGGAAGGCGGCGCGGCTCAGGCGGGTTTGTTAACTCTCGGCGCGTGCTGGCGCGCAAAATGCTAGGCTCAGGACTCATAGCCAAAAGATCACGGTTGCGGCGAGAGCAATGGCCGAGAGGAAGACCTTGGGACTTCTGTCATAGCGCGTGGCGACGCGCCTCCAGTCTTTCAAGCGTCCGAACATGATC
>NZ_FWFZ01000084.1 GCF_900172355.1 Roseisalinus antarcticus | reverse complement strand
AGTGGCGGAAGATCTCCGGGCCCAACCGTCTGCCCGAGGTCATCCAAGGGATTGTCTTCAAAGACGGTATCAAGCAACTTCACGCTGCCGCCTGATGATGGCCGTCACCAACTTTTGGGCATATCTCCCATGCAGGCGCTACAGCCTCAACTCGAGCAATGGGTCGTCGGTCCTCGCAATACCTGTTTGCAAAAGCTGGATGAATTGCTCGATGAAATGTGGCGCCGACACATCCTCATCAAGGTCACGCGCAAGCGCGGCGGCGACAACATTGGACGGACGAATGGGGTCCGGCCGAGGGACGCATGGGCTGCGACGGACCGACCGCCGGCATGCGCACAATCTGCGGCCCGCCATACGAATGTTCGTTCTTTGCCGTTCCGTTCGTATAGGCTGAACCGAGTATGGTCGTCTTTCTTCAGCGATCGAACTGCACTGATTCGATGGCAACGATCCTGCCTTCGTTCCGAGGGCGCACGGCGCCTTGATGCTGCCCCCGCGCGGCGACCCTCGAAGAGGACATCCACATGACCAATACCCTGACCGACCGGCTGAAGGCCGTCGTCGCCGCGCCTGACAGCACGCTGGAGATGGGGATCGGCACCCCGTTCGACCTGTCGGGGGCCACGATCACCGTGACCGGGCTGCCGGATATCGGCGATGTCCAGACAGCGATCGGCCGTGACCTGCTGGTCGGCCAGACACTGACGGCCGGGCAGCTGCTGGGCCTGCGCTATGTCAGCGGCACGGGCAGTGAACTGGGCGGCAGCACGTTCACCTATACCGTCGACCGGCCGGGCGCCACGCAGGTGACAGGCACCGTGCTGGTCGAAACCCGGTCACCCGATTCCGTTCTCTATTTCTCGGCGACCGGGGCAGACGGCTACGAGCTTTACCGTCTGCGGGGGGATGACACCGTAGAACAGGCCGCAGATATCGACAAAGGAATATTCAGCTCCTCTCCCGGGACCTTCACCGAGTTCAAGGGAATGTTCTATTTCACCGCGTATAATACCGACTATGGTGTTGAACTCTACCGGGTGCTGGGGGACGATACGGTCCAATTGGTTTCAGACATCAATCCGTCAGGTTTCAGCTCATATCCGACTGACCTTGTCGCGTTTAACGGGGCGCTCTATTTCAATGCGGTGGGCCCGCAGGGAGCAGAGCTCTACCGATTGACGGGGAATGGCATCGTTGAGCTCGTTCAGGATATCAATACCGGGCCTGACGGTTCCAACCCGCTTGGTTTTACCGACTTCAACGGGGCGCTCTATTTTATCGCGACCGGGCCCTCCGGACGCGACCTTTACCGGGTGCTGGAGAATGGAAATGTCGAGTTGGCATTTGACATCCCTCCGGGCCCGCCGCGCAATTTCACTTCCGCGGTCCTCACGGAGTTCAACGGAGCCCTCTATTTCGATGAGACCGGGTCCGGTGGGCTGGAGCTTTACCGCGTGCTCGCAGGTGGGGCTGTCGAACAACTCGAGGATATCAACGGCTCGTCCTCGGGGTCCGTCCCAAAAGGCCTGACAGAGTTCAACGGGGCACTCTACTTCTCGGCTGTCGATCGGGACCTGGACAATGAACTCTACCGTCTGCTCGGGGATGGCACGGTCGAGTTGGTCGCGGATATCAATCCACAGACCGATCCGGCCGTTCCGGTCAGTTCCGATCCGTCGGGCTTTACGGAATTCAAAGGGGCGCTTTATTTTGCGGCGACCGGGCCAAACGGACGCGAGCTTTATCGTGTGCTGGAGGATGGCACGGTTGAGTTGACCGCGGACATCAATCCGGGGGCGGGCGATTCGAATCCAGAGGGCTTCACCGAGTTCGACGGTGCGCTTTATTTCAGCGCAACAGGTCCTGACGGCGACGAGCTTTACGGCATACTCGGGGATGGCGAGGTCGAACTGATCGAGGATATCAAACCGGGGAGTATCGATTCCACTCCAAGCGACTTCACAGAATTCAACGGGGCGCTCTATTTCAACGCGTCAGGTCCTTACGGGTACCAGCCCTACCGCTTACTGGGGGACGGCACAGTCGAATCCGTCAGGGATATTGCCAGGGAGTCGGGCCTTTCCTACTGGGGTGAATTCACCGTCTTTCCCGGCGCCTTTCCAGCCACCCCGGGCGACGATGTCGTGCAGGGCAACGCGCAGAACAACCTGATCGCGGGTCTTGGCGGGTCCGACACGATCCTTGGCGAGGCGGGCAATGACACGATTCATGGCGATCGTGAGGACGGGACAGGCACCTTCGTCTATCCCGGCATCGCTTTCGCCGCCACAGGTGGGTTGACCAAGACAGCGGACGACAGCAACGGGTCGGCTGCGACCGCGATCGACATCTCGGCCACCTTCCGTCTTGGGGTCAACGGCGAGGTCACGGACAGCGCGACGGTGCCCCACAGCTCGATCGGCGCGATCTCGAGTACGGTGCCACAGGTCGATTTCTATGTTCTGAACATCACGGCGCGGGGCACCACCGTGACGCTGGACATCGACTCTGCCGGCTTTGACAGCGAGCTGGTGATCGTCGACGGGACCGGCCGGGTGCTGGCCCGGAACAACGACCAGGCCGAGCTCGATCCCGGCAGCGCCAGCCTTCTGGACGCCTTCCTGCGACACACGTTCGAGGAAGGCGGACGCTACTACGTTCTCGTCGGGGCCATCACAGATCAGTGCCCCCTTGGTCCGACCGGCGAGATCCCCGCGGGCGAGACCTACCGGCTGAATGTATCGGTCGACGAGCCCGACACATCCCTGTTCGACGCGGACGTTCTCTATGGCGGCGCCGGCAACGATACGCTCTTCGGGGATGTTGGCAAGGACAGGCTCATCGGCGGCGATGACGATGACGACCTCTTCGGCGGCGCCGATGACGACACCATGTTCGGGGGACGCGGGAATGACATCGTTCGCGGAGGTGACGGCAATGATGACCTTCAGGGCGACGACGGCAACGACACCCTGTTCGGCGGCGCACAGAACGACTTCGTCATCGCGGGACCGGGTGCGGACACCGTCTTTGGCGGCGACGGGTCCGATACGGCCTACGCTGGCGACGGGCGCGATACGCTCGAGGGCGACGCCGGCAATGATGAGCTTTTTGGCGGCGGCGACGACGACAGCCTGAACGGCGGGGCCGGCAACGACACCCTGAACGGTGACGACAATGACGATGTCCTGTCCGGCGGGATAGGGGACGACAGTCTTTATGGCGGCGACGGCAACGATACGCTTGAGGGCGGCGCGGACAACGACCTGCTGATCGGAAACCTTGGCGACGACTCGATCGCGGGCGGGACCGGCCGGGACAATATCGGTGGCAACTCCGGCAACGACACCCTGGCGGGCGGCCTGGGGGACGACATCGTCATCGGCGGGACCGGCGATGACGTGCTCGACGGGGACGAGAACAACGATCTGCTCTACGGCGATTCGGGCAATGACACCCTTGCCGGCGGGGCCGATGACGACACCCTCTATGGCGGCGACGACGAAGATGTGTTGTTCGGCGGAGACGGCACGGACACGCTTGTCGGAGACGACGGCAACGACGTGCTGTCCGGCGATGTCGGCGACGACAGCATGTCTGGTGGCGCGGGACTCGACACGCTCTGGGGCGGCATTGGCAACGACCGGCTGGAGGGTGATGACAACGCGGATGCGCTGATCGGCGGCTCTGGCGACGACACGCTCTTTGGCGGCACGGGCGTGGATCAGCTTTGGGGCGGAAACGACGACGACCTGATGTTCGGGCAAGAGAATGACGACACCCTGAACGGTGAGACGGGCAACGACACGCTCGATGGCGGCGCTGATGACGACCTCCTCGACGGCGGCGCCGACGATGACGCGCTCTACGGCGGCGCGGGCAACGACCGGCTGGAGGGGCGCAGCGGGAATGACCATGGCTCCGGCGGGTCCGGCGACGACATCATCGTCACCGGCACGGGCAACGACACCTTCCGCGGCTGGAAGGGCGATGACGAGATCTACGCCATCAGCGGCAACAACACCCTGCGCGGCGACGATGGCAACGACGTCATCGACGGCGGCTCGGGCCGCGATTTCATCATCGGCGGCAACGACGACGACACCATATACGGCGGCACTGGTGACGATGACGTTAACGGCGGCAACGGAAATGATGTCGGCTCGGGTGGTTCGGGCAATGACCGGGTAACGGGTTATTCAGGAAATGATGATCTAAGGGGCTGGAAGGGCGACGACGACCTTCTGGTGAAGAACGGGACCAACACGCTGCGGGGCGACGACGGGGATGATGACATCCGCGGCGGCTCGG
>NZ_FWFZ01000075.1 GCF_900172355.1 Roseisalinus antarcticus | reverse complement strand
CTTGGCAAAAGGCCGGATTTACGAGCGGGAGATCGTCGGCGAATGAACGAGAAAGCGCGCCGCCGAGGCGACGCGCGATCTACAACACCTTTGGTAAGGGGCTTGCTCCTCGCGGGGCGCCCTTTTTCTTGTGCCAGGGTTTGTCGGTGGCCCGCCTCTAGGGGCCGGGCGGCAGGCCGGTCAGCCGGTCGATGTCATGCTGGTGTGTCGTCAGGGCCCGGGCGAGGGCGTCCCGCGCGGCCGTCAGCTCCACCTCCGAGGCCCGCCGTCCGACCGGCAGCTCCCAGCGTTGAAAGCCGTAGCTGCCGCGGGTGAAGGGCAGGGGCAGCAGCAGCCTGTCCCAGCTGTCGGCCCGCCTCTGACGCTTCGTGGCATAGGCGAAGAGGAACAGCGGAACGCCCGTGGTTCGCGCCCAGTCCAGCGGGGCCGCCTTCATCTCCAGCGCCGGGCCCAGCGGGCCGTCCGCCGTCAGCCCGAGGCTCGACCCCGTGCGCAGGGCCCGCAGCACCGACCGCGATGCGCCGCGATTCGACGCGCCGTCGGTCATCGCCACCGGACCAAGGCCCAGCCGCGACTGCACCACCGCCGCCACCCGCCCGACGACGGAGGATTCGCGCAGCGAGACGACGCGGCGCACATGGCGCGGCACGTGGTACTGGCCAAGCATCAGCCTGGAATGCCACATGACCACGATCACCGGCCCCTGCGCGGTCGCCGCCTTCAGGTCGTCGAGGCCCTGCGCCTGCCACCGCGTGGTCACGGCGCAGAACCGCAGGTATCCGGCGACGAGGCGCCCGAGCGCCCCCGCGAGAAGCGTCGATTTCTCCAGCCGTTTGCGCAGCGTCCGTGCCATGTCCCCTCCGTCGGTCCGGTGCCAAGGACCGTATTCCGGACCGGGCCGCAAGGGCAGCCGTGCGCGGACCGGCAACGCAGCCTCTTGCGTGGCCCTTCGCAACGCGCTATCCGGCAACCCGGCCATAGGGGTATAGCTCAGTTGGTAGAGCATCGGTCTCCAAAACCGAGGGTCGTGGGTTCGAGTCCCCCTGCCCCTGCCAGGCCCGACCCGACCAGCAAGATCACCGGGGAATCGGACCGTCCGGACGGATGGCCCGAACGGGTGGTCCTGCATGTCGGGGCGCACAAGACCGCCACCACCCATTTCCAGCAGGCGCTGCGCCGTGGCCGCCGCGGGTTCGAGAGGGCAGGGGCGACGCTCTATACACCGCTGGAATTGCGTCACGGGCCGAAGCTGCCCGAGCGGCTGGGGATTTCCTACAAACTGCGCAAGCTGCGCGACAGCTGGTCGCCCGGGCTTTTGTCGGAGATGGCCGAGGGGCGGCCCCGGCTGGTGATCAGCGAAGAAAACGTCATGGGTCAGATGTCAGGCGCCTCAGGTCAGCACGCGGCCTCTCTCTATCCCGAGGCGGAGGCGCGGGTGGCGACGCTGGCGATGGGCGTGGCCCCGCTTCCGCTGACCCTGTTCCTGACGATCCGGGAGCCGGCGAGCTATCTGGTCTCGGCCTATTCGCAATCGCTGCTGGGCGGGTTCGGCAAGGGGTTCGAGCGGTTCGTCGCGCGCATCCCGCCGCATGCGGTCGACTGGTGCGATCTGGTCCGGCGGCTTTTGACCGTGCCGCGCGTGGGCGAGGTCGTCGTCTGGCGCAAGGAGGATTACCCCGAGGTCGCGTTCCAAGCCGCCGACGGTCTGGCCGGGGCGCGAATCGCGCGGCCGTTCTGGTTTTCGCACAAGCCGCTGCACGAGGGCCTGTCGGCCCCGGCGGCCGCCGCCGCGCTGGAGGCGCCCGTGGGCAAGGCGCGGGCCACCGCCGCCGAAGCCGCGCGAAAGCGGTTTCCGATCAGCGCCGGGCACCCCCGGCTGCGGCCCTTCGACGGCGAGCTGGAGGCGCTGGCCGCGGAGTATTACGCGGCACAATGGCAGCGGCTGGCCGCGATGCCGCGTGTGCGGCTGATCCGGCCATGATGCATTGGGGTTGAAACAGCCGCGCAGGCGACGTATCTGACGGCCGTTGCAGGAGAGGATGCCCGATGGCCCGTGCCAACCCAGCCCAGTTCGTCAGTCAGGTCCGCGCCGAAGTTGCCAAGGTTGTCTGGCCAACGCGGCGCGAGGTCACGCTGACCACCATCATGGTGTTCCTGCTTGCCGCCGTCACGGCGGTCTTCTTCTTCCTTGTCGATCTCGCGATACGGTCCGGCCTTCAGGGTGTGCTGAATATCTTCGGGTCCTGAAACCTCGCCCGAGACTTTCGCGGTTTCGCCACGTTCTTGCCGAATTCCGACTGTGAAATGACCCCATATCCTACAGAGGGACCGGGTTATGAACTTGCTTGTGTTGTTGTTGAGATTGCCGTGGTGGAGCTATTTCGGGCTCGCCGCCCTCGTGGTGTGGGCAGGATCGAACCTTCAGGACCACGGCCGCGCCGACGCCGCGCTGGCCGAGGCGGCGCTGGCTTCCCCGCCGCCCACTCCCACCAACATGAGCGCCGGCACCATCGCCGTCCCGCGTGAGCTGAACGAGGTGGCACTTCGTGCCCAGATCGTCGTCGACCAGAACACCGAGCTGGTGACCCGGACCAACGGCATCCCCACCGCCCGGCGCGCGATGTTCGTTCTGGTGGCGCCGGAGGCGGTCAGAATGCCGGACCGGGCCCGCGGCTTCTTCGTCGTGCCATGGAACCAGCGGCAAGAGACGCTCGACTGGATGACCGAGCGCATGGTCGGCATGGGTGCGCTCGGGCCGATCGTCAAGCTGGAGGGGCTGCTCGATACCTCCAGCGCCGGTATCAGCCATGTCCGCGACGTCATGAGCGAGCGTGGCCACCCGGTGGCCAGCAATCCGTTCTTCCTTGAGCCGTTCCTCGACGGGCGGGAGGCAGGGCTCGCGCAGGCCCAGCGGCAAAGTGCGAGTGCCGGCGCCATGTCTTGGGTCTTTGCCGGGCTGATCGCGCTCTTCGGGATCATCAAGCGGGTGTTCACCGTGCTGATGCGCCGGGAAGAGGGTCGGGGGGATCCGGGCCTCGCCACGGCCGCCGGGCCGATCCACGCGGCCCCGCAGCAGGCGCCGGTCATGTCGCAGAACATCGCGCCGGGCAGCCCGATCGACCGCATCCGCGCCCGCCAGGCCGGGTACGCCGCCGGGTCCGGTGCGCAGGCGCCCGGCGGGTCTGGCATGTCGCGCCACGCGCCCCAGACCCGGTCCGAGCCGGACGATCCGTTCTCCTCCGGGCCGATCGCCAGCGGCGGGCGGCTCTGGCACCGGCCGCGCCGCACGACGACCAATTGACGGTGGACGTCCGGGGGCGGGGCCGCACGGTCCCGCCCTTAGCTCTTGCAACCCAAGGGTCGGAGCGTTAGACGCAGCCCACTCTCCCCAAAAGGCGCGCCGCGAATCGAGTTGCGCGCCGCTTTTCGTTTATGGCGACGGGCTTTGGGGCAGGGGTGAATGCGACGGATCTGAGGTGTCAAGGCAGCATGGCGAAACGGTGGTACTCGGTAAGCGTTCTCTCGAATTTTGAGAAGAAGATCGCTGAACAGATCAGGACGTCCGTGGCCGAACAGGGCCTCGAGGATCAGATCGACGAAGTTCTGGTGCCGACCGAAGAGGTCATCGAGGTGCGCCGGGGCAAGAAGGTGTCGACCGAGCGTCGGTTCATGCCGGGCTACGTGCTGGTGCACATGGAAATGTCGGACGAGGGCTATCACCTGATCAACGGCATCAACCGGGTGACCGGTTTTCTGGGCCCGCAGGGCCGTCCGATGCCGATGCGCGACGCCGAGGTGCAGGCGATCCTGGGCCGCGTGGCCGAGGGCGAAGAAGCCCCGCGCACGCTGATCCACTTCGAGATCGGCGAGAAGGTCAAGGTCAACGACGGGCCGTTCGAGGATTTCGACGGCATGGTCGAAGAGGTCGACGAGGACAACCAGCGCTTGAAGGTGACGGTCTCGATCTTCGGCCGGGCAACCCCGGTCGAACTGGAATTCACCCAGGTTTCCAAGCAATAGGAAGCCTTGGCGATGGCGGCACCCTCCCGGTGCCGTGACGCGGGCCGCACGGTCCGTTCATTCGTGGGAGGCGAGGGGGCCGCGGCCGCCGGACCGGACCACGCGGAAATGTCCCGAAGGATCGCGATCCGGGGGACGGGCGTTGGATGCGCGGGACGCGCATCACACGCGATGAAAAAGAAGGAGTGGCCACATGGCCAAGAAAGTCGTCGGGCAGCTCAAGCTGCAAGTCAAGGCCGGTCAGGCCAACCCCTCGCCGCCGGTGGGCCCCGCCCTCGGTCAGCGCGGGATCAACATCATGGAATTCTGCAAGGCCTTCAACGCGAAGACCCAGGAGATGGAGCCGGGCGCCCCGTGCCCGACCGTGATCACCTACTACCAGGACAAGTCCTTCACGATGGACATCAAGACGCCGCCCGCGACGTTCTATCTGAAGAAGGCCGCCAAGCTGAAGTCGGGGTCCAAGACCCCCGGCAAGGCCACCGCCGGCACCGTCACTGTCGCCCAGGTCAAGGAAATCGCCGAGGCGAAGATGGCCGACCTCAACGCGAATGACGTCGAGGGCGCCATGCAAATCATTCTCGGGAGCGCACGCTCCATGGGCATCGAGGTAAAGTAAGATGGCCAAATTTGGAAAACGCACCCGCGCCGCCCGTGAAGCCGTTGCCGGCAAGGAGAACCTGAGCGTCTCCGAGGCCGTGGCTCTCGTGAAAGGCAATGCCGTCGCGAAGTTCGACGAGACCATCGAGATCGCGCTGAACCTGGGCGTCGACCCGCGTCACGCCGACCAGATGGTCCGTGGCAAGGTCTCGCTGCCCAACGGCACCGGCAAGGAGGTCCGCGTGGCCGTCTTCGCGCGTGGCGACAAGGCCGACGAAGCGACCGCCGCCGGCGCCGATATCGTCGGCGCCGAGGACCTGATGCAGGATATCCAGGCCGGCAACATCAACTTCGACCGTTGCATCGCGACGCCGGACATGATGCCGATCGTCGGTCGTCTGGGCAAGATCCTCGGGCCGCGGAACCTGATGCCGAACCCGAAGATCGGCACCGTGACCATGGACGTCAAGGAGGCCGTCGAGGCCGCCAAGGGCGGCGAGGTCCAGTTCAAGGCCGAGAAGGCCGGGGTTGTGCACGCCGGGATCGGCAAGGCGTCCTTCGATGCCGCCAAGCTGGAGGCAAACCTGCTCGCCTTCGTCGACGCCGTGCAGAAGGCCCGGCCCACCGGCGGGAAGGGGACCTACATGAAGAAGGTCTCGCTCAGCTCCTCCATGGGTCCGGGCGTCAGCCTCGATATCGCGTCGGCGACCGGCAACTGAGCCACGGACGGACACAGGACAGAGCGAAGGGCGCCCCAAGGGACCAGCCCCTTGCGCTGAATGTTGAAGCTTGCGACCGCATGGTCGCGAGCTTCTTTCGTTTCTGGTCGTTCAACCAATATGCTCACCGAGAGTGTGGCACGAGGCGCGTGC
>NZ_FWFZ01000125.1 GCF_900172355.1 Roseisalinus antarcticus | reverse complement strand
GAGTTATGCCCAAAAGTTGGTGACGGCTTGATCAGGCGGCGTTTTGAAGTTGCTTGATCCCGTCCTTGAAGGCAATCCCCTGGATCACTTCGGGCAGACGGTTTGGCCCTGAGATTTTCCTCCACTTTTTCTTGGCGGACATCATCAGCCTGAAGACCATGGCGAGGGCGGTCTTTCGGTTCAGGCATCCTTTGGTTTTGCGCGTGCGGTTGCGGACCGTGGCGAAGACGCTTTCTATCGGGTTCGTGGTCCGGATGTGTTTCCAGTGTTCGGCTGGGAAGTCGTAGAAGGTCAGCAATACGTCGCGGTCTTTGACCAGCTTGTTGACCGCCCGCTCGTATTTCACGCCGTAGGTTTCCACGAAGAGATCGAAGGCCGCATTGGCTTCCTTCTTCGTCTCGGCCATCCAAATATCCTGCAGATCGGCCTTGGCTTTTTCCCGCAGCGACTTGGGCATCGCGCCGGTGACGTTGGCCGTCTTGTGGACCCAGCACCGCTGCTCACGGGTGGTCGGATAGACATCCCGCAGCGCCGTCCAGAACCCAAGCGCGCCATCACCGACAGCAAGCTCGGGCGGCACCGTCAGGCCGCGTTTCCTCAGACCGCGTAACAGGTCCCGCCAGCTGTCCGCGTTCTCCCGGAACCCGTCCATGATCCCCAGAACGTCCTTTTCTCCATACTCGTCAGCGCCGATAATCACCAACATACATTGACGATCCCCGTCCAAACGGGGCGTGAAGTAGACCCCGTCCGCCCAGATGTAGACATAGCGCTTGCCCGACAGGTCACGCTTGCGCCAGGCTTCATATTCATCCCACCAGGTTGCCTTCAATCGCGTGATCGTCGAGGCCGACAGCCCCTCGGCATCCGGCCCCAGAAGTGCTGCCAGCGCCTCGCTGAAGTCCCCCGTCGAGATGCCCTTCAGATAGAGCCAGGGCAGCAGCTCCTCGACGGACTTCGCTTTGCGTAGATACGGCGGCACCAAGGATGAACGGAACTTGATCTTGCTGCCATCGGCATTCGCACCCCGGTCGCGGACCCGGGGCACCTGAACGGGCACCGTGCCGATCCCGGTCATCACCTCGCGCTCCGGCAAGAAACCGTGGCGCACCAGACGCTGGCGACCTTCCTCGTCCAGAAGGTGCGCGTGAACCGCCATGAAACCGGCAACCTCAGCCTGCACAGCCGTTCGCAATAGCTCGCGTGCCCCGAACTGAATGACCTCAGTCAGCGGATCAGGTGAAAATTCCGATGGTAGCTCGAATGGAACAACGGTAGATTTCGACATGTGGCATATCCCTTTCTCTTTGAGAATTGACGGCGCTTCAGCACCGCCATGATATGCCGCCCCTCAGGGGCCATCACCAACTTTCAACCATATCTC
>NZ_FWFZ01000055.1 GCF_900172355.1 Roseisalinus antarcticus | reverse complement strand
CCTGCTTGATCGACTAGCCCTCGACGAAATGCGCACGCCCGATCTTCGCGATCGTCTCCACAACCAACATCCCCTGACTGCTCCCTCATGCCTTCGAGAAAGCTTCTCACCAGAACCAACAGGGGGGTCACTTTCGGACGCCGATCTCCCCGAGATGGGGGTCGATCCTGCATGCCGTTCCACACTTCATGGTCTAGAACCCTTTGGTGGTGATGAAGCGGAGCGAGGCCGGCCGGGCCGAGGCGGCGCGGGCGATCTCCGAGTCCTGGACGGCGCGCGCACGGGCCATCTCGGCGTCCGAGCGGTATTCGACGTCCTCGCCGTTCTGTTCCCGGAAGCGCCGCACACCCTCCGCCCGCGCCCTCAGGAGCGCGTCTCTGGCGGCGGTCAGCTCGGCCGCGGTGAGGGGCATCAGGCCGTGCCTTCGTTCAGGAAGGCGGCCCGCCAGTCGAGCCACCTGGCCCCGAAGTCGAGCCAAGCCCGGAACTTGAGCCCCAGCGTGGACCACGCCTCGGCCCGCTGCGTCGTCTCGCCATTCTCGGCGCGGCTGGTGTGGGTGATCTCTCCGGACTCGCCCAGCTCTTCCAGCCGCCCCATCTCGCCGAGGCGGATGGACTTGGCGGTCTTGAAGTTGGAGAGGCTGCGCTGGCGGCCGAGGCGCTTCAGGGGGCTTTCGGCGGCGCGGTAGCTGGCAAGGGCGGACTCGCGCATTGCTTTCGAGACCAGCGCGGGAAGTCGGACGTGGTGTGCCCGCCAGCCCGGGTGAAGACCTCATCGGCCGTCAAACCGCGCGTGCTGACACCGGCCCGGGCGAGGCTGTCTCGGGCCATGTCGAGCAAGGACTTGCCCATATACTGGCGGACCTCGGGCGCGGGCTCGCCGCCCGCCATGCGGACGTGCAGTGCGTCTTCGCGCCGCTGGCGGACCACGGCGGGATCGTCGTTCGCCGGGGTGTGGGTGCGGATGACCGGGGCCGAGCGCGTGCGGCTCTGCACGGCATCCCAGACGGCCGCCTTCGCGGCGGTCACGTCGGCTTCCGAGTCGATGTGCTGGTCGGCCACGTCCGGGCGGAGCCCGGCCGAACGGACCAGCGTGCGGATGTCGCTCCGGCGCTGCGCCTCGGCCTCTTCGGCCGACGGGTTTTCGATGGTGTCGGGCATGTCGTTTTCCTTCTGCCTCAGGCGGGCCGTTGGATCGGCCGGGTTGGAAGTCAGGGTGACTTCGGTGATCCGCCAGCCAGTCGGGCTCTTCACCCGGGCGTTCGGCGTGGATTTCTCGGTCCACCCGGCCACGCGGTATCCGATGGACACCCCGCTCACCGTGCCGACCGCGATCCGACGCACGATGGGCGCAGCATCTTCGGCGGGCGTCAGTTCCAAGAGGGCGATGACCGCTTCACCCGCCACGGCGATGGACCGGACCCGTCCCGCTCGGTCACGCACGGACGCCGTGCGGTGACTGTCGAGAACGGGCAGACCTTCGGCGGCTGAGCCGTCGAGCGTGTCGCCCATCAGGATTTCAAGGAACGCGCCACGGGCATCGCGCCGCGCGACCGGGTGTGCGCTGGCGATCACGGCCGAGACTTGCGCGTCTCCGGGTCGTAGAAGTTGGGCCGCGTCGTGGCGGCACGGATCATCGGATCATCAAGCGGCATCTTCGCCTCCGGTGCTGAAGGACAGGCCCAGCTTGCGTTCGCGGGCGCGGTCGGCCGCGATCTCGGCGTCCAGCTCGGCCACGTTCCACCCCATCAGCGCAACGGCCTGACGGCGGCTGGTGAGGCCCGCCCGCAAACTCGAATATTTGGCGTCGCTGAGGTCGCCGTCTGGCAGGTGCGTCGGCCCGCCGAGGCCCGCCGCGATTTTCTGGCGCATGGTCTTCAGCAGCGCGGCGGACGCCTTGGCCTGATCGGGCGAGTTGAAGCGCACGTCCTCGCCGATGCCGAGGCGATAGACAGTCCCGGGCGAAAGGCCCTCTTCGTCGAGCCCCGCCGCGTCATAGGCGCTGGCGGCCGTGCCGTTCACGTCCGTGCTGAACGCGACGTGCATGGCGGCCACCTTCAGGCCCACCAGCAGTGCGTCGCTGGCCTGATCGTATTCGGAGAGGATCGTCAGGACCGGGGTGAGCGCCGAGACGCCGCGCACCTGCCCGGGGCCGAGCGAGCGGAACACGTGGATCATGTCTTCGGCCGGAACGCGGATGGACTCGTGCGTGCCCGGGAAGAGGTCGGTCGGCCGCTGCGGGCGCACGTGGTAGGCGCGGCGGGTGCCGTCGCTGGCGAACTCGATACCCGCCACCGCGTAAGCCCGCGATCGACATCCGCGATCTGCGGTCCCTGGTGGCCTGCATCCGGCTGGTCCGCCGCACCGCGATGCAGACTGCCGTCCGCATGATCACCACCGGCGACTTGATGGCGCTGCTCGCGGGCATCGCCATCAAGCTGAAGACCTTCGGCGGCGGCCCGGAGCCGCGCCCCATGCCATCCATCAGCCCAACCGCACCCGCCCTTGAGGCGGGCCTTTCGTTTTTGGAGGCCCCCCATGACGACGATCTTCCACCGCCACTGGCGCGACGTGCCGGAGAGCAACTGGCGCTGGCCGAACTTCAGCCCGCCGGGATTGCGTGCCGCGGCACCGGCAAGCTGCTGAAGAACGGGCCCGCGCCAGACATGCTTTGGGCGCTGCGGGATCGGCCAGGCAAGCCGCGGATCGTCCGTTCCGCCTATCGCAGCCTGGAGCACAATCGCGCGGTCGGTGGCGCGAGGCGCAGGCTGTGGCCGATACGTCGTCTGTTGCTGCTGCCGACGCGCGAGACTCCTTGCTAGCGACGGCCGCCGCGGTTGGCGGCAGTGTGGCCTCAAGTGCGGCCGACACTGACTCGGACGGGTCCGCGCTGGTGCAGAATGGGTCCGCCGCGACCACGACCGCCACAATGTTCAGCAGCGCCTCGACGACAGCGGATAACCTATCCAACGCTTCGGCCACGGCGGACGACACCTCAACATGCGTCGTGACGCCGCCGCTCTCGCCAAGTGGCGCTGCCTCGGCGCGGCATAAGGGACAGCCACTCTGCGCCTACTTGGGACTGGTTCGCATTGGTCTGACAGCCCCCCGAACGGCGTCTTCCAGTGCCCGGAAGCGCGCTGCTATCGCGGCACCGATGCCCGCGGAGGCACCTGCAACGATGCAGAGGCGGGGATGCAGAGGCGGGGAGGATATGCCGTCATGAGGATTGCTCCACTGATGCATCGAGGGCGATGATTTGATAGTCAGATTTTCCCACGCCCGAAAGAGCAGGGTGTCAAAGATATCATCGGGTGCGCGAAAGTATCGCGATGTGCACCGGAACGCGCCGCACCAGCCTGACCAGTCGCAAGGGAGAGTGGCAAGGTCGAGCCTTCAACCGGATCCTTACTCTGTGCCCGAGGACCTTGCCCGGAACTCCTCCAGCGTCTGTCTCGCATCGTCGGTGAAGAGGTGGGTCTTGTCCGCGATCAGCGACTGCACCGACTTGAAAACGCGCGAAAGGTGTCTGTCCATCGCCTCTGCCGCCTTCTCGGGATTGCGCATCTTGAGCGCCATGACGATCGCCTCGTGCTCCGACAGGATGGTCTCGAGATGGCTGGGGAGGGGAAAGGCAAGCCGCCGAACCCTGTCGAGCTGGGCCTTGGCCGAATGGATAACGCGCCAGACACGATGCGAGGCGCCGATTCCGGTGATTATCTCGTGAAATTCCTCGTCGAGTTCATAGAACTGGCCGAAGTCGTTGTCGGATGCGACGCGCTTCTGCTTGTAGAGATTGACGTCGAGGTTTCGTTCCGCGCTGGTCGTCATGCGCTGCGCCCCGAGTTTCACCATCTCGAGCTCGAGGAGCCGGCGGATCAGGTGGCCCTCGAAAACGGTCTCCAGGTCGATGCGCGCGACGAAAGTGCCCGTCGCAGGCTCGATCCGGACAAGCGACTCGTCCTGAAGCTTCAGCAGCGCCTCGCGCAAGGGAGTGCGTGACACGCCCAGTTCGGCACAGATCGCCTTTTCGTTCACGATCGATCCCGGCTCCAGCACCATCTCGATGATCGCCCGCCGCATGATCGCATAGGCCCGACCGGACCGTGTGTGGGTCTGGGGGATGCTGACAAGCAGATCCTCCGGAATGATCCGGGTCGCGGAACTTGTGTCCTTTGTACGCTTCGCGGTCGTCGACATGCAGCACCAATATGACTCGTGCGCCACAGAATACCGATATACTCTGCAGAGACAACCTTGAATCCTAAGGTCTTCTGCAGCTTTCAAAGCTATATTTTCCTCATCGTTGACAGGCGGCGGGAACCGATATATCAGTATTTACATACTTTGGTTTGGAGGGACCGACATGAGTCTGACGCACTACAGGATGACGACAATGGTTGCCGCGATGACGGCGGCCGCAGGGTTGGGGGTCTCAACGGGTGCGGCAGCGCAGACCGAGCTGGATTTCTGGACGGAGTTCGCCGATCCGATCGGCAAGGGATCGATCGAGGCCATCGTCGACCGGTTCAATGAAGAACACCCGGACATCGTCGTGACGCACACCGGGTTCGAGAACACGCCCTACGAGACCACGCTGATGACGTCCTTTGCAGGGGGCAATCCAGCCGACATCGTCCAGATCAACGGTGGCGCGAGCATGTACCAGTATGCGGAGTCGGGCGGCATGCTCGACCTCACGGACTGGGTCGCCACGCTGGGAGATGCGTACCGGCCGCGCGAAGGCACCGAAGCGATGGGGGCGTTCGACGGCAAGATCTATGGTATCCCGCTGGAACTCGGTCTGGGCAACCTGCTGTGGTACAACACCGCCATGCTCGAAGAGGCCGGAATCGATCCGGAAAGCCTCAGGACCTGGGAGGGCTTCGTCGAGGCGGCCAAGACGTTCCGCGACGCCGGAACCGCGCCGATCGCGTTCGGCAATTCCGAAGGCTGGCCCGGCAACCACATCTTCAACCACTTGACGCGCCGGTTGCTGACCGAACAGGAATACATCGACGTCGGTCGCCGCACGTATCAGGCCGACACCACGTCCGACATGACCTGGACCGATCCCGAAGCCCTCCGGGCCTGGGAGCTGTTCGAGGCTCTGAACGAGGAGAACCTGTTCACTGCCGGTACTCTGTCGGACGATTTTCCGACGGCCGCCAACATATTCATCACCGGTCAGGCGCCGTTCATGACCATGGGCAGCTGGCTGCTGGGCATGATCGAGGCCACCAATCCGGATCTCGAATACGGCGTCATGGCATTTCCGGCGATCGACGGCGCACCCGGACAGCAGACCGACCTGGTGACGTCCGGTCTTGTCGTGACGGTGACCGCCGCCTCTGACCACCCCGAGGAGGCCAAGGTCTTTCTTGAATTCCTGATGCGGGAAGACGTCCAGAAAGAGCTGGCGCTCGCGCGGCAAAGCTTCTCGCCGTACGACTTCGACACCTCGACCTGGGACTATGCAGAGTCCTTTTCGCGTCTCACCGCGATCCTTGACCAGTCCACCAGCGTGGCGCCGTTTCTCGACATGATCGAGGATCAGTCGTGCAACGTCCCGTGGGTCTGGCAGGGCAGCCAAGGTATCCTCTCGGGTGCTCTGACGCCCGTGGAGGCCGCGGAAGGCCACGAGGAATGCGTGACCGACCTGCGCGAGGACAAGGGCTTCGAATAGTCCCGATCCTCGCATGATCCGACACGGCGGGGCGGCATTGCTGCCTCGTCGTCTGCCTGAACACGACCCCGAGCGGTCCACCCCACAAGCGGATAGTGATGAGAAGACGTCGACATCCACTCAGGACGTGGCTGCGGCAGCATGCATTCCTCATGTTTCTGGCGCCGGCATTCATCTTCTACACGCTGTTCTGGATCGTCCCGACGATCGGTGCGCTCGTTCTGAGTTTCACCAAGTGGAACGGGATCAACATCGCCCGCATCAAATGGGTCGGGCTCGAGAATTACCGCGACCTCATCGGCGACCGCTTCTTCTGGCAGGCGCTTCAGAACAACCTGATCTTCGTCCTCGGCGCGCTGTTCATCACCGTTCTCGTGTCGTTGCTCATCGCGCTCATCCTCTACACGCGACCGCCGGGCGCGACCTTGTTCTCGACCGCCTTCTTCCTGCCGATCGTTCTGTCGAACGTGGTGATCGGCCTGCTGTTCACGCTTCTGCTGAGTCCGACGACGGGTGTGGTCAACATGGCGGCCGACTATTTCGGCTGGGAGAACATGCGGGATGTCCAATGGCTGGGCGATCCCGATACCGCGACCTGGAGCGTTCTCATCGTCTACGTCTGGCGCGAACTGGGGCTGTCGATCCTGTTGTTCACCGCCGGGCTTCAGGCCGTTCCGCGGGACCTGATCGAAGCGGCGCGGATCGACGGCGCCAAGCCGACTTCCGTCCTGACGCGGATCGTTGTGCCGATGACCCGCGAGGTTGCCGTGGTCGTCGTGATCCTCGCCGTCACCAATGCCTTCCTGCTCTTTGACCTGGTGATCGTCATGACCGGGGGCGGGCCGTTCCACGCATCCGAGGTTCTGTCCACCTACATGTATTATCAAGGCTTTTCACGCGGCGACCTGACCTACGGCACCGCCATCGCGATGGTCCTCTTTACCATCGTCCTTTTCGTCACGGCGCTGCAACTGTGGCTTGCCAAGCTGATCCGGGGGCGTCGATGAAATTTCGTGACTTCCCGATGCCCGTCCGGATCGCGGCATATGCGTTGTTGCTGGTGATGCTGGTATCGGTCCTGCTTCCATTCGTGTGGATGGTCTTCACCGCCTTCAAGTCGCTGGAGGAATATGCCGTCAATCCGCTTGGCGTGCCGCAGGACTGGCAGTTCGGAAACATCGCCGAGGCCTGGGAGATCGGCAATTTCCTGCGGCTCTACGCGAATTCCCTGTTCGTCACGATCGTCTCGGTGTCCGGGCTGCTGCTGACCTGTTCGATGGCGGGCTATGCCTTTGCCCACTTCGATTTTCGCGGGCGTGACCTGCTGTTCTTCTACTTCCTTGCCGGCATGATGATCCCGCCGCAGGTCATCCTGATCCCGGCCTTCAAGGTGATGAGCGAGCTGGGGCTGGTGAATACCTACTTTGCGGTGATCCTGACCTATCTGGCCTGGGTGCCGTTCGCGATCTTCTTCTTCCGGGCCTACTTCAGGGGCATTCCGCGCGACCTGTCCGAAGCGGCGCGGATCGATGGCGCCAGCGAGTTCGCGATCTTCTTCCGGATCATGCTGCCGCTGGCGGCTCCGGCGATGACGACCGTCGGCATTGTGTATTTCGTATGGATCTTCAACGACTTCATGTGGCCGCTGGTCTACCTGAACAACACCGGACTGCGCACCGTGACGCTGGGGATGATGAACTTCCAGGGGCAGTATTCGGGTGCGACCACACTCAAGACGGCGGCCCTGCTGCTGGCGACGATGCCTCCGGTGATCGTCTTCATCGTATTTCGCAAACGTATTCAGGGCGGCCTTGCCGAAGGCGCCCTCAAGGGCTGAGCACGGCCGGACCGGCTGTCCAAAGGAGAACGATGGCACATCTGAGGATCGACAAATTGCGAAAGTCCTATGGCGCGCTCGAAGTCTTGCGCGGCTTCGATCTTGATGTGCCGTCGGGCGAATTCGTGGTGTTCGTCGGCCCGTCCGGCTGCGGCAAGTCCACGTTGCTGCGCGCCATTGCAGGTCTCGACGGGATCACGTCGGGCAGCATCTCTATCGACGGCGACGACATCACCGACCTGCCGCCGTCGGACCGGGGCATCGCGATGGTGTTCCAGTCCTACGCCCTTTATCCGCACATGACGGTGCACGACAATCTGGCATTCGGCCTCAAGATGGCTGGCATGAGCCGCGCCGAACAGAAGGTGCGGATCGATGCGTCGGCCCGGATGCTTCAGATCGATGCGCTCCTCGACCGGTTTCCGCGGGAGTTGTCGGGCGGTCAGCGCCAGCGCGTCGCGATCGGCCGTGCGATCACACGGGACCCTTCGGTGTTCCTGTTCGACGAACCGCTGTCCAATCTCGATGCCGCGCTGCGCGTCGCCACCCGGATCGAGATCGCGCGCCTCAAGGAAAAGCTTCCCGACACGACGATGATCTACGTCACCCACGACCAGGTCGAGGCGATGACACTCGCCGACCGGATCGTCGTGCTGCAAGGCGGCCGGATCGAGCAGGTCGGCAAGCCGCTTGAACTGTATCACCGGCCCAACAACCTTTTCGTTGCCGGCTTCATCGGCTCGCCCGCGATGAATTTCATTCAGGTCACGATCACGGCCGAAGCTGGTCGGACGGTCCTGGCGAACCCGGTCGGGCGCGACATTCCGGTCCCGGAGGTCCCCGGCGGCGCATCCGGCGAACCGGCGACACTGGGCTTTCGGCCGGAGGATCTGAGGATCGGCGCAGCCGGTGAGGGACTCGTCGAGGGCACAGTGGGCGTGGTCGAGATGCTGGGTGATCAGACGATCCTGTATCTCGATGCCGGAACCGATGCGCCGATCGTCGTCAAACTGCCCGGAGAGTATCCGCATGACATCGGGCAGCCTGTGGCGGTCACCTGCGACCCGGCGCGGATGCACCTCTTTGATGCGGATGGAAAGACCTTGGCCAACGGCTTGAGCGGACTGAAGGGGACATGAGATGAAACGGATCGGCATGGTCATCGGGCTGCGTGACGAACACGAAGCAGAGTATCGTCGCCTGCACGCGGGCGAGGGCGTGCGCGATCTGCTGGCGCAGGCCAACATTCGGAATTTCACCATCTATCTGACCCGCTTTCCGGACGGGCAGCTCTACGAATTCGCCCACTACGAATACGTGGGCGCCGACTACGAGGGCGATATGGCCCGGCTTGCCGCGCATCCACGAAATATCGAATGGCTGAAGATGTGCGACCCGATGCAGGTGCCGCTTCCGGGTTCGGATGGATGGACGGTGATGGAAGAAGTTTATCACAACGACTGACGCCAAAGGGGGCGGTCCGGATGGAGCCGGTCCAAGGCGCAAGAAAACAGGGAAGAGAACATGACCACGGAATACCAGCCCAATTGGCGCTCGCTGCGCCAACACCAATGCCCGCAATGGTTCAAGGACGCGAAGTTCGGGATCTATACCCACTGGGGTATCTACAGCGTCCCGGCGATCGGGCCGAACACGTCGTGGTACGGACACGACATGTATCGCGGCGCGACCGCGCAGCATGCAGCGCACCTCAAGCGCTTCGGCCCGGCCGAGAAATTCGGATACAAGGATTTCATCCCGCAATTCACCGCCGAGAAATTCGACGCCGACCAATGGGCCGAGGCCTTTGCCGGTGCGGGGGCCAAATTCGCCGGTCCGGTGGCCGAACATCATGACGGATTCTCCATGTGGCCGACCAAGACCAGCCGCTGGAATGCCGCCGAGATGGGGCCGAAGCGGGACGTCGTCGGTGAGCAGGCAAAGGCGTTTCGTGCCGCCGACATGAAATACATGGTCGCCATGCACCACGCCGAGCATTGGTGGTTCTTTCCGCACTGGATGAAGAATACCGACGCCGCCGACCCGGCCTTCGCCGAGTTCTACGGAGAGGCGCACAATACGGATATCTCGATCCCCGATGCAGACTGGGATCGCGAGGCGGAATGGGCGATGCAGGACAAGCCCAATGAGGCATTCCTCAAGAAATGGTACGACCGGCTGGTCGAGGTCGTGGAGGGATACGAACCGGACTACATCTGGTTCGATTTCGGCCTCAAGTTCATCCGTGAAGACCTCAAGCAGCAGTTCCTGGCCTACTACTACAACAAGGGCCGCGAATGGGACCGCGAAGTCTTGGTCACCTACAAATGGGACAACCTGCCCCCCGGCACGGCCACCGTCGATATCGAATTGGGTCGGATGTCGGACATCACCTATTTCGAGTGGATCACCGACACCACCGTCGATGATGGCCAGGCATGGGGTTATATGGAGGGCGCGGCCTACAAGTCGCCTACCGAGTTGATCCACTACCTCGTCGACAACGTCTCCAAGAATGGCTACATGCTGCTGAACGTCGGGCCAAAGGCTGACGGCACCTTGCCGGACGAGGCACTGGCGATCCTGGCCGAGATGGGCCGATGGCTTGGTGTCAACGGAGAGGCGATCTACGGCACCACCGCCTGGTACAAGTTCGGCGAGGGTCCGACCAACTTCGAGGTCGAAGGCGCCTTCGGTGACATGAGCGAAAAGGTCGCCTTCACCGGCAAGGACTTCCGCTTCACGGTCAAGGACAACGTCCTTTATGCCATCGCGATGGCCTGGCCCGACCGCACCTTCGTCATCGAAAGCCTGTCAGCGCTTTATGACGGCGAGGTCGAAAAGGTCGAGATGCTTGGCCATGGTGGACCGCTCGGGTTCAGGCAGACGTCGCGCGGACTCGAGATCGACCGGCCGGCGCAGACCGCCGGGGACCACGCCCACACATTCAAGATCACCCGGCGAACCCAGTACTGACCCGCCGGATCTGATCACGAGAGGAGAGCCCATGGAACATCAAGGAAGGACGGCGCTTGTAACTGGCGCAGCAGGGGCCATCGGCAGCGCGGCGGTCGATGTCCTTGTGTCGGCGGGGGCGCATGTCATCATTCTCGATGTCGACGGGCCGGCTCTCGAAACTCTCTGCGGCGCCCATGGTGACGCCGTCACGCGCTGCGTCGTCGACTTGTCGGATCACCCGGCCACTCGCGACGCGGTGCAGGCGGCCCTCGCCGCTGCGCCGGGCAATGCCATCGACATCCTCGTGAACAACGCCGGTATCCTTTCGAACCGAAAGCTGGCCGCGACGACCCTGGAAGAGTGGCACAAGGTGCACACGATCAACCTCGATGCGGCCTTCGTCCTGACGCAGGCCCTGGCTCCGGCCATGGCGCAATCCGGATGGGGCCGCATCGTCAACATCGTGTCCTATGCGGCAAAATGCGGAGGGCTCACGGCGGGCACGGCCTATTCGGTCTCCAAGAGCGGCCTGATCGGCCTGACGTTTTCCGCCGCGCGCGAATTCGCGGGGCAGGGGGTTACGGTCAACGCCCTTGCCCCGGCCTATGTCATGTCTCCCATGGTGTCCGATCAGCTCACCGCGGAAGAGCGCGACGCGCTTCTCAGGGATATCCCCGTTCACCGGTTCTGCGAACCGGACGAGGTCGCCAACGCCATTGCCTTTCTTGCGTCAGCCAAATCGGGGTTCATCACCGGTGAAGTGCTGGACATGAATGGCGGGCTGCAATTCGACTGAGAAGCGGACATGACGCAGCAACATCAGATCAAGGCGATCGACGCTCACCACCACGTCTGGGATCCGGCCCGCGGCGATTATTCGTGGATGACGCCGGCGCACGACCCGATTGCGCGGGTCTTTACCACCGATGACCTTGCCCCCGAACTGGCGACGGCCTCCGTGTCGCACAGTGTTCTCGTGCAGACCTGGTCGAGTGTCGCGGAAACCGAAACGTTCCTTCGGATTGCCGAACGCGTGCCGTTCGTTGCCGGGATCGTCGGCTGGATCGACATGACCTCGCCCGACTCCGGCGAGGCGCTGGATCGTCTTCTGGCCTTGCCCGAGGGGCGCCACCTGAAGGGCATCAGACACCAGGTTCACGACGAGGACGATCCCGACTGGTTGCGTCGCGACGACGTCATGCGCTCCCTCGCCGAGATCGATCGCCGGGGTCTGTCCTACGACCTTCTGATCCGACCGCGCGAAATTCCGGCAGCCCTCGAGGTGTCGCGCACTTTTCCGACGCTGCGTCTGATCTTGGACCACATCGCGAAACCGGACATCGCATCAGGCGCGATGACTCCGTGGGCGAACCAGATGGAAGCGTTCGCACTTCACCGCGATCACGTCTGGTGCAAGATCTCCGGGCTCGTCACCGAAGACGACTGGACCTCGCGCGACGACGAACGCCTGGTCCCCTATGTCGAAACGGTGCTGTCGATCTTTGGAACCGACAGGGTCATGTATGGGTCCGATTGGCCGGTGTGCCTGCTTGCCGGGGGCTATGGCCGAACGCTGGCGCTGTTGCGGCGCATGATCGAAACCTGGCCGGAGGATGTCGCCACGGCGATCCTGCGCGGCAACGCGTCAGACGCCTATGACCTGCGCCTGGATTGACCTCGACGCTAGGGCATCCCGTCCCGGAACCCGGCCGCATTTCGCGGCGCAAGATGAAGCTACGCAGTCCGTAAATTTGCAGGAGCACCCGAAATGAAGTCGCGATCGCTTGGAAGGACCGGCCTTCGTCTCACCGAACTCGGCTTCGGGGGCGGTGCGATCGGCAACCTGCACCGACCTGTGGACCGCGAGGCCGCGATGGCGACGATGCAGGCGGCATGGGACGCCGGACTGCGCTACTTTGACACCGCACCGTTTTATGGCCATGGCCTGTCCGAACGCAGGGTCGGCGACTTTCTTCGTGACCTGGAAGGCTGGACGTTGTCGACCAAAGTCGGAAGGGTGCTGCGGCCGGTACCGCGGTCGGAGGTGCCGGACCACGGCTTTGCCGACCCACTCCCGTTCGCCATCGATCATGACTATTCGGCCGAAGGCATCCGGACATCTGTGGCCCACAGCCATGCACGACTGGGACTGAACCGGATCGATATCCTTTGGGTTCACGACCTTGAACCGGCAACCCATGGGCCGGACTACGGCCGACATCTGGAGACCTTTCTCGAAAGCGGATTGCCGGAGCTGAACCGGATGAAGCGTGACGGACAGATCGCGGCGTTCGGTCTGGGCGTCAACCAGGTGCAGCCCTGTCTCGACGTGCTGTCTCGAGGAGACCTGGATGCGATCCTGCTGGCTGGCCGCTACACACTTCTGGACCGGTCCGCGGAACCGGCACTTCTGCCGCTCTGCCGGGAACGCGGCGTGGCTCTCGTGATCGGCGGAGTCTTCAATTCCGGGATTCTCGCGACGGGTCCAGTGGACGGTGCGCTGTATGACTACGGCCCGGCGCCGACCGATGTCGTCGAAAAGGTCCGCGCCCTGGAACGCGAGGTGGCGCCGACACCACTAGCGACCGCGGCGCTCAATTTCCCTCTTTCCAATGAATGTGTTGCGGCAGTTCTGATTGGCACATCCAAGCCCGCGTCGATCATTCGAAACATCGAAGCTTGGCGCTCGGTCAACCAGTCGAGTCCTTCTTCGGATCGCTGAGATACAGGGTAGCTGGACCGAGAAAGAGGCACCACAAGTCCGTTGGTTTTCAGCCGGACCCGAACAGGCAGTGAAATAAATTGTCACATGGGACGGCCTCAGGGGGGATCATTCCGTTGCGACAGATGCCGGAAATACCACGCACATGGTTGGTGTTGGAAAGGCGGTCGATCTTCGTGCCGTTGCCCGAGAACCGTGACGGCACTTTGAGCATCCGCACCGAAGATGGCGAATGACAACTGAGGGGCGCGACTTTGCGTCCGGTTCGGCATCCTGCCGCCCAAGCATTGGCCGGGTTGGAAGGAGTGGCTTGCCCGGGTCTCCAAGGATGGCCAGGCCAACATCCGGCGCTTCTTCATCATCGGGGCGCTATCGCTTTTGCCGACGCCAACATGGGCAAGCTAGTTAGAACTAAGTCTATTTCGCACGAGATGACGCGTCGAACCATTTTGGCGCCGAATAAAATCAGTGAGTTGCGGGGCGGCGATGGGGTGCTGCCGCTCTCGCCCCAGACGGCATCGCAATGTGCCACACTTGCGGCCTTGAAGGCACAAGTGAAAGAGAGGGCACCTTGGAAGAAGTTGGCATCATCGGCGTCGACCTGACAAAGAACGTGTTCCAAGTGCACGGCGCGGCTGCGGATGGATCGGTCGTGTTCCGCAAGAAGCTGTCGCGGCCGCAACTCGTACGGTTCATGGCGGAGCAGCCGCAGTGCCTTGTTGTGATGGAGGCCTGCGCTGTATGAGGGCTACACCGCATCGGGCCAACTACCCGAGCGCTCCGAGGGGGTCATTTTTGGATGCCGATAGGGGGTCAAGATTGCCTGCCGATTGACAGTCGTGGACTTGGTGCGGGGGTTGCACGGATCACCAGCGGAGATTGCCAAGGAATATGCGGCGCTGATGTTGTCCTATGGCGTCCGGCGAGCAACCGGCGACAGATACGCCGGCAGATGGCCGCGCGATGAATTCCAAAAGCATGGCGTAACATATGAGGTCAGTGAGATGGACCGATCCGCCCTGTAGATAGTGTCCCCGTTGGTGGTGTAGGAGCGCCGACCCTCGGAGAGGTTCGAGCTTGATCAGGTGGCCACGGCGGGCAGCCTGACGGTGGGATTGTCTGTGACGCGGGCGAGGGTTTCAAGCGACATGTAGCGCCGCGCCACGGTCCACTCGTCGTTGGTCT
>NZ_FWFZ01000085.1 GCF_900172355.1 Roseisalinus antarcticus | reverse complement strand
AGGGCAGTTTCTTGACAATAAAGTCGGTCATCTGAGCTCACCTGCAGGGTTAATCTCAGATGAAGGCTAAGTGCTTTACCTCAATAGGTAAATCAACAAATGTCGACTGCGAAGTCACCGATTCAGGAGACTGATAGCCGATGTCTTTGAACGTGTCTCAACTGAGAGTTTCGTTGAAACGCTGTCACCTAATACACGTATATCACTTTCGCATGCAAGTGTACCCGAGGCATACCAGCATTTAGACGATTGGTGGGCAAGAGTTCTTTCCACAGGGTCCAGCAAAGCAAGTGAAATTCTGAAGCGATGCGCACCCGTAATTGACTTTAATGTTGAAGAGGAGATTTCATTTCAACAGGATGAATTCGATGGTTCTCCTGAAGAAACTAAAGCCCAAGAGGCAGAAGAGAAAAAATACTTTCAGTTTGGCCATATTCAAACCTCTTATGAAGCTTTGTTAAACCGTGCGACATCCACAATTTTTCGCGGGCTACGACCATGATCAAGGGATCCGAGAATCGAGAGCTGACAGCCGTTGAACAAGTGAAGTTTCAGGGCGAATTTATTGAGGCGGCGGAGCAAGACGAAAATTTTGTGGCCGATGGCGGGAAAATATATTGGGCGATCGATACAAACATTATCTATTTTCTCATTGATCCAATTGGCAGAGCATTTCCTGATGATGAACAACAGACGGGATATGCCACAATTTTTACCAACGATCCGAGGAGGGCTGTTGAAATTCTCGCTGAAGCATTGGCGAATTATATCGTTGAAGACTTGTCTCCTAACGCACCTCTCTTTGTTCCACCCTCGATTGATCGGCAGGTCTTCTTGCTTGTGGAAGGGCTTTCTCAGGAAGGAGCCGTTGCTGCGGATGAGCTTGAAGGAAATAACATAGGGGCTAAAGCAAACCAACTGGCCAATTGGCTGGCGAATTCTAGTGAATCCGATGATAAATCTGATGTTATCGCAGCTAAATTACTGAATTTGGCACTTCTTCGGAAAACTACTAGCCAATTGGCCCGCTTAGAACGTCTGTTGGAATCTGGCCGCATCGTCATTGCTGGAATCTCTGCAGCGAATTTACCGAAGCCACTTCCCTTTGCAATGGAAGTGTCAGATTCGGAAGGAAAAGGATACCTTCGCCAACTACTCGAGGAAGGGGTCTGGAGAAGTTTCCTAGGTGGCCTAATCCCAGGCCGAAATAAGGGGAAGGCTTTTGAAACCAAGGCTTCTGCGCTCTCAACTCTTCATCGTTGGAACGATCGGTTAGCTCGGTTGCATAAGAATGCGCCTAATACGGCTCCAGTAAAGATAAACTTTCTAACTGGAGACACACCCTTGGTTACTACGAGAAGTCATTTTCTTCCAACTAATGTGCCATCTGCTCACGCCGAACTGATGAATTTTTGCGATACACATTTCAGGCATCCACGTGGGCTGTTAGCGGATCTTCCAATGCTAAAATTCCCCGACGAAGATCGCCTAAACAACACTCACTTTTTTGACCTTTGGTCACATTGGACTTTAGGCGAGGATGCGCAGGATCAGGCCGAGATCTCTGAGAACATTCAGCAGAATTGGGCGGAGTTCCTTAGCAAGGCAGTGTTAAACTATGACTTTGATCAGCGAACAAACGATTTGGAAGACTGGCAATTAAGATCAATCACGGCTTTTGAAAGTTGGCGTGAGAAGCGTGAAGATAGAATAGAAGAAGAAATTTCAGAATTTTGGGAAAGATGCTTTTATTTTGCGACACAAGGACTTGTGCGGTTTGGTAGCGCATCAACGATGAGACCAAATGCCCGAAATGCTCCCCCTGTTTACCTAGAAAGCTGGAGCAGCACCTATAATTTGATTTCACAAATTGTTAATTGGAATTCGCCGTCGGAATTTGACGCTGAGAAATACAAGTCTGGACTTGCACTAATTGACCGTGAGTTCAAAGGAAGAGCCGAATCTGAGCGGGATGCGCGATACGCATATTACATCGCTCATGCGGTGCTCTTTGCCGCTCGGGGCAACTGGTCAATAAGTTCGAAAGTCGCGGCCTTTGCTCAACGGTTTGCGCGAACTCAGACAAGTCGCCCTGGTGAGGCAAACGGAAGAGAAGCGATCTACATCCAAGCCTTTTGCCTAAGGCATGCCGCTCGAAACCTAGAGGATCTTGAGCCTCTTCCGGAGCTAGTCAAGCGCGCTCGGGAGATCGCCAAAGGCGAGCAGGACGCAGCTTTTTCCAAGGGAATAGAAAGGCATGACAGTATCGCGATCCGTTTTGACGCCGAAATTGAAGCCATCAATATTACTGCATGGCTGTTTCGTAGGTTCTCAACCAATTCATTCGACTTGGTTGAAGAAAATGAAACCCTTTCTCGATTAATTGAATCTTCAAAAGGCCTCTTAGAGAAGGTGGAGAATTGCTACGAGACTTCTAAGGCGTCTGCGGAGAATGACCCTGAGTCGGAGAAACGCTGCGCGGTTATTTTTCGACTTAGGGTGCGTATGCTTGTCAATTTGCTTGGCCTTTCAGTTTTTAGAAGAGATCAGAAATTTGATACTGTTCTACAAAGAGAGCTGTTTAGAAAGT
The DNA here is from genome assembly GCF_900172355.1 of Roseisalinus antarcticus. Classification (GTDB taxonomy): domain Bacteria; phylum Pseudomonadota; class Alphaproteobacteria; order Rhodobacterales; family Rhodobacteraceae; genus Oceanicola; species Oceanicola antarcticus_A. The sequence continues at coordinate 1,620 of NZ_FWFZ01000085.1, read as the reverse complement.
CTGAGGAAATTGAAATTGAGTATGAAAAACTTCACTCTTCAACTCAAAGCCACTGCTTTAGTGCATATGGAAAAATGATACGGTCTTCCGTCGCCTACCTCACGACGAAGGACAGTCAAAAGAAGAAGGAATTTCAAAACCAAATAGTAGATTTGACATCTAATGATAAGCGCAACCAAATGGCGACGTTTCCATATGACAAGGGCGTTCAAGGTAGGCTCAGTTGGTTGAGAGCTATCGCTGAGGTTGAGACGTGACCGAATCGGAAGCACTCGAATTTGCGATTGAAGCCGCTAGGTCTGCCCAGGCAGCTGCGGAACGGGCTGCAAGCCGTTCACCGAATTGGCTGGAGGTTCTTGATAGGCTGCCCAGCCTTCTGCTCGTCTTGTTCTTTATCGGTTTGATCCTTTGGAACTATCGACGGCTTGATGCCATTCTTGAGCGAACGTCCGGTGTCAAAGCCTTTGGATTTGAAATGGTACTTGGATTAAACCGAGACTTGGAGAGAGCTGCGGCGTCTTTTGATGATGTGCGGGTCACGAAAACATTCAAGGGAGGCGAAGAGGCGGTTTCTGTCACAGCGGATGACCGGACAAGAGTTTTGAAACGCGCAAACGCATGTTCCACTATCATTAGTGGTCGTCACGTTCTTTGGCTTGATGACCGCCCAGATAATAATAAGGATGAAGTGGACCTACTACAGAAGCTCGATCTTCAGGTTACCTGCATCTCAACAGACCAAGCGGCATTAGACTTGATCCAAAATGGTGCACATCATTTTCAATTGATGATTTCGGATATGGAGCGCGGTGGTGATCATGGTGCAGGAACTTCATTTCTTTCGAAATTGAGAGATAATAAGATTAAAATCCCAGTGGTTTTCTATCTTTCAGATCTTGATAACGGGAAGCCTCTTCCGGTTTCCAGTTTCGGAATTACGAACAGACCAGATGAGTTATTGCATCTTGTTATTGATGCACTGGAGAGAGTGAGACCCCTCTCATAGCGGCTGACCCTCCACGGTTTTTCGGGTGCTCTAAACCTCCCGAGCGAACCAGCGAATCCGGCCGATGATGTGAATTTCCTCGGCACTGCGCTCGTACGGACTGTAGAAACCGTTATCCGAGATTACCCGCACGGCGGGTGGGTCGCTGTTGGGAACGTGCTCGAGCCGCTTGGCCACCAACCCCATGCCATCGTCCAGAACGAAGATCCCGGGGGGGTTCGGCGCGCGGCGGGTCATGTCGACCAGCACGGTGTCGCCGTCGAGCAGCGTCGGCGCCATGCTGTCGCCTTCCACATGCATGATCCGCAATTGCGACGGACTCGCCTTCAGACTGCCCTTTATCCAGGACCGGCGGAAATGATAGGCGCGGCCGGGGGTGTCGTGATCCTCGGTCACCACCGCGCCACCACCCATCGACGGGCGCGGACTGGCGTGTGCTATCGCAACGAATGTCTCGTCAGGGTTCTCGATGAAGGGCGGTTCCCCCCCCCCTGTGTCAGCGTAGTTGTCCGCCGCTCTATTTTCCCTCTATTTCTCAGGTGGGCGGGATAGGACGATGATTTGGGATATTCACCGGAACGTAAGTCGGCTGTGCTGAAGCGGATGCTACCGCC
>NZ_FWFZ01000040.1 GCF_900172355.1 Roseisalinus antarcticus | reverse complement strand
GCTCGAATGGAACAACGGTAGATTTCGACATGTGGCATATCCCTTTCTCTTTGAGAATTGACGGCGCTTCAGCACCGCCATGATATGCCGCCCCTCAGGGGCCATCACCAACTTTCAACCATATCTCCATCCGTTGACACATGTGGACAACGATATTGCGTGTGCTCCGCATCATGACCCTCAACTGCGATACTCGGGATTCTCGTAGTCGAAGCGGCAGCCCGCCTTCCAGGCGTTGCGGTCATTGCCGTGGTTGGGCAGCCCGCCGGCGTCCTTCAGCATCCGCGCCATGTGCAACAGGTTCCAGGTCATGATCGTTGTGTTGCGCTGGGTGAAATCGTTGTCGAACCCTGCCGGCGCCCCATCAACATCGTCACCGTAAGACGGGCCGGGCCCCGCCTCGCCGATCCAGCCGCAGTCGGCCTGGGGCGGGATGACATAGCCCAGATGGCCGAGTGCATAGAGAATGGTCATGGCGCAATGCTTGATGCCGTCTTCGTTGCCGGTCACCACCGCGCCTCCGGTCTTGCCGTAGAAGATGCTCTGGCCCTTGTCGTTCAGCATTCCCGACATGCCATAGAGCCGTTCGATCAGCACGCGGCAGAGCGAGCTTTCCTCGCCAAGCCAGATCGGCGTCCCGATGACGAGAATGTCGGCGGTCCGCACCTTGTCCCAAAGGGCGGGCCAATCGTCGCGGTCCCAGCCATGTTCGGTCATGTCGGGATAGACTCCGTAGGCAATTTGATGCGACGCCGCGTGGACATGCTCGACCTCGACACCGTTGCGTTCCATGATCTCCCCGGCAACGGACAGCAGAAGCCGCGTGTGCGACGTGTCCGCGGCCTTCTTCAGGGATGTGTTGAACAGGACCGCGCGCAGGTCCGAGAAATCATGCGGGTTCTGGTCGCACAGCTTCGATTGCTTTTCGCTCAGGGTCACGGTGTCTCTCCTCGTTCTGGGTCAGGGTTTCTTCGTCTCGTATGATGCGGGCACTCCCTTGTTGAGCCTCGAGGTGCCCATTCGGTCAGCTCGATGACACTTCCGCCGGTAGCCTCGACATCGGCGGGGTCGTGGGTCACCAATAGGGCGGAGATCTTTCGGCTGCGGATATGCGTGAATGTGAAGGCGCGCAGGTCGCCGCGCAGCGTAGCGTCGAGCTTGGAGAAGGGTTCGTCGAGCAAGAGCGCGCGCGGCTCGGCCAGAAGTGTGCGCATCAGCGCCGCGCGCGAGCGTTGCCCGCCCGAGAGCGTCGCCGGATCGCGGTCGTAAAGGTCGGCAAGGCCCGCGCGATCCAGCGCCGCCTCGACCGCCGCGCGCCGCGCGGCGCGGCCCCGGACCGAGCGTGCCAGCCCAAAGGCGAGGTTGTCGCCGACCGAGAGGTGCGGGAACAGCACCGCCTCCTGGAACATCAGCCCGACGCGCCGCGTCTCGGGCGGCAAAGGCAAGAGGTCCCTGCCGTCGAGGCGGATGCTGCCGGACAGGGTGAACCCGTGCGCAAGGTGCGCGCCGACGGCGTCGAGCAGGGTGGACTTGCCGATGCCCGATGGCCCCATCACGGTCGCTACCTCGCCGGGACGCACCGTCAGCGTGATCGGCGGGAAGAGCGGACCGGCGCCCTTGGGCGCGACGGCGACCTCGTGCAGCTCCAGCGTCATGGTGCGCCCCCTGCCTGAAGGCCTCGGCGATTGCGGTGCAGCAGCGCCGGGATCAGGAGGGCCGCGCCATAGGCCGCGAAGGGCAGCCCGGCCTGAAGCGTCGCATAGACCCCGGTCACCCGGCGGTCAGACGACGCGGACAGCGTTACCGCATCGGTGGTCAGTGTCGCGATCCGCCCCGCCCCCATGAAGAGCGTCGGCAGGTATTGCGCGACCGATACGGCCACGCCGATGGCCGCCGCCGTCAGGATCGGCGTGAGCAACACCGGAAGCTTGACGGTAAAGAGCCGTCGCCACGGCCCCGCGCCCAGCGAACCCGCGGCCCGCACGAGCCGTGGGTCGAGCGCGCGCCATGGGTCCGAGAGCGCGATCATCACGTAGGGAAAAACGAAGAGCGCCTGTGCCCAGATCACGGCGAGGTATCCCCCCGAAAGCCCGAGGCGCAGGAACAGCACGTTCAGCCCGAACAGGAACCCGATCTGCGGCACCAGCAGCGGCAGGTAGATCAGCGCCTCGGCCCAGCCGGCGCGGCCGCGCCGGGCCCGGTCCTCGCCCTCGAGCCAGGCGATGGCGAGCACGAGCGAGAGGGCGGTGGTGAACGCGGCGAGGATCAGGGTGTTGCCGAGCGCTGCGGCCCAGCCGCTGCCGGGTGTCGACCACGCCCGGAGCGACCAGCTCTCGGGCAGCAGACCCGGCCACGGCCAGCGCCACGCGAGCGACCAGACCAGGAGGGACAGCATGGCAGCCGCGCCCGCCGCGAATAGAGCCGCCGAAAGCGCCGTCGAGAGCCACAGCCCCGGCTCCGCCGAGAGGCCCCGGCCGCCGCGCCGCACCCACCAGCGTCCGATGGCGCGGCCCGCCCCCTCCAGCAGCCACAGCAGGGCGAAGGCCGCCGCGACGAGCAGCGCCTGCACCAGCGCCCCCGCCGAGGCCGGCAGCATCAGCTCGATGTCGGGTGCGGTGAAGAGCCTCAGCAGCAGAACCGCCAGCGTCGGCGGGTTCGATGGGCCGAGGATCAGCGCCATGTCCACGACCGACAGGGAATACGCCAGCACCACCATCACCGGCAGCCGGATCAGCGGCCAGACCTGCGGCATGATCACCTTGATCCAGACGATGCCGCGTCCGTAGCCCAGCGACCGGCCCGCGGCGAGATGCTGGCGGACGGGCAGCTGGCTGAGCGCCGACAGGATCACGAGGAGCAGAAACGGCACCTCCTTGATCATCAGACCGAGGATCAGCGCCACTCCACCCGGATCGTTCACGGTGGCCCACATCGGCGGGAGGTCCCACCCCAGGACAGGGGCGAGCGCCCGCGCGATCCAGCCCGAGGGCGACAGGAGAAAGGCGAGGCCGATCGCCATCGCGGCATGGGGCGCCGCGAGGAACGGGGTCAACAGGCGCCCGCTCGCACGCGCTGACATGCGCCCGTGCGTCGCGGCGCAGACGCCCACGGCCAGAAGGATCGAGAGCGCGGTGGCCCCCAGCCCCGTGACCAGTGTCAGCCGCAGCGCCGTGGCGAAGCCCGGCAAGTTGATGAGTTGTTGGAAAGGGGCCAGCGAGGCTTCGGTCGCTCCGATGGCCGGCATGAGCCCCGCGCCCGCGCGCCCGGTCTGCCAGAGCCCCGCCGCGATGGGCAGCACGAGCCCGAGCGCAACCGTGACCAGCACGGCCGCCCTGAGCAGGCGTCCATCGGCGCGGTGTGCCGTCACCGCGTGTAGCGCCTTGCCCATTCCTCGGTCAGGCGGGTCATCCAGCTTGCATGCGGTTCGGGCAGAGTGGGCCCGAGCTCTTCAAGAGTGGGCAGGGCGGGCGCGGTCGGCAGCGCGTCGAAGGAGGCGCGCGCGTCCTCGTCGAGCCGGGCGGGGTCGAGCACCGAGAAGGAGCCCAGAACCTCGATGTTCTGCATCCGCGCCTGAACGGCCGGGTCGAGCAGATGGTTCGCCACGACCTGCGCTCCTGCGGCGTTGGCGGCGTTGTAGGGGATGGCCACGAAGCTAACGTTGCCGATGGTACCGCCCTCCGGCACGAAGACACGCGCCGTCTCCGGCAACAGGCCCTGCGTGATGGCCGCCGCGGTCGAGGCGGGATCGAACGACATCAAGATGTCCACCTCGCCGTCGTTCAGAAGCTGTTGCTGCACGCTCTCGTTCTCGGGGAAGGTCTCGCCCTGCCGCCACAGGTTCGGGCGCAGTGCGTCATACCACGCCCAGAGCGGTACGGTCTGTTCGGCGAAGCTCTCCTCCGTCACCGGGTCCAGCAGCGCGGCGGGATCAGGCGCTAGTTCGACCAGCGCCTGTTTCAGAAACGTTGCCCCCATGAAGTTCGACGGATCGGGATGTGTCATGCGGCCGGGATTCGCCGCGGCCCAGTCCACGAAACCGGCCATGCTGCGCGGGGGTGCATCTACCCGCGTGCTGTCGTAGCTGAAGACGAAGCGCGCCAGCCGCCACGGGCTTTCCATGCCCTCGACCGGCACGGTGAAATCCAAGGTCGCGGGAGCGCCCGGCGTGAGGTCCACGTATGCCGCGTTGGGCAAATCCGCAACGAAGGGGCCGAACAACAGGTCCTGCTCCTTCATCGCAAGGAAATTCGGACCGTTTATCCAGATGAGATCGACCGACCCGCCCGTGTCCCGGCCTGCCGCCCGTTCCGAAATCACGCGGGTCATGGCCTCGGCCGTGTCGCTCAGCCGGACATGCTCGATCGCTACTCCGTAGCGCACCTCGGTCTGCTCTCCGACCCATGCGATGAAGGCATTGGTCCGCTCATCCCCGCCCCAGGCGTTCCAGTAGACGGTCTGCCCACGCGCGGCGTCCAGCGTGGCCTGCCAGTCGGCTGCGGCCGGGGGGGCGATCAGGGTGGCCAACATCGCAAGTGTCAGTCGCAGGCGCATTCAAGATCCTCATTCTGCAGGAGCATCGACCCAAGGACCCGTGGACTCGCCGTCCGTTACACGCTCTCGTGAATTTTCTTCCGGGTCGAATGCCACCCAACCTTGATGCCAACGCATCACGGTCGTGACGGCACAGGCCGCCGCGAAGCCATAGGCAAGAATGGAGAACAGGTCGGGCAACAGGCACATCGTCACGAAGAGCGCGATCGTCTCCGCGCCCTCGGTCAGGCCGCTCAGGTAGTAGATGCCCTTCGAGGGATGGGCGTCCGCCCTGAGGCTCCGCTTGGCCGCAATCGTGGCAAAGGCAAGAAAGGACGACCCGGTGCCGACGAACGCCGCGATCAGAACTGCTGCGGGCAATGCGTTTTGCGCCGGATCCGAGAGCGCGAAGCCGAGCGGAACGAGCGCGTAGAAGACGAAATCCAGTGCGATGTCGAGAAAAGCACCACGATCTGTCGGGGCAGTCAGCCTTGCAACAGCCCCGTCGAGACCGTCCATGATGCGGTTGAGGCCGATCAGAACCAGCGCCAGGCCGTGCAGCCCGAATGCCAGGGCCGGCAGGCTGAGCGCGCCGATGACGAATCCCGCGAGCGTGATCTGATCCGCCGTCACGCCGAGCGCCGCCAGCCGACGCGCTGGCGCCCAAAGAACCCGGCGCTGGAGCGGTAGGAGAGCGGCGTCGATCATGCTTGTTCTTCGACCTGTGCTCCGGTGTCCCTCGCTCTGCCCCGGACGATTTGCACGATCATCCGCGCGATCCAGGGGAACAGATCCAGAAGCGCGAAGGACAGAAGCAGCGGGAGCGACACGATACCGGACAAGTCTTCGATCTGCGCAAGTTGCGTTCCGGCATTCACATAGACGGCTGTTCCCGCCAGCATTCCTGCCTGACTGACGAGGTAGAAGGTCAAAGTCCGGATCGGTGTAAGCCCCATCAGCAGATTCACAGCGAAGAACGGAACCACGGGGATCAGACGCAAGGTGAAGAGGTAGAATGCGCCATCTCTCGCAAGCCCGGCATCAAGGGCTCTTGCCCGGTCCCCAAGACGATCGCGCACCCAATCGCGCAGCAGGTAGCGCGCCGCAAGAAAGGCGAGCGTCGCGCCGAAGGTGGACGCGAAGGACACGATCAGCACCCCTTGCCAGAACCCGAAGAGCGCTCCTCCCGCCAAGGTCATCCATGTGGCCACTGGCAGCGACAAGGCGGTGACCAGCACATAGGCTGCAAAGAACCCCGCAATGACCAGTGCGGCGTTCGACGCGCGCCATTCGCCAAGCGCATCGACATGACTGCGCAGGGTTTCAAGGTCGATCTGCTGTTGTCGCAGGAGGAAAACTGCACCGGCCGTGAGACCGAGAAGGACAAGCAGGAGCAACGGTTTCTTCAAGGCGGAGTCCTCCATACGGGGCAGGTGCCACCGCAGAGGGCGCCACGTTTCGTGCCGATCTAACAGAAATACAGAACAGACTGTCTAAAAAGATGATGACCGGTTATCAAAGGGGCGTGAGTTTTGGCGATGCGGACGGATGGAATGCAGGTTCCGTGGACAGTTCGCCAAACGATCCTGGCACATGGCTGAAGGAGGACCGATGTCGCATTTTCCATCCATCCCGAACCTCGAACTTCTCGGGCTTTTCAGGAAATTTCCCGAACGCGGGATTCTGCCGCTGCTCGAATACCACGACGCGATCCTGCGCAATGACAGCGAATTGACGGTCGGCGAGCGCGAGCTGATCGCGGCCTATGTCTCCTCCCTGAACCAGTGCCACTACTGTTTCTCGGCGCATCGCGATCACGCCAAGGCCTGGGGCATTCCGTCCAACCTGTTCGGCGATCTGCGCATCGACCTTGACCGCCCGGACCTGCCCGCGCGCATGAAGCCTGTTCTCGCCTTCGTGCGCCGCCTGACCGTCGATCCGCCCGGCACCGGCATGGCCGATGCGCAGGCGGTCTATGATGCCGGGTTCAGCGAAGAGGGGCTGTTCGACGTGATCTCTGTCACCGCGCTCTACAACTTCATGAACCGCATACTCGAAGGCGCAGGCATTAAGCGGCATGTGCGTGTCATAGACATGACCGATGAGATGCGGCGCAAGTATCGCTACACGCACCTTTGGAAAACGATCTCGAAAGGTGCGGAAGGGGCCTAGACGATCTCTCTTGCGCTGGCGCGGACCGCGACGCGCGCGATCTTGTCAAGGTCCTGAGCCTGGGCCCCGGAGCGCGCGCGCAGCATGATGCCGCGCGAGACGGCCGCCAGCATGCCCGCTAGAGCGCGCGTGTCCGTGACCGCACCCGAGGCCACCTCGTGATCGAGGCGCTGTGCAATCCTGTCTTCAAGCGCGGTGAACCTACGGTCGAGTTCCAGCCGAAAGGTGTCATTGGCGCCAGCGACTTCTGCCAGCACACAGGAAATCAGGCAGCCCGGTGTCTGGCTGTCGTCCGTGGCGAGCGCCACAACCCTCGCAAAATAGGTCGAGAGATCGGCATCCAGTGAACCGCTCGGCTCGAGCGCATCGGCGACCGGTCCGATGCGGGTCTCGACGTAATGGGCGATGGCCGCGAGGAACAGACCCTCCTTGCCACCAAAATCCTGATAGAGGCTGGCACGCGGCATCCCAGTAGCCCGACAGAGCCGGTCGATCGACGCCGCGTCATAGCCATCGGCCCAGAACACGCGCATCGCCCCTTCAAGCGCCTGCTCTGGCTTTACGCCCCTTGGCCTCCCGCGAGGCCGGTGAGCATCGCTGTGGGCTTCCATGATCTCACCCATATTTGAACCGGTCATTCCGAAAATAGCTGGCGTCTCCCTCACATGCAAGATACAGAACGATCATTCTGTAATTATCGGAGACTCTAATGATCCGTGACCCCCTGCTCGACATGACCCCGACCACCCTCGACACTGCCGAGGGTGAGGCCGAAAAACTGCTGTCCGGCGCGAAAGCGAACCTCGGCTTCGTGCCGAACATGTATACCTACATGGCGAACCTGCCGGGCGTTCTTGGGGGCTACCTCAGCACCTACAAGGACTTCCGCGAAACCGCCGGCTTCACCCCGGCCGAACAGGAAACCGTGTTCCTGACCATCAGCCGCGTGAATGGGTGCACCTACTGTACCGCAGCGCATTCGATGATCGCGGACAAGAAGTCCGGCGTGTCTGCCGACAATCTGGCTGCCTTGCGCGGCGGAGGCGATCTTCCCGACGCAAAGCTCGACGCCGTGGCGAAGTTCACCGAGGCGATGCTGGTCTCGCGCGGAAACCCCGGCAAGGATGCCGTTGAGGCCTTCCTTGCGGCAGGGTATGGCGAGAAGCAGGTTCTTGGCGTCGTGCTCGCCATCGCCTGCAAGACCTTCTCCAACTACGTCAATCACCTTGCCGGAACGCCGGTCGACGACGTGTTCGCGCCCTACAAGGTGGACTGAAGCCCCTTCAGGCCGATTCGCCCGATAGGTCTCGGAGCAATAGGCCTGCCCCGGAAAGACTGCCGGGGCAGGCCCTATTCCGAGGCCGCAGCCGCCGTCAGGTTGCGCAGGGCACCCCGCATCCTTTCGAGATACGGCGCGTCTGACCCGACCCCATCGAGCCTGCCCAGCATCGCTGCGGGATCCTCGTAGGCGAGCCATACCTGTCCGTCGGCGTCCTCATAGACCAGCACCCTGAGAGGCAGGTAGAGGCCGACCAGGCTGTCATCCTGCATGGCCGGTGTTCCGATCTGTGGATTGCCGAAGATCACGAGTTCGGCGTCGTTCAGCTCCAGTCCGGCCCCAGCTGCGGCGCCGCCGTGATCGACGCGAGCCGCGACGGTTGCACCCGCGTTTCCAATGGCCGTCACGAGACGGCCCGCGGTAGCTTCCACGCTCCCCGATGTCGGTACCTTCACAATGTCGCCGGTCTCGGCCAAGGCGGGCGCGGCCCAAAGTCCAATGGCTACAATTGCAAGCAAATGTTTCATGTCGGTATATCCTTTCGTTGTGTCCATTGATCCGACGATCCGGGCGTTGACGGCTGATGTCCATGAACATGTGCGTGTCCGCCCGAGTGTCACTGGGCTGGGCTGCGCCCATTACGCAGTCGCGCAAGAAGTCCGTCGATCGAGATCGGTCCCGCGCCCTGGACCGCAACCGGCAGCAAGACAAGCGTCCAGAGAACAACCTGATCTGGCCCCGGATCGAAGGGGCTCGCGTCGAACAGGCTTCCGGTCGCAATCAATTGGCCCGTGGCCAGCGATGCAATCCAGATATGCACGATCAGCAGCACCGCCGAAATCCGCCCGCCAAGCCCCGCTACGACCATGAGAGGCAGAACGAGTTCGGACAAGGTCATGCTCAGGACAAACGCATGCTGTCCGAGTGTCGGCGCGGCGCCCTCTGCCATCACATCGGGCAGGAACGCGTAATACGCCCCTAGGCTCAGCGGCCAGACGCCAGCGGGTGGACCGACCGACAAGGTCAGGCCCTCGATCTTGCTCAGCCCGCCGATCACGAACCAAGGCAACAGAACGGCCGCAAAGCCGAGACGTGCTAGAGTGACCGTCAGGGCTGGGGCCAGGAGACGAGGTATCAGCTGCACCGAACGTCAGTTACCCAGCATCCAGCGGCCGTCCGGGTGAAAGGCGTGAAACGCAAAGGCGAAGGGGATGTCATGCGCGACGTCCTGGCCCTGCACATCCCGCACACGGACATTGCCCACCTCGCGTCCCTCTCCGATGTCGCCCTTATCGAGCGCGGAGGCCTGCCCCTCGGCCCAGCTCAGCGTCAGGCCCGCCTCCGTGATCGTACCTTCGGCCCGCAGGCGAGTCAGTGGCCATGCCCGGTCCCCCACGCGCACCACGCGCTCCAGCGGCGGGATGTCATGGGGCGGATCCTCACCGGAGTAGAGGAAAGGCCGCGTGGTGTCGTAGTTGCGGTACGGGTTCGTGCCATAGGCCCTGCGCCAATTCGGCTCATCCAGGACAAGCCCGTCAGGATGCGCATCGCGGAACGCCGCCCAACTTTCCATCCAGGCCGGAAGCTGCGTCAGTTCCCGCCCGGTCATCTCGCCCGCGATGCCTTCTCCCAATGCCTGCTGCCACCAGCTTTCCGTCTGGTGGTCATACATGATCATGTCGGAATGGCGCAGAAGGCCCGAGACGCCAAAGGTCAGAGACTGACCGTCCAACCGCCCGTCGAACACCATGCCGGTATTGCAGAGCGGGCAGAAGGTGACCGCGATGGGGCGCCCACCCACCACATCGTTCACGATCTCGTGCCACATAAGGTAGCGGATCGGATAGGCACGAGCCGGGCCGTTGTCCGGCACATAGGTCATCACCGGTTCGCGGTCGTCGAGTCGCGTCTCCTCTGAGGCGGGGATGAAGGCGGGATCTAGGATCGCGGGGATCCCGTCGCGCGGTGGCCCGCCCGACATGACTTCGCCTAGGTCGACGGCCAGCCGCGAGAAGTCGGTGTCGGGCCAGGCGCGTTCGAACCGGTCGGACTGGGCCAGCGCGACGGAGACCGACAAGAGAAGTGCGACCGGCGCGACGGCGAGGGCCCACAGGGGTTGTCGGCAGGCATTCGAGCGCAAAAACTGGCAGGAGGGTTCTTCAGTCATCGGCGGCATCTCCCCATTCAATGGCATGCTGTCCCGAGGACCCGGAAGATCGGCACACGTTACACCGCTCCGGAAATTGTGAAAGCGTGGGGCACTCGGCACCTTGCCGAAACGGGGAGACCGCCGGCATTCAATCCCGAGTCGCGTCGAATTCGATGATGCTGCGCCCGTCCTCGGACGTGGGCGAAACGATGATCTTTGCATTTGCAATGCCTGGCCCGGAAAACTCGATCGAGCGGTCCAGCAGGTCGTCTGCTCCCTGCGTGACGGGATACCCGCTTCCGTTCAGGCTCTCTTGCCAATCCGTGAAGAGTGCATCGACATCGTCGCCCGTCGCGATGGAAAACATCCGCACGGTCGGATGCGAAAGCTCGCCACAGTTCTCGCGCAGATACGCCCGGAAGTTCGGCTTGCCTCCAAGACAGGACCGCTCCGTTCACGCAGCAAAGTCGTCGTCCGTCGTCTGCCATTCGATTTGGACGCCAGTCGCTTATCGAGAAGACAACAAGTTCAAACGCAGTTCATATAGAAAAACCAATGACTTATGGGGCAGAGGGCGTTGGATCTCGGTTCCCTCCGCTCCGCCACCTGCCCCTGCGAAAGCGTTCTCCCGATCTGGCTACGGCCGGATTTTCTCGTTGTTTTCGAGGGTTATGCGGTAGGGGCTGAGCACTGGCGTGGGCGCCATGAGGCACGGAAGCGGTCTCTCAGGGTCGATATTCTCTGGACCTGTTGCCTGCATCGTTTCGGTGAATTTCCGCCAAAACTTTGAAATAGAATACAATTATTGGCTAGGCACCGAAGCACTTCGATTTCAGAGGCATTGAGCCAGAGGGAACCGACATCGAACTTTTGCCGAGCTCGGGTTACCCCGCGATGTTCAGTTCCCTCGAACAGGCCCGCCAGGCCTTTCAGAGGACGCTATTTAAGGGACAAGCGCCTTCTATATATACAAGGGATTTGTCCCTTAAATCGGCGGCCTACCGTTTGCCCGGTCGAGGCCGATCCTGGCAACGGGTCTACTGGCTCGACGGCGGCACAGAGGCCGCGAGAGCCGCGCTGGAAGCCCCGCTTGGGCCACTCGCTGGCTGGGATCCGCATTAACGTCAGTAATGTTGACGTTATAGCCGGCGCCAACTCAACACCGAGGCGTCTCCAAATTGTCAGCAGATGTCGGGGGATGTCATTAAATGACAAGATTACAATGGATTACGGACGTGATATGCTGCTGCGTAGGGGCAGGCGAAGGCGCAACCCAAAGTAAGGTGGGGTCATGGCGAAGGCGGTATCGGAGCAGTTTGATGGGGCGGTTGGTGTGCGGGCTATCGAGCATCGGTCGGTGGCGGACCTCATTCCCTACGTCAACAATGCGCGGACCCACAGCGACGCGCAGGTTGCGCTGATTGCGGGCTCGATCCGGGAGTTCGGGTTCAACAACCCGGTGCTGGTGGACGGCGCGAACGGGATCATCGCGGGCCACGGTCGGGTGCTGGCGGCGCGCAAGCTGGGGCTGGGCAGGGTGCCGGCGATAGAACTTGGCCATCTTTCGGAGACGCAGAAGCGGGCTTATATCCTGGCGGACAATCGGCTGGCCGAACAGGCCGGCTGGGACCGGGCCATGCTGGGGCTGGAGTTGGCCGACCTCGGGGAGTTGGGGGTCGACCTGGGCGAGATCGGCTTTGACGGCGCGGATCTGGACGACCTGCTTGCGAGCGGGCTGTCGCAGGAGGGCGAGGAGACGACGCCCGAGCCGCCGGCCAGTCCGGTCAGCCGGGCAGGGGATCTGTGGCTGCTCGGCGATCACAGTCTTATGTGCGGCGATGCGACAAGGCCGGACGACGCGGCGCGACTTCTCGGCGATGTTCGCCCGCATCTGATGGTCACCGACCCGCCCTATGGCGTGAACTACGACCCGGCGTGGCGGAATGCGGCCGGCGCCGCGCAGACCAAACGCACTGGCAAGGTCGCCAACGATGACCGCGCCGATTGGCACGCGGCCTGGGAGCTCTATCCCGGCGACGTCGCCTATGTCTGGCACGGGGCGCTGCATGCTGCCACGGTGAGCGAGAGCCTCGTGCTTGCGGGCTTCGACATCCGCAGCCAGATCATCTGGGCGAAGGACCGCCTTGTGCTCAGCCGTGGGCATTATCACTGGCAGCACGAACCGTTGCTCTACGCTGTCCGGGGCAAGGGGCACTGGTCCGGCGACCGCAAGCAATCGACGCTGTGGCAGATCCCGAACCGGGACCAGGATTCCCAGACCGTCCACGGCACACAGAAACCGGTGGAGTGCATGCGCCGGCCAATGCTCAACAACTCCAGCCCGGGGCAGGCGGTCTATGAGCCGTTTTGCGGGAGCGGCACCACGCTGATCGCGGCGCAGACAACGGGGCGGGCCTGCCTGGCGATGGAACTGGACCCGGCCTATGTCGATGTAGCCGTGCAACGCTGGCAGGCGTTCACGGGGCAGCACGCGACACTGGGGGCGACAGGGCCCGCCTTCGAACAGCGTGCGCTTGAGCGTGTGTTGGACGCCTGAGATGGGTCGCCCGCCGATTACTCTCAGCGACCACCAACGATCCGAGGTCGAGACCCTGGCGGCGCTGCTGAACCAGGAGCAGATCGCCGACTACTTCGGCATCGCCCGCAATACCTTCCGCGCCATGTGCGAACGCGACCCTGAGGTTCTTGCGCACTACAAAAGAGGAAAAGCCAAGGCGATCGCGCATGTGGTCAACGGGCTGCTGCAGAAGGCGCGCTCGGGCTGCACAACCTCGTCGATCTTCTATCTCAAGACCCAGGCCGGGTGGCAGGAAAAGGCCGGCATCGAGCATTCGGGCGAGACCGCGATCGAGCACAAGGGGACAGCTACCATCGCCTTGTCGAAGATGTTGGACCGGATTGCCGAGCGAACGCAGCAGATCGACGGCGTTGCGGATGCTCCAGCGGAGGACGCGCGCCTTGAGGGGTCGTAAACCCACGCCAATAACGGCGCCCAAGCTGAAGGCGGGCGGTGTGCCGCGCTGTCCGGCGCATCTTGATGCGGTGGTGCGCAAGGAATGGCGCAGGCTGGCACGGACGCTGTTCGATGCGGGCATCCTGACCGTGGCCGATCGCGCGGCCTTCGCGGCTTATTGCCAGTCCTACAGCGCATGGGTCGAGGCGGTTCAGAAGCAGCGCGCGACCCCGAAGCTGATCAAGACGCCCTCGGGCTATGTCCAGCAATCGCCCTGGATCACCATCGCCAACAAGCAACTGGAGCTGATGGGCCGCTACATGTCAGAGCTGGGCATCACGCCAACGTCGCGCTCGCGCATCGCGGCGCCACCGGCGCCAGAGGAGCTCGAACCGACTCCGCTCGAAATCCAGTTCGTGGTGATCGATGCAGATGGGAACAGGAGCGAGATCGGATCGAGGGACAAACAGGACCATCCCGGTCCCCGCATCACCAAGGGCGGCATTACGACCTCCTGATCGCTACACATCTGACCCGAAGGATGGCTGTACACACCTGCGCAACCAACGTCAGGCAGGTGTGTACATGGTCAGCGACACTGTCCCATCCCGCAGGCTCGTGGCCTACGAGCGGGTCTCGACGGCCCGGCAGGGGCGCTCCGGGCTTGGCCTCGAGGCACAACGCGCGGCCATCGACGCCTATGCCGCAGTCAGCGGTTCCGACGTCACGGCGCGGTTCACCGAGGTCGAGAGCGGCGGGAAGAACAACCGCCCGGATTTGCGAGCGGCCCTCGACCTCGCCCGGCTCACCGGTGCCACGCTGGTCATCGCCAAGCTCGACCGGCTCAGCCGCAATGCCGCCTTCCTGCTCACATTGCAGGCCAGCGGCGTCCGCTTCCTCGCCTGCGACATGCCGGAGGCCAACGATCTGACGGTCGGCATCATGGCCCTCGTCGCCCAACAGGAGCGCGAAGCCATCTCGCGGCGCACCAAGGAGGCGCTGGCAGCAGCCAAGGCGCGAGGGGTGAAGCTGGGCAACCCCAATGGCGCCCGGGCCCTCAGACGGGCGGGAAAGGGCGGAGAGGCGCTCGGGGTGACTGTGGTGGCCAATGCGGACCTGCATGCGGCATCCCTCGCGCCGGTGGTCCGAAAGTTGCAGACACAAGGCCACAGCACCCTTCGAGCCCTGGCCGCCCAACTCAACGCCTCCGGCATGCAGACCCGGCGCGGTGGACGTTGGCATGTGTCCAGCGTCAGGAACCTGCTGAAGCGGATCGGACGGCTCGAGATCCGTGCGCATGACGCTGAAAGATCGCAAGACCTTCAGCGGCAGGTCTGGCGTTCTGAAGGCCCCCTGAGTGGCGCGTCCCCGACGAGATTGAGCGCCAGGCGCGACATCCACATGCCCAACTCTGCCTCGTCGACCCGCATCGGCGGGCGATCGAAACCGGCCTGAACCAGCCCAAGAGGCCGGACCTCGATCCGGACACCGAGCCGTTCCTGCAGATTGTTGACAGGACCCGGTAAACAGAACGAAGTCTTTGATACGCGCTTCGACTATTGTTGCGCACAGGCTTGTGCTAACCGTCAGCGGCGCGGGTGCTGCTGGCCGATGACATTGCGCCGGACCCCTAGGGCAGCGAACGATGACCCCGCGCCTGGCGGGGTCGCCTTACACATGAAAGGATTCCTCCGTGGACCTATTTCGGGCCATCTATTCGTCTCGGCCGTTCGGCTACGACGAGGGAATTCTGAACAGCATCCTGATGGACGCCAGGCGTGCGAATGTTCGGGACGGCATAACGGGTGCCCTTATCTGCCGCGCCGACATCTACCTGCAGTGGCTCGAAGGCCCCGAAGAACAGGTGCGAAACGCCGTAGAGCGCATCAAAGGCGACGACCGGCACCTCGAGATGAAGGTGCATGTGGCCGAGGCCGTATCGGAGAGGGCGTTCGGAGAGTGGGCCATGCTGCACGACCCTGCCGCGACATGGATCTGGTCACAGAGCGAGATTGCTGATGGCGCCGTGGACCGCGCGACGCCGGAAGAGATCACAGGTTTCTTTCTTCGGCCTGGAATTGGCGGCGGCGCCCCTGACGATAGGTGAATATGGCGCGACTTGCCTTAGGTAACCTGGCGCTGGCCCAACTTCTCGCCCGCCGAAATTGCCTGCCGCGACACCGGCAAACTGCTGATCAACGAACTGGCGCTCGACAAGCTGCAGGCCTTGCGGGACCGTCTGGGTATGCCGCTGATCGTCCGCTCTGCCTATCGCAGCCCGGAGCACAACCGCGCCGTCGGCGGCGCGACGCGGTCCAAACACATGGACGGCGCAGCCTTCGACATTGCCATGTCAAACCACGACCCCGTTGCATTTGAGGCGGCGGCACGCGCTGTCGGCTTCCTTGGGTTCGGCTTCTATCCGCGCTCGGGTTTCATCCACGTTGATCTCGACCCCGAGCGCCAATGGGGCGAGCGCTTCCCGGTCCGCGCGACTGCCTTTGCGGCCGAGACTCCGCCCATGCGCGAAGTGCTGGCCGAAAGCCGCACGATGAAAGGTGGCGGCGCGGCGGGTGTCGCGACGCTGGGCGCGGCAGGGGTCGAGGTCGCGCAGAACGTCCTGACCGAAACCCAAACGGCAATCCTTCCGCTTGTCCCGTATCTCGACACCCTGCGCTGGGTGTTCATCGCCGTGGCGCTTGGGGGTATCGTCGTTACGATCTATGTGCGCCTTGATGACTGGCGCAGGGGCCAGAGATGATCGTCAGTATTCTTGGCGGGATCGCTGCCAAACCGTGGGCGAGGGTCGCGCTGCGCTACGGTGCGACCGCCCTCACCATCGCTTTGTTCCTGCTGTCGATCCGCCGTTCCGGCGAGCGCGTCGGTCGCATGGCAGAACGTCTTGAAACCACGGAGTAGACCAATGAAACTCAACGCCAGATGCTGGAAGCGGCAGCGCGCCGTCCTCGTGATCGCAACGAGCTTGCTGAGCGGCTGCGCGACGGGCGGTTCTGATGTCGGAGGCCTCGGTCCATGTCCGCCCGTCGTCGAGTATAGCCGGGAGTTCCAGGCGCGGACGGCTGAGGAACTCAGGTTGCTGCCAAAGGAGTCTGCAATCGCGGATATGCTGGCGGACTACGCTGTGATGCGGGATCAGGCGCGGGTGTGCAAGAGACCTGACTCTCGATAATGATTGCCTCGGGAATACCTCTGCACGCACCAGTGGTCCCGGACCCGCACCGATGATCGCGCTAGCCCCCCGCGGCCGCCATAAGCTGCTGACCGCGCGGGAGACGGGCTTGTCGACGCCGCGCCGGCGGGGGTCAGCGGCGACGGTGCATCAGGCCCATGAGTCGCGCCTGGCGGTCGAAAGGCTCTTCCGGCACGGGCGCACCGGCGTCTCCATCCATCATCCGCCGCACCATCACGGCGGCCACGGCGGCGAAGATCACGCCGCCCACTGCTTGCCCGATCAGCACCCCCGCCGCACCGAACATTGCGCCACCCGCCAGCACGAAGGGCACGGTCCCCAGCGTGTGCCGCCCCCAGTTGATCCAGGTGGAGCGGAACGGATGGCCCATGTTGTTGAACGCTGCATTGGCAACAAAGATCACGCCATTGAAGAAGAACGCCAGCGCCAGCGGACCGCAGAACAGCACGATCAGGTCGCGCGTCACCCCCTCGGCCCCGAAAAGCGCAATGATGGGTCCGCGCAGGGCGAAGAGGATCGCCGTCATGGCCACGGTGAAGATCGCGCAAAATAGCAGCCCGTCGCGGTAGGCTTGCCGGACCCGGTCCATCCGTCCCGCGCCGAAGTTCTGGCCGATCACCGGCCCGATGGCGCCCGACAGCGCGAAGATTACCCCGAAGGCTACAGGTGTCATCCGGCCCACGATGGCCATGCCCGCCACCGCCGCCTCGCCAAAACCGGCCATTGCGCGGGTGACGACGGCCTGTCCCAACGGCGTAGCCAGCTGGGTAAGGATGGCCGGGGCAGCGATGGTCACGATGGGCACGAAGGCGATGGACATCTCGGGGATACCGGGCCGCACCAGCCCGCCGTGGTGGCGAAAGATCGGGATCAGCGCGGTGCCCGCGATCACGAGGCGCGCGGCCACGCTGGCCAGTGCCGCCCCCGTCAGGTCGAGGCCGAGCCCGAAGATCAGGATCGGGTCGAGCACCGCGTTGACCAGCGCGCCCCAGATCGTCGCCATCATCGCGCGGCGCGCATCGCCATGCGCGCGCAGGATCGCGCCGCCGACCATGCCGACGATCAGGAACGGCAGGCTGGGCACGATGATCTGGAGATAGTGAACGGCCAACTGCAGCGTTTCGCCCGTGGCTCCCATCAGCGACGCCAGTGCCTCCAGGTTCAGCCAGACCGCCGCCGCGAAGACCGCGCCGAAAACCACACCCCAGACAAGCGCTGCCGCAGC
This sequence comes from Roseisalinus antarcticus, assembly GCF_900172355.1. Lineage (GTDB taxonomy): Bacteria > Pseudomonadota > Alphaproteobacteria > Rhodobacterales > Rhodobacteraceae > Oceanicola > Oceanicola antarcticus_A. The sequence goes on along the minus strand of NZ_FWFZ01000040.1, from coordinate 11,113 downwards.
CTGTGCCTTGGCAAGCTCCGCGTCGCCCTGTCCCAGCGCCCGGGCTACCAGCGCACCCGCCGCAATCGCCATGCCGATGCCGAAAGAGGTCGTGAAAAACAGGATCGCGCCCGCATAGCCCACCGCCGCCGCCAGTTCCGCGTTTCCCAACATCGCGATGAAGACCATGTCGATGAAGTCGACCGCGAAGACCGCCATCAGCCCCACTGACGAGGTCAGCGCCATCACCGTGATGTGGCGAAAGAGGTTGCCCTCGAGAAAAACGGCGCGCGCTTCAGCCATGGGGCCTCCGGATTGGTTTCTGATCGATCCGGCGCTCGGCTGGTTCGCCGTTCACGCTGTGACATAGTTCGGACTTGCCGTCAGATGACAAGGAAAGCAAAGGGCAAGACACCGAACAGACCGTAGAGCCCCAGTTGTGCGACCGGCGAAAATGATCTCCCGCGGGTGAAAACAAAGACGCAAAGGACACCCAGAGCAGCCTCGAACGTCAGCGCCGCTGGCAGGTTCAGGTGATACCAGTCCGTGCCGATGGGATGGCTATCCGGCCCGAACACATGATGGCCGTAGCCCGAAACCAGGTCGCCCAGCCAGTGGCCCAAGGACAAGGCCATGGCGATCAGCGCGAACATGCGCTGCCTTGTGACGGCGAACGCGATTGCACCGGCAAGCACGGTCCAGCCGATCTGGGGGATGAGATGGTGGCTGAACGTCATGTCAACGATGGCATTCGACAGGCTTGGTTTACCGCCCGCCGGTTCCATTGTCTCGATGCCAAGCCCGACGAAAGTGAACATCGCTATGTCGATCAGAAAGGCGCTGACCACAAGCAGCCACCAGGGCATGTCTGGTGCAGCGCGTTTCGCGACAAGGGTCGTGGCTGCGTGACCGAGGATCATGCTGAGTCCTCCGTGGCGAGTTTCCCGACCACTTCGGTCGTGGTGAGGAGAGCGTGGGCAAAGGTCGGTCCGTTGATCTCGTGAGCGGCATGCATCGCTTCCGTCGACATGGCTGCCGTTGCATCGCGAACCAGCGTCACATGATACCCGAGTTCGGCCGCATAGCGCGCCGACGCCTCGATACAGGTATTGGCAATCAGGCCGATAAAGATGACGTGGGTGATCCCGTGCTGGCGCAGTTGCACATCGAGGTCGGTGTTGGCAAAGCTGGACGCCCCCCAGTGTTCCTTGATGACGATATCGCCGGTTTCCGGACCGAACCCGTCGTACCATTCACCACCCCAGGTGCCTTCGGCGAACAACTGGTATTGGTGCGCCGCGGCCTGCGACGGTGTGAGCTGCGCCCATCCCTGGAAATCCGTGGCGTGGTGCCGATGATGCGGCAGGATGAAGATCGGCATGCCTGCCTTGCGCGCTGCTGCGCGAACCGTGTACAAATTGGCGTGAAGGCCAACCGATGTGGCAACCGCGCTCAATGCTGGCCACATCTTGCCTCCCTCTGCAAGGAAGTCGTTGTACGGGTCGATGCAGAGAAGTGCCGTCTTGCCGCCAGGATATGCGGTGTCTGCCATGGGTCGTTCCTTTCTGGTTAAATCTATCGGGAATGGCCCAACGTGCCATTCCGCCAACACTGAAATCGTCTGGCCGGGGAGCGGTCGGGGATGTTGCGCAGATCGGCTTAGCCTTCCGGGCAGGGCATCCCGGCGGCAGTCCAGATCGCCATATCCTCCAGATGCTGCTGAAGGCTGCCCGGTGCCGGCTCGCGGCCTTCGCCGGGGTCGAAGCTCCAGGTGATGAAGCCGATCAGTTCGGCGTCGTGGAGGATGTGTTCGATCAACCCGGCCTCGTCGCGGCCGCCGTTGCGGTCGGGGTCGCGCATCTGCGCGCAGATCTCGGCGCTCGTGCGGTCGGTCCATTGGAACTCGACCGGCGCCAGACGCCAGTCCATGCCGGTCTGCGGAGCGGCATGAGGCACGGTATTGGGCCGGGTCGAGGTCTGGTGGCAGGCGTTGCAGGACAGGCCCTCGGCCCCGATCCGGCTGTTCCCTGCATTGATCGCCATGCCGTGGACGCGGCCCGGCGCTTCCGCCGTGCCCCAGAGCGGCACGTTGTCCTCGCCCACATGGCAATTCAGGCAGCGGGGGTGGGTCAGGACCGTATGGATGTTCTCCCAAGCGGCCAGCCCCTCTTCGGGCGCGACGGTCCCCGCTTGTGGCAGGGCCGACAGGTCGAGACCGTGCTCACCCTGGGCCAGGGCAAGGGTTCCAAGTGCGAGACTGGTCGCGACGACCAGGGAAGTGCGCAAGGTCTGTCTCATACAAAATCCACCGATTTGCTGAACGGCATTTCTCGCGGGCGCCGGCCCGTCGCGGCGAAGATGGCATCGGCCAGCGCGGGGGCCGCCGGGGCCGTTGCGGGTTCGCCCAGACCGCGCACCCGTTCGGCAAGGCCGAGGAGCTGCGTATGGAACAGCGGTGTCTGGTGCAGGCGCATCCCCTCGAAGGCGTGGAAGTTGGTCTGCTGAACGGCATGGTTCTCGTAGGTCAACTCGCAATTCATCGCGTGGCCAAGGCCGAAGATGGCGGCGCCGGTCAGTTGCACCTTGGCGTTGACGGGGTCTAAGACGGTGCCGCAATCGGCGGCGATCCAGACCTCGTCGATACGGATGCCGCGCTCGGTCATGGTCACGTCGATGACCTCGGCCACGGGCACACCGTGCGTGTGGGCAAAGGCGATCCCGCGCCCGCGCCCCGGCCCGATGTCGGCCCCGGCCCAGTTCGACATCTCGCCCACCGCCTCCAGCACGCGGCGGCTATCGGCATCGGCGATCAGGCGCAGGCGTTCCTCCAGCGGGTCGGCACCGGCGGCGTGGATCAGTTCGGACAGGAAGCTTTCGTGGAAGAAGCTGTTGGAGCAGGCACCGGGCGACCGCCATGACCCAATCGGCATCATCGGCGGCGCGGCATATCCGGTGACGCGGTAGTTGGGGATGGCATAGGGCTGATCGAAGGCGCCCCAGACCAGCATGGTGTCCGGCCCGGGCGGCACGATGAAGATGCGGCCGAACCATGACGAGACGAGCGAGGGGCTGATGGTGTCGAGGTCGTAGGCCAGCACGCGCCCATTCGCGACAGTGCCGCGGCCAACGGCCATGTGCAGGGGCCGGGGATAGTCATGGGTCATGTCCTCCTCCCGGCTCCAGGTAGTCTTGATCGGCGTCCCTCGCATAGTGGCGGCGATCTGGATCGCCTGCACCACGTAGTCATGGTCGAGCCTGCGGCCGAAGCTGCCGCCCGCGGGCAGGACATGGAGGGTGACCTGCGCCGGATCGAGGCCGGTGATCTCGACCGCCGCGTCGCGCACCACGGCGGGGACCTGCGTCGCGGTCCAGATCTGCACCCCGTCCGCCTCAACCAGCACCGTCGCGCAAAGCGGCTCGAGGGCGGCATGGGCGAGGAAAGGGGAACGGTATTCCGCCTCGATGACCGTGGCCCCGTTCAGCGCCGCCTCAACATCGCCGTCGTCGCGCAGGCGGCTGTTGCGGTATTCCTCGCTCCGGGCGTCGGTCAGTGCCTGCCACATTTCGTCGGAACTGGCGGGATAGTCGGGGGCAAGCCAGTCCACCTCCAGCGCCTCGGCGGCCTTGAAGGCGAACCAGGTGTTGTCGGCGATGACGGCAAGCCCTTCGTTCACCTCTACGACCGACCGCACGCCCTGCATTGCCAGCGCGGCATCGGCAGAGTAGCTCGCAATGTCACCGCCGCGCCCGGGGTTGGTGCGCACGGTGGCGTGGAGCATGCCGAGCAGCACCACGTCGATGCCGTAGTCCTGCGTTCCGGTCGATTTCGCGACGATGTCGAGCCTCTGATGGGGCTTGCCCAGGCGCGTCCATTGCGAGGCGGGGCGGAGCGTCACCTCGGTGATAGGCTCGATGGCCGCCGCCTCGGCGGCAAGGTCGGTGTAGGGAATGCGGGTGCCGTCCGGCAGAACGACATGCCCGTTCTCGGTCCGCAGGTCGGCCACTGGCACGCCCGTGCGGGCCGCAGCGGCGGCCTTGAGGGTTTCGCGGGCGGTGGCGCCCGCCAGCCGCAAGGTTTCGTGCAGGTCGGCTGTGGAAGACGAACCGCCGGTGAATTGCGAACTGGTCAACCGCGCGACATGGCCCATCAGGTCGCGCACCGTGCTGGCCACGAACCCGTGGTCCCAGCCCGGGAAGGGCAGGCTTTCCGCCGCGATGGTGGCGTTGAAATAGGCCTGATGCGGCTGACCGGGGTCGAGCGTGGCGGTAGCGGGGTCGATGTCTAACTCATCGGCGATCAGCATGGCCTGGGTCGAGGCGATGCCTTGCCCCACATCGGCACGTGGCACGATCAGCGTGATCCCGTCGGGCGTGATCTTGACGAAGGGGGTCAGTGCTGCCTCGCCCTCGGCCAGGCCATCAAGCAGGGGATTTGGCGTCGGGCGCGTGACGAAATAGGCCCCGAATGCGACCCCCCCGAGAATGGCGGCCGACCCAATCAGGAAACTGCGGCGGGCGATGGTTCTGGCGCGTCCCATCCCTCACACCTCCCGCATCGCGCTGGCCGCAGCGTGGACAGCGGTGCGGATGCGGGGGTAGGTCCCGCAGCGACACAGATTGCCCGACATCGCGGCATCGATGTCGTCGTCGGTCGGCTCGGGATTGCGGGACAGAAGGTCGGCGGCCTGCATGATCTGGCCGGACTGGCAGTATCCGCATTGCGCCACCTGGTGGTCGATCCAGGCCGCCTGAATGGCGTGAAGGGCGTCAGGCGTTCCCAGCCCCTCTATCGTCGTGATCTCGCCCCAGACATCGGCCAGCGCCACCTGGCAAGAGCGCACGGCCTCGCCGCCGATATGGACGGTGCAGGCGCCGCATTGCGCAATGCCGCAGCCGTATTTCACGCTGGTGATGTTCAGACCGTCCCGCAACGCCCAGAGCAGCGGCATGTCATCGGGCAGGTCCACCGAATGGCTGGTGCCGTTTATCGTAAGTTCCATGGCTTTCTCCAGTCGGGTGGTGGACGAGACTTGGTGTATAGATGCTCTTAAGCTAGGTCCGACAACACAGCGCGGCGATATGCATATGTGGTCAGGCGCATGCAGATTGGGTCAGTCGGCATTCAGAGTCTGGTCCTGCCCAACCGCCCATGGCACTGAGGCAAGGTAACCGAGGGCTTGGGCGCATGGATAATTCACAGACCTATTCTCTGTTCATGGCGACCGATGTGGCGTGCCGCATCCTCGGCGTCGATCCGCAGGTGATGCTCGAGACGGCTGGCCTTGGCGACCTTGCGCGCGGCAAGACCGAGGCACGGGTGACGGCGGCCCAGTATTTCGATTGCTGGAACACGATGGAGGTGCTGTCGACGCGTCCCGATTACGTGCCGTATTTGGGGGGCGCGATCTCCCGCGGACCAGTGATCCCGGTCTTTTTCACGCTGTCCTGCGCACCCGATGTGGAAACCGGCCTGATGCGACTGGCGCAGTTCAAGTCGCTCCTGGGTCCGACGCTGATGCGGGTGTTCCGGGACGGCCCGCTGTTGCGGCTGGAGTTCGACAGCGTCGACGCACGGGTCCCCATGCCGCCGAGCCTTGGGGCGCTTCAGCTTGTGGTCGCGGTAGAGAACATTCGCGGCGCGGCGGCCCACCGTGTGTGCCCGGTTGCGGCGGGCTTCGATGGATCGGAGGAGGACCGGCGCAGGATCGCCGGTCATCTGGGGATCATGCCAGAGCGTTCGCATGTCGCCTACATTGCGTTTTCGCCAGAGGATGCGAAACGCCGGTTCATTTCCGAAAACCCCTCCCTCTGGGCCGATATCGAGGCCGACCTCAAGCTTCATCTGTCGGCCCAGAACGACCGTCGGCCCGTCGCAGAGCGGGTGCAGGGGGCCTTGATCGATCTGATGCCTGCAGGGCGCACGGGAGCCGAGGACGTGGCTATTGCCCTCGCGATCAGCCGCAGCACGTTGCAGCGGCGATTGCGCGAAGAGAAGACGTCGTATCAAGCGGTCCTCGATGCCACGCGGCGCGACATGGCGATCCGGTATCTCACCAAGACCACCCTTCGCGCCGACGAGATCGCAAGTGTGCTGGCCTATCGCGACGCCAACAGCTTTTCGCGCAGCTTCCGCAGGTGGACGGGCCAAGCACCCGTCGCCTTTCGCGAGACACTGACGCGTTCGAAGGAACAGGGCGGGGAGAAGGATTGATTTCGAAGTCATCGCGGCGTGCATGTCGAATGTCAGCAGAACCTCGCTCATCAGTTCCGCCCCTCGAATTCGGCGATCACATCGCGGCGTAACAGCAGCCCGAGTGCCACAATCTGGGCGACCATGAACAGGCCTATCCCTGCATAGACCGTCGAGGCTGAGGCCAATTCGACCGGCATGGGGCTGATCATCTGCGTGATCAGGCCTTGCGAATAATCGAACGCCCCAACGGCATTATAGGCGACAAGCCCCCCCCCCAGACCGCAACGCTGCGCCGGGTCCAGAAGAGGTAGAGCATCACCGGCACAGCAAAGCCGATGATCGTGTCGCTCAGCCAGGGGCCGAACCAGCCATCTGGGGCTGCGCCGCCGAACATCTGCAATTGAGGCAGGAACAGGATTGTCTGCGCGCGAAAGACCGTGGCGCCCATCAGAAGCGTGATTGCCCATTTGATCATTGGTGTCATGTTGCGGGCTCTTCAGACTGTTTGAGGACCGCCAGCAGGGCGAAGACCGGGACTGAGGGCTTCGAGGGTCATGGTCATGGTTTTCCCTTGGGGACGACGAACGGATAGGTGCCGTGCAACGACGCATTCTGCACGGCGCCCACCGTGAAAGCGCCCAAATCCGCGAAAGTGATGGCAGCAAAGCTGGGTGTCTTGCTGGCGGTCAGATCGACACCGCCCGCCGCGTCCACGATTTTGCCGGGTCGGGTGACGATTGTGCCGAACGTGTCGTTTCGGTTCGTGGCCATGAACTGCATGACGGCAGTGTTGTCCTTGAGCATCTCTGTAGCGCCGGTGAAGAACGCCGCCGGGCGTGCAATGAGTTTCAGGAGAAAGGGGTGGGATCCGTCAGGTTCGGGGGTAAAGAATACTGACTGGAACAAGAATGTCCTGAGCGTCGGTTCCGCCGCGAGCAGGGGCCAAAGACGCGCGATAAAACGCGTCATCATGCCCGTGTCATAACCTTTCCCATAGGTTCCACCGGCGCAGCAGATCACATGTGTTGTGCCCCTGACCGTTTCGTGCAGTGCTGCGTGGTTTTCAAAGTTGCCCTGAACGACGGTCAGCCTGTCATCCTCGACTCCCATCCTGATCGGCGCGCGCGCCAGAGCACGGACGCTGTGACCCTGCGCAAGGGCATATTACACGACGTGGCGACCCGTTTTGCCGGTGGTCCCGAAAACGCCGATGGTCACATCTGTCTTGGGTCTCGTGGTCATGGGAAGGTCCTTCTGAATAGGGGCCGATGGTTGGCAAAAGGGTTAGACCCCGTTTCGGGTTCCCCGATAACGCTCGGCTCGTCTGAGTGATCGGGGATCATCCCCACCCCTTGAATTCGGCGATCACGTCGCTGCGAAACAGCAGGCCAAGCGCAACCAGCTGCGCCGCCATGAACAGGCCGATCCCTAGATATACCGTCATGGCCGAGGCCATTTCGACCGGCATGGGGCTGATCATCTGCGTGATCAGGCCTTGCGAATAATCGAATGCCCCAACGGCATTATAGGCGACAAGCCCCCCCCAGACCGCAACGCTGCGCCGGGTCCAGAAGAGGTAGAGCATCACCGGCACCGCAAAACCGATGATCGTGTCGCTCAGCCAGGGGCCGAACCAGCCATCTGGGGCTGCGCCGCCGAACATCTGCACTTCGGGCAGGAACAGAATGGTCTGTGCCCGAAAGATCGTGGCCCCCATCAAAAGAGCGATGGCCCATCTGATATTTGTTTTCATAAGGACTCCGACGGAAATAGCTTTGGCCTACTGGACCGGTGTGAAATCCGCCGCCTCGTCGAAGACGACGAAGACCTGGCAGATCTCTGGCCCCAGGCAATCCTCGGCATGGGGCACGCCGCCGGGCTGGAACCAGTAGGACCCGGGCAGAAGGTCGGGGCCCCTGTCCGGTTCGGACAGTTCCCAATGCTGCATCCGGCCCTTCACGACCATCGCCCAGTATCCGTGTTCGTGGGTATGCGGCAGCGCCTCGTAGGTTGCGGGATCAAGCAGCGATGTCATCGCCGTCGGCTGCCCGGTCCCGACCCCGCCATAAAGCGCGACGCTCAGAACGCCGGGGGCAGGAAACGGGGCGAAGGCGACCTGATCGACGGGAACGCGGATGCCTGCATTTGGCACTTGCGGGTCCTGCGCCTGCGCCGCGGCGCCGAGCCCTGTGGCGAGCGTCAGGGCAAGCGCGGCGCGTGTCATTCGATGGCGGATCGTCTGGGTGTTGTGCATGGAGTTTCGTTCCTTGTTGCAGGGGGCAGACCTACGCTGATCTCGCGCGCATCGCGCGCAGCACATAGACGGGGGTTGCAAGGGTGATCAGGACGCGGGGGATGTGGCCCAGCAGCCAAGTTACGCGGGTCGTAGCTGAATTCTCCTCCGTCACCGGACCGACCAGCGCGATGCTCTTGTAGAAATCCAAGGCATCCCCTACCGGCGACCCGATCGCCGCCGCAAGTCGCACGTTGAGCGGCATGTGATAGAAAAGCGTGATCAGCGAGACGGCCAGATAAAGCCACAGCGCAATCACCCAATTCCGCCGCGCCGGGGCATTGTCCCAATCGAGCCGGGCCGACAAGATCAGACCAACCGGCATCAGCAGGAACAGCGGCATGATCGTGTAGAGGAAATTGCGGAACTGGGGAAAGAACTGCGCGACGAACTCTGCGGGAGGCAGACCCAGCCAGTAGACCCCCATCGAAAGTCCGATGAAGAGGTTGGCGCCAAAAAAGGCGGCCGAGGCAATGACCGCCAGCGCGTTGACGAGGCTACGGTAGGTATCGGATTGCATTACGGTGGCCCTGTCGTTGTAGGTCAATGAAACTCGGTCTTTGCGAACTGACGGAACAGGAAAGCCGGCGCGATCCGGCTCATCCACTTGATCTGGCGCGATTGTCCCAGCAGCATCTCGGTCTGGTTTCGGCGCAATCCTTCAAGGATGTCGCGCACCAGGTCGGCGGGCTTCATCTTCTTGAAGTTGTCGGACTTCAGCACCGATGCCATGTCGGTATCGACGACCGGTGGCATGGCTTCGAGAACGGTTATGCCGTGGGGCTGCAACTGATGGCGCAAGGTTTGCGCGCAGTGATGGATCAAGGCCTTGGTCCCGGAATAGATCGGCGTTCCGGGCGACGCGACGAAGGCGACACCCGATCCGATGAACAGAACGCCCGGCTGCGCGCTCTTTTCCAGAAGCGGCAGCGCACGCCTCGTTAGGGTCAGCGGAGCCGTGGCGTTGATCGCGATCTCGCGCTCGATCTTTTGCAGCGTGTCGGGATCGTTCTTGAAATCATAGGCCAGAAAAATGCCCGCGTTGTTGATCAGTAGATCGAGGCGACCATGTTGCGCCTGAATGTCTGACAGTATCCGCTCCTGATCGTCCGCAACCGTCACATTCCCCGCGATAGCCTGCGCCCCGGTCAGGCGCGCGGCCTCGGCAAGCTTTTCGGCGTCGCGCCCGCAGACGATGACCGTGTTGCCGAGCGCTACAAGCTGCCGGGTCAGCTCAAGGCCGATGCCCGAACCGCCGCCGGTGACGAGTATGATCTTCGATGTCAGGTCCAAGCCGGTCTCTCCAAGCGACAGTGTCATAGCCTAGGTAGGCTTGTTGGATGGCCTTCATCCACTGCTACCGACTTGCAGATCGTATCAATGACTTGCAGATCGGCTCAAAGTCATTGCGTGGCATGAGCCGAGCGTTTCTAGTGCGTCTGGCGGAGTCCCCGCGCGAAAGGCCCCCCGAATGCAGTCGCAAGAGCGATCCCCGATCTACACATCCGCCGTCCTGTCAGGCCCGATCTGTGGGATGCTTGGTGTCGGCTGGGACGAGGTTCTGACCCGTGCGGGCATCGTTGCGACCGAGCGCAACGACCGGGCCTTTCTCGTGACCGTCGATGAGTATCTGCGCCTCTGGAACGCTATGATGGACCTCTCGGGGCAGCAGGACGTCTCCAAGCTTCTCGGATTGCGGATGGCGGGCGGCCCGGCGATCCCGGTTCTTTTCGCGCTATCCACCGCTCCGGATTTCGAGACCGGCATCACGCGCATGGCACAATTCAAGAGCCTGTTTGGGCCGATGCAATTCATCGTGTCGCGCAGCGCGTCGGAGTTCACCGTGCGTGTCGCGCCGGACGTGGCCACCGCGCCTTTGCCCGGATCGTTCAGCAGCCCACAGATCATCTACCTGCACGCGCAGGCCAATGCGCTGGCGCGTCATGCGATCCGCCCACTGCGGGTGCTCCTGCCGCTGCCGCAGGACGAGCGCGAGCGTCTGGAAGAGACCTTCGGTCAGGTCCCAGAGCATGGCGAGGCCACGCTGACCTATGCCCGCACCGATGCACGCGCGCCCTTCGTCTCGGACAATCCCGAGCTTTGGGAGGCCACCGAAGCGGACCTGCAAAGCCAGGCCATGATCCAGTCCAAGGGTTTGCCCCTGTCGGACCGGGTCCGCGCGACGATGCTGGAGGCTTTCTCGATCACCGAACCCACGCTCGCCCATGTGTGCGGACGCCTGAAGCTCAGCCGAAGCACACTTCTGCGGCGTCTGGACGACGAGGGGGTCACATTCCAGTCGCTGCTGGACGAAACGCGAAAAGAACTGGCGATCCGCTATCTGGTCAAGAGCAACCTGAACAACCAGCAGATCGCGCATCTCGTGGGGTATCGCGATCCGAATGCCTTCCAGCGCGCCTTCCGGAAATGGACCGGGATGACGCCACAGGCACTGCGTGCCGAGCAGATGTAATGAAGACACGATGCGACGATATATTTTAATTACAATTCCATGAGTTAAGTGGAGATGGGGTGGATGCCGCTCTCCCCTGACGGCATCGCGATGTGCCAAACTCGTGGTGTTGAAGCACAAGCTGTAGGAGACGGCATCCATGGAAGTAGTTACCATCATCGGCGTCGATCTGGCA
>NZ_FWFZ01000052.1 GCF_900172355.1 Roseisalinus antarcticus | reverse complement strand
ACTATGTCGGCATCGACACCTGGACGAAGATCGGGATCAACAATACCGACTACAACGATCAGGCCGCCTTCGACGCCGCTAACAATCGCTTCGTGACGCCTGTGGCCGGCACCTACCTCTTCGGCGCGACGCTGCTCTACAAGATCAATTCCAGCACGAACGCACGCATGCGCGGACGGCTCGTGCTGAACGGGACGACCGAGATGCGGGGCTCGGCCGGAGAGATCTCAGGGGCGCACGTCTCTGAATCGACGGCGCTCTGGCTGCAGACGATGGCCGTCCTTACCTCGGGCGACACGGTCGAGCTGCAGGGCACCTTCCGCGCGGCAGACGGCTATTTCGCCGCCGACCACACGTCCTTCTGGGGCTGCAAGATTGGCTGAGCTGCGGAAGGAGGACCCGATGAACCCACCCCGATCCGAGGGCTTCGTGCGCATGCCCGACGCCGAGTTCGAGGCGATCCTGACGCGGGCGGCGGAAGAAGGCGCAAAGCGTGCGCTGGCCGATGTCGGGCTCGACGGCGACGAGGCCGCGCTCGACATCCGCGATTTGCGCTCCCTTGTCGACTGCATCCGGCTGGTGCGCCGCACCGCCATGCAGACCGCCGTCCGCATGATCACCACCGGCGTCATGCTGGCGCTGCTGGCGGGCATCGCCATCAAGCTGAAGATCTTCGGCGGCGGCCCGTAGCCGCGCACCATCCCAAACCATCAGCTCACCCGCACCCGCCCTCGAGGCGGGTTTTTCGTTTTGGAGGAAACCTATGACGACGACATTCCACCGCCATTGGCGCGACGTGCCTGAGAGCAGCTGGCGCTGGGCCAACTTCTCCCCCGCCGAGATCGCCTGCCGGGGCACCGGCAAGCTGCTGGTCAACGAACCCGCGCTCGACAAGCTGCAAGCGCTACGCGACCGGCTGGGCAAGCCGCTGATCGTGCGTTCCGCCTATCGCAGCCCGGAACACAATCGCGCCGTCGGCGGCGCGACCCGGTCGAAGCACCTCGACGGCGCCGCCTTCGACATCGCCATGGCGAACCACGACCCGGTGGCCTTCGAGGCGGCGGCGCGGGAGGTCGGGTTCCTCGGCTTCGGCTTCTATCCGCGATCGGGGTTCATCCATGTCGATCTCGGCCCCGCACGGCAGTGGGGCGAGCGGTTCCCGGTCCGGGCGACTGCCTTCGCATCGGAGACTCCGCCTGCACGCGAAGTGCTGGCCGAGAGCCGCACCATGAAGGGAGGCGGCGCGGCTGGCGTGGCGACGCTGGGTGCGGCGGGCGTCGAGGTGGCGCAGGACATCCTGGCCGAGACCCAAGGGGCGATCCTGCCGCTGGTGCCGTATCTGGATACGCTACGCTGGGTGTTCATCGCCGTGGCCTTCGTGGGCATCGCGGTCACGGTCTATGCGCGGCTCGATGACTGGAAGCGGGGGCAGCGATGATCGGGGCGTTGTTCGGTGGGATTATCGCCAGCCCATGGGCGCGGGCAGCGCTGCGCTACGGAGCCATTGCCTTTGCCATCCTGCTGTTCCTGCTATCGATCCGCCGCGCTGGAGAGCGAACGGGGCGGATTGCTGAACGTTTAGAGTCCACGGAGAAAGCCAATGACGTACAACGCCGAATGCTGGAAGCGGCGGCTCGCCGTCCTCGTAATCGTGACGAGCTGGTTGACCGGCTGCGCGGGGGTGGGTTTTGAAACGGGTGGCGTGGCGGCATGTCCGCCGGTCGTGGAATATAGTCGGGAGGTGCAGGCGCGGGCGGCGGTGGAATTGCTGCTGTTGCCGGACGGATCGGTCGTCGTGGCGATGATGGGGGATTATGCGGTCCTGCGGGAGCAGGCGCGAGCGTGTGTAAGTGATTGATTGCGATCGAGCCAAAAAGCGGCCCGACATCCAGACTCGCCCTGAAAATTGACCTATGTCATAACGCTGCATACTTTTTCTCATTAAAAAAGGAACCGCGAAGCTCAGGATTGCCAGTAAAAATGAACTTCATCGTTGCTCTTCTACTCGCGATTCTTCTTGGCGCATGCGCTTTGGCGCTTCTTGCGCTTTCAGATCGGCGGGCCGATCGCGCAGAATGGGACAGACTGACGTCCATCCAACCGACCGCGCCAGAGCTGTTCGAACCGGGCATGGTTTCTGACCTGCCCGAGCCGGCGGCGCGGTATTTTACCTACATGATCCGGCCGGGCACTCCACTTTTGCCGGTCGCCGAGATCGACATGACCGGCCAGTTCAGCCTCGGAACCAAGGACGATCCGCGCTATCAGCCGATGGAAGCCCGCCAGATACTTGCAGCGCCCGAAGGGTTCGTCTGGGCGATGCGCACCAGAGGCGGCATGCCCGTCTCGGGATCAGACTCCGGCAGTTGGACGCGGTTTCGGATATTCGGACTGATCCCGGTGGGGCGTCTTGGTGGTGATCCGGATCATACCCGTTCCGCCTTTGGGCGCTATGCGGCAGAGGCGGTGATCTGGGCTCCGGCCGCCCTCCTGCCGGGTCCCGGTATAACCTGGAACGCGTTGGGCGAGGACACTGCGCGGGTGACGATCCGGCACACAGACCTGGAGCAGGCGGTCGACGTGACCGTGGATGAAGAGGGGCGGCCTTTCGAAGTCACCTTTCAGCGTTGGAGCAATGCCAACCCCGAAAAGGTCCACCGTCTGCAGCCGTTCGGGGCCACCATGTCGGACTTCAGGGACGTTGAGGGCTATCGCCTGCCGTTCCGCGTTGAGGCCGGGAATATGTTCGGCACCGATGATTATTTCCCCTTCTTTCTCGCTGACGTCACCGAGATACGATTTCCACGGCGTGAGCCATGATCGCTCGATTTGCAACCTGTCTGCGTTCTGGGCGCCGAGATACCGCAGCCTGTATCGCACGGCGGGCTGTAAATGCAGGTCGGCGGTCTTTCACCCAAACCATCGTGGCTGCTGCAATCTGTTGCGCCTTCACAGGAAGCGTATCGGCACAGCAAGACAGCACCGTATCTGCGCTGGCCGCGCGGTTGGACGGGCTCGCCCAAGGGTTCATGACAAGCGAACAGGTTCCGGGCGCAATTGCGGCGGTCGTAAGCGGTGAGGAGGTGGTGTTGCGGGGCTATGGCGTCGCCGATCTGGACGATCGGACGCCCGTCACTCCCGACGACGTGCGCTTCGAGATCGGCTCGATCACCAAGCTTTTTACCTGGGTCGCAGTCATGATGCTGGTCGAGGAAGGCAGACTGGATCTGCGCGCAGATGTGTCGGGCTATCTGCCGACCTTCGCGATGCCGGGTAGTGAGCCGCTGACCCTTGCACATCTGATGAGCCACCGGGCTGGCTTTGCTGAAAGCTATGCGATCTTTGACCAGGACATCGCCGCCTTGCCCCGTGCGCAGGCGCTTGCGGCTGCGGCTCCCGAGCAGGTGTTCGCGCGCGGGGAAGTCACGTCCTACTCGAACTGGGGTGCCGCACTGGCGGGGCATATCGTCGAGGAGGTCTCTGGCCAGCCATGGGAGGATTTCGTGCAGGAGCGCATCCTCGATCCGCTGGGCATGGACGAAACCACACTGGCCGAACGCCTGCGACAGCCGGATCAGCCGCCCTTGGCACGCAGTTACCGGATACAGGGTGGTATCGCACATCCAGCCTTCCGCATCGATATCGGCGCGTTCGGCCCGGCGGGGGGGACGGCCAGCACGGCTGCCGACATGGCGCGTTTCCTGCAGTTCCTGATGGGCGACGGAGCGCTGGACGGGGCGCGGTTGTTGCAGACTGAAACGATGGCGCAGATGCGAACACGGCTTTTCGACGACCGACCGCACGCGGCGGATATGGCGCATGGCTTTCAGGCCAGACCACGTTTTGGCACCATGATCTATGGGCACGGCGGCGGCGTGAACGAATTCATCTCGAACCTCGTTTTCATTCCCGAAATCGGTGCGGGGGTCTTCATCTCCCAGAACGGGGGCACAGGCGCGAGCCTGCCCTTTCTGGCCCCGAACATGATCCTCGCCGCACTTGCCGCCGAGGCCGGGCTCGAGGCTCACACCGTGCAGCCCGTGCCGGATGCCGCCGCGCGCGCTGCGGATGCAGCAGGCCGCTATCTGACCAACCGCCGGATGTTTTCGGGCCCCGCTCAACTCTTGGTCGCGCTCTCGCCGCTGAACGTGACCGCGCTGGCGGATGGCGCGTTGCTGATGCCGACGGCCACAATACCGATGCCGTCGCGGTTCGATCCCATCGCGCCCGACCTTTGGCAGAACGCGCAGGGCGATCGCGTGACGGTGATCCGCGATGCGCAGGGACAGGTCGCGCGCCTTGCCGACGGGACCGGGGCGCATACCCATGAACGGCTGCGCGGGTTGGCGGACCCTGTGTGGCTGAGCGCGGGTTTTGCGTTGGCAGCACTTCTGGCAACGACGACGTTTCTGGGGCTTTTGTGGCGGCACGGGCTGCGCGGCGGATCACGGGGCGGAACGCTGGCGGCGGCGGTGGCACTGGCCGGGGCGGTTGCGGTCTGGGGTCTGGTTGCTGCGGGGGTGGCGGTCGGGCTTGTGGCGGCGCGGCTGGGGTCGGAATTCCTGTTCGACCAGCCGCAACGCACGTTTGAGGTGTTTCTTGGCATGGGCGACGTCGTGGCCGTGGTGTCCGTGGCGCTTGTGGCTACACTGCTCATCGTCTGGCGCGCACCGGGATGGGGGTTGTGGCGGCGTCTGCATCACACTGCCTTCGCGCTTGTGCTGGTGGGTCTGGCCGGACTCATGCTCCACTGGGGACTGGCCTTCGGAGGTCCGATCTGATGACGGCCTGCAAGCCATATTCTTGGAAGGTCTCGACATGATGGCGGTGGTTCTGCTCGTGCAGGTCGCCCTGCCTCTGGCCTTGCTCGCGTGGCTGGCCCTGTTCCAGGCGGGATCTATGGTCGGGTGGCTGATGCAGGCTGCGGGTATTGCGGCACTTTTGTTCGCGTTGGCGCGCGTCGCCCAATGGGCGCTGCCTGTCTGGTGGCTGCCTTGGGGATATGCGGGTGTGTTTCTTGTCATCGTGGCCTGGCAAGTGTCTGCGCTGCCCGCCCGGCCGCCGTTGCCCCACGGCGCGTGGGCGTGGTCGGCAATGGTGGTCTCGGCGGGTCTTCTGGCGCTCGGCAGCTTCTACGCGGTCAAGGCGCTTTCCGGGCGCGCTCTGCCGCCGGTCGAGGTCGTCGATATTTCCAATCCCTTCGGGCCGGGCCGCTATCTTGTGGGGCACGGTGGATCCAACACTCTGGTCAACGGCCATATGCGGACGCTGGATGCCAGCGTCGAGCGGTTCCGCCCCTGGCGCGGGCAATCCTACGCAGTGGACTTCTTCGGACTTGGCGCCTGGGGCCTGCGCGCCCGCGGTTGGCAGCCCGCTGACCCGGCGGCCTATGCGATTTTCGGGGCAGAGCTTCGCGCGCCCTGTGCAGGGGTGGTGGCCGCCGCAAGGGCGGACATGCCAGATTTTGAAGTGCTCGAAAGCGATCAGGTCAACCGGCTCGGCAACCATGTCATTCTGCGCTGTGGCGGGGCCGAGATCGTTTTCGCGCACATGCGACAAGGCAGCATCGCGGTCGTGGCGGGCGACCGGATAGAGGTCGGCCACCGGCTGGGCGAGGTTGGCAATTCCGGCGCCTCGACCGAGCCGCATCTGCATATCCACGCACAACGCCCGGCACCCGAAGGCGCGCCGTCGATCTCGGGCGACCCGCTGGCCATCCGCATTGATGGGCGTTTTCTTGTGCGCGGCGATCGCCTTCGGGGCCAGGCGCAATGAGCGTTGCGGCCTACCGGCCGTTCGCGTTTCTCGCCACGGCACTGGCCTGGACATGGGCATTCTGGTCGGTGCCCGCCTTGACCGGGCTCGAACCCTGGAGCGGCAAGGGGCGATGGCTCATCTACCTGGGTGGTGTCGGCCCGCTCCTTGCCGGGCTCTGGTTCCAGCACCGACACAGCGCCGGTCGAGGCTTGCGCGATCTCTGGCAGCGGCTGGTGCAGCCCGGTCGCGCACCGCTCTGGCTCTGGGCGGCGACACTCCTGCTGATCCCGGCGCTTTCGCTTCTTGCGCACGGTCTCCTGATGCTCGGTGGTGGCACCGGCCCCACGCTTGCCCTTCCCGGTGCCACCTGGCCCGCGGCCCTCGGATACGCCGCGTTCATCTTTCTGCTCGGACCGCTGCCGGAAGAGATCGGATGGCGCGGCTACGGGCTCGACGCGCTGCTCGTCCGGCATGACCCTGTGGTGGCGTCGATCATCCTGGGAGCAGCATGGGGCGCTTGGCATCTGCCGCTGCTTGCAATGGACGGATACTACGATGACTTCGGCGGGCCACCCGTCCTGTGGCTTTTCCTTTGGTCGATCCTGATGAAAACCCTCATTATGACATGGGGTTATCTGGCATCCGACAGATCGCTCCTGTTGATGGTGGTGTTCCATTTCATGATCAACGCCGCTGGAGAGGTCCTGCCACGATCTGCCGAGGTCGAGACCGTGTTTCAGTTTCTGCTTACGGCGGTCGCCTTGGCAGCGGCGCTGCATCTGCGATCCAATTGGCACGCGGCACGGCGATAGGCGGCTCGGCGACCGCCGCCCCGCCGGGGAAGTTTGGGTGCCACCAGTGCCAGTGCGCTATGCGACCGTTACATAGACATCGGTCTCGAGGTCCGCTTCGGATGCCACCGTCGATGGGTCATTGAGATAAATCTCCCAACTTGGCATGCCGACAGACATGCCCTTCACCTCAAGATGTTTCATCATCGCGACATAGCTGTCACGGAGCATTGCGTAAGGGCCCCTGTGTACGAAATTCAGGACATCACCATCAGGCAGGACATCACACTTCACATCGCCCTTGGCCTTCCTTGCATCCTCCTCAGAGACCACAAAACCTGCGCGAAACGGCATCTTGTCCGGGTCAAAGGTGACATAGACCGCTAGGGGATTGCCCGCACTCGTGATTTCTTTGTCCGCGATGAAACTCGCGACCGACTGGAATGCCGACCCCATGGCCTCGCTGATGCATTTCGGGTCCATGCTGCAGGTCCGTTCCTCATAGAGGTAAGCGGCGGGTTCGACGGTTACCATTTTGTATTCAGTCATCTATCCACTCCTTTGATGTTGTCGTGATCGTTCTGGTAATGTCTATCCTTGGTCCGATATTGCTGCGGTCGTCCGGCCGGGCGCGATTGCGAACATGGCCAGGCAGAGGCCAGCCACCCCGGACGCAGCGGCGAGCCAGAGCCAGAGGCCGGGGAGGATCGAGAAGATGAAGAGGTAGTCCTGCGCCTGCGCCCAGAGCGGCCAACCGACGCCTGCGGCCCCCGCCAGCGCCGCCGCGCCGCGCCATGTCGGGCCGCGCCGCCAACGCCAGAACACGGCCCCAAGCGCAAGCAGCGCCCCGGCCAGCAGCAGCGCGATGGCGACCCGCGCCGCGGTTTCGGCCCAAAGGATGCGGGTTATCCCCACAGGCTGCACGCCGAGGCTCTCGGACCAGACCCGCAGTACCGCGGCGAACAGCGGCCAGGCGCGTTGGCTGTTTGACAGGATCACGATCCCGTCTCCGGTCTCGGGCACCAGATGCAGATGGGTCATCCAGCCGTAGCCCTGTCCGCCGTGCCAAACCGACTGCCTCCCATCCGAAAGGGTCTCGGTGAAATGGCCGAGGGCGTAGCCGTCCGCCGCAAAGCCAAAGAGGCCGTCTACCGCAACAACTGATCGGTGAAGTGCCGCAACACCCTGCGCCGAAAGCACCGGTTGATCCGCGCCCGCCATCCCGGCTGCGGCGAAGCGCGCCACATGGCCCGCCGTTGCAAACAGCCCGCCCGAAGCGCGGCCTGGATAGACATAGGGTGCGACGGGCGGCCCGCGCAGGTCATGCCCTAGCGGCATCTCGAACCCGGTCCAGTCGAAGCCTGCGCGTTCCATCTCGAGGGGGGAAAGGACCTCGCGCGCCATGAACACAGCGAAATCCTCGCCCGTGCAGTCCTCTATAACCAACTCCAGCAGATTGAAGCCGGTGTCGGAATAGGCGAACGCGGCTGAGGGGGCGGCAATAATTTCGAAATCCTCTGCCAGATGCTCTGCCAGTTCGGGCCTTGGTTCATCCGGTGCAAAGCGGGCTGCGAAGTCGCCAAGACCGATTCCGGCGCTGTGCGACAGAAGCTGCCGGGACGTCAGCGGCGGCGTGCTCTCGGGCGGCTGCCAGCTCGTAAGACAATCGGTGATCGGAGCATCGAGATCGAGGCGCCCGGTCTCGGCCAGCCGCATCGCGCCCCATGCAGTGACGGGCTTGGAGATCGACTCGACCCGGAACAGCGCATCCACCGTCATCTCGCGCCCGGTGGCAGGATCAGCGTAGCCGAAGGCGCGGGTCCAGACCGGCGCGCCGTTCTCCAACACGGTGACGACAACCCCCGGCACGCCGTCACTTGCCATGCGTGCCTGTACAGTATCGCTGAGACGGTCTGAGGCAGTCGCTCCCACCACGACCGAGCTGATCGAAAAAGCGCCAATGATGGCAATGAAAAGCAAGGATTGATGGGTCATTTTGTTCCTCGAAGGCTCCCCTCAATCCGCGTCTGTCAGCGTGTTCGTCTCTTGCAAGACAACCTGCAAAAGGATTGCTGTGGCCCTCCGGGCTCTTCGAAGGGCGGGCTGTGGGCGGAATTTTCGAACGTGTAGAGGCCTCTCACCGGCGCATTGACCAGGTCGAAATAGGTGCGGTAAAGGTAGATCGAAGTCAGTCAGGCGCGCCGCCAGATCATCCCTCAGCAGGTTCTCCCAGAAGAAGGGCCGCGACCAGAGCTTGCCGCGCCAGACATTGATCTTGTCCATCACTGTATAGGCCCGCATGCGCCAGACCGGCAAGAAGATGCCGGTGATGACCGTGCGCATGTCGCGCGTCTGTCCGGATGGGCCACACACCTACTCCCCCTCGGACAGAAGCGTCGCCTCAAGCGCGTCCAGAGCCGCCCGGTCAAGGACAACGCCACCGACGATTACCGCACGCGGGCGGCGCAGCGTCGCGAGGCTTTCCAGCGGATTGGCGTCGAGCAAAACCAGGTCGGCCTGGCGGCCCGGTGCGATGGTGCCGTCCTGGTCGGACAGCCCGAAAAACCGGGGCGGCGCAACAGTTGCGGTGTAGAGCGCCTCACGCGGGGTCAGGCCGATTTCGACATAAAGGTCCAGCTCATCCAGCAGCGAAAACCCATGGAACAGATAGGGGTTGGCGAAGGACGCATCGGTGGATGCAAGGATTGGCACACCCGCCCTGTGGGTCATCAGGAATGTGCGCCGGTCAAGCGCGATAGACTCCGCGGCCAGATCACGCACCTCATCCGTCATCGCCTCCAGCCGGAAATCCGGTCGGCCCCAGGCTTCGCGCACTTCGGCCGGGATCATCCGCATACGCGGGGCGTCCGGGGCGGGCCAGTTGCCGGTGTAGAAATCGGCGACCACGAGAGTCGGGCTGACGTGCATCCCAGATGCGGCAAGACGTGCAAGCATCTCGTCTCACAGCGCCTGATCCCATGTTTCCAGGATAACCCGGTTCTGCCCCGCCATAACCTCAAAGATGGCCGCCTGATCGGCACCGTTCGCCATGACGCGCCGCACATCCTCCAGCATTCGCTCTTCGCCCGTCGCGCAAGCCATGGCGACCCGCCCGAAATGCTCCATCCCGTCCTGGCCCGCGTCGATGGCGGTGCCAAGTGCCACGCGCTCGGGGATGTGGCCGACAAGCGGCAGATCGTATTCATGCGCCGCCTCGGCCAGAGCGAGATAGGTCGGCTCGTCCAGCATCGAATAGGACTTCACCGCCGCCCAGCCTTCGGCCGCGATCCGGTCCACCACCGCGCGCGCGTCTTCTGGTGTGTCGGCAAGGAACATGCCCGGCCACGACCCCGGAGTTGCGTCGACCCATGCGCCCGACAGGATCAGGCGTGGGCCAAGCACCTCCCCCGCCTCGATCCGCGCCTGCAACTCCTGTTGCGCGTCGATAGGCCAGAGTGCGCCCATGTCCCGGATACCTGTGACGCCGTTGATCAGGTAAAGCGGCAACGCCGTGTCGGGTTCGGTGGCGCTTGAGAAGATATGAACGTGGCTGTCCCAAAGGCCGGGAATCAAATATGCGCCGCCACCTTCGTACCGGGAAAAGCCGATCGGAGCGGAAAGGTCCCGGCCGATATCTGCAATGCGGTTATCTTCGATCAGCACGGATTGCCCTTCGGAGAGTGCTCCGGTCTCGATATCGACAAGCGTGACGTTCGTCAGAAATGCATCAGACGCGGCGCGGTCCGGCAGGGCGGAGGCGGCGATGGCGATCGAGTAGATGAACGGTCTCATATTCGTGCTCCAAACATAATAGGGCTTTCAACATAGCCACGTCGCATGGTGCATGCGGTGTCGTCTGCATCGGCGCGGCGGGTGATGGTATCTTGCGGAAGCGGTTGCACCCGGACACCCTCATCGTGCCTCGTAGTCCGTGAGGCGCAAGTGGCCGTAGGTGTAAGGCCCTTCGGGCAGGTGCCAGATGGCGTCGCCTTCGCTTGCCACGCGCCAGCCGTCGAATTCGCGATAGTGCCCAAGCGGCGTGCTCCAGCGCAGGATGCGCATGTTGCCGTCCTTTTCAAGCATTCCCCGGTCATCCGAGACGAAATCCACAAGTTCCCCGGCGGCATTGAAGACTAGCTCTGCTGACACGGAATTGGGGCCAAGCGCAAAGGTGACGCGGGCACGAGTGTCGTCAATCTCGGCCCAGGTGAGCCGAGGATCTATCAGGCGCGAGGGCGCGTAGAAACACAGGTCGTTCAGAATCGTGATTGTCTCGGTCCGGGTCAGCTCCGGCCCGCTGATATCGACGACGTTAAAAAGCCCAGTCAGCCGCACCCGCATCGTCGCATGATCGCGGTTAAAGTGATGCAGCACGGCCACGGGCAGCCCCTTCATACGAGTCGTCATCAGGAAAAGCCTCTCGGGCGTGTCGAACCGTTCCTATTGCACCACCGGCCCCGTCATGCCGGGTGCGTCAGGGGCATCGAACATCACGGCGTCAAAATGCATCGTGATCTCCGTGACAACCGGTCGCCCGATCGAGCCCGTCAAGGCAATGTATCGCCGGACAGGCGGCGGCAAATGGGCGATATCGGCCTCGGTCAGAAGCTTTGTCTTCTCGCGCGGCGCCGCCATCGCCTCGGCCCTGCGGGCTTCGAATGCCCTTGGCAGACTGGTCGTCCATATCACGACAGCCAGTCCCACAGCCAAAACGGAGAATATGACGATAGTCCAAATCATTGCCTTCTTCCTCATTGATTTTCCCCCGAAATGGATCCGGTCGCGGTTTCCCGGATGAAATCCGAGATCCGTTCCGCCACCTCAGGGTCGCGCCCTAGCCAGAGGTGCCCGCCGGTCAGGTAGATGGTAAGCTCTGCGTCCGGGATGCGCTCGACCAGCAGCCGTGCCGTGTCCGCCGTGCCAAACAGATCATCCTCGCAGGACAGGATCAACGTCGGAACGGTGATTTGCTCGAAGGCGGTCGGCGACGGGGTTCCTGACCAGAACCCATCATTGCGCAGCCCATCGCCCTTGAGGCTGATCGGCATCAGGCCATCGAGGATCAGCCGGGCTCGGTGACGTTCCTGTGCCGAGACCCGGTCCAGCAGCGCCGGATCGGTCGCCAGCAGTGTCCGGATCAACTGGTTCGGTGCCAACGCGGCAAGTGCCCAGAACCAGGCATCCGAATTCAGCACCGTCTCGACCACAAACCGCTGAAGCGCAGTGAACTCCACGGGGTCGCGCCCGGTCAGGTTGGCCGCCGGAACAATCAAGATCAGTGCCGAACAACGGTCCGGATGGCGCAGCGCGAATTCCGCCGCTGTTGATGCACCAGCCGATCCCCCGGCGACGGCAAGCCGGTCGATCCCGAGGTGGTCGAGCAGGTCTGCAAGAACATCCGCCTGATGTGCGGGCGATGCATCGTCGGGAAAGGCGCTGCGCAGATAACCGAAACGCGACGGTGCGACGATCTGCATCCCGGCCTCGCGCAGCCCATGGGCAAAGAGCAAGCCCTGATCGAACCCGCCGCCGGTGCCGTGGATCATCATCAGTGGCGGGCCGCGCCCTGCGACGGCATATTCCAGCGCACCGGCGCTCGTTTTGATGACATTGCTGCGCATTGCTAGCCGCACGTCTGTCGAGACCTTCGCCGCGCGGAATGCTCCGACGAAGTAGGCCGCAGTTGCGACAGCGAGGCCGCCCAACCCGGTTAAGACAATCCGGCGAGGGATCATTGAAACGCCCCAATCGCGAGATCGGCCAGCGCCGCCTCAAGTGCCGCCACCAGATCGCTGCTGTCATCCACGATGCCCGCATCGGTGTTGATCTGGAAGGCGACGGTCACGCCATGATCGGCATAGTGGCGCAGGCTGGAGACATAGGCCGGGATCCAGCCGCCATGGCCGTAGACCGGGCCGCGGGGCGTGTCGGCATAGATTGCGACGCCTGCGCCATAGAAAATGCCCGGTGCGTCCGGCGAAACCGGCACCCCGTCAAGCAGGCGGTCCAGGTAGGGGGCGTCCATCGCCGTGCCACCGAACAGCGCATGCCCCCAACGCGCCAGGTCATGAGAGGTCGAGGCCAGCCCGCCGCCGGTCCATTCCACGGACACGTCCCAGACCAGCCGACCATCCGCATCTGCCGTGCGCTCCGGCAGGCCAAAGGGATTGCCCGGGACCGCGTAGCCGACCGCGAGGCCCGGAATTTCGCGCCGATCGGATGGGATCGTGTCGGGTAGGTCCAGCGGACCCAGAAACGTCGCCTGCACCACATCGTAATAGGAGCGCCCACTCACCTCCTCGATGACCAGACCAAGAAGGATGTAGCCGGTGTCACTATAGGCCCAGGCTGTGCCGGGCTCGAACAACGGCGCGCGACCCGCGACGAAGCCCAAAATCTGCTCCGGCGTGAATGCATCGCCAGCTTCAGCGATCCGCGCCGCAGCGGCTGCCTCAAATTCCGGCAAGTGCGGATGATCGGGTAACCCGGCCTGATGGCGCAAGAGGTGTGCGATGGTCATCGTCTGCGCATTGGGCAGGGCGGCAAACCAGGGGCGATCCCCGAGATGAATGGCCAAGAGATCCGACTGTGCGAGCACCCCCTCGCTCTCCAGCGCCAGCACAGCCGCGGCGACGAAGGTCTTGCCGATGCTTGCCGCCAGCATGCGTGCATCAGGCGTCATCGCGCGCCCGGACTCGACATCCGCCAGACCCACTGCCGCCACAGCGACCGTCCCATCGGGCAAGGCGATCGCTGCCGTTGCGCCGGGAAAGGCATAGCGGCCGTGGAAGTCCCCGAGCGTGGTTTCCAATTGCACCGAAAGCGCGGACCTGTCTTGCGCTGCAAGCGGGGCCGATATCCCGATACAGGCAATCGCGGTGGCGATGAGAACGCGGACATCCACGACTTTTACACCGCCGGTCGAGAGACGGAGCCCGACAATGGCGGCACGACCTCGGTCACGGCGCGCTCACGGGTGAACATCGTGTCGCGATTCCACCACACCACGACAACGGCGACGCCGACGAGGATGATCGTGTCCCAAGGCTGCGCATCTGGCCAGAACGGGTTGATCAACTGCCAGTGAAACAGCATCGGCCAGAGCAGGCTACCGCGCGCGGAGTTGAAGATCGGCGTGACCAGAACCGCAAGGACGATGTTGCCGATAAAGAATGGCAGAAAGTTCCACCCAGCAAAGACCGTCCCGGCAAGGAAGAAGGCGGGCAGATGCCAGAAGCCCCAGATCATCCCGATCAGTATCCCGGCCCAGATCGGCGCCATGTGCCGCTGCAGGATCGGCTGGGCCACGCCGCGCCAGCCGAACTCCTCGATCGGGCCTAGCATCAGCATCATGAACAGTATTGCCACCATCGCACCCGTGCCCTCGGGTGGGATCGGCGCGAGAACCGGGCCGCCCTTGATCAGCGAGCCCGCGATGAAGACCAGAGGAACGACGATCAGGATGAAGACCACCCAACCGGTCGAAACGCGCCAGAGAAACAGGCGGGACACAAAGGCGCGCACACCCGAAGTCCCTGTGTAGAGCAGCACGAGCCCGAAGGCTGAGATCGCGGGAGCCCAGGTTGCAAGAAAGAAGAACGGGTGCGAGCCGCTGATTTCGCCGAACCGGGCGGTGGCGGTTTCCGGTGCGAGAACGTAGAATCCGATCAGCCCCCATGTGATCAGGAACGTCACGGCCAGAAAGCCGAAGAATGCGATTGAAGGTATGCGGTGCGGTCTTTCTGTGTGTGATGCGAGGCTCATCACCAGCCCTCCAAGTGAATGAGAAAATACATACCGATTCTAGGACATTCTCAAGAAATCAGCGTTGACCTCGATCAAATGAGCAACGATGGCCTCGCGTCCTGCCGCGTTTCCCGCAAGTCACGCGGTAGCCGATATTCTGAGGGAGCGCGGCATGGCGAACTATCTTTGGATGTAATAAGTTCAATGGCTTAGGGGGTGGAGAAGGTTCGACGTCAGTCGCGTTCCCTCCGCCATTATCCCCATTGCGAACCAGTAACACTGCCCTGACGGGCACGGATTTTTGCGTGTTATCAAAGGGGCTTGCGTGAACCGACCGAACCTCATAAGCGCGCCGTCTGGCCAAAGCTGGGCTCAGAATGGCCCTCAGTCTCAGTTTGGGCGAACCTCGACCATTTCGGTTCGGTCCTTTTTTAACGCGACTTTTCAATGACCTGCTTCTAAACCCCGCCAAAACCCAAACGCGCGTTCCGAACGATATCGATGGCCACATAGACAGAACACGCAGTAGGCGCGTTGCTCGGGATTCCAGCGGAAGCTGGCGGACTTCTTGGGTGGGTTCGCATCTCATTCCCCCAAGGAATACTCATGCTTTGTCTTCTTGGTCCCCCAGCATGGTGTCGACTATCGCCGCGTAGCGATCTGCAAGCTGGCGCACGTCTTGGTGAGCGAGTTCGATAATCTGCCTGAGCCTCTGGTTTTCCCCTATCGGCAAATAGTCATGTTTCGCCATATGAGCTTCAATCGCTGCAATCTTGTCCGTTTCCTGAGCGAGGAAATCGCGATAGTCTTGGTCGGCTTTTACAGCGTTACATGATCGGCAAGCCGGAACGAGATTGCCGAGGCGGTGTTCGCCAAGGGACGTGCGGTTGATCGGAATGACGTGTTCCATCACCAGATCCCCCGCTGCACCACAATAGGCACAGCGTTGGTCGAAATCGGAAATAACTTCCTGCCACTGGTCGGCATTGAACTGTTCGTCTCCAATGCGGCCGAGAAGGTGTCGGACAAAAGCGTTCTGAGCGATGCCGATGGCACTACCGCGGTAACGCCCACGAGCCGCCCGTTCTTTGGCTTCAACCGGGGGTGAGTCCGGCTGTGGGTTGAAGTCATGGGCGATCTCTCGCTTTGCCAGATATTGGCGAAAGAGGGGAAGGCTCTTGCTGGTTGGAGGGTTGAACCATTGACTTGTTACCCGCACCGGGACGCCGTGAACTTCGTGCGTGGCGTTATAAAACCGCACGTGCTCCTCAGGTGCAATTTTCGACACGGGCTTGCAGAAGGGATAGTTGATGTCGAAGATTTCTTTTGAATACTTAGGATCCTGAAGACGGGCAAACTCCGAAGGATCGCTTGTTTCGCAGTATTGAAAAATTGCAGCAGCATTGCGCTTGACGAATTGACCGATCTTCATGGGGGGAAGTCTCCAGAAATGTGGAGGAACCTTAGCTGGATCCGAGATTTCTCGCGACCAACATTTTTGACCTGACTGCAACAGAAATCAATCGAACACCTTTTCCGGTTGCTCGGCCCATGGCCGTTCCGCCACGCCGCAGAGGTCGATGATCGCCAGCACCGTGGGCTCGCGCCGCAGGACCAGTCGTTCCAACACCGATGGCGCGAGCCATGCCAGCCGGATCACGCGACTGACATAGCGGTCAGAGATGCCTTCTTCTCTGGCCAGATCGGCGATGGTGGTGACGTCGCCGCGCTCCAGCCTGCGCCGCCAAGCCCACGCGCGACCGATAGCGCGTAATAGCCGGGCATCCTGGCCGCGATCCATGGCCACCTCGATCTCCTTCGGCGGCAGGATGCGCGGGCGGCCGCCGCGATTGCGCAGGGTGAGCGGGATGTGGACGCGGAGGGTTTCTGGCTCCGCCATCACGCCACCTCCGGCTTGGTCGGGGCCATGAGTGCCGCAATCGCGCCCAGCCCCTCATGTCGGAGATCGACCGCCAGCCCGGTGTCGCTGGCGGTGACGCGCGCCACCAGAAGCCTGACTACGCGCGCCTGTTCGGCCGGGATTAGCGCCTTCCACATGTCGTCGAACTGGGTGAGCGACGCGCTGATATCAGCCTCGTCAAGGTCTGGCCGATCCTTACGCAGGGTCCGCGACACCCTCGCAGCAACCTCCGGGGTGCGCAGCAGGCGACGGATTTCGCCGACCACGGCATCCTCGACCATGCCGCCCGGCAGCCGCTGCGGCCCGCGCAGCTCGGCCTTGGGCCGCTTCTTGATCACGTCCATCGAGACATAGTAGCGATAACGGCGCGTGCCTTTCTTGGTGTGATGCGGGGTCATCGCCACGCCGGTCTCGGTGAAGATCAACCCGCGCAGCAGCGCCGGTGAGGGTTCTTGGGCCACGGCCTTCCTAAGATACCGGTTGTTCGCGATCACCTCATGCACCTCGTCCCAGAGCGTCTCGTCGATGATCGCGTCGTGTTCGCCGGGATAGGCGGTGCCCTTGTGCACCGCGAGGCCGCGATAGACCTTGTTGTGCAGCGTCTTGAGCAGCGAGGTCTTGTCGTAGGGCCTGCCGGTCTTGGTGAGGATCGCGCGCGCATCTAACTCGCGGACCACCTGCGCAGTGGAACTTGACCGCGCGTATAGCGTGAAGATCGTTCGCACCGCCTCGGCCTCGTCCGGATCCACGATCAGCTTGCGGTCTTTCACGTTGTATCCCAGCGGCACCGGCCCACCCATCCAGATGCCCTTTTTGGGCTATTTCGCGTTTCATGTGGGTGGGCTGTGGGTCGATCATTCGAGAACGGCCCCAGATGTTGTGCGGGAGTGTGAGGCTGGCAGGTGGCTGAGCTTTCCCGCGATCAGGTAGGACATGTTG
>NZ_FWFZ01000028.1 GCF_900172355.1 Roseisalinus antarcticus | reverse complement strand
CAACGACAACCTGCGCGGCTGGACCGGCGGCGACATCCTGCGCGGCGGCGACGGGAATGACAGCCTGCGCGGCGAGGCCGGGCGCGATGTGCTGGACGGCGGGGCCGGGAACGACCGGATAAGCGGCATTGGAATTTGTCATTGCGGTTTGGAAATATCGGCCGGTCTGGGAGGGTGGCATGGGGCAATGCCCGCGCAAGCGCAGGTGGAACTGACCTTCGTCATCAGAGGCCGTTGCCGAGGGACGGCGGTTTCCATGACATTGAGCGCCGACGTCGGATCTTGGGCCTCCAGCTCTGACTTGCCAGCCCACGGGGTGGGTATTCCGCGACCGAAAAGTTCGCAACATTGTGCTCGTGTTTGGGGTTTTCTGACAGAACATTGATCCAAACGACTTGGCGTTCTCCCAGGCGGTGACCGGACGCCGTGCCCTCTGGTCCGCTCCGCCAAGCGCAGCGACAATTGTCGGGGGCTCTGGCAGAGTGACCGGGAAGGACCGTGCCGGTGGAGGGCAGCGTGCGCGAACCTCAACGGCCTTTGATACGGTATGGGCACCCCGGCGAGATGCCGTCCTTGGCGCTTGGTGGGGAATGATGACCACCAATTGTGACCGCGTTGCAAGGGCGCCGGCTATCCGGTTTCGCGTCGCCCATGCACATCAAGATCAGCACCTCCCCGCAAGGTTGATCGCCGCCCGGCAGGAACGACCTACGAACATGGGGCGGCGACCCGCGTGTCCGGTCCGGTCGAGACGATTGTCCGCCGGCAGGTCCGCTCACCGTCAGTGCGCCGCCGGGCTGGGCGCCGATCGCGTGAGACAGGTTCGCCGACAGCGAGATAGCCGATGCGCCACGCCGGAGGCGCCCACCGCATCCGGCGCCGCTCTGGCTAAAGCCGGACCGCACGCAGGCGCAGGGCGTTGCCGATGACGGAGACGGAGGACAGGCTCATCGCCGCCGCCGCGACGATCGGCGACAGGAGCAGGCCGAAGACGGGATAGAGGATGCCCGCGGCGACCGGGACGCCGGCGCTGTTGTAGACGAAGGCGAAGAACAGGTTCTGGCGGATGTTGCGCATGGTCGCCTCGGCCAATTTGCGGGCCCGGACGATGCCGCCCAGGTCGCCCTTGACCAGCGTAATCCCGGCGCTTTCGACCGCAACATCGGCTCCCGTGCCCATGGCGATGCCGACGTCGGCCTCGGCCAGCGCCGGGGCGTCGTTCACACCATCGCCCGCCATCGCGACCGAGAGGCCCTCTTGCCGCAGCTTGCGGACTAGGGCGCCCTTGTCCTCGGGGCTGACGCCGGCGTGGACCTCGTCGATCCCGAGCTCGCGGGCGACCGCCTGCGCCGTGGCCTCCGCGTCACCGGTGGCCATGACGATCCGCAGCCCGAGGTCGTGCAAGGCGCTGATCGCGTCCGGCGTTGTCTGCTTGATCCGGTCCGCCACCCCCAGAAGCCCCGCCGCGTGGCCATCAAGGGCGACGAACATCACCGTCTTGCCCTCGGATTGAAGCACCCGGGCGCGGTCGGACAGGTCCCCGGTCCCGACGCCGAGATCCGCCATCAGCGCGGCATTGCCGAGCGCCACCGCGCGGCCGTCCACGGTGCCGGTCACCCCCTTGCCGGTGATCGCCTCGAAGTCATGGGCCTCCTGACGCGCCGCGCCGCGCTCTTCTGCGCCTGCCAGGATGGCCTCGGCCAGCGGATGCTCCGATCCGCGCTCAAGTGCTGCGACGAGCGACAGGAACGCCGCTTCGCCGAGGCTCTCTGGTTCGACATCGGTCAGCGTCGGTTTGC
The DNA here is from genome assembly GCF_900172355.1 of Roseisalinus antarcticus. Taxonomy (GTDB): domain Bacteria; phylum Pseudomonadota; class Alphaproteobacteria; order Rhodobacterales; family Rhodobacteraceae; genus Oceanicola; species Oceanicola antarcticus_A. Next base: position 41,500 of record NZ_FWFZ01000028.1, on the reverse strand, counting down.
CCTCGGTCAGGGTGCCCGTCTTGTCGACGATCAGCACGTCGACCTTGGCGAAGCGTTCCAGCGCCTCGGCGTCGCGGATCAGGACGCCGGCGTTCGCGCCGCGGCCGGTGGCGACCATGATCGACATCGGGGTGGCCAGGCCCAAGGCGCAGGGGCAGGCGATGATCAGCACCGAGACCGCGGCGACGAAGGCGTAGGACAGGGCCGGCGCCGGGCCGAAGAGCCACCAGACCACGAATGCGATCAGGGCAACCGACACCACAGCCGGCACGAAATACCCCGCAACCCGGTCGGCCATCGCCTGGATCGGTGCGCGCGACCGTTGGGCGCTGGCGACCATCTGGACGATCCGGCTGAGCGTGGTGTCGGCGCCGACGGACCGGGCCTCCATCAGGAAGCTGCCGGAGGCGTTCAACGTGCCGCCGGTGACGTCGTCGCCCGCCACTTTCTCGACCGGGACAGGCTCGCCGGTGATCATGCTTTCGTCCACCGAGGACCGGCCCTCGGTCAAGACGCCGTCGGTCGGAACGCTTTCGCCCGGCCGGACGCGCAGGATGTCGCCGGTCCGCAGCGCGTCCAGCGGCACGTCCTCTTCGCGGTCGCCGCTTGCCCGGCGGGCGGTCCGGGGGGCGAGGTCCATGAGCGAACGGATCGCGTCGCCAGTCCGTTCCCGGGCCGCGAGCTCCATGACCTGTCCGATCAGGACCAGCACGAGGATCACTGCCGTCGCCTCGAAATAGACCGGAACCATGCCGGTGTCGCCGCGCATCTGGGCCGGCAGCAGCCCCGGCGCGATCAGGGCGAATATCGAGAACAGGTAGGCCGCGCCGGTCCCGAGCGCGATCAGCGTCCACATGTTGGGCGAACGGTTCACCACGGACGCCCAGCCACGCTTGAAGAACGGCCGGCAGATCCAGACCACCGGCGTCGCGAGTGCGAATTGCAGCCAGCCGAAGGTCGTGTGGCCCAGCCAGGCCGTGAACGGAATGCCAACATGGCTCCCCATTTCCAACAGGAAGACGGCGAGGGCGAGGGGGCCGGTCAGCCAAAGCCGGCGCTTGAAATCAACGTATTCCGGGTTCGGCCCGCTGTCGGCCGAAGGGGTCATCGGCTCCAGCGCCATGCCGCATTTCGGGCAATCGCCGGGGTGATCCTGGACGATCTCTGGGTGCATCGGGCAGGTGTATTCGGTGCCCGCCGGCATCGGCTCGGGCGCGGGGCGCTCGCCGAGATAGGCGTCGGGGTCGGTCTCGAACTTCTCCTGGCAGCCGGCCGAACAGAAATAGACCCGCGTGCCGGCGTGTTTGGTCATGTGCGCGGCGGTTGCACGGTCCACGCTCATGCCGCAGACTGGATCCTCGGCCGTTCGATAGGCGTCGGGGTCGGCCACGAACTTGTCCCGACATCCGCTCGAGCAGAAATGATAGCGGTGGCCGTCGACCTCGGCCTCGGGCTTGTCCGCGGCGGGGTCGACCGTCATGCCGCAGACCGGGTCGCGGATGAGCGGCGTGCGCGTGGTTTCAGCGGTCGCGCGTGGCGGGGTCATGGCCTGTCCTTTCGAGGTCGGGCGGGAAGCGGTTCACCTCATGTAGTCCTTCCAGCCGCTGGAGGGTCAAGGGGTCCCTGCCGTGCGAAGATCGCAGATCGGGCACGACGCGGATGCGCCATTGCCTCCGCAGGGAATTTCGATACGATCCCCTCAGAACTGGTCGGGAGAGACGTCACAGGACGTCGCCGAAGGAGCAACCGCCCCGGAAACTCTCAGGCACCCGGACCGACCGGCCGAGGAACTCTGGAGAGAGGCGCTGACGCGCCCGCCGAAGGGATAGCGATCTCAGGCGAACGGACAGAGGGGGCGCCGAAGCTGGCCGAAGGGCCGCGCGACGGGGCGCCCGGATGACGCCTGGGGCTCCGTTCGGACAACGGAGGAGACGCGATGACAGGCGATGGGCTGAACCAGACACCGCTGAACGACCTGCACCGGGAGTTGGGGGCGCGGATGGTCGCCTTCGCCGGCTACGAGATGCCGCTGCAATATGCCGCCGGCGTGATGCAGGAGCATCTGCACACCCGGACGGCCGCAGGTCTCTTCGACGTGAGCCACATGGGCCAGATCATCCTGCGCGGAACGGATCCGGCCGCCACCGCGACCGCGCTCGAGGCGCTGATGCCGATGGACCTGGTGTCGCTGGCCGTGGGGCGCCAGCGCTATGGGTTCTTCACCAATGCGGCGGGCGGCATCGAGGACGACCTGATGGTGGCCAACCGGGGCGATCACCTGTTCCTGGTCGTGAACGCCGCCCGCAAGGCCGAGGATGTCGCGCGGCTGCGGTCGGGCCTGCCGGCGGGCGTCGCGGTCGAGGTGCTGGAGGATCGCGCCTTGCTCGCCCTGCAGGGGCCGTCCGCCGAAGCCGTGCTCGCCGCGCTCGCGCCGGAGGTGGCGCGGATGCTGTTCATGGATGTCACCACGGTGACGCTCGCGGGGGTGGAATGCTGGGTGTCGCGCTCGGGCTATACCGGCGAGGACGGGTTCGAGATTTCGGTGCCCGGGGCCGCCGCCGAGGCGCTGGCGCGGGCCCTGCTGACTGACGACGCCGTCGCGCCGATCGGCCTTGGCGCCCGCGACAGCCTGCGGCTGGAGGCGGGCCTGTGCCTTTACGGTCAGGACATCGACGCCGGGACCAGCCCGGTCGAGGCCGGGCTCACCTGGGCGATCCAGAGGGCCCGCCGCGCCGGCGGGGCGCGGGCCGGCGGCTTTCCCGGCGCGGACCGGATCCTGCGAGAGCTTGCGGACGGCGCGGACCGGCGGCGCGTGGGCCTCGCCCCCGAGGGCCGCGCCCCGATGCGCGCCGGCGTGGACCTTTTTGAGGGCGCGGAGGGCGGCGACGCGATCGGCAGCGTCACCTCTGGCGGCTTCGGTCCCAGCCTGGGGGCGCCTGTTGCCATGGGCTATGTCCCGGCCGGCATGGCCCGGACCGGCACCACATTGATGGGAGAGCTGCGCGGCACCCGGCGGCCGGTCCAGGTCGCCGCCCTGCCGTTCATCCCAGCCAATTTCAAACGCTAGACACAGGAGGACAGGATGAAATTCACCGAAGAGCACGAATGGCTCCGCCCGGATGACGATTTGATCGTGGTCGGGATCACCGAACATGCGACGACACAGCTGGGCGACATCGTCTTTGTCGAGCTTCCGACCGTGGGCTCGACCGTGGCCAAGGACGACGAGGTCGTGGTGATCGAAAGCGTCAAGGCCGCGTCCGATATCCTCGCCCCGATCGACGGCGAGATCGTCGAGGTCAACGACGTGGTCGCGGACGACCCCGAGTTGGTGAACCGCGACCCGCTGGGCGAGGGCTGGTTCTTCAAGATCCGCGCAAGCGATCCGTCCCAGATCGACGATTACATGGACGAGGCCGCATACAAGGCCCTCGTCGACTGACCCCGGCCCGCGCCTCAACGACAGAGCTTCAGGAGACCGAATTGGCCTTCCAACCCACCGAATACCTGCCCTACGATTTCGCCAACCGCCGCCACATCGGCCCCTCTCCGGCCGAGATGGACCGGATGCTGGCGCTTCTTGGGGCCGAGAGCCTGGAGGCGCTGATCGACGATGTCGTGCCGCGCAGCATCCGCCAGGACGCGCCGCTCGACTGGGGCAAGCCTCTGTCGGAACGCGAGCTTCTGCGCCGGATGCGCGAGACCGCCGACCGCAACCAGGTGCTGACCTCGCTGATCGGCCAGGGCTATCACGGCACCGTCACGCCGCCGGCGATCCAGCGCAACATCTTCGAGAACCCGGCCTGGTACACCGCCTATACCCCCTACCAGCCCGAGATCAGCCAGGGCCGCCTCGAGGCGCTGTTGAACTACCAGACGATGATCTCCGACCTGACCGGGCTCGAGATTGCGAACGCCTCGCTGCTGGACGAGGCCACCGCCTGTGCCGAGGCGATGACGATGGCCAAGCGGGTCGCGAAGTCGAAGGCGCAGGCGTTCTTCGTCGACGAGAATTGCCATCCGCAGAACATCGCGGTGATCCGGACCCGCGCGGCACCGCTCGACATCGAGGTGATCGTCGGCCCGCCCGCGGCGCTGGAGCCCGTGCGCGTCTTTGGCGCGTTGTTCCAGTATCCGGGCACCCATGGCGAGATCCGCGATGTCACCCCCGAGATCGCGGCCCTGCATGAGGTCGGCGCCATCGCCGCGGTCTCGGCGGATCCGCTGGCGCTGACGCTGCTGAAGGAACCGGGCGCGATGGGGGCCGATATTGCCGTCGGCTCCACCCAGCGCTTTGGCGTGCCGATGGGCTATGGCGGGCCGCACGCAGCCTATATGGCGACCCGGGAGAGCTACAAGCGGGCGCTGCCCGGGCGTCTGGTCGGCGTGTCGGTCGACAGCCACGGCAACCGGGCCTACCGGCTGTCGCTGCAAACCCGCGAGCAGCATATCCGGCGCGAGAAGGCGACCTCGAACATCTGCACTGCGCAGGCGCTGCTGGCGGTGATGGCCTCGTTCTACGCGGTGTTTCACGGCCCCGAAGGGCTCAAGGCCATCGCCCAGCGCATCCACCGCAAGACCGTGCGGCTTGCCCGCAAGCTGGAGCAGGCGGGGTTCGAGGTTCAGCCCCGGCAGTTCTTCGACACGATCACCGTCGAGGTCGGGCTGATGCAGCGCAGCCTGCTGCAGGCGGCCGTGCGCGAGGGCGTGAACCTGCGCCGGATCGGCACGACGCGGGTGGGCATCACCCTGGACGAGCTCAGCCGCCCCGACACGCTGGAGGCGGTCTGGGCCGCCTTCGGCCTTGACGCCGCGGACGACGACATGACGCCCGAATACCGCCTGCCAGAGGGGTCGCTGCGCGAGACGTCGTATCTTGACCACGAGGTCTTTCACATGAACCGCGCCGAGCAGGAGATGACGCGCTACATGCGCCGGCTTGCCGACCGCGACCTGGCGCTCGACCGGGCGATGATCCCGCTGGGCTCCTGCACCATGAAGCTGAACGCGGCGGCGGAGATGATGCCGGTCAGTTGGGCGGAGTTCTCGCAGATGCACCCGTTCGTGCCTGCCGACCAGGCGCAGGGCTATGCCGAGGTGATCGCGGATCTTTCGGACAAGCTTTGTGACGTGACCGGCTACGACGCGATCTCGATGCAGCCCAATTCCGGCGCCCAGGGCGAATACGCGGGGCTGCTGACCATCGCCGCCTGGCACCGGTCCCGCGGGGATGACGACCGCAGGATCTGCCTGATCCCGGTGTCGGCCCACGGCACCAACCCCGCCTCGGCGCATATGGTGGGCTGGGACGTGGTCGCGGTGCGGTCGGCTGCCAACGGCGACATCGACCTCGACGATTTCCGCGCTCGGGCCGAGGCGGCGGGCGACCGGCTGGCGGGGTGCATGATCACCTATCCCTCGACCCACGGCGTCTTCGAGGAGACCGTGCGCGAGATCTGCGAGATCACGCACCGCCACGGCGGGCAGGTCTATATCGACGGGGCGAACATGAATGCGATGGTCGGGCTCAGCCGGCCGGGGGATCTTGGTGGCGACGTCAGCCACCTGAACCTGCACAAGACCTTCTGCATCCCCCATGGCGGCGGCGGCCCGGGCATGGGGCCGATCGGCGTCAAGGCGCATCTTGCGCCGTTCCTGCCCGGCCACCCGCAGACCGGCGGGGCCGAGGGGCCGGTGTCCGCCGCGCCGTTCGGCTCGCCCTCGCTGCTGCCGATCTCCTGGGCCTATTGCCTGATGATGGGCGGCGAGGGGATGACCCAGGCCACCCGGGTCGCGATCCTGAACGCCAATTACATCGCGCGGCGCCTCAACGGGGCATTCGACGTGCTTTATACCGGGCCGACCGGGCGGATCGCGCATGAATGCATCCTCGACACGCGGCCCTTCGAGAAAAGCGCGGGGATCACCGTCGAGGACATCGCCAAGCGGTTGATGGATTGCGGCTTTCACGCCCCGACGATGAGCTGGCCGGTTGCCGGAACGCTGATGGTCGAGCCGACAGAGAGCGAGACCAAGGCCGAGCTCGACCGGTTCTGCGACGCCATGCTGGCGATCCGCGCCGAGATCGCCGACATCGAGGAGGGGCGCATCGACCGGCAGAACAACCCGCTGAAGAACGCGCCGCACACCATGGAGGACCTCGTGCGCGACTGGGATCGCCCCTACAGCCGAGAACAGGCGTGCTTTCCGCCCGGCGCGTTCCGGGTGGACAAGTATTGGCCGCCGGTGAACCGGGTCGACAATGTGCACGGCGACCGCCACCTGATCTGCACCTGCCCGCCGATGGAGACGCTGGTTGACGCCGCCGAGTGACGCGCCCCGGCCCGGCGGCCCCGCGCGGCCGGGCGTCCCGAGGCCCCTTCGGCCAGCCCCGGCCATCGGACCCCGGCCGTGAGGCGGCCCGCAGCGTGGGCCTCCGCGTGACCTTTCTGTCGTCCACCCTGTCGGGGCTGCGCCAGATCCCGACCGGGATCTGGGCGCTGGGCTGCGTGTCGCTGCTCATGGATGTGTCTTCGGAACTGATCCACGCCCTGCTGCCGGTCTATCTCGTCTCGGTGCTGGGGGTGTCGATGGTGACCGTCGGCATCATCGAGGGGGTCGCGGAAGCCACGGCGTCGATCGTCAAGATCTTCTCGGGGGCGCTGTCGGACTGGCTGGGCAGGCGCAAGCTGCTGGCCGTGATCGGATATGGGCTCGCCGCCGTCACCAAGCCGGTGTTCCCGCTTGCCGCCACCGTTGGCTGGCTGACGGCGGCGCGGTTCGTCGACCGGATCGGCAAGGGCATCCGGGGGGCGCCGCGGGACGCGCTGGTGGCCGACATCGCGCCCGCCCACCTGCGCGGCGCGAGCTTCGGCCTGCGCCAATCCCTCGATACGGTGGGCGCGTTCCTCGGCCCGTTCCTGGCCATCGCGCTGATGTGGCTGACGGCCAACAACTTTCAGGCGGTGTTCTGGGTCGCCGTGCTGCCGGCCTTCCTCGCGCTGGGGCTGCTGGTGTTTGCCGTCCACGAACCGCCCCCAGCATCGGACCGGCCGAAAAGACGCCTGCCGTTCAGCAAGGCTGAGCTGAAGCGCCTCGGCGCGCCTTTCTGGCTGGTGGTGGCCGTCGCGACGGTGTTCTCGCTTGCGCGGTTCAGCGAGGCCTTCCTGATCCTGCGGGCGCAAGGCACCGGCCTGCCAGTGGTGCTGATCCCAATGGTGCTGATGCTGATGAATCTGGTCTACGCGCTCTCGGCCTATCCGGCAGGGGTGCTGTCGGACCGCTATGACCGGGTGACGCTGCTGCTGATCGGCTTCGGCCTGCTGATCGCCGCCGACCTGGTCTTGGGCCTTGCCGATGGCCTGACCGGCGTTGCCTTCGGCGTGGCGCTTTGGGGGCTGCACCTGGGGTTGACCCAGGGCTTGCTGGCCACGCTGATCGCGGACAGCGCCCCGCCGGACCTGCGCGGAACGGCCTTCGGGATATTCCATTTCGCCGGCGGGCTGGCCGTGCTGACGGCCAGTGTCCTGGCCGGTGCGCTCTGGGATGTCTCCGGGCCGCGGGCGACCTTTCTGGCCGGGGCCGGCCTTACGGCGGCGGCCCTGGTCGGGCTGGGCTATGTCGGCTGGCGCATCCCGGGGTTGGGGACCTCCCCCAAGGGCTAGCCGGCGGCGCCTCGACGGCCCGTTGTGTGCGCCCGGCCAACCCGCAAGCGCTGCTCAGTCGTTCATCGCCGCGTCGATTGCCAGCAGGAGTTCGTGGCGGGGGACGGGTTTCGTCAGCACCGTGTGCCGCGTCGCGACGCCATTGCCCTCGATCGCCGCTTCCTGGGGATAGATAGCCCGAGACGAGCAGCAGCTTCATCGACGGCAGCAAGCCCTCGACCCGGCGGGCAAGTTCCGCGCCCTGGATCTCGCCGGGCATGACGAGATCGGTGATCAGCGGGTCGAAATTCTGGCGACCCTGAAGCAGCTCCCACGCCGCGTCGCCGGTCGAAACGCGCTGCACGGCGTATCCGAAGCTCTCGAGCTGCTTCTGCATGATCCGCGCCACGCTGTCCTCGTCCTCGGCCAGTAGGATGCGCCCGCCGGCATTCGCCGGGGGGTCCGGTGGCTCCATCGCCGTCGCCCTGTTCGCGGCCTCCCCGCTGACGGGCAGGAACATGCGCACGGTCGTGCCGACGCCTGGCTCGCTGTAGATGCGGCAGGTGCCGCCCGATTGCCGGCAGAAGCCGAGGACCGAGGGCAGCCCAAGGCCGGAGCCATCGGTGGCATGCTTGGTGGTGAAGAACGGATCGAAAGCGCGTTCGGCGGTCGCCGCCGTCATGCCGCCGCCGGTGTCGGTGACAGAGATGATGACGTAGCGCCCCGGGGCGAGCTCCTCCTCCGGCCGGTCCTTGATGTAGTCGGGCGTGGCGTGGCTGTTCGCGGCCTCGATGATGAGCTTGCCCCGGCCTTCCATCGCGTCGCGGGAATTGATGGCGAGGTTGAGGAGCGCGTTGTTCAGACCGTCGAGATCGGCCCGGATACGCCAGAGCCCGGCGGCCGGGGCGGCCGTCAGCTCTATCGACTCCGGAAGGACGCGCCTGAGCATGGAGGTGCTGTCCAGCAGCACCCGCGCCACATCCAGGGTTCGCGGTTGCAGATGCGATTTCCGGCCCACCAGCAACAGTTGCCGCGTCAGATGTGCGCCGCGCTGGGTCGCGCCGATGGCCTCCTCGATCAGCGGCTCATCGGTCCGCACGATCTTTTCCTCCTTCATCAACTCCAGATTGCCGAGGATCACGCTCAGGATGTTGTTGAAATCATGGGCGACACCGCCCACGAGCCGGCCGAGGGCCTCGACCCGCTGGGACCGTGCCTGGATCCGGTAGGCCTCGCGCAGCTCGACCTCCTTGCTGCGCAGCGCGGCCTCGAGCTCGCGCTTGGAGGCCGTCCGGGTGGTCGCGAGGTTCATCAGCAGGTAGCCGATCAGGAAGGTGACAGAGGCGGCGATCAGGGGCGGGGCCGCGTCCAGCAGCTGCGGCAGGTAGACGACGCTGGCCTGCACCGGGACCTCGAACCCCCTGGTCCGGATCGGAGGCAGGGTCACGTCCCGCTCTATGGAGATGTTCAGCAGGGGCTCGTCGGTGCCCGCCGACAGCGTCACCGGCAGGAGCGCGCCGCCGATCCCGATCTCCAGCCGCACGATGTTCCGATCCGACAGGGCGACTCGGTCCGAGAAGAGCGCGACCGGCGTCATCCCGGCCGCCAGGATCGCCTGGTCGTAGCCGACCCCGGGGTGCGAGGCGGCCAGCCGGACGGGATAGAGCAGCAGAAAGCCCGTGGCAGGCGCACCTTCCTCCCGTGACAGCGCGACCGGTGCGCTGCTGGTCATCGCGCCGTGCTCCAGCGCGTCGTAGGCCGCGGTCAGGCGCTCGGGGCTCGCCCCCACGTTGAACCCGAACAGGTCGGCCCGGCGCGCCGCGGGTTCGACCATGATCGCCGGGAATATCGCGTCCGCGGTCATCTCTGGGAAAAGGGCGAATTCGGGATAGCCGGTGGCCTCGTATTCCGCCCGGAATCGATCGAGGAGCCGGTCCAGGTCCCCGGCGCTCCGCACCTCGGGAATGAAGGCAATCGCGCGTTCATGTGTCCGCGTCGATGAGTGGAGCAGATCGGCATAGAGGTCCGAGAAGTGCAGCGGTGTCAGATCAGGGGTCTGCTCCACCGCCTCTGCCATGGTCGCCATGCGCACGGACAGGGTGGCGAGCGCCAGTTCCAGCTCGCCGTAGGCCGCCTCCACCTCGCTTTTTGCCAGGCTGCGCTTTTGCTGGAAACCCACCAGCGCCACGAGAACGGCGACCGCGACGCTGGACAACAACACAAAGGCCCATTGACCAGTCTTCGACCGCATTGTGCCTCCAATCAGGGCCCGTCCGACGACTGGCCTCCCTGCGAAGGGCGGAACGGGAGTTGAAACACTTCAAGGTTGCATAGGGCCTGTCGGTTCCGCAACATCGAATTGGCGACACACGCAAGCTGAAATCCGGGGCGGGACGGGGCTTCGTCGCGCTTTGCAAAGGGGCCGGTTTCTGCGGACGCCTGTAGTCCGCGCGGCGGGAGTGGAGGTCCCTGTTGCCGGGGCGGGCATGACGCACCGGCGTTGCCATACTGCATACAGCTTTGGTTTTCTTGTTGGCATAGGTGAAGGCATTCTTCCCGGTATCACCTCATTTTTGGCTCCGAAGACGGAGAGACGGGCCGCGGGGGCGGCGCAATCAGTATGCAGATTATTGACTGCGGCCTACGTCAGATATACAGAAAATAGGCATTGGACAGCTTGTGAGGCTGAAGCGCAGTGGTTTCGAACGACGAACAGGCCGGTGAGGCGATTGGGGCCGACATCAGCGGCAGCCGGATGCTCGACGCATATGACCGCATCAAGCTCGCGATCCTGCGGGGGGCCTTCGCGCCGGGCGCCCGGCTGTCCCAGGTCAAGATCGCCGAAAGCCTCGGGCTGAGCCGGACCCCGGTCCGCGAAGCCCTCCGCCTGATCGAGAAAGAGGGGCTGGTAAGCTCCCGCCGGGGGCGGCAGGTGGTGATCTCGACCACCTCCATGGCCGATCTTGACGAGCTTTATGCGCTGCGGATCAAGCTTGACACCTCGACCGTGCGGACCTCGGTTGCGGATCTGGACGGCGCGGACATGGACGAGATGCGCGACTGTCTCGCGCGGATGGAGCAATTCGCCTCGCCCGAGAATTTCGCCGAATTCGACGCTGCGCACCGGACTTTCCACATGATTGCGATCCGGGGGGCCGGTCCACGGCATGTGGAGTATTCGGCGAAGCTCAACGAGCATGCAGAGCGGTATCGCCGGATCTATCTGGGGCAATCCAATTCCTATGAACAATCCTCTGCCGAGCATCGCGCGATCCTGGCGGCCTGCGATGCGCGGGACGGCGGGCTCGTGTCCTACCTTCTGGCAGAGCATTACGCCCGCATCGCCCTGACGATCATCGCCCAGATCGAGCCGCAGTTCGAGCCGCGGCTCGTCCGGGCCGCCGCGCGGGTTGCTCTCGATGGCAAGGAGGGCCCGACGCGGAAATCCGAGACCGAGAAGATGGCCGCCCGGTCGGGAGAAGGGTTCTGAACACGCAACCCGGTTGGACCGGCAGCCGCAGCGACAGGGCAAGGAAGAGGACGAGGCTATGAGAGCGGAAGGCGCGGGAATTCGTCCGGCCGGAACGGGCCGATACCCGGGGCGTCGGGACGTGATGCGATCACTTTCAAGGCGCACGGGCGCCGGCGTCCGCGCCGCGCATCCGACCCGCCGTGCGGGGGCGCGCACGTGACGGCGGTTCTGCTGATAACCGGCGGGTCGCGGGGCATCGGCGCCGCGACGGCGCGTCTGGCCGCGCGGGAGGGCTGGGACGTCCTGCTGACGTTCAATTCGGACGCGGAGGCGGCCGGGAGGGTCGTGGGCGAGATCCGCGACGCGGGAGGCCGGGCGGAGGCGCTGCAGGTCGACGTCTCGGACGAGGCGCAGGTCCGCCACCTCTTCGCCACCTGCGCGGAGCGCCATGGCCACCTGCGCGGGCTGGTCAACAACGCGGGCATGCTCCCCCCCTCGGGCCGGTTCGAGGGCATCTCGCTGGAACGTTGGACCCGCACCTTCATGATCAACACCGCCGGCACCTTCCTGTGCTGTCGCGAGGCCTTGCGCCTGATGGCCACGGGAAACGGCGGGCAGGGGGGCAGCATCGTCAACCTGTCGTCCATGTCGGCGGTTCTTGGCGCCCCGAACGAGTTCATCGACTATGGCGCCTCGAAGGGCGCGATCGAGTCCATGACCATCGGCTTGTCGAAGGAGCTGGGCCCCGAAGGCATCCGGGTCAACGCCGTGCGCCCCGGCCTGATCGACACCGAGATCCACAAATCCGCCGGCGATGCCGGCCGTGTCGAGCGGCTGGGCCAGACCGTGCCCCTGGGCCGGGCGGGATCGGCCGAGGAGACCGCGGCCGCCATCGTCTGGCTGCTGTCGGAGGCCGCGAGCTACGTGACCGGCGCGATACTGCCCGTAAGCGGGGGCCGGTAGGGGCCGCCGGCGGAGAAACCCAAGACCAACGAGGAACGAAAGATGAATGTCACGTTCAATCACACCGGGATCACGGTGAAGGATCTCGACCGCAGCGAGGCGATGTTTCGCGATCTCTTCGGGTTCGAGACCTTTTCACGCGCGCCGCGCGACCCTGCCATCATCTCTGCCGTGACGGGTGTTCGGGGGGCCGAGGTCGAGGTCATCTACATGCGCAACGGCCCCGCGAGGCTGGAGCTTCTGTGCTATTCCGCCCCGGGTGACGTCGCCCGCTACGTGCCGCGCCCCTGCGACCTGGGCTCGCTTCACGTGGCGATGAACGTCGATGACATGGACACGGCACTGGAGCGGGCGCTGGCCTGGCCGCTGGAGATCGTGGGCACCGAGGTCCAGATCGACGACGGGCCGAACAAGGGCGGCCGGATCATCTACATGCGCAGCCCCGAAGAGGGGCTGATCATCGAGATGATCCAGCTGCCCGAGAGCTGAGACGGCCAGAATGCTGTCAGGTGTCGCCTTTGACCAGCTTGGGCGTGTCGGGCTGCTGGCCCCATTCGTGCCAGGACCCGTCGTAGAGCGTCCAGTCGGCGTGCCCGACCTGTTCGAGCATGAAGCCCAGGATCGACGCCGTCACGCCCGATCCGCAGGTGGTGATGACCGGGCCCGACATGTCGACGCCGCGGTCCTCGAAGATCCGCCGCGCCTCGTCGGCGGAGACAAAGCGATGATCCGGGGCGGGTCGGAAGAACAGCTGCCAGGGCGTGTTGATGGCGCCGGGCATGTAGCCCGAGGCGACGCCGGGATAGCCCGATCCTTCAAGGCCGTCGAACTTGGCGGCGGTCCGCGCGTCGATGATCGCGGCGCCGCCGTTCGCCGTCACGTCGCGCAGGGTCTCGATGGAGGCGACCCGCCCCTCGACGGGCCCGGCCACGAAGTCCTGCCGCGGCACGTCTCGGGCGGGACCATCCTCCAGCGGGCGGCCCTCGGCGACCCACTTGCGGTAGCCGCCGTTGAGGATACGCACCCGGTTGTGGCCGAAGGTGCGGAACATCCACCACAGCCGCGCCGAGACATAGCCCGCGTCGTAGACGATCACCTCGGTCCCGTTGCCGATGCCCGCCGCGCCCACGGCGTCGGCGAACCGTTCGGGCGAGGGCATCATGTTCACGTAGTCGGACTCCGGGTCGGAGATGTCCGCGAGGTCGATGAACCGGGCGCCGGGAATGTGCCCGGCCCGGAAGTCCTCGATGGCGTGCTTGCCGGTCTCGGGCAGATACCAGGAGCAGTCCAGCACGACGCGGTCCGCGTCGGGCTCGGTCTCCAGCAGGGTGGCGAGGTCGTCCGTCTCGATGAGCCAATCGGTCATTGCGGGGTCCTTTCAGCGCTCGATGGCGGCGCGGCGCGGGGTCTCGACCCAGCTTGCGCCGGTCATGACGCCGCCGTCCGGCGTGATGTTCTGCCCGGTGAGATAGCGGGTCGCTGGCGCGGCGAGATAGAGCACCGTGGTCACCAGGTCCTCGGGCCGGGCCAGGCGCCCCTGGGGGATGAAGTTCGCGAACCACTCGGCGCGGTAATCGTCGTCCCAGAGCGGGCGCGTGAACTCGGTCTGGACGAAGCCCGGCTCGATCGAATTCACCAGGATGTTGTCGTCGGCCCATTCGTGGGCCTGGCTGCGGGTGAGCGACGTGACGGCGGCCTTGGTGGCCGCGTAGACCGAGATCGTGTCGAAGGACACGTTCGCCGAGAGAGAGCTGAAGTGGACGATCCGCCCGCCGCCCTGGCGCTTCATGATCGGCTGGACCGCCTGCGAGAGGAAATAGACCGACCGCAGGTTGACCGAGGTGATGAGGTCGAAATCCTCGGCGGTGACATCTGCGATCGGCTTGCGGCGGTTGGCGCCCTGAAGGTTCACGAGGATGTCGATGCGGCCCGTGACCTCGCCGGCTTTTGCCGCAAGCTCGGCACAGGCGGCGGCCGTGCCCAGATCCGCCTCGATCCCGGTAAACTCGAGCCCTTCCGCGTCGAACATGGCCTTGACGTCGTCAAGCCGGTCGGGCGAGAGGTCGTGGACGATCACGCGGGCGCCGGCCTTGGCGAGCGCCATCGAAATGTCGCGGCCGATGGCGCCGGCACCGCCGGCGACCAGCGCGGTCTGCCCCTGGAGCGAGAACAGGCGGGCAAGGTAGTCAGACATCGGAGTCCCTTTCGATACATCATGCATTGCGCAAAAGCGGGGCGGCTACCCTGCTGGCCAAAAACTGCGTACAGATTAGATGCTGATCCCGGACAAGAAAAGACATTCCTGACCCTGGATCATGACGAAGATTGCAGAAAGCCGTTGATTATTTGTCAGGATAACGTGACACTCTACGCGCTGGGTCGGCGTAAATGTATGCAGAATGGCCCATCTGAAATCTGGGAGGATACAGAAACATGTTGAAGCGCTCGTTCATGCTCGCGGCATCCGCAGCGATCGCCGGGCTGGTCGCCGCGCCGGCCGCCATTGCGCAATCGGAGCAGGAGGAGGTCACGATTCTCGTGTCGCCTCTGACATTCGCCTTTCCTCACTTCGTCTTCATGGTTGAGCAGATGCAGGACGAGGCCGAGCAGATCGGCGGCGTCGAGATCGTCGTCGCGGACGGTCAGCTGTCCTCGCCCAAACAGGTCTCGGACCTTGAGGCGGCAGTTGTGCAGGGTGTCGACGGCATCATCGTGGCACCGGTGGACGCCAGCGGCCTGGCCGAAACCGTGCGCATGGCGATTCAGAACGGCATTCCCGTCGTGACGGTCGACCGTCCCGTCAACGGCGTGCCCGAGGTTCTGGCCAATGTCGCCGCCGACAACTACTCCGGCGCCGAGGCGCAGGGCGAAGCGGTGGTCGCGGCGTTTCCCGACGGGGCCACGATCGTGAACCTGCAGGGCATCCCCGGCGACAAGACCGCCAACGACCGCAATGACGGCGCCCACGCGGTGCTCGATGCGGCCGGCGACAGCTATCAGTTCGTGTCCGAGCAGCCGGCGAATTTCTCGCGCGACGAAGGTCTGTCGGTGACCGAGAATATCCTGACCGGCCTGGAAGAGACGCCGCAGGTCATCATCGCCGCCAACGACGACATGGCGCTGGGTGCGGCACAGGCGGTCGAGGCGCGTGGCCTTGCCGGCGAGATCGCGATCTACGGCTATGACGGATCGGTCGGTGCCTTGCGCGCCGTGCGCGACGGAAGCCTGGCCGCGACGGTCGACCAGTTCCCGGGCGAGCAGGGCCGGATCGCGGTCCGCACCCTCGTGGACTACATCCGCAACGGCATCGAGCCCGAGAGCGACAATATCCTTCTCGACCCGGTCGCGATCACCCAGGACAACCTCGACCAGGCCGAACGGGTGGGTTTGATCGACTGATGACGGTTCGGCTGGACGAAGTTCCGGCTCGGGCGGGGGGACCGGGGCGCACATCGCGCGCCGGTCCTCCCGTGCTCGAGGCCGCGGCCCTGACCAAGCGGTTCTTCGGCGTCACCGTCCTGAACGAGGTGTCGCTGTCGCTGGTGCCGGGAGAGGTGCGTGCGCTTCTGGGCGAGAACGGGGCCGGGAAGTCGACGATCATCAACCTGCTGTCGGGCGTTCATCAGCCCGATGGCGGACAGATCAGGATGCAGGGCGAGCCGGTCCAGTATCTGCGCCCGCTCGACGCCGATCACGCCGGCATCAGCGTGATCCGGCAGGAGCTGTCGCTGTTTCCCGATCTTTCCGTGGCCGAGGCGATTTTCGCCGGGCACCTGCCGTCGCGCCGGTTCGGCCTGATCGACTGGGCCCATGTCCGTCGCGAGACGCGGCGGGCGCTGGGCCGGCTCGGGCTCGATGTCGATCCGCGCCTGCCGGTCGCCAGCCTGTCCGTCGCCGAACAGCAGATGGTGGAGATCGCCCGGGCGCTGACCCGCGAGTCCAAGGTGGTGATCATGGACGAGCCGACGGCCTCGCTCTCGCCCAAGGAAGTCGAGAACCTGGGCGGGATCGTCGCCCAGCTTTCGGCCGAGGGGGTCGCCGTCCTCTATGTCAGTCACCGGCTCGACGAGGTGAAGGCCTTTTGCGAGACCTACACGGTGCTGCGCGACGGGCGGGTCATCTCGGACGGGCGCGCGGCCGAGACCGAAATCCCCGACCTCATCCGCGACATGGCTGGCCGCAGTGTCGAGATCGGCCGCGGCCGCGGTGGCGCGGCGCGAGAGCCCGGGCCGGTCGTGCTCGAGGTGCGCAACCTCGCCTCGCGCCGCCGTGGGCGTGGCGAGCAGATGGTCCGCGACGTGTCCTTCACCGTCCGGGCCGGAGAGATCCTGGGCCTTGCCGGGATCATCGGCGCCGGCCGCACAGAGACCGCGCGGATGATCTTCGGCCTCGATCCGGTGGGCGACGGGGAAATCCTGCTCGACGGCCAGCGGTTCACGCCGCGCGGGCCGGCCGGCGCGATGGAGGCCGGGCTTGGCTATGTCTCCGAAGACCGCAAGGACCTCTCGATCCTGCCGCACCGCTCGGTGCATGAGAATTTCACCGTCACCAGCCCCGTGGCCCCCGGCGCACTGGGGCGGATCAACCGCGGCGCAGAGACGCGGCTGCTGGCTTCCTATATCGAGCGCCTCGGCATTCGGGTGCAGAACACGCGGGCGCCGATCACCAATCTCTCGGGCGGCAACCAGCAGAAGGTCGTGCTTGCCCGCTGGATCGCGCGCCAGCCGCGGCTGCTGATCATCGACGAGCCGACCCGCGGCATCGACGTCGGCGCCAAGGAGGATGTGCACGACCTCGTTCGTCAGATCGCGGGGGAGGGCGTCGCGGTCCTGCTGATCTCGTCCGATCTGCCCGAGGTCATGGCGCTCGCGGACAGGGTGGTGACCCTGCGCGAGGGCGAAGTGACGGGCGACGGCCCGGCATCGCAGACAACACCGGAGGATCTGATGACACGGATGACGCGGCATGAGGGCCAGACCATGGCCGCAGAAAAGGGCTGATGACAGATGACCGCTGAAGAACATGCCGAAACCAGTGCGGCGCTTCGACGGGCGCGGCGGTTCGCCCTGCTGGGCAAGCTCGCGCCGCTGATCTTCCTGTTGGCGCTGGTGGTGATCTTCACCAGCCTGCAGCCCCGGTTCCTGTTGCCGATCAACATCTTCAACGTCCTGCGGCAGGTCTCGATCTTCGGGATCATCGCGGTGGGCATGACCTTCGTGATCCTGATCCGCGGGATCGACCTGTCGGTGGGCTCGCTGGTCGCGCTGACCGGGCTGTGCGCGGCCGTGGTCGCCAAGGGCGGCACGAGCGGCGGATTTTCCGATGCCGGCGACGGCTATCACTGGACCATCGCCGTCCTCGCGGCGCTGGCCGTGGGAACGCTCGCGGGGCTGTTTCAGGGGATGGTCGTCGCTTGGCTGGCGGTCCCCGCCTTCGTGGTGACGCTGGGGGGGCTCACGATCTTCCGGGGGCTCGCGCTGGCGATCGGCAACGGCGGTCCGGTCTCGGGCTTCTCGCCCGAATTCGGATGGTGGGGCCGGGGATTGATCGGACCGGTGCCGGTGCCGGTCATCATCTTCGCGCTCGTCGCCCTCATCGCCTACCTCGTACTGACGCAGACGCGGTTCGGCCGCTCCGTCTATGCGGTGGGCTCGAACCCCGAGGCGGCGCGCCTGTCCGGCATCAACGTCAACGGGATCACCATCACCTCCTTCGGGATCATCGGCTTCTGTTCCGGGCTCGCGGGGTTCGTTCTGGCCGCGCGGCTGAACTCGGCCGAGGCGGTCGCCGGGACCGGCTACGAGTTGACCGTGATCGCCGCCGTCGTGATCGGCGGCACCAGCCTTTACGGCGGGACGGGCGGCGTCGTGGGCACCGTGATCGGCGCGGTTCTGACCGGCGTCCTGATGAACGGGCTCGTGATCCTGAACGTCTCACCCTACACCCAGCAGGTCATGATCGGTCTGATCATCATCGCCGCCGTGGCCTTTGACGTCTTCATCAAGAGGCAAAGTCGATGACCCGAGACACGCTCCTTTTCGGAACCTCCAAGGCCGAGGCTGCCAAGCGCGTGCTGCGCGCCGGGCGGCTCGAGGCGACATGGGACGACGGTGCCCTGCGCTGGATCAGGTGGGACGGTGTGGAGATTATCCGCGGTATCCTGTTCCTGGTGCGGACGCCGGGCTGGGGCACCCCCGTCCCGACCCTGTCGGACGTGGAGATCACCGAGACCGCGGCCGGGTTTTCGGTGGCGGTCAACGCCCATTTCGGGACCCCGGGCGAGGGCGTGGCCGTCGCCCTGCGCTATGCGGGCGAGGCCGATGGCCATGTGGAGGCCAGGGCCACAATCCGTGCGGAGGTCCCGTTCGAGACCAACCGCGCGGGTCTGATCGTGCTGCACCCGCTCGACGGCGTCATTGCCCGCGAGGCCACGCTGGAGCATGCCGACGGCACCGTTCGGGATGTGACGATCCCCAAGCAATTGTCCCCCGGCCAGCCGGCCATGGACCTGCGCGCGATGACCCATCGTCCGGTCGAGGGTCTGAGTGTCTGCACCCGGTTCGAGGGCGATGTCTTCGAGATGGAGGATCACCGCAACTGGTCGGACGCCTCGCTCAAGACCTACAACCGCCCCATCGGCCTGCCGCATCCCTACCTGCTCTCGGTGGAGGAACCGGTTGTCCAGACCGTCACCATCACCATCGACAGCCCGGCGGAGCCCGTGGCACAGGTCGCGCCGGCCCTCGTGGAGCCGGAGGCCGACGGCCAGCCGCTTCCGGTCTATGCCCTGCCGCTCGACACCCCGGCGGGGGCAGCGGACGCATTGCGCCATGTGGAGGCGATGACGGCGCTGGCGCCGCAGCGCCTGCTTCTGCGATGGGATCCGTCGGTGGATGGCGGCACCGGCGACCTCGCGCCTCTGGCAAGGCTGATGGAGGTGACCGGCGCCGCGCTTGAGATCCAGACCATCGTCTCGGCTGAAGACGCGCGGGGCCTCGCGCAGGAAATCGACGACCTGGCACAGTCCCTGACGGCGGCGGGGATCGCCCCCGCGGCCGTGGCGGCGTTCCCCAAGATCGACGAGCAGAGCTTTCAGCCCGGCCAGGAGCGTCCACCGCATCCGTCGGACCCCGAGATCGCGAGCGCCCTCGGCCGTGCCTTCCCCGACGCCCGGCTGATCGGCGGCACGCCCGCGTTCTTCACCGAGTTCAACCGCAAGCGTCCCGACACCGCGCTCTGGTCAGGGCTGACATTCGGCACCTCGCCGGTCGTCCATGCGGCCGATGATTCCTCGGTCATGGAGACGTTGCAGGCGCTGCCGCATATTCTGACCACAGCGCGGGAGTTGGTGGGGGATCTGCCGGTCTCGGTCGGGCCGACCGGCATCGGGATGCGACTGAACCCCTATGGCGCGGCGCCGACCGTCAACGACCCCGACGACCGCGCCGGAATGGCGGGCCGGGACCCGCGGCAACGCGGGCTCTTCGCCGCGGCCTGGACGGTGGGCTACCTCGCCCGGATCGCGGCCTTCGCGCCGGAGCGGTTCGCCTTCGGCGCCCCGACGGGGCCCTTCGGCCTGCTGTCGACGGCCCAGGATCATGCCAGGGCGGTCTGGGACGACCTGCCCGATGGGGCCTGCTATCCGCTCTACCATGTCGCGCGGTGGATCGCGGGGGCAGGGGGCGGGCGGCTGCTCCGCGCCGAGATCACGGGCCCGCTGGCCATCGTCAGCTGGGACGCGTCGGGCGTTCGCAGCGCTCTTGTCGCCAACCTTTCATCCGAGCCCGCCGATCTGCCCGACATCGGGCTTCGCGCACCCAAGGGCGTCTGCCTTGACGAGACGACCGCGATCTCGCTCTCATCCGAGCCGGCGCCGGAGCCACGGCACCTCTCGCTGGACCGGATCGGCGCGTTCGGCGTGCTCTACCTGAAGGGGCCTGCGGCATGACCACCGAGATGAATGGCCTGCTGATCGGGTGCGGCTTTTTCTCGGGCAACCATCTGCACGGATGGGCCGATGTCGAGGGGGCGCGGATCGCCGCCGTCTGCGACCGCGACGCCGACCGGGCCCGCGGCGCGGCCGAGACCTTCGGCATCCCCGCCTGGCACCAGGACGCGGCCGTTCTGGGGTCCGGCGCGTTCGATTTCGTCGACATCTGCACCACCATGGACACCCACGAGGCGCTGATCGCGCAGGCCGTGGACGCGGGCGTTCCGGTCATCGTACAAAAGCCCTTCGCGCCGGACATAGAGACCTGCCTGCGGATCGAGGCGCATGCCCGCGCCGCCGGCGTGCCGGTGATGGTGCACGAGAATTTCCGGTTCCAGAAGATCTTTCGCCGGCTGAAAGAGATCCTCGACAGCGGAGAGATCGGCGAGACAACCTTTGCCCGCCTGTCCTGGCGCAACGATATCGACGTCTATTCCAACCAGCCCTACCTGCTGAAGACCGAGCGTTTCATGATCATGGACGTGGGTATTCACATGCTCGACCTGGCGCGGTTCCTGATGGGCGACGCGGCGGACGTGACCTGCCTCAACCAGTCCGTGCGGCCGGGCCTGGCCGGAGAGGACGCGGCCACCATCCTGCTGCGGCACGACAGCGCCGCCACCACCATCGTCGATGTCAGCTACGCCGCGCACCGACATCCCAACCCGTTTCCCCAGACCCTGGGCGAGATCGAGGGCCGCGACGGCACGGTGCAGATCCTCGAGGGCGAGATCCTGCGCATCCATTCCGGCGGGGCCACGCGGGACGAGGCCATTGCCGCCGACACGCGCGGCTGGACATCGGCCCCCTGGACGCAGATCCAGGATTCCGTGCCGCGCACGGAGCAGCATTTCGTCGATGCGCTGCGCTCGGGCGCCGAATTCGAGACCTCGGCCCAAAGCAGCCTGCAGACCTATGCCCTGGCCGAAGCCGCCTACCGCTCCGCCGCGTCCGGGCGGCTGATCCACATCGCAGATCTGATGAAGGAGGTCCGCCCATGACACTCGACCAGCGCAGAAGGATCGGTCAGACCGAGCTGGAGGTGCCGGTCCTGGGATTGGGCACCGCGCCGCTTGGCGGGATCTACGCAAAGATCGACGAGGCGGAGGCCCGCGCGACCTTCCAGGCCGCCTGGGACGGGGGCGTTCGTTTCTTCGACACCGCCCCCTGGTACGGGCTGGGCCAGGCCGAACATCGAACGGGCCGCGCACTCTTCGACCGGCCGCGGGACAGCTACGTGCTGACCACCAAGGTCGGGCGGCTGCTGCACCGGCCCCGGGATCGCGCGGCCTTCGCACCGCCCGCATGGGAGGCGCCCCTGCAATTCGAGGTGGAGCATGTCTTCACCTACGACGCGATCATGCGCAGCTACGAGGACAGCCTCCAGCGGCTGGGGATCAACAAGGTCGACATGCTCTATATCCACGACCTCGACCGGGGGTATTTCCCCGACGAGGCGGCGCTGACGGCGAAGTTTCGCGAGCTCGACAGCAGCGGATACCGTGCGCTGGAAGAGCTCCGGGCCGCGGGCGAGGTGGCGGCCATCGGCGCCGGCATCAACGAGCGCGGCATGATGACCCGTTTCCTCGAGGCGGCGCAGCTCGACGTTTTTTTCGTCGCGTCGCGGTTCACGTTGCTCGAACAGGCGATCTATTTCGAGGAGATCCTGCCGGCCGCCAAGACCGGCGCGTCGGTCGTCGTGGGGGGGGCCTTCAGCTCTGGCATCCTGGCCACGGGCGAGGCCGAGGGCGGCAAGTACGAATACGGCACCGCCCCGCAGGAGATCGTCGACAAGGTCGCCCGGCTGAACGCGATCACCCGCGATCACGGGGTCGATCTGCCGGCGGCGGCGCTGCAATTTCCTCTGATGGCGCCGGAAGTCTCCTCGGTCGTCTTCGGCGCGGTGACGCCGGAAGAGGTCCGGGCGAACATCGCCCATGCCGCCGCGCCGATCCCCGACGGACTGTGGTCCGACTTCGTCTCGGCCGGGCTGATCGCCGAAGGCGTGCCGGTCGGCCCGCCCGGCGCGGCCTGACCGCAAGGCCGGTCGCGCTTGCGCGGCGGCCCCGCGATGGTCCGGCCGGTCGCGCTTGCGCGGCGGCCCCGCGACGGTCCGGCCGGTCGCGCTTGCGCGGTGGCCCCGCGACGGTCCGGCGGTCTACCCGCCCGAGAGCGCAGCGCAGGATTCGCCCACCCGCAGGGTCGGGCGCACGCGCTGGATCTCGGGCGCACCCTGCCGCTCGGCGCGGATCCGCTCCAGCAACCGGCCCACGGCGAGGTCGCTGACCTGCCCGGTGCGCTGCACGAGCGCGGTGATCGTCGGATACCAGCCCTCGGCCGGATTGAAGCCGTCGAAGCTGATGACCGACACGTTTCCGGGCACCGAGACGCCCATGTTCTTGAGCCCCGCCATCACCCCCTGCACCTGGGTGTGCGAGATGCAGATGATCGCCGTCGGGCGCACCGGCTGCGACATCAGGTCCTGCGCGGCGGCATAGGCCTGCTCCACCGTGTGGACGCCGAAGGCCGTGAGGTTCTCGGCCAGCGGGGCGCCGCCTTCGGCCAGCGAGGTCGTGACCGCCTCGAACCGCTCGAAGGAGGCCGAGATCGTGGGCCGCCCGACGAGCATGCCGATCCGGCGATGGCCGCGCCGCAGCAGGTACTCCGCCACCAGCCGCCCGCCATGGACATTGTCGTCGGCGACGATGTCGAAACGGTCGGGCGCCACGACCCGGTCCACCAGCACCGCCGGGCAGGTGACCGCCTCGGCAAAGCGCACGTCATAGCCGGGGCCCAGGCTGGTCGGCCCGATCAGAAGCCCCGCGACCCGGTGGCTGATCATCAGGGCGATGTCGCGGAATTCCTGCTCCGGATCGTCGTCGTTGCTGGCCAGCAGCAGGTTGAAGCCGTTGTCCGCCAGCGACCTCTGCGCCGCCTTCGCCAGGTGCGAGGCCCAGGGCGTGGCGATGTCCGGCACGATCAGCCCGATGGTGGTCGAGACGCCGCGGCGCAGGGTCTGGGCGTTGCGGTCGGGCTGGTAATTCGCCCGCCGCACCGCATCCATGACCCGCGTCTTCAGCTCTTCGCTGACGGGGGCGGAGCCGTTCAGGGTGGCCGACACCGTCGTCGGCGATACCTTCGCCAGTCGCGCCACATCCCTTATCGTTGCCATGACCCGCTCGCCGCCCCTCGATACCGACACTTTGTCAACACTATTGCGCAACGATACGCACGCGGGCGCGTTTGGCAAGTTGCCTTGGCTGAAAGCCGCGCGGAAAAGCATAGGTCTTGCCCGAATCCCGAACCCGTGCAAACGTGCGTAACGGTTCGTGTGGATCCGGCGGGTCGCGGGACAGAGCTCTCCGACCGCCCGCGCCACGCAGGAGGACGGGCCGGCGGCGCGAAACGATGCGCCGATTGCCGAACTGGGAGGAAAGAACAATGCGACACCTGATACGACGCGTGGCCCTTGCGGCCGCACTGCTGGCGCCGGCGATGCCGGCCCTGGCGCAGGAGACCCTGCGCTTGCGGATGAACGGAGACGTCAACACGCTCGATCCGATCTCGACCAC
This sequence comes from Roseisalinus antarcticus, assembly GCF_900172355.1. Lineage (GTDB taxonomy): Bacteria > Pseudomonadota > Alphaproteobacteria > Rhodobacterales > Rhodobacteraceae > Oceanicola > Oceanicola antarcticus_A. The sequence goes on along the minus strand of NZ_FWFZ01000028.1, from coordinate 17,860 downwards.
GAACTTCACCGTCCGTAACGCGGCCTACCTGATGTTCGACACGCTCTATGCGATGGACGAGACCTATCAGCCCCAGCCGCAGATGGCCGAGGGCACCGAGATCTCGGAGGACGGGCTGACCTACACGATCACCCTGCGCGACGGGCTGATGTTCCATGACGGAAGCCCGGTGACCGCGGCCGACGCCGTCGCCTCGCTGGAACGGTGGGGCAGCGTCGACGGCCTCGGCCAGACGCTGTTCTCGAAGATGGAGAGCATCGAGGCCACCGACGACAGGACGCTTGTGATCCAGTTGGCCGAGCCCTGGGGCCTGGTGCTGGACGCGCTTGGCAAGATCTCGTCGAATGTCCCGGTCATCATGCCCGCCGAACAGGCCGCGACGCCCGCGAGTGAGGCCGTGCAGGAGCCCATCGGTTCGGGCCCCTACCGCCTTGTGCCCGAGGAATGGGTGCCCGGCAGCGTGGTCGTGTTCGAAAAATTCGAGGATTACGTGCCCCGCGACGAGCCGCCCAGCATGGCCGCCGGCGGCAAGATCGCGCATTTCGACCGGGTGGAGGCGATCTACATCCCCGACACCGCCACCGCGATCAACGCGCTGATCGCCGGCGAGATCGACTGGATCGAAGAGGTCCCGGCCGACATGCTGCGCTATTTCGACGGCGTGGACACCGCCGAAGCCGTGGCCGCCCGGCAATCGGGCAATTCCATGCAGCTGGTGGTCAACCACCTCAACCCGCCATTCGACGACCCGCTGGTGCGCCAGGCGCTGCAACTGGCCGTGTCCCAGGACGATTTCCTGCTGGCGGCCTACGGCGACGGCGAGGATCGCTATCTGAAATGCGCCGCGGTGTTCTTCTGCAACGGGCCCTACGCCACGGACGTCAACACCGACCGCGTGCTGGAGCGCGATCCCGAAGCGGCCCAGGCGTTGCTGGACGAGGCCGGGTATGACGGCACGCCGGTCATGCTGATGCATGTCTCGGATATCCCGACCCATGACGCCTATTACGCGGTGCTGAAGCCGATGCTGGAAGAGGCCGGTTTCACGGTCGAGGTGCAGCCGTCGGACTGGGCCACCGTCGCCACCCGCCGCGCCAGCAAGGAGCCGGTCGCGGATGGCGGCTGGAACGTCTTCTTCACCGGCTGGGGCTTCGTCGACCAGTCCAACCCGATGACGAACGTCTACGTCTCGGGCGCCTGCGACGACGCCTGGTTCGGCTGGGCCTGCTCGGACGAGCTGCAGCAGCTGCGCGAGGACTTCGCCGTCGCGGAAACCGAGGAAGAGCGCATGGCGCTTGCCGAGGAGATGCAGCGCCTGACCCACGATCTGGTCAGCTATGTGCCGCTCGGCCAGGCGTTCCCGTCGGTGGGTATCGCCACCGACCTCGAGGGCTACATCGAAAGCCCGGTGCCGTTCTTCTGGAACCTGCAACGCGTCGAGTGATCCCGTCCGGGCCGCCGGCACCGCCCGGCGGCCCGGCCCCATGCGCTCTTGAATGTGCTCCTGAAAGGGCAGAGGCCGAATGCTCCGCTATGCCGCTCAGCGTATCCTTGCCGGGATCCCGATCCTGCTGCTGGTGTCGTTGTTCATCTTCTCGCTGGTCCACCTGACGCCCGGGGATCCGGCGCTGTTGCTGGCCGGGGACAACGCCTCGCCCGCGCAGGTCGACGAGATCCGCGCCCGGCTGAACCTGGACCAGCCGCTGTGGCGCCAGTTCGCGCTGTGGTTCGGGGATGCGATCCGGCTGGACCTTGGCAATTCGATCTATTCCGGCAAACCAGTGACCGAGCTGATCGGCCAGCGGGTGGAGCCGACGCTGGTGCTGAGCACCGTCACCCTGATCCTCACCGTGCTGATCGCCGTGCCCCTTGGCGCGGTGTCGGCCTGGCGGGCGAACACGATCGTGGACCGGCTGGCCATGGGCTTTGCGGTCATCGGCTTTTCGGTCCCGGTCTTCGCGATCGCCTATGTGCTGGTCTATCTGTTCGCCGTCCGCTGGGGCGTGTTCCCGGTGCAGGGCTACAAGCCGCTGGACGAGGGGATGCTCGCCACGCTGCACAGCGTCACGCTGCCGTCGGTGTCGCTGGCGCTGGTCTTCGCGGCGCTGATCGCCCGGGTGACGCGAGCCTCGGTGCTGGACGCGCTGAACGAGAATTACATCCGGACCGCCCATGCCAAGGGCCTGGGCGCCCCGCGCATCCTGTTCTGGCACGCCCTGAAATCCGTCGGCGTGCCGGTGGTCACGGTCATCGGCATCGGTTTCGCCACGCTGATCGGCGGGGTGGTGGTGACGGAATCGGTCTTCAACATCCCCGGCATCGGCCGGCTGACGGTGGATGCGATCACCCGGCGGGATTACCCGGTCATCCAGGGCTCGATCCTGTTCTTCTCGGCGATGCTGATCCTGATCAACCTGGTTGTCGACCTCAGCTATGCGGCGATCGACCCGCGGGTGAGGGGCTGAGATGGCCGCGCCGAACAGCCCCCCGCAGACCGTTGCGGCCGCGCGAACCCGCAGGCGGCCGTTCCTGGAATCCCTGGCCCACCTGCGCCGTGACCCGACAACGGTCGTGAGCGCGGCCATCCTGGTGCTGTTCATCCTGATCGCAATCTTCGCGCCGCTGATCGCGGGCGACCCCACCGCGCTCAACCCGATCCGCAGGCTCGGGCCCCCGGCGCCCGACGCCTGGCTCGGCACCGACCAGCTGGGGCGCGACGTCTATGCCCGGGCGGTCTATGGCACGCGGGTGTCGCTGATTGTGGGGGGCGCGGTGGCGGTGCTGGCGGCGATCCCCGGGGTGGCCATCGGCATCTATGCCTCGATGAACCGGGTGGGCGGGGCCATCGTCATGCGGCTGGTGGATGCGCTGATGGCGATCCCGGCGGTGCTGCTGGCCATCGCTTTGGCCGCCCTGCTGAAGCCGGGCCTGCCGACGCTGATCATCGCCATCTCGATCCCCGAGATCCCCCGCATGGTCCGGCTCGTGCGGTCCGTGGCGCTGTCGGTGACCGCGCAGCCCTACGTCACTGCGGCGATTGCCGCGGGCAGCTCGCGGTCCCGGCTGGTGTTCCGGCACATCCTGCCCAACACGCTGGCGCCGGTGATCGTCCAGGCGACCTATGCGGCGGCCTCGGCCATCATCGCCTCGGCCATCCTCAGCTTTCTCGGCGTCGGCACTTCGCCCGAAGTGCCGAGCTGGGGCGGCATGATGGCCGATGCGCGCGGCTTTTTCCGCTTCAACCCTGAATTGATGTTCTATCCCGGCCTGCTGCTGTCGGTGCTGTTGCTGGTCACCAACATCCTCGGCGACCGGCTGAGCGACGCGCTCGACCCCCGCAAGGTGACGCAGAAGATGCCATGACCAACGACAGCGATCCCATCCTAGACGTGGCCGGCCTCAGCGTGCGGTTCGGCGCCCGCACGGAGAGGGTGCAGGCGCTGGACGATGTCGACATCCAGGTTCGGCGGGGCGAGATCCTCGCCCTCGTCGGCGAATCCGGCTGCGGCAAGAGCGTCACCGCCATGGCGATCCTCGGCCTGCTGCCAAAGCGGACCGCGCGGATCGACGCCCGCCGGATCACCCTGGGCGGCACCGACCTTCATGGCGCCTCGGACCGTTCGTTGCGGCGCATCCGGGGTAACCGCATCGGCATGATCTTCCAGGATCCGATGACCTCGCTCAACCCGGTGCACACGGTTGGCGGCCAGATCGCCGAGATCGTGCGCCAGCACCGCGGCGTGGACCGCCGCACCGCCCGCAGCCGGGCGCTCGAGATGCTGGACCTGGTGCGGATCCCCGATGCCCGCGGCCGCCGCGACGCCTATCCGCACGAGCTGTCGGGCGGCATGCGCCAGCGGGTCATGATCGCCATGGCGCTGGCGTGCGACCCGGACTTGCTGATCGCGGACGAACCGACCACGGCGCTCGACGTGACGGTGCAGGCGCAGATCATGGCGCTGATCGCGGACCTGCGCCGGGATCTCGGCATGAGCGTTCTGCTCATCACCCATGACCTGGGCGTGGTGGCCGAGACCGCCGACCGGCTGTCGGTGATGTATGCCGGCCGCATCGTCGAGGAGGGGACGGTCGGCACCGTCTTCAGCCGCCCGTCCCATGGCTATACCGCCGGTCTGCTGGGCTCTCTGCCGGCCGAGGGCAAGCGCCGCCAAAGCCGCCTTGCCGAGATCCCCGGCGCCGTCCCGCGGCTGTCGGACCCTGCGCCGGCCTGCGCCTTTGCCGACCGCTGCGCCTATGTCACGGCGGATTGCCGCGCGGGCGTGCCCCCGGTGGTGCATCCGGGCCCGGGGCACCGGTGCCGCTGCATCCGACCGGACGCCGTTTACGCCGACCTCTCGCAATCGGACATCGTGAGGGCCTGGCAATGACCGAACCGCTGATCTCTGCCCTGGGCATCGACCAATCCTTCCCGGTGGGGGCGGGATTTCTGGGCGGGCCGCGCCGGCGGCTCCATGCGCTGCGGGGCGTCGACGTCACCGTCGCCCCCGGAGAGACGTTGGGCCTTGTGGGGGAATCCGGCTGCGGCAAGTCCACGCTCGCCCGGGTGTTGCTGGGGCTGGAGCCGCCAACCGCCGGATCGGTGATCTTCGACGGCACCGACCTTGCCCGGCTGCCCGCCGTGAGCTTGCGTCGGTTGCGGCGGCGGTTCCAGGTGGTGTTCCAGGATCCCGCCGCCTCGCTCAATCCGCGGATGACGGCGGCCGAGTGCATCGCGGAGCCGTTGATCAACCTCACGGACCTGTCCACGGCAGAGATCGACGCGCGGGTGCTGGCGCTTGCGGCCAGCGTCGGGCTCGGCAGCCATCTTCTGGATCGTTTCCCGCACGAGTTGTCGGGTGGGCAGTGTCAGCGGGTGGGTCTCGCCCGGGCCATCGCGCCAGAGCCGGACCTGATCGTGGCCGACGAGCCGGTGTCCGCGCTCGACGTGTCGATCCAGGCGCAGATCCTCAACCTGATGCTGGAGATCAAGGCGCGGATGGGGCTCGCCATGGTGTTCATCTCGCACGACCTCTCGGTCGTCGCCCATGTGGCCGACCGGGTCGCGGTGATGTACCTGGGCCGCATCGTGGAAAGCGGCCCGGCCGAGGAGGTCTTTGCCCGGCCCCGCCATCCCTACACCCGGATGCTGATCGGCTCCGTCCCCCATCCCCGGCCCCCGCCCGAGGGCGGCCGCCCCCTGCCCAAGGGCGAGTTGCCCAGCCCCCTGAACCCGCCGCCGGGATGCGCCTTTCACAGCCGCTGTCCGCTGGCCGACAACCGCTGCCTGCGCGAGGTGCCGCAGCTGTTGCCCGAGGTCGCCCGGCACCGCACCGCCTGCCACCGTGTCGCCGAAGACGCGACCGAAGGAGCCTGACCCATGCATCCCGTCCTTCTCGTTCCCGGCCTGCAGGCCGATGGCTCCGCCTGGGGTCCGCTGCATGCCCGCCTGGTCGGACATTGCCCCCTGACGATCCCGCAAGGGCACCAGTTCCTGCCCAGCATGGCGCAGATGGCGCAGTCGGTGCTGGACCAGGCGCCGCCGGTCTTTCACCTCGTGGGCTGGTCGATGGGCGGCTACATCGCCTTCGAGATCCTGCGCCGCGCACCCGAGCGGATCCTCGGCCTGACGCTGGTGTCGACCAGCGCCGCACCGGAATCCGAGGCGGCCCGGCAGCGCCGGAAAGAGAACCTGGCCGTGGCCCGGCGCGACGGGATGCGGCGCTACCAGGACGCCAACATGGAGATCTGCGTGTCCCGGCCCGACAGGCTCGACCCCTGCCAGCGCAACGCCATGGCGGCGGCGTCCGAGACCCTGGGCCTCGCCGCGTTCGAGACGCAGATCGCCGCGGTGATGGCGCGGCTGGACTCGCGGCCCGATCTCGCGCGATGCACCCACCCCGTTCTGATCGTCACCGGGGACGAGGACCGCGTCGTGCCGACCGGCGACAGCCACGAGATGCACGCGCTGCTGCCCGGCTCGCGGCTGGTGACGTTTCCCGACTGCGGCCATTGTCCACCGCTGGAACGGACGGAAGAAATGCGCGACTTGCTGATCGACTGGTTCGCATCGGTCGAATACGGAAAAGACCCGCAACCGGCCTGACTTCAGGGGCGGGCGGCGGAGCCGTTGCGATTGCGCAGCCGGACCGGGACGCTGAGCACAATGGCCGAGGCCGAAATCATGGTCATCACGGTGCCCGGCACGAAGGTCACGAAGCCCGGCAGGTCGAGGAACAGGAAATACCCCACATCCGCGAGCCCGCCGACCATGGCCGTCACCCAGATCGCGGTCATGTTGCCGCGCCAGATGAACAGGGCGCCGCCAAGGGTGGCGAGCCCGATCCACAGAAGGTTGAAGCCATGCTGGTTCAGCACCCCGGCGACGGCCGCGTGATACTCCGCGGCCAGCAAGGCGGGGTCCACCGCATCGGCGATGGCGGCGAAGCCCTGCGGGGCAGGCTGGGCGATGGTCATCACCCCGGCGAAAGCATGGACGAGGCCCCAGATCCCCCAGAGGATGGCGGCTGCCTTCAAGGCAATCATGCGTGTTCCGGTCATCTGGCTGTCCTGTCCGTCTGGAGGGGGGCTTGGCTTCCGGTCATGCCGGGAAGGTTTCGCGCGACGGCTGCACGAGACGGAAGAGCAGCGCATCGAGCGCCGCGCGATCCTCTGGCCGGGCAAGCGCCAGCGCCTCGGCGTCCCAGGCCTCGGCCCATTTGCCTATGCCCAGCGTGCCGCGGAGTTCGGCGCCGAAATGCGGGGCGAGCCTCGACTGGTCGGCCAGCACACCGGCGCCCGCGCGGGACCCGGGGCTCGCGGCCAGCATCACCAGCGGCTTGCCCTGCCAGAGCTTCATCTCGATCCGGCTCATCCAGTCGAAGAGGTTCTTCCAGGCCGCGGTGACGGAGCCGTTGTGCTCGGCGTAGGAGACGAGCACGGCGTCCGCCGCCCCGATCTGCCCGAAGAAATCCAGCGCCGGGGCGGGAATGCCCGCCTCCCGCTCGCGGTCGATGGAGTAGATCGGCATGTCGTAGTCGTTGAGGTCGAGCCTTTCGGTCTTCGCCTCCGGCGCGATGGTGTCGTGCAACCGGCTGACGGCATTCTCGACCAGAACGCGATTGATCGACCTGCGGCTGTTGCTGGCGGCGAAGGCGAGAATCCTCATGGTGTCTTTCCTTCGCCCGTCCCTGCGGTCTGCTTGCCGAACCACATCCGGCGCAGCAGGCCGTCCCGGAGGACGATGTGATGGTAGAGCGCCGCCGCGACATGCAGCGCGATTAGCGCCACCAATACCGTCGCGATGACACCGTGTGCGGCGCGTTGCGGCAGGTCCTGCAACTCCGGCGGCAGGATCGGGGCCGCACCACCGAAGACGATGGGGAAAAGCCCCGCGCCAAAGGCCATGGCCAGCCCGGACAGGACCATCGCCGCGATCAGCACGTAGAAGCCCAGGTGCGTCCAGCGCCCGATCCGGTCGAGCAGGTCGTTGCCGGTCCCTGCGTGCGGCGGATGCGTGCTGCGGATGCGGGTGACGAAGCGCAGGATCAAAAGCACGCCGATCGCCATGCCGAAGACCATGTGCCCGCCCAGGGCCGAGACCTTGTCCGGGCTGTCCGGCGGCATGTTGGCCAGCAACAATCCTCCGGCGGCGAGCGCAACGACGATCATCAGCGCCATCACCCAATGCAGGGCGACGAGAGCGGGGTGGTATCTTTGCATGGCCGGAACCCTGGTCCTGTTCGTTTTCACGGATCATCCTGCGGGCGCCAGAACCCGCGCACCAGTGATCCATATGCGCAATATATGCGCGTTCACTTGTCAACTCGTCTTAGCGGTATGGGGCTGGCCGCGTGGCGCTCCTAGATCCGGGTATGGTCGCCTGTGGCCGTTCGAGCAAAACACCGAATGGCCACAGGGCGCAGCTTTCACAGGCCGAGGCGCAGCGGCCCGCGTCTGTCTATTGGTGCGCATTTAGGGTCACGATCGGCCAAAACCGCGCGTTGATACGGCAGGTCCCGCGTGCTAGGCCAGCGCATGCAACACTGGATGGAACTCCGCACCGCGCTGATGGTCGCGCGCCTCGGAACGGTCAGCGCGGCGGCCGAGGCGCTCGGCGTTCACCGTGCAACGGTCAATCGCCACGTGGAAACGCTCGAGGGCACGTTCGGGGCGCCGCTTTTTCACCGACATGCGCGGGGCTATGCGCTGACCGACGCGGGCCGTGACATGCTCGAGGTCGCCGGCCGCGCGGACGAGATGTTCGCCGATCTGGAGGGCCGTAGCCGCGGCAAGGCCGGGCAGCTGTCAGGCTCGCTGATCGTGACCGCGCTGGCCGGTGTCGCGCCTATCCTCATGCCCGCGATCCGTGATTTTCAGCTTGCCCATCCACGGATCGCGATGGAGTTCGTCGCGGGCGCACAACTGGCACGGCTGGAGTACGGCGAGGCCCACGTTGCGTTTCGCGCCGGCAAGAAACCGGACGTGCCGGACTATGTCGTGACCCTGTTCCGAAGCGTGCGGTTCGGGCTCTATGCCAGTCTCGACTACATCGAACGGGCCGGCTTCCCCGAGCCGGACAAGCTCGACCGACACCGCTTTGTCGGCTCCGTGGGGGCAGCCCGGCCGCTGCCCTATTCCGACTGGATGACCGCCAATGTCCCGCCCGAGGCGTTGGCCCTGCAGACCACCGACCAGCAGGTCCAGCACAGCGCGGTCTGCGAGGGTCTGGGGCTCGGGTTTCTCCCCGAACACAACGCCCGCACCCGGCCCGACCTCGTTGAGGTGATTGCGCCGGGCGAGGCATGGTCCGTCGCCCTCTGGGTCGTGACCCATGTGGACCTGCACCGCACGACGAAGGTCCTTGCGTTCCTGGAGCATGTGCGGGCGCAAGGGACGGGCGGCTAGAGGCGCACTTGTCACCTGCAAGGAGCTGCGTCGATGCCGACAGGGTCTCGACCTGTGGCGTTGCCTCCGGCCTCGGAAATCCCGTGCCCGGAGAGCGCAGGTCATGGCCCCGGTTGCGGGTTGGGGTATGGGGCAGAACGCCAAGCATATGGAATAGAGACATAATAATGGGGGCGTCAGAGTTCGGTGTTGATTGCATTCCGACCGAAACGAAGATTGTGCAGCACCCAAGGATACCGCCGACTTCCACGGAAGTGAGCCCGCCCGCTCGAACTCGCCGCAATCTTGCCCGACTTGGCTGACGAGCGGGCCAAACGTAAACTGACGCCGATGGGCTACGTAACCTCCCCTTTTTCGCGGAAGATGGTCGCCGCTGCCATAGAAGGCGCCGAGGCGACCGGGCTGCTGGCAACGGTCGGGATTGAAGCGGACGCGCCCCGGGATTCAAAGGTCATGTTCCGGAGCGGGGCACACTACGCAATGCTGGAGCGGTTGGCCGGCGAAGTTGACGCAACCGACCTCCCGGTGCGTGTCGGTGCGTCGAAGCGCTGTGACGAATGGGGCGCGTTGGGCCCGGCCTTGAAGGCGGTGCCAGACTTGCGCGGATCGATGGCCCGGGCCGAACACCAGGCCCGGCTCTGGACCAGCGTCGTGCGCTACCAACTCCGGCCCGATCCGCGTGGCATGCTCAACGTCCTTCACAGGCCTGGCGAACGGCGCCTCGGCAGGCGGCTGCCGAACGAGACGACACTGGTCGCCACGGTCGCGTGCGCCCGGCAGGTCAATCCCGCGCCCGTGAGACCTCTGAACGCGAGGGTTCGGCAGGCCGCGCCGAACGCCTCCACATCGCATGAAGGCTGGTTCGGGTGTGCTGTCCGCCGGGGTGGCGGAGCTTGACGCGATCCTGTTCCATTGCGTGGTCCTGTCGCAGCCGAATATCCTCGTGGACGAGGGCATTTCCCGTCATCCGCTGTCGCAACTCGACGAAGAGCTTGGTGACTTCCGCGAGGGGGCCTCGCGGGTCGCGGCGGCCAGGGGCGCCATCGCGCAGACCCTCAGCAAGGGTGCGCCGAAGAAGGCGCATACCGCCGGGCAGCCGGGCCTCGGCGTCGGGTCGTTTCACCGCCGCCTTGCCGAACACGGCGTGTCCTTCCAAACCCTGACCGACGAGACCCGACGCAACCTGGCCGAGGGTCTGCTGCGTGACGACGCACAATTCTTGCCGAGATCGCCTTCCTGACAGGGTTTTCCGAGCAAAGTGCCTTCACCCGGGCATTCAAGCGGTGGATGGGCGTGACACCGGTGAGCTGCCGCAAGGAGCGGCCGCCCCGCTGAGGGGCTTTGGCCGCCACGGTCAAAGGACTGGCGGCGCCGATCAATATCGGACGCGGAGACTGCGCGTATTTCCTGGCCATCAACCCGAAGCACAGGAGAAACCCCATGTCCATCAGACCCATTCCGGCCACGGGCGGCACCAGCAAGACCGGCCGCCGCGTCGCCGCCCGGCCGGAGGCCAGCGGCGTTCCGGTCCGTCGCGGATCGCGCCATTCCACTGTCCCGTTCGACTGGGAAGCACCCCAGACCTGGGCGCCGGCCCTGTTTGGCGCACAAGCGGCCCATGTCACCTATTTCCCGGACCTCGCCTCCCCCGGGGCCGTCGACAAGCTCGAATCGCTCTGCGAGACGGCGAAGAACCTGGGGGTCGAACATCTTGTCCTGCTACCCGGCCGCGGGGAACATCACGCGCGGCTGGGCGAAGAGGTGGTGCGCAATGCGGGCGTCGATTTCACCATCGCGCGGGCCGCCTGGGTCGCGCAGGACGTCTCCGAAGGATAGCTGCGTGCCCCTGTGCCCACCGGGGTGCTACCCATGCCCGGCGGAGATACCCCCGAGCCGATCATCGACATCGACGACATCGCAGATGTGGCCGTCGCGGCGCTGCCGGACGTGCGGCACGTGGGACGGCTCTACGAGGTGACGGGCCCGAGGCTCATGACATTCGCCGAGATGGCGGTGGCGCCGAGCCAGGCCACCGGGCACGAGATCCGGCACATCCCGATCGGCTTTGAAGACTTCCAAGTCAACGCCGCGCAGGCGGGCGGGGCGTTCGTGGCCGACGTGTTCACCGCCATCGCGCACGCGACGCTCGACGGGCGCAATGCGCATCCTTCCGACGTCGTCCAGCGGGCGCTCGGTCTTCACGACGCTGTTTCTCGGCCTCGCCGCCGGTTTCCTGATCCCAAGGCGCCGCTGACCGGGAGACATCCGTGGCGTCCTCGCACCCGACCCCTGCACATGCTATGCGGACGGATCCACTCATGCCTTGCACGTGCTCGACGTTGCTGAGGCAGAGTGCCCCGCGCGGTTTCAGGCCCGCAAAGCGCGTGGAGATCATCGGTTTGCGGTGACCGAGGCGCGGTTCCGGCAGATCCCGGCCACCTCGGAAGACGGCTTCGCGACCCGGCGGCACGGGTCGCCGGACCGATGGACCTCAGCCACCGAAGCCCTCGACCAGGGCGTCGAACACGACCCGCATGCGTCTCGAGCGGGCGATGTCGCGGTGGGCGACGATCCAGACCGGAAACGCGATGGGATCAAAATCCGGCACCGCCCGTTCGACGCACGGGTCCGCGTCACCGATGCGGTCGTCGAGGATGCCGATGCCCAGTCCAGTGCGCACCATCTCCCACATCACGGTGAAGCTCCGGCAGCGGTAGGGGAAGTTGTCCTCCCCGAGGTCGAAGCCCTGACCGTTCAGAAGGCCCATGAGGCTGCCGGTGGCGTCGATCTCGATGAACTCCGCCGCGCCGAAATCTGCCGCCGTCCGGGGCCGGCCGAGCCGGTCGAGATAATCCGGCGCCGCGTAGAGCCGCGCCTGCGCATCCCGCATCCGGCGGCCGATCAGGTCGGCCTCCGAGGGCCGCACGTTGCGCAGCGCGATGTCGGCCTCGCGGCGCGACAGGTCGGACAGGTCATTGGCCACGACAACCTCGATACGGATGCGCGGCTCGGCCCGGTGCAGCCGGCCGAGGATCGGTGGCAGAAGGTAGCTCGCGTAGGCGTCCGAGGCCGAGATCGCCACCTCGCCCTCCAGCGCCTCGGTCTGGCCCCAGGCGGCCAGCGAAAGGGCGCGGGCGCCCTCACCCATGATCCGGGCATGTTCGAGCAGGTCATGGCCCGCGGGCGTCAGGCGGAGGCCCCGGCCGGACCGTTCGAAAAGGGCCACGCCCAGTTCGGTTTCCAGCGCCTCGACCTGTCGGCCGAGCGTCGGCTGCGCGAGTTTCAGCGCACGCGCGGCAGCCGACAGCGAGCCCTCCTCGGCAGTCACGAGGAAAGCCCGGGCCCGGTTCCAGTCGAAGGTGACGCTGCGCCAATCCATACGCATTTGCATATCAGTTACGCAAAGTCGGTCAATTCCCTGCGCTCACGCAGAGGGCTATTGAAAGCCGACACGCAACCTCACCCCGAAAGGAGGCCCCCATGCACGCTTTCCAGGACCCGACCAGCCGCGCCTATGCCCGAATGACCGGTGCGCTTTACCTCGTCATCGCTTTCGCAGGCGGTTTCGCGATCCTCTACGTCCCGGGCCTTCTCGACGTTCCGGGCGACCCCGCCGCGACCTTCGCCAACATCGCCGGGCGGCGGGGGCTGTTCCATGCCGGGATCATCGGCGACGTCGCGATGATGACCGCCGAAGTGCTCGTCTCGGTCATGCTCTACTTCATGTTCCGCCCGGTGAACGCGACGCTGTCGCTGGCAGCCTCCTATGCCCGTCTGATGATGGTCGCGGTCATGGCGGCGATGCTGTTCTTCCACGCCGCGTCGATGGCGCTGGCGGATGGCACGGTGCCGCTGGACAGCTTCAGCGCCGCGCAACGGATCGAGCTTGCGGGCCTGATGCGGCACGTCCACGACGCGGGCGTGTGGATCTGGCAGGTCTTCTTCTGCCTTCACCTCGTCCTCTTGGGCACGCTCGTGCTGCGCTCGGACCTTTATCCACGGCTGCTGGGCCTCGGGCTGATCGTCGGCGGCGCCGGCTACATGGTGGACAGCGTACAGATGTTCGCCCTGCCCGATGTCGCGTTGCTGGAAGCGGTGAAGATCGCGCTGCTGCTGGTCGTCACGGCCTCCGAAGTCGGCTTTGCCCTCTGGCTCCTGCTCCGCGGACCGCGCGAGACCTCGCCCCGTGCCGTCGCCGCCTGACCTTTCGATCAAGGAGACCCATCATGAAACCTATCTGCATCGTCGGCATCTCGGGCAAGCTCGGACAACACATGACCGAACACGCCCTCGCCCGAGGCTACGAGGTCACCGGCGTCTGCCGCCCCGAAAGTGTCCGCAAACTGGAGCGGTTCGGTGACCGGATCGCCGTTTTCCCCGGTCGCACCGACGACCGCGCGGTGGTCGAGAAGGCCATGCGGGGCTGCGACGGCGTGCTGGTGGTATTGGCGCCTTGGGGCGTCCATGACTATGCCTCGGGCACCGCGCGTGCGGCGCTCGACCTCGCGCCACCGAAAGCCCGTCTCGTCTTCTCCTGCGGCTGGCATGTCAGCCGCGATGGCAAGGACCGCTTTGGCTGGAAAATCCGCGCAATCGTCCGCCTCGGCTCCCCGATCCTGAGGGCGCTGCGGTTGGTCGATCTGGATGATCAGGTGCGCGCGGGGGACCTGATCTTCGCCTCCGGGCGGGACTGGACCCTGGTGCGCGGCTCGGACCTCGAGGAAGGCCCGAGCGAGGGCCTGCCGGTCCGCGCCCGCCATGCCCACGACCCGGTGCTGGTGCGCAACCTTATGCGGCGCACGGACGCGCTGTTCATGGTTGCGGCGCTGATCGACCCGACGCTGATCCGGGAGGCCCCGGCCATCACCGGCCCTGGCTGACCACCTGACCTGCCAGGGAATTGTTCCGGCCACGAAAGGCATCCGTAGACCAGGTTGGCGCAGCAAAGCCGAGCAGAGCTGACAGGTATGTCTGTTTGTGACGCCCATCACCCTAGGATGGAGGGTCATATTGCATCTCGATCCACATACATCACCGGCACGAACCGGTCGGGCCCGCGGTTCTTCGGGCTCATCGACGGGGCAGGGGGGGAGAACCAGGACCGGCTGTGCACTCTACCCCGGGCAAGAGCTTCGGGGACGGACTCGAGCAGGCGGACAATTCACTCGGCGACCAGCGGGAGGCTTACGCCGCCTTCCCGAAGCACGAAGGCTGGGTGATGCTGCCGGACCGGCAGGTCGATCGCGGGCCGTCCGCCAGCTCGTGGACAATGCCAGGGGCGGCCGGATCGTGGCCTGCAGGATCGACCGTCTGACACGGTCGCGGTCGCACTTCGAGGAGATCGTCGTGGTGCTGGATGCGGCCGGGGCGTCGTTCGTGTGCGCTACGGGGTCTTTCAATACTGCGACCAAGTTGGGGCAACCGGCGCCGATCATGCGCCGCCCACTGGCACAATTCGAATGTGAAGCGACGGCGGAGCGGATCCGGCACAAGATCGTTGCCTTCAGCCGTGAGGGGCTTTGGTTTGCACGGCAGGTGCCGCTCGGCGAGGCCCGCCAGCAGATCCGCGCCTGGCAGCACAACTACAATCACCACCGCCCCCACGCCGGCCTCGGGAACATCCCGCCGGTTGAGTTCATGGCACAGAAGCGGCTGGAAATGCCTGCGGCGTAGCCCCGGATATCGACCCGCGTTTTCTCCGAATGGCCGGAGGAGAGCAGGGGCTCAGGTCGCCACCTCGAGTATGGCTGATGAACAGTTGAACTGCATCTTGATGTGCCGACTTCCCCCCCGCTGTCGTTTAGCCCCGATAACGAAACTCGCGTCCGGCGTCCGGCGTCCGGCGTCCGATGAACCGTCGCACCCGGGGCGTAGGTGCGGTGCCCATCTATCCGGGCGAGAACCGCGCCAAGACTGGCCACGTCTACGAGCAGGATCGTGTCCGCGCCAAGCCGTTCGACGTGACGCACGATGCCGTCCCGGGTGCCGCTATCGTCGGAGACATTCAGATGCTCTGGCCGAATGCCATAAACCTCGCGGCCCACCGTTCGCACCACCTCGCCTTCAAAGAGGTTCATCTTGGGCGAGCCAATGAAGTCTGCCACGAAGGGGGTCGCCGGACGCTCATAGACCTCCATAGGCGTGCCAACCTGTTCGATCCGGCCGGCGTTCAGCACGACGATCTTGTCGGCCATGGTCATCGCCTCGACCTGGTCGTGGGTCGCGTAAATCACATTGGCCCCCAGCCGCGCGTGCAGGTCCGTGATCTGCAGCCGCATCTGGCTGCGCAAAGCGGCGTCGAGGTTTGACAATGGTTCATCGAAGAGGAACACGCCCGGATCGCGCTCGATGGCCCGCCCGATGGCAACGCGCAGGCGTTGCCCGCCCGAGAGCGCCTTGGGTCTACGATCCAGGAGCGGTTCGAGTTGCAGAACCGCCGCTACCTTGTCGACCTCGGCCGCGATCTGAGCCTTGGGCATTCGGGCGAGGCTGAGCCCGAAGCCCATGTTTTTGCGCACCGTCAGGTGGGGATAGAGCGCGAAGCTTTGGAACACCATCGCGATGCCCCGCTTGGAGGGGTCGGCGTGGGTGACGTCGGCACCGCCGATCTCGACCGTACCCGGAAGTGACCTCCTCCGGCCCCGAGATCATGCGCAGCAGCGTGGACTTCCCGCAGCCAGAGGGCCCGACGAAGACGCAGAATTCGCCGTTCGCGATGTTCAGATCGACGCCCTTGATGACTTCGATCGCGCCGAAGCTCTTGCGCAGCGCGTTCAATGCCACGTGTGCCACGGATTATCCTTTCACGGCGCCGGAGGTCATGCCCGCGACGATCTGACGATCGAAGACGACGAACACCAGCAAGGGCGGAATCGTGATGAGCAGGATGTTCATGAAGAGCAAGTTCAGCTGAGAGGTGAACTGGCTCTGGAAGGTGTGCAGCGTCAGCTGGACGGTGATGTTGTCGGGCCCCGGCAGGTAGTGGAGCGGGTGCGTGCAGTCGTTGAAGATGGTGATCGACTGCACGACGATCACTGTCAGCGACAACGGCGTGAGCAGCGGCAGGATCACCCGGAAAAAGGCCTGCACAGGCGTTGCGCCGTCGACGATGGCCGCCTCGTCCAGGTCGCGCGGGATCAACGAGATGAAGGCGCGGAACAACAGGATGCGGAATGATAGACCGTAGGCCACCTGGATCAGAATCATGCCGTGGATCGTCTTGAACAGGTTCACTTGCTGCAGAACCCAGATCGTCGGCACCACCGCGGGCAGGATCATCAAGCCTGCCAACGCAACGAACTCCACGAACTTGCTGAAGGGCGTGGGCCTGCGCTGCAGCACGTAACCCACCATCGCCGCAAGGATCACCAGAAGCGTCATGGCCCCCGCGGTGATGACGATGGAATTGAAGTAAGCCAGCAGCAGCGCGTCGTCGCGGACCTGCACCACGTCGACGAGGTTCTGCCGAAGTTGCCATTCATTGGGCATGGCACAGCTGGGCTGGCTCGCCTCTGCGGGCGTCTTGGCGGCGTTGATGAAAATGAAGAGGAACGGCAGGATGAAGACCACCGACGCGACGGCGAGCGACACGATCCCGGTGACACGCTGGCGGCGGGTCATACGTCAAGCGCCTTGCGGTCAAACCACAGCGCCAAGGGTGCGATGATAAGCGCGACCGGCAAGAACAGGATACCGACGCCGATTGTGGACACCAGCACCGGGAAGAAGACGACCGGGCGCAGGAAGCCTTGGGCGACCCCACTTCGACGGTCAGCTGTTCCAATGCCGGACCTTTGATCGGCGAGAGGAACTCCACCGCAGGCGCTGTGCGGCCTGCTTCTTCGAAATAGGGCAACATGTCGGCGACCATGTCCGGCACGACGTCGGGCAAGTCGCAGCCTTCGACAAGATAGGGGCCCATGACACCCAGCGTCTCGGTCATGATCTCGCACGCCGCCGGCGATGCCACGAAGTTCAGAAAATCGCGCACGATCTCGGGGTATTCGGTGTCCGCTGACACATAGAACGCCCCCGGCACCCAGACGGTCAGACCGTTCGCATCCGGGTCATCACCGGGCTGATCGAAGACGCCGACATCTTCCATCTGGTCAGGGTGGTTTGGCTTGAAAGAGCCCACCGCGAAAGTCAGCATCGGACAATGTGCGACATCGCCATTCGCGACCATCGCAAGACCTTCTGCGTAATCCGCCGCTGCGAAGTCTTCGCTAGAGTGCCCCGTCTCATAGGCTTCCTGCAGGCGTTCGCCCCCCTCCCTGAGAGCGGCCGGGGTAGAGGCATATTTTGCCTCGTTGGCGGTGTGCGCGTCGGGGAAATGAGGCTCTTCATGAAGCAGGTTGTAGAAGTCCGCGAGCACGAAAAGCCGGCTCGTCCAAGGCTCGGCCTAGGTCTGCCCAATCGGCGCGACATCCGTTTCCGCGGCGATGTGCGCGTTGTTGGCCATGAAGTCATCCCACGTAAGCGGAATTTCCAGCCCCAGCGCCTCGTACGTGGGTTTGTGGCAATAGATGCCGCCCCCCTGTGCGGTCTCAATCGGAACGCCGTAGATCTCAACGTTCCGGCCGGTGACGGTGGAAAGATACGCCTCGTTCAAAAGGTCGATGTTCTCGATGTCGGTGATCGGCAGCATCGTGCGGTCGGGCCGTTGGTCATGCATCACATCTCGCAGGTACTGCGCAAAGACGTTTCGCTGTCGGCCAGCCAGCATGCGGTGCCGGCGAAGACCTGCGCATCGCCGGTCCAGCCAAGACGCTCGGCGCGCTGCGGACAATCGGTCGGAACCTCGATGAAATTGCCGCGCCGCGACCAGATGTGTCTGACGTCAGCACCTGTGGGACAGATTTGAGGTTTTCGTAACGGAGGATTTCTGGATCATCGCAGCCATCAAGGAGCGAAGATGAACCAGAAATCCGGAACATCGAAGGACGCGGCCGACAAG
>NZ_FWFZ01000032.1 GCF_900172355.1 Roseisalinus antarcticus | reverse complement strand
CGGCCAGCGGGCGGAACACCTCGAAGGAGAGCTGCGGCAGGCGGTTGCCGTAGGTCGAGAGCGCCAGTTCCTCGAAGACCACATAGGCGGTGCCGCGATAGGCGGGGGTGTTGGCCGCGCCCATCTTTGCGGCGACGAACGGATCGGCGGCTTGCGCCTCGTCGCCCGGATACCAGCGCCAGGTGACGCCGGAGAGGTCCATCGGCTTGCCGTCGGCCCAGATGCGGCCGATGCCGGTGATCGGACCCTCGCAGAGCGCGACGGCGAAACTCGCGTAGTAGAGATACTCGGTCGTCTTGACCTTGCCGCCCCCGCCGCCCTTGCCGCCGCCCTGCGTGGTGGTCTTCGTCTCCTCGCGGAAATCCGTCGCCCAGATGATGTTGCCACCCATCCGCATGCGCCCGTAAAGCCGCGGGATGACCGCGCCCTCCGTCGCCGAGGTGATGCGCAGCGTGTCGAGCCGCGCCCCCTCGATGCGCTGCGTGGGAGCCAGCGACGAGATGATCCAGCTGTCCACGACCGTGCCGATGGTGGAGCCGATGAAGCCACCGATGGTGGCGGCGCTGACGCCGAGGATCGCGCCGCCGATCGAACCGCCAATGGCGGCACCTGCGGCACCGAGAACGAGGGTGGCCATGTCGGGGTCTCAGCGTTGCGGAAACAGGAAGGCGAAGGCGATGCGCCGCCGCCAGGATTGGGTCAGCGGCTCCTCGATCACGCCGAGCCGCTCATAGGCGTGGAGGAAGGTATCGGGCTCGGTGAGGATCCCGACATGCTTGGCGATGGCGCGGGGCTTCATGCGGAAGAGCACCAGCGCGCCAGGTCCGGCCTCGGCGGGCTGCACCTCGGTCATCATGCGCCGCGCGCCCTCGGCCAGAACTTCGCGCGGGCCCGTCTCGCCCCAGTCGCGGCTGTAGGGCGGGATCGGGAACGGCTCGGGGCCGACGACCTCGCGCCAGACGCCCCGGGCGAGTCCGAGGCAGTCGCAGCCCACGCCGCGCAGGCTGGCCTGGTCGTGATAGGGCGTGCCGAGCCAGGACCGCGCGATGGCGATGACCCGCAGGGGGTCGGCGGAGGTCAAAGCACGGACCCTTCGTGGCCGCCATCCTTGGTGGCATAGCGGAGAACGGCGTCCTGGCCGGGGATGTTCGGGAAGCCGCGGAAGTTGACGGTGTTGGCGAACTTGGCGCCGCAAGTCTCCATCCGCTTGTCGCAGCCCGCACGGATGGTGAAGGCATCGTCCTCGGCGATCGAGCGCACCGGCGCCTCGAGCAGGGTCAGCAGGGCGATGCCATCCGTGACGTCATGGCCCAGCACCTCGGTGCGCCGCCCGGCGTTCGCGCCGCTCGTCCAGTCCAGTGTGCCGAAGGTGAACCAGCCTGAGGTGAATTCGCCCAGCCCCGAGGCGGTGAACGCCCTGTCGCGCAGGAGATCGATGACGGCGCCGGTTCCCTTGACGGTGGGGCCCTCGAGATCGACCCCACAGCGTCCATCACCAAGGGCGGCGTCGCAGGTCGCCTGGAAGGTCCTACCGACCGTCTGGCCGAGCACATGGGCAAGCGACCGGACCTCGGCAACAAAGGCCAGCCGTCCGCGCCGGATATGACCGATGGCGCCGCGCCGCATCAACACGCGCTGGCCCGTGTCCGCCCAGTTCACCCGCCAGACCTCGACCTCGGCGTTATCCCAGCGGCCATCGAGAATGTCGGTTTCGGTGATCCGGTCGGAGGTCAGCACACCTTCGGCGTCCTGCGCATCGACCGACAGGTCGGAGCCAGAGCGGAACTCTGACGCCGTCAGCCCGCTTTCCGGCTCGAAATCGGTGCCGTCGAAGCTGAGCGTCCGGTCGTGGTCGGTGAAACCGAAGGTCACGCCATCAACGCGGGCAATCCGCCAGCACCAGGACAGCGTCGTCGTGCCCTCGTCGAGATGGGCCTGAAGGTCGGGGGTGATGTTTTTCATCGGCGAAGTTCCAGAAGTGGGATGGTTGTGATCGAGCCAAGCCGCTCGAGGTCGAGCGTCACGTCGAGCGCATCGGTGTCGAAGCGGACCGGCACGTCGAACTCGAAACCTGCGGTGATGGAGACGCCCGCCCCGGGTGCGGTGTTGAAGGTGACGAGGCCCGTCGTGGTGTCGACCGACCAGCCTGAAAGCTGCTCGACCCCACCGAGCGCGATGCGCACGACTCCGTCCACTGGCTTGGCGATGGCGCGCGTCCAGGATTGCGCGCCTGAGGTGTAGCGCTTGACCAGCTGGAAGGCGGTCGTCGCGCCGTCGCCGGTGCCAATCGCCTGATCGTTCGGTGCTGGCGTTCCCGAGGGAAGGCAGGACTTGTGGTCACCCCAGTCCTTGAAGCGAAACCCATGCAGCCGACCATTGCGCGCCTCAAAGAAGGCAACGACAGCCGCCAGATCATCAGCGCGGCGAATGCCGTAAGCGACATCATAGCGCCGTCGGGAATTTGCCCAGCTGGCGTTGCGCTCCTCGTCGCTGGAGGCCAGTTCGACGATCTGCGTTCGGCGCTCCGGCCCACCCCGCGCGCCCCGGCTGATATTGTCGGGAAACCGGACCTCATGAAACGCCATCACATGCCCCTCCGGCCGAGCGAGACCGCACGGGCGATGTCGGCCGCAACCTGCGTGCGGGACTGCCGGAAGCTCTCAGCGTCGCGGGCCATGATGGTGACGTTGACCCCGCCTCCCGCGCCGTAGCTCTGAGCCTCGCGGCGTGACAGAACCCGCTCGCCCCGCTGCAGGATCGCGGGCACCTCGTCGTGGCGCAGCCCGGCCATGCCGCCACCATGCATCCGGGGCGCCGCCGCGAAAGCCACCGCCGGGACCATGCGCGAGGGACCCGCCGACCCGACCATCCCGCCCGCATGCAGGATGTCGGCGAAGATGCCGCCCGCGCCGCCGAGCGCGCCGGAGAGCGCGTTGGCGATCGGCCCGAGGATGAAGCGACGTGCCGCGAGCCTTGCCAGATCGGCGATCATGGAGGTGACGAGGTCGCGGAAGTTCAGCTTTCCGGTCTTCACGAACTCGGCCACCGCGTTCTCGGCGCTGGTGAACGCGCCGACCAGCGCCTGGCCGATGTCGGCCCCGATTTCGCGCGCCTTGCTCGCGTAGTCGCTGAGGGCCGCCGTGACCGCCTCCCAGCCAGTCAAGGCTTCCTCGGAGCCTGTTGCAGTGTCCGTCCCCGCCTGCCGCCCGGCCGCGCCCGCGCGGCCCGCGGCCGCGTCAGCCTGATCGAGCGCTTCGGTCACGCGCTGCGCGCCTGCCGCGGCCGCATCCAGCGCGTCTTCGACCTCTTCGCTAGAGCCGCGCATGGCATCGACCAGAGCTGCCACCGCGTCGCGCACACCGTCGAAGGCCGTGGCACGGCTCTCGGCTGCGCGTTGGCGGAAGCGCTCGGCGCTCGCGCCCATGTTGCTGGCGGCATGATCCAGCATCGACGCGTAGGATTGCGCCCCGAACCAGTCGATCTGGAAATCCGCCCCGATCCGGTCGGCCACGGCGTTGAAGGTCGGGCCGATCATGCCGAGGAACTCGGCCCATTTGCCGGACAGGAAGGCCATCAGCCGCGTCCAGATGCTCTCGATGTCGGCACGCAGCGCGCGGAAATCGTCGATGAAGGACGACATCGTGGTCTTGATGCCGTCCCAGACGGCGCGCGCCACATTGCCCATCAGCTCCAGTGCATTCCCGAAGCCGCCCGCGCCGCTGACAAGGCGGGAGAACTGGTAGACGAGTTCGCCCGCGCCGACGATCAGCGCGCCGATGCCGGTGCGGATCAGCGCCCCGCGCAGAAGCACGAGCGCGGTGGCAAGCCCGCGCACGGAGACGGCCGCAGCGACCAGTCCGGCGACCCAGCGCCCGGCCATCAGGGCGGCGAAGGTGGCGGCATAGGTGGTCAGGCGGCCGATGTTGTCGAATAGCGTGCGGATGGCGATGCCGAGCGGGCCGGTGGTGCGCGCGACCGCCGCCATGGCGTTCGCGACCGCTTCAAGCGCGGGCGCGGCGGCGGCGGCCAGCTGGTTCGAAAGCCCGCGCCAGATCAGCCCCAGCCGCGAGATGGCGTCATTGGTGCGTTCGATCTGGGCCGCATCCTGGTCCGAGACCACCACCCCGAAATCCCGTACGTCCTCCGTCGCCTGTCGCAGCGTCGCCGTGTCGATCCGGGTGAACACCAAGGCCGCGCGGTCGCCGAAGAGCTGGGAGGCGACGGCGGCGCGCTCGGCTTCCGGCACGTATTGCCCCAGCGCCTGCTGGATCGCGGCGATGCGCGCGTCGAGCGGCATACGCTGCAGGTCCTCGGCGGACAGCCGCAGGCGGCGCAGCGCCTCTACCGCCGGGCCGGTCCCGGAGGCCGCCTGGCTGAGCCGTCGCGTCAGCTGGACCGTGGCCTGCTCGACCTGACCCATCGACACGCCCGCCAGCTCGCCCGCGCGCTCCAGGGTCTGGATCGAGGCCACTGTCGTGCCAAGGGACTGCGCGAGCTTCGCCTGCGCATCGACCGTCTGCAGGCCCGAGCGCACCATGGCCACGCCAGCCGCGGCAGCGGCTGCCACGGCAGCGGCGGCAGCCACGGCAACACGACGGGAAAACGCCGCAAGCCGGGTGTTCGCCGCTTCCATCTCGCGGCTCAGCCGCCCGAAGCCGCGCGATCCGGCTTCGCCGACACCTTCCAGCTCGGCGCGCACCTGCTGAGAACGGCAGTGCAAAAGTTTGCCACGGAAGTGGCGGGATAGTCTTGCTGCGGGCAGAGTAAAACTTTGCCACTTTGGCCCTTTCTGGTGACAGGGAGGGTGGGGGCATTTTAATCGTGGAACTTTATCGAAAGGTCCGTCTCGCGCGTCGAGACGGCATGAGCGAACGAGCGGCAGCAGTTCATTTTGGGGTGTCGCGCGCGAGCGTGAAGAAGATCATGGAGTTTTCCATACCGCCCGGTTACCGGCGAACGGCAAATATCAAGCGGCCGAAGCTGGATGCTTTCACTGGCTTCATCGATCAGTGGTTGCAGGAAGATCTCAGCCGGAACCGCAAGCAACGACACACCGCCAAGCGTATTTTTGAGCGCCTACGGGATGAGCAAGCGTTCAAGGGCGGCTATACGACGGTCAAGAATTATGTCCGTGAACATGGTCGGCGCAACCGCGAGATGTTTGTGCCGCTGGCTCATGCCCCCGGTCACGCCCAAGCGGATTTTGGCGAGGCCATGGCGGTGATTGGTGGCGTTGAGCAAAAGGCGCACTTCTTCGCGCTGGATCTGCCCCACAGCGATGCCTGTTTTGTTCGCGCCTACCCAGCAGCCGTTTCCGAGGCTTGGATTGATGGCCATGTTCATGCTTTTGCGTTCTTCGGGCGGGTGCCGCAGTCGGTGCTTTACGATAATGATCGCTGCCTGGTGGCAAGGATTTTACCAGGCGGAATACGCAAGCGGGCTAAACTGTTCAGCGGGTTCTTGTCGCACTATTTCATTCATGACCGCTACGGTCGGCCGGGCAAGGGCAACGACAAAGGTGCCGTTGAAGGCCTGGTCGGCTTTGCGCGGCGCAACTTCATGGTGCCCATTCCCCGCTTTGCGACATGGGAGGCCCTGAATGTTTGGCTGGCAGAGCAATGCCGCAAGCGTCAGGCCGATGTTTTGCGTGGGCACAGCGACAGCATCGGGCAGCGCCTTGCGCGTGATCTTGAGGCCATGATGGATCTGCCCGCATCCCCGTTTGATGCCTGTGATCAGGCCGCCGGCCAGGTGAACTCGCAATCCTTGGTGCGCTACAAGACCAACGATTACTCGGTTCCAGTTGCTTATGGCCACCGAGACGTCTGGCTTCGTGGCTATGTCGACCAGGTCGTGATTGGTTGCGGTGGCGATGTCATTGCCCGCCATCCGCGGTGTTGGGATCGCGAGGACATGGTCTTTGATCCGATCCATTATCTGCCCCTGCTGGAACAAAAAGTAGGGGCTCTGGATCAAGCAGCCCCTTTGGCCAGATGGGATCTGCCGGAAGAGTTCGCGACCCTGCGCCGCTTGATGGAAGCGCGGATGATCAAGGCGGGACGGCGTGAGTATGTGCAGGTCTTGCGGCTCTTGGAGACATTCGAGATGGGGGACCTGCACATCGCCATCAAAAACGCGCTGCGCATGGGGGCAATTGGCTTTGACGCCGTCAAACACCTCGTGCTGTGCCAGATCGAGCAGCGGCCACCCAAGCTGGATCTGGACGTCTATCCCTATCTACCACGCGCCAATGTCGGCACGACATCTGCGGCCAGCTATATGTCCCTGATGCAGGGGCAACCAGGATGACCGAAGCCCCTCAAATTCTGCTGGACCATCGCCTCAAATCCCTGCGGCTGCCATCCGTTCTGCGGGAATATGGCAAGTTGGCGCGCCAAGCGGCAGCAGAGGGACTGGATCATGTCCAGTTCCTTGCCCGTCTGATCGAATTGGAGATGATCGACCGCGAACGGCGCATGATCGAGCGCCGGATCAAGGCCGCCAAGTTCCCGGCGGTCAAGAGCTTGGACAGCTTCGACTTCAAAGCCATCCCGGCGTTGAACAAAATGCAGATTCTGGAGCTGGCGCGCTGCGAGTGGATTGAACGGCGCGAGAATGTCATAGCCCTCGGCCCAAGTGGAACCGGCAAGACCCACATCGCCCTCGGCCTGGGTCTGTCCGCCTGCCAAAAGGGCCTGTCCGTCGGTTTTGTCACCGCCGCCGCGCTGGTACATGAGTTGATCGAAGCGGCCGATGACAGACGCCTGCAACGGCTACAAAAGCTGATGGTCAGTCAGGACCTGCTGATTATTGACGAGCTTGGCTTCGTTCCACTGAGCAAAACCGGCGCAGAGTTGCTGTTTGAAGTCATCTCGCAACGCTACGAGCGCGGCTCGATCGTCATCACATCCAATCTGCCATTCGACGAATGGACCGAAGTCTTCGGCTCCGAGCGCCTCACCGGCGCCATCTTGGATCGGCTGACCCACCACGTGCATATTCTGGAACTAAACGGCGACAGCTACCGGCTGCGTCAGAGCCGCCAGACCCAGGACTGAACTCCCCAAACAGTATCAAAGCTGGCCGGCGGCCAGCGCGCTCTGGCACGCGTCAGCTATGTGATGAGCACACGCGCCAGAGCGCCGCCGAAATCCTGACCGTGGCCCCATATTGCACCGGGAAGTGGCCCCTTTTGTCGCCGCGATTGACAGGCGTTGTTGCACAACTCGCGCCTCAAGGCACCCTTTCCCCTTCAGCGTCAGGCCACGCGAACGATCTCGGCCGTACCGAGGGCTGAGAAGCGGTTCATCAGTGCGATGCGGATTTGGATTTCGGCAGTTTGGCGGTCCGGGTCTCTCGCGGCGATGCGCTCTCCGGAGTCTTTCAGACAGCGCATCTTCGCTTCGATCCGGCTGCGGGCATGGTATCCCGTCCAGCGCTTCCAGAACGCCCTGCCATAGTGCCGGGTTGCACGCAGGGTTTCGTTCCGGGCGATCGCGGCAGGGCAATCCTCTTTCCAGGCGGGCATGGCGCCGATGGCGACGCGCGGGTCCTGCGGCGTCCGGCCCCCACATGGTCGAACAGACCCAGGCATAGAAAAAGCCGAAGATCGCGGCGCTCAGCGTCAGGGACAAAAGGATCATGGCGTAGGTCAGCTGCTTCATGTTCGCTCTCCGACTCGCGGACGTACAGATTGATACGCCTTTACTCATCCGTATCGATCTGTACGGATAAATCAATGATGTTTCAGCGGCTCACATGAACGAAAAAGATCGACAGACGCGCCACGACGCGATCTCGCGCGCGGCCTATGATCTGCTTGCCGAACACGGCTACGCCGGTGCCTCGATGATGCGCATCGCCACGGCGGCGAAGGCGTCGAACGAAACCCTTTACCGGTGGTATGGCAGCAAGGCGGGGCTGTTTCGCACCATGGTCGAAGACAATGCCGCGCAAACCCGGTCGATGCTCCTTCGCGCGCTGGAGGACCAGACCGATCCGAATGAAACCCTTGAACGCGTCGCTTCGGTGTTTCTTGGCATGCTTTTGGGAGACCGCGCGATCCTTATGAACCGGGCTGCCGCCGCCGATCAGACCGGGGAACTGGGCGCCGCCATATCTGCGGGCGGGCGCGCGCAGGTCATGCCTCTTTTGATCCGGCTGATGGACCGGATCTGTAACGCCAGCGACATTCCCCCGGACGAAGCCGCCAGCCTGTTCGTCAGCCTTCTGGTCGGTGACCGGCAGGTAAAGCGGATCATTCACACCTCCCCCGCCCCGTCGAAGGCGGAGATCGAAAGCACCTGCGCAAGGGCGCTTCCGATCTTTCGCCAATGGATCTCTGGAACAGGCGCGTAACCACGGATTGTTGAGTTCTGAGGGTCTTTGCCTGACCCGATGCCCATTGGAAGGAACGACCGGCGACGCTCTCTTAGCGGTCCTGTGCAGCTGCGGCTACAACATCCGCATGATCCTGCGCCAACTGAGTGAGTCTTTGTGCCAATTGATCTGGCTGATCGTCATCAGCCGAGTGCTCGCAGCTCGAAATCAAAGCTTTCAGCATCAAGGGCTACCGGCTGACATCCTTGTTCAGGATGAACGAGCTATGGAGCAAATTTCTGTCCATTTTCTGGATCAAAAAGATGAACTGGACCCTCGGAAAATACGACTCTTACGACGTCGTCTTCGCGATAGTTCGGGCGTTCGCGCGTGACCACTGTCAGACCTTCGTTTCCGCATTGTGCTGCGACATAGGTCTCTGCCCCGGTGGGCTCTAAGCTTTTGATGATTGCCCTAGGACCGGGCCCGTCATTGGAATGGAGGCGAATATCTTCTGGGCGTTTGCCAACCTTGACCGTCTGCCCGTCGGACACGCCCCGCGGCACGGGCACGCCAATATCAGAGCCATCGGCCAGACACAAAGTCGCGCCATTGGCAGTGGCCGCAAAAATATTCATCGAAGGTGACCCGATGAATTGGGCGACGAAGGCATTGACCGGGTTGTCGTAAAGCTCCAGCGGGGTGCCGATCTGCTCGATGATGCCCGCCTGCATCACGACGATACGGTCGGCCATCGTCATCGCCTCGACCTGATCGTGGGTGACGTAGATCATCGTTGTGCCAAGACGGCGGTGCAAGGCCTTGATTTCAGAGCGCATTTGAACGCGCAGCTTGGCGTCCAGATTTGACAGCGGCTCATCGAACAGGAAAACCGCCGGATCGCGCACGATGGACCGCCCCATCGCAACGCGTTGCCGCTGGCCACCGGACAATTGCCGCGGCTTGCGGTCCAGCAGTTCGGTAAGATCGAGGATCTCGGCGGCGCGGCGGACAGCTTTGACTTTGTCGGCTTTTTGGGCACCGGCAAGGGTCATGGAAAAAGCCATGTTTTCGGCCACTGTCATATGCGGGTATAGCGCGTAGTTCTGGAACACCATCGAGATGTCGCGCTCTTTGGGGGGTAGTTTGTTAACACTGCGATCCCCGATGAAGATCGTGCCGCCATTGATGCCTTCGAGGCCCGCGATCATCCGTAGCAACGTGGATTTTCCGCAGCCAGACGGGCCGACCAGCACGACGAACTCTCCATCCGCGATGACCGCGTCGATGCCGTGCAGGACCTCAACGGCACCGTAGGCCTTGGTCAGTTTTTCGATCCGGACTTCGGCCATATCAGCGCCCCTCGACCGGGCTGATATGGATGCGCGTCGCCGACAGGGCCCCTTCCTTGATGGTCATCCCGATGGCACCGCCATCAAAGCCACCTGGATCATTTGCCTCTAAACGGATGTCGCCCAAGGTTGCGGTGATCTGCGGCCCATCGACCTGCACCCGCATTGTGAATGCGGTCTCGAATGCGATGGCGCAGGGCGTGCTTGCCAGAACCTCTTCGTGTTCGTCCCGCTGGCGGGTGATCTCCAGCGCCCCTGCGCGTGTGATCCGAACGCCGTAGAACCGCTTTTGCCCCTGTGCGCGGACGATTAGTCCACCCCGGTCGCCCAGATGTAGCATCAGATCGGCCTCGACGACATAGTCGCGCCAGTCGCGTGCACCCTGAAGGATCATCCCTTCGCCCCGATCCTGACTGATCCGGAAATCTTGCGGGAAGTGCTTCGAAAAGAAGTGCGCGTTGTTCACCCACGCCCGGCGCCAGAATTCGCCACCATCGGCGGGGCGGTGCAGGGTGACATTGGGCGTGCCGGTCCAGCCGAGGCGGTCAACCAGCACACGCCCACGCGCCCTGCCTTCGGGGCAGGTCAGTACGAGTCCGACTTCCGCGATGGGCTGGCCGTCCAGATCGGGAATCGTCCACGACAGAACCTCTTTTCGACCCGGCTTCAGAAGCGTGGGGTTGGGCGCATCGAGGGGTATGAGGCTGTCGGTGCCATCGTAGTGACGCAGCCGCAGTCGCGCCTCGACCGGGCCGGAAAAGCCGTCCTGCGCCATGACGCGCGCAGACAGCGTTTGCCCCGGGTAAACGCGCGGGCAGGCCATCAGTTCGTAGGTCCGCATCCTGACAACTTCCGGCAGCGAGAACACAGGTGTCAGCGTCACGGCTTCGCCGCCATGCGCGAGGTGCTCGACGTCGATAGCGAGCGCATTTCCTGTGCCCGAAACCCGCAGGCTGCCCCCGTCATCCATACGGGGAATGGCGCGGAACCCTTGCACTGATCCGGGCAGGGTAAAGTGAAAGGCTGCGCCGTCTTTGGGCACATCAGGCGGAGTGGTGCCAGCAAGCTGGCAGGCAAGCTTGGTCAACCAGAGCGAGATCTCGACGGCGTCGGTGATCGAACGGCCCCCATCGGCGGTCGAAATCAGAAGCCGGTCGGCGATGGGGCCGCGCCAGTCAGGCCCTGCGTCCAGACCGTCGAGACCGAGCATGATGCCTTGGAGGCAGCCCAGATTGCCGGCGTTGCAGTCGGTATCCCAGCCAGACGTGTTGACGATCATCTGGCCGCGCTGGAAATCGTCCGGCGCGTGCAGCAGCGCCATGATCATGAGCGCGTGGTTTGGCACGACATGGCAATTCCCGGGGTATTTGTCGTATCCGTAATTGTCTTCGATCCGCTGGCGCGTCGCCTCCCAATCCTCGTTTCCGGCCACCCATGTACGGATGTCGCCGATCAGCTGCGCGATCAGGCAATCGCTGGGGATATGCGACAGACCGGTATCCAGCAGGTGGTTTACATCACGGCTGTTAAAGGCCTCAGCCTCCATCGCCGCCCAGAGGACGGCGGCGTGGACGCTTTCACCGTCATGACTGACCGACCCTGCGGCGCGTGCAAGTTTCGCCGCCTGCGCCGGGTTGCCGGGCGAGATTAGCGCCCAACCATCAATAAAGATCTGCGCCCCGATCTGTTCGGCAACCGTGGCGCCGTTGGTTTCGATAGATCCGGAGGCCGGCGCCTTGATGCCACGCGCCAGATTGAGCCATGCTGTATGCTCGGTCGAGTTGCCGGAGCCGCCCCACCAGAGGATCGAGCGGTGTTGAACGATATAGTTCATCCACGCCCGGCCGATGTCCTCGGCGCTCAGATCCGGTGAGACGCCGTAGTCCTCAAGCGCACGTGGGAAGGCGAATGTGCCCGCGACGTCGTCGTCGGTCACCACCAGCGGATCACCAAGCCGGTCGTTGACGTAGTAGGTGATCGGCCCGAGTTCTTTCATGATCCGGTCATAGCGCCAGTTCTCGAACGGGCGTCCCAGATAGACCCCAATCAGTTTACCAAGAACGCCGGCGTAGATTTGCGGCAAATAGTCTTTGGGGTCGGTCATTGCGTGCTCCTGAAAAGTGTTCATCCCTTTACCGATCCGCCCGCCATGCCTTCGATGAACCGGCGCTGAAGCAGGACAAACAGAACAACGATTGGCAAAACGATGATAAGTGCGGCGGCCATGATCTGCCCCCAATCGCTGCTGTAGTTGCCCGACAGCAGGAAAAACGAAACGACGGCGGTCAGCCTGTCCTGGCTTTGAAGGAACGTCGTGGCGATCAAGAATTCGTTCCACGAATACAGGCCGATGATCAGCGCGACGGTCAGGATCCCAGGTGAGACGATCGGCAGCATGACGCGCCAGAACACCTGCCAATGGGTCGCCCCGTCGATCAGCGCCGCCTCCTCAAGCTCTTTGGGGACGGCGAGGAAGTAGGTGCGCAACAGCATGATCGCGAAAGGCGAATAGACGGCGGTATAGACGAAAGCCACAGCGATTGGGTTGTTGATCAGCCCCAGCTTGGCAAACCCGAAATACAGCGGAAACAGGAACAGTTGGATCGGGGCGGTGGTTGTGGCCAGGAGGTAGAAGGTCACGACCTTCCAGGACTTTATCTTTTTGCGGGCCAGCACATAGGCGGTCAGCGAACTGGTTGTGCAGACAAGCACGATCGTCAGCGCCGTCAGCACCGCGGAATTCATCAGGGTTTGCGCAAAGCGCGCATCCGTCCATGCCCGAGAGAAATTGTCCCAGCGGATTTCGCTTGGGAACGCCAGCGGGTTCTGCACCACTTCGACAGCGGGTTTGAGCGCGTTCAGTACCATCAGCACGATGGGAAACAAGGTGATGAACACCAAAATACCCAGCACGATAAAGGTGATCGTCAGGGTGAGGCGGCTTTCTGTATTCGTCATTCCACGATTTCCGCTGCCTGAATACGGATGTAGAAAATCGTGGCCACGATGCCAAACAGGCTGATGATCACCGAGACCGCCGCCGCCTTGCCCACGGCGAGGTCGTAGAACGCGGACCGGTAAGCCAGCGTAGACAGCACCTCGGACGAAAATGCGGGGCCGCCCTGGGTCAGGATGAAGACGAAATCAAACACAAGGAACGACCAGATGATCGTCATGATCATCATCAGCGAGATGGTCGGCATGATCCCGGGCAACAGCACGTAGCGCATCAGTTGAAAGAAGGTGGCGCCTTCGACGCGGGCAGCCTCGACCTGTTCCTGCGGCACCTGCCGGAGAGCGGCAAAGAAGATGACGCACAGAAACCCCCACCAATGCCAAAGATCGGCGACCGCAACGCCGTAAAGTGCGGTATTCACCTGCGTCAGCGGGTTCGTCAGTTCCAGACCGTAACGGTCAAGCAGACCAAGCACACCGGTGATTGGCGAATAAATCATGCCTTGCCAGACCCGCGCCGTGATCGCCGTCGCGATGATGATCGGCAAGAAGTAGATGACCTGAAAGAAGGTGCTGCCCCGGCGCGCGATCAGCATCATCGTCGCGGCCAACAGCCCCATGCCTATCGGGATTGTCAGGAACAGGCCGGTCCAAATCAGGTTGTTGGTGAGCGCTCGCCAGAATACCCGGTCGGTCCACAGCGCTTCAAAATTGCCTAGCCCCACGAAGACCGGGGTCGACATGCCATCCCATCGGTAAAAGGCCAGAATCATCGTCAGAATTGCCGGGATCGCAATGATCACCACATTGATGAAAATGGTTGGAATGACGTAGAGGCGATGCATTTTCGTCCCTTCGGTGGCAGTTGAATTGTGGGAAATGAGGGCGGATTGCGCCGCCCTCAAGCTGTTACGGGATCAGCCTGTTACGGGATCAGCGTGCCGGGATCGACGGCACCTTGCCTTCGCCCATTTCCGTTTGGAAATTAGCGTCGATCTCGGCCAGATACTGCTCTGTTGTGATCTGATCGAGCCAGACTTCCTCGATACCGTTGATGAGGTAGCTGTTCGTCGCCGGAGGCAGAAACGTCCACGTCGTATAGCCATAGCTGCCTTCGCCGACCGATTGCGCAAGATTGGCCATCGCTTCAGTATAGAGCGGCAACACTGTGTCCGCCATCATGACGTCGGACAGATCGGACAGCGGCATGTTCCACTCTCCTTGCCATTGTGACCCCATTGCGCTGTAGAAATCCGGGGTGAAGATGTGGCCGATCACAGCCGCTGCTCCGTCCGGCACATCGGACGTCGCCGCAATCGATAAAGTCGAGCCTACGCCGAGCGCAAAGACGGGCGCGCCATCGGCGCTGGGAAAGCCCACGAACCCCGGTTCGGTTCCAGCCTGATTGAAGTAGGTCGGGACGTTCTGGAATTGCCATGTGCCCGAAGGCATCATGCCGGCTTGCCCGGTTGCGAGGAGGTCCATCGGCTGTTCGCCACTATCGATGGAAAAGTAGTTTTCGCCAAAATAGCCCTTTTCCCACCATCCGTTCAGGGTGTTGATCGCCTCGACGAAGGGTTCGGACGTCCATGGGATCTGTCCGGTGAGGGCGGCGTAGACATTTTCCGGCCCAGCGACAGAGTTCAGGGCAATCGACACGAACCATTCGTTGGCACCACGCCAGTCCGAATTGCCGGCAGAGAAGGGCTGGATGCCTGCTTCCATCATTGTGTCGGCCAGCACCTCTAGTTCGGCAAGCGTGGTAGGAACCTCCCACCCATTCTCTGCGAACAGGGTCTTGTTGTAGTAAAGGCCGATCGTCTCATAGGTCTTGGGCAGTGCGTAGAGCGTGCCGTCATAGCGGCCCATTTCAAGGAACACCGGCAAGATGGACTCGTTCCAGCCAAACTGCTCGGCATAAGGTTCGAGCGAGAGCAACTGTCCGTTCTGGGCCATTGGCGCCACATAGGACGGCCCCGGCGTGAATACGACATCCGGGCCACTACCTGAAAGCATCGCAATCCGAAGTTGCTTGTCGAGTTCGTTTCCGCGATAGTCGACGGTAAGGCCAAAGCCGGGATTGGCTGTCTGAAACCCGTCGATCAACAACTCCTGGATCCAGCGCTGCTGATCTGGATTTGCTGTCTCGTACCAGAAATCCACATTCTCCTGAGCCATGGCGCCACCAGAAAGCCCCATTGCAACAAGTGCAGTTGTGAATAGAAATTTCATGTCGTTCCTCCCTTGGTTGCATATCAGGCCGTCAAGTTAACGCGCCTGTCATCGTAGTGATCACCTCCTGCCGGGGCCGGTGCCAATCTTCAAATCGGTTGGGCATCGGAGCGAGCCGCCCCACACGACCCTCTGTTTCGAACATAAAACGGCCGCTCCTCTACCCGGGCCGGTCCGACGAATTTGCCGGTTACGCGATCCAGCAGCATCTGCGCTGCACGACGACCCAGCCCCTCTTGATCTAGCGACACAGTGCACAAACCCGGCGTCACCAGTCCGGCCGCAAGAATATCGTCAAAACCAACGACCGAGACATCGTCCGGAACACATAGGCCCGCCGCGGTCAGCACCTGCATCGCACCGATCGCCATAAGATCATTGGCCGCAACGATCGCGGTAATCCCGGTTTCGGCATCCAGCAATCGCTTTGCTGCACGCCTCCCGCCCTCGTTAGAAAAATTCTCGTCCTCCCAGAGTGACGGGAAGAGCCCGGCAGCTTTCAGGGCGGAACAGTATCCTTGAACCCGCACCTTTTCCGGCCCGCCACTACCCGCGATCATCGCGATCTTTCGGTGGCCGGCAGCGATCAGTGCCTCGACCGAGCCGCGCGCGGCCGTGAAATTATCGACATAGAGGTCGTCGATGGCGAGAGGTCCGCCGAGTTTGCGCGACGCCTCGATCCGAACCAGCGGCACGCCTGCGCCAACCATGTCTGTGAAATCCCGCGCCCCAAGCGCGAAAAACACCCCGACGACACCATCGTAGAGACCTTGCGTTGCCGCTTGGACAAGGGCCTGCTCGCGAGCTTTGTCACCATTGGTATTGACTGCGACAACGTCGTAGCCAGCGGTCCCGGCAGTCTCCTGGACCCCGATGAAAAGGGACGGATAGAACGGGTTGGTCAGGTCCGGCACGACACACGCAAGGGTCATCGTTCTCTGGGTCCGCAAGGCCTGCGCAAATCGATTTGGGCGATACCCCAACTCGGCGATCGCAGCATTGATGCGAGCGGCAGTATCCGGGGCCACTGAAGTGGCCCCACCATTTAAAACAGTGGAGACAGTAGCCTGAGAAACGCCCGCCAGGAGCGCGACATCAGCTTGGGTTTTTCTTCCAGATTGGGTCATTTAACTATCTATCTATACGTATAAGTAATTTGTCAATACGTATCGAAGGTGTTCAGGGCGTCGCGAGCCACATCCGACACCGCCCTTTCCAGTCACCTCACGGACAAGGCCGCGGGCCTCCATCCACCCCAGATTGCGCTGGACGGCCGCGCGGCTTGTGCCGGTCAAAGCTTCGGCCATCTGGGCAGAGACGAGCGGCCATTCGGTCAGTGCGGCGCGCAAGGCCGGCGGCGTCTTCCCCGAGAGCGGTGTTATCTCAATTCCTGGCCAAGTCGCCGCAGGCGCGGTCAAAACGCGAACTGGAGTTGGATGCAGCGTGTGCAGCGCTCGATCTTCTTGAGGAACGTCTGAAAAACCTGCCACTTTCGGCGTGATCTGGTAGACTTGGCCATCTCGTCCAGGGAGCTCTTGCGATGCCAAAGCAGCCCGCTTTTCCCGGTCTTCGCGATGCGATGAAGAAGAAGCAGACGCGTCGGGAACTGTTTCTGTCAGAGATGAACGTGGTCGTTCCGTGGGGTCGTTTGCTCGGGCTGATCGAACCGCACTATCCCAAGACCGGGCGGAAGGGCGGTCGGCCGGCGATGCCGCTGGAGACCATGCTGCGGGTGTATTTTCTGCAGAATTGGTATGCGCTGAGCGACCCGATGGCGGAAGAGACCCTTTATGACAGCGAGGCAATGCGGCGGTTCGCCGGGATCGAACTCGGTGACGACCGCATCCCCGATGAGACCACGATCCTCAACTTCCGGCACCTGCTCGAACAAAAGGGGCTGACCGAGGCGATCTTTGCGGATGTGAACGCGCATCTGGCCGACAAGGGCATCACGCTGCGCTCGGGCACGCTGGTGGATGTGAGCAGGCGAACGCCATCGGTTCGAGTGAGCCTGCGCAAGATCATCGACGCGCCATCGTCGACCAAAAACAAGGAGAAGACCCGCGATCCCGAGATGTCGTCGATCAAGAAGGGCAACGACTGGTATTTTGGAATGAAAGCGCATGTGGGCGTCGATTCCCGTAATGGCCTTGTGCACAGTCTGGAGACCACCACCGCCAGGGTCCACGACAGTCAGGTCTGGGACGGGCTGCTGCACGGCGATGAGACTTCGGTCTGGGCCGACAAGGGATATGTAAACGCTGAACGGGCGGCGGAGTTCGCAGGCCCGGGCAAGTTCTGGGGGGTCATGAGGAAGGCCCCGGTTGGCGGCGAATTGCATCCTCTCGATGACCGGATCAACCGCCTCATCGCGAAAGTGCGGGCCAAGGTCGAGCACCCGTTCCGGGTGATCAAGCGACAATTCGGCCATGTGGGGACCCGCTATCGCGGCCTCGCCAAGAACCGCGCGCAACTCTTCACCTTGTTCGCGCTTGGCAACCTGTTCATGGTCCGAAGAAAGCTGGTGGCATGAAGACGAGTCTGCCCGAAACCGACCGCGCCGCCGCAAAAGTGGCTGCAAAACCGCGAAAGCGGCGCTCTTTGCCTGCACAAGACAACACCGCAACGCTCACGCGGCAATCCCGGCGAAGCAGAAGCTGTTGATCAGACTTTCCTATCGATCCAGACAGGCCCGTGGCCACAATTATTGGCCTGAATATGGGGCGGATCAGACTTGCGCCCGATGATCGTTCCTCATCGTGATCTGGACATCGTGCCGCGTTGAAATTCAGTGCCTGAACGCCAATTCGCGTCCCGAGCAGCAATTGTTGGAACGCCATGACAGAATGGATCGCGACCCGCGCCGAGGGTGAGAAACAACTGGCGGCCTTTGCGCCCCGTATGGGCCGACGCTACGCGAACGGTCGCAATACCGATCAGGGGGCGGGCCGCCATACGGCGGTGTCGGTCCTGTCGCCCTACATCCGGCGCAGGCTGGTGCTGGAGGCCGACGCCGTAGCGGCAGCCCTTGCAGCCCACGGCCCCGAGGACGCCGAGAAATTCGTGCAAGAGGTGATCTGGCGCGGCTATTTAAAAGGCTGGCTGGAACGCCGCCCGCAGGTCTGGGCCAGCTACCTGCGCGGGCTGGACGCCGACCTTGCCGCCCTTGATCGTGACCGCCGCCTGCGCCGTGATGTGGAGCGCGCGATAAGCGGACAGACAGGGCTGGAGTGTTTTGACGCCTGGGCCACCGAACTGGTGGAGATCGGCTATCTGCACAACCACGCGCGGATATGGTTTGCGTCGATCTGGATTTTTACCCTTGGCCTGCCATGGCGGCTGGGGGCGGATTTCTTTTACCGGCACCTGCTGGACGGCGATGCCGCGTCGAACACGCTGGGCTGGCGTTGGGTGGCCGGGCTGCACACGCGCGGCAAACCCTATCCGGCCGATGCCCAGAACATCGCCGCCTTCACCGCTGGGCGCTTTACCCCGCGCCCGTCCGATCTGGCAGAGGTCACACAGGGCCTTGAGGCGACCGAGCCTGACGGCCTGCCATCCCTGCTGCCCTTGCGTGCCGTCACGACCCCACAGCCCGGCAAGCCCACGGCCCTGCTGATCACCGATGAGGATTGCCGGGTGGAGGATTTCGACCTGTCCGCCATTGATATCCGGACCACGGACACGCTGACCACCAGCCACTTGCGATCACCCTTACCTGTGTCGGACCTTGTCCATGCGTTCGAGGCGGGTGCCTTGACCGATGCCGCCTTGCGGATCGGCGCAGCCCCCGTCACCCTGCACGCAGCCGACCCCACAGCGCTGGCCAAATGGGCCGCCGCCAGCGGTGCCACGCAAATCGCCACGCCCTACATCACCACCGGCCCCTTGCGGGACTTTATGGATGACGCAGCCCCGTCGCTTGCCCGCGCAGGCATCACCTTTTGCGAATGGCGGCGCGAGTGGGACGCGGCCATCTGGCCCCATGCCACGGCTGGGTTCTTTAAGGTAAAGCAGAACATCCCGCGGATTCTGAACCAGGTGTTCCCCGCATGACGCCCGTGGTCATCATCGGCGCAGGGATGTCGGGGCTGGCCTGTGCGCGCAGGCTGGCCGATGCAGGAATGGCCCCTGTGGTACTGGACAAGGGGCGCGGTATCGGCGGGCGCGTGGCCACGCGGCGGGCGGTAGATGTGCAGTTCGACCACGGCGCGCAATATGTGAATTCGCATGGGCCGGGCCTTGCTGCCGTGCTAGCGGCGCTGCAAACGGCAGGCAGCTTGGCCAAGTGGGGCAATGGCACCGGGCGGCATCACAGCGTTGGCGTGCCGGGAATGTCGGCCATACCCAAGGCGCTTGGGGTGGGGCTGGACATTCGCCTGAATACGCAGGTGGCCCGCTTGGAACCAGAGGCAGATGGCTGGCGGCTGCATCTGGCTGAGACCACCCTGCGCGCCGCGCGCGTTGTGGTCACTGTGCCCGCCCCGCAAGTGTCAGGCTTGCTGGGTGCCGATCATCCGCTTGTGGCGGCCCTTGATGCGGTGCGGATCGCCCCGTGCCTGACGCTCATGGCGGCTGTTACCGCCCCCGCCCCTTTCATCACCCGCAAGGATGCGGATGACCCGCTGTCATGGATCGCCCAAGACAGTACCAAGCCGGGCCGCCCGCAAGGGCAGACGCTTTGGGTGGCACAGGCGGGAGAGACGTTCAGTCTGGCGCACCTGGAGGATGATCCCACCACCCTGACCGCCCGCATGCTGCCCCTGCTATGCGACAGACTGGGCGTATCCCTTGGCCAAGTCACCCACGCCACCACGCACCGCTGGCGCTATGCAAGGGTGACCCAACCGCTGAGCCAGCCGTTCTTGCGCAGTGATGATGCCAGCCTCTATCTGGGCGGCGACTGGTGCCTTGGCCCACGCGTTGAAGCCGCTTGGGACAGCGGCACCGCCATTGCTGCCGACTTGCTGGCGCGGGGCTGATGATGTGGCATGACCCCCGCATCGCAAGGCTGATCACCTTGATCCGCGCCGTCCTCCGCCCGCCTGCAGGTGCTGCGCGCATCACCCTTGTGCTGGCCTTTGGTGCGCTGTGCCATGCGCTGTTTGCCGCAGGCGTGCTGGCGATGATCGTGGCGATGTTCTTTGGCCTGAGCGAAAGCCTTGGCAGTGTGCCTTGGCCTTGGGCCACGCTGGCCAATGCCGCGCTGATTGTGCAGTTTCCGCTGGCGCATTCGCTGTTTCTGACTACGCGCGGCGGGCGGTTGCTGGCACGCCTTGTCCCCGGCCCGCATGGGCAAACGCTGGCAACCACCACCTATGCCATCATCGCATCCGCCCAATTGCTGGCGCTGTTCGCGCTGTGGACACCATCAGGCATTGTCTGGTGGCGGGCCGAAGCCGCAGCCTTCTGGGCCATGACAGCCGCCTATGCCACCAGTTGGCTAATTTTGCTGAAAGCCAGCTTTGATGCCGGGGCCGAGGTGCAGTCGGGCGCGCTTGGCTGGATGTCGCTGCTGGCCCGCATCCCCCCGGTGTTTCCCGACATGCCGACCCGGGGGCTGTTCCGCCTGATCCGCCAGCCGATCTATGTGGCCTTTGCGCTGACGCTGTGGACGCCTCCAGTCTGGACGCCAGACCAGCTGGTGCTGGCAATCGCGTTCACCGCCTATTGCCTGCTGGCCCCGCGCCTGAAGGAACGCCGCTTTGCCGCCCGCTACGGTGCACGGTTTGATCAGTATCGCGACGAAGTGCCCTATGCCCTGCCCCGCCTGCCCAAGGACCACCCCGATGCGCAATGACCTGACGATCTATGACAAGGTGGCGGATCGCTGGTGGTCTGACGATATCCGCTGGGTGCGCACGCTGAAAAACCTGGTACCGGGGCGGTTGAAATGGTTCGACCGACAGATCGACTGGCAGGGCAAAGCGGTGCTGGACCTTGGCTGTGCCGGGGGGTTCATGGCCGAGGCATTGGCGGCGCGCGGCGCACACGTCACCGGGATCGACCCGGCGGCCGATGCCATCGACGCCGCCCGCGCCCATGCCCGCACGACAGGTTTGCGCATCGGCTATGATGTGGGCGTGGGAGAGGCTCTGCCCTACGATGACAACAGTTTTGACGCTGTTGTCTGCGTCGATGTGCTGGAACATGTCGCCGACCTGAATAAGGTCTTGACCGAAGTCGCCCGCACCCTGCGCCCCGGCGGGGTGTTCCTGTTCGACACCATCAACCGCAACCCGTTGGCCCGGCTTGCCACCATCACCATCGCCGAAGATGTGCTGCGCCTGTTGCCGCGCGGCACGCATGACCCGGCCATGTTCATCAAGCCGCGCGAATTGCGCGCCGCGATAGAAGGTGCCGGGTTGGTGCCGGGCGCTGTGACCGGCCTTGGCCCGCGCGGGATCAACCGCCGGTTCGATCTGATTTTCGGGCCGCTGCCACTGACGCCCATCCTCTATATGGGGATCGCGCGCAAACCCTTGGCTGGGGCTGTGTTATGACCGATCTGCCGCGCGAAAACGTGCAATCCTACCCCCGCCCTCCCGCGCTGGAACCCGTGCCGCAGCGGATCATGATCCGGCTGGGTGGGGCGCTGGTCTCGGAAACCGCCCGCGCCTTGCGGGTGTTGGAAACCCATCATGCTCCCAGCTATTACCTGCCACCCGAAGATATCCACGCCACCCTGCGCCCGGTGCAAGGCAGCAGCTACTGCGAGTGGAAAGGCGTCGCGCGCTATTTCGATGTGATCGCCGGAGGCAGGACGGCCGCCCGCGCTGCGTGGTCCTATGACAGCCCGACCGCCCGCTTTGCCGCCCTTGCAGGCTATGTGGCGTTTTATGCCGGGCTGATGGAGGAGGTCTGGGTCGGCGATCTGCGCGTCATTCCGCAACCGGGCAGCTTTTACGGCGGCTGGGTCACACCCAATCTGGACGGCCAGATCAAGGGTGCGCCGGGAACTCAGCATTGGTAGATTGCAGCACGGGCGGGGTGTTGCCTGCGCTGCCGCATGGAAAAGTTTGGGGAAGAAAATGGTTCCGCGCAGTCTGATCGTCCTTTCTCTTGCAGCTGTCTTGCTTGGTGGTGCCATGCCGCCTGCAATGGCTGACGCCGCTGCAGCCGGGCCCACATTCATCGAGGATTTCACCATGCAGCCGGAAACCCGTTGGCGGTTCTTCACCGATCAGGTGATGGGGGGCGTGTCCACTGGCGGTGTCACATTTGCGCAGGAAGACGGTCTGAATTTTGCGCGCATGACCGGCAGGGTCAGCACCGCCAACCGGGGCGGATTCATCCAGATGCAGCTTGATCTTGTCGGCCCGCCACCCGAAGACACAACCGGCGTGCGGTTGATGGTGCGCGGCAACGACCAGCGCTATTTCGTACACCTGCGGACTGGGGGCACGCTGTTGCCGTGGCAATACTATCAGGCAGGGTTCGAGGTTTCGGAAAGCTGGACCGAAGTGCGTCTGCCGCTCGTTGCGTTCACCGCCTCGGGCGCGTTGCTGCGCAGTGTACCCAAGCCGGGCAGCCTGAGTTCTGTTGCCGTCGTTGCCTACGGCCGCGACCATGACGCACGGATCGACGTACGCGAAGTGGGGTTCTACTGAACCACGAAAGCCCGGCACCTTCTTCCCACCCTACCCCGCCTCTGGCTGAAGACGGCGCTCGGCCACCACGCGTGTCAGGTCGGCGTTGTTTCTGCTCAGACGGGCCTGAGCCGTCGAGCGGCAAGCCAGCTGGCCAGTGCAATGACGCCTGCGGTTGCAAGGCACAGCGGCAGCCCGCCGATCTGGTAGCTCAGGCCGGACAGCAGCGTGCCGATCAAGCGGCCTGCGGCATTGGCCATGTAGTAGAAGCCCACGTCCCGCGTAATCCGCTCAGCTGATCCGAAGGCGAGGATCAGGTAGGAATGGACCGATGAATTGATTGCAAAGACGAAGCCGAAGAGCAGAAGGCCCCCGATCAGCGTGGCAGTAAGCCATGGCGCCGGACCCTCTGCCGCCCATGCTGCACCAGCCAGCAGGAAGGGGATGGGCACCAAAAGTCCGGCCCAGAAAATAGCCTTTCGGGTAGTTTGGGCTTCGGACTGGTTCTTCGATCCCAAAAGGCGGGGGGCGAACCCCTGCACGGCACCATATGCGATGATCCAGAGCGCAAGGAAGCTGCCGATCAGGAAGAAGGCTTCGCGTCGGCCCTCGGCCGTGCCATCCGACAGAACCGATTGGAAGTAGACGGGAACGCCAACGACGAACCACACATCGCGCGCGCCAAACAGGAACATCCGGGCAAGGCTGAGACGGTTAACCCGAGCATCCTTTGACCGCCAGCCGCCCCAGGCTTCGTCCGACTTCATCCGTCCCGGCAGACCCGCAGGCAGGAACAGAACGACAGCCAGCAAAATCACGACCAGCACTGCTGCCATGCCCCAGACCGCCGCCTGGAAGCCTGCAAGCGCCAGCAGCGCCGCGCCAAGAAAGAACCCCAGCCCCTTAACCGCGTTCTTCGATCCGGTCAGAAGCGCCACCCAACGAAAGAGACCTCCGTCCTCCTTGGGCGCCAGCAACTTCACGGCCGACTTCGAGGACATCTTGGCCAGATCCTTGGCCACGCCGGAGACGCCCTGCACCGCCATGACGAAAGCAACCGACGCCGCGACACCCCAGGACGGATCAAGCTGGGCTAGGGCAACGAGCGCCCCGATCTGCAACGCCAGCCCGCCGTAAAGCGTCGCGGCCAGACCAAATCGCGCTGCCAGCCACCCGGCGGCAAGGTTCGTTACGATCCCCGCCACCTCATACAGCACGAACAGCCAGGCCAGTTGCACCGGCGTGAAGCCAAGCGCGTTGAAGTGCAGCAGCACCAGCATCCGCAAAGCTCCGTCCGACAGCATGAAGGCCCAGTAGGCCGCCGTGACAGCTGCATAGGCGCGCAAGGGATTGGGCGGCGGGTTCGCCAAGGTCACACTCTGGGTCACAACGAACCCGCAACCATCCGCACGACATCGGCCAGACGGCAGGAATAGCCCCATTCGTTGTCATACCAGGCGTAGATCTTCACTTGTGTGCCGTTGATGACCATCGTGCATGGTCCATCGACCATTGCCGACCGCGGGTCATTGGTAAAATCGCACGACACCAACTGGCGCGTCTCATACCCGAGGATGCCGTTCAGCGGCCCTGCTGCGGCGGCAGCAAACAGGGCGTTCACCTCTTCCACCGTCGTCGCCCGCTCTACCTCAAACACGCAGTCGGTCAGCGAGGCGTTCAAGAGCGGC
The DNA here is from genome assembly GCF_900172355.1 of Roseisalinus antarcticus. Lineage (GTDB taxonomy): Bacteria > Pseudomonadota > Alphaproteobacteria > Rhodobacterales > Rhodobacteraceae > Oceanicola > Oceanicola antarcticus_A. Next base: position 11,706 of record NZ_FWFZ01000032.1, on the reverse strand, counting down.
ACGCGCACTGCATGGCCGTTCAACCTGCCCTTGAGTTCGGGGTAGATCAGCGTGATTGCTGTGGCGCTGCCTGTTGTCGTCGGGATCAGGTTCATCAGGGCGGATCGCGCCCGGCGCATGTCTTTTGCCGGGCGGTCCACGATGGTCTGGGTGTTCGTGACATCATGGATTGTGGTGATTGAACCGTGGCGGATGCCAAGGCTTTGGTGGATCACCTTCACCACCGGGGCAAGGCAGTTCGTCGTACAGGACGCCGCTGTGATCAGCGTTTGCGTGCCATCATACAGGTAGAGGTGGCTCGGTTTGTTTGAACAGGTTCCGGGCGTTTTCTAAGTGGATTTCCGCCTTGGTTACGCCGCTGCCGCTTCGGGCGTCGGCGGGTTGAAGTAGGCCTGATCGGGGGTTCTCCCGTCAAGCGATGAGTGGGGCCGCCGGCTGTTGTAGAAGCCGAGGTAGTTCCGGATCGAGGCGCGAGCCTCGGAGACGCTGGCATAGGCCCGCAGGTAGACCTCCTCGTATTTGATGGTCCGCCAGAGGCGCTCCACGAAGACGTTGTCGCGCCAGGCTCCCTTGCCGTCCATGCTGATCTTGATTTCGCGGCTCGCCAGCACCTTGATGAAGTCAGCCGAGGTGAACTGGCTGCCCTGATCCGTATTGAATATCTCAGGCTGGACGTGCCGAGCCAGCGCCTCCTCGAGGGCCTCAATGCAGAAGTCTGCTTCCAGCGTGATCGACACGCGCCAAGACAGCACCCGGCGGGTGAACCAGTCCAGAACGGCGGCCAGGTAAATGAAGCCGCGCGCCATTGGGATGTAGGTGATGTCCATCGCCCAGACCTGATTGGGCCGGGTGATCGGCAGCTTCCGGAGCAGATAGGGGTAGATCTTGTGCCCTGGCGCCGGTTTCGAGGTGTTCGACTTTCGATACAGCGCCTCGATCCCCATCCGCTTCATCAGCGTGGCAACGTGCAGCCGCCCGACCTTGAAGCCTTCCTGAACCAGCAGGCCCTGCAGCATCCGGCTGCCCGCGAAGGGAAATTCCATGTGCAGTTTGTCGATCCGGTGCATCAGCTTCAGATCGCCAGCCCGGACCGGGCGCGGCTGGTAGTAGACGCTGCCCCGGCTGATCCCCAGCACCTTGGCCTGACGGCCGACACTGAGCTTCGCTGTGCGGTCGATCATCTTTTTGCGCTCGGCAGCAGACCCGCCTTGCCGAGCGCGCCTGACAAAAAATCGTTCTCCAGCGTCAGCTCTCCGATCTTGGCATGCAGGGTCTTCACGTCGATCACCGGTTCCGGCTCAGCCTTCGAGGCTTCCCCAAAAACCCCGGTCGCCCCCTCGAGTAGCTGATCACGCCACTGCTTGATCTGGTTCGGGTGGACGTCGAAATCCTGCGCCAGCTCGATCAGCGTCTTCTCGCCCTTGATCGCGGCCACCGCCACTTTCGCCTTGAATGCCGGGCTGTGGTTCCGGCGTGGTCGTCTTGCCATGGTCTTCTCCTCGCTCGCAGCATCATGCTGCTGTTGCGCGGAAAATCCACTCAACCCGGCTGTTCAGATTTCCGGAACCACCTCTGTGCTTGCTTCGTCTGTCCATCGCAACATCCTATGCCCTGCGGGCGCTGGGTGTTGCACTTGAAACTTGAGCCTAAGAAGTAAATACGTCGCGCCGTTCCATTGGTTTGGATCGCCACGTAGCCACAAGTCAGACAGGAGACCTTGGAATAGAGGATGATCTCGATGGTGTATGGCATTCCGCAACGCGATGAGCGTAGACGTGTCGCCGTGATCGAAATATGGAAAGTGATCTTTTGAGACGTCATAGAGGGTGTGGAACGCCTCCAGTTTTGCCTCGAATGCGCGCTCCATGTTATGAATCGCTTCCTCGCGATCCACGTCGAAAAGGCTTGCGAACCGCATATGAGCCTCGACGTAGAGCCTCATGTAGTTCGCGAGGTTGCTAATCGCGTTTTCGACAACAGCAAGGCTCATTTAAGGCACTTCCGATTTTGCCTCATGGAGATGAGGAGGTTGATCACAGGAATTGTCAGTACCAGAGTGAAACTTAAACGTAAGCCCCTTTGATCTCAGTATCTTTCGTTCACCCAGTTCGCCACGATCAGCGCCGGCACACCGTCCACCGCCCGCTCGGCATCCCGCGCCAGATCCAGCCGCTTCGGCAGTTTGACCTGCGGCACCAGCAGGAAGATCGGCGCGGTCACGACGCCCCGGCCGGTTTTCGACTTTGATGCTACCGCGCGGCCCTTGGTGTTCAGCCGCCCGTCAGCGACCAGCAGACTCGGCCCGCGACGACGGTAGATGAAGCGAAGACGCAAACCGGTGCGGCGTTCCCATTCGCCGGGCGTGATGCGGCCGCCGCGCGTGGACTTCCCCGCCGCTGCCGTCGGGATTGTCAGCCAGAAGCCGTTCTTCGAGCGGATCAGGGGGCCGGTGTCATGCGCGCCGACGATCACCGGCGCATTCGACCAGACCAGCGCCGCTGCGTTCAGGCTTTCGCCCGACTTCGGGAAGCTGGCGAGGCGGATCGAGTTGGCAAGCCGGGTGCCCAGCCCCGCGCCGGTGATCTGCGTCCGCCAGGCGGATTTCAGGCCGGTCCCTGCCTCGCGCATCGCGGCCGTCACCGCACGCTCCCCCGCCGCAACCTCGGCCGCCATCATGGCGACGATGTCGGGGTCTATGTCGAGCCGCAGTTTCACGCGGGCCTCAGGTCCACAGTCCAGACCAGCCGCTCGCGGTCGCGGACCGGCTCGCCCTGAATGAGGAAAGCCTCGCCATCGATCTCGATCCTGTCGCCGGGGCGCGGGTTCGGCACTTCGGCCACACGTATGTCGACGCGCGTGGTTTCCGTCCAGAGCCGGGCATCGCCGAACTCGGTTATGTCATCGGCGCGTCGGGCAATGAGGCGCACCAGAACGGGCGCGCCGCCGTCGGCGATATGGACCGCATCGCGCCCGATGTTGCCATCGGCGAAAAGCGCGCCGACGGCAGCAGCAAAGGCGCTCATCACGTCCGCCGCGCCGAACGCAGCACCTGCGGGCGGGTGCAGATCGGCAGCGGGTTGCTTTCAATCTCGAGCCGCACCCATTCATCCCGGTCCCGGTCGGGGATCATCCGCGCGTAGAGCGGCTGGCCCAGCGTGTTCACCGTCTCGAACGTATCGGCGGGGGCGTGGTAGATCTCAAAGAGCCCGTCGACCGCCTCGGGATAAAACACTGCCTTGTCGGTCGCCACGCCGAAGCCCGCGCCGCCCCGGTAGCGGCGGAAGGTGATGCCGCCGAAGCTGACCTCGTCGGCAATTCGCGAGCGCAGATCAGCGGCGGCAGCTGTGTTCAGGTAGGTCTCGCGCACCTCCTTGTGCGCCACCAGATCGGCAAAGAAGGCCGAGCCGCATTCGGCGCGCAGCGCAATCGCACCGGTGGCAAGCCCGCCCATCACATCCTCGACGCTTTCGATCAGCGCCTGGCAGCGTTTGCGCAGCGCGCCCGAGGCGGGAGTGGCGTTGTCGAGGTCAAAGTCCACCTCGGTTGCAGGGGCGATGCCGAACTCGGTGAAGTAGTTGATCACCGTGGCCCCATCACGCGGGTCCTTTACCAGCCCTTGGATGCCGTTGAAGAGGTGGTATTCAAAGGTCGTCTCGGCGTCGTTGCGCAGGCGGCCGAGCTTGCGGGCGACTTCCGCCTGCACCTGCTGGGTGGCGCTTTCGGAACCGAAGTCGCGCACCTGCTGGATTTCCGAGGCCCAGATGACGTCCTGCTTCTTGAACTGGCGGCAGACGAAGGCCCGCACATCGCGGCGTTCGGGCGTCTGCTGGTCATAGACCGAGCCGCGTTCGGAGAACGGGATCAGCGACAGCGTGCCGTCGCGGCTCTCGATCACCACGGTGCGCGAGCGGACGCCGCGTGGACCGAACAGACCCGACCCGGAAAGGGTGGCGGGCTTGTAGGGGATGTTCTCCAGCGCACGGGTGAGTTCGATGATCGAGAAGGCATCGCCTTCGAAGATGTCCATGGTGGCCATGGGGTGCCTCCTGATTTTGGGGGGTTAGCGGACAAGAATGCCGAGCGTCAGCAGGGCAGCGTGAGCAGCGGCGATCTGCGGCGCGGTGGGCGTACCGGGGATCGTGATCTCGTACTGGTTAACGATGGCGGGGCCGCGGATCAGCACGACGGCGTTCTTGTCGCCGCCGCTGGCATCGACGCTGTCCCACAGGATGGCCGCCGCCGTCTGGGTGCCGTTCGAGGCGGCAGGATCGTGGGCCGCGTATTTGTCCGAGGCGGTGATCTTGCCCAGAATGGTGCCGGGCTGGAGGTTGCCAGAGGCAAGGATGACGGTGCTGCGGCAATAGTCGCGGAGCGCTTCCCAAACGAGGAAGCCGCCCGCGTGCGGGGTTTCAGTAAGCGTGGGCATGGATTTATCCTTTCAGACGGAAGGTGCGGGCGATGACATCGCCCCAGGGGCGCGCGCCAGACGGGCGGCCGGGTTGCGGATGGGCAGCGGAAATGTCGGGTTCCGCTTCGGCGCGAGTGGCCAGCAGGGCCGCGCGGACGTCGTCGAGGCCGGTGTCGCGCTCAAGGAACCGACCCGCCATCTGCGGCTGACCGGCCAGACGGCAGAGGTCGACGACGGCGCGGGCATGGGTCAACGCTGTGGCACGGACGCTGGCGGCAAAGTCTGCACCGTTGGCAGCGACAACGATGCAATCGGCTTCGGGCGCTGGCGCGGCGTCCTTAGGCAGGACGGTGTCAGCGTCAAAAGTCTCGGCAGCACCAAGAGTTTCCACGCCCGGGTCAGAGGACGGACCGGGAACCGCTGGTGCGCCACCGCCAGCATCAGAGCCAGCAGTGGCCTCGATACCGTCTCCGGGGCCTTCGTAGGACACCACGACCGCAATCTCGGCAGTGGTTGCTTCACCCTCCTGCTCCATCGCCGCAGCGCCCTGTGCGTCTGCCGAAGATTCAACGAGTGCGGGCGGCGCATTCCGGAACCGTGCCACATCGAACCGCGCTGCGATCCGGACCGGCTCTGCAATCCGGTCGGCAAAGCCAAGGTCCAACGCGTCCTTGGCATCAAGCCAGGTTTCAGCCGCCATCAGCGGGGCGATTTCTTCCGGTAGCCGACCAGATTTGGCGGCATATCCCTGCAGCAGGCTGCCCTTGATCTTGTCCAGCGCCTCGGCCATCGCCCGCATGTCGGTTGCGGAGCCCATGACCATGCCAGCAGGATCGTGGATCATAAGGAAGGCGTTTTCCGGCATGACGACCTCGTCGCCCGCCATGGCAATGTAGGACGCAGCCGAAGCCGCGATGCCGTCGATCCAGACCGTGACCGTGCCGGAATGGCGTTTGATGGCGTTGTAGATCGCAACGGCATCGAAGACCGACCCGCCCGGGCTGTTCAGACGCAAGGCCAGAGGCGTGGCAGCCGGCAACGCGCCCAGTTCCGCCGGAAACCCCCTTGCCGAGACGCCATAGGCCCCGATTTCGTCATAGATCACCACCTCCGCGCCCTCCGCTTGGGTTTGGGCTTGGGCGCGGATCACTGTCGAGCACCAGCCCGAGTGCATCGAGCTTGGCATTTGTGGCGGCGATCTCGGCCAGCACCGCGTCGGGGTTGCGGCCCTGCCGGGCGATCACCTCGGACAGCGTCATGGCGCCGGACCGGATCGACAGCAGGTTGGCCATCGCGTCCTTCTGCGAATCGTGCAATTATTTTGATGGATGCGATAAGATGCTCTGGCACTCATGCGCAAAAGGAGACTTCACTCTCATGAAAACAAACTTTGAAAATGCCTTGGCGACAATGCCAGAGCCCGTGGCTGATTTGTTTCGTGACATTAACCAACACCCTGACTACGATTGCGCCGCATTGAAGATCCAAAGAACAATTCACTTTCGAGGCAGCAAAGTTGGTGGTTTGAATCCCAGGTCAAGTGAATGGTATTTTTCGCGTGTTTTTGTAGCTGATTGTGGTGGCATCGAAAAAGTTGAGCGACACGGTTTTAAAAAAATGCTGAAAAGACCAGATCACGAGTACTGGGGCAGAAGCGGTGCCGGGTCAGTCAATGCGTTTCGCATTGCCTTAGGCGAACTGACCGGCGTTCGGATATAGTCTACACGTGCGTAAACAATCAGCCCCGGTTCGAATTGCTCGACGCGGCGGCGGAACTCGACCAGTTTTGCGCGCAGGCTGGAATAGTTGGCCTGCCGCACATCGCCGGTGACCAAGTGATAGGGAAGCCCCAGCGATGCCGAGACCGACAGCAGCGTGCGGTACTGGAACGCCTCATAGCCGCCGCCGACATCGGCGGGGCTGGAGAACTTCACATCCTCACCAGGCAACAACACCTGCAGAGTGCCCGGTTCCAGGCTGACGGTTGCACCGCTGTCGTCGGTCGCCTCGATCTCGCCCATCAACTGCTCTTCCGGAGCCGTCTTGGTGATGAAGCCTGCGAACATCGCCGCCGTCTTCTTCCGGTCAAGCTCCGCGTCGTCATACTGGTCGAGCAGAAACAGCCGCACCATGGCGGGTGCGACGTGCGGCAAGCCCCTGATCTGGCCCGCATCGATGGGCCGGTAGATGTGCAGCACGTCCTGGGCCGAAACACGGACCGTCTCGGACGTGACCATGCCCTGATCGGTGCTGTCGCCTGGATGTCGGCGGCGGAAGTGATACGCCACGCGGCGGCCGATGGCATCGAATTCGATGCCACAGCGGATGCGATTGCCGTTGGCAGTGGCCTCGGTTTTCTCGAAGGGCAGCATCTCCGATTGCAACAGCTGCATCTGCAGCGGCACCAGCAGACCATCCTCAGCCCGGCGCGGGCGCAGCCGGACGAAACACTCTCCCGCGACGAACATCTCGCGCGCCACCATGGCCTGCAAGCCGTAGAAATCGGTCAGTCCGTCCGCATCCGCCTCATCGGTCCAGGCCAGCCAGAGCCGCTGCACCTGCTCGCGCAGCGCCGGATCCTCGATCAGCGATGATGGCTTGATGCCGTCGCCCACCAAATTCGACGCAAAAGCCTCGCAGGCGTTCGCCGCATAGCCGTTGGTGACCACCAGTTCGCGCGACCGCGCCAGCAAACGCGGACCGCCCGAGGCAACCAGCGAGTTGATGTTTTCCAGCGGCGGGTTCCAGCCGCGCAACCGGCGCTGCGACATCGCCCCTTCGAGCCTGGCACGCACAGCGACAGGGCCGCCGATTTCCCGGCGGCGAAAGGCATCAAGCCAGCTCATGCTTTACAGCCCCTTGGTGGTGATCACGCGCACCTGCCGGATGATCTTGCGCCCTTCAGCTGTCGCGATCTCGCGATCCAGCACCTCGATGGCCCGGTCGATCTCCGCCAGGCTGCGATAGTCCACCGTCTTGCCGTCATAGCTCACCCGCGCCACGCCGGAGGAACGCGACGCTGCCAGTGCCTCGCGACGGGTCTTCAACTCGGCGATTGTGGGCATGTCTACCTCATGTAACTCGAAGCCACAGTTCTGCGCCGCGCGGGACTGCGCACCGCCCGGATGGCTCCGGCGGCAGCCTTGTCTTGGCCCGCGTCACCATTACTGTCCCCTGCCACTTGCGCCTCGAGATCCACCCAGCGCGCTTCGGACCACCGATCCGCGCCGACGATCCAGGCGGCGGCGCGGGCGTAGACCCGGCAATCCAGCGCCTCGTTGCGTTCGCGCAGTTTCTGCCATTCAAGCCGGGCAAAGCCGCGCTTGGTGCGCACGGTGACCAGTTCCTCGGCCACAAGCTGCTTCAGCCATTCGCTTTCCACCCAGTCGGGCAGATGCACGGTGCCGGGCGGACATTGCACGCCCTCGGCCAGTTCCTCTTTCGTCGGGCGCGGCAGGCCGAGATGGCGATAGGTTTCCGCCTTGAATGTGGACACCGCCACGGTCCAGAGCCTTGCGCCCCGGCGCAGGCGTTTGCCCGCGTCGGTCACATCGACATAGGTTGGGCCTGACACCGGGCTGGAACGATTGAACCCTTCGACGCCTTTCACGGGCGAAACTTGCGCAACCCCCTGCCGCCGCGACCAGGCATAAACGGCCGGAGCCTCATAGCCGGTGTCGATGGCGAGCTTTGCCAGCCGCAGATGCGCGCCGTTTTCATGTGCCCATGTCCGGTCCAGAAGCTTTGTTAGTTCCGACCAGGCACCCTGATGATCGGGACCGCCATCGATGACGATATGATCCACCAGCCAGCTTGTCCCGCCCCGGCCCCAGGCCCAGACGTCGACCTCAATCCGGTCCTTCTGAACGTCGGCCCCGGCGGTCAGGAACAATCCGCCCGCAGGAACGATGCCCGGCTTCCACGCCTCGCGGCGATCATAAAGCCGCGACCAATCGGGCGCTTCGCCGCTCTCAACCCATGTCTCGCCAAGAATGGTGTTTTTGAACGCCCGGATCGCCTCATCCGAGCCCTGTGCCGCTTCCCATGCCCGCACGATCCGCTCCCAACTGAGCCAGCCGATCGGCGAATAAAGCGCCGAGAGGTGATAGCCGACGGTGCCGGGATCGGCAGCAACAGCGGTTGCCCGCCATTCGCCCGCTTCCAGCAGTGCCGTCTTGTGATGTTCTGCGATGGGCCGCTCGCAGCCCTCGCAATGGTATGCTGCCGCCTCAGGCCGCCCCTTCTCCCAGCGCAGCCGCTCGAACTTGAGCCACTGGAACTGGCTGCAATGCGGGCACGGCACGAAGAACCGGCGTTGGTCGCTGGCCTCGTATTCCCGCTCGATCCGGCTCAGCCCCCGGATCGTCGGGGTGGAGACCAGGAAAACCTTGCGCCGGTGCGCGAAGGTCAGCGTCCGGGCTTCGGCCAAACTGACCGGGTCGCCCTCCTCGTCGGCCGAGGCGGGATACGCATCCACTTCATCCAGAAAAATGTAGCGTGCCGGTGTCGAGCGCAGCCCAACCGCCGAGTTCGCCCCGGTCATGATCAGGATGCCGCCCGCGAATTCCTTGGACAGCATCGTGTTGCCTGCGTCACGCGACCGCGCCGGTTTGACCCGCTCCCGCAACTCCGGGCTTTCCTCGATCAGCGGGTCGATCCGCTGGCGCGAATTGCGTTTCGCCAGTTCCACGGTCGGCTGCACCGCGAGCATCGGGCCCGGCGCATGGTGGATGGCAAAGCCGATCCAGTTGTTCCCGGCCTCGGTAGCACCAACCTGCGCTGCCTTCATGAACACGATGCGCTGGACGGCCGAGCTAGGCGACAGCGCGTCCATGATCTCAACCGCATTACATCTGCGAGGCCAAGCTCGCGTCGTAAAGCCTCAAGGCCGTCCGGAAGCAAGTCTGGGTCTGTATTTCGTTCGCCTTGGTTATTCAGCACTTCAATCTCGATCCCAAATCCATAGGCGACAAAAGAACAAGCCACCGTCTCCAACTTGGAGAAACCATAGGATCTGAATGGAGTAGCGACAACTTCGAAACCGCCCAGCAATGCTCGGCCTAGCGCTGGCGTCCCTTGTCCGCGGCAAACCGGATCGCCTCGAACAGCCGCCGCAAGAGATAGGACCGGCCAATGCTGGCCACGGTGAACACGGCGCCCATCTTCAGGTTCTGTGCCAGCGTCGTGTGCAATCCGAAAATCGGGAAGATCAGGATCTGGGTGACAACCGCTACCCCATAGCCCACGACGACATTGGCCACCGCTTCAACCAGAGACATGGCGCGCGATTGCTTCATGCTGGCGCCCCGTTATCCAACGGCCAGCAGTTCAGCTGCCAGAGTTCGCAGCGCATGCGCCGCAACCAGCGGGACCACTCCGTTGCCACAGAGGCGAAGCCGGTCCACCCGGTGGGCCAGCCCATCAGCGCCTCGACGAATGCTGGGTTCAAGGTCCGGCGCTGCTCTGAGGTATCGGTCCCAGCCACCTGCGTCACCAGGACCTGGCGGCCAAGCAGGCCGTTCACCGGCGTGTTCGCCAATGTCGTCGCCCCATCCTTGTGATCGCGCGCCGTCGGCGTCATCCACATGCGGCTGGCATGGGTCAGATCCGCTGTCTTGCGGTTCCCAGCACTCGGCTTGCAGCCGTCGTTGGCCATCGGCGTCGGCCAATCCCGCGCCATGCCGTCCAGACCCTTCTCGTGCTTTCGGTCTCCACCCCGGCTCCGGAAGCTGTCGGTCTGCGGCGTTGGCCACATCGCGGCGCTCGTTGCCAGGTTCATGCCGTGTTTGCCCGCTTCCTGCGAAGGCGTCGGTTTTGTCTGCCGGTTCTCGTTGGCGCTGGCGCGCGGCGTCGGCCATAGCCGCAACATCTCGGTCCGGTTTCCGCCACTCGAGCGGATCCCGGAGCAGGCGCGCGGGGTCGGCCAACTCGTCACCCTCGCGGATGGCGAGGATGAACAGCCGTTCGCGTTTGTGGGGCGCACCGACTTCCGCCGCCGTAAAGAGGCCTGCCGCAAGGCGGTAGCCCATGTTGACCAGTCCGCTGGCAACTTCTGATTTATCGGGGACTCTGAGAAGCGCCAGTCACTCTCTTGTTCTCAGCGTGAACATTGACTTAGCCAAACCGAGTCCAAAAAGAAGTAAGCCAAACCCAAGAAGGCCATAACTGACGTTTTTAAGAAGTGCCATCAACCTGATTGCTTCTTGCGGCCCGCCAGCGCGAAGTAGTTCGTAACCCACCTGTGGATCGCTTGTCGCAAACAGCAGGTATCCGCCGCCACCAATCAATAGAACACCCCAACCAGTCCAAAAGGAAGGATAGATTTCATACATTGTCGAGGTTGAGTTCTTTTTCGCTCTTTTTTGGGCAGGCAATATCTGGAGAAAGTAAATGACAAGGAGAATTGTCCCCAGAAGCAGGAAAGGCATAATTCCGATATTGTTCAACAACTCACTTCTCCCGCATCGGTCAATAGAACTTTGCATCGTCCACTAAATGCTCTCTTGGGTCAAGAGGTCTTGTACTAGTAGGCTATGCACGCCGTCAGGCCGTATTGTCCCTCTCGGTCGCGGTCGGCATCGTCGCCCAACCGCGTGGCATTCACCTGCGCAAAGGTCCGGCCATCGCCCTCGAGGATCGCGTCGCGGCCAGTGTCGGCCTGCCAGCGCTCGACGGCGACGTCGATGTAGGCCGGGCTGATTTCCATTGCGAAGACGCGTCGCCCGTTGGCCTCGCCCGCCATGATCTGCGAACCCGAACCACAGAACGGCTCGTAGCAAAGCCCACCCCGCGCCACATGCTGGCGCATCGGGATGCCGAAGGCGTCGAGCGGTTTCGGCGTCGGATGGTCGGGCCGCTCGTCCTTGGCAAAGCTGGGCAGCGCCCATGTTGAGGGCAGCATATCCTCGGCCACCTTCGGCGGGCGGTTCGGGCGGCGCCAGCCCATGAAGCAGGGCTCATGTTTCCAGAGGTAATGCGACCGGGTGAGAACCCCGCGGTCCTTCACCCAGATGATCTGCTGATGGACGAACGCCCCGACCTTTTCCCAGCAGGCCTCGAGCATCGCCTGGCGTCGCGAGGCGTGCCAGCAATACCACGCAGCATTTTCAGCGATGGCTTCGGCGACCGCCGCGGCGATGAACCCGTCGTAAAGTTCTGCCCCCTGCGAAGAGTCGTCCCACGTTGTGCCGTAAGACGCCGACCAGTCCTTGTTCCGCGTCGGATGGTTCGAGCCGTCGTAATCCACCAGATACGGAGGGTCGGTCGCGAACAGGATGGCGCGCTCGCCGTTCATCAGG
>NZ_FWFZ01000130.1 GCF_900172355.1 Roseisalinus antarcticus | reverse complement strand
GGCGGTGTCAGCAAAGCGTGTTGGTTCGTGCTTTGTTCTGATGTGTCAGTGAGGTATGCTGAGGCTTCCGAAGTTCCAGGAGACCCGCCATGCCCCGCTTCGAACCAGCTGAATTCGGCCGTCTGCTTGCCCGCCTGACCCCGCAGGAGCTGCGCCAGGCCGAAGGGCTCGTTGCAGATGCGCGCAAGCGTGCCGAGGCGGTCTTGGAGATCGACGCGCGGGCCGATGCTGGCGGCCCGGCGGCGTCCTGCCCCCGCTGTGGGGGTGACGCACGCACCCGGTGGGGTCGGACCAGAACAGGCACACAGCGATGGAACTGCTCGGGGTGCGGAGTAACGTGGTCAGGCCGCAGCGACACGCCGCTGGCCCGGGTTCACCGCCCCGACCTCGTTGTCGCGCTGGCGCGTGACATGATCGAGGCACCGCAGCCGATGTCCTGCCGCCGCGGGGCCGAGGTGCTGGGTGCGTCGCGTCACAGCATCTGGCGCTGGCGAATGGCGATCATCGGCGCTCTGAAGCCGGAGCCCGACGCCACCCTTGCTGGCATCGTCGAAGCCGACGAAGCCCACCAACGCGAGAGCCGAAAGGGGTCGAGGGAGTGGGTTAGGCACCGGCGTGACCCCGTGAACCACCCGGTGCCGCCCCGTCTGAGGTGGCGAGCCTATCGGCGTAGGGGCGGTTCGGCGGTAGCGCCTCCGGGGGGCTGGCGGGCCTGGGAGAAGAAGCTCCTCGCGGTAACCGATCGCGCTGGTCACCGAGCCTTCGAGGCCATTGCCGACGCGGGCCAGGCGGCGATTTCCGGTGCCCTGTTGCCCGTGATGGCGCCGGACGCGGTGCTCTGCACGGACGGGTTCGTCACCTACGAGCGGATCGCGAAGGACGCGCGCATCCCGCACTTCGCGCTCAACGCAGGGCGGCGGACGGAACGCACCCCGCGCAGCCACCACATCAACACCGTGAACGCCCTGATCAGCCGTTTCCGCGCCTTCATGCAACCCTTCTGCGGACCCGCGTCAAAGAACCTTGCAGCCTACGGCCGATGGCATGCCGCCCGAAGCAACGCGGACCGATCCTACCTTCATGCGCTCAGGCTGCTGCTCGCTTCAGGCCCTCGCGCCAACACGGTTTGCTGACACCGCC
>NZ_FWFZ01000050.1 GCF_900172355.1 Roseisalinus antarcticus | reverse complement strand
GCTCGAATGGAACAACGGTAGATTTCGACATGTGGCATATCCCTTTCTCTTTGAGAATTGACGGCGCTTCAGCACCGCCATGATATGCCGCCCCTCAGGGGCCATCACCAACTTTCAACCATATCTCGGGACTGTCCCGGTTACCCGCACTGGCGACTTTTCCGATGTCTTTGTGACCGACGCAGACGGCCGCCGGATGGTGTGGACCGATGTCAGTCACATCGACAATGACGCGATGCGCGACCTGATGCGGCAGATCGTCGACCGGCTCTACACGTTCCATATGAACCGGGACGATCCGCAGTTTCGTGGCCACCTCGATCGCTGGCTGGCGATTTCCGGAACATGGGACGATCCGAAGCTGGATGATGCCCTGCTGGCGGTGATCAGCGAAAACGAAGAACCCGACCGGCCGGTATAGTCAGGATGCGCTTGGGCCGATCGTGTGTCCCAGAAAGTCTTGTCCGCTCTACTCTGCTGGCTCGGCAACGGCAGCGTGCCTCGTGATGATGTCCTGAACTTCACCCGGCTTGAACGCCACGTCCCACTCCCAGCGTCCGAAGCCTCCGGCCGCGTTGATCGCTTTGACCCATTCGTTCAGTGCGTCGCGTTTGGCCTTATTCTGCGGGCTGTCGGTCCCCTTGATCTCGAGGGCCAGGAGCTTGCCACCCGACAGACGAACGAGGAAGTCCGGGACGTATCGCCGCCGAGAGCCTGCCCACATGTAGTAGACTTGGAAGCCGAGATGATCGTTTTTGGCATAGGCTTCCACGTCATCCCGGGTCTCAAAGACATTGGCCGCATGGCCCTCCCAGGATGAATCCCCGACCAGATGGCTGATGTGAGACTTGGTTGAGGGGAAGCATGGCTTGGTCGTGTACCAGGTTCGCATCTGACCGGTTGCGCCGATCGGATTTTCCTCGTCAAAGACAGGTGTCAGGCGCTCCGTGTTCTGCTCGGTCACGTTGCTCAGGACATTTTGGACGACCAGATCGATGTTCAGTGCGATGAGGATCCGCCGACGGAGCGGGTCGGAGTGAAACAGGGATGGGATTTCGAGGCGGTCGGATTGCAAAAATGTCTCGACGATCCTGACCAACTGCGCAGCCAGGTATTCAGGCGTCCCGGAGAAACCGTGGCTCAGTTCGGCAAACGCCTTCCGGGCCGCCTGAAAGACGAGACGCTGCAACCGGAAACCATCCGGCAGCTTTTCCAGATCGATCGCGGTGACCTTGCCCATATCTGTCGCGCCGCCGAGGGCCGGAGCAAGCTCCGCACTGATCGGTGTGCTGGCAGGGTCAAGCACCAGAGGTGGCACCTTGTCCCAGGCAACGGTCAATTCCGGTTTCACGACGGTTTCCACACGCAACACGTTCGGCCACTTGATCTCGAGGTACGCCCGATCCGGGATAACCTCGATCTGCGTGGTCGGCTTCGGCGGCGGGGGCGGGTCGCCGCCTTCTCCAGTCTCCGAGATGGAAAGCGGCACGCCGAACACGTTGACGTACTCGGGCAAGAACAGGCCGTTTTCGTCGGTGTCGTACGAAACCCGGCGCAGGCCTCGCCCAACGACTTGCTCGCACAGCAATTGCGACGTGAATGCCCGCAAGCCCATGATATGGGTCACATTCTTGGCGTCCCATCCCTCTGAGAGCATTGCGACCGAGATAACGTTTTGCAGGTCCTGGCCAGCCGCCCCACGCTTGCCGACATTGTCCACAATCTCACGCAGCAGCTCTTCTTTCTTCAGGGACAGGAACCGCTGCTTCCGAGTTTCGGGAATGTCGGCCGCTTCGATGATTTCCTTCAGCCGCGCCTCGTAATCCTTGTCTGACGTCGCTGTCTCGCCAATCTCGGCCTTGTCGAGGACTTTTGAATCCACCCGCAGTGTTCGAGCGATGGCATGCAGTTCCGGCCAGTGGGCGTCCCCCTTGTTGAAGTAGTTCTCGATGCGGGCTGCAGTTTCCGTGCGGTTGCACACCGTCAACATCACCGGAGGGGAATGATGCCCGACATCCCGCCACTGCCGCTGCGTCTCCCGCCAGTCGGCTCCGAGGAGCGTGTAGGCATCCTGAACCAGCTTCGGGAGGGGCTCGTGCGGCTCTGCCTTCGCCCGGTTGAGATCTTCTGACACCGATGGATCACGGTAGATATGGTAAAGCTTGGACCGCAGCGTCTTGGCGTCCGGCAGGGCATCGTCGCGCACCACCACGCGCGGCGTCTTCACCAGCCCGGCCTCGATCGCGTCGTTCAGGCCGAAGTCCGAGACGATCCAGTCGAACAGCGCGGTGTCGGTGCTTTTCTTCCCGGTCGGTGCGAACGGCGTGGCCGAGAGATCAAAGCAGCGCTGAATCCGGCGGGTCTTGTGGATGCGGTCCAGACCCTCGATCCAGCGTGTCGCCTCGTCCAGATCAATGCCCTGCTCGGCGGCCTGCTTCTTGCTGATCTTCACCTCGGGCGGCTTGCGGTAGGCGTGGTGCGCCTCGTCGTTGATGACGATGATGTCCTTGTGCACGGCCAGCTTCCCCAGCACCCGCCGCGTGTATGCCTCGTCGGACTCGCGGCCCTTCTTGACGACCGAGCGATCCGCTTCTTTCAGCGGCATCAGCGAATGCCAGTTATCGATCAGCACTTCGGCCTGGTTCAGCCTCGCGCGCAGCGCCTCGGACGGGCACAGGTTGAACTCGTCGTAGTAGCTGCCCTCGCTTGGCAACAGCACCTGCAGCCGTTCTTTCACGGTCAGCCCGGGTGCCACGATGAACACGGCGCGGCTGAAGTCTTTGTTCCGCTTCGGATAGGTCAGCGCATTGAGTACCTGCCAGGTGATGATCATCGCCATCACCGTGGTCTTCCCCGCGCCCGTAGCCATCTTGTTGCACAGGCGCTCCCACGTCCCGCCATCGCCCGGGATCGCGATGCCCTGCTTGAACGCTTCCGCCCCCTCGACCCACCAGATCAGAGTCTCGATGGCCTCCAACTGGCAGAAGTAGAATGGATATTGCCGCGCATCGCGGTCATGCCAGTGGTCCAGCAGCTTGCGCGTTACGATGGTCACGCCGGGCCAGCCTGCCTCGCGCCAGGCGTCAACGCGTGTGCGGATCGTGTTTACCAGATCCAGCACCTCGGTCCGCTTGGTGTTGTTGCGCGCGTCGAACACCTCGTAGCTCGCTGGCCGCCGCTCGGGCTTGATCTCCAGCTTTCCGCCTTTGGCCTCGATCCAATGCTGGGCGGGGCAGACGAAGGGCGTATTGATGATGAGGGACATGGGCTTACCCCTCCAGCGGCATGATCTTGAGGGACTCGATCCCGCGATCATCGACGATCTTCACCGCGATCCGCTTGTTGTCTCCGGCCTCGAACGGCAGCGACACGGTGCCGTGGAACTGCTCCAGCAGGTCCTCGTCCAACTCCGCGCGGATCGTCTTGCGCAGCCGGTTCCAGCCGCCCTTGGCGTCGGCCATGGGAAAGAACACCTGATGCGGCATGAGCGAGCGCTGGTCATAATCCACGTCCAGCGACCACATGGCGATCTGGTTTTTACCACCAGACACCAGATCGCCCGCCTTCGGGTCGAAATAGTCAAAGCCGTTGACCTCGACCTCCCACATCCCGTCCTTGCGTTTGCGCAGATCCACGTCCGGTTGGCCCATCAGCCAGAAGGACTGGTTGGAAGCGCGTTTCTTCTTCAAATCCTCGGTCAGCAGGTCGGTGTTCATCTGCGCCTTGAGCAGGGTGACACCCGGCCAATTCACCTCGTCGATGTCCTTGGCGGCCTCAGGATCGAAGGTGAAGGCGCAGAACAGGATGAATTTGGGCGACGGGCGCAAGGTTTCGGCCTCGGTCAGGGCCAATTCGACCTGACGCTGTTCCAGGCTGGCGTGTTCGGGGCCAAAGCTGACGACGACACGTTCGCCGGTGTCGGCCAGCGATCCGCTGGCATGGATGTGTTTCAACCCCGGCAGGGTTTCGAATTCGGCAAAGCGCAGCATCGCGCCGCCCTTTCCGCGCACGCCGGTCTTCAGCAGCTCGTCGCGCCAGAGCGACTGGCGTGAGGTCTCGCCGGAGCGGGCGACAGTCTCGTCCGCCTCCCTCGCGGGCACACTTTCGTCGAGCGACAGGACGGTGGGCGCGGGCACGGCCTCGACGCTGAACGGGCCGGTGATGCGCAGGCGGTTCTTGTCGATGCGGGGCTTGTCATACAGCGTTTCCTGATCGGCGTGATCGGCGATGGACTGGTCCATGCGGCGCTGCATCGCCTGACGGGCTTTATGGAACGCTTCAAACGGGGCGCGCGCGGCGTCGGGCCAATCGTCGGGCAGATCGAACGGCACCTCCCACTCAAACAGCGTCTCGCCCTTGGCGAAGTCCACCGGCTTGCCCTTGCGCACGCCTTGGGTGGGTTTCAGGGGCTTCGGCGGGGTGGCGGCCGATGTGGTGGTGAGCACGGTGTTGAGGGTGTCGAGCGCGGCCGCGACCTTGGGGTGATCCTCGTCGTAGATCGTGTCGATGTCGGGGTTGTTGGCGATGCTTTTCAGCATGATATGCGGCACGGTTTCATAGTCGAAACCGCCGCCCAGACCCTCGTGCGGATAGCGCAGGGCGTAATAGTCGAACGACGCGGTCATCAGTCGCTGCTTGGCCAGTGTGATCGCCACGCGCGAGGTGTCGCAGGTGATCCAGCGCCGCCCCCATTTTTCCCCGACGAAGGCGGTGGTGCCAGAGCCACAGGTCGGATCGAGCACCAGATCGCCGGGATCTGTGGCCATCAAAAGGCAGCGTTCTATAACTGCCGCAGCAGTCTGGACGACATACATCTTGTCTGGGCTTCCGGCCACATCAGACCAGATGTTTGAAATCTCATATGCCGGAAAGTCGTCCAAGAAACGCTTGTACCGAAGAGTTGTTGCACTTCCACTGACACGTCCCGCCGCGATTATTCGTTTAAAACCGGCCTCACCCGTTTTCCAGAAACCACCAGAAGGTCCCCACTCCTTACCTTGGAAATCGACGGGAAACGAGCCTGGCGGACGGTTTGAGACAAGAGCAGTCCACTGATATTCACGGCCGCAATCATCGGTCAGATTATATCGTGCGCCGGAGCCGTGCCCCTCTCCTGCAATCTTCTCTCTGTAGATTTGTCGATATTTAAGTTTTGATCTGTCACGAGAATACCAGACTGCGTAATCTGCAATATTGGCGAGATTTTGAGAAGCTTGTCCGCCGGTCTTTTGTATTACAATGTTGCTTATGAAGTTTTCTACGCCGAATATCTCGTCCATCATTTCACGAACGTGATGCAAATTCTCATCCGAAATCTGCACGAACACCGACCCGCTTTCGGTCAGCAAGTCCCGCGCCAGCAGCAGCCGGTCGCGCAAATAGGTGAGGTAGGAATGGATGCCCAATTCCCAGGTGTCGCGAAACGCCTTTATCATCTCGGGTTCCTGCGTCAGGTCCGCGTCTGACCGGTCCTTCACGTCGCGCTTGTTGGTGAAGGGCTGAAAGTTCGACCCGTATTTGATGCCATAGGGCGGGTCGATATAGATCATCTGGACGGTGCCGCCCATGCTCTCCTTGGTCAGAAGCGAGTTCATCACCAGCAGGCTGTCGCCCGCCACCAGCCGGTTCGACCAGCCCTTTTCGTGGTGGTAGAAATCCAACGCCTGGCGCAGCGGCAGGTTTTCAAACGGCGCCGCGAACAGGTCCGGCTGCCGCCACTGGCTGGGCGCATCCTTGCCCTTCAGCCGCTTGGTCGCATTGGCCAGGATCGTCGCCGGGTCAACCCGTTCATGGACATGGAGCGAGACTGTATCGACCTCGAAACTGGTCTTCTCCGCCTTGCCCGTCCAGTTCAGATAGGGCTGCTGGAGCCGTTTAAGTTCCACCAGCGCGTCCTTCATCCGCTGGGGATCGTCGCTGGCAAGGGCGTCGTCGATCAGAGTCTCGATCCCGCCGCGCGCAGAGTCGAAGTTCAGCACCGGATCCAGATGCGGATCATAGGCCCAGGTCGTCTTGTCCCCGTCCGGATCGGTGCCCGCGTGGACCATCCCGACCTCGGGGTTGTTCACCCGCGTCTCGCCATGCCGGTAGCTGACCACCTGTGTCGGATCGTCGGATTTGCGGGTGCTCTTCTTGCGCGTAGTGGTGGTTGTCTTGGGTTCCTTGACCACGGGCGCGGTCAATTCAAGATCAGCCACATCCGCGCGATAGATAGACCCGCCGCGCCCCCGTCCGCGCCCGAGGGCCCCGTCCTCAACCAGTTCATCGCGCGCGACCGCATAATCTTCGTCCGCCAAGCCCGGCAGATGCTCGCGCAAAAGCGCCATCATCGCGCCATTGCCGATGGAAGACCCGTCTTCGGGCGTCAAGGACAGGATCAGGTCGGTCAGGCTGTCGGACATGGGCGGATCACCGATACTTGCGAAAAGGGCTTGTTTTCACGTCTTGTTTTCGGGGACCCTATCGCGCGACCTTGGCTTTTGCACGCCCGATTCCGCCGTGGCGTGCTTCTCGTGTCTCTCGATACGTTGATGTCTATTCGGATTCCGGGTTTTGTCTTTCAGACAGCCAAAACGTTTCTTGCTCGGCCCAATTCAATGGGAATGGGTCCATTAGCTTCGCCAAAGAAATGTGCGAGTGGTGCTGGCCCGACATGATGGCATCAACGACCTCTGGCGAAAGCAGCGAAAGCCGCAATACCCTTGCCATATAGGTGAATGCGATCCCCTCGTGTTCAGCCAGTTCTGCCATTGTCGTGAACTCCCCCGACTCCAACATCCGTTTCCAGCGAAACGCACGTGCCAGCGCCTTGACCACCGTGTTGTCCATCTTGGTGTGCCCAGATGGCCCATCCGGCATCTGCATCTCCTTTCGGCCGCCGCGCTTCACGATGCGGAACGGGATGTGCACTGTCACCGTTTTTGGCACTGGCTTCGCGCGGGTCATGCCGCCGTTCCTAGATCAGCCATCATTTCGCGCGCCAGCCCGATCAGACCGTCCATGCGGAGGCGTACATCGAGGCCATCGATGCCGATATCGACCCGCTCGACCAACAGTGTCGCGATGCGCGCCTGCTCTGCGGGGAAGAGTTCATCCCAGAGCGGATCGAGTCGGGCCAGTGCGTCACGGGCATCGGCCTCGGTGATCTCGCCGTCCTGTGCGCGTGCCGCTTTCCATGTGCCCGCTACGATTTCGGGTTGGCGGAACACGGCGCGGAGCTGGTCGATGACGGCGCTTTCGATTTCGCCCGCTGGAACCCGGCCGACCGGACATGATCCTGCACCGTGTTTCAAAACAGTCTGGCTGACATAGTAGCGGTAAAGCTTGCCCTTCTTGCGGGTGTGGGTCGGCGAGAACGCCGCGCCATCGGGGCCGTATAGCAGTCCTTTCAGCAGGGCTGGCGTGTCGGCACGCGTGCGCGCGGCGCGTTTGCGGGGGCTTGTCGTCAGGATGGCGTGGACCTTGTCCCAAACCGCGCGGTCGATGATCGCGTCGTGCTCGCCGGGATAGCTGTCGCCTTTGTGCACGGCCTCGCCGATGTAGGCGCGGTTGTTCAACAGGCGATACAGGTATTTCTTGTCGATCCGGTTGCCACGGCTGGTCTGAATACCGCGTGCCGCCAGTTCCCGCGCCAGTTCCGTGCCTGATCCGATTTCGATGAAGCGGGCGAAAATCCAGCGTATCTTGT
Organism: Roseisalinus antarcticus; assembly: GCF_900172355.1. GTDB lineage: Bacteria > Pseudomonadota > Alphaproteobacteria > Rhodobacterales > Rhodobacteraceae > Oceanicola > Oceanicola antarcticus_A. The sequence goes on along the minus strand of NZ_FWFZ01000050.1, from coordinate 10,805 downwards.
CGGCATCGGCTTCCTTGATGACCAGCTTGCGGTCCTTCACCTCGTAACCCAGAGGCGGCACGCCGCCCATCCACATGCCCTTCATTCGGCTGGCGCGAACCTTGTCCCGAATACGTTCCGCCGTCACCTCACGCTCGAACTGGGCAAACGAGAGCAGGATGTTCAGCGTTAGCCGCCCCATAGACGTTGTCGTGTTGAAAGACTGCGTTACGGAAACGAAGGTGACGCCATTCCGGTCAAAGACCTCGACCAGCTTGGAAAAATCCATGAGCGAGCGCGACAAGCGGTCGATCTTGTACACGACAACCACGTCCACCAGCCCATCCTCGACGTCCGCGAGTAGCCGTTTCAGGCCGGGGCGGTCCAGCGTTCCGCCGGAAATGCCGCCGTCGTCATATTGGTCGCGAACCAGAACCCAGCCCTCGGACCGCTGGCTGGCGATGTACGCCTCACAGGCTTCCCTTTGGGCATGGAGCGAGTTGAACTCTTGCTCAAGCCCTTCCTCGGAGGACTTCCGGGTGTAAACGGCGCAGCGCAGTTTTCTGACGATGGGTTTGGTCATGCGCCCCTCCGGTGGTTTTTCAGGCCGAAGAACATCCAGCCGTTCCAGCGCGTGCCGGTTATGGCGCGGGCAACGGCGGACAGCGATTTGTAAGGTCGGCCCTGCCAGTCGAAACCGTCAGACGTGACGGTGACGAGATGCTCAATGCCCTGCCATTCACGGATCAGCCGTGTACCTACGATGGGCTTCAGGTCAGCGCGGATGCGGCTCTTCTTGCGGTCGCCACCGTCCAGCTGTTCGCCGAGAACTTCCAGCCGCTTCACAGTTTCCGGCTTCAGGCCGCCATAGGCCAGTTCCTGGATGCGGTACGCGAGGCGGCTCTCGAGGTAGCGACGATTGAACGGCGGCGGCTCGCTGTCGAACAGCTCACGCCATTGCGTCTTCAGGTCTGGCGTTGGCGTTGTCTTCAGCGCGTCCAGGCGGACGGGAATGGGGTCTTGTTTGGTCATGCGTTTCTCCGGTGAGTTGGAGTTGCATGACGCCATTCGTCGGCCGGATAGTGTAGGGAACTTTCTCTACTATTCTCAGATACTTCCGCCCGATCGCGCATCCGCAGGCGAACCAGCCCGATAGCCAGCAGGCCACACAAATCGGCACGGCGTTCAGCCGGTGTCATCTGGTCCGCTGGGAGTGGGTTGGGTCGTTTCATTGGAGCACCGGCAGGAGAACGTTTCGAACAGGGAAACGCTATGCGGTTAGCCAATAAAAACAATCAAAAACAAATGCTTGTCTGGTTTCTGCGCGCTGCTTCGAAATCATTCATAGACGGCACGAGCGTATGCGTCCGGTCTACCCGCGGTTGATTTATTTGGCGGAGAAGTTCCAGGGCATGAGGTCTTCGATGCGGGTGGTTTTATGGTCCTGGAGGCGTTCGAGAACCCAGGTGAGCCATGCTTCTGGATTGACGCCGTTCATGCGGGCGGTCTCGATCAAGGTGTAGGCGACGGCCGCCGCTTTGCCGCCGCCCTGTGATCCGACGAACAGGTAGTTCTTGCGGCCGACGGCTACGGGGCGGATTTTGTTTTCACAGATGTTGTTGTCGGGCTCGAGGCGGCCGTCGCTGAGATAGCCGCGCCCCTTGGCCATGCGGCCTTGGGCATAGCGGATGGCCTCGGCAAGCTTGGATTTGCCGGAGATCTTTGGAAGCTGCTCGGCGAGCCACGCCTCGAGGGCGTCAAAGATGGGCTTGGCCTGCTCCTCGCGCACGGTCGCCCGCTCCTCAGCGGATTTGCCCCGGATGGTCTTCTCGATGACATAGAGCTTTGCGATTTGCTTGATGGCCTCCCCGGCGATGGTGGAGCCCTCGCGCTCATAGACTTCGACGAACTTGCGCCTCACATGCGCCATGCATGCCTGCTCGCTTGCGCCATCTGGGCCGAACAGGCCGTTGAACCCTGCAAACCCGTCAGCATGCACGCAGCCCTCATATCCGGTCAGATGGCTGACGGGATGCTCACCTTTGCGATCGGCGCTGAACTGGTACCACGCGCAAGGCGGTGTGGTACCGGCCCATGGCCGCTCATCGCGAACATAGCACCACAGCCGGGCGGTCTGGGTCTTGCCGGTTTTGCCCTTGGTTTGCAGCTTGAGGGGTGTGTCGTCCGCAAAGAGCGCGGGCCCGGCGCGGACCAGTGCGCCGATATGATCGGCGAGCGGGGTCAGCAGACTGGTGGAGCGTCCCACCCAATCCGTCAGCGTGGAGCGATGCAGCTCGACCTTCTCGCGGGCGTAGATCTCGGATTGGCGATAGAGCGGCAGGTGATCGCAATATTTGCTGACGAGCACATGGGCCAGAAGGCCTGGACCACCGCGCCCACGGGTGATGGGCCGCGACGGTAGCTCGGCCTGCACGAAGGCTTCGCAGCCGTTGCAGGTCATGCGCGGACGCACGATCTGGCGCACCACGAAGTGGCCAGGGACGTAGTCCAGTTCCTCGGTCACATCCTCGCCAAGCTGACGCAGCTTGCCGCCGCAATCGCCACAGGTCTCGCCGGGCGACAGGACGGTCTGCTCGCGCTTGAGATGCTTGGGCAGCGGCGCACGGTTGTGGGTCCGCTTGCGCTGTGTCTGTTCCTCTTCAGATGCAGCCCCTTCGTCGACGGCATCGTCCTCGGCCTGCTCTTGGGCCGCGGCTTCGATCTCGGTGTCCTCTTGCAGGTCCAGCGCCAGCTGCTCGGAAGTCTCGGACTTGGACCCAAAGCGGGCTTTCCGGTGCCCATCCAGCTCGGCCTTCAGCTTCTCGATTTGATAGGCCTGAGACTGGATATGCTGGACCATCAACTCGCTGACAGCCCGCAGTTCGGCGGGGTCATCTGGCAGGGATTTGAAGGTCTCGGACATGGCCGGCAATATACCGATACGCGCGATCGGCTGGAACAAGAAACAGCATCAAAGCCCATGTTTTATTGGGCAATAGACTACCCCGCTGTGAGAGGCGTCCATGTCTTCAGAGGCGCGCGCCAGTCGATCCCTTCCAGCAGCATCGCCAGCTGAGACGGGCTCAGGCTCACCTTGCCACCCTTGGCAGTCGGCCAGACAAATCGGCCCCGTTCAAGGCGCTTGGTGAACAGGCAGGCGCCTTGGGCATCCCACCAGATGATCTTCAAAAGATCACCACGCCGACCGCGGAAGACGAAGAGGTGGCCGGAATAAGGATCCAACTCCAGGACCTTCTCGGTTTGCGCCGCCAGCGTGTTGAAGCCCCGCCGCATATCCGTCACGCCCGCAGCCAGCCAGATCCGCGCGTTGCTCGGCACCGGGATCATGAGGACAACCCCTCGACCATCGCCACGACCGCGGCCAACGCCGTGGTCCCCTCCACCAAGATGCGCCGTCCGTCCGACAGGGCGATATCAACGCGCTGTGCCGTCAGGGGCGCCGCCGGGCCCGCATGACGTGGAGCCGGTGTCGGGTCCGCGACAATGGTCACGCCTTCAACTTCAACCGGGAGAAAGACTGCGTCATCCGTGGCCGTGGTCACGGTCAAATCCGGCTCCGACTGGTCGATCGGGGCGAAACGAGGGTCCTTCAACCATTTATGGATCAGGTTCGTGTTCATCGCGTAGCGGCGCGCAACCTGTGCCACCGACACCCTAGGCGCCCGTGTCTGCAAACAGATCGACCGCTTCTCCTCGTCCGACCAAAACCGCTTCTTGATACCCTTCGGCGTGCCCATATCGCGCCCCCACAATGCCCACTATCAGAAGTGGACATTATCGAAACACTCTAACCCAAGGCAGAGCAGTCAGACCGGACGGTTACGCACGAGCGAACATCTCTCCTGACGCGAGCATTCTCGGTGTTTAACAATGCCTTGAAAGCGAATCATGATCCGGACAGAGTGAACGTGTGCCTGCGCACGAGACGCCAGTCTCGCGGGAAGATTTGATGGGAGCGCATATTCCGGTTTCAAGCACCGATAAATTTGAGAGATGATTTAATGGGGCACCAGCGTCTTGGAAAAATGCCGGCATACCGCCTGTTGCCCGAAATTATTCGGTACATAGTGGACGGCGGTATTCCAACCGAGGCGGTGGCCGATCAAATTACCGAATTTGGTCGAGAAGCACTGAAATTTGCTTTGAAAGACGATGTCTTCATTGAAGCGCTCTGGTTGTTGATCCGCTTGCCTCAGGCAAGTGCGGCCAAAGATGCATCAAGGGCACTGGCTGAAATCGGCATCAACGGCGCCAAGCCCGCGTCGGTCTCTGACCTCCTCTTTCAGTATGACAGTGCCGTGGAGCGGGTTCAACGTCGGATCCACCAGGGGAATACAGACCTCGGCGAAATCGCTCGTCGCGCTGGCCTTTCGGCGTTGGCAGAGGGCATGCAGTCGAACCTTCCATCTCTTTGGAGCCCCGGCGCGGACGACGTGCGGGCCTCGCTCGCCAGTTTGAGGGGAACTGAAAAATTCGCCGCATTGGCCCAAAGCTTTTACGCCAACTTTGTCGAGCGAGTGATCCATTACTACGTAGATCGAAACCTCCACAACATGATCGGTCCGGGTCGCATTGCGCGCTCCGTCCATGACATCGAGACGTTTGACGGTGCAGTCCGTCGGCATTGCAATGAGTCAGCCCTCATCATGCGAACATTTGCCCGGGACTGGCTGGGAAAGAACCACTATCGCGACGGCAAGGCGATTTCACGAGCGGATACGCGGGCTTTTTCTTCGCACGCAGTTGAGAAAATCAGGACCGAACTCGCATTGCGGAAAGGTAAGGCGTGAAGCAGCATCTGATCGAATGCGGTGTAACCGCCGCCTCCTGCAAGGAGGCGATCACCATGAACGTCCATGGTCCGAGCAAGAACGTGAACCTCCGCATCGACTACATTAGCAGAACGATGCTCTCGAACCTGCCCGACCTGCTGATCGATCTGCTCGAGGTCGCTGCATATGTCTATTGCGCCGATCAGCGCCTGGTCCGTGGATCGGAACAGCTTTCGAAATTCGGCGAAAATTGGCGCAGGAGCCTCAGGTTCTCGATCCCGGTGCGGGAACTGGAGGTCTGGCAGGACCCTGAGGTTCAGGATGCGCTGATCGACACGTTGGGATTTCTTTCCGACGACAGTTATACATTTGATTTTCGGCAGGCTGAGACGCCGGTTCAGCCCAAGGAACTGTATTTTCAAGATCTTATCGACCCCGCGGACGAACACGACGAGGTAGCACTATTCTCAGGCGGCGTGGACTCGTTCGCCGGTGCCGTGACTGATCTGGTGGCCAACGGTCGGTCGCTCACGCTGGTTGGACATTACTCGTCGACTAAGGTCAGGTCCGTTCAGGAAGGCCTTATTGCCGAGCTCAAGCGCAAGGGATTTGACCGGCGCCTTTCCTATGTTCCTGTTTGGGTCAGCAACGAAGGCGTTCGCGCACGCGAATTCACCCAGCGAACTCGCTCTTTCCTGTTCGCATGCTTAGGCTTCGTTGTAGCCAGAATGTCCGGCAAGGACAGCTTCAGTTTCTATGAAAACGGGGTGGTCAGCATCAATTTGCCGCTGGCGGGCGACGTTGTTGGTGGCCGAGCGACGCGTACTACCCACCCGAAAGTCCTGCGCGGGCTTGAGCACCTCTTTTCACTGCTCCTAGATCGTCAGATCCAGATCCACACACCCCTACAATGGCTGACTAAGACGGAAGTGACTGAGAAGATCGCGGCGGCAGGGATGGTCGATTTGCTCAGTCAGACCGTCAGTTGTACCCGGCCCAGGAAATGGACCGAAGGCCAAAAGCACTGTGGTGTGTGCTCGCAGTGTATCGACAGACGTTTTGGAATCCTCGCGGCCGGGTTGGGCGAACATGAGCCGCCAGCTCGCTATATGCACGACTTGCTTCTCGACGATCGGAGCGGCGGGGACGACTTGCGCATGGCGCTGGCTTACGTGTCGTTATTCAAGAGGATCTCGACGACCACGAAGGCGAGGTTCCTGGTGGACTTCCCAGAGATCGTTTCTGCGGTCGGCCACTTCCCGGGCGTGCCGACTGCCGAGGCGGGGGATCGCCTCTTCGATCTGTTTCAGCGTCACGCGAATTCCGTTGAGGATGTGATTTCGTCGGCGCTCAGGGAATACAGCACCGCCCTGTTCAGAAACGAGCTGCCGGCGGCATCGCTGCTCGTTGCGTGCAACAACCGAGGTCACGTCGAAGTTGCCCCGCCCTCAACCTACGACGCCGACATGAAGGCATTCATGGATCGGCTCTCGGTGGCTCCCCTTGAATTTGCATTCGACGATGATCAGGAGCGCGTGTATTTCAAGGGCGCGATGGCGCTGGAGGGTGCGAATTTCAAACTGGTCGCCGCTTTGATCGAGGCCTTCAGAACTGCCAAGAAGCGACGGTCCGAGGTTCCGTATCGTTCGGCACCGGACCTGGCGCAGTGCCTCGGCATTTCCGATCAGTCGATGCGTCAGCAGCTGAAGCGGTTGCGTGAGGCCATCGAACCTTTGAACGTGTCGTTGGGTATCCCGATGGATCAAGATTCGTTCATTCAGACCAAGGAGCGTGCGGGCTATCGAATCAACCCGCAGTGCTGTGAGATCTCGGTCGCGGATATTACGGGCAGCATTTCATCGGCCAGTACCGACTGAAGCGTCGGAGTCACACGCGTCGACGCGTCACGTCACAGAAGCTTTGAAGCAGCCCCGGTTTCTTGGGGCTTTTTCATTGTCCGACGTCACAAGAAAAATCCTTCTTGATCATATCAAACCAAGTCTAACCCGTTGAAAATGCTTGTATGTCCCGGTGCTTCGGCGCTGCGGGATGTACCGAAGCGCAATTCAACGGAGACCTGCATGTCACTGAAGCATCTGAACCAGATCGATCTCGCCGATCGCTGGAACATCTCGCATCGCACGCTCGAGCGGTGGCGTTGGACCGGTGAGGGTCCACGCTTCGTCAAGCTCGGTGGGCGGGTCGTTTATCGGCTGGAAGACGTAGAGGCGTTCGAGTGTGACCAAGTTCGCTCAAGCACTTCGAAAAAGCCCGCTTCGAAATCGGCGTGGCAGGTCATGCATCCGCCGACCCCGATGTCCCGATCCACTCGCACGAGCGGCTTTTCCTAGTTGAATGGCCATGGACGGTCGCAGCCCGCAGCAATGGATAATCCCATGAAACAACACGACTCTGTTCATACGGCGGCTCTCGTCAGGATCCCCGGCTTCTATCGCCGCTGGGAATTGCCGGAAATCCTGGAAAACCAACGTGCTTATCGGATCGAGAACGCCGGTTCCCATCAGGACGGAACGCCTCTCGTCGCGATCTATGCCGATACGGCAGCGGTCAGTCTCGACGGGCTGCCGAGCGCCCCGAACAAGAACGCTGAAACGGTCTCGGTCCCGTCTGGGACGATGTCGCGGCGGCCTGAGTAGAGGGGAAAAAGGAGGAGATCATGTTCATGGAAACCACACCCTTCATCACGGTCCGCGCCAGCCGACCGCTTTCCGAAATCGAGTTCTGCGCCTGGGTGGCACAGGCCGTTCCCGGCGACCGGCTGGAATACCATCGCGGCTTTCTGGTGCTCGACGTCTTCCCGATGTTCTCAAAGCTGTCGAATGCGCAGCGTGTCGCGTTGCACGGTCTAGGATCGCGGGCTTTCTGGGCCGCCGAACTGGCCCTCGTGCATCTCGTCCAAGAACGCGTGGGCCCCGACCAATTCGCCTATATCGCCGTCGCCCGGCCCAAGCCCAAAGCCGCTGCCGTCTCGCTGTCCGAGCTGCTGCTCGCCGAACAGGGGCAGCCCTGCGACGCCACCGGTTCGAGTGGCAGGGCTGCCGCGTGATGCCCGCATTTCAATCCCTTTTCACCAATCACGGAGGCCATTTCATGCCATTCCCCGAGAACACCCCGACGCCGGACGATCTACCGTCCCTCAGCGCAGCCGAGGTTGCTGCGCTGCCGGTCGAGTTGCTGGCAATCCTGCAGCGCGAGATCGACGAGCGCCTTAAGCGCGACAAGGCGGCCAAGACCCGCTTCGATGCGGGACTGGCCGTCCGCTATGCCACCCGCGCCGCCGAGGAACGGCAGTTGCTGGCCAAGGACACCGGCACCGTCCGCTTCGACGACGGTGATTTCACCGTGGTGGCTGATCTGCCGAAGCGGGTGGATTGGGATCAGGAGCGGCTTGCCGACATGGTCGCAAGGATCCGCGATGCCGGGGACGATCCGGCCGAATATGTCGATCTCGCTTACAAGGTGCCGGAGCGCAAATACGTCGCCTGGCCCGAGGCCATTCGGCAGGGTTTCGAGCCCGCGCGCACCGTCAGGCCGGGCACGCTGAAGGTCGAGATCGTCCCGCAGGGGGGCGATCAATGACGGCGCTCGCGGCAACATCGACCCCGTCACAGGACCTTCCCAGCCTGATCGAGCGCGCCGCCAGCATGCTTTCTGGGGCGAAAACCGCCGCCGAGGTGCTCGAGGCGCGAGAGGTGGCCGGTCTGGCCTACGATGTGGCGAAACGCGCCGCCCGGTTGCAACGAGCGAAGAGCGCCCATGACGATCTCGTCGCGGCGGCGCATCGCGCGCAGGCCCACGCGCTGGAGATCGAGGCCCGCGCCAAACGTCGCCTCGCGGACGAATACGATGCCGCGCAGGCGCGGGGCGAGGTGGCTGGCCACGGCGGCGGGAGAAATTTCAAGGTTGCTAACGGCAACGTTGAAACCACCACGGCCGATCTCGGATTGCGCCGCGACCAGATCCACGAGGCCCGCCAGCTCCGTGACGCGGAAGCCGTCGATCCTGGCATCGTGCGGCGCACGCTGGATGAGCGGCTGGAGCACGGGGAAGAACCCTCACGCGCGGCCCTGCGCAAGATGGTGGTAGATGCCGCCATGCGCGGGATGCGCCCGCAGCGCCGCGCCAGCCGACGCAATCCTCTCTATGTGGCGCCCACGCCTGAGCAGGCGGCCTGGCGGCATGTGACGGGTGTCTTTCGCGCTTTCGCCGAATGGGCTTCCGACGAGAACCTCGCCCTTGCCCGCAAAGGCATGCGCGAGGCCGGCGACACCCCGTTTCACGACCTCGACGCGCGGGCCATCGCGCAGGGGTCTGCAGCTTTCACGACAATCAAGGAGTGGTTCGATGCTCGATAGCCAGACGGCGGCATTCGCCGAGCGGGTCTGGGAGATTGCCTCCCGGCTTGGAAACAACGCCCCGAAAATCGCCGATGAGATGATGGGAACTGCCTTTCCGCTGACCTGCACGCAGGCGCGGCAGGAGGGGGCGCTGCGGATGCTGCGCACCGGCATCATCACGGAGGTGAAGCGGATCCTGCGCAACCGGACCGACGGTCTGGAGCAGGCGGACTTTTCGGATGTCTGCGACGCGTTCGTGCCGCTGATCAAGGACCTGCGCTCGAAGACCTACTTTGTCGAAGGCGCCGAGGAATACGTCGCCATCCCGGATCTGATCGCCGAGCCCGAACTGCTCGACGACGCGCGGCGGTTCATGCGGCGCAAGGGCAAGGAATGCCTCGACGAGGCGGACCGTCTCGATGCGCTCTTTGCGGCCGTGACCAGCACCGACCCCGATGTGGAGCGGGCGCGTCAGGAGGTGCTGGCATGACCGGCGCGCTCCCCATCATCAGCGCCGACCAGCGGCTTGCCGAACCGCGCGGCATCAAGGGCTGCATCTTCGGCAAGAGTGGAATCGGCAAAACTTCGTTGCTCTGGACCCTCGACCCCGAGGGCACGCTGTTCATGGATCTCGAAGCGGGCGATCTCGCCATCGAGGGCTGGGCGGGCGACAGCATCCGGCCTCGGACATGGGCGGAATGCCGGGATTTCGCGGTGTTCATCGGCGGGCCCAACCCGGCACTGCGCGACGAGCAGCCCTATAGCCCGGCCCATTACAAGGCAGTCTGCGACCGCTTCGGCGATCCGGCGGAACTCGATCGCTACGACACCATCTTCGTCGACTCCATCACTGTGGCGGGGCGGCTGTGCTTCGGGTGGTGCAAGGGTCAGCCTGAGGCACTGTCGGAGAAGACCGGCAAGCCGGATGTGCGTGGCGCTTACGGGCTGCATGGCCGCGAGATGATCGGTTGGCTCACCCATCTGCAGCACACACGGGCGAAGAACGTCTGGTTCGTTGGGATTCTCGACGAGAAGCTCGATGACTTCAATCGCAAGATATTCCAGCCGCAGATCGATGGCTCCAAGACCGGCTTAGAGCTGCCGGGGATCGTCGATGAGGTGATCACCATGTCCGAACTGAAGGCCGACGGCGGTGATCCGTATCGCGCCTTTGTCTGCCAGACGATCAACCCCTGGGGATTTCCGGCCAAGGATCGCTCTGGCCGCCTCGGACAGGTGGAAGAACCCCATCTCGGCCGCCTGATGGCGAAGATCCGGACGCCTGTGACCCCGGCGACGGATCGCCTGACCTACGCCCCGCCGCCCGCTGAACCGGTGGCCGCTGACAAATCCCAACTGCAATCCTGATCAGAAAAAAGGAGGTTCCCCATGGGTTCCTGGAACGATTTCAACGACGCGCAGAGCAATACCAACCTCATCCCGAAGGGCACGCTGGCCAAGGTGCGTCTGACCATCCGCCCGGGTGGGTTCGACGATGCCTCACAGGGCTGGACCGGCGGCTATGCCACGCGCGGCTCCACCGGGGCCGTGTACCTGAACGGCGAGTTCACCGTGACCGAAGGGCAATATGCCCGGCGCAAGATCTTCACCCTGATCGGTCTCTACAGCCCCAAGGGTCCGGATTGGACCAACATGGGCCGCAGCCTGGTGCGCG
>NZ_FWFZ01000002.1 GCF_900172355.1 Roseisalinus antarcticus | reverse complement strand
TCTTCGGGACGCTCGACACCTTTTTTCTCCATTCGGATGACCGTCAAGCGTGGTGTCGAAGAGAAAGTTGGCCGCAATGCGGCCAACTGAAGTATTTTCTCAACATTTACGGTCAGGGACTGGCCCAGAGGGACGCCCTTTCCTGTCTCTGGTCGGAGACGGCTGACTACATCATGCCGCCCATGCCGCCCATGCCGCCCATGTCGCCGCCGCCACCGTTGGCGCCCTCTTTCTGGGGCCGGTCGGCGACCATGGCTTCGGTCGTCACAAGCAGACCGGCGATCGAGGCCGCGTCTTCAAGCGCCGTCCGCACGACCTTGGCCGGGTCGATGACACCGAAGGCGAACATGTCGCCATATTCCTCGGTCTGGGCGTTGAAGCCGAACTTCAGGTCGCTGCTCTCGCGGATCTTGCCCGCGACGACGGAGCCGTCGACACCGGCGTTCTCGGCGATCTGGCGCAGCGGCGCCTCGAGCGCACGGCGCACGATGGCGATGCCGGCGTTCTGGTCGCTGTTCTCGCCGGTCAGCCCGTCGAGCGCCTTGGCACCTTGGACAAGCGCCACACCGCCGCCAACGACGATACCTTCCTGAACGGCCGCACGGGTCGCGTTCAGCGCGTCGTCAACACGGTCCTTGCGCTCCTTGACCTCGGTCTCGGTCATGCCACCGACGCGGATGACAGCCACACCACCGGCCAGCTTGGCCACGCGTTCCTGCAGCTTCTCCTTGTCGTAGTCGGAGGTCGTCTCTTCGATCTGGTTGCGGATCTGGGCCACGCGGGCTTCGATCTCGGCCTTGTCGCCATGGCCGTCCACGATCGTGGTCTCGTCCTTGGTGATCGAGACGCGCTTGGCGGTGCCGAGCATGTCCATGGTCACGTTCTCGAGCTTCATGCCGAGATCTTCGGAGATGACCTGGCCGCCGGTCAGGATCGCGATGTCCTGCAGCATGGCCTTGCGACGGTCACCGAAGCCCGGAGCCTTGACGGCGGCGATCTTCAGGCCGCCGCGCAGCTTGTTCACGACGAGCGTGGCAAGGGCTTCACCCTCGACATCCTCGGCGATGATCAGCAGCGGCTTCTGCGACTGGATCACGGACTCGAGCAGCGGCACCATCGGCTGCAGCGACGAGAGCTTCTTCTCGTGCAGCAGGATCATGCAATCGTCGAGATCGGCGATCATCTTGTCGGTGTTGGTCACGAAGTAGGGCGACAGGTAGCCGCGGTCGAACTGCATGCCTTCGACGACGTCGGTTTCGGTCTCGAGGCCCTTGTTCTCTTCGACGGTGATGACACCCTCGTTGCCGACCTTCTGCATCGCGTCGGCGATCTGACGGCCGATTTCCTTCTCGCCGTTGGAGGAGATGGTGCCGACCTGGGCGACTTCGTCGGAGTTCTCGACCTTGCGCGCCGCGCTCTTGATGTGCTCTACGACCTTGGACGTGGCAAGGTCGATGCCGCGCTTGAGGTCCATCGGGTTCATGCCGGCGGCCACGGCCTTGAGGCCGTCCTTGACGATCGCCTGGGCGAGAACGGTAGCGGTGGTGGTGCCATCGCCGGCTTCGTCATTGGTGCGGGAAGCGACTTCCTTCACCATCTGGGCGCCCATGTTCTCGAACTTGTCCTCAAGCTCGATTTCCTTGGCAACCGACACACCGTCCTTGGTGATGCGCGGCGCGCCGAAGGATTTCTCGAGGATCACGTTGCGGCCCTTGGGGCCGAGGGTCACCTTCACCGCGTCGGCGAGGATGTTGACACCCTTCAGCATGCGATTGCGGGCATCGGTGTCGAATTTGACGTCCTTAGCAGCCATGATTTGACTAGCTCCTGGATAAATTGTTTCAGACTGCGGCGAGCAGCGCCTGCCCGCCTTTCACGCGCCCCGGACGGTCCGGAGCGAACGGGGCCGGTTCAGGCGGCCTTGGCTTCGGCGGTCTCGTCGATCGTGCCGAGGATGTCGCTCTCTTTCATGATCAGCAGCTCTTCACCGTCGACGGTGATCTCGGTGCCGGACCATTTGCCGAAAAGAACGCGGTCGCCGGCCTTGACGTCCATGGCGATGCGCTCGCCGTCCTCGTCACGGGCACCGGCGCCAACGGCGACGACCAGCCCTTCGGCCGGCTTTTCCTTGGCGCTGTCGGGGATGATCAGCCCGCCCTTGGTCTTTTCGTCGGACTCGATGCGACGGACCAGGACACGGTCGTGAAGCGGTTTGAAAGCCATCGTTGCAGCTCCTCACATTGATGATGGTTAGCACTCGCTCCCTGTGAGTGCCAATGACGACGAGATAGGCAGCGCGGAACGGGCTGTCAACAGCGTCCGGGCGGGAATCGCGCAGACTTTTCTCAACGGCCTCGCCGGGCACGGGCGGGCACGGGCGGGCATTATGGCCACAGGTTCGCCTGCCCGGCCTTTTCGGGTTGCGCGACTCACACGGCCCGGCCTACCCCATGCTCCATGACCTGCCAGCGCAGGAGGAACTTATATGTTTTGGAACCGCCGACTTCAGGGCTGAACGCCCCACCCCAAAACCGCCGCGAGGGCGATCCCCTCGTCGCACGTTTCTTCTGATACGCGACATGACAGGTGCCCCATGCATCCCACGTTCTTTATCCCCCCGTCACGGGTGGGTTCGCCCGTATTGAAACCCCGCCCGGCGCGGTCCGTGCCGGTCCGCAGCCTGCCCGAACGGCTGTCCCTGGACGTACTGGCGGACAACGACCTTCTGCCCGCGCCCATCGCGCCGCCGTCCTCGTTGGCCCGGATCGCGCACAGCGCGCCGCCGCGCCCCGACCCCCGGGGCGACCCGCTCAGGGTGCGGCTCGGCCGGTTGCTCATCCGGTTGGGCGAACGCCTGGCCGACCCGCCCCGCCCGGCCTGACCGGCGGGGCGGGTGATTGAGCCCGCGGCGACCTCCCGCTACGCTCATCCTCACACTCTTGACGGGAAGACCCATGCCGCGTCCTACGCTCGCCCTCCTGCTCACCGGCCTTCTGCTGGCTGTCCTGCCCGCCACGGCGGCCCGCGCCCAGTGCACCGGCGACAGCTTCGCCGACCTCCTGACGGCCGCCGAACGGGCCGAGATCGCGGCCGAGGTCGCCGCCGCCCCCTTCGCAGAGGGGCTGTTCTGGCAGGCCCGAAAAGGCGAGCAGGCGCTCACGCTGATCGGCACCATGCATGCCTACGACCCCCGGCTCCCCGCGCTGATGGACCGGGCCCGGCCGCTTTTGGCGGACGCCGACGCCCTGCTGGTCGAGATCACGCCGGCGGAGGAACAGGCGATGCAGGACGCTCTGGCCGCCGACCCGTCGCGCATCGTCATCACAGATGGGCCCACCCTGCCAGAGCTGCTGCCCACGGCGATCTGGCAGGATCTCGCCGAGGCCGCCGCCGCCCGCCAGATCCCCGCCTTCATGGCCGCCAAGATGCGCCCCTGGTATCTGACCCTGTCCCTCGCCATGCCGCCCTGCGTGATGCCGGATGTCATGGCCGGCCGGCGTGGCCTTGACCACATGATCATGCAGGAGGCCGAGGCCCTGGGCCTTCCGATGCGGGCGCTGGAGCCATGGGAGACCGTCCTGTCGATCTTCTCGCAAAGCACCATGGACGAGCAGCTGGAGATGCTGCGCCTGGCGGTGGGGCCCGCCGAGCTTCAGGCGCAATCCTTCGTCGCCATGCTCGACGGCTACTTCGCCGGCCGCACCGCCGAGATCTGGGCCATGTCCCGCATCGCCACCTATCGCGCCCCCGGCACCACCCGCGCCGAGGCCGACGCCATGTTCCAGCTCAGCGCCGACGCACTGCTGACAGAGCGTAACATCGCCTGGATGCAGGAGATCGCCGCCGCGCCCGAGCGCGATATCCTCATCGCCGTTGGCGCCCTGCACCTGCCGGGAGAGACCGGCCTCCTGCGCCTGCTCGACCAGGCCGGCTGGGACGTGACACCGCTGGAGCGCTAGGCCCAGGGGGCGGGTCAGTCCTCGCCCCAGTCCCCCAGCCCCTTGCGGCCCGCGGCGGAGAGGTCATAGATCCCGCGGTCCCGGCGCAGAAACCAGCCATAGTGATTGTCGGCCATGATCTGCCGCGCCTTCGGGACCTCCGTCCATTCCGCGACCCTCGCGGCCTTCGAGGCGCCGTGTACGGCCAGGAACCGGGCACAGGCGAGGGCATCCTGGCGGTATCCGGTGACGATGCCGTGGCGCGTGGCCCCGCCCGCGTTGGGATCGCCCCGCAGGCGCTCGAATTCCCGAAGCAGCCTGGCGGTCTTCTTCGGCGACTTGCGCGGGGTGAACGGCCCGGGATCGCACAGCACCTCCACCCGTCCGTCCTGTGCGCGAACGGTCATGACACCCAGCCCCAGCCGGCGGGCCAGGCCGAGGTTCCGCTTGAGGCTGGCCTGCCCCGGCCTCGGGACCGCCACATAGACAAGGTCGGTCACGGCCTGCCGCGCCACCGCCTGATGAAACAGCGCAAGGCTGAAGCCGCGCTTGAGCTCGACCACGACCGGCGGCTCTGCCTCGCGGACGGCGACCACGTCGGCGGCACCCACCTCGCCCTTCACCTCGTAGCCCTGGCTTTCGAGATGTGCCTTCACGGCGGGGTAAAGGTCGGCCTCGCGCGGGGCGGAAGGTTTCGGGTCCGGCATGGGGACGACAGAAGCCGACCTTGCGTCGGCGATCAATCCCCGCCTCTGCGGCGCGGGGGTGACAGGCCCCCGGCCCGCTCTTATAAGGCGCTCGAAATCACCCATGCAAAGTAGATCAGGCTGACCCATGACCACACTCGTTTTCGGCCACAAGGCCCCCGACACAGATTCCACCGGCTCCCCCCTCATCTGGGCCTGGTATCTCTCCGAGATCCGTGGCGAGGCGGCCGAGGCCCGCCTGCTCGGAACGCCCAACACCGAGGCCGCCTTCGTGGCCCAGCGCTGGGGCTTTGAGGCGCCTGCCGTGCTCGACGGCCTCCCCGAGGGCCAGCCGGTCGTCATCGTCGACACCAACAACCCGGCGGAACTGCCCGAAGGCATCAATGGCGCCGACATCCGCTCGATCATCGACCACCACAAGCTGACCGGCGGGATCGAGACCAAGGGCCCGATCGACATCACCATCCGCCCGCTCGCCTGCACCGCCACGATCATGCACCAGATGATGGGCGACCACGCGGACCAAATGCCCGAGGGCATCAAGGGCCTGATGCTGTCCTGCATCCTGTCCGACACGCTGGAATTCCGCTCGCCCACGACGACCGAGGTGGACAAGGCCCTGGCCGAGGCGCTGGCGACCGAGCTTGGCATCTCGATCCCCGAGTATGCCGCCGAGATGTTCGCCGCCAAATCCGACGTCTCGTCCTTCTCGGACGCGGAGCTCCTGCGCATGGACAGCAAGGAATACGAGGTCGACGGCACCAAGTTCCGCGTCTCCGTGCTCGAGACCACGTCCCCCGCCACGGTCCTCGACCGCAAGGCCAGCCTGCTGGAGGCCATGGGCACCGTGGCCGCCGAGGACGGCGCCGACGAGGTGCTGCTCTTCGTGGTCGACATCCTCAACGAGGAAGCGACGATGCTGATCCCCAACGACCGCGTGAAAACCGTGGCGGAAAAGAGCTTCGGCGCCACCGTCGAGGGCGATACCGTGGTCCTCCCTGGGGTCATGAGCCGCAAGAAACAGATCATTCCCGCGCTCAAGGTCTGATCGACGTGGTCCGGATCATCGAGAGCCTCGCCGAGATCGGCGGGGCCTATGACGTCGCGTTCGTCGACCTCTGGGGCTGCATGCACAACGGCCTGCGGGCTTTCCCCGACGCCGTGGCGGCGATGCAGGCGCTGCGGGCGTCGGGCGCACGGGTGATCCTCGTGACCAACGCGCCACGCCCACGCGGCCCGGTCGAGCAACAGATCACGGATCTCGGCATTCCGTCCGACGCCTGGGATGCCGTCGCCACCTCCGGCGACAGCGCCCGCGCGGCGATGTTCAACGGCGCGGTCGGCCAGAAGGTCTACTTTATCGGCGAAGACACCGATCTGAGCTTCTTCGAGCCCATGGCCCTCATCGACGAGCCGCTCGAGATCACCCGCACCGCTCTCGACGAAGCCGAGGGCATCGTCTGCTGCGGGCCGGCCGACCGCTACGCCGACCCCGCCGTCTACCGCCCGACCTTCCTCGCGGCCAAGCAGAAGGGGCTCAAGCTGCTCTGCGCCAATCCCGACGTCGTCGTGGACCGCGGCGACGAACGGGAATGGTGTGCCGGCGCCCTCGCCCAGCTCTATTCCGAGATGGGCGGCGAAAGCCTCTACTTCGGCAAGCCCCACCCGCCGATCTACGACCTCGCCCGCCGCCGCTATGCCGCGCTGCCCGGCGCCGTGGCGGACCCGCGCATTCTCGCGATCGGCGACGGAATTCTGACCGACATTCTGGGCGCACAACAGGAAGACGTCGATTCGCTCTTCGTCACCGGCGGGCTCGCCGCGACAGAGACCCGGACCGACCGCCAACCCGACCCCGACGCGCTCCGGACATTCGTGTCCGAAAACCGCGTCACCCCGACCTACGCCATCGGCGCCCTGCGCTAGACAGCTTCATCTTGGCCCAAAAACTCCCGCCGGAGGCTCCCGCCCTCCGACGCAAGGCCGACCTTGACTATCCTCACATCGGTGAGTAATAAAGTTTCCAGACGCCTATCTATTTAGAACTTTTATTACTCACCGGATCCACACATGCTCGACAATCTCCCCCGCGGCACGATTTGCATCGAAGACATCGAGATCGGCATGACCCGGTCCCTGACCAAGGAAATCACCGACCGCGACATCTCCCTGTTTGCCGAGGTCTCGACAGATCACAACCCGGTCCACCTGGATGATGACTATGCCCAGGACACGATCTTCGAAGGCCGCATTGCCCACGGGATGCTCACGGCGGGCCTTGTTTCGGCCGTCATCGGAGAGCAGCTGCCCGGCCACGGCGCGGTCTACCTCGGCCAAAGCCTGAAATTCCTGGCCCCCGTCCGCCCCGGCGACCGGGTCACGGCCGAGGTCACGGTCACCGCGATCGACCATTCCCGCCGCCGGGTGACCCTCGACACCCGCTGTGTGGTGGACGGCAAGCCCGTGCTGGCCGGTGAGGCCCTCGTCCTCGCCCCCTCGGCCAAGTTCGACTGACGCGCACCTTTCGCCAAGGTCCTCCACGGCACCCGCGCCCTCTTTGCGGATCGGCGGCACAAGCGCCGCCTTGCGCCCCGCCCCCGTCGGCGCTACCTCCCGATCCATGCGCATCCTACGAGGCACATTCTCCATCACCGCCGAGAACCGCGGCGCCGCCGTGGCGATCGGCAATTTCGATGGTGTCCACCAGGGCCACCGGGCTGTCATCGACATGGCCCGCGACGTGGCCCGCGCGACCGACGCCCCCCTTGGCGTCCTGACGTTCGAGCCACACCCGCGCAGCCATTTCGCGCCCGACAGCCCGCCCTTCCGCCTGATGAACGCCGAGGCCAGGGCCAACCGCCTGGCCAAGATCGGCGTCGACGTGCTTTATGAATTGCCGTTCACGCCCGCCCTCGCGGCACTCAGCCCCGAGGATTTCGCCGCCGACATCCTGCGCGACGCGCTCGGCGTTTCCCATGTGTTCATCGGCGCCGACTTCAACTTCGGCAAGGACCGGACAGGCAGCGCCGTCAGCCTGCAGGCGCTCGGCAAGGACCTGGGCTTCGGGGTCACCATCGCCCCTCTGGTCAACCTGGGCGCGACCGAGGTCTCTTCGACCGCGATCCGTCGCGCCCTCAGCGAAGGCCGCCCGCGCGACGCCGCCGCCATGCTGGGCCATTGGCATCGCATCGAGGGCGCGGTCATCAAGGGGGACCAGCGCGGCCGCGACCTGGGCTATCCGACGGCGAACATGTCCATCGCCGGGCTGCATCCGCCGCTTTTCGGGGTCTACGCGGTCCGCATCGACGTGCTGACCGGCCCCCATGCCGGCAGCTACGGCGGCGCCGCCTCGATCGGCGTCCGGCCCACCTTCGGCGTCAACACCGCCAATTGCGAGACCTACCTCTTCGACTTCACCGGCGACCTCTACGGCGCCCATGTCTCGGTCGCGCTGGTGGACTACCTGCGCCCCGAGTTGAAGTTCGACGGGGTCGACGCGCTCATCGCCCAGATGGACGCGGATTGTGCGCAGGCCCGCGAGATCCTCGCCGCGACCCCGCCGGTTGAGCAGCCCCATGTCTGACGCCATCGACCGCGAGGGCCTGCGCGAGGGCTATTGGCGGACCAAGCCGCTCAGCAAGATGTCCGACCGGGAATGGGAGGCACTCTGCGACGGGTGCGGCAAATGTTGCCTGAACAAGCTCGAGGATGACGAGACCGGCGAGGTCGCCCTGACCCGCGTGGCCTGCCGCCTGCTGGACGATGCCACCTGCCGTTGCGCCCATTACGAGAACCGCCACAGCTTCGTGCCCGACTGCATCCGCCTGACCCCGCAGACGATCCCGGAGCATCTCTACTGGCTGCCGTCGACCTGCGCCTACCGCCTGATCCACGAGGGCCGTGACCTGTTTCACTGGCACCCGCTGGTTTCGGGTGACCCAAAGTCAGTTCATGACGCCGGAATCTCGGTCCAGGGCTTGACCGTGTCCGAGTTTGACGTCCACGAAGACGATTGGGAAGATCACATTATCGAGGAACCTTGATGTTTTTTGCCTCCGACAACAGCGGCCCGGCCCATCCGGCGATCATGCAGGCGATGGTCGACGCCAACGAGGGCTACCTCATGGGCTACGGTCAGGACGATCTGACCCATGCGGTCCAGGCCAGGATCCGCCAGATCTTCGAGGCGCCCCGGGCGGCCGTGCACCTGGTCTCGACCGGCACCGCCGCCAACGCCCTGCTGCTCGCCACCCTGTCGCACCCATGGGAAACGATCTTCTGCACCCCCGAGAGCCATATTTCGGAGGACGAGTGCAACGCGGTCGAGGCGATGTCGGGTGGCGCGTCCCTGTCCCATGTCCGCTCCGTCGGTGCCAAGATGACGGCCGAAACACTGGCCGATGCGCTCGAGACCCGGGGCGGCGGCGTCCACTCGCCCCAGCGCGGGCCAGTGTCGCTGACCTCGGTGACGGAGCTCGGGACGGTCTACTCCCCCGCCGAGATCGCCGGGATCACCGAGGTGGCCGGCGCCTACGGGCTGCGGACCCATCTCGACGGCGCCCGCTTCGCCAATGCGCTGAGCGTGCTGGGGTGCACCCCGGCCGAGATGACCTGGAAGGCCGGGATCGACGCGGTCAGCTTCGGCGGCACCAAGAACGGCTGCCTCGCCGCCGAGGCCTGCATCCAGTTCGATCCCGAAGACAGCTGGCAGCTGGAACTGCGCCGCAAGCGCGCGGGCCATCTCTTTTCCAAGCACCGGACATTGTCGGCGCAGATGCAGGGATACCTTGCGGACGATCTCTGGCTTGAACTGGCCGGCCACGCGAACCGGGCCTGTGCCCGGCTTGTGGACGGGATCCGCGCCGCCGGTCTCGGGGACAGTTTCGTCGCCGAACCGCAGGCCAACATGATCTTCGTGCGCTGGCCGCGCCGGCTTCATGCCGCGCTCAAGGCGGCGGGGGCCACGTATTACATCACCGAAGGCAGCCTGGAGGGCGCCGATCCCGACGCCCTGCTGACCGGCCGCTTCGTCTGTGACTGGTCGATGACCGACACGGCCGTCGATACCTTCATCAGCCACCTGACGCAGGCCGTGGCCAGCGGCGCCGCCTGAGCCGGCCCGCCCGTCGCCGACCTGAGGGACCGTCAGATCTTGCCGGAAAGGTGCAGGTCCAGGTCTTCGAGCCTGTCCCGGCCCCAGAACCGCGCGTCGGTCTCTGCCACCAGGTAGAACGGCGCGCCGAACACGCCCCGCATCGCGCCTTCCTCAAGGTTGGCGGCATAGGTTTCGGCGCCGCTCAGCAGCCCCGAATCCGCGAGGCCCGGATCGAAGCCCGCGCCCTCGAGCGCCGCGCGGATCACCGCGTCCTGCGCGATGTCCTGCTCCTCGACCCAGCAGGCCCGCAGCAGCGCCTGGCAGAGTGCGCCGACATCGCCGCCGCCGGCGGCCTGCGCGGCGATGATCGCGTAGGACGAAGGCGCGGCATTTGTCGGCCAGAAGGCTGGCCGAAGGTTGAACGGCAAACCCAGCTTGGCCGCCGACCGCAGCAGGTCCTGTGCCCGGTATTCCATCCGGCTGGGGTGCCTGTCCTTGGGCGCGATGCCACCTGTCCGGGCATAGAGGCTGATGATATCGAGCGGCTTGTAGGTGATCGTTGCGCCGTGCCTTGCCGCGATCTCCTCCAGCCCGTTGCCGGCAAGATATGTATACGGAGAGATCGGCGTGAAGAAGTAATCGATATGTGGCATGTGCCCCCCCTGCGCTCTCAAGAGCTTGCGCAACCCTAGGTGTGTGCTAGGCGGTGTCAACGCCACGGAATCGTCACCGCCCCGCCCGAGGACCGCCCATGCCCAGCATCATCGAACCCAAGCTCATCTCAGGCAATGCGAACCTGCCCCTCGCACGGGCCGTCGCCCGGCGGATGTCCATGCACCGCGGCATGAGCGTCGGGCTGGTCGACGCACGGGTCGAACGGTTCAACGACGGCGAGATCTTCGTCGAGGTGTTCGAGAACGTGCGCGGCGAAGACATGTTCATCATCCAGTCGACCTCGCGGCCGGCGAACGACAACCTGATGGAGCTTCTGGTCATCACCGATGCCCTGCGACGCTCCTCCGCCGCCCGGATCACCGCGGTGATCCCCTATTTCGGCTATGCCCGGCAGGATCGGCGCACCAAGGCGCGGACGCCGATTTCGGCCAAGCTGGTCGCCAACCTGATCCACGAGGCCGGGATCGAGCGGGTGCTGACGATGGATCTGCACGCCGCCCAGATCCAGGGCTTCTTCGACATCCCGGTCGACAACCTCTATGCCTCACCGGTCTTCGCGCTGGATATCAAGCACCATTTCAAGGACATGTCCGACGTGATGGTGGTCTCGCCCGACGTCGGCGGCGTCGCCCGCGCCCGCGAACTGGCCACCCGGATCAACGCGCCCCTGGCGATCGTGGACAAGCGCCGGGAAAAGCCGGGCGAGGTGGCCGAGATGACCATCATCGGCGACGTGACCGGCAAGCGCTGCATCATCGTCGATGACATCGCCGACACCGCGGGCACCCTGTGCAAGGCCGCCGAGGTCCTGATCGAGAACGGCGCGACCGAGGTGCATTCCTACATCTCCCACGGCGTCCTCTCCGGCCCGGCGGTCGAGCGGATCTCCAGTTCGGTAATGAAGAGCCTCGTCATCACCGACAGCATCGAGCCGACCGAGGCGGTCAAGGCCTGCCCGCAGATCCGCATCGTGCCGACCGCGCCGATGTTCGCGCAGGCGATCCTCAACATCTGGAACGGCACCAGCGTCAGCTCGCTGTTCGACCACGAGACGCTGGTGCCGATATACGAAGGTATGTACCAGGCCTCCTGATCCGCGCGGCTCAGGTGCGCGGCTTGGCCCGCAGGGTCGGGCTGGCCTCGGTCGGGTCCTCGGGCCAGGGATGCCTGGGGTAGCGACCGCGCATGTCCTTGCGCACGTCGGCATAGCTCGACGCCCAGAACCCGGGCAGATCCATGGTCACCTGCACCGGCTTCTGCCCCGGCGACAGCAGCGTGATGCGCAACGGCCGCCCAGCCACCACCGGGTGCCGCGTGACCCCGAACATCTCTTGCAGACGCACGGAGATGGCAGGGTGCTCGCCCTCGTAGTCGATGGCCGCCTCGCGGCCGAGCGGGGTCCGGTATTTGGCCGGTGCGGCCTTGTCCACCGCCTGCATCCGGTCCCAGTCCAGCATCGCGCGCAGGGCGGGCAGCGGATCGAAGCTGCGCCAGGCCTCGGCGGTCCGCACCCCGGCGAGGTGGGGCGCGAGCCAGCCCTCCAGCCCCTCGGCCAGCGCGGCATCCGTCATCTCGGGCTGGTCCACGCCCGAGGCGCGCACCAGCTCCACCCGTGCGCGGAACCGCGCGGCGGCGCCCGTCAGTCCCAGCCCCAGGTCGCGGATCCCGGCGCACATGGCCCGCGCGACGGCCTCCGGTTCGGCGTCGGTCCAGGCGCGGTCGTCCAGCACCAGCGCCCCCAGCCGCTCCTGCCGCCGCGCGAGCACGCGCCGGTCCCGACGGGACCAGACGCAGATGTCGTCCCAGAAGATCCGGTCGCCGGCGACCTCGCGCAGCTCCGCCTCGCTCAGGGCGCAAGCCAGGCGCACCCGCGCCTCCTGCGTGTCGCCGTCCAGGTCCAGCGCCACGATCAGCCGCCCGCCCGCCATCGGATCCTTGGCATCGAGCACCGCGCCCTTGCCCCCCGACAGCACATAGCGCGGCAGATCCCCCTTGCGGCGCAGCCCGATCCGGTCGGGATAGGCAAGCGCGGCCATCTGGCCCGGCGTCAGGTCACCGCCCCGCGAGAGGCCGGAAGCCAGGCGTTTTGCCTCGGCCCGGATGCGCTCCAGCCCCGCGCGGTTGACCTCCCCGGGGCCGTTGTAGCGCCCGCGCAGGGCCGCGAGCCGGTGCGCGACATCGGCGCCCGCGCCCCGGATCGGATCGCGGTCCGACAGCAGCGCGGCCAGCGGGGCGGCGTCGCGGCCCGCGATCTCCAGCAGATGGCCGAGGCGCGGATGAACCGGCCGCTGCGCCAACCTGCGGCCATGGTCCGTGATGCGTCCGCCGCGGTCCAGCGCCCCGAGGTCAGAGAGCAGCGCTCGCGCCTCGGCCATCGTGCCGACCGGCGGCGGGGTGAGAAACGCAAGCGCGTCACTGCCCCAGGCCGCAAGTTCCAGCGCGAGCGGGGCCAGATCTGCCGCCTCGATCTCGGCGGGGGGAAACGCGGCAAGCGCGCCCGCCTCGCCTTTCGTCCAGAGCCGGTAGCAGACCCCGGGCGCCACACGGCCCGCGCGGCCGGCGCGTTGTTCGGCCTCGGCCCGGGTGACGCGTTCGGTCACAAGTCGCGACATGCCGGAGTTCGGATCGAACCGCGCCCGTCGCGCCCGGCCGGCATCGACCACCACGCGCACGTCCTCGATCGTCAGCGAGGTCTCGGCGATGGAGGTCGCCAGCACGACCTTGCGGCCATGCTCCTCGGGCCGGATCGCCCGCCGCTGGTCCGCGAAGGGCAACGCGCCATAGAGCGGCCGCAGAACCGCGTCCCCGGGCAACCGCCCGGCAAGACGCGCGGCCACGCGGCGGATCTCGCCCTCGCCGGGCAGGAAGACCAGCACGCCGCCCTCGGTCTCGGCCATTGCGCTGACCACCAGGTCCGCCGTCGGGCCCTCGATCCGGGCGCCGGTGCCAAGCGGCCGGTCGAGATACCGCAGATCGACCGGAAAGCTGCGCCCCTGAGAGGTGATGACAGGCGCGGCGTCCAGCATCTCGGCCACCGGGGCCGCGTCCAGCGTCGCGGACATGACCACCAGCCACAGATCCTCGCGCAGGGCCCCGCGGACCTCCCACGCCAGGGCCAACCCCAGATCGGCATTGAGCGAGCGCTCGTGGAACTCGTCGAAGATCAGGCAGCCGACGCCCGCAAGACCCGGATCCGATTGCAGCATCCGCGTGAGGATCCCCTCGGTCACCACCTCGATCCGCGCGCCCTGCACGCTGTCGCCGCGCATCCGGTAGCCAACGGTGCCGCCCGGCCGCTCGCCCAGCGTCTCGGCCAACCGTTCGGCGGCCGCGCGGGCGGCAAGGCGGCGCGGCTCCAGCATCAGGATCTTGCCCGGCACCTCGTCCAGCAGGGCCAGCGGCACGCGCGAGGTCTTGCCCGCGCCGGGCGGCGCTTGCAGCACGGCCCGGCCCGCGGACCGCAGGGCGGCCACGAGATCGGGCAGCACCGCGTCGATAGGCAGGGTGTCCATCATGCCCGCGTGGTCCCAACCCCGCGCGGCGGCGTCAATCCCTTCCGTGTGCGGCGGGGCCTCAGGGCCGGTGCCGGATGAACAGCGAATGGCTGTGGGCTTCGGGCCGCAAACGGCCGTCGGCATCGAACTCTGTATCGCGGTTGAAGGCGATCCTTGGCAACCGGTCGAAGTCTGCGATGGTCTTGGGGTGGTCCTCTAGCACGGCGTGCAGCCGCTGCTCCAGCGCCTGCTTTGCCGCGCCCTTGTGATAGCCGTGCACGCCGTGAACCACCCGCGGCTCCAGCACGTCGAAGCCGAGGTAGCGCAGGGTATAGGCCAGTGGCCAGAGCAGCATGGAGACGTCGCCCTCCTTGCCGTCGTGCCCGCTCTCGGCGGCCTTCGACCCGGTCGTGACACAGAACAGCGCCGTCTTGCCCCGGCACCGCCCGGCATCGAAGCGTTCGTCGGCGTCATGCAGCGCCCCGTTGGCCAGAACCCGCTCGGACCAGCCCTTGAGCATCGCGGGCGGCGCGAACCACCACAGCGGAAAGTGAAAAACGATGCGGTCGGCCCGCCTGATCTTGTCGATCTCGGCGGTCACGTCCGCCGGCAGGGCGTTCGCCTTGGCCGCCGCCTCTTGCGCCTTGAGCACGTCGAAGGGGGCCGGGTCGCCCGGCCGATCATAATGCGACGGCGCCTCGACCGGATCAAACCCCATCGCGTTGAGGTCGGACCAAAGCACGGAGTCGCCCTGCCCGCGCAGGGCGCGGTCGGTGGCATCGGCCCAGGCGCCGTTGAAGGACCGGCGCTCGGGGTGGGCGAGCACGATCAGGGTCGTGGTCATGCGGTTTCCTTTCGGCGAGGCGCTTGCTTTAGGGCAAGGCGTCCCAATGGACCCCTGCAGCCGGAATCTCCACCCCGTTCCAGGTCTGCGGCTTGGCGGCGTAGTTGAAGACGAACCGATGCGTGTCGGTGTCGCGCAGGCGCAGCCCCTCGGGCATCGGCGTCGTGGCAACCCCCGCCTCGGCACATTGGGCGGCCAGGATCGCGTCGAAGGTGGCGTCGTCCGGCCAGCCCGCCAGATACCGCAGCCCGCCTGCGCCGACCATCGCGGGCTGGCCCGCGGCGGTCCGCAGCACAACCTCCGCCTCGCCCTCCAGATGCTCGAACCAGTGCAGGAAGCGGCCGCCCCCTGCGAGCGCGACCTCGGCCCCAGGCGGCAGGCTTTCGGTCAGGGCGACGGTCACGTCGAGGCCCGGCACATTGGGGCCCATGGGCGTCGGGATCGACAGCTCATCGGTCTTGGTGTCGCTGCGCGGACCCAGCAGGGCGATGCCGTCGAACGCTGCAAGCCCCGCCCTCAGCGGGTCGGACAAATGCATCAGCCCCGGCCCCAGCACCAGCTTGTAGGCCGACAGGTCGGCGGTGTCGGGGCGCAGGATATCGACGTTCAGCCCCGCGCGGCGGCAGGCCCGGTAGGCCGCGAACGCCAGACGCCAGAACCCGAAATCCTGCCCCTGAACCTGCGCGGCCCAAGCCCAGTCGCTCTCGTAGTCGAAGACCAGCGCGACCTCGGCCCGGGCGGTCCCGACGCCGGGCATCTCGGCCAGCTCAATTGCCACCCGTGCGGCCTCGCCCAGCGCGGGCGCCGGCGCACTGTCGGGGCGCAGAAGGCCCGCGTGCATCTGTTCCTGGGCAAACGGCGCCTGCCGCCAGCGAAAGTAGCTCACGCATTCCGCCCCGTGGGCAAAGGCCTCCCACGCCCAGAGACGGCACATCCCCGGCAGCGGGGCCGCGTTCCACGGCGCCCAGTTCACCGGGCCGGGCTGTTGCTCCATCACCCACCAGCGCCCCTCGGCGGGCGAGACACCGCTGCGCATCGCCCCCACCGCCCGGTAGAGGTCGTGGTGAAAGGCCTGGTTGTCCGGGTGGCCCTGGCGCAGGAAGGCCAGCTTGTAATCGGCTGTGCCCTCGATCCGGTCGGACAGAAAGCCGAGGGGGTAGCTGTCCCAGGTCGCGATATCGAGGTCGGCGCCCACCTTGAAATGGTCGAAATCCGTGACCCGGCCCATGTAGTTGTGCGAGATCGGCGCGTCGGAATGCTTGCGGATCTCGTCGGTCTGGATGCGGTTGAACGCCACCACCATGTTCGAGGAATAGCGCCGGAACGCCAGCACATGCGGATGGTTCGGTTCCGTCACCGTCAGGTTGGGCAGGTCGATCTGGTCGAAGCTGTCGTAGTCCATCGACCAGAACACGTTGCCCCACGCGCGGTTGAGCGCATCGGGGCTCTGGTATCGCTGGGCCAGCCAGTCGCGGAACCCCGCGCGGGCGGCGTCGGAATAGCTGATGACGGTGTCGTGGCAGGCGTATTCGTTGTCGGTCTGCCAAGCGGCCACGTGCGGGTTGCGGCCATAGCGCTCGGCCATGAGGCGGGCGATCCGGCGCGATTCCTCGCGGTAGCCCTTGTGCGAAAAACAGTAATGCCGGCGAGAGCCGAACTTGCGCGGCCGGCCCTCGGCATCGACGGCCAGCATGTCGGGGTGCCTGTCGATCATCCAGCGCGGCGGCGTGGCCGTCGGGGTGCCCAGCACGACCTTCAGACCATGCGCGCCGAGCGTCTCGATCGCGCGGTCGAGCCAGTCCCAGGTCAGAACGCCGGGCTGCGCCTCCATCCGGCTCCAGGCAAATTCGCCGATGCGGACCCAGGTGATCCCGGTTTCGGCCATGCGGCGGGCGTCTTCGGCCCAGACGGCCTCGTCCCAATGTTCCGGGTAATAGCAGACGCCAAGGGTGCGTTTCAAAGGCGTGGTCATGCGATGGCCTTGTCATAGGCCGAGACGATGACGGCGGCGCGGTCGGCCACGTCCGACGCCGAAAGCCCGGGGGTATAGAGCGCGGTGCCGATCCCGAACCCGTCAGCGCCCGCGGCGATCCATTGCGCGAAATTCGACGGCCCGGCCCCGCCCACGGCATAGACCGGCAGGGCGGGCGGCAGCACCGCGCGCATGGCCTTGATGCCGTCCGGGCCGACGAGCGTGGCGGGAAAGAACTTCAATCCCGTGGCACCGGCCTTGATCGCGGCGAAACACTCGGTCGGCGTCATCACCCCCGGCCAGCTTTCCAGGCCGGCCGCGACGGTCGCGCGGATCACCTCCGCATCGCAATTGGGCGACACCACGATCCGGCCCCCGGCGTCCTTGACCCGGGCCACGTCCTGCGTGCTCAGCACCGTGCCGGCCCCGATCACGGCCCGGTCGCCGAAGGCGCGGGCCATGGCGGCGATCGACTCGTAGGGCTGCGGAGAGTTCAGCGGCACCTCGATGGTCGAGATCCCCGCGTCGATGATCGCGCCGCAGATGTCGAGCGCTTCGGTAGGCGTGATGCCGCGAAGGATGGCGATGAGGGGACGTGTCATGAGGTCTCCTTGATGCGGTTGCGGGCCGCGATCAGCCCGGCGATGGTGACGGCCGTGCCATTGGCCTGAACGGCGGGCGCCCCCTGCGCGGCAAGCGCCCGGATGTAGAGCGCGGCAAGGCTGCCGGCGCCGATCACGCCGATGTTCTGGCCCAGCCAATAGGGGCGCGCAGCGGCAAGTTCCGCGCCGATCAGCAGCGCGGAGAGGCGGGCACGCGCCTCGGGTGCGCCAAGCCCGTGGAGCAGCCCGTCGGCCCGCAGCGAAAACATCCGTGCGGCGAGGCGGGCGGGATGCGCCATGGCGTCGGAGAGCGCCGCATCGAAGGCGCCCTCGTCCCAGCCATCGCCGCCGACCGAGTGGCGCAGCACAGTATGACCCGAGATCGCGGCAAAGAGATCGCCGGTCATGAAGGTCTGGAACGAGACCACCTCGCCCGCGCTGACATGCGCCCATTTCGTATGGGTTCCGGGCAGGCACAGCACGCCGTCCCAGCCCGGGTTCATGGCGAGGAACCCGGCGATCTGGGTCTCTTCGCCGCGCATGACATCCGCCGGGTCAAGCTGTTTCAAGCCGGGAATGACATGGACGCTCAGGCCCGGCGTCTGCGTCATCGCGACGGCCCGGCCCGCGCCGAGGGGCGGCGACGGGACGGCGGCATACGGCGCCTCGACCCAGCCCTGGCGGGAGCCGACCATGCCGCAGGCGATGACCGGCACGTCCGTGCGCCAGTCCTTGATCAGGTCCAGCAGGGCGGGCTCGAATTCCGAGGGCGCGAGCTGCCCCATGCCGCGATCCGACGTCGCGCTGGCCAGAACCGAGCCGTCGTCCGCCATCGCCCAGCCGCGCAGGTGGGTCGTGCCCCAGTCGACCGCGATCCAGTCCGGGTCTGTCATCGGGCGGCCTCGTACAGGGTTTGGCAGAACGGGGGGCGGACAGACATGTTCACAGGCGTTTTCCTTCGACCATCCACATGGTTCCGGGCCAGGCCACGGGCAGGTTGAGGCCGCCGTCCATGAGGGCGCGGCCGCTTAGCCTCAACGGCCCGTCCCGTAGGGCGACGGGCCCGCGGCTTTGCCGTGCGGCATCTTCGGGGTTCAGCAGGCTGATTTCGTAAAGCGCCTCCGGCTCCAGCCCCGCAAGGCGCAACGGGCGGGGGATCGCCTGCTCCGGGGCCTCGGCCTGACCGGCGAAGACGACGAAGCGGGCGCCGTCGGCGCTGCGTTGCAATTCCGCCGTCACTGACGGATCGGCGGTGTCGAGCCGCAGGATGTCACCGGCCATCATCCAGTCGCGGTTGGCCTTGTACCAGGCTGTCACGGCCTTCAGCGTCGCCGTCTCGTCCTCGGTCAGCTCGCGCGGATCCATCTCGAAGCCCATGTGCCGCTGGGCGGCGACGCGGGCGCGAAAGCTCATGGACAGGATGCGCCCCGAGGTGTGGCAGTGCCGCGGGCCCACGTGGCTGCCGGTGATCGCCGAGGGCAGGAACAGCGCCGCGTCGTGCTGCATCCGCAGCCGCTCCAGCGCGTCGTTGGAATCGGACAGCCAGACCCGGTGCGTCCGCGCGAGGATGCCGGTGTCGATCCGCCCGCCGCCCGAGGCGCAGCTCTCGATCTCGACCTGCGGGAAGGCCTCGCGCAGCCGGTTGAACAGCGCGTAGGCGCCGTCGGTCTGCGCGGCCTCGACCACCGGCAACAGGCGGTTGTGATCCCACTTGATGTAGTCGATGTCATGCCCCCAGAGCACGGCGGCGATCTTGTCGAAGAGGTAATCACGCACCTGCGGCAGGCTCAGATCCAGCACCATCTGGTGGCGCCCCATGATCTGGTCCGCCGGCCCAAGCGCCCAGTCCGGATGGTCGCGGTAGAGGTCGCTGTCGGGGTTCACCATCTCGGGCTCGAACCACAGGCCGAAGGTCATGCCCAGGCTGTGGACCTTGTCGATCAGCGGCGTCAGCCCGTCCGGCCACTTGCGCCGGTCGATGTCCCAGTCGCCAAGGCTGGTGGTGTCGTCGTCGCGCCGACCGAACCAGCCGTCGTCCAGCACGAACCGTTCGGCGCCGAGGTCGGCTGCATGCTCGGCGATGTCGCTGAGCGCGGCAAGGTCGTGGTCGAAGTAGATCGCCTCCCAGCAATTGTAATGCACCGGACGCGGCCGGTCGGGTTGCGGCCATTGCACGATGTGGTCGCGGATATGCCACTGCATCACCATGCCGCAGCCATTGAGACCCGTGTTCGAAAAACTCAGCAACAGGTCCGCCGTCTCGAAGGACGTGCCCGCGGCCAGGCTGCGGGTCGCGTGGCCCCACTGGATCTGGCGGCGCCCGTCGGGCAGCTCCTCGGCCACCATCCGGTGCCCGCCGGACCAGCCGTAATGCATGCCGCGCACCGTGCCGGCGGCGTTCGTTGCGCCGCGGTCCGGGAACAGGGCGAAGGGCGGATGCTCGTGCCCCGACCGCCCGGTCCGCGCCTCGCGGGCGCGGATGCCGGGGGTCCAGGGCAGCGTGTTGAGGGCGAATTCTCCGGTCCAGCGGCCCGAGACGTCGATGATTTCGTCCGCAAGGCTCGGCCCCGGCAGGACGGGAGCGGCGAGCCAGGCGACCTCGACTGGCTCGTCGGCCTCCAGCCGGGTGCTGGCGGCGATCAGGCCGGTAGGCTCGGCCCGGAACAGGACCATCAGGGTCAGGCCATGGGCGGCATCGCGCACGGTCAGGCGGAGGCTGTCGCCTTCGACAGCACCCCTGCACCCGCCGAAACGGGCCGGGATCTCGGCCCCCGCGCGGGTGACGGTCAGCCCGGGCTGCCCCTGCCAGCCGTCGGACAACAGCGGGCAGAGGGTCAGGGGCGGCAGGACGTCCAGCCAGCCGCCCGACATGTCCATCCGGCCGGCCACGGCAAGCTGGTCCAGATCCTCTGCCTCCGGCAGGCGCGGCCCCCACCAGATACAGCGCGGCATTCCGCCGTCGGACGCGAAGGCAAGCGTCTGCCTGCCGGCATCCAGTCGCCAGGTCTGTGTCACTTTACGGCTCCGAGGGTCAGGCCGGCGATGAAATGCTTCTGCATCAGGAAGAACATCGCCACGGGCGGCAATGCGGCGACGATGCTGCCGGCGCTCATGAGGTGGTAGGCGGCGCGATACTGCGAGTTGAACTCGGTGATCCCGGCGGTGACCGGCTGCGCATCGGGCCCCTGGGTCAGGACCACCGCCCAGAAATAATCGTTCCAGATGAAGGTGAAGATCAGCACCGCAAGCGCGGCCAGCGCGGGCTTCATCAACGGCAGCACCACGTACCAGAAGATCCGCCACTCGGCGACGCCCTCGACCCGCGCGGCCTCGATCAGCGGGAACGGCAGGGCCCGGATGAAATTGCGCATGAAGAGCGTGCAGAACCCGGTCTGGAAGGCGATGTGGAACAGCACCAGCCCGGTCTTGGTGTCATAGAGGTTCATGCCGATGGTCAGGTCGCGGACCGGCACCATCAGGATCTGGAACGGCACGAAGTTCCCGGCAATGAACATGAAGAAGATCAGCAGGTTGCCCTTGAACCGATAGACCCCCAGCGCGAACCCCGCCATGCAGGACAGCGCCACCGCGCCCACCACCGTCGGGATGGTGATCAGCAGCGAGTTCAGCAGATACCGCGGCATGTTCGATTCCAGGAACACCTTGCCGTAGTTGGTGAACCCCTCGAAGCTGGACGGCCAGCCCCAGTAATTGCCGGTGGAAAAATCCGAATCCGGCTTGATCGAGAACAGCGCCACGGCGAGCAGCGGCAGCAGCCACATGATCAGCGCCAGCGGCAGGATCGACTGGTAGGTGATCTGCCAGCTGCGCGAGGTCTTGGCGATGGGTGTCGGGAACATCAGCGGGCCCCTTTCTCGTCGCGCCACATCGACCACAGGAAGTAGACGATGAAGCCGAGCATGATGAAGAACAGGACCACGGCGATGGCGGCGCCATATCCCATGCGGAAGCCGAATTCCGAAAGCGATTCCTCGAACATGTAGAACGACAGCACCCGGGTCGATCCGAACGGCCCCCCGTTGGTCATGACCGAGATCAGGTCGAACGACCGCAGCGCCCCGATGATGGTCACCACGAAGGCGATGAAGGTCGCCGGGCGCAGTTGCGGCAGGATCACGTACCACAGCATTCGCCAGCCCTTGGCGCCGTCGAGCCGCGCCGCCTCGACCTGTTCGGGATCGACCGCGTTGAGGCCGGTCAGGTAAAGGATCATGCAATAGGCCGTCTGCGGCCAGAGGCCCGCGGCGATGATGCCGTAGGTCGCGGTCGAGGGATCGCCCAGGATGTTGACCGGCCCCGCGCCGAAGACGGCGAGGATGGCGTTCAGCAGCCCTTCGCGCGGCAGGTAGAACCACGAGAAGACCAGGCCGACGACGACCTGGCTGATGACGAAGGGAAAGAAGAACAGCGACTTGTAAAGCCGGATGCCCGTCACCGTCTGGTTCAGGAACAGCGCGATGAAAAGCCCGCCGGGGATGGCCAGCAGGTAGAGCACCAGCCACTTGATGTTGTTCCAGAACGAGGTGGTGAACTTGCGGTCGTCGAACAACAGGCGTTCGTAATTCGCCGTGCCGACCCAGGTCTTGTCGCCGAGCCCGTCCCATTCGTGAAAGCTGATCCAGAAGCTCTGTCCGATGGGGATGATCACGTAGATCGCAAAGAACAGCACCGCCGGGATCAGGAACAGGAACGGCGTGACCGCGATTTCGTTGCGCTTGTACCAGCCGCGGGAGCGTGCCTCTGGAGGGGGGGATACATATGTCATGGGAATCTCCAGCTGGGATCGGCGCATGCGAAAGCCCGGTGTGGGGCGGCTTGCGGATGGGCCAAACGTGCGTGCCTCCCCCGGTCGGGCCGGGGGAGGCGGGAGGTTTACTCGTAGATGCGCTGACGCGCGTCTTCGAGGCGCTCGAGGATGTCGTCCAGGTTGTCCGGGAACACCATGAACTCCTGCAGGCCTTCCATGCCGACCGAGGCCATTTCGGCCGGGAAGTCACGGTCGAAGAACTGCGCGACACCGCCTTCGGCATTGGTCGTCAGCATCTCGAAGCCCTGCTCGAGGAACTCGTCGGCATCGACGCCGGAATTGGCGTTGACCGGCAGCTGACCCAGCCCGTCGCCCGAGTTGATCTCGGTCTGCACATCGGGGGAAGTCACGAACTGAAGGAAGGCGCGGGCGGCCTCCTTGTTCTCGGCGCCCGAGGGGATATGGAACGTGTCGGTCGGGGCGTCCTCGCCCTGCGGCACGTCGGCGATCATCGGGAACTGGTAGAAGTCGATCTGATCGTCGCTCAGACCGGCCTCGCGCAGCGGCGCCACGGCGAAGTTGCCCATCAGGTAGGCGGCGGCTTCGCCGTCGATCATGAAGTTCAGCGCTTCCTGCCAGCTATAGGACTGGTGGTCGTCGATGAAGGCGCCCATGTCGATCAGCTTGCGCCAGTTGGCGAAGGTCTCGCGGACGCGCGGATCGGTCCATTCCACCTCGCCCCGGGCGAGCTGCATGTGGAAGTCGAAGCCGTTGGTGCGCATGTTCATGTAGTCGAACCAGCCGCCGGCGGTCCACAGGAACTTGGTCCCGATGGTGTAGCACTTGCGCCCCGAATCGAGGATCACCTGGCAGTTGGCGATCTCTTCGTCGAAGGTGGTCGGCTCGGTCAGGCCCAGCTCGTTGAAGATGTCTTCGCGGTAATAGACCCCCCACTGGTAGTAGGTGTAGGGCACGCCCCACTGGCGGCCGTCGATGGTCAGTGCGCCCTTGACGCTGTCGAGGCCCGTGAGATCGCCGTTCTCGTACATGTCGGTGATGTCTTCGAAGAGACCGGCGGACACGTACGGGGCCATGCGGTTGGCGGCGTACCAGTTCACCACGTCCGGCGGGTTGGCGCCCAGCGCGTTGCGGATCTGGGTCTTCCAGGCCTCGCGGTCGACGATCGTCAGCTCGACGTTCAACTCGGGGTGCATCGCGCCGAAATCGGCGGCAAGCCCTTCCATCACCGCGCGCGGCGCCGGGTTCGACATGTCCGAGATGATCCGAAGATCGCCGCTCAGCGTGTGGCTTTCGGCGAAAGCGGGCGCCGCGACGGCACCCAGAGCCAGCGCCGCAACCGACGCCTTGAATATGGATTGCATGGTGTCCTCCCTTAGCAACCATCAACGAACCGGGTCTCTTGCGGACCTGTTTGGTTTCAATATGTGAAACCCGGTTTTGAATATTGAAATCATAAGCGCGACTCGCCTATGCTTGTCAACAGTCGCGAGAGGACGCGGCGCACGGGAGGGACGAAAGCCATGGCCACGGCCGGGGGCGGAACGATCGGCAAGGCATTGGAGGTGCTGGACAGCGTGGCGGCATTCGGCCGGCCGGTGCGCTTCGGCGAGCTGCTCGAAGGGTCTCCGTTTCCCAAGGCGACGCTGTTCCGATTCGTGCAGACCCTGGCCGAGCAGGGGATGCTGGCCTACGACCCCGACCGGCAGACCTATGCCCCCGGTGTACGGCTGGTGCGGCTGGCGCATTCCGCCTGGGCGCAATCCTCGCTGGGGGCCGTGGCGCGGCCGCATCTCGACAGCCTGGCGGCGAAGGTGGGCGAGACGGTCCACCTGGCACAGCTCGACCGGGCCCAGGTGCTATATGTCGACAAGCGCAACGCCTCCTCCCCGGTGGAGATGTTCAGCGACGCGGGCAAGGTCGGGCCGGCCTATTGCACCGGGGTCGGCAAGGCGATGCTCGCGTTCGAGCCCGAACAATCGCTGGAGCGGATCATCGCCCAGCAATCCTTTCACCGCTTCACCGAGCATACCTACACCACGCCCGAGGCGCTGCGGGCGGAGCTCGCCCAGATCCGCGCTCGCGGCCATGCCTATGACCGCGAAGAGCATGAGCCCGGCATCATCTGCATTGCCGTGCCGATCCTGACGTCTCGGGGCCGGTGCCTCGGGGCGCTGTCGATCACCGGATCGACGGCCCGGACATCGCTGTCGCGGCTTGACGGCTACATCAACGATTTGCGGGCGACGGCCCGAGGGATCGCGGAAGAGTCCAAAGACTGGCGCTTTCCGCAGACGGACACTTGCCCCAAAGGGCCCAGGGAGGACGAAACATGACCGGCGTGACGCTTCACAATGTCATCAAGAAGTACGGCGACGTTCAGGTGATCCACGGGATCGACCTGCAGATCGAGGACGGCGAATTCTGCGTCTTCGTCGGTCCCTCGGGCTGCGGCAAGTCCACCCTGCTGCGCATGGTGGCGGGGCTCGAAGAGACAACCGACGGCAAGATCTCCATCGGCAAGCGCGATGTCACGCGGCTTGACCCGTCGGAACGGGGGGTGGCGATGGTGTTCCAGACCTACGCGCTCTATCCGCACATGACGGTCAAGGAAAACATGGGCTTCGGCCTGAAGATGAACAAGCATCCCAAGGCCGAGATCGACGCCAAGGTGGCCGAGGCGAGCCGCATCCTGAAGCTGGACGAATACCTCGCCCGCAAGCCCGCCGCCCTCTCCGGCGGTCAGCGGCAGCGGGTGTCCATCGGGCGGGCCATCGTGCGGGGGCCGGAGGTGTTCCTGTTCGACGAGCCGCTGTCGAACCTCGATGCCGAACTGCGGGTGGAGATGCGGGTGGAGATCGCCCGCCTGCACAAGGAGATCGGCGCGACGATGATCTACGTCACCCACGACCAGGTCGAGGCGATGACCCTCGCCGACAAGATCGTGGTGCTGCGCAAGGGCGTGATCGAGCAGGTCGGGGCGCCGCTCGACCTCTACCGCGACCCGAACAACCGCTTTGTGGCGGGCTTCATCGGCTCCCCGGCCATGAACTTCCTCAAGGGAACCGTGAAGGGCGGCGAGGCGACGTCACCCGGTTTTGGTGCGCCGACCGGGAAATCGGTCGCACCGGTGTGGGAGGGCAAGGACATCGTGGTCGGCCTGCGGCCCGAACACCTGGAGATCGACCCGACCGGCAACACCCATGCCGTCGAGATGACCGAGCGTCTGGGCGGCGTGTCCTACGCCTATATCACTGCGCCCACCGGAGAGCGGATGATCGTGGAACAACGCGGCGACGACAGCGTGGCCGAGGGCCAGACCGTGGGCCTCTCGATCAACCCCGCGCGGGTCTACGTCTTCGACGACAAGACCGAAGAGCGCATCCGCGACTGACCCGGCCGGCGCCGGGCCTTCGCGGCGGGGCGCCCTGCCCCGTCCAGGGCGGCAGCCACGAGCCGGCCCGTGCCTCTGGACAAGCGTGCCCGGCTTTGCGCACAACGCGCGGGATGACTGATACCGACGACCTCGCAGCCCGCATCCGGCAGGGCGAACGCCGCGCCCTCGCCCGGGCGATCACCCTGGTCGAGAGCGGCCGGGCCGATCACCGGGCCCGGGCGCTGGACCTGCTGGACGCGCTGCCGCCCTCGGACGACACCCTGCGGATCGGCCTCTCCGGCACCCCGGGCGTCGGCAAATCCACCTTCATCGAAAGCTTCGGCCTGATGCTGACCGGCATGGGCAAGCGGGTCGCGGTGCTGGCGGTCGACCCGTCCTCGGCCCGTTCCGGCGGATCCATTCTGGGCGACAAGACGCGAATGGAACGTCTGTCCCGCGACGCCCGCGCCTTCATCCGCCCCTCACCCTCGCAAAGCGAGCTTGGCGGGGTCGCCCGGCGCACCCGCGAGGTCGCGCAGCTCTGCGCCGCGGCGGGGTTCGACATCGTTCTGATCGAGACGGTCGGCGTGGGCCAGTCCGAGACGCAGGTGGCCAAGATGACCGACCTGTTCCTGCTGCTGCTGGCCCCCGCCGGCGGCGACGAGTTGCAGGGGGTCAAGCGCGGCATCATGGAGATCGCCGACATAATCCTGGTCAACAAGGCCGATGGAGAGTTGCGGTCGCAAGCGATGCGGACCTGTGCCGATTACGCCGGGGCCCTCCGGCTATTGCGCAAGCGGCCGCAGGATCCGAACGGCTATCCCAAGGCGATCACCGTCTCGGCGCTAGAGGCCGCCGGGTTGGAGCAGGCCTGGACCGACATCGCCGCCCTCGCCGAGGCCCGCCGCGACAGTGGCTGGCTGGCCCGGGCCCGGGCCGATCAGGCGGTGCACTGGTTCGAGGAGGAGGTCCGGCAGGCCCTGCTCGGGCGGCTGCGCCGCGAGCCGCTGAAAGGCACGATGGCGGCGCTGGCAGACAGGGTCGCGCGGGGCGAGACGCCGCCCGCCGTCGCCGCCCAGGAACTCCTGTCCGTAATGCTGGGGGCGGGAGAGGCGCCAAAATGACGCCGGAGCGGATCTTCGACGGAGATCTGATCCGGGCCGACGTTTTCCAGCCGGGCAAGCCCCGCCTGATCGTCACATTCCGGCAGCGGGTGGCCCGACCGGGCCATTTCGACGCGCCGCGCCCGACGCTGTCCTTCACCGGTCGGGGTTATGCGCATCTGCACCTGCAAAGCCTGCGAAACGATTGGTATGTGAACGCCGAGACCGAGGCGCTGGAGGATTGCCTGGCCGCCTTCGCCCGGCCCTACCGGCGGGTCGTGGCGATGGGGTTCTCGATGGGGGCCTACGCGGCGTTCCGGTATTCCCGGGCCCTGCGGCTGATGCAGGTCATCGCGGTGTCGCCACAGGTCTCGGTGGCGCCGTCGGTGGTGCCGTTCGACCGCCGCTACCGCTCCGAATCAGCGGGGTTCGACCCGGAGCGGGGCGACCTTGCCCGCCACGGCGCGGCCGAGCTGGGCGGGGCATTGCTCTATGACCCGCTGCGCCCGATGGACCGGGTCCATGCCCGCATGCTGGGCGAGATCTTTCCGCAGCTGCGCCTCTGCCGTCTGGCCGGCGGCGGGCATCCGGCGACGCAGGTGCTGACGGCGGGCGGGCGGTTCGGCCAGCTGCAGCGCCAACTCTTTCGCGGGCCGCCCGATCCTGCCGCGATCGTCGCCTTGCATCGCGCCACGCGACATGGCTCGCCGGTCTATCGTCGGCACATCGCCGATGCCCTGCGTCTGCGCGCCGGAAGGACCGGCACCGATGCGCCCGCAGGGCCGCCATCGGGGCCTTGACGCACCGCCGCGATCCGCCTAAGGACACCCGATGAGATTTCGGGAGCTGCCACGGCGGCGCCCCTTCATATTGGCGAATCCCCCGCGCATTCGCCGGAACCAGATGAGGATGACCACATGTCGCGCCGTTGCGAACTGACCGGAAAAGGGCCGATGTCCGGCAACAATGTCAGCCACGCCCACAACAAGACCCGTCGCCGTTTCCTGCCCAACCTGCAGGACGTGACGCTTCAGTCCGACGTGCTGGGACGCACCTTCAAGTTCCGCGTCTCGTCGGCCGCCCTGCGCACCGTCGATCACCGTGGCGGGCTGGACGCGTTCATGGCCCGCGCAAAGGATGACGAACTGTCGCCCGCCGCGCTGAAGGTCAAGAAAGACATCGCCAAGGCGACGACGACCGCCGCCGCCTGAGCGACGACACGCCGCATGCGTTGAAAGACCCGGCGCCACCGCCGGGCCTTTTCGCGTGGGGCCGATGGCGCTAGACGACTACCGTGTTCAAACATCACGGGATCACCGCCATGAGACTGCGCCGCGCCTCCTTGTTCCTGTCGCTCCTTCTCGCAACAGCCGCTGCCCTGCCCGCCCTGGCCGACAGCGTGATCGAGATCGACGCACCCTATGCCCGCTCGGCGGGGCCGACGGCCATGACCGGCGCGGCCTACCTTGTCATCCGCAACACCGGCGATACCGACGACGTTCTGACCGACGTGCGCTCTGACGCGGCCGCGCGGGTCGAGTTGCACAGCAGCACGATGGGCGATGACGGGCTGATGCGGATGGAGCATCTGGAGGACGGTCTGCCGGTGCCCGCGGGCAGCGAGGTGATTCTGATGCAGGGCGGTCGGCACGTGATGTTCATGGGCCTCGCCGGTCCGTTCGAGCAGGGCAAGACGATCCCCCTGACGCTGGTCTTCGATCAGGCCGGAGAGATG
Source organism: Roseisalinus antarcticus (assembly GCF_900172355.1). Taxonomy (GTDB): domain Bacteria; phylum Pseudomonadota; class Alphaproteobacteria; order Rhodobacterales; family Rhodobacteraceae; genus Oceanicola; species Oceanicola antarcticus_A. The sequence continues at coordinate 224,207 of NZ_FWFZ01000002.1, read as the reverse complement.
AAGGTCGAGGTGCCGGTGGATCTGGAACGGATGCCGGGCGCGATGGACCACGCGAACTAGGTCCTCAGACTGGGTCCGCCGTGGGGCGGGCGCTTGCCGCACGGCCCGTATCTGGTCAGATTGACCGCGAAATCCAACCCGAGGAGTGGGCCATGCCCGTGATCGCCTGCATCGACGATCTGAAGCGCCTGCACAAGCGGCGGACGCCGAAGATGTTCTACGATTACTGCGACTCGGGCAGCTACACCGAGCAGACCTACCGCGAGAACACCTCCGATTTCGACAGGATCCGTCTGCGCCAGCGGGTTGCCGTGGACATGTCCGACCGGACGACCGAAAGCACGATGATCGGCGAGACCGTCGCCATGCCCGTGGCGCTGGCCCCGGTGGGCCTGACCGGCATGCAGAGGGCCGATGGCGAGATCAAGGCCGCGCGGGCGGCCGAGCGGTTCGGCGTTCCCTTCACCCTCTCCACCATGTCGATCTGTTCGATCGAGGACGTCGCGAAGTTCACCACGCGGCCCTTCTGGTTCCAGCTCTACGTGATGACCGACGAGGAATTCGTCGACAACCTGATCGAACGGGCCCGGGCGGCGGGCTGCTCGGCGCTTGTTCTGACCCTCGATCTGCAGATCCTCGGGCAGCGGCACAAGGACGTCCGCAACGGGCTGTCGGTGCGGATGGCGCCCACGGCCCGCAATCTGGTCGATCTCGCGACCAAGTGGAACTGGGGTATAGAGATGCTGTCGACCCACCGGCGCACTTTCCGCAACATCGTGGGGCACGCGCGGAACGTGAACAACGTCTCGTCCCTGATCCAGTGGTCGAACGAGAACTTCGACCCGAAGCTGGATTGGGACAAGGTGCGCAGGATCAAGGAGAAATGGGGCGGCAAGCTGATCCTGAAGGGGATCCTGGACCCCGAAGACGCCCGGCGTGCGCTGGACGTCGGCGCCGACGCGATCGTGGTGTCGAATCATGGCGGGCGGCAGCAGGACGGTGCGTTGTCGTCGATCAGGATGCTGCCGCAGATCGTGCGCGCAGTCGGGGATCAGATCGAGGTGCATTTCGACAGCGGCATCCGGACGGGCCAAGACGTGCTGAAGGCGCTGGCGATGGGGGCAAAGGGCACGTTCATCGGACGGGCCTATGTCCACGGGCTGGGCGCGATGGGTCAGCCGGGCGTCACCAAGGCGCTGGAGGTCATCCGCAAGGAGCTCGACGTCTCGATGGCGCTCTGCGGGCGCCGGGACGTGAAGACCCTGAGCCGCGATGTCCTCTACGTGCCCGCGGATTTCGAAGGAGAATGGTCCGACGCACCCGCCTGACCGGTGACCGAACGGGGCGCCTGCGGCGCACAGATCTGCCCGCGGTGCGCCTGCGGCGCCCCCCGGGCGGGTCAGGGGGCTCTGCCCCCTCTGCGCCTCCGGCGCAATCACCCCCCGGATATGCAAGGCAATGAAGGGTGGGCTTTCAGTCCCAAAAAGGGGCTGTCATAGTCCTGCCACTGGAGGACGAACATGGCGAACGGCGGAAAGAGGCGAAAGGCGGCAGTCTCGGAAACGGACCTTTTCGAGATGCGCTGGCAGCGTGGACGGCGCGATCTGATCGGCCCGCTGTCGCGGCTCTATCCGCAGGCGTTCGAGAGCGGGCTGATGGACCGGCTGCACGCCCTTCTGGAACGGCATTGGGGGGAGCGCCCCGCCGATCTGCGGCATCTGGACATGGAGCGCGACCTCAACCCGGACTGGTTCCTGTCGGAGGACATGGTGGCCTATGTCTTCTATATCGACCGGTTCGCGGGCCAGGTCCGGGACGTGGCGGGCCACATCCCCTATCTTGCCGATCTGGGCGTGACCTATGCCCACCTCATGCCCTGCCTGAAGCCGCGCCCGGGGCAATCGGACGGCGGCTATGCCGTGATGGACTATACCGAGATCAACCCGGTGCTGGGCTCCATGGCCGATTTCCAGCGTCTGGCGCTGCAGTTTCGCTCCGCCGGGATCAGCCCCTGCATCGACCTGGTGCTGAACCACACCGCGAAGGAGCACGACTGGGCCGTGAAGGCCCGCGCCGGAGATCCGTTCTACCGCGCCTTCTACCGGATCTACGACGATCCGCACACGCCCGAGGCCTTCGAGCGGACGCTGACGGAGGTGTTTCCCGACCAGGCGCCGGGCAATTTCACCCATTACGAGGATGTGGGCTGGGTCTGGACCACATTCAACGAATATCAATGGGATCTGAACTGGGAGAACCCGGAGGTCTTTCTCTCGGTGCTCGACATCATCCTGTTCCTTGCCAACAAGGGTGTGGAGGTGTTCCGGCTCGATGCGGTGGCCTTCATGTGGAAGAGGATGGGTACCGTCTGCCAGAACCTGCCGGAGGTGCATGACATCCTGCAGGCGCTTGTGCAGGCAAGCCGTGTCACGGCCCCGGCCATCATTCACAAGGCCGAGGCCATCGTCGCGCCGGGCGACCTGGTGCCCTACCTGGGCCAGGGACGCCATACCGGGCGCGAGGCGCAGCTGGCCTATCACAACTCGCTGATGGTGCAGTATTGGTCGGCGCTCGCATCGCGCGACACCCGGTTGATGACCTATGTGCTGTCGCATCATTTCCCGCAGTCCTTCCGGCGTGCGTCCTTCGCGACCTACATCCGCTGTCACGACGATATCGGCTGGGCCATCACCGAGGAGGACGCCGAGGCCGTCGGCGGCATCACCGGACCCGGACATCGCCGGTTCCTGGCCGATTACTATGCCGGCCGCTTTCCCACGAGCTTTGCCCGCGGCGCGGATTTCCAGGTCAACGAGGAGACGGGCGACAAGCGGACCAACGGGTCCTTCGCCTCGCTCGCCGGGCTGGAGGATGCGGTGGCGCGGGACGATGCCGAGGCCATCGACCTCGCGATCGAACGGATCCTGATGGGGCACGCGCTGATCGCGTCCTTCGGCGGGATGCCCCTGATCTACATGGGGGACGAGCTGGGGCTTACGAACGACCATTCCTACATGGAGGATCCGGCGCTGGCCGAGGACGGGCGCTGGATGCAGCGGCCCTACATGGACTGGACGAGGACCGCCGCACTGGACGACGGCAGCCCCGCGGCCCGTATCCACGCCGGGACCAGGGACATCCTGCACCGGCGCAAAGCCACGCCGCAGCTGGCCTCGGACGTGCCGACGGAAGTGATCGACGTGCGGCACCCGGGGCTTTTTGCCTTTCGCAGGCACGCTGACGAGGGTCTGCTGACCGGCCTGTTCAACTTTACCGAAAGCTGGCAATCCATCCGGGTCGGCGCCGCGCAGATCGACCCGTCGACAGAGCACCTGGACCTGCTGACCGGAGAACCGCTGAGCCTGCGCGGCGGGCAGATCAACCTGCCGCCCTACGGCCGGATCTGGGCCGTGCGCAACGGATAGCGGCCGAGCGCGAGGGCCAGCGGCACCGCACAGAGCGCAAGCAGGGCCACACCGCCGAACGCGGCGCGCAGGCCGAAGAGCTCGGACACCAGCCCCATGAAGACCGGCGCGAAGAAGAAGCCGGAAAAGCCCATGACCGCCGCACGGCTGATGGCCTCGGTCCGCAGATGCGGCGCCACGAGCTTGCCCACGAGGGCCAGCCCCATCGGCGCCACCACCGACACGCCCAGCCCGAAGATGCCGAAGCCGATGTAGGCCAGGGCGGGCACCGGCGCGACCGCGGCCAGAATAACGCCGCAGGCCGATAGCAGCGAAGCGCCGACGATCACCGGGACCTCGCGCAGGCGTTCGGCGACGACCTGGCCCGAGAACCGCCCGACGGCCATTGTGATCCCCAGCATCGTCGGGCCCAGCGCCCCCTGGACCGCACCACCGCCCAACGTGCGCTCGACATGGAGCGCGGACCAGGCCTCGACCGTGGCCTCGGACATGAAGGCCACGAGCACGACCAGTCCCGACAGCAGGATCGGCCAGAGCGGATAGGCCCCGGCATAGCCGACCTCGGGCTCGACCGCGGCGGGCGCCATGCGCAGGACCGGCAGCAGCAGGATCGTGACCACCGAAAAGCCCGTAAAGACCCAGCCCGGCGGGATCCCCGCCTCTCGGGTGACGCCCGAGATCAGGGCCGCCACCGCGTAGGCCACGGAAAAGATAGCGTGATTCGCGTTCATCAGGCTGCGGCCGGTCTGCGCCTCCAGATCGCTGACGCGAGCGTTCATGGTGACATCCAGCAACCCCGAGGCGCCGCCGACGAAGATGAGCGACACGAAGAACAGGACCTGGACACTCATGTGCCCCGGAAAGAGCCAGGCCAGCGCGAGGGCCAGGGCAGCGACCTGCATGCCACGGGCGCCAAGGGTCCGGTCCAGACGGGGCGCGAGCCACATGGATGACACGAGCCCCGCCGCCGTCCCCAGTAGCAGCAGCCCGAACAGGGCATCGCTTGCGCCCAGTTGCGCCTTGAGAACGGGGACATGGGCCGCGAATCCGCCCCAGAAGATGCCCACGATGACGAAGCCCGTGGCGGGCCGGCGGGACAGGGTGAGGGCACTGAGAATGGACATGCGAATGCTCTCGCACCGGGGCCCTGCGCTGGCAAGCGCGAGAACGGCGACGTCTGCACCTTATTTGCCTCGCGGACCCTTCCCAAGCGGGGCATTCTCCGCTAAGGACTGCGCCTCATCCAGGCGGTGCGCCGCCCATTGTCGAAAAGTGGGCCCCGGCGAGAGTAACGGGGTGCGCGAACTAGAAGGAATTCTATCATGGCTGGTGAGATCCCCGATCTCGTTGCAGAGGCGCGTGCGCGCACTGGCAAGGGCGGCGCCCGGTCGGCGCGGCGCGAGGGCAAGGTGCCCGGTATCGTCTATGGCGGCGAAAAAGAGCCGCTGCCGATTTCGCTCGACTTCAACATGCTGCTGAAGCGGCTGCGTCAGGGGCGGTTCATGTCCACCCTGTTCAACCTCAAGGTCGAGGGCCAGGAAGACTTGCGGATCATCTGCCGCAACGTGCAGCGCGACGTGGTCAAGGACCTGCCGACCCACGTGGATTTCCTGCGCCTGCGCCGGACCACCAAGGTCAAGCTGTTCATCCCGGTCGAGATCATCAACCACGCGGCGGCCCCCGGCCTCAAGAAGGGCGGCGTGCTGAACGCGGTGCGCCCCGAGATCGAGCTGCTGGTGACCGCCGGCGACATCCCCGAGCAGGTCGTGCTTGACCTGACCGGCATGGAGATCGGCGACACCGCCACGATCTCGATGATCGACCTGCCCGCCGGCGCCAAGCCGACGATCGACCGCGACTTCGTGATCGCCAACATCACCGCACCGTCCGGCCTGCGCGCCGCCGACGACGAGGACGAGGGCGAGGCCGAAGCGGACGAGACCGAAGAGACGACCGAAGAATAAGTCTGTGCGTCGTCAGGCCGGGGAAGGGGTCCTTCGGGGCCCCTTTTCTGCGTTTCGAGTTGCCCCGCATGAATCGGTATGGGGACCGGTCGCACTCGGGCGGAGTCCATCGCGGACTGTGTGCCGGCTTCATGTTGCCGGAAGCCGGCTGTGCACAGAGGGGGTGCCCTTCGCATCGACGCGGTGCGCCTCCGCTTGCACCATCGTTGCGGATGATCGGGAAACCGGCCAGTAAGTCGTCATGGCAATACGGATCGCCACGCCTTCGGATATCGCGGGTTGGGTCGCACTTCGGGCCCGGCTCTGGCCGGACACCTCGCTCGCGCAGCACGAGGACGAGGCGGCGGCGGTGCTCGCCGGATCTCCTCGCGACAGCATCGCCTTTCTGGAGGTTGCCGAAGAGGTCGGCCTGCGCGGGTTCGCCGAGGCCGCCTTGCGACGCGATCACGTGAACGGATGCGAGACCTCGCCCGTTGCCTTCCTCGAGGGGATCTACGTGCGCCCCACCGATCACGGCTCCGGCGTCGGCCGGTCCTTGCTGCGGTCGGTCCAGTCCTGGGCGCTTGACCGGGGCGTCACCGAACTGGCGTCCGACGCGCATGTCGACAACGTGACGAGCCGCGCGTTTCATCGCGCCCTGGGCTTCGAGGAAATGGATCGCGTGGTCTATTTTCGAAAGCTGTTGTAGGTGGCTGTTCTCGCATCGACGCCTTTCGCGTCGGCCCCGGTATCCTGCGGCATGGGTTTGCGCCGCGTGTGACGGCCCCGCGCCGACCGACGCTTCCGGGACAATCGCGGCCATTGGCGGGCCCAGGCCCGTAGCCGCCCCGTTTTTCGTTTTCGCAGCGCGAACTCATCAGGTATCTATCGCCCATGAAACTCTTTGTCGGACTAGGAAATCCCGGGCCCAAATATGCCCGCACACGCCACAACATCGGCTTCATGGCAGTGGACCGGATCGCCGCCGACCACGGCTTTCCAGCCTTTCGCTCGAAATTCCAGGGCGAGGTCGCCGAGGGGCGGATCGGATCGGATCGGATCGTCCTGCTCAAGCCGATGACGTTCATGAACCTGTCGGGCCAGTCGGTCGGAGAGGCGATGCGGTTCTACAAGCTCGAGCCGACCGACATCACCGTGTTTCATGACGAGATCGACCTGGCGCCGGGCAAGCTGCGGGCCAAGGCCGGCGGCGGGCATGCGGGGCACAACGGCCTGCGCTCGATCCACCAGCACATCGGGCCGCATTACGACCGGATCCGCCTCGGCGTCGGCCACCCGGGCCGCAAGGAGGCGGTGCCGGGCTATGTGCTCCACGATTTCGCCAAGGCAGACGAAGACTGGCTGGACGACCTGCTCCGCGGCATCGGCGACGGTGCGCCCGCGCTGGCTGCGGGCGACGCGCCCCGGTTCCTGAACGCGGTCTCGCTGCGGCTCAACCCGTCGCGACCCTCGACGGGACGCAGCCCCCCGCCCGCCGGCGACGGCGACGACCCGCCGCCTGAGGACGCGGACGCGGAAGAGGACGACAGGCGCAGTCCGATGCAGAAGCTGATGGACCGGTTCAAGTAGACGCCCGCCGGACAGCGGGCCCCTTTGACCCGAGGCGCAAAAATTCTAGACTGGTCGCAAGGAGTGACCGATGACACCAGATCCCTCGCAGAATGTTCAGGGCGGCACCCTCATGCCCTGTTCGCTCGACCCCGTCACCGGATTTTTTCGCAACGGTGCCTGTGACACCTGCGCCGAAGACCATGGCAGCCACACGGTCTGCGCCGTGATGACCGCCGAGTTCCTCGCGTTTTCCAAGTATGTCGGCAACGACTTGACGACCCCGCGGCCGGAATTCGGCTTTGCCGGGCTGAAACCGGGCGACAGCTGGTGCCTGTGCGCCTCACGTTTCCTGCAGGCCCACGAAGAGGGCTGCGCCCCTTCCGTCAACCTTGCCGCGACCCATGAACGGGCGCTGGAGATCGTGCCGATGTCGGTGCTCGAGGAACACAGGCTGCGCGAACTGCGCTAGGTGCGGGTGGGGGGCCGACGGCCCGGCCCCGCCCCGGGCTCCGTCAGTGGCCGCCCATCTCCCATCCCAGTGCGCGTGCGACGGTAAAGATGTCCTTGTCGCCCCGCCCGCACATGTTCATGCAAATCAGGTGATCCGCAGGCAGGTTCGGCGCGATCTTGGCGACATGGGCCAGCGCGTGGGACGGCTCCAGCGCGGGAATGATGCCCTCGGTCTCGCAGCACAGCTGGAACGCCTCCAGCGCCTCGGCATCGGTGATCGAGACATATTCGGCGCGGCCAATGTCATGCAGCCAGGAATGCTCGGGCCCGATGCCGGGATAGTCGAGCCCCGCCGAGATCGAGAACCCCTCGAGGATCTGCCCGTCGTCGTCCTGCAAGAGGTAGGTCCGGTTGCCATGCAGCACGCCCGGCCGCCCCCCTGTGAGCGAGGCGCAATGCTCCATCTTGTCGTTCACGCCCTTGCCGCCGGCCTCGACCCCGATGATGCCCACGGATTTGTCGTCGAGAAACGGATAGAACAGCCCCATCGCGTTGGACCCACCGCCGATGGCGGCGATGATCGTGTCGGGCAGACGGCCCTCGGCCAGCATCATCTGTTCCTTGGCTTCCTTGCCGATGATCGCCTGGAAATCGCGCACCATGGCCGGATAGGGATGCGGTCCGGCGACCGTCCCGATGCAGTAGAAGGTCTCGTGCACATTGGTGACCCAGTCGCGCAGGGCGTCGTTCATCGCGTCCTTCAGCGTGCCCCGCCCCGAGGTCACGGGGATCACCTCGGCCCCCAGAAGCTTCATCCGAAAGACGTTGGGGGCCTGACGCTCCACGTCATGGGCACCCATGTAGACCACGCATTTGAGGCCGAATTTCGCGCAGACCGTCGCCGTGGCGACCCCGTGCTGGCCGGCGCCCGTCTCGGCGATGATCCGGGTCTTGCCCATGCGGCGGGCCAGGATGATCTGGCCCAGCACGTTGTTGATCTTGTGCGCGCCGGTGTGGTTCAGCTCGTCGCGTTTGAGATAGATCTTGGCGCCGCCCAGCCGCTCGGTCAGCCGCTCGGCGTAATAGAGCGGCGAGGGGCGGCCGACGTAATGGGTCCAGAGATCCTGCATCTCGGCCCAGAAGCTGTCGTCGGTCTTCGCGCGCTCGTATTCCTCCTCCAGCGAGAGGATGAGCGGCATCAGCGTCTCCGACACGAAACGCCCGCCGAAATCTCCGAAACGGCCGTTCTCGTCCGGTCCGGTCATGAAGCTGTTGATCAGGTCTTCGGCCATGATCGCCTCCCGCGCGTGGCATGATTTTCGAAGGGAATAGACGGAACCGGCGGCGATGGAAATGGGCCGCGACAGCCTCAGCGCAGGGAGGGCGCGGCGGCACGCGGCCGGCCGGCGGTCTGCGCCGCCTGGATAAACTCGGCAATGAGGACCGGATCCTTGACCCCCGGGGCACTTTCCACGCCAGAGGACAGGTCGATCTGTCGCACGCCGGTCAGGGCGATGGCATCGGCGACGTTCGACGGGGTCAGCCCGCCGGCCAGCATCCACGGCACCGGCCAGCGCCGGTTGGACACCAGTCGCCAGTCGAACGGCACCCCGTTGCCGCCCGGCAGGGGCCCGCCCGCCACGGGCTTGGCATCGACCAGAAGCTGGTCGGCGACCTTGCTGTAGATGTCGAGCGCGGGCAGATCCTCGGCGCTCTGGATGCCGACCGCCTTCATCACCGGCAGGCCGTAGCGGGCGCGGACCTCGCGCACCCGCTCGGGGCTTTCGCTGCCATGGAGCTGGATCATGTCAAGCGAGACCGTCCCGGTGATCTCGTCCAGAAGCGCGTCGTCCGGGTTCACTACCAGCGCGACCTTCGCCACGCCCGGCGGGGCGGCGAGGGCAGCGTCCCGCGCGGCCTCGATGGTGACGTTCCGGGGGGATTTGGCGAAGAAGACAAAGCCCACGTAGGCCGCGCCGGCGGCCGCCGCAGCATCGACCATGGCGGCATCGCGCAGGCCGCAGATCTTCACTCGGATGTCAGCGGGCATGGCCTCAGCCGGTCTGCTCCAGAAGCTTCAGGACATCGTCCTTGCCTTCGTGCTTTTCAGCCTTGAGGCGCTGCACCTCGGCCTCCAGCGACTTGGCGGCGCGACGGTTGCGGGCGGCTTCAGAGCGCTGCTTGAGCTCGCGGATCCATTCCCAGATCAGCCCGATCACCAGGCCGACGGCCACGCCGATCAGGATCGCGAAAAACAGCGGCACCGACACCGGCGCCCCCAGCCAGCCGAAACCCGGCACGGCCCCGGCAAGCGCTTCGGGCAGAAGCCGCAGCTCCACCATTCCGCGATTGGCGAAACTAACAGTGATCAGGCAGATCGCGACGATGGCCCAGAAGGCATAACGAATATAGCGCATGAGGTGATGTTACTTCCCGTTCAACCGGTCCCGCAAGAGCTTGCCGGTCTTGAAAAACGGGACATGTTTTTCCTCGACCTCGACGCTTTCGCCGGTGCGCGGATTGCGACCGATACGCGCGTCCCGCTTCTTGACGGAAAAGGCGCCGAACCCGCGCAGTTCGACGCGGTTGCCGCGCGCGAGGGCCGTCGTGATTTCTTCGAAGATGGTGTTCACGATCCGCTCGACGTCCCGTTGATAAAGGTGGGGATTCTCATCGGAGATCTTCTGGATCAGTTCGGATCGGATCATCCCTTTCCCCCTTGGCAACGTGACTTTTCGGCAGCCGAGACCATCGGCACGTGTTGTCGGACTATAGGCACTTGGGGCCCCGGTAGAAATACGCCTTGTCGGTTCTCTCCCGGTTTTTCGGTGTTTCGGCGTGTCGATTTCGGGCCATCGGGGTCGTCTTTGCAACCTGGGGCGCAATATTGGGCGCGATTGCGACAGGGCGAAATCCGACGGACAGCGCCGATTCGTCGCACCTTCAAGAATGCGACGCAGACGAAAAACCCCCGCAGCACCAGGCTGCGGGGGCATCGTTCTTCCACTGCGAACAGTCAGGCGTCAGTCGTCGTTGCCCTTGAGCGCCGCGCCGAGAATGTCGCCCAGCGAGGCACCACTGTCGGACGAGCCATATTGTTCAACGGCTTCCTTCTCTTCGGCGATCTCACGCGCCTTGATCGAGAGGCCCAGACGACGGGTCCGGCTGTCGATATTAGTGACACGCACGTCGATCTTGTCGCCGACCTGGAAACGCTCGGGGCGCTGTTCGGCCCGGTCGCGCGACAGGTCGGAGCGGCGGATGAAGGACTTCATGCCCTCGTATTCCACCTCGACGCCGCCGTCCTCGATCTTGGTCACCTCGACGGTGATGATCGAACCGCGCTTCACGCCACCAACGGCATCGGCAAATGGGTCGTTGTCGAGCGCCTTGATCGAGAGCGAGATACGCTCCTTCTCGGTGTCGACTTCCAGCACCTTGGCCTGGACCGTGTCGCCCTTGCGGTAATCGCCGATGACGTCCTCGCCCCGGCCTTCCCAGGTGAGGTCGCTGAGGTGAACCATGCCGTCGATGTCGCCCTGCAGGCCGACGAACAGACCGAATTCGGTGATGTTCTTGACCTCGCCCTCGACCTCGGTCCCCTCCGGATGGGTCTCGGCAAAGACTTCCCAGGGGTTGCGCATGGTCTGCTTGAGACCCAGCGAAACGCGGCGCTTGGCCTCGTCGATCTCCAGCACCATGACCTCGACCTCCTGAGAGGTGGAGACGATCTTGCCGGGATGGACGTTCTTCTTGGTCCAGGACATTTCCGAGACGTGGACCAGACCTTCGACACCTGGCTCCAGCTCAACAAATGCGCCGTAGTCGGTGATGTTGGTCACGCGGCCCTGGTGGACCGAATCAAGCGCGTACTTGACCGCGACGGCATCCCACGGATCTTCCTGCAGCTGCTTCATGCCGAGGCTGATACGGTGGGTTTCCTTGTTGATCTTGATGACCTGGACCTTGACGGTCTCGCCGATCGCCAGAATCTCGGACGGGTGGTTGACGCGGCGCCAGGCCATGTCGGTCACGTGCAGCAGGCCGTCGACACCGCCCAGGTCCACGAAGGCCCCGTATTCGGTGATGTTCTTGACCACGCCGTCGACCGCCTGACCCTCGTGCAGGTTGGCGATGACTTCGGCGCGCTGCTCGGCACGGCTCTCTTCGAGGATCGCACGGCGCGACACCACGATGTTGCCCCGGCGGCGGTCCATCTTGAGGATCTGGAACGGCTGCTTGAGACCCATCAGCGGGCCCGCGTCGCGCACGGGGCGCACATCGACCTGGCTGCCGGGCAGGAACGCCACGGCACCGCCGAGATCGACGGTAAAGCCGCCCTTCACACGGCCGAAGATCGCGCCTTCGACACGCTCTTCGTCGGCATAGGCCTTCTCCAGACGATCCCACGCCTCTTCACGGCGGGCCATCTCGCGAGAGATGACGGCCTCGCCACGGGCGTTCTCGACATTGCGCAGGTAAACCTCGACCTCGTCGCCGACATGGATGTCGGGCGCTTCACCGGGGTTTGCGAATTCCTTGAGATCGACGCGGCCTTCCATCTTGTAGCCGACGTCGATGATGGCTTGTCCCGCTTCGATCGCGATGACCTTGCCCTTGACGACAGAGCCCTCGGAGGGCGTGTCGATCTCGAAGCTTTCGTTGAGGAGGGCTTCGAATTCCTCCATCGATGTGTTCTGAGCCATGTGGCTTTGCGTTTCCTTACTAGCGTCTATTCTGGCCGCGCGGTTGTCTCCGCCGGTCTTGGGGTTCCAATTGGCCGAAGGGCCGGAAAAATAAAGAGGGCCGGTAATGTGACCGACCCTGCTCAAGTCCCCTGCTCGCGACTGTCCCGCCGCTTCGACGGGCTGGCCATAGGCCAAATGGCGCCCGATGGCAAGCCCGGGGCGCCGCAATCGCCGCTATGGGCGGCGTTTCGGCGGCGCACCGTCGAGAAAGGCGAGCGCCTTTCCCGCGGCGGGATCGCGCGTCAGGCTCGCCTGGGCGGCCTGCCGCTTGTCGGATTTCCAATCCGTCGTGATACGCCGGCAATGGAGGAACCGCCGCCCCGGTGTCGGAGTGCGCTTGTGCAGGGGGGTGAGCTTTTCGGGGCCATGCACGTCCCAGCTGAAGCCGCCGACCAGCCCGCCGGGCACCTGGCACCATTTGGGCGGGCAGCGCCGGGGCGGGTCGGTGCGCAGCACGTGGTCCGCATGGCGCGGCGGGCCGTCAGTCGGCACCGGGTCGGCCCAGTACCCCGCGATGCGCAGATGCCCGATCCGGCTGCGCCGCGCCGCGTCGAAGATCGTGCCCTCGTCGCAGAGCACCAGCTCGTCCACGTCGCAGCACAGCACCGCCGCGGCGCGGCCGAAGAACCGCAGCCGCAGCACGTTGAACAGCGCCGTCTGCAGGAACTTCTCAAGGCGCCGGAACGGCGGCCTGCCCACGGGGCCATAGGCGAAGGGCGCAGGCAGGATCACCACCTGCTCCAGCCCGACGGGCGCCAGCGCGGCGGCGATCTCGTCGGGTCCGTAGGCGGTGGAGCCGTTGTCCATCACCACCAGGCCCTGCATCCCGTGGTGGTGCCGGTGAAAGGCCGCGTGATCCGCCAGCCACTCCAGCCGGTTGTCGCGCGAGATGTAGAAGCCGCAGTCGAGCCCGTCGAAAATGCCGGCCCCGTCGGGCGCAAGCGGCGCCTCGGCCCGCCAGCCCGCCATCTCGACCGCGACGGTGTCGGGCCGGACCGGTGCGGCCAGTTCGATCACCTCGTGCCGCCGGTAGCGGCGGATCCGCGCGACCTGCACCGGCCGGCCATCCAGTCGCCAGGCGGCACCACGCACCAGCGGCCAGAGATCGTTGAACTTGGGGCAGATCAGGTGAACGCGGCCCTTGCGCCAGACCGCGTCGTACCAGAAGGTCTCGCGGTCCAGCGCCTCGAGATAGCCGTCGGTCCGGTACTCTGGCGCCAGCGCCGAGCCGCGCACCAGCCCGCCGCCGAATCGCTGCGACGAGAACGAAGCGATCTGCACGGCCATCGGGGCATCCCTCCTTTGGGCAGGCGTCAGCCCGCCTGTCAGCCCCGCCGGGACCGGACGACCGCCACCGCGCGGGCAACCGCCTCTTCGATGGACATCGCGGTGGTATCGATGGTCACCGCGTCCTCGGCCGGTTTCAGCGGGGCCACGGCGCGACCGCTGTCGCGGGCGTCGCGGGCGCGGACATCCTCAAGCACGCCGTCGGGCGTGACCTCGGCCCCCTTGCCGCGCAACTCGCGGTAGCGCCGCTCGGCCCGGCATTCCGCGCTCGCGGTGACGAAAAGCTTCGCCTCGGCATCCGGGCAGATCACCGTGCCGATATCGCGCCCGTCCAGCACCGCGCCCCCCGGGCGACGGGCGAAGGCCCGCTGAAAATCCACCAGCGCCGCGCGGACGTCCGGCAGGACGGCAATCTCGGAGGCGGCCTGCGCCACCGGGTCGCTGCGCAGCCGGTCCTCGTCGAAGGCGGCAGGGTCGAGCGTCCGGGCGGCGGCGACCGGATCCTCGCCCGACAGCATCCGCGCCCCGACCGCGCGATAAAGCAGCCCGGTGTCGAGATGCGCGAAGCCGAGCGTTTCGGCGACGGCCCGGCTGACAGTGCCCTTGCCCGCAGCGGCGGGGCCGTCGATGGCCACGGTGAAGGCGTCCGTCATGGTATCCCCCGGCCGGGCGCGGCGGTGCGAGGGGCCAGCCGCTCAGTCATTGGCACGCCGGCAGAGCCGGACGTTCCACATACTGCTCCCATCGGGAAAGACCATGTTCTGGTGGACCGACAAAAGGTCGTCGTCCGCGCTGACCCGGCGCATCGCCAATGCGATCCGGGCGCCGCCGGCCCAGGCCTCGCCAGAAAGAGAGTCCGGTCATCCTCGTGCAGCATCGAAAAGGTGTCGACACCGGGAAACGCCGCGTCCACCCGGTCGCCATCGGCGGGGGCTGTGAAATCGGTCGACATCTGTTGGCCGGCCCGGATCCAGTCCTCCCGGATCCGGACCCCGTCCTCGACGGCCTCGATCCGCAAGGTCCCGCTGTGGGGGACAGCCTGCCCCTGTGTCAGTTCGGGCAGCGATGTCCAGCTGCCAAGATACTGCGTCATGGCTCCTCCCGGTCGATACTGGCGCCGAGGCCTGCCATCAACGGCTCGAAGATCGGGAAGGACGTGGCGATAGGGGCCGCATCGTCGACGCGGACGGGCTTGGAGGTCGCCAGCCCCATCACGAGAAACGCCATGGCGATGCGATGGTCGAGCCGGCTTGCCACGGTCACGCCGCCAGGCACGTTGCGATGGCCGCGCCCCTCGACCGCCCACCAATCCTCGCCCTCATCCACATGCACGCCGGCCGCTCTCAGGCCCTGCGCCATGGCGTCGATTCGGTCGCTTTCCTTGACGCGCAGCTCGCGCACGCCGCGCATCTCGGTCGTGCCGGCGGCGAAGGCGGCGACCACCGACAGGACCGGGTATTCGTCGATCATCGAGGCCGCCCGCTCCGGCGGCACCTCGATCCCCTTCAGGTCCGGGGAAAACCGGGCCCGCAGGTCAGCGACGGGCTCGCCGCCCTCTTCCCGCAGGTTCTCGTAGGTCAGGTCCGCGCCCATCTCCTGCAAGGTGGTGAAGAGGCCCGCGCGGGTCGGGTTCAGGCCGATATTCGGTACCAGCACGTCCGAGCCCTCGGTGATCAGCGCGGCACAGACCGGGAAGGCCGCGCTGGAGGGGTCGCGCGGCACGACGATGGTCTGGGGAACGAACTCCGGTTGGCCCCGAAGCGTGATAACGCGCCCCTCCGGCGTTTCTTCGGTGGCGATCCCGGCGCCGAAACCGGCCAGCATGCGCTCGGTATGATCCCGGGTCGCCTCGCGCTCGATCACCACGGTCTCGCCCGGCGCGTTGAGACCGGCCAGCAAGACAGCGGATTTCACCTGTGCGGAGGGCACGGGCACCGTGTAGCGCACCGGCACGGGCTCTCGGGCCCCGACGAGGGTCATCGGCAGACGCCCGCCCTCACGGCCCACCGCGCGGGTTCCGAAGAGGGCCAGGGGCTCGGTGATCCGCCCCATCGGCCGCCCCCGCAGCGAGGCGTCGCCGGTGAACGTCGCGGTGATCGCGGTCGTCGCCATGGCGCCCATGATCAGCCGCACGCCGGTGCCGGAATTGCCGCAGTCGATCACCGTCTCGGGCTCGGCGAAACCGCCGACGCCCACGCCGTGCACGGACCAGACGCCGTCCTTTTCGGAGACCTCGGCGCCAAAGGCCCGCATCGCCGCGGCGGTGTCGAGCACGTCCTCGCCATCGAGCAGGCCAGTGATCCGGGTCTCGCCCACGGTCAGCGCACCCAGGATCAGAGAGCGGTGCGAGATCGATTTGTCACCGGGCACATGGGCCTCTCCCCGGAGCGGTGCGCCCCTGCGGGAGATCATCGGTATCGGGGTGCCATGTCCGGACATCGGAGCCTCTCGTCACTGGTCGCCGGCGTTCTAGCCCGACCGCGGGGCGGGGTCCATGCCCCGCCCGCGCCGGCGGCGGTCAGGCCGCGCGGCGGCGTTCGATGGCGTCCCAGATCAGGCCGGCGCCGTTGGTGCCGTCGAACCGCTCGAGTTCCTGCAGCCCGGTCGGCGAGGTGACGTTGATCTCGGTCAGCCAATCGCCGATCACGTCGATCCCGACGAAAATCTGACCCTTCTCGCGCAGAAGCGGCCCGATCCTGTCGCAGATCTCGCGATCGCGGGGCGTAAGCTCCACCTTCTCGGCGCGGCCGCCCACGTGCATGTTGGAGCGGGTCTCGCCCTCTGCCGGGACGCGGTTGATGGCGCCGATCGGCTCTCCGTCCACGAGGATCACGCGCTTGTCGCCCTTGGTCACGGCGGGAAGGAACTTCTGCACGATCAGCGGCTCGCGGCTGATCGAGGTGAAGAGCTCGTGCAGCGAGGCCAGGTTGCCGTCGTCCGAGCGCAACTTGAAGATACCGGCCCCGCCGTTGCCGTAGAGCGGCTTGAGGATGACGTCGCCGTGGTGGGCCCGGAACGCCCGAATCGTCTCGAGGTCGCGGGCAATGGCGGTGGGCGGCGTGAGGTCCGGAAAATCGAGGACCAGCAGCTTTTCGGGATAGTTCCGGACCCAGAAGGGATCGTTCACCACGAGAGTCTTGCCGGACAGGCGCTGCAAGAGGTGGGTCGTGGTGATGTAGCCCATGTCGAACGGCGGATCCTGCCGCAGCCAGACCACGTCGAAGTCTGCCAGATCGACCTTCTCCATCGGACCGACTTCGAAATGGTCGCCCTTCACGCGGCGAACGGTCAGCGACGTGCCCCGCGCGGTCACCCGCCCCTCCATATAGGCCAGTTGGTCGGGGGTGTAGTAGAACAGCTGGTGGCCCCGGGCCTGCGCCTCTTCAGCGATGCGGAAGGTGCTGTCGGCGTCGATGTCGACGGGCCCGATCGGGTCCATCTGGATGGCAACCTTGAGCGACATGAACGACCCTTTCCTGCATTTGTCGCCATTCATGGCGCAGGGTCGGTCCCGAGGCAATGGCAGGCACGGTGCGCAGACGCACCGACCGCCGTCTGATCACACAGGTCCGCGGCGATGGACGGCGCGTCAAAGCGAGGCAGGGTCCTCCAGGACTAAATCAGGCGCGAAAACAACATGTCTCGGGCGGCACACAGCTTGGGCGGCACACAGTAGGTCCACACCCATCAATCGGACCAGGCCGTGATGGGCGCAGGCTCTTCAATACCCCGCGAAGGCATTCTCCAGAACCTCGATCCGTCCGGCACTGTCCACAACAGCAACATCGAAGCGGATGTCCGTGAGCTGGCCCGTGGGCAGGGTGCCCAGGAATTCCTGCGCGGTCTGCATGATCCGCTCCATCTGGCGGCGCGAGATCCGGGCCAGGGCGGCCGCATGGCTTCGGCTTTTCTTGACCTCGACGAAGACGACGGAGTCGCCCTCGCGGGCGATCAGGTCGATCTCTCCGGCGGTGCCGCGCCATCGCTGCCCGATCACCGGGCGCCCCCGCCGGGCGTAATCCGCCGCGACGCATTGCTCGGCGCTTGCGCCGCCGTGATGGTTCATCTGGCCGGACTGACGGCGCTGGGTCACCGGCTGCGGGTCGCGTTCTGGCTGCATGAAATCCTCCGCTCTTCCCCCTCAGTTTGCCTCAGGACACATAAGATTCGATTAATACTCCCGACCGATCGCCAGCGCCCTCTGGTAGACGTCCCGTCGCGGCAGGCCCAGCGCCCCCGCCACCGCCGTGGCCGCGTCCTTCACCCGCATATGGGCCATCGCCTGGCGCAGCGCCGCGTCGATCTCGTCATCGGTGACCGCGCCGCCCTCTGTCGCGGTGCCCACGAGCACGACGTATTCCCCCTTCAGTGTCAGGGTGCCGGCGTCGACCGTGTCCAGCGTTCCCTGCACGACCTCCTCGAATTTCTTGGTCAGCTCCCGGCAGAGCGACACCGGGCGGCCGCCGCCCAGTACCTCGCGCAGATCCTCGAGCAGGGATGCAATTCGTTTCGGGCTCTCGTAGAAGACCAGCGTCGCGCGAGTTGCGGCGAGATCCACCAGTTCCGCGCGGCGGGCCGCCTTCGCCGCCGGCAGGAAGCCGCAGAACAGGAACCGGTCCGTAGGCATCCCGCCGACCGACAGGGCCGACAGCAGGGCCGAGGCGCCGGGCACGGCCGTCACCTCGCCGCCGGCCTCGCGGACCGCGCGGGCAAGGCGGAACCCGGGATCCGCCAGCAACGGTGTCCCGGCCTCCGAGACATAGGCGACTGACCCGCCCGCCGCGATCCGGTCGACGATCCGGGCCCGGTCCCGTTCGGTGCTGTGGTCGTGGTAGGCGACAAGGCTCCGCCCGCCGGGAGTGAGTCCGTGCATTTCCATCAGCCGCCGCGCCGTCCGGGTATCCTCGGCGGCGATCATGTCGGCTGAGGCTAGCACGTCGAGCGCACGCAGCGTGATGTCCCGCGCGTTGCCGATGGGCGTCGCCACGAGGTAGAGGCCGGCACCGAGAGGGCGTGCCTCAAATTTCATCTCTAGACCCTCCGGCAGTGGCTTCTATGATGGCCCGAACCGCGTCCGAGGCCAATCCCACGAGGGAAGCAGCCGGGGCGCCCCGTAGCAAGAGGGAGTCTTCCGCCCATGTCCGACCGCTCGATTCGTCGTCCCGCCGCCCGTATTGCAGCCCTCTTCGCGGCCCTCTGGCTTGCGGCCTGCGGGCAAGTCTCAGTCCCGGCCATCGGTCTCGGCGCTGGCGGCGGTCCGCGAATCGATCCCGGAGCGCCGGTCCAGGTGGCGCTTCTGGTGCCCGGCGGGTCCGCGATCGGCGGAGACGCGATCATCGCGCGGGATCTGGAAAACGCGGCCCGGATGGCGATTGCGGACCTTCAGGGCGTCGAGATCGACCTGCGGGTCTACAACACCGAGGCGTCTCCGGCCGTGGCGGCCAGCGCCGCCCAGCAGGCCGTGGCCGACGGCGCCAAGATCATTCTCGGCCCGCTGCGGGCCGATGCCGCTGCGGCGGCCAGCAGCGCCGTGCGCGACCAGAACGTCAACGTGCTGGCGTTCACCAACACCACCTCGGTCGCCGGGGGCAACCTGTTCATCCTCGGGCCGACCTTCGCCAACACCGCCCGCCGGCTGGTGAGCTACGGCGCGGGCGCCGGGCTCGACCGCTATCTGGTCGTCTACGGCGACGACGCCCAGGGCGCGACCGGCCGCGATGCCATCGCCTCGGCCGTCCGCCAATACGGCGGCACGCTGATGGGCATGGAATCCTACCCGATGACCTCGCAGGCCGCGATCATTGAGGCCGCCCCCCGGATCGCGGCCGCGGCCGACCAGACCGGCGCGAACGCGGTGTTCCTGACCGGCGGCGTGAACGCCGACCTGCCGATCATCGCCACCGCCCTGCCCGAGGCGGGGCTGAGCACCTCGCAGGCCACCTTCGTCGGCCTGACCCGCTGGGACGCGCTGCCCCAGGCGCTGACCCTGCCCGGGCTTCAGGGCGGCTATTTCGCCCGGCCCGACACCGGCGCGATCACCCGGTTCGAAACCCGCTACGCGGAGACCTACGGCGAGGCGCCGCATGTTCTGGCCGGTCTCGCCTATGACGGGATCGCCGCGATCGGCGCCCTTGTCTCGCTCAACGATCCCAACGCGCTGACCGGCAGTTCGCTGACCCAGGCCTCGGGCTTCACCGGGACCTCCGGCATCTTCCGGCTGCGGCCGGACGGCACCAATGAACGAGGGCTTGCCGTGGCCCGTATCTCGAACAATCAGGTGGTCGTCGTTGACCCAGCCCCAGTCACGTTCGGCGCTGCCGGCTTCTAGGCCGGCCCGCGCGGAGGACGTCAAGACACCCCTCCCGGACAGTCTGATCTGTCCGGCGGAGGACATCTTCGACGCCGCCGCCGTCGCCGCGGAAATCGAACGGATCTACGCCGGCGCCGCGTCCCCGTCGGAGGCGCGGCCCGATGTGGTGGCCTGCCTCAATGCCGCGCGGGGGCGGGGCATGCAGGCCATCGCCGACGCCTTCGCCGCGTCGCCGCGCAACTCGCGCCCGACGAAACGCGCCTATGCCTGGCTGACCGACCAGCTTGTCCACACGACATTCGAGATCGCCACCCGGCGGGCGCATCCCCTGAACAACCCCACCTCCGGAGAGCGCCTGTCGCTGATCGCGGTCGGCGGCTATGGCCGGGGCGAGATGTCGGCCTTTTCGGACGTGGACCTTCTGTTCCTGACCCCGTGGAAGATCACGCCCTGGGCCGAAAGCGTGATAGAGACGATGCTCTACCTGCTTTGGGACCTGAAGCTGAAGGTCGGCCACGCCAGCCGCACGGTGAAGGATTGCCTGCGGCTCGCCAGGACCGATTTCACCATCCGGACCTCGCTGGTCGAGTATCGCTATCTGGCCGGCGACCGCCCGCTGGCGACGGAGCTGGGAGAGCGGCTCTGGTCCGATCTCTTTCGCTCCACCGCCTCGGCCTTCGTCGAGGCCAAGCTGGCCGAACGCTCCGAGCGGCACCGCAAGCAGGGCGGCCAGCGCTACATGGTCGAGCCCAATGTGAAGGAGGGCAAGGGCGGCCTGCGGGACCTGCAATCGCTGTTCTGGATCGGCAAGTACATCTACGGGGTCAAGGACGCGGCCGAGCTGGTCAACCACGGGCTGTTCACGCGGGACGAATACGACACCTTCATGCGGGCCGAGGATTTCCTCTGGGCGGTCCGCTGCCACCTGCATATCCTCGGCAACCGGGCCGTGGACCAGCTGACCTTCGACATGCAGGTCGAGGTGGCCGAGCGCATGGGCTATGCCGACCGGGCGGGCCGGCGCGGGGTCGAGCTGTTCATGCAGGATTACTTTCGCCAGGCCACCCGGGTGGGCGAGCTGACACGGATCTTCCTGACCGTGCTGGAGGCGAACCACACCAAGTCAGAGCCGATGCTGACCCGCATGATCACCCGGCGCAAGACGGCCAAGGCGCCCTATGCCATCAAGCAGAACCGGCTGACCATCGGCGACGAGGCGGCGTTCCTGGGCGATCCGCTCAACATCCTGCGGATCTTCGAGGAAGGGATGCGCACCGGCACCCTGCTGCATCCCGACGCCATGCGGATGCTGTCGGCCAACCTCAGGCGGATCGACGACAAGACCCGGGCCAACCCCGAGGCCGCGCGGATCTTTCTGGGCACGCTGTTGAAGCACGGGAACCCGGAACGCGCCCTGCGCCGGATGAACGAGCTTGGCGTGCTGGCGGCCTACATCCCCGAGTTCGAGCCGATCGTGGCGATGATGCAGTTCAACATGTATCACAGCTACACCGTGGACGAGCACACGATCCAGGTGATCTCGACCCTCGCCCAGATCGAGCGTGAGGAGCTGACCGAAGAGCTGCCCATCGCCTCGTCCATCCTGAAGCACGGGGTGAACCGCAAAGTGCTGTATGCGGCGCTGCTGCTGCACGACATCGGCAAGGGACGGCCCGAGGACCATTCCATCGTCGGAGCCCGGATCGCGCGGACGGTGGCACCCCGGCTCGGACTGAAGAAGAAGGAATGCGAGACGGTCGAATGGCTTGTCCGGTATCACCTGCTGATGTCCGACATGGCGCAGAAACGCGACATCGCCGACCCGCGCACGGTGCGGGATTTCGCCAAGCTGGTGAAGACGCAGGAGCGGCTCGACCTGCTCTGCGTGCTGACCGTCTGCGACATTCGCGGCGTGGGGCCGAACGTCTGGAACAACTGGAAGGCGGCACTGCTGCGGGCGCTCTATCGTCAGACCCGGCGGGCGCTGGCCGACGGGCTCGAGGCGCTCAACCGCGAGGAGCGCGGCACCGAGGCCCGCAAGAAACTGCGCGCGGCGCTCTCGGACTGGACCGAAAAACAGCTTCGCGCCGAGACCGGGCGGCATTACCCGACCTATTGGCAGGGGCTGCACGTCACCGCGCATGTGGATTTCGCCGAACTGCTGCGCGACATCGACGCCGACGAGATCAAGCTGAAGTTGACCCCCGACGAGGACCGCGACGCCACCCGCGTCTGTTTCGTGATGCAGGATCACCCGGGTATCTTCAGCCGCATGTGCGGGGCCCTGGCGCTTGTGGGGGCCGATATCAAGGACGCGCGAACCTTCACCACAAAGGACGGCTGGGCCACCGCCGCCTTCTGGATCCAGGACAACGAGGGCGCGCCCTATGCGGCGGCCAAGCTCAACCGTCTGCGGTCGATGATCGTCAAGACGCTCAAGGGCGAGGTGCTGGCCCGCGAGGCGTTCAAGGACAAGGACAAGCTGAAAAAGCGCGAGCGGGCCTTCAAGGTGCCCACCTCGATCACCTTCGACAACGAGGGCTCCGAGATCTACACGATCATCGAGGTCGACACCCGCGACCGGCCCGGCCTGCTTCATGACCTGACTCGGATGATGGCCGCGTCGAACGTCTATATCGCCTCGGCGGTCGTCGCGACCTATGGCGAGCAGGTCGTGGACAGTTTTTACGTCAAGGACATGTTCGGCCTGAAGTTCCAGCAGGAAAGCCGGCAGAAGGCGCTGGAGCGGCGCCTGCGCGACGCCATCGCCCGCGGTGCGGAGCGGGCCCGGGAATGAAACCCGCCCGTCTGATTTCGGGATTCCTGACGGTCGGCGTCTGGACCCTGCTCAGCCGCGTGCTCGGCTTTGTCCGCGACATCATGATAGCCGGGGTGCTGGGCACCGGCGCCGTGGCCGAGGCGTTCTTCGTCGCCTTCGCCCTGCCTAACATGTTCCGCCGATTCTTTGCCGAGGGCGCGTTCAACATGGCCTTCGTGCCGATGTTCGCCAAGAGGCTCGAGGCGGGCGAGGATGCCGAAGGTTTTGCCCGCGAGGCCTTTGCCGGGCTGGCGAGCGTGCTGTTCGTGCTGACCCTCCTGGCGCAGCTGGTGATGCCCTGGCTGGTCCTTGCGATGGCGGGGGGCTTCGCGGGCGACGAACGGCTGACGCTGGCGGTCGGCTTCGGCCGCATCGTCTTTGTCTATATCCTGTTGATTTCGCTGGCGGCCCTGCTGTCGGGCGTGCTGAACGCGCTCGGCCGTTTCGCGGCCGCCGCCGCAGCGCCGGTTATGCTGAACATCGTGCTCGTCACCATGCTGTGGCTCGGGTCGCAGGGCTACCTGGCCGAGGCCGTGACGCTGGAGGCCGACGCGGTCGCGGGCCTGCCGGGGGTGCACGAGGGCACGATCCTGTCCTGGGGCGTGGTGCTGGGCGGGATCGCGCAACTGGCCCTGGTCTGGGTCGCGGCGGCGCGGGCCGGCATCCGGATGCGGCTGCGCTGGCCGCGGATGTCGCCCGAGATGAAGCGCCTGGCGATCATCGCCGCCCCCGCCGCCCTGGCAGGCGGGGTGGTGCAGGTCAACCTGCTGATCGGGCGGCAGGTCGCCAGCTTCTTCGACGGGGCGGTGGCGTGGCTGTCCTATGCCGACCGGCTGTATCAATTGCCGCTGGGCGTGGTCGGCATAGCGGTGGGCATCGTGCTGTTGCCCGAGCTCTCGCGGCGGCTGGCGGCCGAGGATATGGAGGGCGGAAAATCGGCCTTCAACCGCGCCATGGAATTCGCGCTGGCGCTGACGGTGCCGGCGGCGGTGGCGCTGATGGTGATCCCCGGCCCGCTGGTTTCGGTGCTGTTCGAGCGCGGGGCCTTCGATGCCGCCGACACCGAGTCGACCGCGCTGGCCGTGGCGATCTATGGCCTCGGGCTGCCCGCCTTCGTGATGCAGAAGGCGTTCCAGCCGCTGTTCTTCGCCCGCGCCGACACGAAGCGGCCGTTCTACTATGCGGTGGTGTCGATGCTGGTGAACGCGGTGGTGGCCATCGGGCTGGCGCCCTTCGTGGGCTTTCTCGCGGCGGCCATCGGCACCACGCTGGCGGGCTGGGCGATGGTCGTGCTGCTGGCCAACGGCAGCCGCGGGCTGGGCGAGGCGACGCAGATCGACGACCGCCTGCGCCGGCGCACCGGGCGGATCATCCTCGCCGCGCTGATCATGGGCGCGATCCTGCGCGGCAGCTACATGCTTTTCGAGCCCGCCTTCTCGGCCCCCGGGCTGCGCTACGCCGCGCTTGCCGCGCTCGTCTCCCTCGGGATCGTGAGCTATTTCGCGGTGGCCCATGTGCTGGGCGCAGTGCGGCTGAGCGACCTCAAGGGGGCGACGCGGCGCGGCTAGCGGGTCCGGAGCCGCCGCAGAAGCGCCGCCCAGCCGCCGGGCGCCAGGATCGGGGTCAGCACGAAGCCGGTGGCAAAGCCGCTCAGCTCGGCGATCCAGACCGGCGTTGGCCCGAAGAAGACCGAAAACACGATGTGCAGGGCGACCAGCACGCCGATCAGGCGAAAGGCCATCAGCTGCTGCTCGCCCCGCGCACCGAGCTGCGTCCACAGGATGTAGGTATAGGCCCCGATCAGCCCGTAGGCGGCGGGATAGGCCCCGATCAGCGCGACGTTCTCGGCCACCACCAGACCGAAGACCAGGGCCCCGGCGATCGAGGTCGCGAAGAAGAGGATGCCCAGGGCGAGGTTGCTCAGGACCTCTCCGGCGAACTTGCCCATCGCAAGGGTGATGACGATCGCGAACGCGCTGTTGGTGACGCTGGCATGAATGAACGGGTAGGTGACGAACCGCTTGAGCAGGTCGAAGCTGTAGATCCCCTGCCCGATCACCAGGTCGAGCACGCGCGGGGCGAAGGCGTAATCCTCGACCGCCCAGTTGCGCCAGCCGATGCCGGTGCGCCCGCCGATCAGCCCCGAGGAGGCGAGACCGAAGATCGCCTCGACCCCCAGCATGACTATGACCAGCGCCAGGATGACCGGCGGGATCGGGTTCAGCGGCGATTCCTCTTGCATGGGCGTGCTCTCCTTGACCCTGTCCGACCCCGTGGGTAAGCGAGGCGGATCCGGAAAACCAGCCTTGGACGCATCATGACCGAGACCGCCTTCGCCCCCCGTGTCTTCTCTGGCATCAAGCCGTCGGGCGGTCTGACGCTTGGCAATTACCTTGGCGCGATCAAGCGCTTTGTCGAGAGCCAGAATGCCGGAACCGAGAGCATGTTCTGCGTGGTCGACATGCACGCCATCACCGTCTGGCAGGATCCGGTGGAGTTGCGCCGCGCGACCCGCGAGGTCGCCGCGGGCTATATCGCCAGCGGGATCGATCCGGAACGGGCGATCCTGTTCAACCAGAGCCAGGTGTCGCAGCACGCGGAGCTGGGATGGATCTTCAATTGCGTGGCCCGGCTGGGGTGGATGAACCGGATGACGCAGTTCAAGGAAAAGGCCGGCAAGAACGCCGAGAAGCAATCGCTCGGGCTCTATGCCTATCCGTCGCTGATGGCGGCGGACATCCTTCTTTATCATGCCACCCACGTGCCGGTGGGCGAAGACCAGAAACAGCATGTGGAGCTGACCCGGGATATCGCGGCAAAGTTCAACCACGACTACGGGGTCGATTTCTTTCCGCTCACCAGCCCGGTGATCGACGGGCCGGCGACACGGGTGATGAACCTGCGCGACGGGACGAAGAAGATGTCGAAATCGGGCGAAAGCGACATGGAACGGATCAACATGACCGACGATGCCGACACGATCGCCAAGAAGTTCAAGAAGGCCCGGACCGATCCCGCGCCGCTGCCCGAGACGCTGGAGGCGCTGAAGGACCGGCCGGAAGCGCGCAACCTGGTGGATATCTATGCGGCCCTCTCGGACACCACCGCCGAGACGGTGATCGCCGAGCATGGCGGCGCGGGGTGGGGTCAGTTCAAGCCCGCCCTCGCGGATCTGGCCGTGGAGCGGCTGGCGCCGATCGCGACCGAGATGCGTCGGCTGATGGACGAGCCGGCCGAGATCGACCGGATCCTCGGCCGTGGCGCCGAGCGGGCCCGCGAGATCGCGGCGCCGATCCTGTCGCGCACCTACGAGATCGTGGGCCTCATTCGCAGCTGACCCGCCCCTTTCCAAATGGTGCGGCCCCAGGGGGCCGCGCCGGTCTTGTCGTCGTCCGCCTGCGGCGCACGCCGCCCGTGGGCGCCGCTTTGGAGGGCGTCACCAGCCCAGCAGCCAGATCGCGAGTGGCACCGGCGAGACCGCAAGCACGACGGTCGCGACGAAGGCCAGCGGCGAGAACAGGCGGCTCATGCCGGCCACCATCGCCAGCCCGCCGCCGCCGCCCACCAGGGCGTTGCCGGGGAAATTAAGCGCCACGGCCAGCGCGACATAGCGGTAGCGGATCAGGAACGGGGCGGCGCGGGTCGGGGCGTTCTCGGTGAAGAAGGCGGCCCGTTCCTTCGGATCCATCCCGCTGCCCCGGGCGACCAGCCCGGCCGCGCGGCGCAGCCCCAGCGACAGGAACAGCCGGGCGAGAAGGCCCGGCTGCACCAGTCGCCCGACCGCGTAGGCGATCAGCAGGGCCCCGACCATGCAGAAATAGACCAGAGGCGCGGCACTCGCCCCGAAGGCCATCAGCAGGCCGAAGCCGATCTCGGCCCCCGGCACGAAAGGGATCGCGGCGAGGATGACATAGGCCACGACCACGGTCACGATCATGCGGCCTCCCATGGAGAATTCGGCCTCCAGCCAAGGCGGCAGGCTGTGCGACAGGTAGAACCCGAGCCCCAGAGCGATCAGGTAGGCCGCGCCCAACGGGATCAGCCGCCGCCGCCGCGCGCCGGGGCCATTACGATCGCCAATGTCCGGAGTCTTGCCGATCCTCCCGTCCCCCGTGCGATCCATCTGCGCATCCGCGCACCAAACACGTGTACACCAGTGAACTTACACGACGCGACCCACTTGCTATGTCTATTGCACCAATGGAGAAACATGATGCCCTATTCCGCCCCGGCCGCAACCCGCATCGGTCATGTCCACCTGAAGGTCTCCGACCTTGATCGGGCCATCGCCTTCTACTCGGGCGCTCTCGGCTTTTCCCTCACCCAGCGCTACGGGCAGCAGGCCGCGTTCCTCGGGGCCGGGGGATATCACCACCACATTGGCCTGAACACCTGGGACAGCGCGGGCGGCACCCCGCCGCCGGCCCGGCACACCGGGCTTTACCACAGCGCCTTCCTCTACCCGGACCGGGCGGCACTTGCGGCTGTGGTCAAGCGGGTGGTGGACGCCGGCATCGCCATCGACGGGGCGGCGGACCACGGGGTCAGCGAGGCGGTCTATCTGCGCGACCCCGATCAGAACGGCGTCGAGCTCTATCGCGACCGCCCCGAGGCGGACTGGCCGCGCGACGCGGACGGTCAGATTGCGATGTTCAACCGACCGCTCGACGTGCCGGCGCTGCTCACCCTCGCCTGAGACCGGCGCAATCGGCTCGCGCGGGCTGGACCTCTTGCGGGGGCTCGCCTAGCGTCGCCGCGCGACAGCCAGGGAGGATGCGATGGCGACCGGGACGAATATCCGCACGTGGTTCAACGGCACCTGGCATGAGGGTGACGTGCCGGTCATGCAGGCCTCCGACCACGGCGCCTGGCTGGGCTCGTCGGTCTTCGACGGGGCGCGCTACATCAACGGGCTCACCCCCGACCTCGAAGCGCATTGCGCCCGGGTCAACCGGTCCGCCCAGGCGCTGATGCTTACACCGCACCTCTCCACCAAAGAGATCATGACCATCGTGCGCGAGGGGCTCGCGCTCTATCCCGATGACGCCGCCGTCTACATCCGGCCGATGTACTGGGGCATCGCCTGCGGGATGAGCGCAATCGTGCCGGGCGAGGGGACGCCGGGGTTCTCCGTCTGCCTTGAGGAATTGCCGATGGCCCCGCCCGAAGCCTCGGTCGCGGTGACCACGACCCGCTTTCGCCGCCCGGTCATGGAGGACGCGGTGGTCAACGCCAAGGCGGGCTGCCTCTACCCCAACAACGCGCGGATGCTGGCCGAGGCGCGGTCGCGCGGGTTCCAGAACGCGCTGGTGACCGACGCCATGGGCAACCTGGCCGAGAGCGCGACGGCGAACGTCTTTCTGGTGCGCGACGGCGAGGTCCTGACGCCGATCCCGAACGGCACCTTCCTCGCGGGGATCACCCGGGCGCGGCATATCGCGAACCTGCGGGCGGATGGGGTCAAGGTGCACGAGCAGGTGCTGACCCTCGACGATGCCCGCGCGGCGGACGAGATCTTTCTCAGCGGCAACATGAACAAGGTCACCCCGGTGACGGCCTTCGACGACCGGCAATACCAGATCGGCCCGGTGACGCGCCGCGCCCGGGATCTCTATTGGGATTGGGCCGCCACCTTCGGCTGACGGATTGCCACGACCCGCGCGGCGGGTCATGCTGCGGGTCAGGGAGTGCCGCTCATGCGCAAGTTTCTTGTTGTGCTCGATGACAGCCGCGAATGTCTCAACGCGATGCGCTTTGCCGCGATGCGGGCGTCCAAGTCGGGCGGCGGGGTTGCCGTTCTGTCGGTCATCCCGCCCGACGAGTTCAACCACTGGGTCGGCGTCGGAGAGATCATGCGCGCCGAGGCCCGCGAGCGGATCGAGGTCCATTTCGAGGTCTTCGCCAAGTGGATGCGCGACAAGCAGGCCATCGACCCCGAGCTGGTGATCCGCGAGGGCGAGCCGGTGCCCGAGATCCTCGCCCTGATCAAGGACGACCCCGAAATCGGCGTGCTCGTGCTTGGGGCGGCGGTCGACAAGAAAGGCCCCGGCCCGCTCGTGTCCCAATTGTCGCGGAGCGCGGGTTCGCTGCCGGTGCCGATCACCATCGTGCCCGGAGATATCTCCAAGGAACGGCTGGAAGCGATCACCTGATCGCCCGAGGCTCCGGCCCTACCCCCCGATTTCTGAAATGCCGCGCCGCTTTCCGTGAGGATTGCAACTGAACCGCATCGTTCACTTTTTTGCGCGAGGGAAAATCGCGTGATGGAAGATTTCACATAATCCACAGGAACGGACCGCGACGGTGCAGGCCGGCAAAGGCCAGTGTGCAGCATGGCACGAAACTCGGTCCACTGTCCGGCGCGGCCGATTGCAAGCCCCGCAACCCCTCACACCGGCGCGTTTTTTCGTGATCGGCCAAAGGCTTTCCGGGCCCCGATCGGACCCCAATCTCTCTCTCACCAACCGCGGCACACGACGCCGCCAGATCACAACAGACCAACGATCCTGGAAAGGATATCACCATGACCCGCATTATCGCACTCGCCCTCGCCGCCACTGTCAGCACCGCTTCGCTCGCCTCGGCCGACAGCTACTTCGGCATCATCGACGCGCAGGGCGGCAGCTCGATCCTCGACCTCGGGACCGTCGTCTCCGAGACCGGCGGCGTTGTCGAAATCTACAAGGGCGACACGGTGATCGGCTCCCAAGCCGTCCGTGCCGGGGCCAATTCCAACGTCCGCATCAACGTGAACGCCACGCCGGTGTCCGATGTGACGGCCGTCCTGCGCTCCGGTGACCAGGTCCTCGACGAAGCCCGGATCGACATCAGCCGCATGTAATCGGGCGCCTGTCGCGGCGGCCGGGCCAAACGCAGGCCCGGCCGCCCGACCCGCCCCCCCGATCATTCGCGGAGTTCTCCGCAACGACCATCCTTTGAAAGGCTATCCCATGACACGCACCATCGCACTCGCACTCGCCGCCGCAGCAACCCTCGGCACCGCCACCGTCGCCTCCGCCGACAGCTACTTCGGCATCATCGACCGTCAGGGCGACAGCGCCATCCTCGACCTCGGCACCGTGGTTTCCGAAGCTGACGGCGTCGTCGAGATCTACAACGGCGACACCCTGCTGGGCAGCTCGGCCGTGCGCGCCGGCGCCAACGGCAATGTCCGCGTCAACGTCAACACGCCGCCGCTGACCGACGTGACAGCGCAGCTGCGCTCGGGCGATGCGGTTCTGGCCGAGCGTCAGATCGACATCAGCCGGAATTGAGCCTTCGGGCGCCTCTCCTCCCGGTCGCGGGCGGCGCTCCGGCGCCGCCCGTTGCCATTTTAGAACTATTCCAAACCCCTTGACCCGACGGGGTCCAGAGCGCATATACTAGGTAACAGACAAGGGGTCATCCATGTTCATCCAGACCGAATCCACGCCCAATCCCGCGACGCTGAAATTCCTGCCGGGCCAGACCGTTCTGGAAACCGGCACGGCGGATTTCCCGAGCGCGGAGGCGGCGACCACCTCCCCGCTGGGGCGCCGCATCTTCGCGGTCGGCGGTGTGCGCGGCGTCTTCTTCGGCGCCGATTTCGTGACCGTCACCAAGGACGACGAGCTTGAATGGGATCACATGAAACCCGCGATCCTCGGAGCGATCATGGAGCATTTCCAGTCCGGTGCGCCGGTCATGGAGGGCGACAGCACCGCCGGTGCCGGCGGCCATGCCGAGCATCACGGCGAGGACGGCGAGATCGTCACCCAGATCAAGGAGCTGCTGGACACCCGCGTGCGCCCCGCCGTGGCCCAGGACGGCGGCGATATCACGTTCCACGGCTTCGAGCGCGGCATCGTCTACCTGCACATGCAGGGCGCCTGCGCCGGCTGCCCGTCCTCGACCCTGACCCTCAAGATGGGGATCGAGAACCTGCTGCGTCATTACATCCCCGAGGTCGTGGAGGTGCGGCCCGTCGCCGCCTGAGACGATGAGCGCGGACAGGGTCGAAGTCGAAAACGTCAACCACCCGGGCCAGTCCTCGCGGGTGGACGCCGCCAAATACGGAGCGATCAGGACGCTGATGCTGTCGGCCCTGCCCGCGGCGGAACCGGGGATGACCACCGATCATATCAAGGACGCGATCCGCCCGGATCTTCCGCAGGACCTGTTTCCGCAGGGCAAGACCTTGGGCTGGTGGGTGAAATGCGTGCAGCTGGACCTCGAGGCCAAGGGCGCCATGGTCCGCCTGCCGACCAAGCCGCTCAGCTTCCTGCGCACCTGATTGACGGACGTGGTGTTTGACCCCGGCGTTCTCGCCTTCGATACCAGCGGGCCGCATGTTTCGGCCGCTGTCATGGTGCACGGCCAGCTGACCGCGCGAACGGAAGCGATGAGCCGGGGCCAGGCGGAGCGGCTGATGCCTCTGCTGGAAGAATTGCTGCAGGAAGCCGGCCTCGCCTATGGGAAGTGCGATGCGCTGGCCGTAGGGATCGGGCCCGGCAATTTCACCGGAATACGGATCGCCGTTTCGGCCGCCCGTGGCCTTTCGCTCGGGCTAGGGGTGCCGTGTTTCGGCATCTCCAGCTTCGACATGCTGCGCGGTGACGTGGGCCACGGCGCCGAGATCGTCAGCCTGCCCGCGCCGCGCGACCAATGCTACGTGCAAGCCTATCGCGACGGCGCCCCGCAGGGTGCACCGCGGCTGATCGACCCGGCCAGCCCGCCTGGCGACCTTGGCCTGCACACCGCCGTGGTCGTGCGCGGACACCGCGCCGCCGAGATCGCCCGCGCCCTGGGCGCCACGGCCGAAGAAGTCGCCCTGACCGATCACGCCGCCCGGATGGTCCCCCTCGCCGCCCGCAGACTGGCGCGGCAGACGCCGCCCGGACGGCCCGCGCCCCTTTACGTGCGGCCCGCGGACGCCGCCCCGCCCTCCGATCCCCCGCCCGTGATCCTGCCATGACGCCCGAGGCGCTGGCCGCGCTCTATGCCGCGGCCTTCGACGATACGCAGCCCTGGACGCCCCGGGATTTCTCGGACCTCCTCGCAAGCCCCGGCGTGTTCCTGCTGGGCGATGCGCGGGCGATCCTGCTGGGCCGCGCCATCGCCGGCGAAGCGGAGCTGCTGACCCTCGCGACCCATCCCGCACAGCGCCGGAAGGGGCTTGCTCGGGCGCTGATCGACGCCTTTCACGCCGAAGCCCGCAGCCGGGACGCGTCCGACGCTTTCCTCGAAGTCGCCGCCGACAACGCCCCGGCGCGTGCGCTTTATGTCGCGTCCCGCTATCGCGAGGCCGGGCGGCGGAAGGGCTATTACCGCCGTGCGACCGGCCCGGCCGTGGACGCATTGCTGCTTCGCCAGGTGCTGGCTGACCCCAATTGACGCTCCGTCACAAGATGAAACCTGAGGCATCGGCCTTTTCCGAGGGCATGCAACCCCCAGAAAGCTATTGACCCTCACCTGCCCCCGTTGCCTTATCCCAACATGATCCGGCAGCACTTGCGGCCGGAATCGGGGCGCCAGACCCCGCGACCAAACCACAACCGGGAGACCTTCATGACCATTATGCAAAAGCTTTTCGGCGCCACCGCCGCGCTTGCCCTGACGGCGGGCGCAGCACTCGCCGATCCTGCCCTGATCTTTGACCTGGGCGGCAAGTTCGACAAATCCTTCAACGAGTCCGCTTTCACCGGCGCCCAGCGCTGGGCCGAGGAAACCGGCGGCTCCTACAACGAGGTCGAGCTTCAGTCCGACGCGCAGCGCGAGCAGGCCCTGCGCCGCTTCGCCGAAAACGGCAACAATCCGATCGTGATGGCCGGCTTCTCCTTCGCGACGCCGCTGACCGAGGTGGCCGCGGATTACCCCGACACCAAGTTCGTCATCATCGACGGCGTCGTCGAGGCGCCCAACGTCCGCAGCGTGATCTTCTCCGAGCATGAAGGCTCCTACCTTGTCGGCATGCTCGCCGCGCTGGCCTCCGAGACCGGCACCGTCGGCTTCATCGGCGGCATGGACATCCCGCTGATCCGCAAGTTCGGCTGCGGCTACGCCCAGGGCGCGGTTGCCGTGAACCCCGACGCCACGGTCATCGCGAACATGACCGGCACCACCCCCGCCGCCTGGAACGACCCCGTGCGCGGCTCCGAGCTGACGCTGGCCCAGATCGGCCAGGGTGCCGACGTGGTTTATGCTGCCGCCGGCGGAACCGGCGTGGGCGTGCTGCAGACCGCGGCCGACGAGGACATCCTGTCGATCGGTGTCGACGCGAACCAGAACTACCTGCACCCGGGCGAGGTCCTGACCTCGATGCTCAAGCGGGTCGACAACGCCGTCTATGACGCCTTCACCGACGGGGCGGATGTCGAGACCGGCCTCAACGTGATGGGCGTCGCCTCGGGCGGCGTGGGCTACGCGCTCGACGAGTACAACGCCGACCTCATCACCCCCGAGATGCAGGCCGCCGTGGACGAGGCCGCCGCGGCCATCGCCGCGGGCGATCTGATGGTGCATGACTACACCTCGGACGAGAGCTGCCCCGCGATCAACTTCTGATCGCATTGGGCCACAGGCCGCAGGATCGGGCCGCGCCAACCCCTTGGCGCGGCCCTTCTACCAGAGAGGGACAGCCATGAGCCAAACCCCCGCCATCGAACTCAAGGGTATCTCCAAGGCCTTCGGTCCCGTCCAGGCCAACAAGGATATCTCGATCCGCGTGATGCCCGGCACGATCCACGGGATCATCGGCGAGAACGGCGCGGGCAAGTCGACGCTCATGTCCATCCTCTACGGCTTCTACAAGGCCGACAAAGGCGAGATCTGGATCAACGGCAAGAAAACCGAGATTCCCGACAGCCAGGCCGCGATTTCGGCCGGCATCGGCATGGTCTTCCAGCATTTCAAGCTGGTGCAGAATTTCACCGTCCTCGAGAACGTGGTTCTGGGGGCCGAGGATTCCGGCCTGCTGAGGCCGTCCCTGACCCGCGCCAGGTCCGAGCTGAAGAAGCTGGCCGAGGAATACGAGCTCAGCGTCGACCCGGACGCCGTGATCGACGACATCGGCGTCGGCATGCAGCAGCGGGTCGAGATCCTCAAGGCGCTCTATCGCGGCGCCGACATCCTGATCCTCGACGAGCCCACCGGCGTGCTGACCCCGGCCGAGGCCGATCACCTGTTCCGCATCCTCGAAGGGCTCAAGCGCGAGGGCAAGACGATCATCCTGATCACCCACAAGCTGCGCGAGATCATGGACATCACCGACACCGTGTCGGTCATGCGGCGCGGCGAGATGACGGCCACGGTCAAGACCGCCGACACCTCTCCGCCCGAGCTGGCCGAGCTCATGGTCGGCCGCAAGGT
Source organism: Roseisalinus antarcticus (assembly GCF_900172355.1). GTDB lineage: Bacteria > Pseudomonadota > Alphaproteobacteria > Rhodobacterales > Rhodobacteraceae > Oceanicola > Oceanicola antarcticus_A. Next base: position 190,308 of record NZ_FWFZ01000002.1, on the reverse strand, counting down.
CCTGCTGCGCGTGGAGAAAACCCCCGCCAGGCCGAAAGAGAAGATCATCGAGGTCCGCGACCTCAACATCACCGACGACAAGGGCGTGCACCGGCTCAAGGGCGTCAGCTTCGACATCCACGCCGGCGAGATCCTCGGCATCGCGGGCGTCGCCGGCAACGGCCAGTCCGAACTGCTGGAGGTCCTCGGCGGCTACGAGAAGGCCACCGGCAGCATCAAGATCCGCGGCGAGGCGATCGACCTCACGGGCGGCAAGTCCGACGGCGCCTCGCGCCGCGCCCGCGGCATCTCCCACGTCCCCGAGGACCGCCAGCGCGAGGGCCTCATCATGGACTATTCCGCATGGGAGAACATCGCCTTCGGCTACCACCACGACGAGGCCTATCGCTCTGGCCCGTTCATGAACAACGCCGCGATCCGCGCCGATTGCGAGGGCAAGATGCAGCGCTTCGACGTGCGCCCCCCCGACCCCAACCTGACGGCCAAGAGCTTCTCGGGCGGCAACCAGCAGAAGATCGTCCTCGCCCGCGAGATCGAACACAACCCCGACCTGCTGCTCGTGGGTCAGCCCACCCGAGGCGTCGACATCGGCGCGATCGAGTTCATCCACCAGGAAATCGTCGCCCTGCGCGACAAGGGCAAGGCGATCCTGCTGGTTTCGGTCGAGCTCGACGAGATCCTGGGACTGGCCGACCGTATCGCGGTGATGTTCGACGGCAGGATCATGGGCGAGCGGCTTCCCGATCAGACCGACGAGAAGGAACTCGGCCTGTTGATGGCCGGCATGACGACCGCCCCGGGCGGCACCCCGCAGGAGGCCTGACGCGATGCGCCGTCTTCCCCCTTCATCTTGGCCAGAAAACTCAATTCCGCCCGTGCAACCCGCACAGACCCCCGACCATAGGAAAGCCTGATGGACCGCATGCCCCGCTGGGCGGATGTCATCCTCATCCCGCTCATCTCGCTCATTCTGGCCGCGCTCCTGTCGGCCCTGGTGATCCTCTTCATCGGCGAATCCCCGATCGAGGCGATCAAGCTGATGATCTCCGGGGCCCTCGGCTCGACCTACGGATGGGGCTACACGCTCTATTACGCGACCAACTTCATGTTCACCGGCCTCGCGGTGTCGGTCGCCTTCCACGCCCGGATGTTCAACATCGGCGGCGAAGGTCAGGCCCTTCTGGGCGGCCTCGGCGTCGCCGTGGTGCTGGTCTACATTCCCTGGCCGCACTGGACGATCGCCCTGCTGGCGGCCACGGCCTCGGCGGCGGCCTTCGGTGCGGCCTGGGCGGCGCTCCCGGCCTATCTCCAGGCCCGGCGCGGCAGCCATATCGTGATCACCACGATCATGTTCAACTTCATCGCCGCCGCCCTGCTGAACTGGGCCCTTGTCGGCCCGATGAAGGCCCCGGGTCAGGAACCGGCGACCGTCTCCTTCCCCGAGGCCACCAACCTGCCCACCCTGCACGACATCTTCGGCATCATCGGCATCGACTGGTCCCGCGCCGCCCCCGCCAACGTCAGCCTTTTCGTGGCCATCGCCGCCTGCGTCGCGGTCTGGGCGCTGATCTGGCGCACGCGGCTCGGCTACGAGATCCGGGCCTTCGGCTATTCCGAGCCCGCTGCAAGGTATGCCGGCATCTCGCCGTTCAAGATCATCATGGTCGCCATGCTGATCTCGGGCGGTCTGGCCGGCTGCATGGCCATCAACAACGTCCAGGGCGAGGCCGAGCGGCTTGTGCTCAACGCCGCCGAGGGCGCGGGCTTCATCGGCATCGCCGTGGCGCTGATGGGCCGCAGCCACCCGCTCGGCGTGTTCCTCGCCGCACTCCTCTTCGGGTTCCTCTATCAGGGCGGGGCGGAACTGGCGCTGTGGATGAACATCCAGCGCGAATTGATCGTGGTGATACAGGCGCTGGTGATCCTGTTCACCGGTGCGCTCGACAACATGATCCGGATGCCGCTGGAAAAGATCTTCCTCGCCGCCCGCCGCAAATCGCCGCCGCCCCCCGGCCCGGACCGCAAATCCACCAGCGCGGAGGCCGCCGAGTAATGGATTTCCTCACCACCCTCCAGGTGCTCGACAGCTCCCTGCGCCAGGCCACGCCGCTGCTGATCGCCTGCCTCGCCGGGCTGTTCTCGGAACGCGCCGGCATCTTCGACATCGGGCTCGAGGGCAAGATGCTCGCGGCCGCGTTCCTCTCGGCCGCGATCGCCGCCGTCACCGGCTCGGTCTGGCTCGGGCTTCTGGCCGGCATCGGCGCCAGCCTGCTCTTTTCGGCGATCCACGGTCTTGCCTCGATCACCTTCCGGGGCAACCAGCTTATCTCGGGCGTGGCGCTGAACTTTCTCGCCGCGGGCATCACCGTGGTGATCGCCCAGGCGTGGTTCGCAGAGGGCGGGCGCACGCCGCAACTCATGGCCGGCGGCCGGTTCGAGCCCATCGTGCTGCCCGGCGCGCTGACCACCTCCGCCGAGATCGCGGAGGCCGGCCCGCTGATGCAGCTGTACTCCGAACTGATCTCGGGCCACGGCCTGCCGGTCTATGCGGCGCTGCTCTTCGTGCCGCTGACATGGTGGGTCCTCTTCCGCACCCGCTTCGGCCTGCGTCTGCGCGCCGTGGGTGAAGCACCGGAGGCCGTCGATACTGCCGGCATCAGCGTCATCGGCCTGCGCTTTGCCGCCGTCGGCATCTGCGGCGTGCTCTGCGGCATCGCCGGGGCCTATCTCGCCACCGGGTTGCAGGCCGGGTTCACCAAGGACATGACCGCCGGCCGCGGCTATATCGCGCTCGCCGCGCTGATCTTCGCGAAATGGCGGCCGTGGTATGCGCTGATGGCCTGCCTGCTGTTCGGCTTTCTTCAGGCCGTTGCGATCCGGTTCCAGAACATCGACCTCGGCGTGATCGAGGTGCCGGTGCAGGTCATGGACGCCCTGCCCTACATCCTGACCGTCATCATCCTCGCGGGCTTCGTCGGCCGCGCCATCCCGCCCCGCGCCGGAGGACAGCCCTATGTCAAGGAACGCTGAAACCGCGGGCGCCCTGGGCGAGACCATCCGCGCCCGCGCCGGAACCGAACCGCCCAAGGTGGCGCTGATCCTCGGCTCCGGTCTCGGCCACCTCGCGGAAGCCGTCGAGGGCGTGGCGATCCCCTATGCCGACCTGCCCGGCTTTCCCGGCGGTCATGTCTCGGGCCACAACCCGAACCTGGTGATCGGCGAGCTCGAAGGCGTGCGGGTCGCCATCCTGGGCGGCCGTGCGCATTACTACGAACAGGGCCGCGCCGACGCGATGCGCCTTCCGCTCGAAGTGCTCACCGCGCTCGGCTGCGACACCCTGATCGCCACCAATGCCGCCGGTTCGATGGACCCTGACATGCCCACGGGCGCGATCATGTGCCTGACCGACCACATCAACTTCTCCGGTCTGAACCCCTTGATCGGAGAGGCCACGGATGCCCGCTTCGTGCCGATGAAGGACGCCTACGACCCAGCCCTGCGCGCGCATCTGATGGCCGCCGCCGACAGCACCGGAACCCCGATGCACCAGGGCGTCTATGCCTGGTATTCCGGCCCCAGCTTCGAGACCCCGGCGGAGATCCGCGCGATCCGGATGCTGGGCGCCGACGCAGTGGGCATGTCCACCGTGCCCGAGGTGATCCTCGGCCGCTTCCTCGGCCTGCGCTGTGCGGCAATCTCGACCATCACCAACATGGCCGCAGGCATGTCGGACGAGGCGATCAGCCACGAACACACCAAACAGATGGCCCCCCTCGGCGCGGCGAAACTGGAAACCGTGCTGCGCGCCGCTCTGCCCGCGCTCTGAGCCGGGCGGTCACAATGCGGGGGGCGCCAGCCCAAGCCCCGTTGCGCTGCGGCGCGGCGCGGGGCAACCTGAGCCAATGCAGATCTACCTCCCCATCGCCGAGGTCTCGGTCAACGCCTTCCTGTTGCTGGGCATCGGTGGGATCGTGGGCATCCTGTCGGGTCTGTTCGGCGTCGGCGGCGGATTCCTGATCACGCCGCTGCTGTTTTTCGTGGGCATCCCCCCGGCCGTGGCCGTCGCCACCTCGGCCAACCAGATCGTCGCCTCTTCGGTCTCGGCCGTGATCGCCCATTTCCAGCGGCGCAACGTGGACCTGCGAATGGGCACGGTCCTGCTGGTCGGCGGCCTCATCGGGTCCACCCTGGGCGTCTGGCTGTTCTCGATCCTGCGGTCCATGGGACAGGTCGACCTGTTCGTAAGCCTTTGCTACGTGGTCTTTCTGGGCTCGGTGGGCGGGCTGATGTTCGTGGAAAGCCTCAACGCCCTGCGCCGCTCACGCCGGCCCGGGGCGCCGCTTCAACGGCGCAAGCACGGGCTTGCCCACACCCTGCCGTTCAAGATGAAATTCCGGATCTCCGGCCTCTACATCTCGGTCATTCCGCCGCTGCTGGTCGGGCTGGTCGTCGGCATCCTGTCGGCCGTGATGGGGGTGGGCGGCGGCTTCATCATGGTGCCCGCGATGATCTATCTGCTGCACATGCCGACCAAGGTGGTGATCGGCACGTCGCTCTTTCAGATCATCTTCGTCACCGCCTACACCACCCTGCTGCACGCGACGACGAACAAGACGGTGGACATGCCGCTTGCGGTGATCCTGCTTCTGGGCGGGGTCATCGGCGCACAGTTCGGCACGCGGATCGGCGCCCGGATGAAGGCCGAACAGCTTCGCATCCTGCTGGCGCTGCTCGTGCTCGCGGTCTGCGGCAAGCTGGCACTCGATTTGCTGATTCAGCCCGCCGAGGTCTACTCCATCGCCCGCGAGGGCACCGCATGATCCGGCTCGCGCTGCTGTGGCTTGCGCTTGTCGCGACCCCGGCCCGCGCCGAGGAGGTCGTTCTCGGCCTGAGCCAGGACGAGGTGTCGATCACGGCGACGTTTGACGGGTCGGAAATCCTGATCTTCGGGGCGGTGAAACGCGATGCCCCGATCCCGGCGGGGGGTCCCCTCTCCGTCATCGTCACGGTCCAGGGCCCGCGCGAGCCGGTGGTCGTGCGCCGCAAGGACCGCGTTGCCGGCATCTGGGTCAATACCGACGCCATGCCGATGGATCTGGCGCCGTCATTCTATGCCGTGGCCACCACCGGCCCGTTCTTCGACGTCATCAGCCACACAGAGGACCTGCGCCACCAGGTCTCGATCGAGCATGCGATCCGCGCCGTCGGCGACCGCGAGGGCATCACCGACCCGGAGCGCTTTCGCACTGCACTGATCCGCATTCGGACCGGTCAGAACCTTTACCAGCAGCTCGAGGGGGCCGTGGAATTCAGCGAGTCGACGCTGTTCAACACCTCGATCTCCCTGCCCGCCAACCTGACCGAGGGCGCCTATGCCACGCGGATCTTCCTGACCCGGGACGGCGCCGTCGTCGACACCTACGAGGGCGTCATCCAGGTGCAGAAGGTGGGGCTGGAACGGTTCCTGTTCAACCTCGCGCAGCAACAGCCGCTGGCCTACGGACTGCTGTCCCTGTTCATCGCGATCACCGCGGGCTGGGGCGCCTCCGCGGCCTTCCGGGCGCTGAAATCCTGACGCCCGCGAGGGGCTAACCGCGTCCGATCAGCGGCATCTTGGTCGCCATCAAGGTCTGGAACAGGACATTGGCCGACAGCGGCAGTTCGGCCATGGCCATAACCGCGTCGGCCACGTGCTGCACGTCCATGGTCGGCGGCGCCGGCTGGCCCGCGGCCTCCGCCCGCTCCTTGAGCATCGCCACCATTTCCGTCTCGGCATTGCCGATGTCGATCTGCCCGGCGGCGATGTCGAATGCCCGGCCGTCCAGCGCGAGGGTCTTGGTCAGCCCGGTGACACCGTGCTTGGTCGCGGTGTAGGTCACCGACCCCTCGCGCGGGCGGTCCGCCGAGACCGAGCCGTTGTTGACGATCCGCCCGCCCATGGGCGCCTGCCGCCGCATGATCCCGAAGGCCGCCCGTGCGCACAGGAACATGCCGGTCAGGTTGACGCCCACCGCCTGCATCCAGTCCTCCACCGGGATCTCGTCGATGGGCGCGGGCGGGGTGAAGATGCCCGCGTTGTTGAACAGGAAATCGAGCCGCCCGGTGTGGCTCGCGAAGTCCGAAAAGGCCGCCTCGACCTGCGCCGTGTCGGTCACATCGGCAGGCAGGACCACCGCGTCCCGCCCTTTGGCCAGCGCCTGCAGCGCCTCCTCGCGGCGGGCCAGCAGGCCCACGGTCCAGCCCGCGTCCAGCAGGGACAGGGCCACCGCCCGGCCGATCCCGCTGGAGGCGCCGGTCACGATCGCGGTCTTCATGGCTCTTGCTCCTCCAGCTTGAACGGTGCAGGGGCGCGGCCCAGGTCATCGGTGCGCAGCGGCCCGCTTGGCCGCGCCAGCCGGTTGCGCACGACCCAGCGCAGCTCTCGCTCTGCCCGGGTCACGGCAACATAGGCCAGCCGCTTCCACAGGGGCTGGCCGGCCTCGACCCGGCCCATCTGCGCGGCGGCGTAGATATCGGGCGCAAAGACCTGCACCGCGTCCCATTGCGAGCCCTGCGCCTTGTGGATCGTGACCGCCGCCCCATGCAGGAAGGTCGCGCCCATGGTGGCGGCGAAGGGGATGAAGGGCTCTTCCTCGCCCTCCTTCTCGATCTTGACGATGGACGCGGCCGACACCTGCGGCTCTTCGGCGCCGAACACGTGGAGCCGCGAAAAGCCCGGCCGCTTGCCGGGTCCAAGATAGACGACCTGCGCACCCTTGATCAGCCCTCGCGCCTCCAGATCCAGCCGCTTCTTGCGGTGCTTCATCGGCAGCTCGATCCCGTCGCAGATCAGCGGCTCGCCCTCCAGAAGCTCATCCACCGGCGCCTCGAAGGCGGAGCGAAACGCGTGGATCAGGCGGATTCGGGTCTTGTTGCGCCAGACCAGCACCGGCGAGCGGGCCATCAGATCGCTCTCGACCCGCCCGGCCCAGACCACCCGGGGATCCTTCTTGGAAGCCTCCTCCACAAGTCGCTCGAAGGCATGGAAATCGACCGCGGGGTCGGCCAGCGCATGAGCGAGGTCGAGGATCGGATTGTCCTCCGCCTGCCTGTGAACGCGCGACAGCTCGAGCTTGCGCGGGGCCTCGATCTTGTCGAAGACCATCCCGCCGGTGGATTGAACCGGCGGCAATTGCGCAGGATCGCCGAACAACAACAGCGTCGGAAAGATCTCCTTAAGGTCGTCGAACTGCTTCTGGTCGAGCATCGAGCTTTCATCGACAAAGCCGATGTCCAGCGGCTCTTCGCGGCGTTTCCAGCCGGTGATGAAATCCGAGCCGCGCAGCCCGGCCGAGGCCAGGGCGGCGGGCACCGACCCGTGGACCTGGAACGAGGCAAACGCGCGGTCGAGCGCCGAGTCCGACAGCCCCTCGACCTCGGGCCGGTCGCCGTCGCCGGCCAGCCACTCGGCGACCTTCTCGAATTCCGGATCGTAGACCGGCGTGTAGATGATCCGGTGGATCGTGGTGGCCGGCACCCCGCGCGAGCGCAGGACGCTGGCGGCCTTGTTCGTGGGCGCGAGGATCGCAAGCGTGCGCCGGTCCTTGGTGCGCCGCCCCTCCCAGTCGCCGGAGACCACCTGGACGCCCATCTCGCGGACCGCGCGGTAGAGCTCGGCCAGCAGCATCGTCTTGCCCGACCCGGCCTTGCCAATCACCGCCAGCACGTTCTCGACCCCCTCGCGCGGCGGCGACACGGTCTCGTCGGCCAGCGAGATGCCGGAGGCGGTCAGCGCCTCGGAGATCGTGTCCCAGGCGCTGGCCTGATCGTCGGAAAATGTGAGCGCAGGCAGGGTCATGGCGCGACCCTATCCGGGCCGCGCGACGGGGGCCAGCGTCGATCAGGCGGCGCGGGCCGCCTGCCGGATCGGGAAGCCCAGCGAGCGCTCGAACCACATCTCGGAGAGCTCGGGCGCGATGCCGGCGCGAGAGAACACCTTCTCCGGCTCGGCCTGCTCGTAGGCCCAGAGCCCCACCGAAATCGCCCCGCGCCCCTTGCCGAGGGTGCCCAGTACGTCGGGGGAGGCCCCGATCATCCGGTAGATCCGCACCATCCGGGCATCGAAGACACCGACCATGTGCGCCAGGGAAAAACCGCGCATGACCTCGCCGCAGGCGACCATCAGGGCACCGGCGACGCGGCTCTCGGCGTTGCGCGAAAGGCAGAAGCGGGTGCATTCCCAGATGAAGGGCGAGCGGATCTCGACCCCGTCCGTCAGGTGGACGAAGTGATCGTTGACCATGGTCCGCCCGGTCGTGGGCAGGAACCGCATGGAGCCGCCGTGCAGACCCTCGGGCGTTTCCCAGATCACGTAGAGTGGGTTCATGTCGTCGTAGTCGTCGCGCTCGTGGCCATCCTCGTTCACGCTCACCTCCCAGCCGAGGCGGGTCGAGAACTGGTCGGCGCGGTCGCGGAACATGCTTTCCTTGAGACGCGGGAATTGGTCGAGTTGGTCAGCGTAGATGTAGCGCAGCATGTGTCAGGTCTCCGTCCGGGGCTTGTTGCTCTGGACGGAAATCTACGGTCGGGGTGGTTAAGTGCGCGGAAAGCCAACGTGCGACGGTTAAGGCCGCGCTGCGCCCGCGTCCGGCGCAACGGGGCGGCGCAACGGATGGACAGTCAGCGCACGGCGGCCATGGCGACGGGCTCGACGTCGCGTTCGCTGATCTGCGGCCAGCCCCCCTTGGCGGACCGGGCGGCCCCGCCGAGGACGATCAGGCCCTCGCCGACGGCGCGGGCGACCGCGTGGATCGTGTTGAGCGCACCGAGCTTGAAACGCGCACTTTCGATATAGGCCCGCAAGGTATGCTCGGAGATCGAGAGCATGTCGGCCACCTGTCCGCGGCCGTATCCCATGGCAAGGAACGTCAGCGCGTCGATCTCGCGCGGCGAGAGGGATTTCGACGGTTCGGGCGCTCGGGCCCCCGCAAGCTCCAGCGCTTTCTGGTTGAAGAAATGAGCGGCCAGGATCAGGTCCCTCTGGTGAGCGAGGGTGAATTTCGCCCACTCCTCATCGTCGCTCGAATGCGAGATGCTGAATAGCGCGAACTGCCCGTTGGGCCCGCGGATCGGAATGGAAAATCCTTGCGTTCCAACGCCATGGGCGATGGATTCGCTGCGGAAGGCTCGGGCAGCCTTGGACGACCAGTCAAGCCTTTTCCAGTCGACCGGGTGGAACCGCTGGTAACAGCCGATGATGACCGGATCGACGCGCAGGTAATCCTCGACCACGTATTTGATGCACCACTCCCGGGAGTAGGTGCCGCAGCCGTACTGCTGCCCATCGGCGCTGACCCAATGATAGACACAATGCAGGACTCCGAAATGATCCCTGAGCTGCTGGGCGATATCCTGCAGGTCTTCAAGCCGAGCGACGGCTTGCAAGTTCTCCAAAGTTGATTCCAAAGTCACCGCTGTCACCGTACACCCTACCGGGCGCCCCGAATTCGGTCCTGGACACGATCTCTGCCGCCGCCACGATCGACGCCAGCTCTATCTGATCAGCCAGCCGCGGCATGTCGTTTGCCTCGGCAAAGGCCCCCAGGTCGGCGAGAACGTCCAGTATCCACTTGTTTCCCATGTCGACAATCTCCGGCAGAAGTTAACGATTCCTTACCAACCTAGAGTAGCAGAACCGTATTAATGAAAATATTCGCGGTTTCTTTCCCCCCAGAAATAGTGGGGGCCTGCCGAAGCAAGCCCCTGTATTCGCGATATCCGTCTGTCGGGCCCCGTCAGTAGGGCGAGTCGGCCAGCGCATCCTCCCAGGTCCGGATGCCGGTTCGGGGCGTCTGGACCAGCACGGCCATGTTCCCCGGCTTGTGTTCGTTGCGGCGCATCTTGGTATGGGCCTTGGGGATATCCTCCCAGGGGAAGACCTCGGACATGCAAGGGTCCAGCCGGCGTTCCACCATCAGCTTGTTGGCGGCCGCCGCCTGCCTGAGGTGGGCAAAATGCGAGCCCTGCACGCGCTTCTGATGCATCCAGAGGTAGCGCGCGTCGATGGTCAGGTTATAGCCGGTAGTGCCGGCACAGATCACGACCATCCCGCCGCGCTTGCAGACGAAGGTCGACACCGGGAAGGTCGCCTCGCCGGGGTGTTCGAACACCATGTCGACATTCACGCCCTTTCCGGTGATCTCCCAGATCGCCTTGCCGAACTTGCGCACCTCCGTGAACCAGCGCTTGTAGTCGTCGGTGTTCACCGTGGGCATCTGGCCCCAGCAGTCGAAATCCTTGCGGTTGATGACACCCTTAGCCCCGAGCGACATGACGAACTCGCGCTTGTCCTCTTCCGAGATCACCCCGATGGCGTTGGCGCCCGCGGTGTTGATCAGCTGGATCGCATAGGACCCCAGCCCGCCGGACGCGCCCCAGACCAGCACGTTCTGGCCGGGCTTGAGCTCGTGCGGGTGGTGCCCGAACAGCATCCGGTAGGCGGTGGCGAGGGTCAGCGTGTAGCAGGCGCTCTCTTCCCAGGTCAGGTGCTTGGGGCGGGGCATGAGTTGCTGCGACTGCACACAGGTGAACTGCGCGAAAGAGCCGTCCGGCGTCTCGTAGCCCCAGATCCGCTGGGACGGGGAATCCATCGGGTCGCCGCCGTTGCAATGCTCGTCGTCGCCGTCGTCCTGGTTGCAGTGGATGACAACCTCGTCGCCGACCTTCCAGCGGGTGACCTTGTCGCCCACCGCCCAGACGATGCCCGAGGCGTCGGAGCCAGCGATGTGGAACTCCGCCTTGTGCACGTCGAAGGGCGAGATCGGAACCCCGAGACCGGCCCACACGCCGTTGTAATTCACGCCCGCCGCCATGACCATGACGATCACTTCGCTGCTGTCGGGCTTGGGCACGTCCACCACCTCGACCTGGAACGCCTCTTCGGGTTCGCCGTGGCGTTCGCGGCGGATCGCCCAGGCATACATCTTCGCGGGCACGTGGCCGAGGGGCGGCATCTCGCCCACCTCGTAGAGGTCTTTCTTGGGCAGCGACTGTGCGGCAATGGCGTTCTGATCAAGGGCCATGTCAACCTCCATCTCTGGGCATCCTCATCCTGCTGCGCCGCAGAATCACGACGCCTCGTTGACCGATCTAGAATCGGTGAAGAAACAAAGCAACCCTTGGTGGCCTCTTTTTGTAATTTTATTGCTTTGTAGATTTTTTGATCCCGGGCTGGATCTGCCCGGGCGCATCGAAGTGATGACCGATCGAGGCCGCGTAGAAGCTCAGCGCCCCGCGGTCGTTTTCGTCCGGCGCCCCGTCGGACGTGACGATCCGACGCTCCACAAGTCGGTCGAGGCCCTTCCTGGTCACCTCCGCGGCAGAGCCCTCGGTCCGCGGGGCCCCGTCGGCATCCAGCGCGGTCAGGGCCTCGGCGACAACGCGTTCGATCTCCGGCCCCCGGGCGCCCCCGAGGATCGCCCAGGAGACGAGCGGCACGGCCAGGACCGGCATCGTCGACGAGATGCGCGAGAGCAGCCCCGCCGCGAGCTCGGCCACATCCCGGCCACCATCGGGCAGATCGCCGGGCCGGAGGGGTGCACCGAAGCTGACGCCCGCTTCGCCGAATTTCCGGAACCGCCAGGTGATGCGCAGCCAGAAATGGCGGATGACGGCCCACATCGCGCGCCAGGCAGAAACCCCGAACCGACGCGCCCCGGCCTTGTGGGCCGCGATCAGGACACGGTCCTCCAGCACCCGGTCGTAGTTCAGCGCGACGGGGACGAACACGACCTTCTTCGCCGCCTCCCCCTCGACGAGGTAGCTGAGGATGCCCAGCTTCGGGTCTGCCAGGCGGCCGGTCAGGCTCAACCCGCCCTCGGGGAAGATCGCCTGCGTGACACCGCCGTCCGTGGCCATCTGGACATAGCGGGCAAGCACCCGCCGGTAGAGCTGCCCGCGCGACCGGCGGCGGATGAAATAGGCGCCCATCATCCGGATCACCGCCGAAAGCGGCCAGACCCGCGCCCATTCGCCCACCGCATAGGACAGCGTCGTGGACTGGCTCACCAGGTAGGTCACGAGGACGTAGTCCATGTTGCTGCGATGGTTCATGACGAAGACGACCGTGGCGTCCGATTCCACCTCTTGCAGCGCTTCCTGCGCATAATGTGTGACCCGCACGGAATAGAGCGACCGGGCGAGCCATCGCGTCAGCCGGATGCCGAAGCCGAAGTACGCCGTCGCGGAAAAACGCGGCACGATTTCGCGGGCGTAGCGGCGGGCGGTCTCGAAGGCGACATTCTCGGGCACCTTCTCGCGGCGGGCATGGTCGACAATCGCGCGGGTGATCTCGGGATCATAGATCAGGCGCTGAATCATGTCGTGGCGCCGCGCCAGCTTGAACGGCTCTATCGGGCGCTGAAGGCGTTGGTTCAGCTGCGCCACGATGCGCTCCGCCCGGCGGCGAAAGAACCAGCGGACGGACGGGAACAGGAAATGCGACGCAAAGGTCACCGCCGCAAACAGCAGGATCAGCAGAAAGAGCCACAGCGGCAGGGAGACGTCACGAGTCATGTGGCACGGTCGCAGGGTTCGGCGCCCGCGTAAATCCCGTCATGCCGCAGCGCGGCGCGTTGACAGCGGCATAAAGTGTCGTATATGCCGCATCTGATGTAATATTCTTGCGCAACGTGAAGTGAGCCCGCGATGACCCAGCCCAAATCCGACAGAAGCGATCGCCCCTGGCTCTTTCGCACCTATGCCGGGCATTCCACGGCCGCCGCGTCCAACGCACTCTATCGCGGCAATCTGGCCAAGGGGCAGACCGGGCTGTCGGTAGCCTTCGATCTGCCGACCCAGACCGGCTATGACAGCGACCACGTCCTGGCACGGGGCGAGGTCGGCAAGGTCGGCGTGCCGGTCTGCCATCTCGGCGACATGCGGATGCTGTTCGACGCGATCCCGCTGGAGGAGATGAACACCTCGATGACGATCAACGCCACCGCCCCCTGGCTGCTCGCGCTCTACGTCGCGGTGGCCGAGGAGCAGGGGGCGGATGTCTCGAAGCTGCAGGGCACGGTGCAGAACGACATCATCAAGGAGTATCTCTCGCGCGGGACCTATATCTGCCCGCCGGAGCCGTCGCTTCGGATGATCACCGACGTGGCGGCCTATACCCGGGCGCATATGCCCAAGTGGAACCCGATGAACGTCTGCTCCTACCACCTGCAGGAGGCCGGGGCGACGCCGGAGGAGGAGCTTGCCTTCGCGCTGGCCACGGCGACGGCGGTGCTGGACGACCTCAAGGGCAAGGTGCCGGCGGCGGAGTTCCCGGCGATGGTCGGTCGGATCTCGTTCTTCGTGAACGCGGGGATCCGGTTCGTGACCGAGATGTGCAAGATGCGCGCCTTCGTCGAGCTTTGGGACGAGATCTGCATGACGCGCTACGGCGTCGAGGATCCCAAGTACCGGCGTTTCCGCTACGGCGTTCAGGTCAACTCGCTGGGGCTGACCGAGCAGCAGCCGGAGAACAACGTCCACCGCATCCTGATCGAGGCGCTGGCCGTGACCCTGTCGAAGAACGCCCGCGCCCGCGCCGTGCAGCTGCCCGCCTGGAACGAGGCGTTGGGCCTGCCCCGGCCCTGGGACCAGCAATGGTCGCTCCGGATGCAGCAGATCCTGGCCTTCGAGACCGACCTGCTGGAATACGGCGATCTGTTCGACGGCAACCCCGTGGTGACGGCAAAGGTCGAGGCGCTGAAGGAGGGTGCGCGCGCCGAACTGGGCCAGATCGACGGCATGGGCGGGGCGGTGGGCGCCATCGGCTACATGAAATCCCGGCTGGTCGAGAGCAACGCGGCCCGGATCGCCGCGATCGAGTCCGGCGAAACCGTGGTGGTCGGCGTCAACCGCTACCAGTCGGGCGAGCCTTCGCCCCTGACCACGGGCGACGATGCGATCATGGCGGCCGATCCGGGGGCCGAGGCCGACCAGCTGCGCCGCCTCGAGGCGTGGCGCGCGGGCCGCGATGGCACGGCGGTCGCGGCGGCACTGGCCGAGCTGCGTCATGCCGCGCGAAACGGCGCCAACATCATGGAGCCGTCGATCCGCTGCGCCCGCGCCGGCGTCACGACCGGCGAATGGGCCGATGTGGTCCGCGCGGTCTTCGGCCAGTATCGTGCGCCCACGGGCGTGTCCGAGAACCCCTCCAACCGCACCGAGGGCCTCGACGAGATCCGCGCCCGGGTCGACGCGGTGTCGGATGGGCTTGGACGGCGGCTGAAGTTCCTGATGGGCAAACCGGGGCTCGACGGCCATTCCAACGGCGCGGAACAGATCGCCGCCCGGGCGCGGGATTGCGGCATGGACATCACCTATGACGGCATCCGCATGACCCCGGCGGAAATCGTCGCCGCCGCCGCCGACCAGAAGGCCCATGTCATCGGGCTGTCGATCCTGTCGGGCAGTCACCTGCCCCTGATCGAAGACGTGATGCAGAGAATACGGGCCGAAGGGCTCGGCCATATCCCGGTGATCGTGGGCGGCATCATTCCCGAGGACGACAAGGCAAAACTTCAGGCAATGGGCGTGGCACGGGTCTATACGCCCAGGGATTTCGAGCTGAACCGGATCATGGACGATATTGTCACCCTGGTGGATCCGGCGGCCGTCGCGGCCGAATAGACGCCAAACGCCACGTCAAGCAATGTATCGAGACGCACCGACTTTGCGTAATCCTCTTGCCTTGTCTGAGAATAAGGATCATCTAGCGGGAATCGTGTGGTTTAACGAGTCAAACCAAACAACGAAAACAGGATTCCAAGATGTCTGTCGATCTTTCAGCAATGACCCGCAAAGAACTCGATCAACTTTCCAAGGATATTGAAAAGCAGATCGATCGCCTCAGCAGGGACGAGCAGAAAGCCGCCCTCGAGGCTGCCGAGCGGGCCGCGCGCGAGCATGGCTATTCCCTGGCGGAATTGACCTCCATGGGTGCGGTGCGCAAAACCAAGTCTTCGAGCGTCAATCCGCCGAAGTACCGCAACCCCGAGAACCCCAAGCAGACCTGGACCGGCAAGGGCCGTCGCCCGGACTGGATCAAGGCCGCCCAGGTCAAGGGCGAGGACCTGTCGAAGTTCGAGATCGGCTGATGACGATCCATATAGGGGCCGCGCCGGGCCAGATCGCCGAGACGGTCCTGATGCCCGGCGACCCCTACCGTGCGCGCTGGGCGGCCCAGACTTTTCTCGACGATGCGATTCTCGTGAACGAAGTGCGGGGAATGCTGGGCTATACCGGGACGTGGAAAGGCAATCGCGTCACGATTCAGGGTTCGGGCATGGGCATGCCCTCCCTGTCCATCTACGCGAACGAGTTGATCCGGGATTTCGGGGCACAGACGCTGATCCGGATAGGCTCCTGCGGCGGAATGCAGGCGGAGGTGAACCTCCGGGACGTCGTGCTTGCTCTGACGGCCTCGTCCCTCTCGACTCCCTCTTCAGGGATATTCCGCGATCTGAATTTCGCGCCCGCGGCGAATTACAATCTTCTGCGGGCGGCCGCAATTGCCGCTACGGACAGGGGTGTCAAAACCCACGTGGGCGGGATCTATTCCACGGATGTCTTTTATGACGAGCGGCCCGACCTGACCGAACAGATGACCCGCCACGGTATTCTGGCCGTCGAAATGGAAACGGCCGAGCTCTATACGCTCGCGGCAAGACACCGGCGCCGCGCCCTGGCCGTCCTGACCGTCAGCGATCATTTGCAGACCGGCGAAGAGCTGCCCTCCGAGGAACGGGAACGATCCTTCGGCGACATGGTCGAAATCGCGCTGGAGGCGGCCTTCGCCTGAGCTAGCGCCCGTGGCTTCGATCGTAGGGATTGACCGCGGGCGCCGTCCAGCCTTCGGGCGGCTCGGCCGTCCAGACCTCCATCTCGAGCGGATGACAGGCTGCGGCATCGCTGGAATGCTCCGCCCCGCAATCGCCGCCCGGGCAGGCGCTGAGGACCGCGAGCAGATCGACCTCGGCAAAGAAAGTCAGGTGGTCGCCGGGGCGCACCGGGCTCGCCTTCATGAAATACTGCCCCGTGTCGCGGGTGAACCCGGTGCACATGAAGACGTTGAGCACGTCGTGCACCAAGGGCTCCGCAGTCCGCGGCGGGACCTCCATCCAGTCGGCCAGCGCCCGGGTCAGATTGGAATGGCAGCAGTGGTGATAGTCGCCGCCGCCCAGGAGCCGCCCGGTGTAGGGGTCGCAGCGGGTCCCGATGACATCGTGCACGGCCCCGCCGAACGCGTCGATTCCGTACCAGCCAAGCGTGTCCTGCACGATCGTCGCCAGGGGCCGGAGATAGGGGAAGCTCGACCACAGCCGATCTCCGGCGGTGACATGGCTGCCGTGCAGGGCCCGGGTCTTGCCGGAGTAGAACCGCTCTTGCAGGTCGGCCGCGTTGAAGAGGTTCAGGTCCCCGACCTGGGGGCCCTCGACCGACTTGATCCTGAGGAACGAGCCGGCCGGGATCTCGGCGGTCCCGGCCTCTCGCGGCGGGACGCGGACGGTCCCCTTGTGCCACGTGGAGGCCAACGATGTCCGGTAGAGGTCCATCGGCGGAGGAGGCAGGGTCTCGGTCGGATAGCAGATCACGGGCGGGATCGCGCGGCGGGCCTCTGCGTCTGGCGGGACATCTGTCATGGCGGTTCCTCTCGTCGTCGCCGCCAGGATGCCAGCCCGCTGCCGGAAGTCCATCGCTGGGCGACCTCCGGCAGCGGATTTGTCAGCCCGCTCCGGGCGGTGCCACCGGTGCCGCCGGAAGTGGCGCCTTGCGCCGCCACAGGCCCTCGCCCGGGGCGCCGTACCAATCCTCGTTCCGGGTCAGCCACATCGTCGCCGCAAGCGCCCCGAAGGCCAGCGTCGCCCCGGCCAGCAGCGCGTAATCCGCCGACCGCAGGATCAGGAACAGCACGGCATATAGCGCGGCAAGCAGCCCGCCCAGCGCCCATGTCCGCCGGCCCAGTTTCAACGCGGCCCAGCCGTAGCCCGTCAACAGGGTCGTCACCGCCCCCGCCGACAGGAAATAGGCCGGCGCAAAGCCGATCTGTTCGGCATAGGCGACCATGAGCAGGACAAAGACCGACTGGACCAGCCCGATCAGCAGGTATTGCACCGGGTGAACCGGACGCCTGTGCCGATCCTCGATCAACAACACCGTCAGGAAGGTCAGCGCGATATAGAGGATCCCGTAGCGCGCCGCGCGGTAGGCCTTCTGGTAGAAGTCGTTGGGCTGGTAGTAGCGCAGCCCGAAGGCCGCGGCCCGGGCGGCGCGCATCTGATCCTCGCGCGACACCAGCGGCAGCGGCCGCGCCAGGTGCGGGATCGTCCAGTGCGCCTCAAAGCCGGACTCCGAGACCTCCATGCTGTCGGGCAGGTAGACGCCGTCAAAACTGGGGTGGGGCCAGTCGCCGCTTATCGTGACGTCGGTCGTGCGCCCGCCGGGCGCCACATAGAGCGCCCCCGCCCCGTTGAACCCGAGGTCCAGCCGATAGGCGCCGAGGTCCCTCGGATCGCCCGTCCCGGCGCGAATTCCGCCACCGGCAAGGGGCTCCAGCGCGAGCCGTCGACCGCCGGAGGTCAGAGACGCATCACCGCGGAGCGCACGGCTGTCGCCGACCTCGATCTGCAGCTCGGCCTCGCCCCAGAGGATCGTCTCAGCAGGCCCGACGGCGGCCTCGAGGTCCGACAGGTCGAATGCGAAATCGACACCGGCCCGGGCCTCGTAGACCGGCACGCGGAAGATCCCGCGTTCGCGCTCTCGGCTGCGGGTGGAGAGCTGCGCCGAAAAGGTCTCGGGCCAGACATGCAGGGCGTCGGTGCGGACGATCCCGGTGACATCGACAAGCTCGAACCGGGGCTCGCCGGTCTCGGGGTCGATCGTCTCGCGCCGTTCCTCGCGGGTCACCGGCCCCTCGACCGGAATCACGAGTTGCGGGCCGGTCAGGCGCTGGATGCCGCCCCATTCGCGGCCGACCTCGGCGATGGTGTCGCGGGAATACTCCGCCCGCTCCTCGATCACGACGGCGACGAAGAATAGCGGGATGAACATGAAAAGCGTGAGCGTCCCGACGACGAGAAATCGAAAGCCGGTGGATCGGAGCATGGCACCTCTCCTTTCTGAACGTTTGCTGTTGCGGGTGCCCGGAGGTTGCGGCGGCGGCCGCGCACTTGTGCCGGAGCGGTCGCCGAGAGTTCGTGCAGCCGGCGCCTCGGCGGTGCGGGACCGTCCGGGCCGGCTGTCGCTACGTCACGGCAACGATTGCGGAACCATCGCCCGTCTCAACCGTCGTCTTGGCAAGGGTCCGGCCCCAGTGCGCAAGGCACACGGCCGATGACACCAATCAGAACAGGAGCAAGCTCATGAAAATTCTTATGGTCCTCACATCGCACGACCAACTTGGCGACACCGGCAACAAGACCGGCTTCTGGCTGGAGGAGTTCGCAGCGCCCTACTATGTCTTCAAGGACGCTGGCGCCGAGGTCACGATGGCGTCGCCGAAGGGCGGGCAGCCGCCGCTCGACCCCGGCAGCGACACCGACGACGCCCAGACCGCGGCCACGAAACGCTTCAAGAGCGACGATGCGGCCCAGCAGGCCCTTGCCAAGACCGAAGTGCTCTCGGACGTCTCGGCCGATGGCTTCGACGCGGTGTTCTATCCCGGCGGGCACGGCCCGCTCTGGGACCTGTCCGAAGACAGCGACAGCCGGGCACTGATCGAGACTTTCGCGGCGAGCGGCCGGCCCGTCGCCGCGGTCTGCCATGCGCCGGCGGTGTTCAAGAACGTTCAGCGGGCGGACGGCAAGCCTTTGGTCCTGGGCAAGACGGTCACCGGCTTCACCAACACCGAGGAAGAGGCCGCAGGCCTGACCAAGGTCGTGCCGTTCCTGGTGGAGGACATGCTCGTCTCCAATGGCGGCAATTACCGGAAGGGCGAGGATTGGGCCTCATTCGCGGTCACGGACGGCAAGCTGGTCACCGGGCAGAACCCGGCATCGTCCGAAGCCGCGGCCCATCGCCTGATGGACCTGGTGTAATCCCCGTCACCGGGGGGCGGCGTGACGTCGCCACCCGGGCAGGCCCCGATGCCGGTCAGCACGGGGCGGCATCTTCCGCCGTGGTCTGCCAGGCCAGGTCGGCCAGGGCGACTGCCCGCGGATCGGTGACCGTGTCCGGGATCGCGGCATTCGTAAGATAGGCGAAACCAAGCCCGCTGTCGGGATCCCCCCAGGCGAGCGATCCGCCCATGCCGGGATGACCGAAACAGCGCGCGCCGCGCGAGAGGGCGATGGACGGCGGCGAATTGAGCGCAAAGCCAAGCGCCATGTTCCTGGCGCCCCCGGTTATCAGGTCGTCGCGCGTGCCTCCGAGCTGTGCGATCGCGGCGTCCCGCCCCAGGCTGTCGATGATCTGATAAGCGCCGACACGCTCTGCGCTCGCGAAAAGCGAGTAGGCGCGGGCGAGGCTGCCCGCATCCGAGACGAGACTGATTGCGGGTGTTTCGGCCGCGAGAAAGGCCGGGGATTGCGTGGTGCGCAACACCTCCGCGAAACTGTCACCCACCGGCACGCAGAGCGACCGGCGCAGCGCGTTGTCAGGATCCGCGAAGGCCGCATCGACGGCAAGGGCCTTGTCGCGCGCGACCTCCGGAATACCCGGTCTGGCCAGCGCGGCCAGCGTCTCGGGGGCGCGGGTTCCGAAACTCATCCTGAGGTCGCTCGGCGTGGCGATATGGCTTTGCAACATGTCGTCGAGGCTGGCGCCCGTCGCCCTGTGGACGCATTCGCCCACGAGCCAACCATAGGTGAGCGCGTGGTATCCGACCTTGCCCACCATCTCCGCCACGGGGGCCATCTCCGCCAGCGCCTCGGCGATTCCGGGCGCCGCGTCCCAGCTTTCCGGGTCGGCGAAATCCGGCATCCCCGGCCGGTCGGGCAGCCAGGGCAGGCCCGCGCGGTGGGTCATGACATCCGCCAGCGTGACCGGAGCCCCGCCTTGCCCGAAGCCCGGCCAGTAGTCGCGGATCGGCGCGAAAGGGTCGAGCGCCCCGTCCCGCGCCAGCCGCGCCACCACCATCGCCGCCACCCCCTTGGAGACCGACCAGGTCACGACCGGCGTGCCCGGTGTCCAGGCCCGGCCGGGCGCCGCCTCGCCGACCCAGGCCCGGCCGATCAGCAAACCGTCCCGCGCGACGGCGACCTCGGCGCCGAATCCCGTCTCCCGCGTCTCCACGCGGGCCAAGGTCTCGCTGAGCCGTGCGCTCAGCGGTGCTTCATGTGCCACCCTTTGCCTCCCCCGATGGTGTCGACTGGCCGGTGACGGTCAGCCCCATGCGTTCCGCCGCGCCGCCCTCGGCCGCGAACTCTTCCATCGCCTGCCGGCGCTGCCTGCTCTGATGACGCTCCTGGCCGATCTGGTTCACGGCCACCGCCGCGATCAGGGCGCCGCCCACCACAAGCCGGCCGATGTTCGGATCCAGCCCCATGGCGGTGATCCCGCTCGTGACCAGACCCAGCAGGATCACGGAGAGGACGACGCCGGTCATCCGGCCCTCTCCGCCGGTGATCGCCACACCGCCCAGAACCACCGCGGTGATGACCTCAAGTTCGAAGCCGATGCCGAAATTCGGGCTTGCGCCACCAAGGCGGCTCGCCGCAAGCACCCCGGCCAGACCCGCCATCAGCCCGCTCGTGGCAAAAAGCCCGAGGGTGATCCGGCGGCCGTTGAGGCCGGCGAATTCCGCCGCCTGCCGGTCGTCGCCGAAGGCCCGGATATGCAGCCCCGACCGGGTCTGCGCGAGCAGGAACGTCGCGGCCAGCGCCACCAGCACAAAGATCAGGATCGGAAGCGGCAGGCCGAAGATCGTCGAACGCCCGAGGATTGTGAAACCGTCGCCGACGCCAGTGACGCTCCGATCGCCTGTGAGGATCAGCACCAGCCCCCGGACGAAGGTCAGCGCCCCCAGCGTTACGATGATCGGCGAGACGTTGATCCGCCAGACGATCAGCCCGTTTATCAGGCCGACGAGCCCGCCCGACGCGATCCCGGCCGCGATCGCCAGAACCGGTGGAATGGACTGGGCGAGAAGGGCCGAGACGACGGCCGACAGCGCAAAGATAGAGCCGATGGACAGGTCGATCTGGCCGGCCACCATCAGCAGGGCCGCCCCGATGGCCGCGATCCCGACGAACGAGATGTTCAGCCCGACGACGCGCAGGCTGGGCAGCGTCAGGAAATTGTCGTTCACGATCTGAACCGTCGCGCAGAAGACCACGATCAGCACCAGAAGCGTGACGTTGCGGATCGCCGCCTCGGATCTCTCCTTATGGGCGCGGGCGCGGGGGCGGGTCTTGGTGGCATCAGTCATGGCCGGACATCCTTGCCGCCAGTTCGGACCGCGACATCCCGGACCGCGGCACATCGGCCACGACGAAGCCGAGGCGAAGCGCGATGATCCGGTCGGCGATCTCGTAGACATCGTCGAGGTTGTGCATGATCACCAGGGCCGCGAGACCGGTATCGGCGACCTTGCGGATCGCATCCAGGGTCGCCGCGGTCTGCTTGATCCCGAGGGCCGCGGTGGGCTCGTCGAAGATGACCATGCGGTCGGCCGCATTTACCGCCCGCGCGATCGCGATGGCCTGGCGCTGTCCGCCCGAGAGCTTTTCGACTGGCAGGTCGATGTTCGGGATCGTCGCCGAGACGGCCTTGAGGCTCTGTTCCGCGATCTCGCGGGCTCTGGCGCGGTCAAACACCTCAATGGGACCGAACCGGAAGCGCCCGGGTTCTCGGCCCAGGACGATATTCTCGGCCGCCGAGAGCTTGTCGCAAAGCGCAAGGTGCTGGTGAACCGTCTGAATGCCGAGGCGCTGCGCCTCGCGCATGTCGTAGCGGCGATAGTCCCGGCCGTCGATCTCGATGCGTCCGTCGTCGGGCGCGAGGGTGCCGCTGAGGATCTTGACCAGCGTGCTCTTGCCCGCCCCGTTGTCACCGACCAGGCAGACGATCTCTCCGCGGTTGATCGACAGAGAAACCTGGTGAAGGGCGCGGACCGCCCCGAAAAAGCGCGTCAGATTCCGGCACACGACGGCGGACCCCGCAGCGGGCGCGTCAGATTTCTGCAGTGATGTCATTGGCCTCGTCTCGGTTGACGGGCCCGCCGGGATGACGGGCCCGGTCGGGCGTCATTCCGCGGGGGTGGCATCCCCCTGGGACAGCACGGCGTCAGAGTACCGGCTGACCTCGGCAAAGATCGGCTCGGCGGCGTCGCTGAACGGATCGGCCGTGATTTCGCGGTACTCGGCCAAGGTGTCCGAGGTCACGAGACGGCCCTGCTGGACCCGCGTCGGCGGCACGGTCTCGCCCCGCAGCAGCGCCTCGGTGTCCTGCATGGTCAGGATCGCGCTGAAGCCGAACATGTAGCCCCAGGTCGCCTGATAGGGCGTGCCGTCCTCGATCGCCGTCAGAGCGTCGGGCAGCCCGTCGGTGCCGCCGATGAAGAGGTCCGCGGGATCGGTCCGCCCCGCCTCGGTCGCCGCCTGAAGGGCGCCCAGCCCGACATCGTCGTTGAAGGCCAGCAGGACGCTCACCTCTGGGTTGGCCGCGAGGATGTTGGACGCGCCCTCGGCCCCCTCGAGACGGTCGTATGCGTCGACCTCGGCCACGACCTCGGCGTCGGAATTTTCCGTGATGCCATCGCGCATGCCCTGACTGCGCTCGGCCAGCCCGCTGTCGCCGGATTGGGCCAGGATGCCGACCTGCCCCGCGCCGTCATGGGTCTCGTTCAGCCAGGCGGCAGCGGCGGCGCCGACTTCGTAGCCGGAATCGTAGAAATCGAGCATGACGTTCTGGTCGACGCCCGTGATCGCGAAGCCGGAATGGTTCACCACGACCGCGCCCTGCGCCTTCGCGTTCTGGATCGCGAGATCCCAGCCGACATCGCTGGCCGCAGTGATCACCACCGCATCGGCGCCCTGGGCCGCCAGCGCCTCCACATCGGTGGTCTGCTTGAGCGGGTCCCCCTCGGCGCTGACGATCACGAAATCCGCCTCGCCGGAGCTTGCGGTCGTCGCCTCGAGCATCTCGGCAAAATTGTCGATCACCTCGAGCCCGCTGACCGGAATGGAATACCCGATGGTGCTGTCGGACAGGTCCTGTGCCGCAGCTGCGCCCCCGATCAGCAGGGCCGCGCCGATGGCCGCGGCGGATACGGATGGTCTGATCACTTTGGTCATTCTCAATTCCTCCCCGTTGAGGCGGAGAAGATGAGTGATCGGCACGCAACTCACCACAGCCCATAGCGTTCAAAATGAACAATGTTAACTTGCAATTTGAACTTTTAATAAAAATCAATAAATTATCACTGGTACTGGCCGCGCCAGAAGGCACCTTTCTGTCCGGCCGGCACGGCTTTGGGCCATTTACGGGCCATTCTTGCGGTGCCGCGGGCCCGGACTCCGGACCTCGGCCGCGACGGCGTCGAGTGGGACCTAGCCGCTCATCGCCAGATGTCCGGCCAGCCCGAGCGCAAAGCCGAGGATACCGCCAAGCGGCGGCAGCCAGGTCTTCTCCAGCCGCACCTGGGGCGCGATGTCCTCGAAGATCAGATAGAGGATGCCGCCGCCTGCAAAGATCATGACCCCGCCCAGCCAGTATGGCGCCTCCATCAGCAGATCATGCCCGAGCCAGGCCGCAAGCGGGCCGAGCGGCACCAGCATCAGAAAGAACGGCAACGTGCGGGCGGTTGGGTTGGTCGCCATCATCTCTCGGCAGGCGTTGAACGCCTCGGGGATGTTCTGAAGAATGATGATGCACATCAACAGGATACCCGTCCCCGGATCCCCCGCGAGAAGCGCCCCCAGGGCCGCCGCCTCGGGCAGGAAATCCGACAGCATCGCGATGAACTGCGCCCCCGGCCCCTTGCGCCCCGCGATCAGCCGGTCGAGCGCCGCGAAAGACACACCGCCCAGCAGGAACAGGAAAACCGCCGGAACGGCAGGCAACCGATCGGCCCCCTCGGGCACCAGCACAAGGGCTACGGCCGCGAACAGGGCCCCGCCCCCGAACGCGATGACCCCGTGGCGGCCCTCGTCGTGCAGCCAGTCGGGCTTCAGGCTTTCGATCCGCGCCAGCGCAGCCCCGAGCGGCATGGAAAGTCCTGCAAGGGTCGCCAGAAGAAGCGCGTAGGAGAGCGAAAGATCCATGGCGGGCGCCGGTCCCGATCAGACCGTGCGCTCGACCATCATCTGCTTGATATGGCTGATCGCCGCCGCCGGGTTCAGCCCCTTGGGGCAGGTCTTGGCGCAGTTCATGATGGTGTGGCAACGATAGAGCTTGAACGGATCCTCAAGCTGGTCGAGACGCTCGCCCGTCGCCTCGTCCCGGCTGTCGATGATCCAGCGGTAGGCGTGCAGCAACGCCGCCGGCCCGAGGTAGCGGTCGCCGTTCCACCAGTAGGACGGGCAGGCCGTCGAGCAAGCGGCGCACATCACGCATTCATAGAGCCCGTCGAGCTTCTTGCGGTCCTCGATCGATTGCTTCCACTCCTTGGCGGGGCGGTTCGTCGTCGTCTCGAGCCAGGGCATGATGCTGGCGTGCTGGGCGTAGAAATGTGTCAGGTCGGGAATGAGGTCCTTGACCACCGGCATGTGCGGGAGGGGATAGATCTTCACCTCTCCCTTGATCTCGTCCATGCCGTAGATGCAGGCCAGCGTGTTGATCCCGTCGATGTTCATGGCGCAGGACCCGCAGATCCCCTCGCGGCAGGATCGGCGAAAGGTCAGGGTCGGGTCGATCTCGGACTTGATCTTGATCAGGGCGTCCAGGACCATCGGTCCGCAGGTGTCCATATCGACGAAATAGGTGTCGATCTTCGGCGTTTCGCCCGATTCCTCGTTCCAGCGGTAGATCTTGAAGGTGCGCAGGTTGGTCGCACCCTCGGGCTTGGGCCAGGTCTTGCCCGTGGTGATGCGGGAGTTCTTGGGAAGCGTGAATTCAACCATGGTTTACGTCCTTTCCGGTCAGGCCGCGCCCGCGGCGCATTGCGACGTGGCGGGGCGAGAGAGAATGTCGGCGATGAGAAGCGTGATGTCGGGGGCGGGACCCTCGATCGAGGTGGCGTCGGCGGCGATGCGGGTCAGCTCGCCCGGCGTGGCATATTCGATCACGCAATCGGTGATGCGTTGGGCCTGGGCGGCATCGCCGACCTGCGCCTCGATCGCGGGCTGGATCACGGTCCGCGCGGGGTTGCCGACGGTGCGTTCGGCCACGGTGTCGGTGACATTGCGTATCTGGGTGCAGCTGGCAGCGGCGACGAGCATAAGCAGGCAGGCAAGGCGGATCATCTGGGCCCTCTCAGGCGCGGGGGGCGGATCGGCGATCCGCCGGTGTAGTTGAAGACGCAGGACCGGTAGAGTTCCATCGGGTCCCGTCCCTGAAGGTAGTCCGAGGTCACGGAGATTTCGCCGTTGACGTAGGGGCCGTTGCGCGAATTTGTCCCGACGCGCAGGGCGCCGGAGGGGCCTTGGGCGTCCCGTGCGCGCTGTTCGCAAAGATCCGCCGCGCGGTCGGGCGACACCGGGCCGCATCCCACAAGCACCGCCAATGCGGGAATGAGAGCAAACCGGATCATGCGCCAGGGCCCTGTTGCGACGGGCTGCGATGAAACAGGGTGTTGCCTTCGCCCGAGTAGGTCTGGTCATAGCCAAGTTCGGACAACCGCGCGACGAGGTCGTGCGACCATTGCGCCGCATGCTGGGTTTCCAGCAGGAAGACCTCCGGCAGGTGCCGGGCGCCGGTCAGCAGCGGCCAGAGCGCGGTATCCTCATGTCCCTCGATGTCGATCTTGACGACCACCGGCAGGGCGCTGTCGGCGATCAGGCCGGCGAGCGTCGTCGCCGCCACGGTCAGGCTCTGGCCCGGGCGTTTCGGCGTGCCAAGCGAGGATTGGCCAAGGTTGCGGGCGTGCAGCGTCAGTGTCGCCGACCCGTCCTGGGCGTCCAGCGCACGCTGCACGATCTCTACCCTGTCGGCGAGGCCGTTGGCGTCGAGGTTCGCAGCCAGGCGGGCGACCATCGCGGGGTTCGGCTCCACCGCGATCACCCGCGATCCAGGCGCGGCTGCACGGGCCAGCGGCACGGTGAAGGCGCCGCAATTGGCGCCCACGTCGATCACCAGGCAGGGCCGGGCCGCGACGATGGCGCAGAGCTTCGCGATGGAGTCGGGCTCTGGCCAGACGTGATGCAGCCAGATGTGCCGTTCTGTCATGTTGTCGCGCGGATGCACATGCATGGTCAGGCCGTCGAGCGTGACGGCCTCGTCAGGCAGCATCCGCCAGACGACGGATTTCAGCAGCGGGGTGCGCCGGGTCGCCGTGTACAGCTGCCGCCACATCTCCGCGCCGCCGATCAGTAGACGCGCGCCTTGGGCGCGATCTTCTTCAGGTCGATCCCGCCCTTTTCCTCGGTCGTCAGCGGATCGAGATGCACGGGCCGATAGTCGAGCCTGGTCTTCGTGCCGTCGACCCAGGCCAGGCTGTGCTTGCGCCAGGTCTTGTCGTCGCGGTCGGGATAATCCTCATGGGCATGGGCGCCGCGGCTTTCCTTGCGGGCCTCGGCCCCGACGACGGTGGCGAGCGCGTTGGGCATCAGGTTCGTCAGCTCCAGCGTCTCCATCAGGTCGGAGTTCCAGATCAGCGTCCGGTCGGTGACCTTGATGTCGGCCATCTTGCCGGCGACGGCCTCCATCTTCTCGACACCCTCGGCCAGCGTCTTGTCGGTGCGGAAGACGGCGGCGTCCGATTGCATCGTCTTCTGCATCTCAAGCCGCAGTTCCGCCGTCGGGGTCTGACCGTCGGCATGGCGCAGCGTGTCGAACCGGCTCAGCGCCTTCTCGATCGACGCGGTGGAGGGGGTCGGCACGGCGGTCGCCAGGTCCACCACCGTCGCCGCGCGGATGGCGGCGGCGCGGCCGAAGACCACGAGGTCGATCAGCGAGTTGGACCCGAGGCGGTTCGCACCGTGGACCGAGGCGCAGCCCGCCTCGCCCACGGCCATCAGGCCGGGTGCCGTGGCGTCGGGGTTGTCCTTTGTCGGGTTCAGCACCTCGCCCCAGTAGTTCGTGGGGATGCCGCCCATGTTGTAATGCACCGTGGGCAGGACCGGGATCGGTTCCTTGGTCAGGTCCACCCCGGCAAAGATGCGCGCCGATTCAGAGATGCCGGGCAGCCGCAGCGCCAGCGTCTCGGGCGGCAGGTGATTGAGGTGCAGATGGATATGGTCCTTGTTCGGACCCACGCCGCGTCCTTCGCGGATCTCCATCGTCATGCAGCGGCTGACCACATCGCGCGAGGCGAGGTCCTTGTAGGTCGGCGCGTAGCGTTCCATGAACCGCTCGCCCTCGGAATTGGTCAGGTAGCCGCCCTCGCCCCGTGCCCCTTCGGTGATCAGGCAGCCGGCGCCGTAGATGCCGGTCGGGTGGAACTGCACGAACTCCATGTCCTGCAGAGGCAGGCCCGCGCGGGCGATCATGCCGCCGCCATCGCCGGTGCAGGTATGGGCGGAGGTCGCCGAGAAATAGGCGCGGCCATAGCCGCCCGTGGCCAGAACGACCATCTTGGCAGAGAAGACGTGCATCGTACCGTCGTCAAGCTTCCACGCCAGAACGCCTTGGCACTGGCCGTCCTCGGACATCAGCAGGTCGATGGCAAAATATTCGATGTAGAACTCGGCCTGCTGCTTGAGGCTTTGCCCATAGAGCGTGTGCAGGATCGCATGGCCGGTGCGGTCGGCGGCGGCGCAGGTGCGCTGCACCGGCGGGCCCTCGCCGAACTCGGTGGTGTGCCCGCCGAAGGGGCGCTGATAGATCTCGCCCTTCTCGGTGCGGCTGAAGGGCACGCCGTAATGCTCCAGCTCATAGACAGCCTTGGGCGCCTCGCGGGCGAGGTATTCCATGGCGTCGGTATCGCCGAGCCAGTCGGAGCCCTTGACGGTGTCGTACATGTGCCACTGCCAGTGGTCCGGCCCCATGTTGGACAGGCTGGCGGCGATGCCGCCCTGGGCGGCCACGGTGTGCGACCGGGTCGGAAAGACCTTGGTCACGCAGGCGGTGCGCAGCCCCTGCTCGGCCATGCCGAGCGTGGCGCGCAGACCGGCGCCGCCGGCCCCCACAACCACAACGTCGTATTCGTGCGTCTCGTATTCGTAAGCGGCCATATCGGGTGCGGCTCCTGTCAGAGTGCGATGCGGACGATGGCGAGCGCCGAGGCCGCGAGCGCGGCCCAGCTCAGGCAGATCGAGCCGATGATCAGCGCCTTGCGGGTGGTCCCGCCGGTGTAATCCTCGATCAGGGCCTGCACCCCGTCCTTGAAATGAAACCAGCCGACGGTCAGCGTCAGCAGGGCGATCAGCG
Source organism: Roseisalinus antarcticus (assembly GCF_900172355.1). Lineage (GTDB taxonomy): Bacteria > Pseudomonadota > Alphaproteobacteria > Rhodobacterales > Rhodobacteraceae > Oceanicola > Oceanicola antarcticus_A. The sequence continues at coordinate 161,871 of NZ_FWFZ01000002.1, read as the reverse complement.
CGGGCACGGGGCGCCCGTAATAGGCGGCGGCCTCCTCATAGGGCATGCCCAGCGCCACGCCGAAGGTGAAGATGAACAGCACCGTCAGCGGCAACAGCGCCACCGAGGTCACCATCATGCGCCAGTGATGCGCGGTCCCCGACTTGGCGGAGCCCATGCCCACGGCGCGTTTGCGATCGGTCAGATAAGCCATGTCGCCCCCCCCCTCAGACCACGATTGCGGTGAAGATTGCCAGCAGCACGGAGGCGACCATCATCGCCTGGCCGAAAATCTCGGAACGGTGCACGTCAAGCATGTGCCCGCTGTCCCAGATCAGGTGCCGCACCCCGCCCAGCAGGTGATACCACAGCGCCAGCACCGACAGGAACATCACCAGGTCGCCGAACCAGGAGGTGATGAACCCGTTCGCGGTGGCATAGGCCTCGGGGCCCGCGGCGAGGGCTGCGAACCACCAGACGATCAGCAGCCCGGCCACCACGAGCGCGTTGCCGGTGATGCGGACGAAGATCGAGGTGATCGAGGTCAATTGTGGACGATAGATCGTCAAATGAGGGCTGAGGGGCCGTTTTCCCCTGTTCACGTCGGCCATGAGCGCTGTCCTTCGCATGTCTGCCCGGCGGTCGATGCCGTGGCATTTCCATGCCTTCATAACGATTTCTGGTCCGTTGTCACGGACCGCGACCGCCTCTGGCTGCGTATTCTTGACGCAATGCAGCATAAAAATGGCGTTCGTGATCACAATTCGGAAACGTGTGATCACGAATTTCCGGCATCCCCGGGCCCGTGCGACTCGGCCGCCCGTTCCTGCAGCGACAGCCGTGATCCGGTCGCCGCGGCACGGCCCCGCAAGGGTGCGCGGATCAGAGCGGGACCAGCGCCCAATAGTCGAGATCGAGCAGGATTCCGGGCAGATACTTGCCGTTCTCCCCCCGCAATTGCCCCGACGGCGTCCCGGTGGTGGCCACCAGGCGCAAACGCAGGGCGCCGACACCCGGTGCGGCGGTCTCTGCCTTGTCCAGCACCTCGGACCAGGCCCGGACGGTGTCACCGGCGAAACACGGGTTGGCATGGCTGCCGGCGTTGATCGCCGCGATGATCTGCACGTTGGCCAGCCCGTTGAAGCTCAGCGCCCGGGCAAGCGAGATGACGTGGCCGCCATAGATCAGCCGCCTGCCGTCGGGCCGGGCGGTGGCGTCGAAATGGACCCGGGCGGTGTTTTGCCAAAGCCGGGTGGCCAGCATGTGCTCGGCCTCTTCGATGGTCACACCGTCCACGTGGTCGATCACCTCGCCCACGTCGTAGTCGCACCAGCGGTGCGGCTCTCCGGCGAGGGTCGTGTTGTAGGAGGTCATGTCGAGCCCGTCGGGCACGACAAGCCCTTCCGCAGCAACACTGCCCGCCAGGTCGGGGATCGTCGGCGCGGGCGCCGCCGCATCGGGGTCGCGCTTGCGGACCATGACCCAGCGCACGAAGCTGAGCACTTCCGCGCCGCGCTGGTCGACGCCGGAGGTGCGGACCCAGACCACCCCGCTCTGGCCGTTGGAATTCTGCTTGAGGCCGATGACCTCGGACCGGCTGACCAGCGTGTCGCCGGGATAGACCGGCCGCAGGAACCGCCCCTCGGCATAGCCGAGGTTGGCCACGGCGTTCAGCGAGATGTCCGGGACCGACTTGCCGAAGACCGTGTGAAACACCACCAGATCGTCGAACGGCGCCGCCGCCAACCCGCAGGAGCGGGCGAACTCGTCCGAGGCGTGCAGGGCGTGCCGCGCCGGATAAAGCGCGTGATAGAGCGCCCGCTCGCCGCCCGAGAGGGTGCGCGGCACCGCGTGCGTGATCACTTCACCCAGGCGATAATCCTCGAAGAACCGGCCCGCGCAGGTCTTGGCGGCGCCACTCATTGGGCGCCCAGCTTCATGTCAGGCGTATAGGGCGCGTCGATCTCCTTGGTGACGGCCTGGCCGCAGCGCATGACGCCGTTGGCCTCGTCATAGGCATAGCTGGGCGGGCCGTAGAGGGCCCAGCCCTTCGACAGCGCCTCGGTCACCGTGTGGCAGAAGGCCGAGGTGTCGTCCGCGGTCAGGAAACGGTAGAGCGTCGTCATCGCGTCACCCGAACGGATAGTGGCCGACCCATACGTGTATCAGCGCGACAACGCCCATGATCACGACACCGGCGACGATGGCGGTGATCTCCTTCACGGCGGGCACGTCGTGCGCGGGCGGCCGCCAGTCGGGAACGGCACGGTTGATCACGACGATCTCGGTCAGCGCCCAGAGCAGCAATCCGCCGAACAGAACGAAGGACGGCACGTCGCCGTTCACCAGCAGATGCGCGGCGCAGAACACGACGACGGACAGCAGCTGCGGATGGCGGATGACCTTGGTGATCCGGGTCTTCGACCCGCTGGCGGCAAACAGATAGAACGCCACAAGCATAAGCAGGTTGTTGATCCCCACTAGGGCCGGGCTGCGGCCCCAGTAGAATGCGCCATCGGCCATCTTGTAGCCGATGACCATCAGCACCACTCCGAGGCCGACGCCGGCCGCGACAAGGCCCCTGCCCTTGTCGCCGAGGGCGGCGCGGGCATCGGGGGCCACGCGCTTGAACAGATGGGCGGCCCACCAGAGGGCGACACCGAGGATAAGCAAGGCCATGTCAGTCTCCTGCCGAGGTGTTGGCGGCCGCATCCATCGCGCGGATGGCTTCGGCCCTGGTTAAAATCGCCCGCGCGGTGGCGACATGCAAGTTCTCGACGATCTTTCCGTCCACCACGGCGACCCCCTGACCCTCCGCCTCGGCCTCGGCGAAGGCCGCGATCTGGCGTTCGGCGAGCTCGATTTCTTCGGCGGAGGGGCCGAAGATGCCGTTGGCAATGGCGACCTGCGCGGGGTGGACAAGACTCTTGCCGTCAAAGCCCATGTCGCGGCCCTGTTGGCACTCGGCGGTCAGCCCGTCTTCGTCCTTGAAGGCGTTGAACACCCCGTCGATCGCGACGATGCCGGCGGCGCGGGCCGCCATCAGGCAGGTCTGCAACGCCATCTGCAACTCCGGCCGCCCGGGGCCCACGCGGGCGCCCAGGTCCTTGGCCAGGTCGTTGGTGCCCAGCACAAACCCCTCGAGCGCCGGATGCGCGGCGATGGCGGCGGCGTTGAAGATGCTGGCGGGGGTCTCCATCATCGCCCAGAGCGGTTTGCCCGGCGCCAGTGCGGCGAGCCGGTCGATATCAGCGGGCCCCTGCACCTTGGGCAGAAGCAGGGCATCGCAATCCGCCGCTGCCATGGCGGCGGCGTCGGCCTCGCCCCATTCGGTGTCGAGCGCATTGATCCGCACGATTCGCGCCCTTGCGCCGTAGCCGCCCTTGCCGAGCTCCTCGGCCAGGGTGGCGCGGGCGGCGGTTTTCTCGGGCGGGGTCACCGCGTCTTCGAGGTCGAAGAGAATCGCATCGACCGCAAGGCTGCGCGCCTTGTCGAGGGCGCGGGGACGCGAGCCGGGAATATAGAGGGCGGAGCGGTAGGGGCGGGTTTGCATGGGCGGCCTTTCGGTCTTGCTTGCGAGATAGAGGCCACAGGTGCGGCGATTGCGCAACCTCGGAGCGCCGCGGCGCTGCAATCTGGCGAGGCAACGGGCACCGCGCCGCACCGTTAACTGTATTTTCGACCTTCACCCGCAATCTGTCCGGCAAGACATCGCATGGACAGGCCACCCGGTGGGGTCACCAGGAAGGGTGGATAAGCGATGCCAGTCTGAGAAAACCTCACCCGGGACGGGACGCGCCAAATCGGCGGATGACCCCGCGACACCGCCCGGTCCAACGGAAAGGTGACTTTGAAATGAAGAAGAAGATGTTTGTCCTCTCCCTCGGTGCCGGCGCCCTCATGCTCGCGGCCCACGCGGCCTCGGCGCAGTCGCGCAACTGCGCGGAGCATTCCCAGGTGGTCGAACGGCTGGCCGACCGCTGGGGCGAAAGCCGCCAGTCCATGGGACTGGCCGCCAACAATTCGGTGATCGAGGTCTTCGCCTCGCTGGAGACCGGGACCTGGACGATCACCGTCACCGAACCGGGCGGGCCGACCTGCCTGGTGGCCTCGGGGCAAGCCTATCAGGTCCTGGCCGAGGCGCTGCCGAACACCGACGCGCCCGCCTGACCACGAGCGCACTTCGGACGCCCCTCGCCCGGGCGGCCCCGATGTCCGGGGGCCGGCCGGGCAGGCAGGTGTCCTGAAACAGGGCACGGTCGGCGGCCGGGGGCCCGGGGTGCGTGGCCCCTCACGGCATGCCGTGTTCGACCGCGCGGCCAGGCCCGGCGCCAGAATCGGGGCGGCCGCCGCCAGGCGCCGAAGTGATCCGCCGACGGCCCGAGCGCGACGGCAGGGGCGGCCGATGGTGCGGCTTCAAAAAGACGCCGGATCGCGTCGTCGGTTTACCTTTCAAGCACTTGGCCGCCCTGTTACCGCTCACGCCGGCCCGGTCGCGCGGCCCCGCGCGGCGTGCGGGCCTTCGGCGCCGCTTGCGCGATGCGCGGCGAGGGACTACGCCTCGGGCCGAAGAACAGGAACAATCGGGACAAAATCACCATGGCCAGACCCAAGATCGCCCTTATCGGTGCCGGACAGATCGGTGGCACGCTCGCACATCTCGCCGCCATCAAGGAGCTGGGGGACGTCGTCCTCTTCGACATCTCCGAGGGCATCCCCCAGGGCAAGGCGCTCGACATCGCAGAGAGCGGGCCCGCCGAGGGCTTCGACGCGACGCTCAAGGGCACCCAGGATTACGCCGACATCGCGGGCGCCGACGTCTGCATCGTCACCGCCGGTGTTCCACGCAAGCCGGGAATGAGCCGCGACGACCTGCTGGGCATCAACCTCAAGGTCATGAAGGCCGTGGGCGAAGGCATCAAGGCCAACGCGCCCGACGCTTTCGTCATCTGCATCACCAACCCGCTCGACGCGATGGTCTGGGCCCTGCGCGAATTCTCGGGCCTGCCGGCCGAGAAGGTCTGCGGCATGGCCGGTGTGCTCGATTCGGCGCGGTTCCGGCATTTCCTCGCCGAAGAGTTCAACGTCTCCATGCGCGACGTCACGGCCTTCGTGCTGGGCGGGCATGGCGACACGATGGTGCCGCTGACCCGCTACTCCACCGTGGCCGGCATCCCCCTGCCCGACCTGGTCGAGATGGGGTGGACGACGCAGGACAAGCTCGACGCCATCGTCCAGCGCACGCGCGACGGCGGCGCCGAGATCGTCGGCCTGCTCAAGACCGGGTCGGCCTTCTACGCCCCCGCGACCAGCGCGATCGAGATGGCCGAGGCCTACCTCAAGGACCAGAAGCGGATGCTGCCCTGTGCCGCGCACGTGACCGGCGCCTATGGCTTGAACGGGTTCTATGTCGGTGTGCCCACGATCATCGGCGCGGGCGGGATCGAGCGCGTGGTCGAGATCAAGATGACCAAGGACGAGCAGTCGATGTTCGACAAGTCCGTCGACGCCGTGAAGGGCCTGGTCAAGGCCTGCAAGGAGATCGACCCCGCGCTCGCCTGAGTCCGGCGCGACCCTCGATCGGTGCGGCGTGTCATGCCGCCGCACCGTCCAATCGGCGGGATTTCTGCGCGAAACGTCGGGATAACCCGACTGTTTCGGCGGACCCGGCCCGGCTATGATGCCGGTGCGCCCAGATCTGAAAGGTCCCGCCATGTTCCGCCCCCTCGCCATCGCCGCCGCGCTCGCCATCGCCGCCGCGCTTGCCCTTGCCGGACCCGCCGCCGCGCAGGATCTGACCGACCGTATCGGCGCAAACGGACTCTCGCGGACCGAAGCGGAGCTTGCCGCCCTGACCGACCCCACCCCGGACGAGCTTTTTGCGCTCGGCGGGGTCAGGTTCCTGCGGACGGTCGAACGGGCGCTGCAACTGCGATATCGCCACGGGATCGCGCCAGAGTTCCAGGTGTTGCCCGTCCTGCGCCTGCCGATCCCGCCCAATCCCCGGCCGAAGCCGTTCCGCCCCGAGCTGATCGCGGGGATGTTCGAGGACATCTCGACCGACCTGACCGGCGCGATCGACAGCCTCGACGCGATCGGCGACGAGGCCGACTTGGGCGTGGTGATCGACCTCAACGACATCTGGTTCGATATCGATTCCGACGGCGCCCGGTCCGATGGCGAAGGGCTGAAGGAGGTCGCCGGATGGGTGCTCGACCTGCCGATCGCCTCGGACGCCGTCCTGCCGTCGATCCGGTTCGACACCGCCGACGCGGCCTGGCTTTCGGCCTATGCGCATCTGCTCTCGGCCTTCTCGGAAACCGTCCTGGCCCTCTCGCCGACCGAGGCGATCGCCACGGTGATGGCGAGCGCAGAGGGCTTTGCCACCCTCAACGCAGAGATCGGCGGCTTTTCCCCCTGGGACGCGCAGTTCGGCAAATTCATCGACATGGCCGCAATCCTCATCATGTCCGTCGAGCAGGCGCCCGACCCGGCCCGAAGCCAGGCGGTGCTGGGCCATCTTCAGGCGATGATCGACGACAACCGGGTGTTCTGGACCCGCGTCGCCGCCGAGACCGACAACGACCGCGAGTGGATTCCGTCGGACCGCCAGACCTCGGCCATCGGCCTGCCCTTCCCCGAGGGCACCGGTGAGATGTGGCTGGGCGTGCTCGACGAGGCGGACAAACTTCTCGACGGCGAGCTGCTGCTGCCGTTCTGGCGCCTCGGCGACGGGGCCGGGCTGAACCTGAACCGGATCCTCACCGACCCGCCGGAAATTGACATCATCGCGTTGATCCAGGGGTCGGCGCTGTTGCCCTATGCGGAGACCGGAGAGGTCATCGGCCCGGACGCGCTCTGGCGGTTCGACAATCTGGTTCAGGGCCAATCCGTTCTGTTTGCGTTTGTTCTGAACTAGGGCGATCCGACGTCGGTCGGGATTCGCGCAAAGCGTTTCCCTGATTTCACAGGCAAAATACTCTTGTCCGGAATTTTGTGATCACACGTTTTCGACCTGTGATCACAAATGTCGGTTTTTCGGCGGTTTTGCCCGATTGGGCTTTGGATCCGGGAAAAGACTGTGGTTGAAGAAGTCAAATCGCAGCCATTCCGAGGAAACGGTCCATGAATATCCACGAATACCAGGCCAAGGCTCTGCTGCGCTCGTACGGTGCGCCGGTCAGCGACGGCCGCGCAGTGTTCCGCGCGGAAGAGGCCAAGACGGCCGCCGGAGAGTTGGACGGGCCGCTCTGGGTCGTCAAGGCGCAGATCCATGCGGGCGGGCGCGGCAAGGGCTCCTTCAAGGAGGGCGACGCCGGCGACAAGGGGGGCGTGCGCCTGGCCAAATCGGTGCAGGAAGCCGCCGACGAGGCCAAGAAGATGCTCGGCCGCACGCTGGTGACGCACCAGACCGGCCCGGCGGGCAAGCAGGTCAACCGGATCTACATCGAAGACGGCTCGGGCATCGAGACCGAGCTTTACCTGGCGCTGCTGGTCGACCGCGTGACGTCGCGGATTTCCTTCGTGGCCTCGACCGAGGGCGGCATGGACATCGAGGAGGTCGCCGCCTCCACGCCGGAAAAGATCCTGTCCTTCGCGGTCGACCCCGCCACCGGATACCAGCCGTTCCACGGGCGCCGCATCGCCTTTTCGCTCGGCCTTCAGGGCCCGGCGATCAAGCAATGCGTCAAGCTGATGGGTATCCTCTATAACATGTTCGTCGAGCGCGACATGGAGATGCTGGAGATCAACCCGCTGATCGTGACCGACAAGGGCGACCTCAAGTGCCTCGACGCCAAGATGGGGTTCGACAGCAACGCGCTCTATCGTCAGCCCGACATCTTTGCCCTGCGCGACGAATCCGAAGAGGATCCCAAGGAACTCGCCGCCTCCAAGTATGACCTGAACTACATTGCGCTCGACGGCGAGATCGGCTGCATGGTCAACGGCGCGGGCCTGGCGATGGCGACCATGGACATCATCAAGCTCTACGGTGCCGAGCCCGCCAACTTCCTCGACGTGGGCGGCGGCGCGACCAAAGAGAAGGTGACCGAAGCGTTCAAGATCATCACCTCCGATCACAACGTGAAGGGCATCCTCGTCAACATCTTCGGCGGGATCATGCGCTGCGACGTGATCGCCGAGGGGGTCATCGCCGCCGTCAAGGAAGTCGGGCTGACGGTGCCGCTGGTTGTGCGGCTCGAGGGGACCAATGTCGAGAAGGGCAAGGAGATCATCCGGAATTCCGGCCTCGACGTGATCGCGGCCGACGACCTCAAGGACGGGGCCAAAAAGATCGTCAAGGCGGTCAAGGGGTGAGCGCCGATCCGGGGCGGTTGCCCCGGCAAACGCTCCGGGGGAGCGTTTGAGGCGCGAACGGGCGGAGCCAAGGTAAGAAATGCAGTATGTCGAAGCCTTCAACTCACTTGGATATGACGTTCCAAGTCCGCGTCAGGACTGGAGCGCCGAAAAAGGGGATGGAGTCTGCATCACGCTCTGGAAGGCGGAGGTAGACTGGACACCACCGCCTCCACGTTTTGACTGCTGGAAAACCCAAAAACCCGGTGAAAACGACTGGGACATGTTACCCGGCAACAGCAGACGCGCGCGTCACATTGCCCGAGCACTCGAAGAGTTCGGCGGCTGGGTGGACGTCATCATCGTTAACGGAAAACCCGGCGAAGGATACAAGAGCGCGGACGTCTGGAAAACCGAACAACGCATGAATCACCGCTGGCGCATCCAGAAATTTGATCAGGCAACCGGCTTTTTCTCGGCCACCGCAGAAAAGCAAGAATAGGAGCCAAAAATGGCAGTCCTCGTGGACAAGAATACCAAAGTGATCTGTCAGGGCCTCACCGGCTCGCAGGGCACGTTCCACACCGAACAGGCGATCGCCTACGGCACGAAGATGGTCGGCGGCGTCACCCCCGGCAAGGGCGGCAGCACGCATCTCGACCTGCCGGTGTTCAACTCGGTGCACGAGGCGATGCACGAGACCGCCGCGAACGCCTCCGTCATCTACGTGCCGCCGCCCTTTGCCGCCGACTCGATCCTCGAGGCGATCGATGCCGGGATGGAGCTTATCGTCTGCATCACCGAGGGCATCCCGGTGCTGGACATGATGAAGGTCAAGCGGGCGCTGATGGACAGCAAGTCGGTTCTGATCGGCCCGAACTGCCCCGGCGTCATCACGCCCGACGCCTGCAAGATCGGCATCATGCCCGGCCACATCCACCGGCGCGGGTCGGTCGGGGTGGTCAGCCGCTCGGGCACGCTGACCTACGAGGCGGTGAAACAGACGACCGACGTCGGGCTCGGACAGTCGACCTGCGTGGGCATCGGCGGCGACCCGATCAAGGGCACCGAGCATCTCGACGTGCTGGAATGGTTCCTGGCCGACGACGAGACCCAGTCGATCATCATGATCGGCGAGATCGGCGGCTCGGCCGAGGAAGAGGCCGCGCAATTCCTCAAGGACGAGGCCAAGAAGGGCCGCAAGAAGCCGGTCGCGGGCTTCATCGCCGGCCGCACGGCGCCTCCGGGCCGCCGCATGGGCCACGCGGGCGCCATCGTCGCCGGCGGCAAGGGCGGTGCCGAGGACAAGATCGAAGCGATGAAATCGGCCGGAATCGTGGTGGCGGACAGCCCCGCGACACTCGGCGAGGCCGTGCTGGAAGCAATCAAGGGCTGACGCATGAGCGTTTCAAGGCGAGACCGGCGGATCGGGTTTTCCATCATCGGCTTTCTGGTAGCCGTGATGGCACTCGCCGCCGTCTGGCCAAAACCGGCCTACAGCGAACGGGTGCTTGAGAAGATCGGTTGCGTCGCCGCCGCCGTGGCGCTGCACCAGCATCTCTTTGACCGGTTCGAGGCCGGGCTTCCCGCACCGGACTTTCTGCGCGAGTTCGAAGGCCGGCACAGCCGCCTGCTGGCCTACACCCGCTCGCTGAATCGAAGCGGTGATCGCCATGCCCACGCGATCCGCCCGGTCATGATCGAAGCCGAAACAGCCCGCGACGCTGCTGTAGACATCGATTCCGATGCATATGTCTTCGAGGCATGGACCAATCTCCAAGCCTGCCAAGACCGTCTGTTTGCAGCCCCCGCCTGATACGTCCAACCGCCCACGCCCTTCGCTGAAAGGCACATTGCAATGACCGAACAGAGCCCCAACGACATCTACCATGCGTCCAGCTTCCTGCAGGGACACAACGCCGATTACATCGAGCATCTCTATGCTCGATACGCCGAGAACCCCGGCGCGGTGGACGAAAGCTGGCGGTCGTTCTTCCAGTCGTTGGGCGATGCGCCCGGCACCCCGCAGGCCGAGGCCGCGGGCCCGTCGTGGCAGCGCGCCGACTGGCCGCCGCAACCCTCCGACGATCTGACCGCGGCCCTCGACGGCCAGTGGCCCGCCGACCCCAAGGACGCCAAGGCCGCCGGTGACAAGATCAAGGCGAAGGCCAAAGAACAGGGCATCGAGATCACCGAGCAGCAGGTGCGCGCCGCGGTACTTGATTCGATCCGGGCGCTGATGATCATCCGCGCCTACCGCATCCGGGGGCATCTGGTGGCCGATCTCGACCCGCTGGGCATGCGCTCGCAAACGCCGCACCCCGAACTGGATCCGACCTCTTACGGCTTTACCAAGGCCGACATGGACCGTCCGATCTTCATCGACAACGTGCTGGGCCTCGAAGTCGCCACGATGGCCGAGATCATCGCCATCGTGCAGCGGACCTATTGCGGCACCTTCGCGCTGCAATACATGCACATCTCGGATCCTGAACAGGCCGCCTGGTTGAAGGAGCGTATCGAAGGGTTCGGCAAGGAAATCCGGTTCACCCAGAACGGCCGCCGCGCGATCCTGAACAAGCTGGTCGAGGCCGAGGGCTTCGAGAAGTTCCTCCATGTCAAGTACATGGGCACCAAGCGGTTCGGCCTCGACGGCGGCGAAAGCCTGATCCCCGCGATGGAGCAGATCGTCAAGCGCGGGGGCGCCCTGGGGGTCAAGGACGTGGTCATCGGCATGCCCCACAGGGGCCGCCTGTCGGTGCTGGCCAACGTGATGAACAAGCCCTACCGCGCGATCTTCAACGAATTCCAGGGCGGCAGCTTCAAGCCCGAGGACGTCGACGGGTCGGGGGACGTGAAATACCACCTCGGCGCCTCGTCGGATCGGGAGTTCGACGGCAATTCCGTTCACCTGTCTCTGACCGCCAACCCTTCGCACCTTGAGGCCGTGAACCCGGTCGTGCTGGGCAAGGTCCGGGCCAAGCAGGACCAGTTGACGGATTCCGAGCGCAAGTCGGTCCTGCCGATCCTGCTGCACGGCGACGCGGCCTTTGCCGGCCAGGGCGTGGTGGCCGAATGCTTCGGCCTGTCGGGCCTGCGCGGGCACAGGACCGGCGGCACCATGCATATCGTCGTCAACAACCAGATCGGCTTTACCACCGCGCCGCATTTCTCGCGCTCGTCGCCTTACCCGACGGATATCGCGCTGATGGTCGAGGCGCCGATCTTCCACGTCAACGGCGACGACCCCGAGGCCTGCGTCCACGCCGCCAAGGTCGCCACCGAGTTCCGCCAGAAGTTCGGCAAGGACGTGGTCATCGACATGATCTGCTATCGCCGCTTCGGTCACAACGAGGGCGACGAGCCCATGTTCACCAACCCGGTCATGTACAAGCGGATCAAGGGCCACAAGACAACCCTCACGCTTTATACCGAGCGGCTGGTGAAGGACGGCCTGATCCCCGAGGGCGAAATCGAGGACATGAAGGCCAGCTTCCAGGCCAAGCTCAACGAAGAGTTCGAGGCCGGGCGCACCTACAAGCCCAACAAGGCCGACTGGCTGGACGGGCGCTGGTCGCACATGGACAAGATGAAGGAGGGCCGCTACCAGCGCGGCCGCACCTGGATCAGGCCGCAGACCATGGCCGACCTGTCGAAGGCGCTGACCACGGTGCCCGAAGGCTTCGCCGCCCATCGCACGGTCGAACGCCTGCTGGAGTCCAAGAAACAGATGTTCGAGACGGGCAAGGGCTTCGACTGGGCCACAGCCGAGGCCATGGCCTTCGGGTCGCTGATGACCGAAGGATACCCGGTGCGGCTGTCGGGCCAGGATTCCGCCCGCGGCACCTTTTCCCAGCGCCATTCCGCGCTGATCGACCAGGACACCGAGAAACGCTACTATCCGCTCAACCACGTCCGCGAGGGCCAGGCGCACTACGAGGTCATCGACTCGATGCTGTCGGAATACGCGGTGCTCGGGTTCGAATACGGCTACTCGCTGGCAGAGCCCAACGCCCTGACCCTGTGGGAGGCGCAGTTCGGCGATTTCGCCAACGGTGCGCAGATCATGTTCGATCAGTTCATCTCGTCCGGCGAGGCCAAGTGGCTGCGGATGTCGGGCCTGGTCATGCTGCTGCCGCACGGTTTCGAAGGCCAGGGGCCCGAGCATTCCTCGGCCCGGCTTGAGCGCTTCCTGCAGATGTGCGGTGGCGACAACTGGATCGTGGCCAATGTCTCCACCCCGGCCAATTACTTCCACATCCTGCGCCGCCAGCTGCACCGGTCGTTCCGTAAGCCGCTGGTGCTGATGACGCCCAAATCGCTGCTGCGGCACAAGCTCGCGGTGTCGAACATCGAGGCATTCCAGGAGGGCTCGTCCTTCCACCGGGTGCTGTGGGACGACGCGCAGCAGGGCAATTCGGAAACCGAGCTGAAGCCCGACGACCAGATCAAGCGGGTCGTGATGTGCGCCGGCAAGGTCTATTACGACCTGCTGGAAGAGCGTGACGCCCGCGGGATCGACGACATCTACATCATGCGGTTCGAACAGTTCTATCCCTTCCCGGCGCAATCCGCGGTCAAGGAGCTGGAGCGGTTCAAATCGGCGCAGATGATCTGGTGCCAGGAAGAGCCCAAGAACCAGGGCGCCTGGTCGTTCATCGAACCGAACCTCGAATGGGTCCTGTCGCGGATCGGCTCCACGTCGGTGCGTCCGACCTATGTCGGCCGGCCTGCCTCCGCCTCTCCGGCGACCGGCCTTGCCTCACAACACAAAGCCCAGCAGGCAAACCTCGTGAACGAGGCCCTGACGATTGAAGGGAAATCTTAAGATGTCCGTAGAAGTCCGCGTCCCCACACTCGGCGAAAGCGTCTCAGAGGCAACCGTCGCCACCTGGTTCAAGAAACCGGGCGATACCGTCTCCGTCGACGAGATGCTGTGCGAGCTTGAAACCGACAAGGTGACGGTCGAGGTCCCCTCGCCCGCCGCCGGCAAGCTGGCCGAGATCGTCGCGGCAGAGGGCGATACCGTCGGCGTCGATGCCCTGCTCGCCTCGATCGCGGAAAGCGGTGAAGCGGGCTCCTCGACCGATGTCCGCGAGCGCGATGGGACAGCCCCCACCTATGACGCGCCCTCGGGCGACGACGAGGTGCGGAAAGCCGCGCCCGCCGGCGGCAGCGACGGCGGCGAGACCGTCGATATCATGGTGCCAACCCTGGGCGAAAGCGTGACCGAGGCGACCGTGTCCACCTGGTTCAAGAAACCGGGGGACAGTTTTGCCGCCGACGAGATGCTGTGCGAGCTCGAGACCGACAAGGTCTCGGTCGAGGTGCCCGCCCCCGCCGCCGGCACCCTTGGCGAGATCCTCGCCGAGGAGGGCACGACCGTCGAGGCCGGCGGCAAGCTGGCCGTGATGACCACCGGCGAAGGGTCCGGCTCCGGAGGCGCCGCCGCGGAGCCTGCCGCGACGCCGGCCTCGGACGCGGGCGACGCGCCGCAGGACGGCGCGAGGTCCGACACCGAAGACGCGCCGTCGGCCAAGAAGCTGATGGCGGAAAAGGGCCTGTCCGACGATCAGGTCACCGGCTCGGGCCGGGATGGCCGGATCATGAAGGAGGATGTCCTGAACGCCCTCAACCAGCCGAAAGCCTCCGAAGCCCCCGCCGCCAAGGCGCCGCCACGGGCGCCCTCGGCCGCGGCCGATGCCGACCGCGAGGAACGGGTCAAGATGACCCGCCTGCGCCAGACCATCGCCCGCCGCCTGAAGGAGGCGCAGAACAACGCCGCGATGCTGACCACCTACAACGAGGTGGACATGTCCGGCGTCATGGACATCCGCAACGAATACAAGGACCTGTTCTTCAAGAAGCACGGGGTGAAGCTGGGCTTCATGTCGTTCTTCGTGAAGGCCTGTTGCCACGCCCTGCAGGAGGTGCCCGACGTCAACGCCGAGATCGACGGCACCGACGTGGTCTACAAGAACTACGTCCACATGGGCGTCGCAGTGGGCACGCCCTCGGGCCTCGTGGTGCCGGTGGTGCGCGACGCCGACCAGAAGGGCTTCGCCGCGATCGAGAAGGAGATTTCCGACCTGGGCGTCCGCGCCCGCGACGGCAAGCTGTCGATGGCCGACATGCAGGGCGGCTCTTTCACGATCTCGAACGGCGGGGTCTACGGCTCGCTGATGTCCTCGCCGATCCTGAACCCGCCGCAGTCGGGCATCCTCGGCATGCACAAGATCCAGGACCGTCCGATGGCCGAAAAGGGCCAGGTCGTCATCAAGCCGATGATGTATCTCGCGCTCAGCTACGATCACCGGATCGTCGACGGCAAGGGCGCGGTCACCTTCCTCGTCCGCGTCAAGGAGGCGCTGGAGGACCCCCGCCGCCTGCTGATGGACCTCTGAACGGGACAGGCGGGGCCCGGCCGTCCGGGCTCCGCACCGTCGCGGCCATGATACGATGACAATTTGTGCAATCGATTTCCAAGCTCCCGCGCTCATGTCCTGCATGCGCAATGAAGGGGCCCACCTGATCGAGTGGCTCGGCTATCACCGCGCCATCGGCTTCGGCGCGGCAGTGCTGTGCAGCAACGATTGCGACGATGGCTCCGATCTGCTGCTCGACCGCCTGCACGCGGCCGGCGCCGTCATACATATCCGCAACGCCGTCCCGCCGGGCACCCCGCCCCAGCACAACGGCACCCGGCTGGCGCTGGCGCATCTGGCCACGACGCCGGTGCCCTGGGTGCTGCACATCGACGCGGACGAATTCCTCAACGTCCACATCGGCGCGGGCCATGTCGCCGACCTGATCGCCATGGCCCCCGAGGCGCATTGCATCGCCATCGGCTGGCGCAACTTCGGCGACGGCGGCCACGCCACCTGGCCCGGCGCGACCCTGCCCCATTTCACCACGCGCGAGGCGCATCCAGAGGCGGATGACACCTATTTCAAATGCCTGTTCCGCCCCGAGGCCTTCGGCCACGCCTGGGCGCACATGCCCAACAGCCCCCGCGTCGCGGCCCCCCGGCTTACCAATGCCGCGGGCGAGCCGCTGAAGACCGACAACCTCTTTTCCGACGTGCCGCGGGTGCGGTTCTTTCCGGTGGCGCGGGCGTACCGGCCCGATCATGCCTGCATCAACCACTACGGCGTCAAATCGCCCGACGTCTTCACCATGAAGCGCGGCCGGGGGCGGGGCGAGAACACGAAGGGCGCGGGGAAATACCGCCTCGGCTCCGAGTGGCACCGCCGCGCCAACCGCAACGAGGTCGAGGACCGCAGCATCCTGCGCCACCTGTCGGCCACAGAGACGGAAATGAACCGCCTGCGCGCCCTGCCCGGCGTGGCCGAGGCCGAGGCGATGTGTCAGACATGGTTCGATGCAGCCCGCAGGGGAGAGCCCGCCGAATGACACCTGAACTGACCGTCCTGACCCTCGCGGGCCTCTTGCAGGTCGTCCAATTCCTGCTGATGTCGATCCCGGCGAACAGGGAACTCGGGCCGGCCAAGACCGCCTCTCCCCGTGATCCGCAACGCCTCGGCACCCCGCTGACCGAGCAGATGAGCGTCGGGACAGGCCGCCTCTACCGGGCGCTGAACAACCATTTCGAGGGGTTGATCCTGTTCACCCTCGCCGTCGTGGTCGTGACCCTGGGCGAGACGGGCAACACGCTGACCGCGATCTGCGCCTGGGCCTACCTGGCCGCCCGTGTGGCCTATGTCCCGGCCTATTACTTCGGACTTTCACCGTGGCGCTCTGCCATCTGGATGGTGGGATTCCTTGCAACCACCCTCATGCTTCTGTCATCCCTCTTGCAATCTCTGTTCTGAAAACCTGCCGGAGAGACCGCACCCCGCGATTGCGGGCGCAGCGCCCCACCGACACCAGACGAAAGGAAGACCCAATGGCCCAATACGACGTCATCGTGATCGGCTCCGGCCCCGGCGGATATGTCAGCGCGATCCGCTGCGCCCAGCTCGGATTGAAGACCGCCTGTGTCGAGGGCCGCGCCACGCTGGGCGGCACCTGCCTCAACATCGGCTGCATCCCCTCCAAGGCGCTGCTGCACGCCACCGAGATGCTGCACGAGGCCGAGGCGAACTTTGCCGAGATGGGTCTGAAGGGCAAAAGCCCCTCCGTCGACTGGAAGCAGATGCTGGCCTACAAGGACAAGACCATCAGCCAGAACACCGGCGGTATCGAATTCCTGTTCAAGAAGAACAAGATCGACTGGCTCAAGGGCTGGGGCAAGATCCCCGAGGCCGGAAAGGTCACCGTCGGGGACGAGACCCACACCGCCAAGCACATCATCGTCGCCACCGGCTCCGAGCCGTCCTCGCTGCCCGGGGTGGAGATCGACGAAAAGGTCGTCGTCAGCTCGACCGGGGCGCTGGAGCTTGGCAAGATCCCCAAGAAGATGGTGGTGATCGGCGGCGGCGTCATCGGGCTGGAGCTCGGCTCTGTCTACAAGCGTCTGGGCTCCGAGGTGACGGTGATCGAGTTCCTCGACACGATCACGCCGACCATGGATGCCGAGGTCTCGCGCCAGTTCCAGAAGCTGCTGGCCAAGCAGGGGCTGGAGTTCATCCTCGGCGCCGCCGTGCAGTCGGTCGATGCGACCAAGACCAAGGCCAAGGTGACCTACAAGCTGCGCAAGGACGACAGCGAGCATACGCTCGATGCCGACACCGTGCTCGTGTCCACCGGCCGCAGGCCATACACCGACGGGCTGGGCCTGGCCGATCTGGGCGTCGAGATCAGCGAGCGCGGGCAGATCAAGACCGACGATCATTACCGCACCAACGTGGCCGGCATCTATGCGATCGGCGACGCCATCGCCGGCCCGATGCTGGCGCACAAGGCCGAGGACGAGGGCATGGCCTGCGCCGAGGGCATCGCCGGCCAGCACCCCCATGTGAATTACGGCGTGATCCCCAGCGTGGTCTACACCCACCCCGAGGTCTCCTCTGTCGGCCAGACCGAGGAAGAGCTGAAGAAGGCCGGCCGCAAGTACAAGACCGGCAAATTTTCCTTCATGGGCAACGCGCGGGCCAAGGCGAATTTCTCGGGCGACGGCTTCGTCAAGCTGCTCGCCGATGCCGAGACCGACCGGATTCTGGGGGCGCATATCATCGGCCCCATGGCGGGCGACCTGATCCACGAGATCTGCGTCGCGATGGAATTCGGCGCCGCGGCCGAGGACATCGCGCGCACCTGCCACGCCCACCCGACCTATTCCGAAGCCGTGCGCGAGGCAGCCCTCGCCTGCGGTGACGGGCCGATCCACTCGTGACGGGGGCGACGTGATGGAGCAGCCGGTGGAGCAACGCCTTGTCGCCAAGATCACGGCGGTTCCGGGCAAGGAGGCAGAGCTGGGTCAGATGCTGACCCGGCTCGTCACCGACACGCGGAGCGAAGAGGGGTGCCTGCGCTACGATCTCTACCAGGACCCCGACGATGCGGGCACCTGGATCTTCGTCGAGAACTGGGCCAGCTACGAGATCTGGCAAAAGCACGTGAACGGCCCGGGCTTTCAGGCCTTCAAGAAGGCCATCGTCGGCATCGCCGCGACCGGCCCCTACAAGTTCGACGATTTCGCCTGAAGAGGGCCCGGGGGCGGCGGGGCGCCCCGCCGCCGGCCAATCAGGATGACGTCAGCGGGATCCGCACCGAGCCCTCGACATGGGCCGCCAGCAGGTCGGGATCCCAGCCGCCGATCCAGAAACCAATCGGCCAGCCGGTCTTGGCATCGCATTCCACCGGCATGCCGATGAACTTTTCAGTCTTGGCGCTGACCTTGGCATCGAAGCCGAGGATGTCGAACGAGAACCGCTCGACCATCTGCGTCATGAAGATCCGGCGGTCGCTGGTGGGGTTCTCCAGCCCGGTCTCGATGCTCTTGATCCGCGCGTCGAGGATGGCCAGCTCGTTTTCCTGGTCGGGATAGGGCGGCTTGGCGGCAATCTCGGCCCGGTGGGACACCAGCGCATCGCGGCGGTCCTTGTTCTTCTGGACGTAGTCCCAGATCCCGGTCGAGCGCCCGACCATGTCGGGCTCGGGGTTCATGCCGGCTGCGGCACAGCGCGCCAGTGCGGCGGCCGAGGCTTTCCAGACCGGCTGATCCGGCTTGTCGGGGTCCAGCGCGTTCTTGCGCAGGATGTCCACGCCGCGGTCATTGCTGATGTGCAGGATGAAGGGCACGATCGGCTCCTGTCCCGGCAGGGTCAGCAGCCAGTTGCGGTTTTCCAGCTTCGGCCCCTCCAGCAGATCGACCTTCGCGCCGACCAGGCCTGGCAGGGTGTGATCCACGTTGTCGCCATGCAGCACCCGCGCCGCGCGGACATAGACGCCAAGGCCCGGGGCAGCCCCCGGCGCGCCCTTGTTCTCGGGGTCGTCCGGGCCGGCCTGCCACGCGGGCCAGCGGACGAACTTTTCCTCGGGGTGGAACAGGATGATCCGGTCGAGGTCGGGCTCGTTGGCATAGGCGAAGGTGTAGCCCGAGACGCCGCGCGGTTCGTCGGTGGGGTCGGGATCGGTCGGGATTCGCATCAGGCACCAGCCCGAGAAGGTCAGCAACAGGGTGGGCGTGTCGGTCATTGGGCCTCTCCTCCGATCCCAGTGGCGTTGGCAAAGTTCTGGGCGATCCGCCAGACGTTCTGGGTGACGAAGTCGATCCGGTCGTTGAGCTGCTGGTTGGGCATCTGGCCCGCCACCTCGGTCAGCGCGGCGTTCAGGGCCATCAGGTTGGCGTAGATGATCTTGAACGCGGCCGTCCGGTGCGGCAGCAACGCGATCCGCCGGTCGAACCGGAACCCGGGGCCGGCCATCCCGTCGCCCCCCGGCTTGGCGGGAAGCTCTGTCAGCAATTCGCCCAGGGGCCGGATCACCACCGTCATGACCGGGAAGAACACCGAATCCTCGATCGCCTTCGCGTCGGCCTCGTCCTCGTCCGTGGCCATGAAGAAGCGGAACAGCATCAGCATCATCGAGTTGTAGGCCAGGTCGAAGGCGAGGCTGACCTTGTTGGTCAACGGATCCTCGATCACGGTGCCATGCTTCTGCTGCACCCCCCGGTATCCGACCTTGGACACGGGCGTGTCGACCACCTTGCGCGACGGGTCGAAGCCGGGATTGTCCTGCAGCAGCCGGTCATATTCCGCCGCGATCTCGAGGAAGCGGCCGAAGTGGCTGCCCTCGATATGTTCGGGCGCCCCCTCGCCCTCTTCAAGGACCTGCTTGATGGCGTGGATCGCATCCTCGAGGTTCAGCACCGGCTTGAGGTTCATGCCGTAGATCGACATCTGGCCATCGACGCCGGGGCGCAGGTTCTCGATATTGCTGCCGCCGGTCATCGCCTCGGCCCATTTCGGCCCGATGAAGATGGTCTCGCCCTTTTCCTTGGCCTCCGCCTCGCACAGCTGCAGAAGCTTCGCGATCGAGGTATAGAGCCCGCCCAGCGTCTTGATCGTCGCGAAATCGAGCCCGGGAAAATAGCCGGTCATGGTCTTGAGCGTCTCGTGATCCATCCGCTCGGGCAGCTCGAACAGCAGGAACCGCTTGAGCGTCTCGAAATCGAACCGGGCGAGTTTCGAGTCGATGTCGGTCTCGTAGAAAGCAGGGTCCAGCGGGAAATCGGGCCGTACGAGGTGCGGCGCCTCGCCCAGCGCGGTCAGGACGTTGTTGACGTAGCCCAGATGCTCCATCTCCTGCCGGGCGATCAGCATGATGGTGCTGCGCCAGCCGCGCACCTTGTCCAGCTCGGCGGCGGTCAGACCCTCGGTCATCTCGCGCTTCAAGGCAAAGCCCGCGAACAGGTACTGGCAGGTCAGCGAATGCTCCAGCTCCGCGGCCTCGCACAGCATCGCGGCCAGCCGCATCCGGCGGTAATGAGGATCGTTGACGTCAATTTCGGCGGTCATGGAGGGCTCCGTTTCTGACGGGTCAGGGGCGTGAATGGGGGTCGTGGGGCCGGTTTCCAGCGGGTGGCCGCGGGCCGGTGCGCCGGCCAGAAGCTGCACCAGGCGCCTGCCCAGACCAAAGGCGTATCGGCCCACCGTCATGACCGCGCCGGTGCCATGGTGGCGCCGGTGGCGTCCAGCAAGGCGCGGGCGGCCTGCTGGTCGGGGTCATCGAACCCTTCGGTCAGCGCGGAATAGGCCCGGGCCAGCATGTCGCGCGCCTCGACGAAGGCAGGGCCTCCGGCGGCGCGGCGCCCCTGGGCCAGCTTCAGCGCGGCGCGAAGTTCATAGGTCAATGTGCCGTCGCCCCGGGCGACCTCTATGGCCCGAAGATAGGCCGCATCGGCCTCGCCCGCGGGGGCGCCGGTCAGACGCAGGACATCGCCGTGGATCGAGTGGATCTCGGCCGCGCCCAGCAGTTCGGCGTTGCGCTCCTGTTCCTCGAAAGCCCGGGCGATCTCGGCCCGGGCCGCGTTGGCCCGTCCGGCGTTGGCGAGCGCCTCGGCGTAATAGGCGGTATAGACCGGCCGGGTCGCCCCCATGGTGCGCCAGCCCTCCATCCCTTCGGAGGCGATGGCGATGCCATCGTCATGCCGGCCCGACATCGCCAGCGCCCAGCCCTTGTAGAGCTTCGATTGCACCACGACGTGGGGAAACTGCTGTTGCTCGGCCCGCATGATGATGCCGTCGACGGCCTCCAGAAGCTGGTCGTAATTGCGCCGCGACAGCTGCAGCGACAGAAAGCCCAGCTGGGACCAGACCTCGGTGAAGGGGTGGGGATTGCGCTCCATCGCCTCGAAGGCGGCGCGGAACCGGCCGGACGCCGATTCCGGCAGGCCCATCATCGATTCCGCGAAGCCCATCTGCAAAAGGGCGGCGACGCCCTGGTTCTTGCCGCATTGGGCCACATGGGCGGTGTGCGCGTCGGCGTCGAACAGCCTGACCGCGCGGAGCAGGTGCGGCAGGCCGCCCTCCATGTCGCCGCTGTAGAGCTTCGCCGCGCCCAGCTCGAACTCGGCGGCCATGATGATCTCGTCCTCGCCGGTCTGCTCGGCGAGCGCCACGAGTTCGCAAGCCAGCGGGATCGCCTCGTCGAAATTGCCGGTCATGATGTAGTAGCCGACCAACCCCACGGCGATCGGATACATCTCGCCCTCGGCCCCGACCTCGGTCCAGAGCTCGCGGGCGCGGCTGTAGTTCTCGACAACCTCCGGCGCGGTCCAGCCGCCGGTCATGGTATGGGCCATGCCGCTGAGCGTGGACAGCCGCAGGTCGGCCCGCAGCCTGTCCGACCCCTCCGGCGCACGCTCCAGCGCGGCACGGGCCCGCGCCAGGTGCTCGGTCGCCTCGAGGTTCGCGAAACGCTCCATCGCCTTCTCCGCGGCGGTCACGAAGGCGCCGACAGCCTCCAGGTGCCGCTCGGCCTGCGCCAGGTGCTCGGCGACCCGCTCGGGGACGGCGGCCTCTCCGGTGCTGCCCTGCTGAAGGGCCTCCGCGATGCGCCCGTGAAACAGGCGGCGGCGGCTGTTGAGCATGGTCTCGGCAAGCGCGTCCGAGATCAGCGCGTGTTCGAACATGTAGATCGGGCCGGCCGCGGTCTCGCGCCGGGCGACGAGGTTGTTCGACAGCAATTGCCGCAGACCACCGTAGACCGCGTCCGCGGGCTGCCCCAGGGCAGAGATCAGCAGATCGGGCCGGAACTCGCGCCCGATCAGGGCGGCGACCTGCACCAGCTCGCGCTCAGACCCGGCCCGGTCGAGCCGCACCATGACATGGTCGCGAATCGTGTCCGGCAGGCCCACGACCTCGCCCGAGCCGAGCCGTTCGAACCCCATTTCCAGCGCGGTGCGGGCCAGCTCTTCGAGAAACAGCGGGATGCCCGCGCCGCGCTCGACGATCTGGTCGACGACGTCCTCGGGCAGGGCGGCGGCGCCCACCGCGACCTTGGCAAAGGCGCGGGCCTCGGCGTCGTCCAGGCGCCCGACCTCGATATGTTCGGCCCCGGGCCAGTCCGGCACGCCCTCGGGCCGGGTCGAGAGCACCACCAGCAGCCGCGCAGTCGCCACCCGCGCCACGAGGCTTTCGACCAGCTCGCGGGTGGACGGGTCGACCCAGTGATAATCCTCGATTACGATCATCAGCGAACGGATTTCCAGCTCGGCGTCGATCAGCGCGCTGAGCAGCTCGAAGGTCATCGCCCGCAGGCGCTGCGGCGAAAAGCCCTTGAGCCGGTCGTCCAGCACCGGCACGTCGAGCAACTGCGCCACGAGCGCGGCCTGCTCGTCCGAGACCGGGTGCACGAGGTCCCGCCTTATGTTGGCATCCCAGGCCTCTGGCGTGGCCGGGGCCGGGGTCTCGATCCGGCTGCGAAGCCATTCAGTGACCGGATAGAAGGCGGTCGCGGCACCGTCGGGGGCACAGAACAGCGGCACGACCCGCGCCGTCTCGTCCAGCGACCGCACGGTGAGTTCGTGCAACAGGCGCGACTTGCCGATCCCGGGCTCGCCCGACAGGATCAGCGCCCGCCCGGTGCCCCGCTGTGTCGCGGCCACGGCGGCATCGATCCGGGCGACGGCATCGGCCCGGCCGACCAGGGCACTCATGCGGTCGGCGCGCAGGACCTCGAACCGGGAGCGCGGCCGCGCGACCCCCGTCAGCCGCCAGAGCGTCACCGAATCGCCCAGCCCCTTGAGCGGGCGGGGCGGCATCGCCTCGGTATCGAGCATGCCACCGATCTGGCGCCGGGTGCGCTCGTCGATGCAGGTCTCGCCCGGGGCCGCCTCTGCCTGCAGCCGGGCGGCGAGGTTGGGTGCCTCGCCGACGACGCTCATCTCCAGCGCCGTGCCGCGGCCCATCATCTGGCCGATCACCACGTTGCCGGTGGCGATGCCGATTCGCACGCCCAGCGGGCTGCCGTCGGGCCAGCGCAGGGCGCGGGCGGCGTCCTGGATCGCGAGCGCGGCGCGGGCCGCGGCCTCGGCCTTGGCCTCCAGCGCACGGGGAAAGCCGAAATAGGCCAGCGCGCCGTCGCCCATGTACTTGGCCACCAGCCCGCGTTTGCGGGCGGTCTGGTCCGAAACCATGTTGAGGAAGGCCGACAGCGTGTCGCGCATCTCTTCGGGGTCCGTCCGAGAGGCCATCTCGGTAGAGCCGACGACGTCGCAGAACAGCACCGTGACCTGCCGGCGTTCGCCGACGGGGGGCGAATCGGGGGCGGCCGCGCCCAGCCGGGCGATCGCGTCCAGCATCCGGCGGCGGTGCCCGACCTTGGTCACGCCGATGTCGCGCAGGTCTTCGGAGGTCAGGGACTTCAGCACATCGACGGTCACGCCTTCGTCCTCGAAAGCGCGTGCATACTCGGCCAGGCCGATCTCGCTAAGCCAGTCGATGACGCTAATTTTCGTTGCCCCCGGAAGACTTGACGCCAAAACAGGTGAATTATTTCCCCTAGGGAATGTTGCACCGCCCGACTGCGCGGCGCAAGCTTTGCACCGAAGGCAGGGACGGGAGACGGCATGTCGGCTGGCGATCGGTGGAAATTTGTGGCGCTGGTCACGGCGATGCTCGCGGCGATCCTGGTGCCATTCGCGCTCTGGGGCGATCAGCTCGAGTCGTTCGCCTTGCGGCTGATCGACGGGGCGGACCCGGCGGCCATGGCGGGGGTCGTTGTCGGCGCACTTGCGCTGGACGTGGTGCTGCCGCTGCCCTCCAGCGTGATCGCCACCGCCAGCGGCGCGGTGCTGGGCCTCTGGCCCGGGGCGTTGGCGGGCTGGGCAGGGCTGACGCTGGGCTGCGTCGGCGGCTACCTTCTGGGCCGGCTGGGGAACGCCGCGCTGGTGGCCCGAATCGTCAAGCCCGCCGCCCAGGCCCGGGCCGAGGAAGCCTTCGCCCGCAGCGGGCCGGGCCTTTTGTTGCTGGCACGGGCGGTTCCGGTCCTCGCCGAAGCCTCGGTGGTGACAGCCGGCGCGCTGCGGATGCCGTTCGGCCCGTTCCTGGCCACGACGACCCTGGCCAACCTGGTGATCGCGCTGGCCTACGCGGCGATCGGGGCGCTGGCGGCCTCGGCGCAGATGGGGTGGATCGTGCTCGCGACCCTGGGCCTGCCCGGTGTCGCCTGGCTGCTGATGCGCCGCAACGACACGGAGCGAACTGCAGGGCTGCAATGACGATCGACGCCGCTTTGCTGTTCAATGCGATCGGTCTGACGGGGACCGTGCTCTATATCGGGTCCTACGCGCTTTTGCAGTTCGGGCTGATCCGGGGCAGCAGCCTGACCTACACGCTGATGAACCTCGCGGCCGCCTGCTGCGTGCTGATCTCGCTGAGCGCGACGTTCAACCTGTCCTCCGCCCTGATCCAGTCGAGCTGGATCGTGATCAGCGTCGTCGGTCTGCTGCGCCTGTGGCTGCTGAGCCACCGCGCCCGCTTTACCGAGGAGGAGGCCGAGCTGATCTCGGGTGCGCTGCCGTTTCTGTCGAAGCCCGCCGCGCGCAAGTTCCTCGACGCGGGCCGCTGGCAGGAGGTCCCCGCCGGCACAGTTCTGGCCCGGATCGGAGAGCCCGTGCCCGGGTTGCACTACATCAGCCGAGGCACGGCCCAGGTGCGGCTGGGCGGAGAGATCATCGCCAATGTCGGCAAGGGCAGCTTCATCGGAGAGATGACCGTCCTGTCGGCGGACCCGGCCAGCGCCGACGTGGTCGCCGCGTCCGACCTGCGGCACTTCATTATCGTGCGCGAGACGCTCGTGCGGATGTGCGACCGCGACGAGAACCTGCGCCAGAACATCGAGTTCGCCCTGGGGCGCGACACCCGCGCCAAGTTGATCGCCACCAATTCCGCGCTGCGGGCCCGGCTGGGCTAGGCCTTGATCGGCGCGGGGCTTGGTGCTTGAAGGGCCGAAGACCACGAGAGGACCGCCCGATGACTTTCGACCGTTCGCTGAAGATCGCGCCGTCGATCCTCGCCGCCGACTTCGCCGATTTCGGCCGCGAGGTGCAGGCGGTCGAGGCGCAGGGCGCCGACTGGATCCACGTAGACGTGATGGACGGGCATTTCGTGCCCAACCTCACCTTCGGCCCGCCAATGGTGAAGGCGCTGCGGCGCCACGTGACGACGGTGATGGACGTTCACCTGATGATCGCGCCGGTCGACCCCTTTATCGAGGCCTTCGCCGAGGCAGGCGCCGACATCCTGACGGCCCATATCGAGGCCGGGCCGCACATTCACCGCACGCTCCAGGCGATCCGGGCGGCGGGCTGCCGGGCCGGGCTGGCGCTGAACCCGGGCACCAGCGTCCAGCTTGCCGCGCCGCTTCTGGACATGTGCGACCTGGTCTGCGTCATGACCGTCAACCCCGGCTTCGGCGGGCAGTCCTTCATCGAAAGCCAGCTCGACCAGATCCGCACCCTGCGCGAGATGATCGGCGATCGCCCGATCCATATCGAGATCGACGGCGGCGTCGATCCCGGCACCGCCCCGCGGGTCGTGGCGGCCGGCGCCGATGTGCTGGTGGCGGGCTCGGCGGTCTTCAAGGGCGGTTCCGTCGCGGACCCCGCGCCCTACGGCGCCAATATCGCCAGGATCCGGGCCGCGAACAAAGCTTAACATGACATGGATCAAAGCGGATTGAGGACGGCCGCGCTAACCGTGATGGATGAGATTGACCGTCCGCACAAACTTGGCGATGCGCGCCCTTATGACCTGCGCCGTTCACGCCCCCGACCTCGTTCGCAAGAGCGACATCGCGAGGGTCTGCAACGGGTCCGAGGCGCATTTCGGCCTGATCGTGAACCAGTTGGCCCAGACCGGGCTGATCTGCACGGTGCGCGGTCGCCGGGGCGGCCTGAAACTGGCGCTGCCGGCGGACGAGATCGTCGTCGGGCACGTGTTCCGGCTGTTCGAATCTTCGGTGCCCTTCACCGAATGCTTCGCCGGCGGCGAGGATGACTGCCCGATCAAGTCCGCGTGCCGCCTGCGCGGTGCGCTGGAGCGGGCGCTCGAGGCCTTCTACGCAGAGCTGGACAAGGTGACGCTGGCCGACCTCGTCCATGGGAACAGCGGCCTCGGCTCCCTTCTCGCCTTCCCGGTGGCGGAGGCCCGCTCGGGCCCGCACTAGGCCGGTTGCGGCGACCCCGAGGTAAACTCGCGCCTTGACTACGGGACAAAGTCCACCTTTCCTGCGCCCTGACCGCTCGGCGGCAAGGGGAAAAAGATGGCGCGCGTCCTGCTTTATTATGCTCATCCCGGCAACCGCTTCAGCAAGGCGAACACCGCGCTTCTGACCGCGGCCCGCAGCGTGGACGACATCGACATCGTCGACCTCTATGCCGAGTACCCGAGGTTCGACATCAACGTGGACCGCGAGCAGGAGCGCCTGCTCGCGCACGATGTGATCGTGCTGCAGTTTCCGCTGTTCTGGTATTCCGCGCCTGCGCTGGTCAAGGAATGGATCGACCTCGTGCTGGAGCACGGATTTGCCTATGGCGAGGGCGGCGAGGCACTGTCAGGCAAGACCATGATGCTCGCCCTGACGGCGGCCGGACCGGAGGACGCCTACGCGCCCGACGGCTATCAGCGCCACGAGCTGCGCACCTTCCTGACCCCGTTCGAACGGACGGCGGGCCTTTGCTCGATGACCTTCCCGGCGCCCTACGTGCTTTACGGCTCTCTAAAGGCGGCCGAGGCGGGTGCGCTCGGACCTCATGTCGACGGCTACGTGCGGCTGCTGTCGGCGCTGCGGGACGACCGCTATGACCTCGGCAAGACGGAAGGCGTGGCAGTGCACGACCGCCTGCCCATCCGCGAGGGAGCCCCCACATGACCGATTTCCTGCTGTTGGCCTTCATCTTCCTGATCGCCGGGGTCGTGGCCGTGCCGATCGCCTCGCGCCTCGGGCTGGGCTCGGTCCTGGGGTATCTGATCGCGGGGATCGTGATCTCGCCGCTGCTGGCGCTGTTGTCGGTGGACGTGGTGAAGATCCAGCATTTCGCCGAATTCGGCGTGGTGATGATGCTGTTCCTCGTGGGGCTGGAGCTGGAGCCGAAGCTGTTGTGGGAGATGCGGGCCAAGCTGCTGGGCCTGGGCGGGATGCAGGTTGTCGGGACCGCGGCCGCCGTGATGGGCGTGGCGATGCTTCTGGGCCAGCCCTGGACCATCGCGCTGGCCATCGGCCTGGTGCTGGCCCTGTCCTCCACCGCCATCGTGTTGCAGACGCTGAACGAAAAGGGCCTGATGAAAAGCGACGGCGGGCAGTCGAGCTTTTCGGTGCTCCTGTTCCAGGACATCGCCGTGATCCCGATGCTGGCGCTGATCCCGCTGCTGGCAATGCCGGGCCTGATGGATATCGCGCCGGACACCGCCTCGGCGACCGGGATCGCGGCCCCCGCCGATCCCGGCGTCGATCAAGGTGCCGACCACGGTTCCGACCACGGAGCCGAGCCCGCCCACGCGACGGCCGACGGCCACGCGGCCGAGGAGGACCATTCCGGCGAGGGCGGCCACGGCAGCGGGCTGAGCCTGGTAGACGGCCTGCCGGGCTGGGCCGCGACGCTGGTGACCCTCGCCGCCATCGGGGTGGTGATCCTCGGCGGGGTGTTCCTGACCCGGCCGACGTTCCGCTTCATCGCGAGCGCGGGCCTGCGGGAGCTTTTTACAGCGACCGCGCTGATGTTCGTGATCGGCATCGCGCTTCTGATGTCGCTGGTCGGGCTTTCGCCGGCGCTCGGCACCTTCCTCGCCGGTGTCGTGCTGGCCAACAGCGAATACCGCCATGAGCTGGAGAGCGACATCGATCCGTTCCGGGGGCTGCTGCTGGGCCTTTTCTTCATGACCGTCGGGGCCGGGATCGACTTCAGCCTGCTGGGCGCGAACCTGCTGCCGATCCTGGGCATGACGCTGGGCCTGATCGCGCTGAAGGCCGCCGTGCTGCTGGTGCTGGCGCTGGTGTTCCGGATCCAGGGCGCCGACCGCTGGCTCTTTGCGCTCGGCCTGGCCCAGGCGGGGGAGTTCGGCTTTGTCCTTCTGTCGTTCACCGTGGCGAACGACGTGATCCCGGTCTCGGTCTCCAGCCAGCTGTTGCTGGTGGTCGCCCTGTCGATGCTGCTGACGCCCGCGCTCTTCATTCTGCACGAGCGGGTCATCGTGCCCCGCTTCGCCCGCACCGAGGAACGCGAGGCGGACGATATCGAGGAACCCGGCGGCGTCATCATCGCCGGCCACGGCCGCTGGGGCGGGATCGTCAACCGGATGCTGCGCGAGGCGGGCTTTTCCACCACCGTGTTGGACTACAATTCCAGCCAGCTGGAGGCCATGCGCACCTTCGGCTTCCGCGTCTTCTACGGCGACGCCACCCGGCCCGACCTGCTCGAGGCCGCGGGACTGGCCGAGGCCCGGATGATCGTCGTGGCCATCGACGACCGCGACAAATGCACCGAGATCGTCCGCTACGTCCTGGCCACCCACCCGAAGGTCCACGTCATCGCACGGGCCCGCGACCGGCACCACGTCTACGAGCTTTACGCTGCCGGTTGCCGCGACATCATCCGCGAGACCTTCGACAGCGGCGTCCGCGCCGGCCGCTCGGCCTTCGAGGCGCTCGGCGTCCACCCGTTCGATGCCGAGCGCATGTCGCGCCAGTTCGTCACCAACGACCGCGACGCGATGCGGGCGCTGGCCGAGGTCTATGACCCCGACATCCCGGCGGCCGAGAACCCGGCCTATGTCGCCAAGGTCAAGGAGATGATGACCGAACGCGAGGCCAAGCTCAAAGGCGAGGAGCGCAGTTTCAACACCCGCATCGACCGCGCCTGGTCGCCGCCAACCCCCAAGGACGTAGAGGCCGAACGCCGCGCCGCGGACGGCACCGCCTGATGTCGGAGGGCAAGTTCCGCACAGGCAGCCTCTGGCGCCATGTCACTGTAATGTCGCTGACCTCAAGCATCGGGTTGATGGCCATGTTCGCGGTTGATTTCGTCGACATGATCTTCATCGCGATGCTGGGCAACGCGGCGCTCGCGGCAGCGGTGGGCTATGCCGGGACGCTGCTGTTCTTCACCAATTCGATCAACATCGGCCTGTCCATCGCCGCGGGCACGCTGGTCGCCCGCGCGATCGGCGCGGACCGCGACCGCGATGCCGCCGAATACGCCACCAGCGTGGCGATGTTCGGCCTGCTGACGGGGCTTGCGCTGCCGGTCATTGTGCTTTGGTGGCTGCCCGAACTGCTGGGCCTTCTGGGGGCTGAGGGCGAGGCGCTGCGGCTGGCGACCCGCTATGTCACGATCATCGTGCCGACGATGTCGGTGCTCTCCGTGGCGATGGTCGGCATGGCCGTCCTGCGGGCCAACGGCGATGCGCGCCGGTCGATGATGGCGACGCTGGTCGGCGGAGCCGTCAACGCCGTGCTCGACCCGCTGTTCATCTTCGGCTTCGGCCTGGGGCTCGACGGCGCGGCGATCGCCTCGGTCATCGCCCGCTGCGTCATCGCGTTCATGGCGCTCTACCCGGCGATCAAGGTCTACAAGGGCTTCGCCCGCCCCCGCGCCGAAATGCTGGTGCGCGACGCCCGCGCTGTCTCGGCCGTCGCGGTGCCTGCAGTGCTGACCAGCATCGCGACTCCGGTGGGCAGCGCCCTGGTGACCCGCGAGATGGCGCGATTCGGCACCGATGCGGTCGCCGGCATGGCGATCATCGGCCGACTGACGCCCGTGGCCTTCTCGGTCGTGCTCGCGCTTTCCGGCGCCATCGGTCCGATCGTGGGCCAGAACTTCGGCGCGGGGCAATTCGCCCGGGTCCGCGCGGCCTTCACCGTGGCCGTGCAATTCACCGCCGTCTATGTGGTTGGCGTCACCCTTATCCTCTTCGCCGTCCGTCAGCCCCTTGCCGGCCTGTTCGAGGCCGAGGGGCTGACGCTCTCGCTCCTCTACCTGTTCTGCGGCCCGCTCGCGCTGGCCTCCTTTTTCAACGGCGTGATCTTCGTGGCGAACGCCTCGTTCAACAACCTGGGCCACCCGATCTACTCCACCTGGGTGAACTGGGGTCGGCACACGCTGGGCACCTGGCCCCTTGCCGTGGCCGGCGCGGCGCTGGCCGGGGCGCCGGGGGTGCTCATCGGCCAGGCGCTCGGCGGGCTGATCTTCGCCGCCATCGCCGCGGGCCTCGCGCTGCGGGTGATGAACGGCCTCGAGACACCGAAGAGCCCCGACGCCTTCACCGAGCACCGCCGGTTTCATCTGCTGTTCGGCCGGGGTCAGCCCTAGGCCCGCGGGGGCTGACACGATCGGTGGCCCGGGCCGTGTTCGGACCGGTGGCCTGAACGGCCCGATCCGTGCAATGCTGGGTGGCCCGCCGACGCGGCCCCAAGACGTTCAACAAGGAGCATATCATGACAAGACACGCCCCTCTGGCAGCCACACTCGCGCTCTGCGCCGCCCTCACCCCCGCTGTCGCCGCGCAAGAGACCGAGGCCGCGGCCCAGCCGGAGCCCCCCCGGGAGCGCGTGACCAACGGGCAGAGGTTCGGCGCCTGGGCCGTTACCTGCGAGGCGATCGCGGTCGGCGAGACGGCCTGCGTGCTCAGCCAGCGCCTTGTCCAGTCGGGCGGCGATGCTTTCCTGGCCGAGATGCTGGCCTTCTGGTCCGCCGACGGCACAGAGAGCTATGTCGCCGTGCGGGTCCCGAATGGTGTCTTCTTTCCCTCGGGCTTCGCGATCCGCGCGGCGGACGCGCCGGAGGATGCCGAGCAGACCATGTTCGAATGGCAAAGCTGTTCGCCCGACCTTTGCGAGGGCCTGCTGCGGCTTGACCCCGAGGCGCTGGAGGAGTTCGAGGGCGCGGGCGAGGTGCTCGCCGGCTACCGCCCCGGGCTGCGGGCCGAACCGCTGGTGTTCCGGATGAGCGTGTCGGGCCTTGCAGAAGGCCTTGCCGCCCTGCGCCGCTGACCTGCGAGAGATCCTTGGAGCACCCCGGGTCGAATGACCCGGGCTACGGGCCGCTACAACCGGGCGCAAAGGGCCGAAAGACAGCCCCGCGTTCGGGAAACGACGAGATGGGGAAGCTGAAAGAATTTGGTAGCGTGGGGCGGACTTGAACCGCCGACCCCAGCATTATGAGTGCTGTGCTCTAACCAGCTGAGCTACCACGCCACGCGAGGCCGACCTAGACAAGCCCCCGCCCCCTGTCAACGGCAAAAGCGCAGTGCTTTTCTTCGCCGGCGGACTGGGGCAAGAGAGTGGCGGAGGTATCGGCCATGATCGAGCAATTGCAAGCCATTCTGGGCACACCGAATGTCCTGACCGGGACCGACACCGCGCCCTGGGCCAGGGATTGGACCGGCAAGTATCTCGGCGCCCCGGCCGCCGTCGCGCGGCCCGGCAGCACCGAAGATGTCTCGGCGGTGATGGCGGCGGCTCATGCCAACGGCTGGCGGGTCACCCCTGTATCCGGCAACACCGGGCTGAACGGCGGGGCGATCGCGCCCGGGGAGCTGATCCTCTCGCTCGACCGGATGCGGACCGTCCGCGACATTCGCCCCGCCGCCCGTGTTGCCGAGGTCGAGGCAGGCGTCGTTCTGGCCGATTTGCACGGCGCGGTCGCGCCGCACGGGCTGATCTTCCCGATGACATTCGGGGCGCAGGGCTCTGCCCGGATCGGCGGCATGATCGCGACCAACGCGGGCGGGTCCAACGTTCTGCGCTACGGAAGCACCCGGGCGCTCGTGCTGGGGATCGAGGCGGTGATGGCCGACGGCCGGGTCATGTCGCTGATGAGTGCGCTGCACAAGGACAACACCGGGCTGGACCTCAAGAACCTGATGATCGGCTCGGAGGGGGCGCTGGGGATCGTCACCGCCGCGACCCTGAAGCTCTTTCCGAAACCGCAGGCCTATGCGACGGCGACCGTGGCGGCCGCCTCGCTTGAGGCGGCGCTCGCCCTGCTGACCCGCCTGCAGGACGCCAGCGACGGTGCCGTCGAAGCCTTCGAATACATGCCCGGCCGCTATATCGAGCGCCACGTCGCCCGCGTGGCCGGCGCCCGAGAGCCGTTCGACACCCGTCACGAGGTCAACCTGCTGGTAGAGCTCGGCGCCGTCGCCCCCCGCGACACCGCCGCGGGCCCGGACGGGCGCGTGCCGCTCTCGGCGCTGCTGGAGGAACAGCTGGGCGCGGCGCTGGAGGATGGCCTTGTGCAGGATGCCGTCGTCGCCAGCTCCGAAGCGCAGCGCCGCCAGATGTGGGAGCGCCGCGAAGCCTCCGCCGAGATCACGTTCGGGCCCGAGCCCATCGTCGACACCGACATCTCGGTCCCGCTGGATCGGGTTCCGGATTTCATGGGCCTGGTGCAGACCCGGGTGCTGGCCTTCGATCCCGGTGCGCGGGACCTCGTGGTGGGGCATCTCGGCGACG
Organism: Roseisalinus antarcticus; assembly: GCF_900172355.1. GTDB lineage: Bacteria > Pseudomonadota > Alphaproteobacteria > Rhodobacterales > Rhodobacteraceae > Oceanicola > Oceanicola antarcticus_A. The sequence goes on along the minus strand of NZ_FWFZ01000002.1, from coordinate 129,234 downwards.
GCAACCTGCACTACACGGTCTATCCCAGCGACGAGAGCCTCGGCCCCAGGATCCGCGAGATCGTCGACGACACGGCGGTGGAGTTCGGCGGGTCCTTCTCGGCAGAGCACGGCATCGGCCTGTCGAAGCTGGGCGCCCTGCGGCGGCTGAAGGATCCCGTCGCCCAGGATGCGATGCGGGCGATCAAGGCCGCGCTCGACCCGAAGGGCATCCTGAACCCCGGCAAGACCATCCCCTGAACCTATGCGAGCGCCCGCGCGAGGACCCTCTTGCGACGCGGCGCGGAAAGGCGCAGAGGGCGGGCGATGTTGCGCCCCCTGAAGCTCTTGTGGACCGATCCCACCCTGCGCATGGCCGCGGGGGCCCTGGCCCTGTTCGGCTGTCTGGCCGCCTCCATCGCCCCCTACCAGAGCCTGCTGGCGATCCGGATCTTCGGCCTGTCCGACGGCGCCTATGCGATCGTGCTGATCGTGGCGGCCGTGGTATCGGTCCTGGGCGCGGTCGGCGCGGGCATCCTGGCGGATCAGACCGCGACGCGAAAGCGCGTGGCGCTGATCTCGGCCCTGCTGATCGTGCTGGGCAACGGGCTGGTGATGGCGCTGCCCGACAAGCTGACCTTCGTGCTGGTCCATTCGGTCGTGCTGCCGCTTTCGGGCGCGATCATGGGGCAGATCTTCGCGCTGGCGCGGCTGGCCTGCTCGCGCTACCCCGTGGGCGACCGGGACGCGACACTGGCCGCACTTCGGGCGCTGTTCGCGGTGCCGTTCGTGGTGGTCCTGCCGCTCTGGTCGCTGGCCTTCGGCGCGGGCGCGAGCCTGCTGGCGATCTACGCCGTGCTGGTGGTCGTGGGCGGCGCGCTGGTGCTGCTGATCGCGCTGGCCTGGCCTGCCGACGGCCGGACCGCGTGGGAGGACGTGCCCTCCGGCCTGTCGCTCGCGGCCTCCTTGCGCGAAATGGGCTCCGGCGCGGTGATGCTGCGGGTGCTGCTGTCGGGCGGGCTGAAGTCCGGCGTCTTCGTCTACATGGTGGTGCTCGGCCTGGTCTTCGACGAGAGCACCGGGCGGGACATCGGGGATGTCGCGCTCTTTGCCGGGCTGGTCGCGGGGCTCGAGGTTCCGGTTATGCTGTCCATGGGGGCGCTGCTGCAGCGGGTCAGCCGGCTGCAGGCGATCCTGCTCGGCACGGTGCTCTACGCGGGATTCCTCTGCGCGTTTCCGTTGTTGCTGGCGACGCCCTGGGTCTGGGCGCTGGTGCTGCCGGCGGCGTTCGGCGGCGCCATCGTGCTGTCGCTGCCGTTGGCCTATGTTCAGGACCTGATGGGCGCCCGGGCCGGGGCGGGGGGCGCCCTGCTGGCGGTGCAGCAGGTGGCCGGAGACGGGCTGGGCGCCGGGGTCTTCGCGATCGCCGCGCTGCTCTCCGGCTATGGCCTCGCCGCCGTTCTGGGCGGCGTGACCATGCTGGCATCTGCCTTCGCCCTGTTGTGGCTGGACGGACGCCCGCAGGCGCGCCTCGGTCTTGGCGAGCCCTGAGCGGCGGCGGGGGATCGGACCTCAGGCGGCGAAAAAATTCGCGCCTGCGCGGGCCAGCAGACCCGCCGCGAGGCTGCGGCCAAGCTCTGCGCCGTCTTCCACTGGCGCCTCGCCCTTGTCGGCCAGGCATTCGGAGCCATCGGTGCGCAGGATCTCGCCCCGCAGGCGCAGGGTGCCGCCGTCCAGTTCGGCCAGACCGCCGATCGGCGTCTCGCAGGATCCGTCGAGCGCCGCCAGAAACGCGCGTTCTGCCGCAAGACGATCCCCGGTCGGGCCGTGATGGATCGCGGCCAGCATGTCGGCGGTGCGGCTGTCGTCCTGCCGCCGTTCGATCCCGATGCAGCCCTGGGCCACGGCGGGCAGCATATCGTCCGTGGGCACGGGGCTGCGGGCGACCTCGGCCATGCCGAGACGGTTGAGCCCGGCCATGGCGAGGAAGGTCGCCGCCGCCACGCCGTCCTCCAGCTTGCGCATCCGGGTCTGGACGTTGCCGCGGAACTCCACGACCTGAAGATCGGGCCGCCGGTGCAACAGCTGCGATCTGCGCCGCAACGACGAGGTGCCGACCACGGTCCCGTTGGGCAGCCCCGCGAGGCTGTCATGGGCCAGCGAGACGAAGGCGTCGCGCACGTCCTCGCGCGGCAGGTAGCAATCGAGCGTCAGCCCCGGGGGCTGATCGACCGGCATGTCCTTCATCGAGTGTACGGCGATGTCGATCTCGCCCGAGAGCATCGCCTCCTCGATCTCGCGGGTGAACAGGCCCTTGCCGCCGATCTCCTTGAGCGGGCGGTCCAGGACACGGTCGCCGGTCGTCTTGATGACGATGATGCTGAAGGCCTCGTGCGGCAGGTCGAAGGCCCGGGCCAGCCTGTCGCGGGTCTCGTTCGCCTGGGCAAGCGCCAGCGGAGACCCGCGCGTTCCGATCTTGAGGGGTTGGGCGGGGGAGGGCATATCGTGCGTCATGTGCAAGCTCTAGCCGTGTCAACCCAGCCTGACAATGGGTTGACAGTTCCCTGGTCCGATGGGACCACATTCCAACCCCTCGAAGGAGCCCCGATGACCAAGACCCTGCTGCGCGCCCTTGCGGGTGAAACCCTGCCCACCCCGCCGATCTGGATGATGCGCCAGGCCGGACGCTATCTGCCCGAATACCGCGCCACCCGCGCCGAGGCGGGCGATTTCCTCAAGCTGTGCTACAACCCGGACCTGGCCGCCGAAGTGACCCTGCAGCCGATCCGGCGCTATGGCTTCGACGCGGCGATCCTGTTCGCCGACATCCTGCTGCTGCCCCAGGCGATGGGGGCCGACCTGTGGTTCGTCACCGGAGAGGGCCCGCGCCTGTCAACGGTCACCACCGACGCCGAGGTGGCCGCGCTGAAAGGGCCCGACGACATTCACGACGTTCTGGGGCCGATCTACGAGACGGTGCGGATTCTCGCCCGGGAATTGCCGCCCGAGACGACCCTGATCGGCTTCGCGGGGGCGCCCTGGACGGTGGCGACCTACATGATCGGGGGCCAGGGCACGCCGGACCAGGGGCCGGCCCATGCGTTGAAGGCCGAGAATCGCGCGGCCTTCGAGGCGCTGCTCGACCGGATCACGGAGGGGACGATCGCCTACCTGTCGCGTCAGATCGAGGCCGGGGCCGAATGCGTGAAACTGTTCGACAGCTGGGCGGGGTCGCTCAAGGGCGAGGATTTCCAGCGCTACGCCGTGGCGCCCGCCGCCCGGATCACAGCCGCGCTGAAGGCAGCGCACCCCGGCATCCCGGTCATCGCCTTTCCGCGGGGGGCGGGCGAGAAATACGAGGGGCTGCATGCCGAGATCGGCGCGGAATGCATCGCGCTCGACGATGGCGTGTCGGCGGATTGGGCCGCGGCGCATGTGCAGACCGGGGGCTGCGTGCAAGGGAACCTCGCGTCCTCGCACATGGTCACGGGAGGAGAGGCGCTGGTGACCGAGACGCGCAAGATCGTCAAGGCGCTCGCCGGCGGGCCCCACATCTTCAATCTCGGCCACGGCATCACGCCGGACGCCGACCCAGAGAATGTGCACCTGATGATCGATACGGTGAGGGCGACGGTCGCAGCCTGACACGGCTGGACGATGCACGACGCTCGCCGTCAGGTAAACCTGACGGCGAGCGTCGTCCTCCGTCATCAGATCCATTTCGCCATGGGTGGCAGGCTCATCAGGACCGCATTCGCATCGTGGCCGGTCGTCAGACCAAATTTCGTTCCCCGATCATAGACCAAGTTGTATTCCGCGTAGAGCCCGCGGTGCACAAGCTGGATCTCCTTGTCGCCCTCTGTCCATGGCGTCTCGCGCCGCTTCTCTACCAGTGGCAGATAGGCCGGCAGAAAGGCCCGGCCGATATCGCGGGTCAGGGCGAAATCGGCCTCCCAGTCCCCCGAGTGATGATCGTCCATGAAGATGCCGCCGACGCCCCGCGCCCGGCCCCGGTGAGGAATGAAGAAATACTCGTCCGCCCAGGCTTTCAGCTTCGGATAGAACGCTGCGCCATGCGGATCCAGATGCGCCTTCTGGGTGGCATGGAAATGCGCGGTGTCATCGGGATATTCGATGCAGGGGTTCAGGTCGGACCCGCCTCCGAACCACCAGGCATGGGGCGTCCAGAACATCCGGGTGTTCATATGCACCGCCGGCGCATGGGGGTTCTGCATATGCGCGACAAGGCTGATGCCGGAGGCCCAGAACCGCGGGTCGCTTTCCATTCCGGGCACGCCCCGCGCAGCCATGGCCTTTTGCGCCGCCGGCCCAAGATGACCGAACACCGTCGAGACGTTGACGCCCACCTTCTCGAACACGCGGCCGCCGCGCATCACGCTCATCAGCCCGCCACCGGCGTCCGAGCCGTCGTCGCTCTGCCGAGTCGTCTCGGTCACCTCGAACCGTCCCGGAGGCAGATCGGCGACCGGCCCGGTGCCGGGGGCCTCCTCCAGCCGTTCGAAGGCCGCGACGATCTCGTCGCGCAGCTCCCGGAACCAGCCCGCCGCCCTGCTCTTTTCGGTGTCCATCGGCTCCGCCACGTCGGTCGTCATTCCTGCCTGCCTTTCGCTTGTCGAGTGTCGCGCAAGGCTAGCACCGCCCGCCTGCCGGGTGAAAGAGCACAACGCCCCGCCTCCTGGCGCGAGGGCCCAGGCCGGGCGGAGAGGTCAGTGCGCCGGCGCCGTGACCGGGTCGATCAGCGTCCGGCCGCCGTCCACCGTGATGATCTGCCCGGTTACGAAGGACGACGCGTCCGAGGCCAGGTATTGCACCGCATCCGAGACTTCGGACGGGCCCGCGATCCGGTTCAGCGGCGTATGGTCGACGATCTCTTCGCGGAATTCCTCGTTGTCCTTCAGCGCCCCCTTGAGGCTGGCCGACATGACAGAGCCGAAGGCCACCGCATTGACCCTGATCCGCTTGGGCGCCAGGGCGACCGCCAGGCTGCGGGTCATCTGGTCCAGCGCCGCCGAGGAAACCGAATAGGCCAGAAGTTCGGGATGGGTCCGCCGCGCCGCGATCGACGACAGGTTGATGATCGCCCCGATCGGGCCGTCGCCCTCGGGGTCGGCCTGCTTGATCATCCGTTTCGCGGTGGCCTGGCTCAGCCGCAGGGCGGTCATCAGGTTCTGCTGCAGCAGCGTCTCCATCGCGTCGTTCTCGGAATCGAGCGGGTCGGCCGCGATCATCTGGCGCGAGGCGTTCACCAGGATGTCGATCCGCTCGAATGCATCGACCGTGAGGGACAGCAGGTTCTTTATCGTCAGCCGTTCGCGCAGATCCCCGGCAAAGATCCTGAAGGTAGCATCTTCGTCGGCCTGCTCGCCGACCTGGCGCTCGAGGCTCGCCTCGTCCATGTCGGCGAAGACGACATTTGCCCCCTCGCGCAGGAAGTGGCGCCCGATGGCCAGCCCGACGCCGTTGGCTGCCCCGGTGACGATGGCGGTCTTTCCGGCGATGGAAAAGGTCATTGCAGGGCTCTCCTGTCAGGACACGGGCTTGCGGCGCGGACGGTTGGCCTGGAACAGCTTGTAGCGCCCGTCGCCGCCAATCTCCGAGACCTGGACAAAGCGATCACGGAGCGCGGCCTCATAGGGCAGATGCCGGTTCGCCACAAGCCAGAGCTGGCCGGAGGGCAGCAGCATCGCGGCCGCCGCGGCGATGAACGCCTGCCCCAGTGCCGGGTCCGCCTTGCGGGTGGTGTGGAACGGCGGGTTGCAGATCACCGCGCCAACCGGCGCCTCGGGGCGCCAGCGTGTCGCGTCCGCCCAGTGGAACACCGCGCGGGCGTCGGTCACGTTCTGCCGGGCACAATCCAGCGCCGCGGCCTCGGCCTCGACGAGGTCCAGCCGCTCGACGCCGTCGCGGGTCAGTGCCGCCGCCGCCAGATAGCCCCAGCCCGCCCCGAGATCGACCACATGCGCCGGAAGCTTGGCCGGCAGCGCCTCGGCCAGCAAGGCCGAGCCCGGGTCCACCCCGTCCTCGGAAAAGACGCCGGCGCCCGTGACATAGCCATGGTCGCCACGCGCGGGCACGGGGGCCAGCCAATCGGTCAGGGCATCGGTTTGCGGCAGAAGGAAGGCCCGGCCGTGGGCCTTGGCCAGGCTCGGCACATCGCCGAAACGCTTGCGCACGGCCTTCCACAGGGCATCGGCGCCATCGGTCCGCTGCCCGTCCACCAGCACCGGGCCCCGCGCCGCCGCCCGCGCGATCATGTCCCGCGCCAGGACCTTGGACCGCGGCACCACGACGATGGAGGACGCGACATCGGGAATCTCCCGCGTCACCTCGTAGCCGCGGCCGGCCCAGACCTCGGCATCCGGACAATACCCCGTCACCACCCGGGCGCGGTCCGCGCCGAGCGGCAGGTCATAGGCCGCAGGGGGCCGCAGGACCGCCACGGGCCCGTCAGGCAGGCTCAGAGGGCCCGCGAGGGCCATGGCAAGACGCGATTCGGCCATGGCCGGGCGCTTATTCCTTTTCCATCGTGCATTGCAGCGGATGCTGGTGCCGCTGGGCGAAATCCATCACCTGCGCCACTTTCGTCTCGGCAATCTCGAACGAGAACACGCCGACCACCGCAAGGCCTTTCTTGTGGACCGTCAGCATAAGCTCGAACGCCTGCGCATGGGACAAGCCGAAAAACCGCTCGAGCACATGCACGACAAATTCCATCGGCGTGTAGTCGTCATTTAGAATAAGCACCTTGTAGAGAGGCGGGCGCTTTGTTTTCGGGCGCGTCTCAAGTTTCAGGCCGACGTCGTCATCGTCGTCACCCTTCTTGTCCGCCATCATGTAGAAATCCGCCAGCATGACCTGTCAGGGCCCCTTCCGGTCTCGCGTTGCGCTGCTTCGGCCCTGTAATATATGCGTTCGGAGCCATATGAAAAGCCCAACACCGAACGGAATTGCTGTGACACATGCCCGCGACTGGATCATCGGCTTCGACGCGGACGATACGCTTTGGCACAACGAGCGATTCTTTCGCATCACACAGGACAGATTCGCGGCCCTTCTGGCCGATCATTGCGCCCCAGATCACCTGGCCGAGCGCCTTCTTGCGGCGGAGCGGCGCAACCTCGGCCACTACGGCTACGGCATAAAGGGCTTCATGCTGTCGATGATCGAGACCGCGCTGGAGGTCACGGGCGGCGACCTGCCGGGACATGTGGTGGCCGAGATCCTCGCCGCCGGGCAGGAGATGCTGGCCCACCCGATCGACCTCTTGCCCCATGCCCGCGAGGCGGTCGAAGCGATGGCGGCCCAAGCGCATATCGTCCTGATCACCAAGGGCGACCTGCTCGACCAGGAACGCAAGCTGGCGCAATCGGGGATCGGCGACCTTTTCGACGGGGTCGAGATCGTCTCGGAAAAGACCGCCCCCGTCTATGCCCGGATCTTCGCCGGCCACGCCCAGGCAATGATGATCGGCAATTCGCTGAAGTCCGACGTCCTGCCCGCGCTCGAGGCCGGCGCCTGGGGTGTCCACGTCCCCCACGAGATGACCTGGGACCTGGAGCATGCCCTCGCGCCGAAGGATCACCCCCGCTTTCGCGAGATCGCCGACCTCGGCTCCCTGCCCGCCCTTCTTGCGAGCCTGCCCTGACCGGTCCCCGGGCCCGCCTCATTTTCGCCACAATTGCCCCGGTTTCGCCACATTGGCCGATCTAGCGCCGTGACCGGCCGGCAGCCCAACATGTTCGCCGCCGCACGTCAAAAGTTAACGCAAGACCCTTGATTTTAAGGGTTTCTGGAATTCGAAGCCCGTGCTACGATTTTCCCAATAAGAAGGCGCACCCGGCGACAGATCGGGGCGCACGAGGCAAAAACGAGGCAGGCATCGTGACTCTAAGATTGGGGCATCCCGCCCGTACGGGACTGATACTCTCTGTCGTGCTCATGCTTGCGGCGCTGATGCCACTCGCATCCCGCGCCGCACCCTACGCCTACATGGTGATGGACGCGCGATCGGGCGAAATCTACGACAGCAGCAATGCGGAAACCTCGCTCCACCCGGCGTCGCTGACCAAGATGATGACGCTCTACATCGCGTTCGAAGCGGTGGAGCGCGGCGAGATCAGCCTCGACACAGTGGTGACGATCACCCGCGAGGCGGCGGCGGAACCTCCCTCGAAACTCGGCCTACAAGCGGGGCAACAGATCCGGTTCCGCTACCTGATCCGGGCGGCCGCGGTGAAATCGGCCAACGATGCCGCGACCGCCATCGGCATCGCGATCTCCGGCTCCGAAGCGGCCTTTGCCCGGCGGATGACCCGCACCGCCCAGGCGATGGGCATGAACAGCACCCACTTTCGCAATGCCCACGGCCTGACCGAAACGGGCCACATGTCCAGCGCCCGCGACATGACGATCCTCGGACGACACATGATCTACGACTGGCCGCAATACTACAATCTGTTCTCGCGAATCACCACGGACGCGGGGATGCGGACCGTCTCCAACACCAACCGCCGGTTCCTCCAGGGCTATGTCGGCGCCGACGGGATCAAGACCGGCTACACCTCCGCGGCGGGCTCCAACCTCGTCGCGTCGGCCCAGCGCGGCTCCGAGCGGATCATCGTCACCGTGTTCGGCGCCCCCGGCTCCGCGGCCCGCACCGAGCGGGTCTCGCGGCTGATGGATGCGGGCTTCGCCCGGGCCCCGACCCGCGTTGCCCTGCGCCGTCCAGAACGCCCCCCCTACATGGGCAACGACAGCGGCCCGGGGGCCCGCACGATCCGCGTCAGCGGCGCCGTGAGCCGCAGCCTGCATCCCCAGGTCCGGCCCGTGCGCGCCCTGCCACCGGCGGTCGATGCCGACATGATCGCGACGGTCGTCGCCGCTGCGATGGAGCCTGATCCGTCAGAGGTCGCCCTGGGCGAGGCCGTCGCCGACGCCGTCGTTGCCGCAACGGCGAGTGCGCCGGAAGTTCTCGAGGTTTCGCCCCGCGCGAGGCCCGGCGACCTGGTCGTCGAGGTCTCGGCCCCCAGCCCCGAACAGGAGGTGGTCGAGCGCCTGTCCACGAGCTCCGGCCGCCATTGGGGCATCAACGTCGGCCGCTACGACAGCGAGGGGCAAGCGGAAAGGGTCCTGCTGCGCGTGGCGCTGAACGAGATGTCGACGCTCGACGGCACCCTGCGGCGGGTGGTGCGCAACTCGCGCGGCTTCGACGCCAATTTCATGGGCATGACCCGCGAGACGGCGGAGCTTTCCTGCCGGCGACTTCAGGCCCGAGGCACCACCTGCTTCATGATCCAGCCGCCAAGCTGAGCACCAGGACCGGGCGAGGCGGCAGCCCTCCGGTCGCGACAGCCAAGGGACGGTGGGCGGGGCGATGCGCGGCACGCGCGAGCGTCGTCCGCCGTCTCAGGCGTCCTCGTCCATCTCGATGAAGGCCGCGGCCATCAGGGCGCGGGTGTACTCCGTCTGCGGCCGCCGGAAGATCTCCTCGGCCAACCCTGCCTCGACCACGTCGCCTTCCTTCATCACCATGACCCGGTGCGACAGCGCCCGCACCACCTTGAGGTCATGGGAAATGAAGATGTAGGCCAGCCGGTGCTTGCGCTGCAATTCGCGCAGCAGATCGACGATCTGAACCTGCACCGTCATGTCGAGCGCCGAGGTCGGCTCGTCCAGCACCAGCAGCTTGGGCCGCAGGATCATTGCGCGGGCGATGGCGACCCTCTGGCGCTGGCCGCCGGAAAACTCGTGCGGGTAGCGGTCCATCAACGCGGGGTCGAGCCCGACCTCCTCCATGATCTCGGCCACCAGGATCCGCTTGTCCTCGTTCTTCTCGATGCCGTGAACGTCCAGCCCCTCCGAGATGATCTCGGCCACCGTCATGCGCGGCGAGAGCGAGCCGTAGGGGTCCTGGAACACCATCTGCATGTCCCCGCGCAGCGGTCGCACCTGGGATTGCGAGAAGCGCTCGATGTCGCGGCCCATGAAGCCGATACGCCCCTCGGACCGGATCAGCTTCATCACCGCGAGCGCCAGGGTGGTCTTGCCGGAGCCGCTTTCGCCCACGATTCCCACCGTCTCGCCCGCGCGGACCGACAGCGTCGCGTTGTTCACGGCCTTGATATGGCCCACCGTGCGCCGCAAGAGGCCGCGCTGGACCGGGAACCAGATCTTCAGATGCTCGGTCTCGGCGATCACCTCGGCCCCTGCCGGCACCGGCGTGGGGGCGCCTGTGCTTTCGGCCGTCAACAGGCTGACCGTGTAGGGGTGCTGCGGCCTGTCGAAAATATCGTCCACCGGTCCTTGCTCGACGATCTCGCCGTCTTTCATCACGCAGACCCGGTCGGCGATCTGCCGCACGATCGTCAGGTCATGGGTGATGAACAGCAGCGACAGGCCACTGTCGCGCTTCAGATCCGCCAGCAGATCGAGGATTTGCGCCTGGATCGTCACGTCCAGCGCCGTCGTCGGCTCGTCCGCGATCAGAAGCTGCGGATTGTTGGCCAGGGCCATCGCGATCATCACGCGCTGCCGCTGCCCCCCCGACAGCTGGTGCGGATACGCGCCCAGCCGTTCCTCGGGGTCGCGGATGCCGACCTTGTTCATCAGCTCGACGATGTGCTCGCGCACCTTTGCGCCGCGCAGCCCCTGGTGAAGCTCGATCGATTCGGCGAGCTGCTTTTCCAGCGTATGAAGCGGATTGAGCGATGTCATCGGCTCCTGGAAGATGAAGCTGATGTCGTTGCCCCGCACCCGGCGCAGCTCGGCCTCGGGGGCGCCGATCATCTCGGCCCCGTCATAGGTGATGGAGCCCGACATCTGCGCCGAATCGCCCAGCAATTGCACCGTCGACAGCGCCGTGACCGACTTGCCAGAGCCGCTTTCCCCTACAAGCGCGACGGTCTCGCCCCGGCCGACCTCGAAGCTGACGCCCCTGACGGCATCGGTGACCGACCCGTCCTGGGCAAACCGCACGTTCAGGCCGCGGACCTGCAGGATCGCGCTCATGGGCCGCCCCGCTTCTCGTCCTGGCCGACGTCCACGAACCCCTTGATCTCGTGATAGCGCTTCTTGGCGGCCCCGTTCCGCTGGCTGCTCGACTGCGCGAAGGTCTTGCGCGGATCAAAGGCGTCGCGCACCCCCTCGAAGACGAAGACCAGCAGCGACAGCATGATCGCGAAGGTGAAGAACGCGGTGAAGCCAAGCCACGGCGCCTGCAGGTTCTGCTTGGCCTGCAAGGTGAGCTCGCCAAGCGAAGGTGCCGACGACGGCAGGCCGAAGCCGAGGAAATCGAGGCTCGCCAGCGTCGCGATGCCGCCGGTGATCAGGAAGGGCAGCATCGTCACCGTCGCGACCATCGCGTTGGGCAGCATGTGGCGGAACATGATCTTGGTGTTGGACACGCCCAGGGCCCGGGCGGCGCGGACATATTCGAAATTCCGCGCCCGCAGGAATTCGGCCCGCACCACGCCCACCAGCGCCGGCCATCCGAAGAGGACGGTCAGGAACACCAGCAGCCAGAAACTTCGCCCCAGAATGGCGAAGACGATGATGATGACGTAAAGTGACGGAATCCCGGTCCAGATCTCGATGAAACGCTGAAAGATCAGGTCGGTCCAGCCGCCGAAAAAGCCCTGGACCGCGCCGGCTACGATGCCGATCAGGGAGGCCGCGACCGTCACGATCAGCGCGAACAGCACCGACAGGCGGAAGCCGTAGATCACCCGCGCCACGACGTCGCGCTTGGTGTCATCGGTCCCCAGCCAGTTTTCGGACGACGGCGGCGAGGGCGCCACCCCGGGGACGTCGACGATCGTGTCATAGCTGTAGGGGATCAGCGGCCAGAGCATCCAGCCCTGCTCGAACCCGGAATCGGTGATCGTGCCGGCCTCGACCGCGGCGAGCGTCTCTTCCGGCGCGTCGAAACAGGAATCCGCCAGCCCGCCGGTCGCGACGAGGCACTGAACCTCGATGTCCTTGTAGGCGGCCTCGGTGCGGAAATCGCCGCCGTAATCCTGCTCGGAATAGAAGGCGAACACCGGCATCCGGATATCGCCGCGGTAATTCACCAGGATCGGCTTGTCGTTGGCGATGAACTCGGCACAAAGGCTGAGGCCGAAGAGGATCGCGAAGATCCAAAGCGACCAATACGCCCGGCGATTGCGGCAGAAATTGCGCCAGCGGCGCTGGTTGAGCGGCGACAGGAACGGCCGCTTGGGGGGGGTGGCATGGGCGGAATGGTCGGTCATCTAGCCTCGCGCCTCGAAATCGATGCGGGGATCAATCAGCACATAGGTCAGGTCGGTGAGGATGCCGACCACCAGGCCGATCAAGGAGAAGGCGAAAAGCGTGCCGAAGACCACCGGGTAATCCCGCGCCACGGCCGCCTCGAACCCCAGCCGGCCCAGCCCGTCGAGCGAGAACAGCGTCTCGATGATCAGCGAGCCGCCGAAGAAAACCCCGATGAACAGCGCCGGAAAGCCCGAGATCACGATCAGCATGGCGTTGCGGAAGACATGGCCGTAGAGGATCCGCCGCTCGCCCAGCCCCTTGGCCTTGGCGGTCATCACGTATTGCTTCTTGATCTCGTCGAGGAAGGAATTCTTGGTCAGCAGGGTCAGGGTCGCGAAGGCCGCGATGGTCGAGGCGAACACGGGCAGCGCGATGTGCCAGAAATAGTCCAGAATCTTGTGGATCAGGCCGAAATCCTCCCAGCCGTCGGACACGAGGCCGCGCAGCGGGAAGATCCGCCAATAGCTGCCGCCGGCAAAGAGCACGATCAGCAGGATCGCGAACAGGAACCCCGGGATCGCGTAGCCGACGATGATCGCCCCCGAAGTCCAGGTATCGAAGGAGGACCCGTCGCGCACCGCCTTGCGAATGCCCAGCGGGATCGAGATCATGTAGGCGATCAGCGTCGACCACAGCCCCAGCGTGATCGACACCGGCATCTTCTCCAGCACCAGATCCAGCACGGAAATGTTGCGGAAGTAGCTCTCGCCGAAGTCGAACCGCATGTAGTTCCACATCATGTTCAGGAACCGCTCCAGCGGGGGCTTGTCGAAGCCGAATTCCCGCTCCAGCTCGGCGATGAACTCCGGGGGCAGGCCCTGGGCGCCGATGTAGTCGCTCTCGCCCGACTGCAGGACCTCGCTGCTGCCGCCCGAAATCCCCTCGAACACGTCGCCGCCCCCCTCCATCCGGGCGAGGATCTGCTCGATCGGGCCGCCCGGCACGAATTGGGTGAGGGTGAAGTTGATGATCATGATCCCGAGCAACGTCGGAATCACGAGCAGCAATCGTCTGAGGATGTAGGCGCCCAAAGCGCGGTTCCCTTCCTGGCCTGCCGGTTACTGGAACGCGCCCGCGGCGCGCAGCTCGGCGGCGCGGTCCGCGTCGTACCACCAGAAATCGAGATGCCCCAGCGTCAGCGGCGGCATGTTCTCGGGGTGACGATACATGTCGTAATACGCCACCCAGTGCTGGTCGTTGAACCATTGCGGCACGTCGAAGCCGATCGACCGCAGCACCCGGTCCAGAGCCTGAGTGGAGGTGTTGAGCTCTTCCAGCGTTTCGGCCTGCACGATCAGCGGCAGGATCCGGTCGACCGCCTCGTTGCGCAGGCGCATCACGTTGCGAGAGCTGTCGTCGGCCGTCTTCGACGCATACCATTGCTCGAGCCCCGTCCCCGGCTCGAAGCCCATGTCGAAGCCGTGGTTGGTCAGGTCGAAATCGCCGGAGCGCCGCCGTTCGACATATTGGGCGAAGTCCACCCGCTCCAGAACACCCTTGATGCCAAGACGCTCCAGGTTCTCGATATAGGGGTTCACGATCCGGTCGAACTGCGGCGAGACCTGCAGGAACACGACCTCGAGCGTCTGCCCGTCCTTGGCGTAATACCCGTCGTCGCCGATCGCATAGCCCGCGTCCTCGAGCAGGGCGGCCGCCGCGCGGAAGACACCGCGCGAGGGCGCGTTCTCCTCGGGGTCGTTGACCGGCGGCATGACCGCCTCGGCGGTCAGAATTTCAGCGTCGAGCAGGCCTTCGTCGACCAGCGGTTGCAGGATGGCGAGCTCTGCCTCGGACGGGGTGCCCGACGCGGCCAGATCGGTGTTCGACCAGTAGCTCTCGGGCCGCGCATAGAGGTCGTAGAACAGGGTCCGGTTCGACCATTCGAAGTTGAACATCAGCTCCACCGCGCGGCGCACGCTTTCGTCCTGCCACTGCTCGCGGTCGAGGTTGAACACGAAGGCCTGCCGGGTGCCGACGGTCCCGTCGAACAGCTCTTCGGTCACGGCCCAGCCGTTGTCGAGCGCCGGGAAATCGTAGCCGGTCGCCCACTGGCGTGACGAATTCTCGATCCGGAAGGTGTATTCGCCCGCCTTGAACGCCTCGAACGCGGCGGAACTGTCGGCAAAGTATTCCACGCGGATCGACTCGAAATTGCCGCGCCCGACGTTGAACGGAACGTCAGCCCCCCAGTAGTCGGGGTTGCTGCGATAGATGATCTGGCGGTTGTAGTCGAAGCTGTCGAGCACGTATTGCCCGGTCGCCATGAACGGCTCTTCGGTGCTTTCGTCCAGCCGGATGCCGCCCTCTTCGAACCAGGTCTTGGAAAAGACCGGCGTGCCGCCCGCGAAGGACACCCGGTCGCGCCGGGGGGCGTCGTCCTGAAAGATGAATTTGATCCGGTGGGGGCCCTCGACCTCGACCGATTCCACAAAGCCCTCGGCGACGTTGCGATATTCCGCGATGCCCTGCTCGATGAAGATGTTGTAGGAGAACGCCACATCCTCGGCGGTCATCGGCGTGCCGTTCGCGAAGGTCACGTCGTCACGAAGGTTGAAGACGATCCACGACAGGTCGTCGGGGTATTCCAGCGTGGTGCAGAGATAGCAGTAGAGGCCGTAGGGATCGTCGGCCGTGCTGGTCAGGATCGCTTCCGATCCGATCGTGGACAGCGATGCCGCGACCCCCTGGCGGGCGTAGTTGTTGAAGCTGTCGAAGGTGCCCTGGGTCCAGACGGCGATCTCCCCGCCCTTGGGCGCATCGGGGTTCACGTAGTCCAGATGCTCGAAATCGGCCGGATACTTGAGCTCGCCGAAGTTGGTGTAGCCGTAGGAGGTCGTGACCTCCTCATGCGCCTCGCCGAAGGCCACCGTGCCCCAGAGCGTGCCCACGACGAGCAGGCTGCCGCCGAGGAGGGCCAGGCGCCGGGCATCCGCGTCGCGGGCCGCTGCCAGCGCTGCGACTTGGGGGGGGTGGCTCGGTCTCATGGCGATCTCCTGTGCTTGACAGCCTGCGAAACGGGTCGGTGCCGCGGGCCGCGTCGGGCCCTGACTAGGATTTGTAGCTAAATGGCCACTTGTCGAACAATCAAGGCGCGAATTCGTCAGCAATGCGTGAACGGATCATGCGTGGACCCGAACGCCCTCCGGAACGGCATAACACGAAAGGCCGCCCTGCGCGGGCGGCCTTCGGCATTTCCGGAGCTCGGGCCGGGGTCAGTCGTCGATGCTGTCGAGATAGGCGATCAGGTCCGCCCGATCCTCGACCTTGCGCATCCCGTTGTAGCCCATGGCCGTGCCGGGGGCATAACCCTTGGGGTCCTCGAGAAAGCCGTTCAGGTGTTCGGGGGTCCAGACGTCCGCCGCTTCCACCAATGCGCCAGAGTAGCTGAAGTCGGAAATCGACGCCACGTCGCGTCCGACGACGCCGTAAAGCGTCGGGCCGGTGCCGTTCACGCCGGGCTCCAGCGCATGACAGGACCGGCAGTTGCGCCACAGGGTCTCGCCCGCGGCGACATCTGCCTGGGCGAACACTTCCTCGAACGCGGGCCCCTCTTCGACGGGCTCGCCACCGGTGTCCTCGCCCTCGACCTCGATGACGTAGGCTTGTTCACCCTCGCCGTGGCCGCCGCTGTGATAGATCGTCTCGGCGGTCCAGCCGCCCAGCAGAAAGACAAGCAGAGTCCCGCAGAGGCCGCCCAGGACCTTGGTAAGGGTCATTGTGTCGAACATGTCGCGTTCCGTCCCCATCTCGATTTCGAGGTCATGTATCCGCTTCAAGCCCCGTCTTGCAAGATGTAGCACCGCGACGAAATGCCCATTTCCGACACTCTGGGGGGTTCGTGGAATGACCGGGAAAATTGCGTTCCAAGGAGAATTGGGCGCCTACGGCCACCAGGCCTGCGTCGAGGCGCGGCCGGATCTGGAGCCGTTGCCCTGTCCGACATTCGAGCATGCGATCGAGGCGGTGCGAAAAGGCGATGCCGAATTCGGCATGATCGCGGTCGAGAATTCGACCTACGGCCGGGTCGCCGACGTCCATCACCTGCTGCCCGAAAGCGGGTTGCACATCATCGCCGAAGCCTTCGTGCGCGTGCATATCAACCTGCTGGGCGTGCGCGGGGCGCGCCTTCCGGACGTCAGATCGGCGATGAGCCATACCGTCCTGCTAGGACAATGCCGGGGGTTCCTGCGAGAGCATGACATCACCCCGCTGACCGGCGCGGACACCGCCGGATCGGCGGCCCGGGTGGCCGAGATCGGCGATTACTCCATGGGGGCCCTTGCCTCGGAACTGGCGGCGCAGATCTACGATCTGTCGGTGCTGGCCCGCAACATCGAGGATCACGACCGCAACACCACCCGCTTCGTCATCATGGCGCGCGAGCCCGATTTTTCACGCCGCGGCCCCACCGGCATGATCACCAGCTTCATTTTCCGGGTCCGCAACATTCCCGCCGCGCTCTACAAGGCGATGGGGGGATTCACGACCAACGGGGTCAACATGACCAAGCTCGAAAGCTACATGGTCGACGGCAATTTCTCGGCGACGCAATTCTATGCCGAGATCGAAGGCCACCCCGACGACCGCTCTGTGCAGCTCGCGCTCGAAGAGCTGGACTACTTCACCGATCGCGTTCGCCTGATGGGTGTCTTTCCCGCCGACCGGCGCCGCTACGAGACGCGGCGCAACAGCTCTCAGGACTGACTGCGCCAGCGCCTTTCGACATCCTTGGCAAACTCGGTCGTGCGCAGGCGCAGGCGGCTTTCCAGCGACGACTTGGCCAGCTTCAGCGACTGGATCATCAGCCAGGCCGCCAAGGTGTTGGGCTTGAGCTCCTGTGCGAAGGACAGGCGCGTGCGCGACTTCGACAACGCCAGAAGCTCGACCGTGGTCAGCCCGTCGATCCCGCTGGAGGCGCTGCTGATCGCCAGATTGCCGGGCGGATCGAAGGCGGTGACCGTCGCGAGCACCTCCCGCGGTTTGCCACGAAACACGAAGTCGACTTTCCAACGCGCCCCCAGCCCGTCATTGCCGTCGACGCCCTGACGCTCGACCGTGGCGCCGCGGCGCAGGATCAGCCGTTCGAAGGCGGCGAAATCGCTAACCTGGGCAAAGACGAAGTCGATGGGCGCCTCGATGTCGTCCCGAACCGAAAATTTCATGCCGAACCAACCCTTGTGACTTTCGGCGCGGAGCCTCGCGTCATTCCAGCCGGTCCGCAAGCCAGTTGCGCAGAAGAAAATGCGCGATCGCGCCGGGGCGGGCCGGTTTGATCGCGGGATCGCGGCCCGCGAACACCTCCATCAGACGTTCTCGCGAGACCCACAGCGCGTGTTCGATCTCGACCGGGTCGATCACGATGTCGGTGGTGGTCGCCTCTCCGCGGCACCCGAGCATGAGAGAGGCCGGAAACGGCCAGGGCTGGCTGGCGAGATACGTCACCCGGCCGACCCGCACCGCAGTCTCCTCGAAAACCTCGCGGCGGACAGCGGCCTCGACGGTCTCGCCCGGTTCCATGAAGCCGGCCAGAAGCGAATACATCCCGTCCGGCCAATGGGGAGAGCGGCCGAGCAACACCGAATTGCCATGGGTCACCAGCATGATGACAACGGGGTCGGTGCGCGGAAAGTGCCGGGCGCCGCAGGTCGGGCAATCGCGCTGCCAGCCGGCCTGGGCCATGACGGATCGCGCACCGCAACAGGCGCAGAACCCGTGGCTCGCGTGCCAGCCGAAGATCGCCTTGGCGGTGGCGGCCAGTTCGGCATCCGCGGCGGTCAGGCGGGTCATGACGGCCCGCACCTCGACGAATCGCAGCCCCTCCTCCAGCAGCGGGTGGCGCTGTTCGGTGGGGTCGAGAAAGCTGCCGAGGGCAGCCTCGTCGACCTCCTCGGGCGCCCACTGGCTGATGTCGCTGGCAAAGACCGGCCCGGCCTCGGTCCGGCCGAGATAGATCGGGGGCCCGTCCTGCACGCCCATCACCGCGTGGGTCAGCGGCAGCTGCGCCACGGTCAGAGGCGCCTCGCCCTGCACCAGAACTTTGCCCCGCCACAGCAGCAGCGCCCGGGCGGACGGGTCCGCCCGCAGGCTTTCCTGCGCCGCGTCCCCGCGATCCTGCGCCGCACGGTCCAGCCCGGCGCCGCCGAAAGTCACTTCTTCAGAGATTTGCATGGACATTCCGTTGCATGTGCGGGACCCGGACGCAACGGGATGTGACTCCCGGCTTGCCAAGCAGGCTGCTAAACTTAAGGTTGAGTAGTATTAGAGGACAGGACCAACGTGAAAGTCTCAGATGCCGTCCCGCAGTGACGTGGTCAATGGCCTTGCACGGTTGCGAATTCTCGCGACGACGGATCTGCACGTCCACCTGACCGCCTACGATTACTACGCCGACCGCCCGGCGCCGGGGACCGGATTCGCCCACGCCGCGAGCCTGATTCGTCAGGAACGGAGCGATGCGGACAACACCCTGCTGTTCGACAATGGCGATTTCCTGCAAGGCACGCCGTTGTCCGACGTGATCGCCACCGAAGGGGTCGGGGGCGATCTGGGCACCCACCCGTCGGTCCACGCGATGAACACCCTCGGCTACGATGGCGGGACCCTGGGCAACCACGAGTTCAACTACGGGCTCGACTTTCTCGAAAGCGCCCTTGACGCGGCGCAATTTCCCATGGTGTCGGCCAATGTCCGCCGCAGCGGCGGCGGCACGCTGTTGACGCCCTGGGCGATTCTCGACCGCAGCATGCAGATGCTGGACGGCAGCGTGGAGACGCTGCGGATCGGCATCATCGGCTTCGCACCGCCGCAGATCGTGGATTGGGACAGCAGCCATCTGAGCGGCCGCGTCGAGACCGACGACATCGTCAGCAGCGCCCTCGCCGAGGTGCCGCGGATGCGCCTTGCGGGGGCCGACCTGGTGGTCGCGCTCTGCCATTCGGGGATCGGCGCCGAGACCTACAAGCCGCGGATGGAGAACGCCGCCGTCCCGCTTGCCGGCGTGCCCGGGATCGACGTGATCGTGGCAGGCCACACCCATATGGTCTTTCCGGGCGAGCAATTCTCGGCCACCGAGGTGATCGACCCCGAGGCGGGGACGCTGCATGGCAAACCCGCGGTGATGGCGGGCTTTCACGCCAGCCACGTGGGCCGGGTCGACCTGCTCATGGAACATGACGCCCGCAGCGGCCGCTGGCATGTGGCCGGCCAGACCTGCGCCGTCCTGCCGGTGATCGACACCGGCGAGGACCCGGGCATCGTCGCGGCCGCGGCGCCCGCGCACCGGACCACCCTGAACCACATCCGCCAGCCGATCGGAAAGACGGCCGGGCCGATTGACAGCTATTTCGCCCTGACGGCCCCCAGCGCCTCGATCCAGATCGTCGCCGATGCCCAGCGCCGGCATGTGGCCGAGGCAGCGGCCGATCTGCCGGACCTGCCGATGCTCTCTGTCGCCGCCCCGTTTCGGGCCGGGGGCTGGGGCGGCCCCGAGAACTACGTGGACATCCCCGCCGGACCGCTGGCCTACCGCCACGCGGCCGATCTCTACCTTTATCCCAACACGATCTGCGTGATGGAGATGATCGGCGTCGACATCCGGGACTGGCTGGAGCGGTCCGCGAGCCTGTTCAACACGGTGACACCCGGATCCGAGGGTCAGCGACTGATCGACAGCGGCGTTCCCAGCTACAATTTCGACGTGTTCGAGGGCCTGACCTACCAGATCGACGTCGGACGTCCCGCCCGGTTCGATCCCGCCGGGCAGCTGCTGGACGACCGCGCGGCGCGGGTCACCGACATCACCCGCGATGGCCGCCCGGTCGAGGACAACGACCGTTTTCTGGTGATCTCGAATTCCTACCGGATGGGCGGCGGGGGCACGTTCCGCGCGGCGCGACGGGGCACCGTGCTCTACCTCGCCAAGACCTCCACCCGCGACGTGGTGGCCCATCACCTCAAGTCGGAACGGCCCGTCCGCCCGACCGCGCCGCGGATCTGGAGCTTCGCGCCCATGGATCCCACCACCCGGGCGATCTTCCAGACCGGGCCGGGGGCGCTGACCGTCGCCCGCCCGGACTGCCTGCACGACATGATCCACCTCGGCCCCGGCAAGGGCGGGTTCGAACGCTTTTCCCTTGCACTTTGAGGCGATTCCGACCGAGCGGTGCCCTTGCAGGGCGCGGCCCGGTTCGCTATGTTGTACTCGAGAGGTTGGCGCGGGCAAGCTCCTCGCCAACCCGGTCAGGTCCGGAAGGAAGCAGCCGTAACGAGACCCGCTTGGGTCGTGTTCCAGCCTCTCACCCCGCCCTTTCGGGCGGGGCACCCTTGGAACGGGAGGGCTTTTGATGATTGTTGCGATCACCCTCCGGGGCGCCCTCTGAGCGCCTCGACCAGTGGACTGGCCGGGCGACGGGCGGTCCTCCTGCGATTGTTCCACAGGCTGATATCATGACATTTCCGTCTCTGACCGAGCTCGGTTGGGGTGCGCATTTCGCCGCACAGACTGACGAGGTTTCCCCCCGCGCCGCAAGGATAAGCGGCATCGCCCGCACCCGGGTGACCGCCCTTTCGCGCGACGGGCCGCTGACCCTGTCCTGCCCGCACGGGCTCTCGACCGGCGATCTTGCCGTCGGGGATTGGGTGATCTTCGATCCCGACACCCTGCTGATCGAGCGCCTTCTCGACCGGTTCACGCGCGTTTCGCGCAAGGCCGCCGGCAAGGACGGGCGGTCGCAGCTGATCGCCGCCAATGTCGACACGCTGGCGATCGTGACCTCGTGCAACGCCGATTTCAACGAAGCGCGGATAGAGCGGTATCTGGCGATGGCGGCGGCGGCCGGGTGCCTGCCGCTGATCCTGCTGACCAAGGCCGATCTCGCCGAGGACGATGCGGACTACCGCGGCCGGGCGACGCGGCTGTCGCCGGTGGCGGTGGTCATCACCCTGAACGCCCGCGACCCCGAGGAGCTTGGCCGCATCGCCGCCTGGTGCGGCCCGGGGCAGACCCTGGCGCTGGTGGGCTCTTCCGGCACCGGCAAGTCGACGATCACCAACGGCCTGACCGGCGAGAACGTGGCGACGCAGGCGATCCGCGAGGACGACGCGAAGGGCCGTCATACGACCACCGCGCGCCACCTCTTGCCTACCGCGAACGGCGGGTGGATCGTCGACACCCCCGGCATGCGCGAGCTTGGTCTTGCGGATGCCGCCGAGGGCATCGCCGAGGTTTTTTCCGACATCGAAGACCTCGAGGCCGCCTGCCGCTTCAACGATTGCCGCCACGAGACAGAGCCGGGATGTGCCGTGCAGGCCGCGCTGGCCGATGGCACGCTTGACCCGGACCGGCTGTCGCGGTGGCAAAAGTTGCGGCGGGAGGATCGCCACAACTCCGAGACGGTGGCGGAAAACCGGGCGCGGAGCCGCTCGCTGGGCAAGGTGTATCGCGCGGCCCAGAAGGGCCGACGCGACCGGGGCAGGCCGGGCTGAGGGTTTCGGCCCGCAAGCGGGCCGACCAACGGGGGCGCCGCCGGCCTGCGGCCGCCGGCGCCCCCGGACCACCCACAATGCCCTGTTGGCGGCATGTTCCGGTCCCGTCGCCCGACCTCTCGCCGGGCCGTCCGCCGGGCTGCAAATGAGCTATGTGTGACACAAGGATCCACGGCCGAGGCGCCGGTGACGGGATGGGGCGCCCCGGGACGTCAGCGCAGCAGATACGGCATGCCAACCGGGCACGAGAGCCGCCCCCACGGGGAAAGCCCGCAGCCGGCCTCTCGGGGCGGAAGACGGGCGCTTCTCAGATCGGCCCGTGCTCCACCACGGCGCCGGGATGCGCCTCTGCCCACCCATCGAGGAACGCGGCCATCGCCGGCTCGCCCGCAAACGAGATCGCCTTGCGCGGCAAGGCAACCCCCTCTTCCAGCGCAAGCCGGGCGCAGGCCACGTGATCCCGTTCCGCCCGCTGGGGGCAGTTCTCGGAGCCGTGGATGATCGTGGTGAGCAGCGTCCCGCCGTATTGGTTCACGTGGCCCAGGTCGGGCTTGAGCGAGAGGACCCAGGCCATGATCTCCGGCAAGCCCTCCCAACCGGCGACCCGCACCAACGTCAGCCCCTCGGAATCCGGCCTGTCCCATTCCAGCCCCACCGCGATCAGCGCCTTGAGATGGGGCAACCGGCCCGGCTGGTTGAGGATCTGGCGCGGGAGCGTGCGGAAATCCTCGGGCAGCCGGGCCGGGTCGAGAAAGCGGCCCCCGGGCACCGCGCCTTCGGCCGCGGCGGCAAGCAGCGCCTCGTCCGCCGCCAGGGACCGGTCGACGCCCAGCCCCTCCAGCCGGGCGGCCAGCGCGGCGTTGCCGTAGACGCGGGCGTAGGCGTAGGCGCTGATGCCGTTCCAGGTCGCCTCGGGCCGCGCCCCGGCGGCGAGCAACAGTTCCGCCATCCGATCATCGCCCATCCGCCGCGCCGCCTGGTGCAGGGCCGGGCAGGCGCCATGCGCCATGCCGTGCGCGGGCCTGCCGTCGGAGCCTTCGTTCGGATCGGCCCCGGCCTCCAACAGCATGGCGACGGCCTCGACATCGCCAAAATCCATCGCCCGCAACAGCGCGTTGGTGCCCTTCGGATCGGCGCCATGGGACAGCAACAGGCGCAGCCCGTCGCGATGGCCCAGCTCCGTGGCGTGATAGAGGCTTTCGTTGTCGTTCGGCGTCGCGCCGTGATCCAGCAGCCATTCCGCCAGGACCAGGTTGCCCGCGTGCCCCAGCGCGAAATAGAGCGGCGACAGGCGATGCGCGGAGCCCTTCTCCGCCGGCGGTCCAAAGTCGAGGTCCGCCCCCCGCAGCCGCAACATCTCGGCGATGGCCAGCATGTCGTTGCGCTTGTCGGGCCAGTGATGGATCATCCGGCTCTGGCAGAGATGGACGAGCGGCGGCGCTAGGCCGATCAGGCGCGTGGCCATTCCCGGATCGGCCTCCAGGGCCCGCGCCACGGCGTCTCGCCGGTAAAGCGCAAGCTCGAGGCCGAACTCCCCGTCGGCCAGATCGGGGGCATCCTCCAGGATCCGGTCGATCACATGGGTCTGGCCATGGGCGATCGCGATCTTCAGCCGCTGCAGCCGGGCGGCGGCGTCCATGCCGCGCATCTCGACCGAGGCCTTGAGCGCGGGCCAGCTGGCGAACCCCTCTTCGCGGGCGATCACATGGAGGAAGTCGGCATGTTTGAGGGGCGTGCCCTTGGGCTTCGGCGCGGTGGCGCGCACCCGCGCGAGCGCATCGCTCCTGCCAAGGGCGAGGTCGCGGCCAAGGTCACGCGCCGCACGGCGCAGGCGGTCGAGGGCCTGATCATCAGGTGTCATCGGCTTTCCCATTCTTTTATCCCGGCGATCCGCTAAGACGGGCATGAGAAAGACCGTATGGGTCTTTGGTCAGAGACTGGGGGGGGCCGACACGGCTTTCCGCGGATCAGGAAGCCGCCCCAACGGCTGAGGCAATGATACCAACGCGCGATCCGGCGCGTCAATCACGCAGGCACGGGACGGCCCCCCTCCCCGCCCGCGCTCGGAGTCCGGTGGACGCCGCCCGCTCCGCTCCTTAAGTTGGAACAGTCCGACAGGAGACCGCATGACCGACGCCCCCGCCTACCAGGTGCTCGCCCGCAAGTACCGCCCCGAGACCTTCGCCGACCTCGTGGGCCAGGATGCCATGGTGCGGACCCTGCGCAACGCCTTCGCCGCGGACCGCATCGCCCAGGCCTTCATCATGACGGGCATCCGCGGGACGGGCAAAACCACCACGGCCCGGATCATCGCCAAGGGTATGAACTGCATCGGCCCCGACGGGACCGGCGGCCCCACGACAGACCCCTGCGGCCAATGCGAGCATTGCGTGGCGATCATGGAGGGGCGCCACGTGGACGTGATGGAGATGGACGCAGCCTCGCGCACCGGCGTGGGCGACATCCGCGAGATCATCGACAGCGTCCACTACCGGGCGGCCTCGGCCCGCTACAAGATCTACATCATCGACGAGGTGCACATGTTGTCCACCTCGGCCTTCAACGCGCTTCTGAAGACGCTGGAGGAGCCGCCCGCCCACGTGAAATTCATCTTTGCCACGACCGAGATCCGCAAGGTGCCGGTGACCGTGCTGTCGCGCTGCCAACGGTTCGACCTGCGCCGGATCGAGCCCGAGGTCATGATCGCCCTGCTGCGCCGGATCGCCAGTGCCGAATCCGCCGAGATCGCCGACGACGCCTTGGCGCTGATCACCCGCGCGGCCGAAGGGTCGGCCCGGGATGCGACCTCGCTGCTCGACCAGGCGATAAGCCATGGCGCGGGCGAGACGACCGCCGAACAGGTCCGCGCGATGCTGGGACTTGCGGACCGGGGCCGGGTGCTGGACCTCTTCGACATGATCCTGCGGGGCGACGCGGCCTCGGCGCTGACGGAGCTTTCGGCGCAATACGCCGACGGGGCCGATCCGATGGCCGTGCTGCGGGACCTGGCCGAGATCTGCCATTGGGTCAGTGTGATCAAGATCACACCCGAAGCGGCCGAGGACCCGACCGTCTCTCCGGAAGAACGCGACCGGGGCCGCGCCATGGCCGAGGGTCTGCCGATGCGCGTGCTGACCCGGATGTGGCAGATGCTGCTCAAGGCGCTGGAAGAGGTCGCCGCCGCGCCCAACGGCATGATGGCCGCCGAAATGGCGGTGATCCGGCTGACCCATGTGGCCGACCTGCCCACGCCCGAGGAACTGGTGCGGCGGCTGGGCGACGGCCCGCCACCGCCGGGCAACGGGCCTCCCCCGCCCGGTGGCGGCGCGGCGCCCGGCCAAGGCGGGGCGACCCCGGAAGCGCGGGGGGCGCCGAGCCCGACCCATAGCGGCCCCAGCGGGCCTTCGGCGCAGGGGGCGCTTGCGGTCAAGTCCGAGACCGCCCTCGCCCATTACGCTCGGTTCGAGGACGTGGTCGAGCTGATCCGCCACCACCGAGACGTCAAGCTGCTGGTCGAGGTCGAAAGCAACCTGCGCCTGGTGTCCTACAGCCCCGGCCGGATCGAGATGGAGCCGACGCCCGCGGCGCCGACAGATCTTGCGCAGAAACTCGGCGCCCGGCTTCAGGCCTGGACGGGCGTCCGCTGGGCTGTCTCGATCAGCAGCGGCGGCGGTGCGACGATTTCCGAGGAGCGCGATGCGGCCGAGCGCGCGATCCGGTCCGAGGCCGAGGCCCATCCGCTGGTGCAGGAGGTGCTTCGCGCGTTCCCCAAGGCGCAGATCACCGAGGTCCGGACCCACGCGGATATCGCCCAGACGGTCGAAGAGGATGCCCTGCAGGAGGTCTCGGAGGAGTGGGACCCCTTCGAGGAGGACTGACGCGGCCGGCGCGGCGCCTTGTCGGGCCGCAAGGCAAGGCCTAGGTTAGAAATAACTCGAATGGGAGACGACACGATGCTGAAGGGATTGGGCGGACTTGGCGACATGGCCAAGATGATGAAATCCGCACAGGAAATGCAGACCAAGATGGCCGAGATGCAGGAGCAGATGGCCATGATGAGCGTGACCGGCGA
Organism: Roseisalinus antarcticus; assembly: GCF_900172355.1. Taxonomy (GTDB): domain Bacteria; phylum Pseudomonadota; class Alphaproteobacteria; order Rhodobacterales; family Rhodobacteraceae; genus Oceanicola; species Oceanicola antarcticus_A. Next base: position 103,389 of record NZ_FWFZ01000002.1, on the reverse strand, counting down.
AAGCGGCGCGGGCCTGGTGAAGGCCACCGCGAGTGTCCAAGGAGAGCTCAAGGCGCTGGACATCGACCCGTCGATCTTCGATCCGAACGAAAAGGAAGTCGTCGAGGACCTGATCCTCGCCGCGATCAAGGACGCCCAGAGCCGCGCCCAGCAGAAGATGCAAGAGGAGATGGGCAAGATCACCGAGGGCCTCGGGCTGCCTCCTGGCATGAAACTTCCATTCTGAGGGATCCTCTCCTGTCTCTCCGTTCGCCCACCCGTCCCGCCGCAGGCACGATCCTTCTCCGAAGGATCGTAGCAGAATATTCGCGAATATTCTGGGCCCCATGACAGCCGGGCAGGACGACATAGATGCGTTGATAGAGATGATGGCCAAGCTCCCCGGGCTTGGTCCGCGGTCGGCGCGCCGGGCGGCCTTGCACCTGATAAAGAAGCGCGGTGTGCTGCTTGTGCCTCTGGCCGAGGCCATGACGCGGGTGGGTGCCACGGCGAGGGAATGCCTGAATTGCGGCAACATCTCCACTGGAGACATCTGCGACATCTGCGAAAGCAACAAGCGGGCCAACGGTCAGATCTGCGTTGTCGAGGACGTCGCAGACCTCTGGGCGATGGAGCGCTCCGGCGTCTTCAAGGGCCGCTACCACGTGCTGGGCGGAACGCTCTCGGCGCTGGACGGGATGGGCCCCGACGAACTGCGGATTCCGCAGCTGAAGGACAGGATCGGCGCCGAGGATGTCAGCGAGGTCATCCTCGCCCTCGGCGCAACGATCGACGGCCAGACGACGGCCCACTATATCGCGGACCATTTGCCCGGGATCACGGTCACGACCCTGGCTCAGGGCGTGCCCGTGGGCGGAGAGCTCGACTATCTGGACGACGGCACCATCACCGCGGCTCTGAATGCCCGCAAGGCGCTCTGACGGGCCGGGGCTCTGGCGCGAGTTTCCGACCAACGTCGGCTGAGCCCAGCCGGATTTCTTGCGGCCGCGCGATCGGTCTGGACGAAATCCTGCGCATCCTTGGTGCCTTGTGGCGACCCGGATTGAGGGATGGAGGGCGCCTGGTGTCACCGCTCCGCTGACAGTCCGCCAACAGGGTGTCCGCCCGGATCTGAGAGCTTGGGGACCAGCCTGCGGGGAGCCTCGGGCGGCTGCGCCGCAGACAGGTCCGGTGCGGGACCGCGAGCCGCGAGGCCCTCACCCTCCTCGGGCACCCAGCTCGGGCACCGGAACAGGATGATCAGCACATCGGCGCACGAACAGCCCGGTCAGGCCGGAAAACAGCCTGCCCGGACCCGGGCAGACTGAAGCGGAGCCTAGCGGCTTCCTTCGTCCTCGTCTCCGCTGCTTTCGGGGAGGTTGAACAGGCTATCCGCGTCGGGCAGGGCCTTGTTCTCGTCCTCGTCCTCGTCGTCATCGGAGGTTTCCGACAGGGTGAACGTCTCGAGCCCGGAGATCGCCGTCGGCATCTTGGGTTCGGCATCCATCCCCAGGCTGGTTTCGGTCGAAACCAGCTTGCGCCGCTCGTCGTCCGTCATCACGCCACCGTCCCGCGCCTTGCGCTCTGCGGCCTTGGCGACGGCGGCGTCGAGTTCCACCTGCTTGCACAGCCCCAACGCGACCGGGTCGATCGGTTCCATGTTGGAGATGTTCCAATGGGTGCGCTCGCGGATCGTCTGGATCGTCGGTTTGGTCGTGCCGACCAGCTTGGAGATCTGCGAATCCGCCAGCTCCGGATGGAACTTCACCAGCCAAAGGATCGCGTTCGGCCGGTCCTGGCGCTTGGACAGCGGCGTGTAGCGCGGGCCACGGCGCTTTTCCTCGCCCACGGCGGCAGCGTTGAATTTCAGCTTCAGCCTGTGGGTGGGGGACTTCTCGGCCTTGTCGATCTCTTCCTGCGTCAGCTGGTTGTTGGTGATCGGATCGAAGCCCTTCACGCCCGTCGCCACGTCGCCGTCGGCGATGCCCTGCACCTCCAGCTCGTGGAGCCCGCAGAAATCGGCGATCTGCTTGAAGCTGAGCGTCGTGTTGTCCACCAGCCAGACGGCGGTTGCCTTGGCCATGATCGGCGTATCGGACATGCAAATGCCTCCTAATCGAAAAACGTCTTCCCCCGGCCCCGGTCTGGGGGCGAGCCGTGTCAGGCTCCGGTTCTCGTTGTCGGGGAACTCGGGCGCTATATAGTCGCCGCAAACGCTCATGGAAAGTGCAAATGCTTCGTCTGACCGCCCTGCTGATGATCCTCGCCCTGCCCGGCCGCGCCGACGATGTGGCCGGAGAGTTCGACTATTACGTCCTGTCGCTGTCCTGGTCCGCCAACTGGTGCGCACTGGAGGGCGATTCCCGCGGCTCGCCGCAATGCGACCCGGCCCGCGACCACGGCTGGGTGCTGCACGGGCTCTGGCCGCAATACGAGACCGGCTGGCCCAGCGATTGCCGCAGCACCGAGCGCAACCCCACCCGCGCCATGACCGAGGCAATGGCCGACGTCATGGGCACATCGGGGCTTGCCTGGCACCAGTGGGAAAAGCACGGGCGCTGCACGGGCCTGTCCGCCGAGGGCTATTACGACCTCAGCCGCACGGCCTATGATCGCGTCACCCGGCCGGAGGTCTTTCGCCGGCTTACCCGCCCGGTCGAGCTGCCCGCAGAGGTCGTCGAAGAGGCCTTCCTGCGCGACAACCCCGGCCTCGTGCGCGATGCGATCACCATCACCTGCCGGTCCGGCCAGATCCAGGAGGCCCGCCTGTGCCTGACCCGCGACCTGGAGTTCCGCCGCTGCGGCGCCGACGTGATCCGCGATTGCACACTGGACGACGCACTCCTCCACCCGATGCGGTAGGGCGCCCTGCCGGGCTCAAACCTTCGTGAGGCGCGAATCCTCAATCCTGTGCTAAAGTTTGCCGACTGCAAGAGGCCGATCCGCTCGGCCACACGGCCAGAGCATTGCCGGATCGGCCCGTCAACCACAGTGGTGAGAGGTCGGAATGGCACAGACGATAGGAAATCCGTTGTCCTGGGCGGCAAAGGCCCTGGGCGGAACCGCGGAACATGTCAGCACGTCAGTCGACAGGATTGGTGGCGACGCGCCGGTGGAAATCAGGGTGAATACCCTCACGATCGACGACCTGCGCGGGGCATTGCGGTTGGGCCTCGACGATTTCGCAGCGGTCCGCGCGGATGTGTTGATGCTGGTTGTGCTCTATCCGGTCATGGGCCTCGTGCTTGCCGGGGTCGGGCTGCAGCTCGCGCTGCTGCCGCTGCTGTTCCCGCTGGCGGCGGGGTTCGCGCTGCTGGGGCCGTTGGCCGCCGTCGGCCTCTATGAGATGAGCCGCCTGCGCGAGGCCGGTGAGACGCCGGGCTGGGGCGCGGCGTTCGCACTGATCGGACGGCCGAGGTTCGGGGCGCTTCTGGTGCTGGGCGCGGCCCATCTGGTGATTTTCGCGGGCTGGCTGCTGGCCGCCTGGGCGATCTACGAGGTGACGCTGGGGCCAACCCCGCCGACCTCGGCCACGGCCTTCTTGTCGGATGTCTTCACCACCGGGGCCGGCTGGGCGATGCTGATCCTCGGCATGGCGGTCGGACTTGGCTTTGCGCTGCTGGTGCTGGCGACCAGCGTGGTGTCGTTTCCGATGCTGCTGGACCGCAACATCGGCGTGCCCCGCGCCATCGTCACATCGGTCGCCGTCGCCCGCGCCAATCCGCGTGTCATAGGCACCTGGGGCCTGATCGTCGCGGCGACACTGCTGATCGGGTCGATCCCGTTGTTGATCGGGCTGGTGGTGGCGCTGCCGGTCCTGGGCCACGCCACGTGGCACATCTATCGCCGGGCGATCAGCTATGCCTGATACCGGCCGGCAGGTCCATTCGGGCTTGCCGGCATACGGGGCCCGCCGGTCGACCGTCCGGCGTGGTCCATAACGTCAGTCGGTGTCCCAGTCCGGGCTGAACGAGCCGCTGACCAGCCGCTCGTTCCTGTTCAGCCCGTCGATCGCGGCGATCTGCTCGGGCGTCAGGGTGATATCCGCCGCGCCGAGGTTCTCTGCGATATTGGCTCGCTTGGACGAGGTCGGGATGACCACGTAGCCCTTGGCCATCAGCCACGCGAGCGCCACCTGTCCGCCGCTCGCCCCGATCTCTGTCCCGATGCCGTTGAGCACCGGATCGTCCGAAACCTCGCCCCGTGCCAGCGGGGAATAGGCGGTGAGGGTGAGACCTTTGGTCCTGCAGTGATCGACGATCGGCGTGTTCGTGAGATAGGGATGCAGCTCCACCTGGTTGACCAGCGGCGCCTCGCCCAGGATCTGCATGGCAAGATCGACGTGCCGGATGGTGAAGTTGGACACGCCGATGAACCGCGTCAGCCCCGCCGCGCGGACGGCCATGAACTGCCGCATGTATTCCGACATCTCGTACCGGTCGCCGATCGCGGGCCAGTGCACCAGCAGAAGGTCGACGCGGTCGAGCCCCAGCCGCTCGAGGCTCGCCTCCACATGTGGCCGGACCGCGCCCGGAGCCAGGTTCTCGGGCGCGACCTTGGTCGTGACCCAGATCTCTCCACGCGGCACGCCGCTTAGGGCGATGCCGCGCCCGACCTCGACCTCGTTTCCATAGCCCTCGGCCGTGTCTATGTGGCGATACCCAAGCTCCAGCGCCGTGGCGACGCAGGCCACGCAATCATCTCCAGTGCGCTTCCAGGTGCCGTAGCCGATTTGCGGAATTGTGCCGAGCATCCTGTATTCCTTTCGCAGCGGAGCGCCCCGGATCGTTCTCGCGCTAAAGTCTAATCCCCGGCCGGGGGCCCGGCAAGACGTCAGACCCGCAGCACGATCTTGCCGATGTGATCGGAGCTCTCGATCCGCGCGTGGGCCGCCGCGGCATCGTCAAGCGCGAATTCGCGGTCCATCACCGGCGCGATCCGGCCCGCGTCCAGCAGCGGCCAGACCTCGCGGCGCAGATCCTCGGCGATCCGGGCCTTGGCGGCATCCGATTGCGGCCGCAGCGTGGAGCCGGTCAGCGTCAGCCGGCGGGTCATCAGCTGCGCAAGGGTCAGCTCTGCCTTGGCGCCCTGCAGGAACGCGATCTGAACAAGGCGTCCATCGTCGGCCAGCGCCTTGAGGTTGCGCTGGATGTAGGGGCCGCCGACCATGTCCAGGATCAGGTTCGCGCCGCCCTCGGCCCGCAGGACCTCGACGAAATCCTCGTTGCGGTAGTTGATCGCCCGCTCTGCGCCAAGCGCCTCGCAGGCGGCGCATTTGTCGTCCGACCCGGCAGTGGCAAAGACCCGCGCCCCGGCCATGCGGGCCAGTTGGATCGCGGTGGTGCCGATCCCGGACGTCCCGCCGTGAACGAGGAACAGCTCGCCCCCCGTCAGCCCACCACGGGTGAAGACATTAGACCATACGGTGAAATGGGTCTCGGGCAGGCAGGCGGCCTCGCGCAGGGACATGTCGCGCGGCACCGGTAGGCAATGGGCAGCGAGGGTCACGGCGTATTCGGCATAGCCGCCGCCGGGCAGCAGGGCGCAGGCCCGGTCCCCGACCGCAAGGCCGGTCACGCCCGGCCCGACGGCGGCGATCTCTCCCGATGCCTCGAGCCCCGGCAGGTCGGAGGCCGTGGGCGGCGGCGCATAGAGGCCCGCCCGCTGCAGCGCGTCGGGACGGTTGACACCGGCAAAGGCGACCTTCAGCAGAACCTGGCCGTAGCCCGGCGCGGGCACCGGCCGTTGGCATGGGGTTAGGACCTCGGGGCCGCCGGGCTTGCGGATCTCGATGGTGCGCATTGTCTCGGTCATGGGGCTCCCTTCCGTCGTTGGATCAGGTTCTGTCACGGAGGCGTTCCGGGTGCCAGCCCGACTACTTGGCGTCCGGCGGGGTCCAGCGCCCGGGCAGGTCGGACGGCGGCACCCGCATCGGCGGCTTGACCATGGCACCCAGCTTCTGCAGCGGGCCGAGCAAGGGCTTCAACAGACGGTTGTCGTTGACCTGCGCCTTGACCTTCTCGATCCGCATGACGTCCTCGATCCGGCGATCGATGAAGGCGTCGGTGGCCTGGTGATCGACGCTGTCATCGCCAAGCCAGTAAAGCACCGTGGAGGCATAGACCCCCGACAAAGTCGCCCGCTTGGTGTACCAGTTGATGTCGTCCGCCGGATCGCCGAGCGCGTTCCAGATCGCATCCGCGGTGCCCCAGATCAGGCGGGCACCCTCGGGCCCGTGATGCGGCAGGGCGAACAGGGCAGAGCCGCGGCGCACGGCCTCCTTGTCGCCGGCAATGTCCAGGCGCAGCCGGACAGCACGGGCCACCTTGTCGCGAAAGCGCATGTCGTCGAGCTTTTCCCGGCGCAGGGCATCGGCCAGTTGCGCGTCGCCGCGCTTGTGGAAGGCCACGGCAAGATCGACCGCGCCCCGGGGGCAGATCGCCCGGGCCTCGGCAAGTGGCATGCCGCTGTCCTCGGCCGCGGCGCGAAAGGCCGCGTCCGACCAGCCGTCGAAGGCGACATGGGCGAGGATGGCGTCAAGCAGCGGGTCTCGTGCAGGATCCTGTGTGGTGGTCATCGAACGTCTCCCGTCGGTTTCATCATTCTGGGTGCCCGGCGTCGGGGCTTGTCACTGGACAACGTAGGGGGCCTTTGCTATAGCGCCACTTCCTGCAAATTCTTGCAACTTCAAACCGGAAAGGTGGTGACACCCACATGCAGGTCAGTGTTCGCGACAACAATGTCGACCAGGCGCTTCGTGCCCTGAAGAAGAAACTTCAGCGCGAAGGCGTGTTTCGTGAAATGAAGCTCAAGCAACATTTCGAGAAGCCGTCCGAAAAGAAAGCGCGCGAGAAGGCCGAGGCGATCCGCCGGCAGCGCAAGCTTGCCCGCAAGAAGGCCCAGCGCGAAGGTATGCTCTGAGCGATCTGGAAGAACACTTAGGTGTTTGATGACCCCCGTGGCTGCGATGCCCGGGGGTTTGTCGTTTCAAATGGCCCGCCGGTCCTTCCGGGGCCCAGAATATTCGCGAATATTCTGGCCGCTCCTGGCTACCGGCGCGCTCCTATCCGAAGATCCGGCTCCAGACGAACAGGGGCACGCCAAGCGCGACGCCCGTCGTCGCGGCGCCAGCAATCACGTAAAGCCCGTCACGCGCGAGGAAGCTCACGGAATAGAGCAGCACCGCCAACCCCAGAATTGAAGACGAGAAGGGCATAAGCTCGAGAAACGGCATCGCACTGCCCGACAGCACCGCCAGGGCCTGCGGCACCGCAATGCCGGGCGGATCCGCCAGAATTGCCAGCCGCGGAGAGGTATGGGCATCGATCCAGCCGGCCAGCCTGCGGATCCCACCCATCGCACGGCTCAGTTGACGACCGGTGACCTGCCGCTCCATCAGGACAGCCGGCAGCCAGAGGTGCGTCCGCCGAAACAGCATCTGCAATGCGACCAGCGCAATGGTCAGACCGCAGATCGACGAAAAGAACGGAATGCCCGACAGCGGCGACACCACCAGGATCGCCGGTATCATCAGGGCCGGCACGAAGGAGGCCGTCCCGAAGACCCGCAACAACATCCGCAACGACAAGACAGGCTCCGCCGACAAGGCGTCCAGCCGATCCACGATGTCCCCGACAGGATGGCCCGCGCAAGTCGAAGCCGGTTTCATCACTTTCATCTCCTCGCCACCGAGACCGGAGATGCGCTCTGTCGCTCAAGAATTCAACACTCTTGAAATGGCGGGCGAATGAAGGTCAACGCGGCCAACGGTCGGCCCATGCCAGCCCGTTTGGTCCCCGTGAAAGACAGACAGGACACTCGAAATCACGCCGGCAAGCCGCCTTGCGGCGCCATGTGCGACGGTCTCACCGCCCGCTCAGCTCTCGGCCCACTTGATGGAGCACCCCATTGACGGCACCTGCTCGCGCGGGCCCTCGCCCGTCCGGGCCACCTGCGCCATGGCTTCGTAGAGCTCCCGGGTCAGGTCCGGCGGCCCCGCAGAGTCCCGGCTCGCATCGAGGCGTCCGCGGTATTGCAGCTCCAGCTTGCCGTTGAATCCGAAGAAATCGGGCGTGCAGACCGCACCATAGGCCCGGGCAACCGACTGGTCCTCATCGTGAAGGTAGGGAAAGAAGAAATTCTTCTCTTCGGCCAGCTTCACCATGTTCTCGAAACTGTCGTCCGGGTGGCTCTCGGCATCGTTGGAGCAGATGGCGGCAAAGCCCACCCCGAGCGGCGCCAGGTCGCCGGCATCCCGCAGGATCCGGTCCAGAACGGCGCGGACATAGGGACAATGGTTGCAGATGAAGGCCAGGACAAGCCCATTCTCCGCCTTCAGCCCCGAGAGGTCATAGAAATGGTGATCCGTCGCCGGCAGCCGGAAATCGGGGGCCTTCCAGCCGAAGTCGCAAACAGGGGATTTGGGCGCCATCATATCCTCCAGACCGGGCCTGATTCCGGCGGCCCGCTTGCCATTGAAGGAAACACCAGTCCGCCCGCTCTTCAACCCTCGCGCACAGTGGCTGCAGTTTCGCGCAGCCGCTGTGCGATGGGCAAGGCCGCCTTGTCGGGCTCGAAATCGCGAATAAGTGTGGATGATGTATCCGGAAGGAGAGAACATGACCGACAGCTATACCCCCCCCGAAGGTCTGGACCTGGGACCCGGAAAACGGTGGCAAGTTCAGCAAGACCAACCGCCCGACCGCCGGTGCGACCCACGACGCGGAGCTGCCCCGCGGCGAACATTCCCTGCAGCTCCACTCACTGGCCACGCCCAATGGCGTCAAGGTGACCGTCATGCTCGAAGAGTTGCTGGACGCGGGCCACACAGGCGCCGAATATGACGCCTGGCTGATCGACATCGGCGAAGGCGAACAGTTTGGATCGGGCTTTACCGAGATCAATCCGAACTCCAAGATCCCCGCCCTGCTCGACCTGACCGGACCGGAACCCGTGCGCGTCTTCGAGAGCGGGTCGATCCTGTTGCACCTGGCCGAGAAGTTCGGCGCCTTCCTCGCGCCCTCTGGCCCCGAGCGGACGGAACAGCTCAACTGGCTCTTCTGGCAGATGGGGTCCGCCCCCTATCTCGGCGGCGGCTTCGGCCATTTCTACAGCTACGCGCCGGAGAAATTCGAATACGCGATCAACCGCTACGCGATGGAAACCAAGCGTCAGCTCGATGTGCTCGACAGGCAACTGGCGGAGCGGCCGTATCTGGGCGGCGACACCTACTCCATTGCCGATATGGCGAACTGGCCCTGGTTCGGGCAGCTCGTCTTGGGGCGTCTCTACGACGCCGCGGAATTCCTCGACGTCGACAGCTACACCAACGTCGTCGAATGGGCGAAACGGATCGACGCGCGCCCCGCGGTCAAACGAGGTCGGATGGTCAATCGTCCTTGGGGAGAGCCCTCGACCCAAATGCCGGAGCGCCACTCCCCCGCCGATTTCGACTCCATCGGCTCCGACAAGAACCGCCAGGCCGCCGAATAGGACGGCGGCCGCCCACGTTCACCGCGCCTTGAGCGTGTCGCGGATCTCAATGAGAATATCGAGCTCCGAAGGGCCACTGGGCTCTTCGGGCTTTTTCTCCACAGGCGTCTGCGCCGAGGACTTGATGCGGTTTACGGCCTTGACGAGAAGGAAGACGACGAAGGCGACAATCAGGAAATTGATGACGGCCATGATGAAATTTCCGATCGCAAAGACCGGGGCGCCAGCGTCCTGCGCGGCCGTCAGCGACGCATAGGTCTCGCCATTCATGGCATAGAACCATCCGGTGAAATCGATCCCGCCGGTAAACAGCGCGATGAACGGGTTGATCAGATCGCCGACAAGCGAAGTTACGATCGTCGTGAACGCGGCCCCAACGATGATGCCGACGGCCATGTCCATGACATTGCCCTTGGCGATGAAATCCCTGAATTCCTGGATCATGACGTTCCGATCAATTTCTGACATGCGCCCCCTGCACAGCCGCCGAACTCCTTAGCGCACTGCAGGAATATGCCAAGAGATTTCCGTCGCGCCGCCAGAACGCCGAGCCGGGAAAACCGCTCCACATCGCCGCAGGAATGGGAATACCTAAGCCCCTTCGGCGGACGCGTCTGCCCGCCAGGACAAGGCTACCGCCGCGCCGGAGGCCTAGGCCGGCAGCTTGCCCGTCATGACATAGCGCAGGATCTGCGCCACCTGCGCCGGCGTCTCGGCCACGGCGCGAGCGGCCTCATCGACCTCTTTCAGGGCATGGGCATGCTCCGGCATGTGCATCACGATGACCGGCTTGCCAAGCGCCGAGGCATATCCCGCATCAAAAGCCGCGTTCCATTGCTTGTATTTTTCGCCGAAACGCACAACGACCACATCCGCGTTCTCGATCCCGTGCCGGGTGCGAATGGCGTTCACCCCGGCCCCCTTGCGATCGTGCCAGAACTTGTCGGCCTCCGCGCCCAGTATCGCCACGCCGCAATCGTCGCTCGCGGCGTGATCGGTGACAGGCCCGGTAAAGGCGATATCCAGCCCTTCACAGCCTTGCACCACCTCGACACGCCAATCCGTGTGGATTTCCCCGGACAGATACACGTTCAACGTCATGTCTTCCCCTTCATCTTGGCCAATAAACTCCCGCCGGAGGCACCCGCCCTCAGCCGCGCAGGCTGCCGCCCGTCGCCTTGGTGACCTTCTCGACGATTTTCGCCGACACGGCCTCGATCTCCTTATCCGTCAGCGTCGCCGTGTCCGGCTGCAACCGAACGGTCATGGCGAGGGACTTGCCGCCGCCCTCCAGCATGAACTCGTCGAAGATCCGCACGGACTCGACCAGCGCCTTGTCGGCCCCGGCCGCGGCATTGACCAGTGTCAGCGCCTCGACCTCGGCATCGACGACAAAGGCGAAGTCCCGCTCCACGGCCTGCAGATCGGGCGCCACCAGCGCGGTGCGCGTGGCGCTTGTCTTTCTCGGAAGCGGAACGGCATCCGGCCAGATGACAAAGCCCACCGCGGGTCCCTTCACATCCATCGCCGCCAGAACCTTGGGATGCAATTCGCCGAACACGCCCAGAACCTTCTTCGGCCCCAGGCAAATCACTCCGTGCCGCCCCGGATGCCACCAGCCGTCGCCGGTCCGCAGGATCTGCACCTTCGCCGGCGCCCCGATCGCCGCCAAAACGGCCTCCACGTCCGCCTTCACGTCGTAGATATCGACGGCCCGCGCCGCGCCATGAACGTCCTTCGGCCCGGTCCGCCCCACGCGCAGGCCCGCCGCCTGAACATCCTGCTCTCCCGGCTCGCCGCCGGCAAAGGCCGCGCCCACCTCGAACAGGCCCAGATCCTGGAACCCCCGCGCCTGGTTCCGCGCCGCCGCCTGCAGGAGCCCCGGCAATAGCGACGGCCTCAGGTGGCTCATCTCAGACGAGATCGGGTTCTCCAATCGCGTCGCATCGGTCCCGCCGCCAAACAGCGCAGCCGACGCCCGGTCGATGAAAGAGTAGGTCACGCATTCATTCAGCCCCATCGCCGCAATCGTCCGCCGCGCAACCTGCTGCCGCTTCTGGCCCGGCGTCAGGATCGGCTTCGGCACGCCGACGCTCGTCCGGGTCAGCGGCCGGCCTTCCAGCTGGGTCAGCGATGCGATCCGCGCCACCTCCTCGACCAGGTCGGCCTCGCCCATCACATCGGGCCGCCACGGCGGCGCATAGGCCAGGTCGCCCTCCAGCCGAAAGCCGAGCGCCTCCAACGTCGACCGTTGGGCGTCGGCGGGAATATCCATCCCGACAAGGCTCACCACCCGGTCCGTATCCAGCCTGTAGCCGCGCTTCACGTCCGGGATCTCTCCCGCCGTCACCAATGTCGAGGCCTCGCCCCCCGCCACATCGACAATCAGTCGGACGGCCATCTCAAGCCCCTCCGGCGTGAACACCGGGTCGATGCCCCGCTCGAACCGATACCGGGCATCCGAATTGATCTTCAACGCCCGGCCCGTGTAGGCGGTCCGCACCGGATCGAAATAGGCCGCCTCGACAAAGACGTTCACGGTCTCGGCGGTGCAGCCAGTCCGCAGGCCGCCCATCACGCCCGCGATGCTCTCCGGCCCCTCGGCATCGGAGATGACCGTCATCCCCGGCTGGAATTCATAGCTCTTGTCATCGAGCCCGACAAGCCGCTCGCCGCCCTCCGCCCGGTGCAGCCGCAAGGCCCCGCCAGTGATCGTGTCCGCGTCGAAGACGTGCAGCGGCCGGTTCAGATCGTAGGTGAAGTAGTTCGTCACATCGACCAGGAACGAGATCGGCCGCAAGCCGATCGCCCGCAGCCGGTCCTGCATCCAGCGCGGCGAGGGCCCGTTCCGGACGCCCCGGATCAGCCGGCCGTAGAACACCGGGGCCTGCTCCAGCGTGTCCGCATCGATCGACACCGACACGGGACAGTCGAAGGCCGCCGGCACGGGCTCGACCGACAGCGGCAAGAGCCGCCCAAGGCCGCGCGCCGCCAGGTCCCGCGCGATCCCGTGCACCCCCAGGGCATCCGGCCGGTTCGGCGTGATCGCGATCTCGATCACCGGATCGACCCGCGCGGGCTCGTGCTCCGCCAACCAGTCGACAAAGGACTGCCCGACCTCGCCAGACGGCAACTCGATGATGCCGTCGTGCTCGTCGGACAATTCCATCTCGCGCTCGGAACACATCATCCCGTGGGACTCTATCCCGCGGATCTTGCCCACGCCGATCGTCGTGTCGATCCCGGGGACATAGACGCCCGGATGCGCCACCACGACCGTGATCCCCTGCCGCGCATTCGGCGCCCCGCAGATGATCTGCCGCTCGCCCTGCGACGTCGCCACCTGGCACACCTTCAACTTGTCCGCGTCGGGATGTTTCTCCGCGCTCAGCACCTTGCCGATGGTGAACGCCTCGAGCCGCGCGGCCGGATTCTCCACCCCCTCGACCTCGAGCCCGAGATCGGTGAGCGCGTACAGGATATCGTCCAGAGACGCCTCGGTCTCCAGATGGTCCTTGAGCCAGGAAAGCGTGAATTTCATTCTGTGCCTGTGGGTCCGGGTCTGATCGGGCGCGGTGTAGCCCAAGGGGGCAAAAGGGGAAAGCCCCCGGACCCTTCATTGCCTCTCATATCCCCGCCGGAGGCGCACGGTCGCAGATCCCGCGCCGCACGCACGAACAGGACAGCCGACCCGGCCCCGACCCGGTCACCCCGCGGCGAGGTTCGCCCGCAGGATCATGTCCGGCTCATCGAAGCAGGACCCCATCAGCACGGTGAACCCGGTCGGAAAGGAGGGCTGGTCAAAGGTCACCTGGATCCGGCCCCAATGATAGCTCGCCCGCCCGTCGGGCGCCGAGATCGCCACGTCGCAACTCTGTCGCGCAGCCGGGCCGATCCAGAACCCGCCATGCACACCCCGCGCGTCATAGTTGAAGGCAAGTTCATCGACATAGAGCATCACCTCGTCCCCGTCCCAGGGCGCCGAGATCAGCGCATAGGGCTCCAGGTCCGTCTCGTAGACCATCTCCCCGTCCATCGTGTACCAGACCTCGTCGGCCAAGACCGCAAGGGGAAAGCCGGACAGGGCAGCCGCAAAGACAAGAGAGCGCATCGGATATCCTTTCAGGACGGTCAGATCCTCAGAAGGCCATGCAAAATGCCGATCCGTCAAGAAAAACGGGGTGCGCTGCCTCCGCCCCGAGCCGAGGACCGGAGAGGCAGACCGACCACCCCTATCCCCGCCTGCGACACGGGTCCATTCAGGCCAACGCCCTGGCATGAGACCGCGGGGGCGGGTTCAAACTCCCGGGTATCGGCTGCGCGGACAAGGCGGAAACTTGCCGACAGTCTAAACCAGACACCGGTCTTCGACCTCCCTGGCCGTATTTCGTGGGTCATGCCCCCTATGGCGGCGACCGCAACGGCGACCTCGATCGAGGTTGCGACAAGTTCGGACACGCCGCCCTCCGGATCATGCGCCGACCCGCCGCCAGGACAGAGTGTCCCGACGTTGATCGCGCGGGCTTTGCGATGCTGCAACAGATGGCCGAAGAACCGCAGGTTGGTCGTCTCGGCGCATACGGACCGGTCCGCGACAGTCTCCGCCGAGGCCAGGCCATGTTCGATGGCTTTCGCGCTGGTCAGGCGCCAGACCAATTTCAGGATTTCCGGAGGCGCCTCCCCGGGCTCGTCGGGATGTTGCGGGTTCGCGAAGGTCACACTTCGAATGGCCTCCAGTTTTCCGCGCAGCTCAGGTGTCGGGACAGGAGAGGAGAACACGGTCGTGCCGGACGCCATTATCGGCTGCGCCGCGTCCGGAAGCACCTGAATTAGTTCGGCATACCTGTTCCCGATGATCGGGACCTCCAGATCGGCATGTGCGCCGGATCGGGATGCGCCGAGCCCGAATGGGCCACTGCACGCCGAGCCCACAGTCCGGCCGCTTTGCGGAGGCCCGGGTAAGTCGCGCCCGCCATATCCGGGTAGCGCATCAGGATGCCGAAGGTCTGAAGGGACGCCGCCCAGCCCTCCCAAAGGACCACGTGGATCCGGCTCCCGGCCTCCCGGCTTTGGGACGGCGGGCGGGGCGATGCCGAAGGCGAGCGTCGTTCGCCGTCAGCTGTTGTCGTAGCGTTGGGCTAGGTCCACCGAGTCCCCGATCGACGCCAGCTTCAGCTCCCGCGCCAGGCGCAGCGAGGGCTTGACGGCGAAACAGACCGAGCCCACCACGAAGAACCAGATCGCGATCACTTCATAGGCCTTCCAGAAGAACAGGATCGAACCCACCAGGAAGGCAATCGCGGCCAGGAAGTCGATGATCGTATGTGCCAGCTCGAAGGCCGCGTAGATCCGCTGCGACCTCTCGCTCCGGTTCCCGTTCCTCAAGTCAAAAAGACCCATTTCCACGTTCCTTTCCGATTGATGTCACATCTGCCGGCAGGATAGCGCGGCCCGCCGCCCCGTCACTGCGGCCCGCACACTGTGGCCCTGACCGCATGGGGCGATCGCGGGAAGCGTCGCAGGGCATTCGCCACGCGCCCCGCCCGAGGGCCGATCAGGCCGAGAGACCGCGCGGCAGTGTCGGCACGTCCAGCGCCGAGAAGCCGTAGTGCCGGAGCCACCGCTGGTCGCTGTCGAAGAACGCCCGCAGATCCGGGATCCCGTATTTCAGCATCGCCAGCCGGTCGATACCGAGGCCGAAGGCAAATCCCTGCCAGACGTCCGGGTCGATGCCCGCAGCGGCGAGCACCTTTGGGTGGACCATGCCCGACCCGCCAGCCTCGAGCCAGTCGTCCCCCTCGCCAAGCCGCAGCTGGCCGTCGACCCACGAGCAGCGGAAGTCGATCTCCGCCGAGGGCTCGGTGAAGGGAAAGTGCGAAGCGCGGAAGCGAACCTCCACCTGGTCGACCTCGAACAGGGCGGCGGCGAATTCTTCCAGCACCCACTTGAGGTTGGCCATGGAAATGTCGCGATCGATCGCCAGCCCCTCGATCTGGTTGAACATCGGCGTGTGGGTCTGGTCGTAATCGGCGCGGTAGACCCGGCCCGGAGCGATGATGCGGCAGGGGGCGCCATGGGCCTCCAGGTGACGGATCTGCACCGGCGAGGTGTGGGTGCGCAGCACGTGGGGCGGGCGGTCGTCGCCGTCGGCACGGGCCATGT
This sequence comes from Roseisalinus antarcticus, assembly GCF_900172355.1. Lineage (GTDB taxonomy): Bacteria > Pseudomonadota > Alphaproteobacteria > Rhodobacterales > Rhodobacteraceae > Oceanicola > Oceanicola antarcticus_A. Next base: position 87,756 of record NZ_FWFZ01000002.1, on the reverse strand, counting down.
AGAAGGTGTCCATCTCGGCCCGGGCCGGATGGTGACCGGGAATGTTGAGCGCGTCGAAATTGTACCAGTCGCTCTCGACCTGGGGGCCTTCGGCGACCGAGAACCCCATGTCGGCGAAGATCGCCGTGACTTCCTCGGTCACCTGGCTGATCGGGTGGATGGTCCCCGCGGGGCGCGGACGCCCCGGCAGGGTCACGTCGAGCCATTCGGTGCGCAGCCGCGCGTCCAGCGCCGCATCGGCGAGCCCGGCTTTCTTGGCCGTGAGCGCGGCTGTAATCTCGGATTTCAGCGCGTTGAGCTTCGGCCCCGCGACCTGCCGTTCCTCGGGCGACATCCGCCCGAGCTCGCGCATGGCCAGGCTGACCTCGCCCTTTTTTCCGATCGCCTGCACCCGCAGGGTTTCGAGCGTGGCCTCGTCTTCGGCCCTGGCGATGAGGGCCAGATACTTCTCTCTCAGATCGTCCATTTGGCGCGTCCTCGGATGGGTCGATGCGCGAGGTAGCCGCACGCCGCGCCTTTTGCAACCGGGGGAAAGGGGGCGCTGCCCCCTCTTGGCCGCAAGGGCCAATTCACCCCCGGGATATTTTCGACCAGAAGAAGGTCAGCCCGCGCCCAGCACGGCATGAACGGCCTTTGCCGTCTTTTCGACGATCTCGTCGGCCTCGTCGCGGGTCAGGCAGAAGGGCGGCGCGAAGCCGATGATCTCGGCCTGGGGCATGGCCCGGCCGATCACGCCGTTCTCGAGCAGATGCGCGACCGTCTTCACGGTGGTCTTGTCGTTCGGATCGAGCGCCGCACGGGTGGCCTTGTCGGCGGTCAGTTCCACAGCGCAGAGCATGCCTTCGCCCCGAACGTCGCCGACGTTGGGATGATCGCCCAGCGCCTCGCGCATGCGGCCGCTGAAGTAGTTTCCGACCTCGCCCGCGTTCTGCACCAGGTTGAGATCGTCGATCAGCTGCAGGTTGGCGACGCCGGCTGCGGCACCGATCGGATGGGCGGAGTAGGTCCAGCCGTGGCCGATCGGGCCGAGTTCGTCCGTTCCGGCCTCGAGCACTTTCCAGACCTTGTCGGATACGATGGAGCCCGACAGCGGCGCATAGGCCGAGGTCAGCCCCTTTGCGATGGTGATCAGGTCAGGCCGCAGCCCGTAGTGATCCGACCCCATCATCGTGCCGAGCCGGCCGAACCCGGTCACCACCTCGTCGGCCACCAGCAGGATGTCGTGCCGTTCCAGCACCGGCTGGATCGCCTCCCAGTAGCCCTCGGGCGGGGGCACGATGCCGCCGGTGCCGAGCACTGGTTCCGCCCAGAAGGCGGCGATGGTCTCGGGGCCTTCGCGTTCGATCATTGCCTCGAGCTCGGCCGCGCACCAGGCGGAGAACTCCTGCTCGGTCATCTCGCCCTTGTCGCGACCGTAGTAGTAGGGCGCCTCGGTGTGCAGGATCTGCGCGAGCGGCAGGTCGAACTTCTTGTGGAACAGGTGCAGCCCGGTCAGCGACCCGGTCATCAGGCCGGAGCCGTGGTAGCCGCGCCAGCGCGAGATGATCTTCTTCTTCTCGGGCCGTCCGAGGATATTGTTCATGTACCAGATCAGCTTGATGTTCGTCTCGTTCGCATCGGACCCGCCGAGACCGAAGAACACCTTGGACATGTGGTCGGGCGCCCGGTCCATCACCATCTTGGCGAGCGTCACCGACGCCTCGGTCCCGTGACCGACATAGGAATGGTAATAGGACAGCTCGCGGGCCTGCTTGGCGATGGCCTCGGCGATCTCCTGCCGGCCATACCCCGCGTTGACGCAATAGAGCCCGGCAAACCCGTCAAGCAGACGGGTGCCGTTGCGGTCGGTGATGTGGCAGCCCTCGCCGCCGCTGATCAGGCGCTGCGGCACGTTGCCCCGGGCAAACTCCGCCAGATGGGTGGAGGAATGCAGGAACGAGTCGCGGTCCCATTGCTCCAGAGGGTCGTTCTTCAGCATGGCGCTCTCCCCGGCCAGTCGCATTTCGTTTGGGCATGCCTAGCGTAACAGGGGCGCCTGTTACAGGGGGTGCGGCAAGACAGCAGGCGCACCGGCGGCCGCTGTCCGGGCTCTCGAATGGCGCAGAGACAGGTGCCCTGGCCATCCGGGTGCCGGTCTCTGCCGCGCCGACGTCTTGCCAGCAGGCCAATGCCGAACAGACCGATCGAGAGAAGCGGCAAACCGGCGGGGACCGGGACGACGCCACCGATGTCGGTGGATGGCGCCTGGCCCCGGACGTCGAACAAGCGGCTCGGGGAACTGCCATAGCTGCCTGCGGAACATCCGGTGCATCCGAGAATATCGGAAAAGTCGCTGCAGCTGAGCAGTGTCCTTTCCTCGAATTCGAACAAATTCGTGTTGGCATAGGTGTCCAGGGCCTGGGTCGCCTTCTGCCAGGAGAAGGCGATGTCGAGGGTGGACCGGTACTGATTGCCGGCAAACGGCCCGCCGAAGTCCGCCGTGCCGAAGCTGAGCACCGGACCGAAGTCGTAGCTGAATTTGTAGCCGAATGTCCTTTTCTCGAAATCGCTGCCGTCGGGGCCGGCGACAAAAAGCCGGGCCTCGGGATCGTTGAGCAGAAACGTCCGGCTGACCAGCCCTTGGTCGATGGCCCTGGCAAAGTTCGAGGCGAGGCCGGTGATGGAGTCCGGGTTGAACACCCGGTCATGTAGATGAAATCGCCCGGGTTTGCGGCGGCGGCGGCCTCTCGGCCCGCCTGCCAGGTGGCGTGGTCGACGCCGGAAAGGCTGCGTCCCCAAAATGCCTGGTTGAAGTCGTGGCGGAGGGTTGCGGCCGAAATGGCACAGACGGACAGGGGCGCGGCAAAGGCCCCGGCGAAAAAGTTCTTGATCATACGAAACTGTGCCTGACGTGGTCAGATTTCTTGGCCGCAGCCTGAAATGACATCGGCCCGTTATGGGGTAGCTGATGAAAACGCTTGGTCAAGCAGTGCAACCGCGACATATCTCCGGCCCCGGAACCTTCTCCCGAACGAAAAAGGCCGCGCTCGGGGGCGCGGCCTTTCGGTCAGATATGATCGGCTTCAGGCCAGCGCGGCCTTGGCCTTTTCGACGATCGTGCCGAACGCTTCGGGCTCGTGCACGGCCAGGTCGGCCAGAACCTTGCGGTCCACTTCGATCCCGGCCAGCGACAGGCCGTTGATGAACTTGGAATAGGTCAGGCTCTCGTCGATCGAGCGCACCGCGGCGTTGATCCGCTGGATCCAAAGCGCGCGGAAGTTCCGCTTGCGCACGTGGCGGTCGCGCGTAGCGTATTGGTTGGCCTTGTCGACGGCCTGCTTGGCCACCTTGAAGGTGTTCTTGCGCCGGCCGTAATAGCCCTTGGCTGCATCCGTGACCTTCTTGTGGCGACGGTGGGTGACGGTTCCGCTCTTCACTCGCATGGGTCTGGCTCCTTAACGCGCGTAGGGCATCATCGGCTTGATGATCTGCTCATCAGCCTTCGACAACGTGGTGGTCCCGCGCGCATCGCGGATGAACTTGGTGGTGCGCTTGATCATGCCGTGGCGCTTGCCCGCCTGACCGGCCTTGATCCGACCCGAGGCCGTCACCTTGAACCGCTTCTTGCAGCTCGACTTCGTCTTCATCTTGGGCATTTCGGTCTCCTGACTGGTGCCGTTTGGCCGCGACTCGGCATGCCACTGATGGCCGGCCGCGACGTTTGAACGTGCCCTATAGTGCCCCCGCGGACCGTTGGCAAGACGGTCCGGCGGAGCGCGGCGGCGGAAACTGCGCGGCCCGCAGAGCTCTGCCCATGGCAGAGCCCGAGGCAAACCAGTGCGCGGGCCCGCAAGGGACCGCGCTCCGCAACCTTCCGGGCGGTCAGGTCAGTTCAGATAGCGTCCGATGACGCGAACGAAGACGTCCGGGATCTCGCTCACTTGGAATCCGCCCGGCTGTTGATTCACTGCGAGGGCCGTCAGCCCGCCGCCGATCAGGATCATCAGGGCGGCTCCGCGAGGGGTGCGGCCGTCCGATATCGCGCTCACGATCGCGGGGATCGCAAAGGCGAGGATGATGATACCGATGACAAAGACCAGGTCCGAGTCCATGCCCGCCTCTACACTGCCCTATCGGACCATGAGTTTAACCGGGTTCCTGGCGGAAGATCAATCTTTCCTCGCAGGGCGCGACCCGCAGGATGTTGGTGGAGCCGGGCGTGTTGAACGGCACGCCGGCGACGACGACGATATTGTCCTCGGGCTTGGCGCCAAGGATGCTCTGAACCGCGCGCACCGCATAGACGACGGCCGTCTTGAACCGGTCGAGGTCGCCGGTCATCACCGGGTTCACCCCCCAGGTCAGGCAAAGCGCCCGCGCCGTGTTGCGCTGGGTCGTCATCATGATGATCGGGACCTCCGGCCGCTCCCGCGCGATCAGAAGCGCGGTCGTCCCGCTCTCCGAGAAACAGCAGATCGCAAGCACGTTGGTCGCCTCGGCGATTTCGCGCGCGGCAGACACCACGCCGTCGGCGACCGTCGTGCGGTGCACCGATCGGCTGGCCTTCATGATCTCGTTGTAGGTCGGGTCGGATTCCACCTCGATCGCCACGTTGTCCATGGTCGTGACCGCCTCGATCGGGTAATCGCCCGCCGCGGATTCCGCCGAGAGCATGGTGGCATCCGCGCCCTCGTAGATCGCTGCGGCGACGTCCGACACCTCGGCGCGGGTCGGCATCGGGCTCTCGATCATGCTTTCCAGCATCTGCGTCGCCACGATCACCGGCTTGGCCACCGCACGGCATCTGCGCACCAGCTGCTTCTGGATCGGCGGCACGTTCTGCACCGGAAGCTCGACACCCAGGTCGCCCCGCGCCACCATGATCCCGTCCGACACGTCCAGGATCTCCTCGAAGGCCCTCACGGCCGCGGGCTTTTCGATCTTTGACAGGATGTTGGCCCGCCCCTTGGCAAGCGCGCGCGCCTCGAGGACGTCCGCCGCCCGCTGCACGAAGGACAGGGCCAGCCAGTCCACGCCCAACTCGCACACGAATTCCAGGTCCTTGCGGTCCTTGTCCGACAGCGCCGCCAGAGGCAGCACCACGTCGGGCACGTTCACCCCCTTGCGGTTGGAGATGATGCCCCCGACCACGACCTCGCAATCGGCGAAGTCGCGCCCGCAATCCTTGACCTTCAGCCGGATCTTGCCGTCGTTCACCAGCAGGGTGGAGCCCGGCTCCAGCGCGTCGAAGATCTCCTTGTGCGGCAGTTTCACCCGGGTGACGTCGCCCTCGGCATCGTCCAGGTCCAGCCGGAACGACGCGCCGGGCACCAGCTCGGCCTCGCCATCCTTGAAGGTGCCGACCCGCAGTTTCGGCCCCTGAAGATCGGCGAGGATGCCGATCGGGCTGTCCACGTCCTTCTCGACCTGCCGGATGATCTCGTGCCGCGCCCGGATCTCGGCATGGTCGCCGTGGCTCATGTTCAGGCGGAAGACATCCGCCCCGGCAAGGTGCAGCGCCTTGATCATCTCGTAGGTGCTTGACGACGGACCCAGGGTCGCGACGATCTTGACGTTGCGCTGACGTTTCATGGGAGGTCTCCGTTCAATTGTCTCGTGGGGCGCTCAGGCCCGTTATCGCTAACGCGAAAGTCGCGGCCCTTATTGCCCAATTCCATTCCGCCGACAACTGGCCTATGTCGACAGACGAGCGAATGAAGCAAGCATGCCCCATACTGCCTACGAGATCATCAACCAGGACGCAGACTCCCCGTGGCTGTTGACCTGCGACCACGCCAGCAACCGGGTCCCGCCTTCGGTGGCCGGCGGCGACATCGGCCTGCCCCCGTCCGAGATGCAGCGCCATATCGCCTATGACATCGGCGCGGCCGGGGTCACCCGGCACCTGGCCGACCTGCTCGGGGCGCCCGCGGTCCTGTCGAATTTCTCGCGGCTGGTGATCGATCCGAACCGCGGCGACACCGACCCGACCCTGGTGATGAAACTCTATGACGGGACGATCATTCCCGCCAACCGCCATGTCGACGCCGAAGAGGTCGCCCGCCGCAAGGCCGCGCTCTATGCGCCCTATCACGACGCCATCGCCCGGCTCGCCGCCCGGCGCGAACAGACGATCTACGTCGCGGTCCACAGCTTCACGCCGCGGCTGAACGGCCGGGCGCCGCGGCCCTGGCATATCGGTATCCTGCATGCCTGGGATCAGCGGTTCTCCCGCCCCTTCATCGACCGGCTGATGGCGCAACGGGACATAGTGACCGGCGAGAACCAGCCCTACCCCGGCCACCTGCCCGGGGATGCGGTGGACCGTCACGCCCTGCGCCACGGCCGCCCCAACGCCCTGATCGAGCTGCGCCACGACCTGATCGACACGCCCGCCGGCCAGCGGGCCTGGGCCGAGCGCCTCGCCCCCCTGCTCCTGGCGGCCCGCGCCGACATGGACCCCGCCTGACGCCCGAAGAAAGGACATCCACATGGACGACCAGACCCGCATCGAACTCGAAGCCGCCGCCTTCCGCCGCCTGCGCCAGCACCTGATGGAGGACCGCGCGGACGTTCAGAACATCGATCTGATGAACCTCGGCGGCTTCTGCCGCAACTGCCTGTCCCGCTGGTATCAGGAGGCCGCCGCCGAGCGCGGCATCGCCATGACCAAGGAAGAGGGGCGCGAGGCGTTCTACGGCATGCCCTACGACCAGTGGCGCAGCGCCCAGCCCGAGGCCGATGCCGACAAGCGGGCCGCCTTTCAGGAAAGCTTCGAGCGCAACGTCGGCTCTCGCGACTAGCCGTCACCGTGGCCGTCCGGGCAGGCACGCCCGCCGCAGGCGCCCGCGGTCAACGCCGGTCACATTGCGATCCACGCCCCCGCGATTCGCGGCGAATGACGGCATCCCGACGACGGGGCCCGTCAGAATAGGGCAATATTGCCCCCATGGCGCTGAACAATCACCGCCGGCCATGCCGCCTGTGGCCGGGCTGGAAACGCTAACCGCCTAAAGTTTGACACGATTGATCCCGATTTCGTAGCTTTTCTTCCGTAGGACGGATCTGGCAAAGGCCATTGACGCCTAAGGAACGACAGCATGGAAAGCGCGTTGCGCCCTCCCCTCCTCGGGATCCTCTCATCCCTCGAGGGCGCCGCGCCGGACCGTGATGCAAACGCCTTCCCGACAGCCCGAAAACTCCCCCGACACGCCCCAACGCTCCCGATGTCCCCGGAAATTGCACCGCGCCGATACCGCGCCGATCGTGAATTGACGGTCTCCCGCGGCCAGAAGCACGGCCGCGCCACAGATTTCCCGTTCTCGTGATGGCAAGTGCCTTGATCACGGCACTTTCCCTGTCCATGTTCGACTTGGCGGGCCGGACACCCCCAAGGAATTGCCGGTCCGTCGTTGAACTCCTGAATGGCCGGGCGTGGCGCATGCCCGGACGGTCAGTGCGGCGCCGCCCGACCCAGCGGCGCCAGAAGGCCGCGGCCCATTGGCTGCGGCCTTCTGCGTTTCCACCTCTCAGATCGCGATCTTGAGGGCTTCTTCGAGGTAGATCTCGCGTAGCCGCCGCGCCACCGGGCCGGGGGTGCCCTCGCCCAGCGCGACCCCGTCGATCTTCACCACCGGCATCACGAAAGCCGAGGCCGAGGTTACGAAAGCCTCGTCCGCCTCTCTCGCCTCATCAGGCGTAAACCCCCGTTCTTCCACGGTCATCTGCGCCTCTCGCGCCAGGCGCAGCACCGCGGCACGGGTGATGCCGTGCAGGATCTCCGTCGACAGCTGCCGGGTGATGATCGCACCGTTCTTGACGATATAGGCGTTGTTGGAGGTGCCCTCGGTCACCTGTCCGTCCTCGACCATCCAGGCATCGTCCGCCCCGGCCTTCTTCGCTGCCATCTTGCCCATGGATGGGTAGAGCAGTTGCACCGTCTTGATGTCCCGCCGCCCCCAACGGGCGTCGGGGATGGTGATGACGCTGATCCCGGCCCGGGCGGCGGGCGAATCGGCCAGCCCCGGCTTCGACTGGGTGAACAGCACGATTGTCGGCGCGACGTCCTCGTCGGGATAGACGAAGTCGCGGTCCGCCGGCGCCCCGCGCGTGACCTGCAAATAGATCAGCCCGTCCTCGATCTCGTTCAGCGTGACAAGTTCCCGGTGGATCGCCAGCAATTCGCCCCGCTCCACTGGGGCCCGCATCTCCATCTCGCCAAGGGACCGTTGCAGCCGCCGGGCGTGGCCGTCGAAGTCGATCAGCTTGCCACCCAGGACGCTCGTCACCTCATAGACGCCGTCGGCAAAAAGGAACCCGCGGTCGAAGATGGAAACACTGGCCTCCTGCTCGGGCAGATACTGGCCGTTGACATAGACGGTGCGCATGGCGGTTCTCCTCTGGATCTTCCGCGTGGTCCTCAAATCGCGCCCCGGGGTCAAGCCCCAAGACGATGGCCGGCCCTCACCCCCAGAGCGCGGCCTCCGGCGGATGCACGCCGGCCCCGTCGTAGAGCAGCGGCGTGGCGCGATCTTCCGCCAGCAGAAGCGGCGCGTCGAGGTCCACGACCTCGGCCCCCTGCGCCACCAGGACCGCCGGCGCCATCGCCAGGGACGAGCCCACCATGCAGCCCACCATGATCCGGAACCCCGACGCCTCGGCCTCCGCCCTCAGCGCCAGCGCCTCGGTCAGGCCGCCGGTCTTGTCGAGCTTGATGTTCACCATGTCGTACTTGCCCCGAAGCCCGGGCAGAGAGGCCCGGTCATGACAGCTTTCGTCGGCACAGACCGGCAGGGGCCGTGCGATCTCGGCCAGGATCTCGTCCTGGCCCACGGGCAGCGGCTGCTCGACCATGTCCACCCCAAGCCGCACCATGTGCGGCGCAAGCTCCGAATAGATCTCGGCGGTCCAGCCCTCGTTGGCATCGACGATGATCCGGGCGCCTGGTGCGCCGCGCCGAACGGCCTCCAGCCGCGCCATGTCGCCCTCGCCCCCCAGCTTGATCTTCAGCAACGGCCGATGGGCATGCCGCGCCGCCGCCGCTTCCATCTTCTCCGCCGTGTCGAGCGACAGCGTATAGGCCGTCACCTCCGGCCCGGGCCGCGCCAGCCCCGCCATCTCCCAGACGCGACGCCCGGCCGCCTTGGCCTCGGCGTCCCACAACGCACAATCCACCGCATTCCGCGCCGCGCCGCCCGGCAGGGCGTCCTGCAAATCCGCCCGGTCGATCGCCTCCGGGAGGTCGGCGATCTGCGCCGCCACGCTTTCCAGCGACTCGCCATAGCGGGCATAGGGCACGCATTCGCCCCGGCCCTGCCCGGCATGAACCGTCAGGACCCGCGCCTCGGTGCGCGACCCCCGCGCAATCGTGAACGCCTCCGCCAGACGAAAACTCTCGGCTTCAACACGCAAGCGCCCGCTCCTTCATTGCCTTGATAATATCCCCGCCGGAGGCTCCGCCACCGGCCAGACGCGCCGTCAGATCGCCGCCAGCGCGTCCACCAGCCGCCCCGCCCCCTGGCGGAACGGATCCGCGGCCGGCAGGCCCATCCGATCCTCGATTTCCTTCAGGCAGGCCAGCGCCTCGTCCTCGCCCAGCGCGGCGGTATTGACCGAGATCCCAGCGACCTGGCACGCCGGGTTCGCGACCCGCGCCAGCGGCAGCGCGGTGTCCCGCAGGGCCTCCAGCGATGGCAGCGCATAGCCGGGCAGCCCCCGCATGTGGGTCCGCGTCGGCTCGTGCGAAAGGATCAGCGCGTCGGGCTGGCCGCCGTGGATCAGCGCCAGCGTCACCCCGGAATAAGAGACGTGGAACAACGACCCCTGGCCCTCGATATGGTCCCAATGGTCCGCGTCGTTGTCGGGGGTCAGCCACTCGATCGACCCGGCCATGAAATCCGCGATCACCGCGTCCAGCGGCACGCCCTCGCCGGTCACCAGGATGCCGGTCTGGCCGGTCGCCCGGAACGTCGACTTCTGCCCCCGGCGCCGCATCTCGGCATCCATCGCCAGCGCGGTGTACATCTTGCCGGCCGAGCAATCCGTGCCCACCGCAAGGCAACGCTTGCCCGTGCGCTTCACGCCATCGGCGATCGGATACTTGACCGCGGGCAGCCGGACGTCGTGCAGCAGCCGCCCGTTGGCCTCCGCCGCCGCCACCAGCCGCGGCTGGTCGCGCAGCAGCGTATGCAGCCCCGAGGCGATGTCGAACCCGGCCTCTACGGCAGCGACCAGAACCTCCATCCAGCTCTCGGAGATCACCCCCCCGCGGTTCGCGACACCGATCACCAGGGTCTGCGCCCCGGCACTCCGCGCCTCGTCCAGCGTCATGTTAGGCAACCGCAGGTCGGCCTTGCAGCCGGGCAGGCGGAACTGGCCGACCGCGTTCTCCGGGCGCCAGTCGCGGATCCCTTGCGCCACCTTCGCCGCCAGCGCGTCGGGCGCATCGCCCAGAAACAACAGGTAAGGTGTCTTGATCATGCAGGTCTCGTCCTTCGGCCTCGGGTTTCGAGGAATCCATCACGGACCGCCCCCCGTGGCAACCGCCTGCCGCCGGGTCGGACGCTCATCCCGGCCCGCCCGAATGTTTCTGCACCTGCAAAAGAGCCTTGCCTCGCCCTGCGCAAGATAATAACCACAACTAAACCTGAAACGAACAAAGATTACCTGCCCATGTCCTTTCGACGACAACCCACGCCGCCCGCCCGTCCGAATCGCTGCCAACTCTTCGGCCCCGGCTCGCGCCCCGCGATCTTCGAGAAGATGGCCGGGTCCGCCGCGGACGTCATCAACCTCGACCTCGAGGACAGCGTTGCCCCCAGCGACAAGGACAGCGCCCGCGCCAACATCATCGCCGCCACCCGCGACGTCGACTGGGGGACCAAGACCCTCTCGGTCCGGATCAACGGCCTCGACACGCCGTGGTGGTACCGCGACGTGGTCGATCTACTGGAGCAGGGCTCGGATCGGCTCGACCAGATCATGATCCCCAAGGTCGGTTGCGCCGCGGACCTCTACGCCGTCGATGCGCTCGTGACGGCGGTGGAGCGGGCCATGGGCCGCGACAGCCCCATCGCCTTCGAGGTCATCATCGAAAGCGCCGCCGGCATCGCCCATGTAGAAGAGATCGCCGCCGCCTCGCCCCGGCTTCAGGCGATGTCCCTCGGGGCCGCGGATTTTGCGGCCTCCATGGGCATGGCCACCACCGGCATCGGCGGCACCCAGGAACAATATTACATGCTGCACGACGGGGCGCGGCACTATTCCGACCCCTGGCACTGGGCTCAGGCCGCGATCGTCGCCGCCTGCCGCACCCACGGCGTCCTGCCGGTCGACGGTCCCTTCGGCGATTTCTCCGACGACGAGGGCTTCCGCGCCCAGGCCCGCCGGTCCGCCACGCTCGGGATGGTCGGGAAATGGGCGATCCACCCCAGGCAGGTCGCCCTGGCGAACGAGGTCTTCACCCCGACAGAGGCCGCTGTGGCCGAAGCACGAGAGATCCTGGCTGCGATGGAGGCCGCGAAGGCACGGGGCGAGGGGGCTACGGTCTACAAGGGCCGCCTGGTGGACATCGCCTCGATCAAGCAGGCCGAGGTCATCGTCCGGCAGTCAGAGATGATCGCGGGCTAGTGGCCCGCGATCACGCTATCAGTCAGACGGCTACCCGCCGTCTGCGGCCGACGAAGGCAAAGGCGGCCAGACCGGCCAGCAGCATTCCAAACGTCGCAGGCACCGGCACGGGCGCGACGTTCATGCCGATTCCGGTCGCGGCCGCCGTGGTAAAGCTCGACGCCGCCAGCAAGAAGCTGTATTCACCGCCGTTGGCATTGAACGCGGACACGGTCGGCGCCGTCACCCCCGGGTCTCCGGTGGTGAGGTAGCCGAATGTTGCGTTCTGGCTTGCTTGCACGATGTTCCCGCCCGTCCCGGTCAAAAGGCCGGACAGGTCGATGATTCCCATGTCGTCGCGGTCGGTAGCCGCGGTCGGGTCGAGGTCGTAGAACAGCTTCAGGCCGATGTTCTCCAGCAGCAGCCCGGTTCCCGTTGCGGGGAAAAGCTCTGCATAGAAGCTGAAGTTCCAGAGCGCACGGGGAGTTGGGTCTGAACCAGCGGCAGCGAGTCCGGGTTGAACCGAATAGGTGCCGTCACTATCGGACACCGGCGTAGGGGCAGCACTATAACGTCGGGTGGCAAGGATCCCGAGCAACAGCTCGTTCCCCGCGATATCGGTGAAGGTGCCGTAGTTGGCCGGGGATGTGGGGATGCCGGACCCCGAGAAGGTCACGTTGGTTCCGAAATCCGCGAGGTCCCCCTCGGTCCCGATCGTCGGATCGATCGGCATCGCAGTGACCGGCGTTGTGGCGATCGCTGCCAATACTGCGCCAATACAAATGGCTCGTTTCATCGTCGATCTCCTCACCCTACAATTTATCGAGTGATCTATGGAAATTCCCCCGACGTCAAGACCCCGCACCCATCGGCAATGACAGGTCGCCCGTTTCACACTGCGACGAGGCCCTGCATCCATGCTATCCTGATCCGACCCCTGCGCAGGAGGATTGCCAATGACAACCACCCACATCATCCGACTCACGGCCCGGGTCGCTATCCTCGCGGCCGCCACCCTCCTGCCCCGGTCCGCCACGGCACAGGGCATCTGCGCTGGTGACCTGCCGGCGCCGGATCCCTGTCTTGTCGGCAACTGGATCGGAGAGAACACGGCCGGCATGGCGGTCCGGGACGCGCTGGAGCGGATGCCGGGCGTGGATGTCTTGCCCGACGTGCCCCCCGCGCTCGGCCTCACGATCTACGAGGACGGGCTCTACGTGACGCTCCCCTTCGCGACGAACGCGACGACCCTGATCGACGACGAGGATGGCGACGGCATCAGCGTGCTGATCACCGATCTGGCGATCGGCACCGAGGTCGGACGGATCTGGGGCGATGGCGGCACCCTGTCCTTCTGCACGCTCGAGGTCACGCCCCCGCTGCTGAACATGGACATGACAGCGTCGGACGGCACGCGCGGGGCGGCGGGCTTCGCCGTCACCGAAATCGGCGGCTTCACCCCCGCGATCGGCTACACCTGCTCGGACGGTTTCCTGATGTTGGACGTCCAGCTGCCCCAGCCCATCGGCACGGTCTATTACCAACTCAGCCGTATCGCGGATAGCCGCTTCGACGAGACCTTCGCCGATCTCGTCGATCGGCGCTTCGGCATCGACTAGGCGCGACCAAGGGATGGTGGGTGGGGCGATGTCGGTCCCGGCAGGGACCGGCGAGCGTCACCGACCATCCCGAACCCTGCTCATACAGGGCCGCCCGCCGCGCCCGGGCTCGGTTGTCCCGGATTCGTTGCATCAGACCGGCCAACGCGCCATATAGCCTTCCAACGCGTTCACCCCGGGACTCTTCATGACCATCTACCTCGATTTCGAAAAACCCCTCGCGGAGATTGAGGGCAAGGCGGCCGAGCTGCGCTCTCTTGCCAGGACGACCGAAGGCATGGATGTCGAGGACGAGGCCAAGGGCCTCGACAAGAAGGCGGCCGACCTTCTCAAGTCGCTCTATGCCGATCTCACGCCCTGGCGCAAATGCCAGGTGGCGCGGCACCCCGAGCGGCCCCATTGCAAGGATTACATCGACGCGCTCTTCACCGAGTGGACCCCCTTGGCCGGCGACCGCAATTTCGCCGACGACGATGCGGTCATGGGCGGGCTCGCCCGGCTCGAGGGGCGGCCCGTCATGGTCATCGGCCACGAGAAGGGCAACGACACCAAGAGCCGGATCGAGCGGAATTTCGGCATGGCCCGCCCCGAGGGCTATCGCAAGGCGATCCGCCTGATGGACCTGGCCGACCGCTTCGGCATCCCCGTGGTGACCCTCGTCGACACCCCCGGCGCCTATCCCGGCAAGGGCGCCGAAGAGCGCGGCCAGTCCGAGGCCATCGCCCGGGCGACCGAAACCTGCCTGCGGCTGCAGGTGCCGCTGGTCTCGGTGATCATCGGCGAGGGCGGATCGGGTGGCGCCGTCGCCTTCGCCACGGCGAACCGCGTGGCGATGCTGCAGCACTCGATCTACTCGGTAATCTCGCCGGAGGGCTGCGCCTCGATCCTCTGGAAGGACGCCGAGAAAATGCGCGAGGCGGCCGAGGCGCTGCGACTGACCGCGCAGAACCTGGCGGAACTGGGCGTCTGCGACCGGATCATCCCCGAGGCGACCGGTGGCGCCCATCGCAACCGCGCGGCGACGATCGACGCGGTGGGCAAGGCGATCGGCGCCATGTTGTCCGAACTCACCGGTCAGGACGGCAAGGCGCTGCGCGACAATCGACGCAAGAAATATCTTGGCCTCGGGACCAGAGGCCTGGCTGCGTGATCCGGGGTCTGGCCCTCGCGCTGCTGCTGGCGGCGCCGGCGCTGGGCGAGACCTCCGGCGGCCTTGAGGGCCGCACCGTCACGTTCGGCGCATTGCTCTATGAGGACGACCGCGACAAGCCGATCTTCGAAGGTGCGCGCCATGTCGCAGAGGTCGGCCCCGGGCTCGAATACGGGCTGGAGCAGGAAGGGCCACAGAACGGCTGGGACATCGTCCCGGCCTACGTGGACATCTCGGACGACCGGGTCGTCATCCGCTACCCGCCGGACAGCACGGCGTATTTCCCCGAAATCGGTTTCAATGGATATGTTCTAGATTTCCTCGTCGATTGCGTGCTGTTCCGCTCTGCCCGGGTCGACACCGAATTGAGCACGGGAACCCTGTCGGACGCGGATCTCTTCGTAGAGGGCGCTCGGCTTTACATCGACGTCGGCGGACAGAAATACGAACCCGCGACGACCTTCGCGATCCAGCTCGAGGTCATGGATTGTCCGATCGGGTAACAAGGGGGCGCTGCCCCCTCTTGGCCCGTGCCGGTCCAATTCACCCCCGGGATATTTGAAACCAGAAGAAGGGGCCGCATTGACGACCAGGGAACTCTCACTGCGGGCGACGGAAACAGAACGCCCCGTCGTTGAATCGATGTCGTGCTGGACTACTTCTATGCGTCAGGGTGGTTTGACCATGAAGCCGGGGACACTTTCATGAGATTCTTGCGCCGCAGTCTTGTCGGCATTTTCCTGCTGTCTGTCACCCTGGCGCTTTTCGCGCTGGCCGGTCGGACCGTTTTCGACGCGGTCGAGACGCGTATGAACGCCGAGCCCCGGGCGTTTCCGCAGCGCGAGCGGGTCATCGCGGTCAACGTGGTCGATTTCACTCCGGAATCCATCATCCCCGAGCTCGACGTCTTCGGCGAATTGCGCAGCCAGCGGACGCTTGATCTTCGCGCCTCGGTGGGCGGGACGGTCGTCTCGGTGGCCGACAATTTTGTCGAAGGCGGCACCGTGGCGGCCGACGAGGTGCTCTTGCGGGTGGATCCGACCGATGCGCAATCCGCGCTTGCCCGCGCTCAGGCCGATCTGCAGGACGGCCTGGCCGAGGTGCGCGACGCCGAGCGGGCGCTGAACCTGGCCGAAGACGAGCTGGCCGCCGCCGAGGACCAGGTGACCCTGCGCACGCAGGCCCTGGAGCGGCAGCGCGACCTGGCCGGCCGGGGCGTGGTCACCGCGGCGGCGCTGGAGGATGCGGAGCTTGCGGCGTCGGCCGCGCGGGCCGCCGTGCTGTCGCGGCGCCAATCGGTCGCGCAGGCCGAGGCGCGCATCGATTCCGCCCAGACCGAATTGTCCCGCATTCGCATCGACCTCGACGAGGCCGAGCGGACCCTTGGCGACACCGAGATCCGGGCGGCCTTTGCCGGCACCCTGTCCGGGGTCTCGGTGATCGAAGGAGGGCGGATCACGTCGAACGAGCTGTTGGCGCAGCTGATCGACCCGAGCCGGCTTGAGGTGGCGTTCCGGGTCTCGACCTCGCAATACGCGCGGCTGCTGGATGCGGAGGGCGCCCTTCGGCAATCCCCGGTGACCGTGACGCTCGACGTCTCCGGTGTCGATCTGACTGCCCGCGGCGTGCTCAGCCGGGAAAGTGCCGGGGTCGCCGAAGGTCAGACCGGGCGGCTGCTGTTTGCGCGGCTTGACGCCGCGCCGGCGTTCCGGCCCGGGGATTTCGTCACCGTGACCATCGCAGAGCCCGCGCTGGAGCGGGTGGCGCGTCTGCCGGCGACCGCGGTCGCCGCCGACGGCACCGTGCTTGTGGTCGGCGAGGGCGAGCGACTGGAACTGGCCCAGGTGGAGCTGTTGCGCCGGCAGGGGGACGATGTGATCGTCCGCGGCACCGATCTGGGCGGGTCGATGGTCGTCGCGGAACGCTCGCCCCTTCTGGGCGCAGGGATCAAGGTGCGGCCGATCCTGCCGGGCGGCGCCTCGGCCCTGCCGGAGGGTCCGCAGACCCTGCGGCTGGAGCCCGACCGCAGGGCGCGCCTCAAGGCCTTCGTCGAAGGCTCGCGGATGCCGGACGAGGCGAAGTCCCGGATCCTCGCGCAGCTGGAAGAGGAAGAAGTGTCTGCCGAGGTGGTTGCCCGGCTCGAAAGCCGGATGGGGAGCTGATCCATGGCCGACGCCCGCAGAACCGACCGCCCGCGCGGCATCCTGAGCTATTTCACCCGGCACCGGACCGCGGCCAACCTGTTCCTGGTGCTGATGATCGGCGCGGGGCTCTGGGCCGTTCCCAACATGCGGGCCCAGTTCTTTCCCGACATCGTGGTCGACAGCGTCACCGTCAGCGTCTCTTGGGACGGGGCCGGCGCGGAGGATGTCGACCGGGCCGTCGTGCAGGTCATGTCCCCTGTGCTGCTGGCCGTCGAAGGGGTGACCGACAGTGAGGCGCGCTCGACCGAGGGGCGCGGCCGCATCTCGCTGGAATTCGAACCCGGCTGGGACATCGAAAAGGCGACCGAGGACGTGCAGGCCGCGGTCGACACGATCTCGTCCTTGCCCGAGGCAGCGGAGGACCCCGAGGTCCGCTCGGGCGGCTGGACCGACCGGGTGACGGATGTGGTCATCCGCGGGCCGGTGGGCACCGACCAGCTGGCAAGGTTCGCCGATGAATTCACTCTGCGCCTGTTCCAGGCGGGCGTGACTCAGACCACGATCCAGGGCATTGCCGCGCCCTCGACGCTGATCGAGGTACCGTCCCTGGCGCTGATCGAACATGGCGTCACCCTGTCCGAAATCGCGCAGGCGATCCGTGCCGAGGCCGACACCGACCCTGCCGGCGACGTCTCCGGCTCCGCCCGGGTCCGGACCGGCACCGCCAAGCGCAGTCCCGAGGAGATCGCGGGGATCGTCCTGCGCTCCAACCCCGACCGGTCGGAGCTGACCATCGGCGACATCGCCACGATCACATCGCTCGGCGTGGACCGGGAACAGGCCTATTTCGTCGGATCCGACCCCGCGATCACGGTCAGCGTCGCGCGCTCCGAACGGGGCGACACGATACAGTTGCAGCGGCTGGTCGAGGAAACCGCGCGTGAATTCCAGGCCAACCTGCCCGCCGGCGTGCAGATCGACCTGATCCGCACCCGGGCAGATTACATCACCGGGCGGCTCGACATCCTGATCGACAACGGGCTGATGGGGCTCGGCCTTGTCGTGGCGCTTCTGTTCCTGTTCCTCAACGCGCGCACCGCGTTCTGGGTGGCGGCGGGCATCCCGGTGGCCATGTGCGCGGCGATCTTCGTGATGTACATGGCCGGGCTGACCTTCAACATGATCTCGCTCTTCGCGCTGATCATCACGCTCGGCATCGTCGTGGACGACGCCATCGTGGTGGGCGAGCACGCCGATTTCCGCGTCAGGCGATTGGGCGAGGGCCCTGTCGAGGCGGCCGAGAACGCGGCCAAGAAGATGTTCCTGCCGGTGTTTTCCGCAACGGTGACCACCGTGATCGCGTTCTTCGGACTGGTGGCAATTGGCGGCACCTTCGGCGATCTGATCGCCGACATCCCCTTCACCGTGATCGCCGTTCTGATCGCGTCCCTCGCCGAATGCTTTCTGATCCTGCCCAACCACATGAGCCACGCGGTCGCCGCCGCGAACAAGAACCATTGGTACGACATCCCTTCACGGCTCGTGAACCGGGGCTTCAACTGGGTCCGTGACACGCTGTTTCGCCCCTTCATGCGCCTGGTCATCTGGGCGCGCTACCCTGTCTTTGCCGGGATGGTGCTGGTGCTGGGCGGGCAGGCCGCCCTGCTGGTCCGCGGCGATGTGCAATGGCGGTTCTTCAACTCGCCCGAACAGGGCTCCGTCACCGGCAATTTCGCGATGCTTCCCGGCGCCACCCGCGAGGACACGCTCGAGATGATGCGAGAGATGCAGCGCGCGGTCGAGGCTCTCGGCGCCCGCTATGAGGAGGAACACGGCACCAATCCGGTGGATTACGCCATCGCCCAGGTCGGCGGCAACACCGGGCGGGCGATCTCGGGCTCCGACACCAAGGATGCCGACCAGCTCGGCTCGGTCTCGATCGAGCTGATCGACGCCGACCTGCGCCCCTATTCCAGCTTCGCCTTCGTCTCGGCGCTGCAGGACGAGGTGGTTCAGCACCCGCTGGCCGAGACCGTCAGCTTCCGCTCCTGGGGCCAGGGACCGGGCGGGGACGACATCGACATTCAGCTTTTCGGCGCCAATCCCGAAGAGCTCAAGGCCGCGGCCGAGGACCTCAAGTCCGAGCTTCTGCAATTCGCCGAGATCACGGCGGTCGAAGACAACCTGGCCTATGACAAGGAAGAGCTGATCCTCTCGCTCACCCCAAGGGGCCAGGCGCTCGGTTTTACCATCGACGGGCTGGGCAACACCCTGCGCGACCGCCTCGGCGGTATCGAGGCGGCCAGCTATCCCTCCGGCGCCCGCTCCGCCACGATCCGGGTGGAGCTTCCGGACGGAGAGTTGACGGCGGACTTTCTCGACCGCACCCAGATGCGGTCCCCGGGCGGGGTCTACGTGCCGTTGGCCGACATCGTCACCGTCGACAGCCGGACCGGCTTCTCGACGATCCGGCGCGAGAACGGGATCCTGCTGATCTCGGTGACCGGAGACCTGACCGACGACGACGCCGACCGCGCCTCCGAGATCAACCAGATCATCGGCGACGACATCCTGCCCGCACTCGAGGAAACCCATGGCATCCAGACCCGCCTCTCCGGCCTCGCGGAACAGGAACGGGCGTTCATGGCCGACGCCCGGACAGGGATAACGCTGGTGCTGGCCGGCATCTTCCTCACGCTGGCCTGGATCTTCTCCAGCTGGACCAGGCCGATCGTGGTCATGGCCATCATCCCCTTCGGCCTCGTGGGGGCCATAATGGGGCACAATGTCTGGGAAATCCCGATGTCGATCTTCTCGGTGGTCGGGCTGATCGGGATGATCGGGATCATCATCAACGATTCCATCGTGCTGGTGACGACCATCGACGAATACGCCGAGGATCGCGGGCTGATCCCCGCCATCGTCGACGGCACCGCGGACCGCCTGCGGCCGGTCCTGCTGACGACGCTCACGACGGTGCTGGGCCTTGCGCCCCTGCTCTACGAGGGATCGAGCCAGGCGGAATTCCTCAAGCCCACGGTGGTCACGCTGGTTTTCGGCCTGGGCTTCGGCATGGTCCTCGTGCTGATGGTCGTGCCGGCGCTCATGGCGATCCAGTCCGACATCGGCAAACAGGCCCGCGCGGCGCGCCGCGCCTTCGGCGCACAGACGGCCGCCGTAACCTGGCCGGCCCTGGCCGGGGGCTTCGCCGCCCTCGCCCTGTTCGGCGCCACCCTCGGTCACACGATCCTGTTCGGGACGCCCTGGCCGGCCCTCGCGAACGCCCTGCCCTTCGACATCGACAGCACGTCCCGCCAGCTTGCCCTCTTCGCGGCCAGCCTCGGGGCAGTGCTGCTGGCGCTCTACGTCGTCGCGGCCCTCGCCTTCGGCATCACCCGCGGTTATCGGAGTGCCGACCCGAACGAGACCTGAGACAGCCGGAGGCCGGCACCCCGAAGGGCCCGACCAGACATTCATCTTGGCCGAAAAACTCCCGCCGGAGGCATCCGACACAGGCCAGAAAGACCACCGCCGGATCGACAGAGACCGCCAACCCGAAAGGTCAGTCGCAGCCCCGGATGTCGATGGCCCGGTCGCGGCCCAGGATGGTGAAGCGCAAGGCGGACCGATCCAGCGCAAACGCGCCGCCGTCGATGTGAACGAGGTCGGCCTCGGCCGAGAGCACACCGCCGCTGCGCGAGGTGACCGGCTCGGACACCCAGACCTGCGGGTCCCCCGCCTCGATCACGACATCGTCGGTGCGGCCTATCGCCGGCACCCCCAGCTCGGCCTGCAAGCGCAGCCCGTCGGTCGTGGGCGTCAGCCGGCAGCGCACCGAGGTGACGCCGGCATCGGCCCCCGACACCGGCTGGTCGACCAGCGCGGCGAGGATCTGCGGTGACCGGTGCCCGGCCCCGGGCGGCAGCTCCGCCGCGACCGAGAGCCGGACGGGAATGCAGACCTCGGCGCAGACGCCGATCTCCACCTCGCCCGACAGCCGGGCCGCGACACCGTCCGCGGGGGTCGTGAACTCCATCGGGATCACCACATGGCCGGCATAGCCGATGGACCGCATGCCGTTGCTGTGGCTGACCTCGGGGACGGGCCAGTGCATCTGCACGCCGCTCACGTTCTCGACCCGCCCCCAGTCGAACAGCGGCGGAATCCCCGCATCCCCCGGCGCACGCCAATAGGTCTTCCACCCGGGCGCGAGGGTCACTTCCAACCCGGCCATATGGGTGCCCCGATCGGTCCGCCATCCGGGCAGAAGCCGCACGGAGACCACGCCCTCGGGCACCGCGCTTTGTGCGGACAGGGGAGACGCGGCGGCGGCCAGAAAGCCGCAGGCGAGGGCGAGACTGCGAAGCATGCGGGGACGATAGAACCGCCGCACGGAAAGAAAAAGTCACGTTGCGGCGAGGCTTTCCGCTTCTCGCCCTTGTCAGTTGCCCCCCGGCACCACATCATTCTGGTATGACACCAGAGCCCACCTCTCTCGCCGGTCGCCTTCTGGTGGCCATGCCCGGCATGGGCGATCCCCGGTTCGATCACGCCGTGATCTACCTGTGTGCCCATTCCGAGGATGGGGCCATGGGATTGATCGTGAACAAGCCCACGCCCGAGGTGAACTTCCCCGACCTTCTCGACCAGCTCGAAATCGTGCCGGGCCCCGAGACGCGCGACATTCGGGTCTACTACGGCGGCCCGGTCGAAGGGGCGCGGGGCTTCGTGCTGCATTCGACCGACTACGCCTCCGAAGGGGCGACCATGCCGGTGGATGACGACGTCGGCCTCACCGCCACCCTCGACGTGCTCGAAGAGCTCGCCAAGGGCCGCGGGCCGACCTCGTCTCTGCTGGCGCTGGGCTATTCCGGCTGGGGCCCCGGCCAGCTGGAGGGAGAGATCGCCTCCAACGGCTGGCTGACCTGCCCGGCCCGGCGCGACATCGTGTTCGGCCGCGCGAACGAGCACAAATGGACGGCCGCGATGAAATCCTTAGGCATTGATCCGCTGCTCTTGTCGGACGCGGCCGGGCGGGCCTGACGATCGGGGCTTGCCGGCGGGCCGAGGCCGATGGCCTGCGCCCCTCGGCGGTCAATCCCCGTCGATCAGGGCCGCCACGATGGCGCGGGCACTTTCGGTGTCCCAGTCCGCCCCGCCCTGCAACCGGGCAACCTCCTGGCCGTCGCGGTCGAGGATCACCGTCACCGGCAGGCCCAGGACGCCCATTTCCCGCGCAAAGCTCTGGGTCGGATCACGATGCAGGGGCAGGTTCTCTACCCCGATCTCGTCGAAGAACCGCGCCATCGCCTGCGGCGGATTGCGCCCCGTCGCCACGGTGACGACCGCGAAATCCTCTCCGCCGAAATCGGTCTGAAGCGCCGAGAGCGCGGGCATCTCCTCGCGGCAGGGGGCGCACCATGTCGCCCAGAAGTTCAGCAACACGATCTGGCCGGCGTGATCGGCCATGGTGACGGGGCTGCCGTCCTCGGCCTCGAAGGCGGCGTCGGACACCGCCATCGGCTCCGCGTGAACGGCCAGCTTGCGCATGTCCCCATCGCGCAGATCCGAAATATCGCCGAGAGCGGTGTTTGCAACGAGGGCCAGCCCCGTATAAAGCAGCGCAGTCTTGAAGCTCATGCCGGGGCCCTTCCTCATGTCGTCTCCCTCAGATACCCAGTCCAACCAGATGTGGGGCGGCCGCTTTGCCGAAGGTCCCGATGCGATCATGGAGGCGATAAACGCCTCGATCGGGTTTGACAGGCGGCTGGCCCCGCAGGATATCGCCGGGTCGCGTGCCCATGCCGCCATGCTGGCCGCCACAGGTATCCTGAGTTATAGTGATGCCGAGATGATCCGGGAAGGGCTGCTCACCGTCTTGTCAGAGATCGAGACCGGCAGCTTCGCCTTTTCCACCGCCCTGGAAGACATCCACATGAATGTCGAGGCGCGGCTGACCGAGATCATCGGCGACCCCGCCAAGCGCCTGCACACCGGCCGGTCGCGCAACGACCAGGTGGCGACCGATTTCCGCCTCTGGGTGCGCGAGCAATGCGACATGGCAGAGGACGCCCTTCTGGCGCTGATGCGGGCCTGCCTCGACCAGGCCGAGGCCGGGGCAGACTGGGTGATGCCGGGGTTCACCCATCTGCAGACCGCGCAGCCGGTCACCTGGGGCCACCACATGATGGCCTATGTCGAGATGTTCGGCCGCGATCTGTCGCGCCTGCGCGATGCGCGGACGCGGATGAACGAATGCCCGCTGGGGGCCGCGGCGCTGGCCGGCACTTCGTTCCCCATCGACCGCCAAATGACCGCCGAGGCGCTGGGCTTTGCCGCCCCCTGCGCCAATTCGCTCGATGCCGTGTCGGACCGGGACTTCGCGCTGGAATACCTGGCGGTTGCGTCGATCTCGGCGATGCACCTGTCGCGGCTGGCCGAAGAGCTGGTGATCTGGTCGTCCGCGCAGTTCCGGTTCGTGCGTCTGTCGGACCGCTGGTCGACAGGTTCGTCGATCATGCCGCAGAAGCGCAACCCGGATGCGGCAGAGCTGCTGCGCGCCAAGCTGGGGCGCATCTTCGGCGCCAACGTCGCGCTGATGACGGTGATGAAGGGGCTGCCGCTGGCCTATTCCAAGGACATGCAGGAAGACAAGGAGCAGGTCTTCGACGCCGCCGACAACTGGCTGCTGGCGCTGCGGGCGATGGGCGGGATGGTGGCCGACATGACCGCGAACCGCGACGCCCTGCGGGCGGCGGCCGCGTCCGGGTTCTCTACCGCGACGGACCTGGCGGACTGGCTGGTCCGGGCGCTCGGCCTGCCGTTCCGCGAGGCGCATCATGTGACCGGCGCCCTGGTGGCCATGGCCGAGGCGAAGGCATGCGACCTTGCCGACCTGACGCTCGCCGACATGCAGGACGTCCACGACGCGATCACCGAGGATGTGTTCGGCGTCCTGACCGTCGATGCCTCGGTGGCCTCGCGGGTCAGCTACGGCGGCACCGCGCCCAAAGAGGTCCGCCGCCAGGCCGCCCGCTGGCGCGAGGTGCTGGGATGAGAATCGTGACATTGCTGCTGTTGCTGGCCGCCTGCGGCGCCGACGGCGACCCGGTCCGGCCCGCCGGCGGACCCGGCCCTGTCCCCCCCGTTCTGGGAGCTGAATGATGTCGTTCATACGCATGATCTACCTCGCGCTGGCGCTTTGGGGGGCGATCCACCCGATGTTCTGGTTCGTCACCTGGCTACGGGCCAACGACTGGTCCTTCGGCAGCCTGATCGACGCCTGGTACGTGAACGCCTCGACCACGGGGCTGGTCTGGGATCTGACGATCGCGGCCATCGCGCTGACGATCTGGATCATCGCCGAGGTCTGGGTCCGCAAGAACTGGCTGGCGCTCGTGGCGATCCCGGCGACATTCTGCATCGGTGTCAGCTGCGGTCTGCCGCTCTACCTTTTCCTGAGGACGCGACCGGTCTGAGGGCCGCGCCCCCCGGGCTTTTCTGACTGCGCAAGTTTTGGGTCGGGCGCCGATCCGGAGGACGGACCATGGATCATTTTCAGTATCGCAACGGTCGGCTCATGGCCGAGGACGTGGCACTGGAAGACATCGCCGCGGCGGTCGGCACCCCGGCCTATGTCTATTCCACCGCCACGTTGCTGCGGCATTTCAAGCTGTTCGACGAGGCGCTCTCCGGCATGCCGCACATGGTCTGCTTCGCCATGAAATCCCTGTCGAACATCGCGATCCTCAAGCTTCTGGCGGCCGAGGGCGCGGGGATGGACGTGGTCTCGGGCGGCGAATACGCGCGGGCCCGGGCGGCCGGCGTGCCCGGCGACAGGATCGTCTTTTCAGGCGTCGGCAAGACCCGCGAAGAGATGCGCATGGCCCTCGAGGGCGGAATCCGCCAGTTCAACGTCGAAAGCGAGCCCGAGATGCGGGCCCTGTCGGAGGTCGCCGTCTCGTTGGGCCAGGTCGCCCCCATCACGGTGCGGGTGAACCCCGATGTCGACGCCAGGACCCACGCCAAGATCGCCACCGGCAAATCCGAGAACAAGTTCGGCATCCCGATCGCCCGGGCCCGCGAGGTCTATGCCGAGGCCGCCGCCCTGCCGGGCCTGAAGGTCGTGGGCATCGACGTCCATATCGGCTCCCAACTGACCGAGCTCGCCCCGTTCGAGGCCGCCTACCGCAAGGTTGCCGACCTGACCGAGGCGCTGCGGGCGGATGGTCACGTGATCGAGCGGCTGGATCTGGGCGGCGGGCTGGGCATCCCCTACACCCGGTCGAACGAGGTGCCGCCGCTGCCGACGGATTATGGCGCGCTGATCCGGCGCACCGTGGGCCATCTGGGCTGCGAGGTGGAAATAGAGCCCGGCCGGCTGATCTCGGGCAACGCCGGTATCCTGCTCAGCCGAGTGATCTACGTGAAGAACGGCGAGGGGCGCGATTTCCTTATTCTCGACGGGGCGATGAACGACCTGATCCGGCCCGCGATGTATGATGCCTGGCACGATATCGTCCCGGTCAGGGAACCCGGCGCGGGGGCCGAGACGCGGCCCTACGACATCGTCGGGCCGATCTGCGAATCCGGCGACACCTTCGCGAAGGGCCGCGAGATGCCTGCGATGGCCGAGGGCGATCTGGTCGCGTTCCGGTCGGCCGGGGCCTATGGCGCGGTGATGGCCAGCGAATACAATTCGCGCGCCCTGGTGCCCGAGCTGCTGGTGCACGGCGATCAATTCGCAGTTATCCGCGCAAGACCGACCTTTGACGAGATGATTGCGCGAGATACCCTTCCCCCATGGCTCTGAGCGCCCTAGCTTGAGGGTTGGACCGAAAGGAGCGCCGTTCTGACCGACCTTCACCGCGCTCTTCCTCACCTTCGGAGGCCCGTTGCCCTGACCCGTCTGGGTCTTGTGGCCGAACGTGTGACCCGTTGTTTCTGGCCGCTCTGGTCGGTTGTCTTCGTCATTCTGGCGCCGATGATGATGGGCTGGCACGACCGCCTGCCGCTGGAGCTGTTCTGGGCGCTGGCGGTCGCGGCTGTCCTGGCGCTGGGCTATTTCACCTGGCGCGGGGTCCGGGCGTTTCACTGGCCCACCCGGGCCGAGGCGATGGCCCGCGTGGATGCGTCGCTGCCCGGCCGGCCGCTTGCGGCACTGGCTGACAGCCAGGCTATCGGGTCGGCTGATGCGGATTCGGCCGCCGTATGGCAGGCGCACCAGACCCGCATGGCGGCGCGCAGCCGCGACGCGCGGGGGGCGGAGCCCGACCTGCGGGTCTCGTCGCGCGACCCTTACGGGCTGCGGTTCATGGCGCTTCTGGCGTTCACGGCGGCGCTGCTGTTCGGATCTCTCCTGCGGGTCACAAGCGTCTCCGACATGACCCCCGGCGCCGGCGAGCAGGTATTGGCGACAGGTCCCGTCTGGGAAGGCTGGGTGGAGCCGCCGGCCTATACCGGCAAGCCGTCGCTCTATCTCAACGACATCCCCGAGGGGCCGCTTCGGGTGCCGGAGGGCTCCGAGGTGACCCTGCGCCTTTACGGCGAGATCGGGGCGCTGAGTGTGAACGAGACCGTATCCGGTCGACCCGAAGTCGTGGCCGACGAAGACGCCGCCGTGCCCGCGGCGGCCGATCCCGAACAGACCTTCGCCGTCGAGCGCAACGGCCGGATCGTGATCGACGGCCCGGGCGGAACGAGCTGGGAGATCGCGGTGATCGACGACGCCCCGCCGAGCGTCGCCACCGCCGGCCCCGTCGAGGCGGAGGCCCTGGGAGAGATGTCCCTGCCGTTCACCGCGACGGACGATTACGCCGTGACCGCCGGGCGTGCGGTGATCGCGCTGGATCTCGATGCGGTCGACCGGCAATTCGGGCTGACCCGGGCGCCGGAACCTCGCGAGCCGGTGACCCTCGACCTGCCGATGCCATTCGCGGGCGACCGCTCGAACTTCACCGAGGCGCTGATCGACGATTTCTCGCAGCATCCTTGGGCGAACCTGCCGGTGACCGTGACGCTGGAGGTCCGGGACGCTTTGGAGCAGGTGGGCGCGGCCCCGCCCGAACCGATGATCCTGCCCGGCCGGCGATTCTTTCAGCCCGTCGCCCGGGCCGTGATCGAACAGCGCCGCGATCTGCTCTGGTCCAAGGCGAATGCCGGGCGGGTCTCCGACCTGCTCAAGGCCATTGCCTATCGTCCCGAAGACGGGCTGATCCGGTCGGAGACGTCATATTTGCGGCTACGGGTCATCACCCGGCGGCTGTCCATGATGGCGGAGTTCGGCATCGACGACGCCGGCCGGGATGAGATCGCCGAGGCCCTGTGGGATCTTGCGATCCAGCTGGAGGAAGGCACCCTGACCGATGCCCGCGAACGGCTGCGCCGCGCCCAGGAACGGCTGGCGGAAGCGATGCGCAACGGCGCCTCGGACGAGGAAATCTCCGAGCTCATGCAGGAATTGCGCGAGGCGGTGGACGACTACACCCGAATGCTGGCGGAACAAGCGGGCCCGCAGGAGGGCGACGGGACGGACGAGCCGCAGACCGCCGAGGGCGATACCTTCGAGTTCACCCAGGACGAGCTTCAGGCGCTGATGGACCGGATCCAGGAGCTGATGGAAGAAGGCCGGATGGCCGAGGCCCAAGAGCTGATGGAGCAGCTCAACCAGCTGATGGAGAACATGCAGGTCACCCAGGGTGAGGGCGGCGGGCAGCAATCTCCGGGCCAGCAATCCATGCAGGACCTGAGCGAGACGCTGCGCGACCAGCAGGGGCTCTCTGACGAGGCGTTCCGCGATCTGCAGGAACAATTCGGCCAGAACCAGCAGGGTCAGCAGCAGCAGGGTCAACAGCCGGGCCAGCAGCCCGGTCAGGGCGGTGAGCCGGGCGATCAACCCGGGCAGCAATCCGGCGAGGGGGAGCCCCAGGGCGGCCAACCCGGACAACCCGGACAGGGTGAGGGCACCCAGCAATCTCTGGCCGACCGTCAGCAGGCCCTGCGCGACGAACTGGAGCGCCAGCAACAGAACCTCCCGAACCTGGGCGGCGAGGCGGCCGACGGTGCGCGACGGTCGCTCGAACGCGCCGAATCCGCCATGGACGGGGCCGAGGACGCACTGAGGGAGGGCGACATGGCCGAGGCCATAGACCGGCAGTCCGAAGCCATGGATGCCCTGCGCGAAGGCATACGGGACCTAAGCCGAGCGCTTGCAGAAAACTCGCAAGAGCAGCCGGGCCAGGGACAGCAGCAGGGCGACGCGACCGGCCGGGTGGAACCGATGCGGCGCGATCCGTTGGGCCGTCAACTCGGCGAATCAGGTCAGTTCGGCACCGAAGAAAACCTTCTGCAGGGCGAGGATATCTATCGCCGGGCCGAGGAATTGCTGGAAGAATTGCGTCGGAGATCCGCGGATCAGGGCCGGTCCGAAGAAGAGCTGGACTACCTGCGCCGCCTCCTCAAACGCTTCTGAGCGCGACGGGACACTCCGGGCCCCAGAAAATTCGCGAATTTTCTGTCCGATTATTCGCGAATAATCGACCGCCTCGGATCACTCGGCCGGAGTGTCGTCAGCGTCGTACATCCCGTCGATGATCCCCTGCAGGTTCAGGTCGAGCCAGAGACGCGCCGCGTCGACATTGTCGACATATGCCAGAAGCGCGGGGCCAGTCGCCGGGACGGTTTCCGCGATACGGGGTGCGAAGTGATAGACCCCGGTGGCCGCAGCCGCGACCAGAAGGACCACGCCGAAACCAATCCGGAAGCCGCGCCGATGGGTCTGCGCCGTTTTCTCGGCGGCGGTCCGCGTGTCGGTCGGATCCTGCGCCGGCTCGTCCGCCGGCCGCAGGGTCGAATTGATCTCGTCGATATCGGGAAGACTGTCCTTGCGCGGAGGCCTCTGGTCGGCCGGCGGGGCGGCGGCTGGGCGCACGGATCTGGGCGGCGTATCGAGGGCCAGGTCGCCCTGGCTTTCCATCGGGTCCGGCTGACGGGGGCGCCGCAGCGCCGTCGAAGTGGCACGCTCTTCCCGCAGGACATCCGCGACCGCGGGATCGAGGCTCCGGCGTCGAGGGGCGGCGGCTACCTCCGACTCGGAGGTCCGGGGAGGTGCGGTCTCCGCCTCGGACGCCTCCTCACCCGTCGCATCCTCTACCGGATCGGCGGCAGCAGGCGCCGCGATCGGTTCGGGTTCGGGCTCAGCCGTTTGCCCGCGATATTCGAACCATGTCTGTCCGCAGTTTGAGCATTGAACGTCGCGCCCCGCATCCGGGATCACGTCGTCCGGAACCTCATATTGTGCCGCGCAATTGGGGCAGATCAGCCGCATTCTGATGTCCTCGCTGCCCGGCGACTGCACTTGGCAGGCCGATCCCGGTTCGTCGGCAGAATCCTGCCTCATTTCCAATGCGATTGCAAAGCCGCCAGACACCGGCGCGTGGAGATTGCAACACCCGGCCGATTTGGGCAGAACGTGCAAAAGGGAGAGCCCCGGGGTGATCGAGCTTCAACATGTCGCGTACAGCTATGGCGGGGGCGAGCTTTTCTCGGACCTCTCGCTGAGCCTTGCGCCCGGGTCGTTTCACTTCCTGACCGGCCCGTCGGGTTCCGGCAAGACAACGCTGCTCAAGCTTTGTTACGCCGAACTCAAGGCGACCTCCGGCGATGTGCAAATTTTTGGCGAGGATGTGCGGTCGATGGAGCGGGACCGTGTTGCCCTGGCCCGCCGGCGGATCGGCGTCGTGCACCAGGATTGCCAATTCCTCGACCACCTGCCCCTGTCCGAGAACGTCGCCCTGCCCCTGACAGTCGCAGGACGCGGCGGCGAGCTGGGCCAGGACCTGACGGACCTTCTGGCCTGGGTCGGGCTGACCCGCCAGGCCGGGCAACTGCCGCCCGAGCTCTCCGGCGGCGAACGCCAGCGCGCGGCTTTGGCCCGGGCCGTGATCATGTCCCCCGAGGTCATCATCGCGGACGAGCCGACAGGCAACATCGACTGGGAAATGTCCCAGCGCCTGCTCGCCCTGCTGGTCGAGCTGAACCGCATGGGAAAGGCCGTCCTGATCGCGACCCATGACCTGCAATTGATCCGTGCGGCCAAGGCACAGGTCCAGGCCCGCGTGCTGCGCCTGAAGGATCGCCGCCTGCAGGCCGCCGGAGCCGACCTGTGAGCAGTGCCGAGCAGACCACCTCTCCCGGACTGCCAGCGCGGATACTGGCCTTTGTCGTCGGCGACAGCCAGGCCGACCGCGCCGTTCCGCCCACCGGTTTCACCGCCCGGCTCACTGTCTTCACCTCGGCCGCGATGGCCTTCCTCGCCGTCTTCGCATTGGCGCTGTCCATGGCCACCGGGCGGCTCGCCTCGCGCTGGTCGGCAGAGCTTGCACGGTCGTCCACCCTCAGGATCTCGGCCCCCGACGACCAGATCGCCGGGCAGACCGCCGCCGCGCTCGAGGTGCTGCGGACCACCCCCGGGATCGCCACGGCCCGCCCGCTGGACGGCGGCGAGGCCCGCGCCCTGCTCGAACCCTGGTTCGGCCCCGATCTGCCGGTGGAATCCCTGCCTATCCCGCAGCTCGTCGAGATCGTCGAGACCGGCGACGGCTATGACACGACCGGCCTGCGCGCCCGCCTGCAGGCAGAGGTGCCCGGCGCCGTTCTGGACGATCACACCCGCTGGCGCCAGCCGCTGGTAGAGGCCGCGGGCCGGTTGCGGATGCTTGGCATTGCCGCGATCCTGCTGATCGCGGCCTCGACCGCCGCGATGATCACCCTTGCAGCCCAGGCCGCGCTGACGGCCAACGACCAGGTGATCCGCGTGCTTCGTCTAGTCGGTGCGCAGGATGCCTATATCGCGCGGGCCTTCGTGCGCCGCTTCACCCTGCGGGCGCTGACCGGCGCGGCCGCGGGCACCCTGGCCGGCATGGCCGCGATCTGGCTTTTGCCACGGGCCGATGCGGCCGGGGGCTTTCTCACCGGGCTGGGGTTCCAGGGCATCGGCTGGCTCTTGCCCGTCGTGATCCCGCCGCTGGCCGCGATCACCGCGTTCCTGGCCACCCGCTGGGCCGCGATCCGAACCCTCCGCGCCAAGTCATGACCGCGGTCCGCACCCTCCGGTCGCTTCTGTTCATCGGCCAGATGTATGCCGCGATGCTGCCGATAGCGATCCTCTACCTGCCCTGGGCCATCGCATCGCCGACCGGGGCGATCGCTGCCGCGCATGCCTATTGCCGCTGGGTCCTCTGGACCGCCCGCTGGATGGTGGGCATCCGCACCGAGGTGCGCGGCACGCCGCCCACGGGCGAAGTGCTCGTTGCTGCCAAACACCAGAGCTTTCTGGATATCATCATCATCTTCGCCGCCCTCCCGCGGCCGCGCTTCATCATGAAACGTCAGCTGGTCTGGGCGCCGATCCTGGGCCAATACGCCCTCCGGATGGGCTGCATTCCGGTGGATCGCGGCCGCCGCGCCCAGGCGATCAAGAAGATGGTCTCGGACGTCCGCAAGGGCAAGGCCGATCCCGGCCAGCTGATCATCTATCCGCAGGGCACCCGGATCGCCCCCGGTGTCGATGCGCCCTACAAGATCGGCTCCGCCGTCCTCTATCACGAGGTCGGGGCGCCCTGCATCCCGGCGGCTACCAACGTCGGCCTGTTCTGGCCGCGCCGCGGCCTGCGCCGGACGCCAGGGCTCGCGGTGGTCGAGTTCCTGGACCCGATCCCGGCGGGCCGGCCCACGAGCGATTTCATGGTCGAGCTTCGCCAGGTGGTGGAGCAGCGGTCCAACATGCTGATGGCCGAGGCCGGCTTCGCGCCCATACCGGAGAGCGACAATGCAATGGATAGATGATCTCGAAACGCTGGAGCAGCTCTACGGCCCCCCGGTCCCGACCTCTCTGAAGAAGGTCCTCGATCACATAAGCCCAACCTACCTGCGCTGGATCGAGGCCGCGCGGTTCTGCATATTGTCGACCGTAGGCCCGGAAGGCACCGACGCGAGCCCGCGCGGCGACACCGACCCGGTCGTGCGGGTGGCGGATCGCAGCACGATCTTGATGCCGGACTGGCGCGGCAACAACCGGACGGATTCCCTGCGCAACATCGTCCGGGACGGGCGCGTGTCGCTGATGTTCATGGTCCCGGGCTCTACCAACGTGGTGCGTGTGAACGGCACCGCCCGGCTCACTGCAGATCCAGCGGCCACGGCGGAATTCGAACAGAACGGCAAACACCCAAGGACCGTGACCGTCATCACGGTCGCCGAGGTCTATTTCCAATGTGCCAAGGCGATCCTGCGGTCAGAGCTCTGGTCCGGCGCGGATCTCAGCGCGACTGTTCCGACCGCGGGGGATTTCCTGCGCGAGCTTGACGCGGGTTTCGATGCCGAGGCCTACGACATCCGCTACGCCGAAGAGGCGCAAGCCAGGATGTGGTAGCCTGCGCCGTCGCCTATTTCCGGCGGCGATGCTCCTCCAGCCGGGGGAGGATCTCGACGAAATTGCAGGGCCGGTGCCGGTAATCCAGCTGCAGCACGAGGATCTCGTCCCAGGCATCCTTGCAGGCACCGGTCGAGCCGGGCAGCGCGAAGAGGTAGGTGCCGTGCGCCACGCCGCCCGTCGCACGGCTCTGCACGGCCGAGGTGCCGATCTTGGCCATCGACACCATGGTGAAGACGGTGCCGAAGGCATCGATCTCCTTCTCGTAGACGTCCCGGTGGGCCTCGACCGTCACGTCGCGCCCGGTCAGCCCCGTGCCCCCGGTCGAGATCACGACGTCGATCTGCGGGTCTGCGCACCAGAGGCGCAACCGCTCCGCGATCAGGGCGCGATCATCGGACACGATCTCGCGGCCGGCCAGGATGTGCCCGGCGGCCTCGATCCGCGCGACCAGCGTGTCGCCGGACCGGTCGTCGGCGGCGGTGCGGGTGTCCGACACGGTCAGAACGGCGATTCGCACCGGCACGAAATCGCGGCTGTCGTCGATCCTGCTCATACCCGGGCCTTCGTGGGGGCGAGCGTGGGCGTGTGCGATCGGCTTGCCGGAACGGTCATGTCGCCGCCCTCAAGCGGGCCTGGATCGCCAGCAGGTCGGCCCAGGCTTCGCGCTTCGCCTGCGGTTGCCGCAACAGGTAGGCGGGATGGAACATCGGCAGGGCGGGGATGCCCAGGACCTCGGCCCAGGTGCCCCGCAGGCGGGTGATCCCCGCCCGCCCCAGAAGCGCGTCGCAGGGGGTGTTGCCCATCAGGATCAGCAGCTCGGGTGCGGCAAGTGCGATGTGGCGTTGCAGGAACGGCAGGAACATGGCGGTCTCGGCCTTCTCCGGCTTGCGGTTCTCGGGCGGGCGCCAGGGCAGGACATTGGTGATGTAGACGGCCCGGCCGATGTCTTCGGCGGCACGGCCCATGCCGATGGCGGTCAGCATCCGGTCCAGCAACTGCCCGGCCCGGCCGACGAAGGGCCGGCCCTCCCGATCCTCCTCGCGGCCGGGGGCCTCGCCCACGATCATCAACCGTGCGCCGGGCTGGCCATCGCAGAAAACGAACCGCCGGGCGCCGGCCTTCAGGTCACAATGCTCGAACGCCTCCATCGCCGCAGCGAGGGCCCCGAGGTCGCTGGCCGCCTCCGCCGCGGCCTGGGCCTCTGCCACCGGATCCGTGACCGCCGGCCGCGGCGGCCGGGCGGGCGGCGGCGAGGCCACCGAGGCGGCGGCGGCAGGCGCCGGGGCCGGGGCCGGGGCCGGCGCCCGGGACTGCGGCAAATCATAGCGATCGACCGGCGCGTCGAGTATCGCCTCGTCCGCCCCCATCTCGATCTGCCAGTCGAGCACGGCCTTCGCGGCCCAGAAATCCATCGCCGAATCCATCGGTCCCCAGACTACGTCCGCCCCCCGCGAAACACCATGGGACGGCGGGCGGGGCGATGCCGAAGGCGAGCGTCGTCCGGCGTCCCGACCTTGCCGCCCCCGCGCACCGTTCCTATAACGGGGAGGACCGTCAGGAGGCCCCGATGACATACCGTGCGCCCCATCTTCTGGGCATCGAACCTCTGCACCCGACGGAGATCACCACCGTTCTGGACCTCGCCCAGACCTACGCCGAGGACGCGCGGGCCGGCCGCCGCCACTGGGACGCCCTGGCGGACATGACCCAGATCAACATGTTCTTCGAGAACTCAACCCGCACCCAGGCCAGCTTCGAGCTTGCCGGCAAGCGTCTTGGCGC
The DNA here is from genome assembly GCF_900172355.1 of Roseisalinus antarcticus. Classification (GTDB taxonomy): domain Bacteria; phylum Pseudomonadota; class Alphaproteobacteria; order Rhodobacterales; family Rhodobacteraceae; genus Oceanicola; species Oceanicola antarcticus_A. The sequence continues at coordinate 54,042 of NZ_FWFZ01000002.1, read as the reverse complement.
GGACGTGATGAACATGGGGATGCAGACCTCTTCGGTGAAGAAGGGCGAGACCCTGATCGACACGGCGCTGACACTCAACGCCATGCGCCCCGATCTTCTGGTGGTGCGGCACCCCAATTCCGGCGCCGTGGACCTGCTCAGCCAGAAGGTGAATTGCGCGGTGATCAACGCCGGCGACGGCCGGCACGAGCATCCCACCCAGGCCCTGCTCGACGCGCTGACGATCCGCCGCGCCAAGGGCCGGCTGCATCGCCTGTCGATCGCCGTCTGCGGCGACATCGCCCACAGCCGAGTGGCCCGCTCCAACATCCTGCTGCTTGGCAAGATGGAAAACCGCGTCCGCCTGATCGCCCCGCCGACGCTCATGCCCTCGGGCGTCGAGGAATTCGGCGTCGAATGCTTCGACAACATGGAGGAGGGTCTGCGCGACGTCGACGTCGTGATGATGCTCCGACTGCAGAAGGAGCGCATGGACGGCGGATTCATCCCCTCCGAGCGGGAGTATTTCCACCGCTACGGGCTCGACGCGGCCAAGCTCGCCCATGCCAGGCCCGACGCCATCGTCATGCACCCCGGCCCGATGAACCGCGGGGTGGAGATCGACGGCACCCTGGCCGACGACATCAACCGCTCGGTGATCCAGGAACAGGTCGAGATGGGCGTCGCCGTGCGCATGGCCGTGATGGACCTGCTGGCCCGCAACCTGCGCGGCACCCGCGCCCCGCGCGAGGTCATGGCATGACGACAATGGACGTCCCCGAGACCGAGCGCGGCCACGCCCGGATCTTTGCCGTGGAGCTCGCGGGCGAAGAGGCCGCCGCCTTCGACGACCCCGAGATCATCGCCCGCGCCCTCGGCATCGAAGATTTGCCCCACGGGCAATACGAATACTTCCCGGTCAGCAATCTCGACGGGCTTGGCCTTGCCGGCTACCTCACGGAGGGGCTTGGCATTGCCACCGAGAGCGTTCGCGCCGACAGGGCCCGGCTCAATGCGGTCAGGGGCCACGTCCTGATCGTGCTGTCCGCCGGGGTGCGCGGGCGGACCCTGCGCCCGGTCTCGCCGCTACGCTGGATCGGCACCTATGCAGAGCCGGTCACCATCGCACCGATGGAAAAGCTCCGCTCCGAAAGCGCCGAGGGCCTGATCGGCGACCCAAAGCCAAGGCCGTCGGATGCCGCCATGTCGGGCAGGATCGCGATGCTTGCACTGCTCGTGCTGTTGCTGCTGGTGATCCTCATGGTGGTGATCGCGTGAGCGAGTATGCCCTCACCCCCGAAACCTCGCTGGAGACCGGAGAGACGGTCAGCGAGAGCTTTCACCCCGACCGCCAGACCTATTACCGCGACCATGCCTGGATCGCGGCGCTGGCGATGGCCGGGGGCATGGCGATTCTCTGGCTCATGGGCTCTCCCTTCGTGTGGACCGGCGCCGTCGGCGGGTTGGCGGCCATCGCGGTCCGCGCTTTCTACCTCGCCTCCGACGAGCTGGCCGTGCGCTGGGACCTGACCGACCGGCGCCTGCTGGGACCGGGGCCGCGTCAGGTCAGGCTGGAGCGGATCGACAAGCTGCGCACCATCGCCAGCGCGGTGCAGATCGTGACCATCGGGGGCGAAAAGCACCTCATGCGGTACCAGGCCGACCCCGCCGCCACCCGCCGCCGGATCGAGGCACAGCGCGGCGCCCAACGACAGACCGGAGACGCCAGCCGATGACCGCCACCACGACGCCTCCCGGCTGGGAGGACATTCTCGACGAGGGCGAGACGATCCTGTGGCAGGGCCAACCGCGCCCCGGCATTGTCACCCGGGGCTGGAGCTTCGCGGACACGGCCATGGGCATCTTCTTCATGGTGTTCTCGACCGTCTGGATCGGGATGGCCCTGAACATCACCTCCGGCTTTCGCAACCCGCCGTTCTTCATCGGCATCTTCCCCCTCTTCGGCGGCATCTTCTTCTGCATCGGGTTCTGGAACGCCATCGGCCACCGGTTCTGGAAAAGTTACATGCTGACACGCACCTACTACACGGTGACCAGCAAACGCGCCTTCATCGCGACCAACCCTCCGTTCGGCGGGCGGTCGCTGAAGGACTACCCCATCGGCAAGGACTCCGAGCTGGAGCTGATCGACGGCGACCCGGGCTCGGTGCAATTCGCGCTGCAGACCCGCACCGCCAGTTTCCGCCGCTCCAAAGCCTCCTTCGGGGGCGCGCGCCGGACCTACACCAGCAAGGTCCCGGTGCTGTTTCACCGGATCGACGATGCCCGCAAGGTCTACCGCCACCTGCGCGACGTCCAGCAGGACGCGCGGCGCCGATGACGGGCTGGCCGCTGGAAGACGGCGAGACATTGCTCTGGGAGGGTCGGCCGGAGACGGGCCTCTCCTTGCGACCGATCCGCCACATCACCGACCAGATCGCCATTGTCTGGGGCGTGATCGGCGTTGCCGCGACCATCGGCATGGCCGCGCTGGGAAGTCCGGGGGCGGGCGTGATGCTGCCGGGGACGCTGGCGATCATCGCCGTTCAGCTTGGTCTCATAGCGTGGGTCGACGCGTCGCGGCGGCGGCGCACGACCTATGCCGTCACGGACCGCCGGGCGCTGATCCGCCAGGGCAGGCGAGACATCTGCATCTGGCCGCTCGACGCGACCGCCGTCCGGCTGGAGCCCGGCCCGCCCGATTGCGTTGTCCTCGGCCGCGCCCCCCTGCGCTTTCGTCTGCCCCACGGCGGCTGGCAGACCACCTGGCGCGAGCATCGCCTCGACCTGATCGAGGACGGCGCGGCCGTGGCGGACCTCGTCCGTGCCGCCGCCCGGGCCAATGCTGACAAGCGCCCCGAAGGCTGGGACTGGAGCACCGTCGCCGAGCCTGCTGACAACCCCCGATCCGACGGCTAGACAGCGGCAGCCCGCAAAACGTACCGGAGAGACCATGACAATCCTCGCCAATGCCCGGTTGATCGACCCCGAAAGCCACGAGGTCCGCGCGGGCGGCCTGCGCCTCGAGGGCGGCCTGATCGCCGAGGTTCTGGAGGGCGCATCGGTGCCGGCCGGCGCAACCGACCTGGACGGCGCCTGCCTGGCGCCCGGGATCGTAGATCTGGGCGTCAAGGTCTCCGAACCGGGCGAGCGCCACAAGGAGAGCTTCCGCTCGGCCGGGCGGGCGGCCGCGGCGGGCGGCATCACAACCATGGTCACGCGTCCCGACACCCTGCCCACCATCGACACCCCCGAGGTTCTGGAATTCGTCGCCCGCCGCGCGGCGGAGGACGCGCCCGTGCGGGTGCTGTCCATGGCCGCGCTGACCAAGGGCCGCGAGGGGCGCGAGATGACCGAGATCGGGTTCCTGCTCGACGCGGGGGCTGTGGCCTTCACCGATTGCGACCGGGTGGTCACCGACACCAGGGTCTATGGTCGCGCCCTGACCTATGCCCGCAGCCTGGGGGCGCTGGTCGTCGTCCATGTCCAGGAACCGGGCCTGTCGGCGGGGGCGGCGGCGACCTCGGGCAAGTTCGCCTCGCTGCGCGGGCTGCCCGCCGTCTCGCCGATGGCCGAGCGCATGGGGCTGGACCGGGAAATCGGCATGGCCGAGATGACCGGCGCCCGGATGCACGTGGACCAGATCACCACAGCCCGCGCCCTGCCCCCGCTGGAACGCGCCAAGCGCAACGGGCTGGACATCACCGCGGGCGTCGGCATCCACCATCTGACGCTGAACGAATTCGACGTGGCCGACTACCGCACCTTCTTCAAGCTCAAGCCCCCCCTGCGCAGCGAGGACGACCGCAAGGCCGTGGTCGAGGCCGTCGCCTCGGGGCTGATCGACGTGATCTCGTCGATGCACACCCCGCAGGACGAGGAAAGCAAGCGCCTGCCCTTCGAGGAGGCCGCGAGCGGCGCCGTCGCGCTCGAGACCTTCCTGCCCGCGCTGATGCGGCTTTATCATGGCGGCGATCTGGACCTGTGCCAGATCTTCCGCGCCGTCTCGCTGAACCCTTCGCGCCGGCTGGGGCGCGACACCGGCCGGCTCGCCCTGGGGGCGCCTGCCGACCTGATGGTGTTCGACCCGGACGCGCCGCTGATCCTCGACCGGTTCGCGCTGCGCTCGAAATCGAAGAACACGCCGTTCGACGGCGCAAGGATGCAGGGCCGTGTGCTGTCCACCTGGGTCGCGGGCCAAAAGATCTGGAGCCGCGGAGATGCCTGAGATCGTCTCGAGCCTGCCCGTCATCGCCCTCTGGGCCGGGCTTGGATACCTCGCGGGATCGGTCCCCTTCGGGATCGTCATCGCCCGCGCCTTCGGGCTGGGCGACCTGCGCAAGATCGGATCGGGCAATATCGGCGCCACCAACGTCCTGCGCACCGGCAACAAGCTGGCCGCGCTGCTGACGCTGGTGATGGACAGCGGCAAGGGCGGGTTCATGACGCTGGCCGCGCTGTGGCTGGCCGCGCCCGATGCGGCCCAGGTAGCGGCCTTTGCGGCGTTCCTGGGGCACTGCTTTCCGATCTGGCTGCGGTTCGCGGGGGGCAAGGGGGTCGCGACCTTCCTCGGCATCCTGCTGGCGCTCGGCTGGCCGGTGGGGCTTGCGGCCTGCGGCACATGGCTCGTCGCGGCCCTTGCCACACGCTATTCCTCGGTCGGCGCATTGGTGGCCGCGGCGGCGGCCCCACTCTGGGCGCTGACGCTGGGACGCGGAGATCTGCTCATCCTGCTGGTTGCTCTTGCGGCGCTGGTCTTCTGGCGGCATTCGGCGAACATCGCCCGCCTCCGCGCGGGCACCGAAACCCGAATTGGACAGAAGTGATGAGACGTGCCGCCCTGCCCCTGCTGATGATGCTTGCCCAGCCCGCGCTCGCGGACGGGGGCCGCGTTGACGAGATCCTGGCCGAGGCCGAGGCGGAATGCGCCCGGATCGACGCCGGCGGGATCCAGATTCAGGATGGCGCCGTGACGTCGGCCGACCTGGATGGCGACGGCCTGTCCGACGATGCGGTCGTCGATTTCTCGAATATCTTCTGCGATTACAACATGTCGCACTGGCACGGCAGCGGCGGGGCACCGCTGCATTTCGTGATCGACGACGCCCGGTCGCAAAGCTGGTGGGGCTTCAACTGGATCGCCGTCGATTTCGAGGACATGCGGGTTATCCTGCTGGCCCGGCATGGCAGCGTCTGCGACAATTACGGCGCCAGCCCCTGTGTGCAGGCGCTGGTGCCCACGGTCGACGGCTTCCAGGTCGTCCGGATGCCCGAATCGGAGGAAGAGGCCGGCTGAGCCGGCCCCTCAGATCACCCGGCGCACCATGGTGGTCGCTGTCTGAAACCCGAACAAAGGGCGCAGCAGGCGGTTTGACTGCTCAGCGATCGGGGTAAAGCCGCGCCGCTCATAGAGCGCACGGGCCCGAGGGTTGCTGTTGATCACGTCCAGCCGGACACGGGCGCAGCTGCGAGCCACCGCCTCGCGGGCAAGCGCCTCCAGCAGGGTGGTCCCGACTCCGCGGCCACGGTGGGTCTCGGCGACGAAGATCCCGTCGACCAGCAATTCGTCCTCGGCCAGGGGCCGTTCCAGCAGGCCCAGCGCAAGCCCGCGCCAGATCCCGCCGAAGGTGCCGTAGACATTGGCCAGCTCGGAGATTCCGCCGCCGACCAGCGCCCCCTGCCTGCTGTGAAAGCCCGCCACCCCGATCAGCCGCCCGCCATCATGGATGCACAGCGCATGATCCGGCGAGGCGACCTGCGCGATGAAGGTGCGGGCGCGGTCCTCGGGGCCCAGTACCCGGCCCAGCTTGTCGCCGAACGCCGCCCAGTAAAGCCGGGCGAGCGCCGGCCGGTCGGCGGGAGCGAACCCGTGGCGCACGATCATCCGGCCGCCCGGTTCAGCGCCGCCTCATGCCCGATCCCCATGATCCAGCCCTCGGCCAAGGCGGCCTCGGGCACCGCCAGCATCTCGGCCACCCGCTCTGGCGGCTGGGCTGCAAGCGCACCCGCCAACAGCCGCACCTGCGCGGCATCGCGGATCTCGGCGGGATCGGACGCGCGGCGGACGGCATCGGCAATAAGCGACGGCCAGACCTCGACCAGCGCGACCTCTGCCGCGTCCAGAGGCTCGAACGGCCAGACCGCGACCCGACCCGCGAACGACCGCCGCAGCCGGGCGAGCACCGGCAGGCCCATCAGCACCTGACTGCCCACGGCGCCCGCATAGGCCAGTTGCCAGACCTCGAACGCCCCCGGCGCCTGTCGCTCGGCCAGGCGCCGGGGCTCAGGCCAGAGAAACGTCCGTGCCCGACCGCCGCGCGGCAGGTCCGGGATATCGCGGCCCAGCGCATTGCCCCAGAACGGGCCGACGCCGGGGAAGAGGCGGTTCATCCCCGCCGCGACATCAAAGCGGTTGTTGCTCTTCGGCGCGTCCTCGATCCGCGCTTCCAGCCAATCCCAGATCGCCAGCGGATCGGGCGACCCGGTGACCGCGCGGGAAAACCCGGCCGGATAGCCAAATGCGAAGTCGAGGCAGATCGTCAGACGCCGCCCCTCGGTCAGCGCCGCCTCGATCCGGGCGGACAGGTGCTCTTCGGCAATGGTGCGGTTGCGGATGTAGAGCGGCGCCTCTGCCGCGCCGTCTCGGATCGACGCGAGCCAGATCGCATCCTTCTTGGGACGCGGCCCCCGGTCATTGCCGCCGGACCAATCCACGACGAGGATCTCGTCGACCCTCACAGCATCGCCTCCGCGAGGGCCAGATCCTCGGGCGTGTTGATGTTCAGGAACGCCTCGTCCTGGGGAAAATGCGCGAGGGCATAGCCCTGAGCCCCGGCCCAGTCGCGGAGCTTGCGTGCGCCCCCGGACAGGTCCCGCGCGAGGGCCGTGCGCAGAGTCACTGACCAAAGCCCGCAGGTCGGATGCAGTCCGCTCGCGGTCTCGGCCAGGGCAATGGGGGTGCCTGCGGTCTCGGCGGCCCAGAGGAGCTGCGGCACGAGGTCGGGGGGCAGGAACGGCGTGTCGGCAGGCGCGGTCACGATCCAGGCGGCGTCCTGGCCCGCCGCCCAGTCAAGCCCGGCGAGAACGCCCGCCAGCGGCCCGCCATCGGCCAGGCTGTCGCTCAGAACCGGCAGGCCAAGGTCCGCGAACCGGGCCGGGTCGCCATTGGCGTTCAGCGCGGTATCGGCAACCTGCGGAGACACCCTCTCGATCACCCGCGCGATCAGGGTTTGCCCGCCGAGAAGCAGCCGCCCCTTGTCGCCACCGCCCATCCGCCGCGCCGCGCCCCCCCCGAGAATCACCCCCAGCGGGGCTGCCACTGCTGCGTCGATTGCCATTCCCTCCGTCCGGGTCTATCCGGCCCCGACACAGAATAATCGACCGGCATGAGCATCTCCACAGCCATTTCCCTGTTTCTGCGCGGTGCGCGCGACTCCCTGCCCTTTGTCATCGTCATCGGGCCGTTCGGGATGCTGTTCGGCGTCGTGGCGACAGAGGCCGGCCTGCCGATCACCCAGACCATGGTGATGACGCTGCTGGTGGTCGCGGGCGCGTCGCAATTCACCGCGCTGCAGCTGATGACGGACGGCGCCGGCGTCTGGCTGGCCATGGGCGGTGCGCTGGCCGTGAACCTGCGCATGGCGATGTATTCGGCGGCCCTGGTGCCGCATCTGGGCAAGGCCCCGCTGTGGAAGCGGGCGATGGTCAGCTACCTGATTTTCGACCAATCCTATACGCTGTCCGTGGTGGAATACGAACGCGACCCGGCGATGTCGATGGATCGCCGGATCATCTATTTCATGGGCACGGCCCTGCCCGTCGCGATCGTCTGGACGGCGTTGACGCTCGTCGGCGCCTTGCTGGGCAATACCATCCCCGATGCGCTGGCACTGGATTTCGCGCTGCCGATCACGTTCATCTCTCTCGTGGCCCCGATGCTCCGGACCGTCGCCCACCTGGCCGCCGCCGCGACGTCGGTGATTGTGGCCCTGGCGCTGTCCGGTTTGCCTTCGGGCACCGGCCTGTTGATCGCGGGGGCGATCGCCATGGCCGTCGGCGCCCTCGTCGAAGCCCGCATGGAAGGGGAGGCGTCCCGATGACAAATGCTCAGGTCTGGCTGCTCATCGCGCTTCTGGGCGTGGGGACCTATCTGATCCGGTTTTCGTTCCTGGGTCTGATCGGCGACCGGCCCCTGCCCGCCTGGGTCCTGCGGATGCTGCGATATACGCCGGTCGCCATCATCCCGGGCATGGTGGCGCCGCTGGTCCTGTGGCCCGAGGCCACCGGAGGCGAGATGGACCCGGCGCGGCTTGCCGCCGCCGGAGCCGCCTTGCTGGTCGGCCTCCGGAGCCGCAACGTCCTGCTGGCAATCGGGGTCGGCGGGGCTGTGCTTTACGGGGCTCTGTGGCTTTCCGGCGGGTGACCGCCGCGATCAGCGCGTCAGCCCCGCCGCGGCAAGTTCTGCACCGAAGGCGTCGGCGGCCTCGCTCTTGTCGTCGCTGTCGTTCTCGCGATATTCGCGCGAGGTGACGCCAGGGTATCTGGCGAGCTGATCCACCAGCCGGTCGGGAAAGAGTACGGTCTTGATCCCCGAGAAGCCGGGCACGCCCGCCAGGATGCGCGAGGTGGCGATCGTGCACTGAGCCTTGGGAACCGCGCCGTAGGACATCACGCCCCGGAGGGCGGCCTCCGCCTGCTCGGCCGTGACCGGGACGTCCTGACGCAGCACGTAATAGGTCAGCCGGGCGTGGTAGCGGATGTAGAAATCCTCGATCTCGGGGGTGATCCCGAAGTGGACATCGTTGTTTTCGGGAACCAGATAGCCCCAGGGTTTGTCCGCGACATCGCCGCCAAAGGTGCCGGCCGGATCGAAGATGACCCGCTGGCTGGCATTCACCATCAACCCGGTGTGGGCACCGTTGCCGTTGGCGGTCGACTTCATCGTGAAGAGCGTGAGCCTGGGCTCGCCCGGATGCCGGTAAGCGGATGCCGAGAGGACCGCGACGGGCATCGACACCGGCTCGGCGGCGCCACATGCCGTAAGGGCAAGCGCCGGGGCGCCGATCAGGAAGGTCCTGCGCCGCATTGGCTCTCTCAGCCGTTGATCAGGGACAGAAGGATCAGCGCGACGACGATGACGATGGCCGTGCGGGATACCATCCGGATGAAGCCGTTGAAGGTCTTTTCCTGAACCGTGATGTCCATTTCGCCATGCTTGTGCTCTGCCATGATATGCGTCCCTGTCTGTGTCTTGGGGCCGCGCCGGATCCCGCGGGCCACCCTGTCGCAAAACGCCATAAACGATCGGGAGGGGCCTGTCACGCCCACGAAGCGGTGACCTTGTCGCAGGTCGTAAGGCCGCGCGACGGGGCCTGGTGCGCTGGCCGTGTCCCAGGCGCACCTGGGCACGGGCCGCCGCGCGGACCCTTGCACATTCGCGGGCATGGGTTGGCGTGGATGGCCGACGCCGGGGGGCTCTGCCCCCCTGACCCCCCCCGGGATATTTCCAACCAGAAGAAGGGGCTGTGGTAGGACCGCCTTCGGACCTGTGGCCTTTGGGCGACGGCAAGTGTTCCGGGCCGTATCGCGCCAATTTCCGAAAGCCGGGGCTTACGTTTCGTCGGTGCCATCGGTGTCGAGGTCGCGGGCCAGCCGGAACCCGATTCGATGGGCAACGGGCTGATCGATCTGCTTGGGCAATGCGCGAAGCAGAACGTTGAGCTGGGTAACGTGCTGAATGACCTGGGTCTTGGCGCCGCCCAGATCCGAGCCGTAGAAGGTGACGATATCAGGGTCGAAATACCCCATGCCCTCGATCCGGATCACGCCGGCATCGCCGCCGGTGAAGCCCATGGCGACCTCGTGTTCAGCATCGAGCTGGCTTTCGAAGTTCTGGATGTAGACGATCAGACGCTCGTAGGCCCAGCGCGCAGGACTTTTCCGCCCGGTCCCTTCAGCGAGCCGGGGCGGCACGGACACCCGGCCCTTCTCGGGATCGGAATGCACCTCATGGATCCGCGGCATCACGTCGTTTTCATGCGCTTCGGCGGTCGTGCTGATCTGGTCGTTCATCGGTGATCTCCCCTCGGTTCCGAGACCACCACGGCTGTTACCTGTTCACAACGCCCAAGGGACGGTGGGTGGGGCGATGCGCGGAACGCGCGAGCGTCAGCCGCCGGCGCCGACCGCGTGAAAGACCCAGGCCTCTCCGCGCCGCTCGCGCGACACCCGGCCCAGGTGCCACAGGTGGAGGCAATGGGCATAGGCTTCCACCAGCGCGAGGCCGTACTCCCCGGCCCCGATCTCCCGCTTGAACAGCGGCGCGAAACACTCCCCGGCAGTCTTCGGGTCGACAAGATGCCCGACTAGCCGTTCGAGCGCGCCGTGGTGGTTGTCTTCCAGATGGCTCAGCCGCGCCGGCAGCCCCCGGAACGGCATCTTGTGCCCGGGCAGGACAAGCTGATCCTCCGTGGCAAATGCCGCCAGCCGCCGGCAGGCGGCGATCCAGTCGGCCACGGGATCGGCCTCGGGCTCGGTCGGGTAGACCCCAAGGTTGGGCGAGATCGAGGCCAGCAACTGGTCCCCCCCCAGCACGAGCGGCGCGTCCCGCGCCCAGAGCGTCACGTGTTCCGGTGCATGTCCCGCCCCCATGCGCACGTCCCACGACCGTCCGCCAATCTCGACGACCAGGCCCTCGATCATACGCCGAAAGCCCAGCGGCAAGGGCCAGACCACGTCGGAAAAGTTGAACGGCCGCTCGGCCAACCGCCGCGCGACCATGTCCTCCGCCATCCCTGCGCCGCGATAGAATGCCCGGGTTTCCTCCGGCCAGACCTCCTGCGTATCCAGCACCAGCATCCGCGCCATAAGATAGGCCGTCCGGCTCGCCCAGATCTCGGCGCCCTTTTCGCGGAACCATCCGGCAAGGCCAACGTGGTCGGGGTGATGGTGCGTCACGATCACCCGGCTGACGGGCTTGCCGCCCAGCGGCCCTGCCAGGATACGCTCCCAAAGGGCCCGCGCCCTGCGGGACGACACGCCGGTGTCGACGATGGTCCAGCTGTCGCCCTCGTCCAGCGCGTAGACATTCACGTGATCCAGCTTCATCGGCAACGGCAGGCGCATCCAGAGGATGCCCTCCGCGACCTCGATCGCGGTTCCTTCCTCGGGCGGATCTGCGAAGGGGTAGCGGATCGCGCCAGGCTCGCTCACGCGGCCAGATCCCCGGCGGTAACCGACAAGGCCGATTCGCCCGCGCCGACCGCCGCGAGCAGGGCCGAATGTTCAGGCAACAGCGTCCCGACATAGAACGCGGCCAGCCGCGCACGCCCAGCGTCCCCCTGCATGGCCGCCGCCAGGTGCGCATGGCCGCCAAGCACCCGCGCGAACCCGCGCAGATAGGGCACCGCCCCGGCGAACCGATCCGCCACGGGGGCGGCGACCAGAGCCTCGGTCACTTCGCGCAATGTCTCGGCCGCGTCATAGACCGCATCCGCGAGGGCCGGATGCTGCGCCTTGGCCGCCTCGGCCCCCTCGCAGATCTCGTCGATCAGGGCAAAGGCCGCCTCGCCGCCGTCCTTCATCTTGCGCCCCACGAGGTCCATCGCCTGGATGCCGTTTGTCCCCTCGTAGATCGTCGTCACCCGCACGTCGCGCAGGAATTGCGCGGCCCCGGTCTCCTCGACATAGCCCATGCCGCCGTGCACCTGGATCCCGACCGACGCCATCTCCACCCCGGTATCGGTTCCGAACGCCTTGGCGATGGGCGTCAACAGCGCGGCGCGTGCCCCGGCGCCAAGGTCGATGGCCACGGCACACATCAAAGCGATGGCGCGGGCGGCATAGGTCTCGGCCTTCATCGTGGCCAGCATCCGCTTCACATCCGCATGTTCGACGATGGCGCCGGTTCCGCCGGCCTTGCCCTGCTTGCGGTCCACGGCATAGCCGAGCGCGTGCTGAAAGGCCGCCTCCGCCACGCCGATGCCCTGGGTCGCGACCCCCAGCCGAGCGTTGTTCATCATGGTGAACATCGCGGCCATCCCGCCATGCGGTTCGCCCACAAGCCAGCCCTTGGCCCGCTCGTACTCCATCACCGCCGTCGGCGATCCGTGAAGACCCAGCTTGTGCTCCAGGCTGACCACCCGGACGGCATTCCGCTCTCCCGCGTTGCCCTGCGCATCCGGAATGAACTTCGGCACCAGGAACAGGGAAATCCCCTTCGTCCCCGGCGCCCCGTCCGGAAGCCGGGCCAGAACCAGGTGGCAGATATTCTCGGCAAAGTCGTTGTCGCCCCAGGTGATGTAGATCTTCTGCCCGGACACGGCATAGGTCCCGTCGTCCAATGGCTCGGCGCGCGTGCGCAGCGCCCCGACGTCAGAGCCGGCTTGCGGTTCGGTCAGGTTCATGGTGCCGCACCATTCGCCGGAAATCAGCTTCGGCAGATAAAGCGCCTTCATCTCGTCGGAGGCATGGGCCTCGAGCGCCTCGATCTGCCCCTGCGACATCAGCGGATTGAGCTGCATCGCGAGGCAGGCGCCCGACATCATGTCGTTGACCGCGGTGGTCAGCGTCAGCGGCAGGCCCATGCCGCCCGCCTCGGTCGAGGCCGACATCCCGATCCAGCCGCCCTCTGCGATCGCCGCAAAAGCCTCGCCAAAGCCAGGCGGGGTCCGGACCACGCCGTTCTCCAGCCGCGCGGGCTGGGTGTCGCCGACCCGCTGCAGGGGGGCGATCACTTCGTCGCAAAGCCGTCCCGCTTCGGTCAAGATCGCATCGACCATGTCCGGCGTGGCGTCGGCGAACTGTTCGGTCGCCGCGACCCGGTCGAAGCCGACCACGTGATTCAGAAGAAAGCGGAACTCCGAAACTGGGGCGCGGTAGGGCATGACATGGTCTCCGTCGGGCAAGTGGCTTGGCAGCGGAGCGCAGCGTGGCTATGTCCGCGTGACAAGCATCAACGCTACGCGCCTGCCGTCGCCCCGCAACCGGAACGCCACGTCATGACCGAAACCCTCGCTCCGGACAACGCCGGGATCGCCCGCGCCGCGGCCCTGCTCGCGGCCGGCGAGACCGTCGCCTTTCCGACAGAGACGGTCTACGGGCTCGGGGCCGATGCGCGCGACGACCGCGCCGTCGCCCGCATTTTCGAAGCCAAGAACCGGCCCCGCTTCAACCCGCTGATCGTGCATCTTGCCGACGCCGCATCGGTCGCGGAATGGTGCGAGCTACCCCCGGACGCGGCCCGGCTCGCGGCCAGCTTCTGGCCCGGCGCACTCACCCTGGTGCTGCCACTGCGCCCCGGCAGCGGTCTCTCGCCACTGGTCACCGCCGGGCTTCCGACCCTGGCGGTCCGGGTGCCGGCGCATCGGCTGGCACGCGACCTTCTGCAGGCCTTCGGCGGCCCGGTCGCGGCACCCTCGGCGAACCCGTCGGGCCGGCTCAGCCCGACCACGGCCGATCATGTGCGCGCGGGACTGGCCGGGCGCATCGCCGCGGTGCTCGACGGCGGGCCCTGCGATGTGGGCGTCGAATCGACCATTGTCGCGCTCGCGCCAGAACCGAGCTTCCTGCGCGCCGGAGGCATCCCGGCCGAGGCCATCGCCAACTGCCTCGGACACCCCCTCGCCACCCCAGGGACCACGGAAACCCCGACCGCACCGGGGCAGCTCGCCTCGCATTACGCGCCCGCCGGAACCCTCCGCCTGAACGCCACGACCGCCCGCGACGGCGAAACGCTCCTGGGCTTCGGCAAGATCCGGGGGGATCTGTCGCTCTCCCCCTCCGGCGATCTGCTGGAGGCCGCGGCGAACCTCTTCGCCCTGCTGCACCGGCTGGACCGCGAGGGCGCGGAGCACATCGCCGTCGCGCCGATCCCGCACGAGGGCCTGGGCCGGGCGATAAACGACCGGCTGAGGCGCGCCGCCACCCCTCGCCCCTGAGAGCGAACAATCTTCATCTTGGCAAGAAAACTCCCGCCGGAGGCTCCGCCGGCATGTCCCTGGCGCGGCGCCCCGAACGACAGGACCCGCCGTCAGGCGCCCTGGTTCTGACGCTCGATCCAGCCGCGCAATTCCTCGGCCTCGTGCCGAGCATCGCGCAAGCCGTCCATCGCCGCGCGCAACTCCGCCTCGGTCTGGGTCAGCTGGTTGGTCAGGTCGGCCTCACGCTGCTGCAGGTATGTGATCGCCTGGTCGCGGGTCTCCTCGGCCTCGTGCAGCGCCTGCGCCATCCGGTCCAGCTCGCCGATCTCGGCCCGTGTCACGCGGGTGAACCGGTTCACCAGCCACGAGGCGAACCACCCAAGGCAGAAGGCCACGAACAGGATCGCAGCCGTGGCGACAATAAATTCGGTTCTATTCATCTGCCTCGTCGACTTCCCCGGCGTCCGGCGCCGTTTCCGCGGCGGCTTCCGCCTCGATCTGCTCCAGCCCGGTGGCCTCTTCCTCGGCGGCGGTGTCGATCAGGCGGAACTCGATCCGGCGGTTCGCCTCGCGCCCATCTTCGGTGGCATTATCCGCAATCGGATCGTCTTCGCCATAGCCGACCGCCCGGAACGAGCTCACCGGCACCCGGCGTTGGCTGAGCGCGGTCAGAACCGCCTGCGCACGGTCCTGCGACAGGCGCTCGTTCATTTCTTCCCGCCCCTGGCTGTCGGTATAGCCTGCAATCTCGACGCGCAGGTCGGCACAGCGGCGCAGGATCTCGGCGATGTCATCCACCACCGCCTGGGCCCCGCCCGCGATATCGGCCGAGCCGGGATCGAAGGTGATCTTGCGCGATTCGGTCACGACCATGATCTGCTGAATGCATTCTTCCGCCGTGGGCAGCGCCGCGATCGGGTCGAGGCTTTCCTCGTAGGTCACGTTGACCCGGAACTCCGCCCCCTGGCCCAGCTTATCCAGCAACAGCTGCGAGATATCGGCCGTGGCCCGCTGGTTGCCGGTCACCCCGCGCACCGTCATCAGGTCCGGCGTCAACACGACCGACCCGCTGGACAGTCGCGACAGCGCCTCGATCGCCGCCAGCATGCGCATCGACCATCCCGAGGGCAGCCCCTCCGTGACCCTGGTTCCCATGGTCAGGTCCGCGTCCCCGAACCGGGCGGCGGCGTAGTTGCGGGCGGTGGCGTTCATCAGGTCGTCCGCGACCCGGCCGCGCAGCTGCACCTGCCCCTCCGGGCTGAGCGTCGCGGTGAATTCCGGCACCTCGGCCTCGGCCGCCTCGGGCGGCTCCGGCAGGACCGCTTCCAGCGCGAAGAGGTCCGGCAAGGCATTCTCCAGCTCGCCCGCGACCTGCTCGAACAGGGCCGGGTCGGTCCCTTCGAGCGCGACCAGCGTCACGTCCGCATCCGACAGCGTCACCCGTCCGCCGCCCAGATCCGCCACCGCGCCGATCGACATGGCGACGGCTTCGGCCCAGGTGCCGGATGGCACGCCAAGACCGATCGGACAGTTGACCTTGCCTTCAAAGCCGGCCGCGGTGGCCGCCGTCGCAATCTCCGCCAGCGCGTCCTCGGAATCGGCCGAACAGGCCTCGAACCGCGCCCGCCCGTCGGCATCGAGCAGGAAGCGGACGATGAACGGCGTGATGACGGGGCGCGGCGCGATCACGTCGAGCGCCAGCCGCATCCCCTCCGGACGTTGGCGGGTCAGGTCGGTCTCAAGCCGCCATTTGGCCTCGCTGCTTTCGGCCATGGCCATGATCTCGACCAGCCCCGGGCTCACCGAGATCTGCGACCGGGGCAGGCTGTCGAGCGCCTCCACGGCATAGTCGAGCGCCGAGGTCCAGTTCTCTGGCGTCGGGTGCTCGGCCGTCTCCAGCAGGTCGGTGACCGGCAGGCCGGGGGCGCCGTCCTGAAGCCGCTCGACGATCGCGGCGCGGTCGGTATTGGCGGGCACGAGGCCGATCAGCGAGATCCCGCTGTCGTTGCGCAGGATCTCGATCGCAAAATCGGGCGGCGCGATTCCGGAATTGTCCGCCACCGACATGTTGTCGATGACACGGCTCGCATCGACCTGTGTTCCCGCGATGGTCATGGACCGGAACCGGACCGCCTCGGACGGGGCCTCGCCTTCGAGGATGATCTGCAACCCGTCGCCCAGGACCGAGACCCAGGCCTGTCCCTCGTCGACAAGCGCCGCCTGCACGGCATCGACCGATGTCTCTTCGACCACGCGCACGGCGGCCCTCGCGCCGACCAGCGACAGCACGGCGGCAAGGCCAAAGACGGCAACGGGCAGGAGGACACTGGACAGACGCATGTTCTCTACGAGGTCATTTCCGATGCCGCTTCCTTAGGCGTGGGGGGGCGGCGGCGCAATCAGAACAGCCCGGCGACGGCGAAAAACGGCAAAGGGATCAGGCCGGCGTTCCGGTTGGACCGGAACAGCCGCAGCAGGCCGGGCGTGTCCGAGGCGTCGAACCGCGCGAGCTGCCACAACAGGTGCCAGCCCATGGCCCAGGCGCCGCAGGTCGCGATCACCAGGCTGAGGACGCTGCGATCCAGTGTGGCAAGGATCACGGCGAGACCGAGCAGGGTCACGGTGCCGACCAGGAACCGGCGCAGCCAGGTGGGCGAGGCCTCGCCGAACAGGCGCGCGGTGGATTTCACCCCGATCAGCGCGTCGTCCTCCGCGTCCTGGTGGGCATAGACCGTGTCGTAGAACAGCGTCCACGAGATACCGCCGAAATAGGCCACCACCGCGGGCCAGCCCAGCGCCCCGGTCGAGGCGGTGAAGGCCAGAAGCGCGCCCCAGTTGAACGCGAGACCCAGGAAGATCTGCGGCCACCAGGTAAAGCGCTTGGCGAAGGGGTAGACCGCCACCGGCAACAGCGCGAGCACGCCCAGCCCGATCGCGGCCCAGTTGAAGGTCAGCAGGATCAGCAGGGCGACAAGGCACTGGGCCACCAGCCAGACCATCGCGCCGGTGACCGTCACAGCCCCCGAGGGAATCGGCCGCAGGGCCGTCCGCCGGACAGAGCCGTCGATGTCGCGGTCGGTGATGTCGTTCCAGGTGCACCCGGCGCCCCGCATCAGGATCGCGCCGATGCCGCAGCCCAGCCCAATCCACAGATCGAACGCGCCGAAGCTGCCCTTGGAAAGAGCCCCCAGCCCCAGCCCCCACCAGCACGGCAACAGCAGCAGCCAGGTTCCGATCGGCCGGTCCAACCGGGACAGGCGCAGGTAGGGCTTCCAGGCGTCGGGCGCGCGCGTGTCGACCCAATTGCCCGAGACGGCGTCGGCGATGGTCGCCGGCCGGGCCGGGCTTGCGTCCGGCGCGTTTGCCCCTGCGTCGGGGGTGCTCTGCTCTGGCGCCGCGTTGTCGTCGGTCATATGGTCTCGTCCGATGGCACAGGTTCGGCTCTTTGTAGATCACCCGCTGGGGGCGGGGCAAACCGTTCCCCTGGAGCGGGAGCAGGCGCATTATCTCTTTGGCGTGATGCGCCTGAAGGCGGGCGATTCCGTTCTGGTCTTCAACGGGGTGGCCGGCGAATGGCGGGCCGGGATCGTCGAGGCCGGCAAGCGCGGCGGCAGCCTCGAATGCCGGGAACGGACAGCGCCGCAGCGCGACCCGCCCGACCTGTGGCTGCTGTTCGCGCCGCTGAAGAAGGCCCGCACCGATTTCGTCGTCGAGAAGGCCGTCGAGATGGGCGCCGCCCGGATCTGCCCGGTGCAGACCGCCCATACCAATGCCGAGCGCATTCGCCGCGACCGCCTGCAGGCCCATGCGGTCGAGGCCGCCGAGCAATGCGGCGGAACCTTCGTGCCCGAGGTCGCCGATCTCGCGCGGCTGGACCGGGTGCTGGCCGACTGGCCCGCCGACCGCGAGATCCTGTTTTGCGACGAAACGCTCGCGGGCGGCGCACACGACCTGCCCAAAGGTCTCGGCGGCAAGCCCTGGGCCATCGTCATCGGCCCCGAGGGCGGCTTTTCCGAGGCAGAGCGGGACAGGCTGCGCGAGCGGGGCCATGCGATCGCCCTCGGCCCCCGGATCCTTCGGGCCGAGACGGCGGCGGTTGCGGCGCTGACCCTCTGGCAGGCGCGGCTGGGGGATTGGGGGTGATCCGGGTCGTGCCCCCGGATCTGCCCACGGTCGAGGCCTTCCTGCGGGCGCGGGCCCTGCGGGCGATGTTTCCGCTGGCCAACCTCGCCCGCTACGGGCTCGACGGCGGCCATGACAATGCGCCGGCGATTTGGGCGGCCTGGACCGGCGGCGCGGTCACAGATGTGCTGGCGGTCACACGGGGCGGCACCGTGCTTCCGGCGCTGCCATCGCGGAACTGGGCCGAGGCCGCCGCGGTCCTCTCCGGCGGCCGGATCGCCGCGGTGATCGGGCCGACCGACGAGGTGCGCCCCCTGATCGCGGCCGCCGGGCTTCGCGGCGCCACGACGCTGGACCGGGACGAGCCGCATTTCGCGCTGGACCTCGAGGCGCTGGACGTGCCCGACGGGCCCGGTGTGCTGATGCCCCTGCGCGAGGTGGACCTGGGCCAGGTGATCGAGTGGCGAAAGGCCTATGCCATCGAGACGCTGGGCACGCCCGCCGACCGCGCCGACCTGGACGCGCGGCGCGACGTCGATGCCTTTCTCGAAGCCGGGTCCCACCGGGTGCTGGTCGAGGACGGCCGCCTGCTGAGCATGACCGGCTTCAACGCCGATATCGGCAACGTCGTGCAGGTCGGCGGTGTCTATACCCCGCCCGAGCTGCGCGGGCGGCACCATGCCCGCCGCGCCGTGGCGCTGCACCTGGCCGAGGCCCGGGCCCGCGGTGCCCGCCGGGCCGCGCTCTTTGCCGCGAGCGCCGGCTCGGCGCATCTCTACGAGGCCATCGGCTTTGGTCGGATCGGTGACTTCACCCTCTGCCTCTATCAGGAGCCCGTGCATGTCTGACTTCCTGCGCCCCGAGGCCCGTGCCGCGCTCTACCGCTGGCGCGAGGTGCTGATCGCCGGCGGGCTGGCGGTGCTCGGCCTCTGGTGGGGGCTGACGGCGCTCGGCATCCTGCAATGGCTGGGCTGGGGCCTGGTGCTCTGCGCCGCGGCGCTGGCCTATGCGGGGCTGCAGCGGCTGCGCTTTGCCCAGGGCGGCGGCGGCGCCGGAGTGGTGACGATCGACGAGCGAAGGATCGTCTATTTCGGCCCGCTCAGCGGGGGTGTCGCCGACCTCGACCTGCTCTCCCGGCTGGAGCTGGAGCCGAAGGCCGCCCCGGCCCCCGCCTGGGTGCTGACGCTAGAGAC
This sequence comes from Roseisalinus antarcticus, assembly GCF_900172355.1. Classification (GTDB taxonomy): domain Bacteria; phylum Pseudomonadota; class Alphaproteobacteria; order Rhodobacterales; family Rhodobacteraceae; genus Oceanicola; species Oceanicola antarcticus_A. The sequence continues at coordinate 34,829 of NZ_FWFZ01000002.1, read as the reverse complement.
CGGCGAGGCGCTGGAGATCCCCATCGACGCCGAGGGCGCGGACGGTCTGTTCGACCTGTTCGCGGCCCTGCCCGGGATCCGGACGGAGCAGGTGCTGTCGGTCCTGTCGCACCGGCCCGATGCCCGAGTCACCCTGTGGCAGGCCCCCGCGCGGCGGCTGCACTGACTTCTCTGCAGGATCGCACGGGCGGGGTGCATTGACACCACAGGCTCTTCGGGACACGAGAGGTCACCCTGAGCCGAGCGAGCGGAGCCCCTCTGATGTCCATACCACAGTCCGGCGGCGGCCCGATCGAGCACCGCGACCAACTGGCCGCCTATCTCGAGGCCGGCTGCAAGCCCAAGGAAGACTGGCGCATCGGGACCGAGCACGAGAAGTTCGGCTATTGCAAGGACACGTTGAAGCCGCTGCCCTATGATGGCGACCGATCGATCAAGGCGATGCTGGAGGGGCTGCAGGGCCGTTTCGGCTGGGCGCCAGTGATCGAGGGCGACAACATCATCGGCCTCGAGAAGGACGGCGCGAACGTCAGCCTGGAACCCGGCGGCCAGCTGGAGCTGTCCGGCGCACCGCTGGAGACGATCCACCAGACCTGCGACGAGGTGAACGTCCACCTGCGCGAAGTCCGCGAAATCGCCGACGAGATCGGCGTGGGCTTCATCGGGCTCGGCGCGGCGCCGATCTGGTCGCACGACGAGATGCCGCTGATGCCCAAGGGCCGCTACAAACTAATGGACGCCTACATGCAGAAGGTCGGCACCCACGGCACCCAGATGATGCGGCGGACCTGCACCGTGCAGGTGAACCTCGACTTCGGGTCAGAGCCCGACATGGTCCAGAAGATGCGCGTGGCGCTGGCCCTGCAGCCGGTGGCGACGGCGCTGTTCGCCAATTCGCCGTTCTTCGACGGCAAGCCCAACGGTCACAAATCGTGGCGCAGCCGGATCTGGCGCGACCTCGACGACGTGCGCACGGGCATGCTGCCCTTCGTTTTCGAGGACGGGTTCGGGTTCGAGGCCTGGGTGGACTACGTGCTCGATGTGCCGATGTATTTCGTCTACCGCGACGGGAAATACATCGACGCGCTGGGGCAGTCGTTCCGCGATTTCATGGCCGGGCGCCTGCCCGCGCTGCCGGGTGAAATTCCGACCCTGTCGGATTGGGCCGACCACCTGACCACCGTGTTCCCCGAGGCGCGGATGAAGAAGTTCATCGAGATGCGCGGCGCCGATGGCGGCCCCTGGCGGCGGCTTTGCGCCCTGCCCGCGCTTTGGGTCGGGCTGATGTACGATCAGGGGGCACTCGATGCGGCCTGGGACCTGGCCAAGGGCATGGATGCCGAAACGCGCGAGGCCTGGCGGGTCGCGGCCTCTGTCGACGGGCTCGATGCGGTGGTCGGCGGGCACAAGATGATCGACCTTGCCCGCGACGTGGTCGACATCGCGCGGGCCGGCCTCAAGGCGCGGGCCAAGCCGGGGCTGGGCGGGATGGTCGCGGACGAGCGGCATTTCCTGCACGCGCTCGAGGACAGCCTGGAAACCGGCATGACCCCGGCCGACGAATTGCTGGCGCAATACCGCGGCGACTGGAACGGCGACCTGAGCCGCATCTACGAAGAGTTCAGCTACTGAGCGGGCCCGGAACCCGCCCGGAGGGCTAGTCGAAGGTGCCCGTCACCCGGCCCAGAAGCATGAAGGCGCGCGACGTCCGGGTGTCGGACATCGCGACGATCTCTTCGTCCGTGGCCGTCTTCTCGAACGTCACCAGCATCTGGTCGTAGCGCCGCAGGAAGTGGTGCGCGGCATCGCGAAAGATCGTGTCCTCGCGCATCCGCCCGGCCGCGAGCGCCAGGCTGGAGCGGTCGCGCACCCCGCCCAGCGCCGCCACGCTGCGGCCCCGCACGCCCGACGCGAACTGCCGCCAGATTTCGGGCCGGGCCAGATCCGGGCGCAGATCGTCCATGTAGATCCCGTCCTGGCTGAGCAGGGTCAACACGTCCTGGCTCGCCTGGATCAGATGGCGGGCGCTGCGGTCCTTGAGGGCGCGGCGGAGCGCGGCAAAGCCGACCTCATCCTCTTCGGTGTCGGGAAAATTCAGCGCCCGGATCAGGTCGGTGGTCGAGACCTGCGGCGCCATGTCCTCTGCCGTGGTGCCGAAGGCGAGGCTCGGCTGATCCTCGTCCCGCTGCGGCTCGGGCCTCGGCCGCGCCGTGACCGGGGCGCGGTGGCCGGCGGCCGGGGTGCGGGCCGTCGTGAAGGTCGCCAGCGCGGATTCAGTCTTGCGGGCGGCCTGGGCGATCTCGTTCAGCTTGCGTTCGACCGAGGCCTCGATGCCGCCGGCCCCACGCGCCTGCCGCTCTTCGACGTAGGATTTGCGCATCGCGTCCAGCGCGGCCTGAAGCCGGGCACTTTCCTCGCGCATGATCCGGGCGGAGCGGGCGGCGGCGGCGGCGACCCAGATCATCGCGACCGGCATGAAGATCGCCATCAGCGTGAAGACGAAGCGCAGCGAATCGAGATTCTCGACCGGCTCGCCCCGCGGCTGCACGAAGAAGAACGCCCCGACTCCCGCGACCCAGACCAGGCTGAGGATGGCCGCGACCAGCTCGACTGCCGACAGCCCGCCCGTCTCCGGGCGGGACGAAGCTGCAAGCGGGCTCCGGTCCGATTTGGCGGCGTCGGACATGGTCACCTCCCGGATGACACACCGAGGTTCAGATGAAGGAGACCTTGATGATCTCGTAGGCGCGGTCGCCGCCGGGTGTGCGGACCTCCACGCTGTCCCCTTCTTCCTTGCCGATCAGGGCCCGTGCAAGGGGAGATTTGAGGTTGAGCTTGCCGCGCTCGATGTCGGCCTCGTATTCGCCGACGATCTGGTAGGTCTTTTCCTCGTCGGTGTCCTCGTCAACGATCTCCACCGTCGCGCCGAACTTGATCCCGCCCGAAAGCTTCTTGGGGTCGATCACGTCGGCCAGTGAGATCACGCCCTCGAGCTCCTTGATCCGGCCCTCGATGAAGGACTGCTTTTCCTTCGCCGAATGATACTCGGCGTTCTCGGACAGGTCGCCATGCTCGCGCGCCTCGGAGATGGCGCGGATGATCGCCGGACGCTCCACGCTCTTGAGCTGCTTCAGCTCGGCGTCGATCTTGTCGTACCCGGCGCGGGTAAGCGGTATCTTTTCCATAGGGTCGCCCGGTCTCGTCCAAAAGGGTCAGTCCTGGCACGGCTGTTCCGCCCAGGGGGTTCGAGCGAATATCAGGGGCAAGACAGCGGGAATCAACCGCAAAGCGGCCGTCGGCGTAAATCCCCTGTGTTGCCGCACTCAAGCCATATTGCCCGGCCAGATCTCGGGCCCATGTCCGATCCCGACACCGAGAGCCGGCGCGAAGAGCGCGTTTTGCTGACCGCCTCGGCGGCCTACCTTCTGTTGGCCGCGGTGCTGACGACGCTGTGGCGGGGCGGGACCACCGATCATCTTGTCGGGCCGGTGCAGAACCTGCTGTCGATCCTGTGGTTTTTCCGGTTGCCTCTGTGCATCGGCACGGCGCTGCTGGCCCTTGCCGCGGTGCGCGGGGCGGGGTCCGGCCCGGTGCGCCGGGCCTTCGTGGCGGCGGTAGCAACGGGGCTGTTCTTTGCCGCGTTCACCACCATCAAGGCGTCGATGCCGATGGCCATGCCGTTCTGGGCCGACCCGCCACTCGCCGCGCTGGACCGGATGCTGCACGGCGGAACCGATGCCTGGGCCATCGCCCACAGGCTCGCGCCCTGGATCGACGCGCAGACCGCCTCGGCGCTGTACCTGCTGGTCTGGCTGCCGCTGGCGCTGGGGTTTCCGATCCTGCTGATGCTGTCGGACGGCGACACCGTGCGGAGGCGGCGCTTTCTGGCGCTCTATGCCGTGGTCTGGATCGTCCTGGGCAATGTGCTGGCCTTGCTGTTCCTGTCCGGCGGGCCGGTCTACGCGGACCGGCTGACCGGCGGCAGCGACTTTGCCGGGCTGGGCGCGGCCTTCGCGGCCTCCGGCATCGCCGAGACCGCGACGGCCTCGATCCACGAGGGGCTGTGGCATGCCTTTGTCACCGGCGAGAACCGCGTGGGCTCCGGCATCTCGGCCTTTCCCAGCGTCCATGTGGGCATCGCGTCGGTGTTTGCGCTCTACGCGGTGGAGCGTTGGGGCAAGCCGGGGGTCATCGCCATCGCCTATGCCGGCGCGATCCTGTTCCTGTCGGTCTACCTCGGCTGGCACTATGCCGTGGACGGATACGCCTCGATCGCCGTGGTGCTGGCGGCGAACGCGATGATGAAGCGACGCGGGGCCCTTCCGCACCTGGCCCTGCACCGAGCCTGATCCCCGAGACCAAATTCCGGGCCTGCCCCCCCGTCCGCGCCACTGCGTCGCGGACGCGCGATCTGACGCCGTGTTCCGATTGCCCCTGTCCCAAGGCTTCGCTAGGTCTGTCACGATCTTTCCGCAGGGCCCCCTGCCCAAAGCTTGGAGAAAACGATGGCCGACGCGACGCGCGAAACGATGGAATACGATGTGGTCATCGTTGGCGCGGGGCCTGCCGGCCTGTCGGCGGCGATCCGGCTGAAACAGCTGGATCCCGACCGCGAGGTCGTCGTGCTCGAGAAAGGCTCCGAGGTCGGGGCGCATATCCTGTCGGGCGCGGTGCTCGACCCCTGTGCGCTCAACCAGCTGATCCCCGACTGGAAAGACAAGGGCGCCCCGATCACCGTTCCGGTCAGGCAGGACAATTTCTACGTCCTGGGCGAGGCGGGCAAGATGCGCCTTCCGAATTTCGCCATGCCGCCGCTGATGCATAACCACGGCAACTACATCGTCTCGATGGGCAATGTCTGCCGCTGGCTGGCCGAACAGGCCGAGGCGCTGGGGGTCGAGATCTTCCCCGGCATGTCCTGCTCCGAACTGGTCTTCGGCGAGGACGGCGCGGTCAAGGGCGTCGTCGCGGGCGAATTCGGCAAGCAGGCCGACGGCACTCCCGGCCCCGCCTACGAGCCGGGGATGGAGCTTCACGGCAAGTATGTCTTCCTGTCCGAGGGCGTGCGCGGGTCGCTGTCCAAGCAGGTCATCGCGAAATACGACCTCGCGCAGCGGGCCGAGCCGCAGAAATACGGCCTCGGCATGAAGGAGATCTGGGAGATCGACCCCGACAAGCACCGCGAGGGCACCGTGACCCACACGATGGGCTGGCCGCTTGGCAAGAACGCGGGCGGCGGGTCCTTCATCTATCACCTTGACAACAATCAGGTTTACGTGGGCTTCGTCGTCCACCTCAACTATGCCAACCCCTATCTCTTTCCCTACATGGAATTTCAGCGGTTCAAGCATCACCCGATGGTGGCAGAGCTTCTGAAGGGCGGCAAACGGGTGGCTTACGGTGCCCGCGCGATCACCGAAGGCGGCTGGCAATCGCTGCCGAAGACCGCGTTTCCGGGCGGTGCGCTGCTGGGCTGTTCGGCGGGCTTGGTGAACGTGCCCCGGATCAAGGGCAACCATAACGCGATGTATTCCGGCATGCATGCCGCCGAGGCCGCCCACGCGGCGATCGAGGCGGGCCGTGCCGGCGACACGCTGTCCGACTACGACCGCGCCCTGCGTAGCGGGCCGGTGGCCAAGGACCTCAAGCCCGTGCGCAACGTCAAGCCGCTCTGGTCGCGCCACGGGCTGATGGCCTCGCTGGGGCTGGGCGGGCTCGACATGTGGATGAACAACCTCTTTGGCTTCTCGCTACTGGGCACGCTCAGACACGGCAAATCCGACGCTGAGGCGACCGGCAAGGCGGCCACGTTCAAGCCCATAGACTATCCCAAGCCGGACGGAACCCTGTCCTTCGACCGGCTGACCAACGTCAGCTTCTCGATGACGAATCACGAGGAAAGCCAGCCGTCGCACCTGAAGCTGGCCGATCCGGACAAGGCGCTGTCGGTCGACTGGGAGCAATACGCCGGCCCCTCGGCCCGCTACTGCCCGGCCGGGGTCTACGAATTCGTGGGCGAGGGCGCGGAGCGCCGCTTCCAGATCAATTTCCAGAACTGCGTCCACTGCAAGACCTGCGACATCAAGGATCCGGCCCTGAACATCACCTGGACCACGCCCCAGGGCGGCGACGGTCCGAACTATCCCAACATGTGAGGCGGCGCGGCCCCACTGTCGCTTTGTTGCGCGGCAATCCGCTAAGACGGACAATTGTGATCGGCCACCGCATTGCCGCATTCGAATGCTATCCCTAGGGTGGCCTCGGACAGTCGGGAACGGGATATCGAAGTGAAGATGAGCAGTCTGAGTGGGTTGGCCCTCGCGGGCACCCTCGCCCTCGTCGTGCATGCACCAAAGGCCTATGCCGAGCAGAACGCGGGCGCCTATCTTGCCGGCAGATTTGCCGCCAACCACGGCGATTACCCCACCGCCGCCATGTATTTCGAGCAGGCGCTGATGCTCGATCCGACGAATGCCTTCCTGGCCGAGAACACGATCGCCGCCATGGTCTCGACCGGGCGGATCGTCGCCGCCACCCCGCTGGCCGAAAGCGCCCGCGCCCATGGCATCGACAGTCATGTCGCCACGATGGTCACCTTCGCCGACGCCGCCGAAGCCGGAAAATGGGACCGGATCTTTGCCGGGCTGGAAGGCGGCGCCTCGATCGGGCCGCTGCTGGACGGACTTGCCCAGGGCTGGGCCTTCGTCGGGCTCGGGGATCGCAGGCGGGCCGAATCCGCCTTCGACACCGTCGCGGAAGAATCGGGCCTCGCCACCTTCGGACTTTATCACAAGGCGCTGGCGCTGACCGTCCTGGGCGACGATGCCGCGGCGCTCGAGATCCTGTCGCTGCCGCCGCAGGCGGGCCTGCACCGCACCCGCCGCGGCGCGATCCTGAAGGCCGAGGTGCTGGGCCGGCTGGGCCGAGAAGCCGAGGCCATCGACTACCTCGACGCGACCTTCGCCGGCAGGCTCGACCCGGGGCTGCAACGGCTGCGCGACGCGCTGGCGGAAGGCGCCCCGGCCGGATCTGTCATCGCGACCTCCGCCGCCGAGGGCCTGGCCGAGGCCTATTTCAGCGTGGGCAGCGCGATCCAGGGGCAGGTCGATGACGGTTATGCCCTGCTTTATTTCCGGCTCGCGCGGCACCTCGCCCCGGCCCACGCCGAGGCGACCCTGCGCGTCGCCGGCCTGCTGGACGACATGGGCCGCCACGGGTTGGCCAGCGCCGCCTACAGCACCATCGGCCCGCGCGATCCGGCCTATCAATCGGCGGCCCTCGGGCGGGCCGAAGCGCTGCGCAAGGCCGGCGAGCGGGAGGCAGCCGCCGACCTGCTCGGGACGCTCTGCCAGACCTACGAGAGCCCGCGCAACCGCGCCCGGCTCGGCGACGTGCTGCGCCAGCTCGGACGCTTTGGCGAGGCGAACGAAGCCTACAGCCGTTCGCTCGCCCTGTCGGACGAGGACAACGCGGCGCGCTGGATGGTGCACTATGCCCGCGGCATCACGTTCGAGCAGATGGGCGACTGGGACCGGGCAGAGGCGGACTTTCGCGCGGCCCTCGCCCTGAACCCGGGGCAGCCTCAGGTCCTGAACTACCTCGGATACTCGCTGGCCGAAAAGAACATCAAGCTGGACGAGGCGCTGACGATGATCCGCGCCGCCGCCGAGGCGCGGCCCGAGGACGGACGGATCGCCGACAGCCTCGGCTGGGTCCTGTTCCGCATGGGCGCCTACGAAGAAGCGGTCGTCCAGCTGGAACGCGCCGCCGAGCTTGCGCCGACGCAGTCGGTGGTCGTCGATCACCTGGCCGACGCCTATTGGGCCGTCGGCCGCCGGACCGAGGCCCGGTTCCAATGGCGCCGCGCCCTGTCCTTCTCACCCGCCGAGGAAAGCGCCGCGCGTATCCGAACCAAGCTGGACCACGGTCTCGACCTTGCGCAAGGCGGTTCGGCCCCCGAAGCCGTTCAGGTGGCCCATGGCGATCGCCAATAGGCCCGGAGAGCCGCTGCGGATCACCGCGCCGGCCAAGGTCAACCTCACCCTGCATGTCACGGGCCAGCGGGCCGGCGGCTATCACGACCTCGACAGCCTCGTGGTCTTTGCCGGGATCGGCGACGTCCTGACCGCGCGCCCTTCGACCGACCTGAGCCTGACGGTCAGCGGGCCGTTCTCGGCGGGCGTGCCGAACGACGGGCGCAACCTGGTGCTTCAGGCCGCCGCCGCCCTGTCGGAACGCCACGGCGTGCCCTTCGGCGCGGCGATCACCCTGGACAAGGCCCTGCCCCATGCGGCGGGGCTCGGCAGCGGGTCATCGGACGCGGCGGCGGCGCTGCAGCTGCTGGCGAAGCTCTGGGATGTGCCCGCGCTCGAACACGGCGACCCGATCCTGGCCGCCCTCGGCGCCGATGTGCCGGTCTGCTACGCCGGGCCCGCCCCGTTGCGGATGTCGGGGATCGGCGACCGTCTGGCCTACACGCCCGACCTGCCGGATTTTGCCATGGTGCTGGTGAACCCCAAGGTCGAGGTGCCAACGAGCGCCGTCTTCGATGCCATGGCCAAGCGCAACAACGCCGAGATGGAGGACGTGCCCCACGACCTCGATTTCGACGGCCTCTGCGAATGGCTGGGCCGTCAGCGCAACGACATGACCGAGGCCTCGACCGCCATCGCTCCCGAAATCGGCCAGGCGCTGGAGAAGCTCCGCCGCCAGCCGCTGGTGCGCCACGCGACCATGTCGGGCTCTGGGGCGACCTGCATCGGCCTGGTCAAGGACATGGACCACGCCCGCCGCGCGGCCCGCGCGGTGCAGGTCTCGGAAATGGGATGGTGGGTGGCGCCCGCGCCGTTCCTGCGGCCCGGGATGCTCAGCTTCTAGCGGATGCGCAGGACGACGTAATCGGCCAGATCCACCAGCATGGTGCGGATCTCGTGCTCGGGCAACGCGTCGAGTGCGGCCTTGGCGCGGTCCGCCCATGCCACGGCCTCGGCCTTTGTCGCCGCGAGCGTGCCGTGCCTGCCGATCAGCGCAAGGGCGTGGTCCAGATCACCCTCCTCCTGGTTGCCCTTCTCGATCGTGCGCACCCAGAAGGCACGTTCCTCGGCATCGGCGACGGCCACCGCCTTGATCACCGGCAGGGTCAGCTTGCGCTCGCGGAAATCGTCGCCGACGTTCTTTCCCGTGGCGTCGGTCCCCGCGTAGTCGAGGTAATCGTCCACGATCTGGAACGCGACGCCAAGCGCCTCGCCATACTGGAAGAGCGCGTCGGACACGGCCTCCGGCTGGCCCGCGATCACGCCGCCGACCTCGGTCGCGGCCGAAAACAGGGCCGCCGTCTTGCCCAGGATCACCCGCAGATAGACATCCTCGTCCGTCGCCAGGTTCCGCGCGGCGGTCAGTTGCAGCACCTCGCCCTCGGCGATCGTCGCGGCCGCGTTGGACAGGATGTCGAGCACACGCAGGGACCCGGCCTCGACCATAAGCTGGAACGACCGCGCGAAGAGGTAATCGCCCACAAGCACCGAAGATTGGTTGTCCCACAGCAGGTTGGCGGTGGGCCGCCCGCGGCGCTGGCTGCTTTCATCGACCACGTCGTCATGCAGCAGGGTCGCGGTGTGGATGAACTCGACCGTGGCGGCAAGATGCACATGATAGGGCCCCTCGTAGCCGCACATCTTCGCTGTGGCGAGCGTCAGCATCGGGCGCAGGCGCTTGCCCCCGGCCTCGACCAGATGCGCCGTCACCTCGGGGATTCGCGGCGCATGTTCCGAGGCCATGCGCGTGCGGATCAGCGCGTTGACCTGGTCCATCTCGGAGGACAACGCCTCGGCCAGGCGTTCGTGCGGTTTCGTGGCGGCTGTATCGAGGCTCATGACGGTCCTGCAATTCAATGGTCAGGGCTGCATAGACAAGAACCGGCCGGACGCATAGGTCAGAAGGATGAGGGAGCTTCTGCGCAGCACCGATCCGACAATCATCGCCTTTGCCAAGGCCTTGTTAGACGGCGAGGGTATAGACTGCTTCGAGATGGACGTAAACATGAGCGTCCTCGAGGGATCCATCGGCATATTGCCGCGGCGCCTGATGGTTTTGCGGCGTGATCATTTTCAGGCGACGATCGTGATGCGCGACAATGACATCGACCTGGGATACTGAGCCGACGCGCGACGCCTTCCTGGGTGGCCGCGTCTCGCTTTTTCAGCCGCGCGACGGCTACCGCGCCGGGATGGATGCGGTGCTTTTGGCCGCGAGCGTGCAGGCGACACCGGGCCAGACCGTGCTGGAGCTCGGCTGTGGCGTGGGTGCCGCGGCGCTGTGCCTCGCGGCCAGGGTGCCGGGCGTCTCGCTCACCGGGGTGGAGATACAGCCCGCCTACGCCGCGCTCGCCCGCCGCAACGCCGAGGCCAACCGCGCGGCTTTCGACGTGGTGGAGGGCGACCTGGCCCGCCTGCCCGCCCATCTGCGGCAGGTCAGCTTCGATCACGTGATTATGAACCCGCCCTATTTCGACCCCGATCTCGGCACCGGATCGGCGGATCCCGGCCGAGACACCGCGCTTCGGGGCGCTACCCCGGCCAGCGCGTGGATCGACGCGGGCCTCCGGCGGCTGGCGCCCAAGGGGTGGCTGACGCTGATCCAGCGGGTCGACCGCCTGCCCGACATGCTGAGGGCGCTGGATGGCCGAATCGGCTCGGTCTGCGTCGCGCCGCTCGCCGCGCGGGCCGGGCGTCCGCCCCATCTCTTTGTGATGCAAGGGAAAAAGGGAGGCCGCGCCCGGTTTCGCATGACCGCCCCAGTGATCCTGCACACCGGCCCAAGCCACGAGCGGGACGCCGAGGACTACACCGCCCCCATCGCGGCCGCTCTCCGCGACGGGGCGGAATTGCGCATCTGGGATTAACGATGCGTCAACTTATTGCGCGTTTCCTGTCCAAAGGGCCCTTGCTGCCGTGCAGCGTGACAGGTCCGGCAATCTGTGATGCACTTGTCCTACGACAGATACATATTTGAGAGGAGACGCCTTATGAGCCTGAGTTCGCACCTGCAGGAACTGAGGAAGAAGCACCAAAACCTCTCGGACGCCGTTGAAGCGGCTCAGCGTAGCCCGGCGACCGACGATCTCGAAATCGCTCACCTGAAGAAGCAGAAGCTGCAACTCAAGGAAGAGATTTCCCGGCTCAGCGTCGGCTGACCCGGGACGACCCTCGCGCTTATTCCGGGAAGTGACGCCCGGTCGCGAGGTCCCTGATCGCCACGACCTCCCGCTCGACCCAGTCGATGAAGGAGGATACCTGTGGACGTCTCTCGTTGCCCACCGGGCACACGATCCGATAGGCCGCATTGGCCCAAAGCGTGAGGGGGAACGGCATGACAAGCCGCCCCTCGCGCAGATGCTTTTCCGTCATCGACACCCGGCCCAGCAACGCCCCCGCCCCGGCGAGCGCGGCGTTTACCGCGTGATCCGCCTGGCTGAAGTGGGTGCCCGCAGCCTCGGGCGCGTCGAGACCCGCGGCCTTCAGCCAGGTCGGCCAGTCCCGGCGCGGGGTCAGGAACGCCGTGTCATCCTGGTGCAGCAGCGGAAGCGACAGAAGATCCTCCGGGCTGGAGAGGCCCTCGGCCAGGTGGGGCGCGACCATGGGGGTCATCCATTCCTCGATGATCGTGCGCGAAAACAGCCCATCGTCGACGGATTGTCCGAACCGGATGGCCAGGTCGACCTCGTCCTGTTCGAAATCCATCACACGCAACGACGCGGAGAGACGCAGCTCGATATCCGGGTTCTCGGTCACGAACAGGAACAGCCGCGGGGCAAGCCATTTCGAGGTGAAGCCCGGCCCTGCCGTGACGACCAGGGTCCGGGTATCGGACAGCCGCCGCGCCGTGCGCCACGCCGTGCGCAGCGAGGCGAACCCGTCGCGGGCCCCGGGGGCGAGGGCGCGGCCGGCCTCCGTCAGTTCCACGGCACGGTTCAAGCGGCGAAAGACCGGGCGGCCAAGGTGCTGTTCCAGGCTCTTGATCTGGAACGACAGCGCGGCCGGGGTCACGTTCAGCTCTTCCGCTGCCTGTGCGAAGGACATGTGCCGGGCGGCAGCGTCAAAGGCGCGCAACGCTGTGAGAGGCGGCAGGGCGTCGGACATACCACTTAAGTATTACTTATGTGAACCCATGGAAAGTCTCGTTTGTCGGCAGGCACGGAAAATCCCATGTTCAGTGACAGACGTTGACTGATCTTGCCGATGGAGGCCCCGACATGATGTTTGAAACCCGCCCCGACGCCAGCACAAGCCGCGCCATGGATCACGCTCACGCAGCCCGGGGGCAGGCGCTGCGCACCGGGCTGCGCTGGCTGTTCGGGCGCCGCTGACCCGTGGCCGGCTGGGCCCATAGGCACCAACCGACCAGCCCAAAAACAGGAAAAGGGCCGGCGCAAGGCCGGCCCCCCGTTCAGCGCCGCCAGTCGTTCAGGCGAAGAATTGTGCCCCGTTGGCCGAGATCGTGGAGCCGTTGATGAAGCTGGCGTCATCTGAGGCGAGGAATGTCACGATCCGCGCGATCTCTTCCGGCTCGCCGAGACGGCCCGCCGGGATCATGCCCACGATCTTCTCGCGCACGGCCTCTGGCACGGCCATCACCATCTCGGTCGCGATGTAGCCCGGGCAAATCGCGTTGGCGGTGATGCCGGCGCGCGCACCTTCCTGGGCCAACGACTTGACGATGCCCAGGTCCCCCGCCTTGGTCGCGGCGTAGTTGACCTGGCCGAACTGGCCCTTCTGCCCGTTGATCGAAGAGATGACGATCACCCGGCCGAACTTGCGCTCTCTCATGCCGGGCCAGATCGGGTGGACGGTGTTGAAGACGCCGGTCAGGTTGGTGTCGATCACCTCTTTCCACTGCTCGGGCGACATCTTGTGAAACGGCGCGTCGCGGGTGATGCCCGCGTTCGCCACGACGATGTCGACGGGGCCGAGGTCGGCCTCCACCTGAGCGATTCCCGCTTTCGATTCGTCGTAATCAGCGACGTTCCACTTGTATGTCTTGATCCCGGTTTCATCGGTAAAGGCGGCGGCCTTCTCCGTGTTGCCGGCATATGTGGCGGCGACCTCGTAGCCTTCGGCCTTGAGCGCCTTCGAAATGGCTGCGCCGATGCCACGGCTTCCGCCGGTGACCAGTGCGACTCGTCCCATGTGTTTTCTCCTCCTGGATAGTCCTTGCTGGTGGAGGCGCGTCGACCGCGCCCCCTGCCCTTGTCCCTCGGCTCAGCGCTCGACGCAGAGCGCCACGCCCATGCCGCCGCCGATGCAGAGCGTGGCCAGGCCCTTCTTGGCGCCGCGGCGCTTCATCTCGAACAGCAGGGTGTTGAGCACGCGTGCTCCGGAGGCGCCGATCGGGTGGCCGATCGCGATTGCGCCGCCGTTGACGTTCACGATCGCCGGGTCCCAGCCCATGTCCTTGTTGACAGCGCAGGCCTGGGCCGCAAAGGCCTCGTTCGCCTCGACCAGATCAAGATCCTCGACCTTCCAGCCGGCCTTTTCCAGCGCCTTACGGGATGCATGGATCGGCCCGACCCCCATGATCGACGGGTCGAGCCCGGCGGTCGCGTAGGACGCGATCCGGCCCAGCGGCTCGATCCCGCGCTTTTCGGCCTCGTCGGCGGACATCAGCAGCGTCGCCGCTGCGCCATCGTTGATCCCCGAGGCGTTGGCCGCGGTCACGGTGCCGTCACGGGTGAAGGCGGGGCGCAGCTTCTGCATGCCCTCCATCGTCGCGCCGTAGCGAATGTATTCGTCCTTGTCGACGACGATGTCCCCCTTGCGGGTCTTGATCGTGAAGGCGATCACCTCGTCGTCGAACTTGCCGGCCTTCTGCGCCGCTTCGGCCTTGTTCTGCGAGGCCATCGCGAATTCGTCCTGCTGGTCCCGGCTGATCTGCCATTGCTCTGCGACATTCTCGGCGGTCTGGCCCATGTGGTAGCCGTTGAAGGCATCCCAAAGACCGTCCTTGATCATGGTGTCGATGAAGTTCATGTCGCCCATCTTCTGGCCGGCCCGCAGGTTCGCGGCATGGGCCGACAGCGACATGTTCTCCTGCCCGCCAGCGGCGACGATCGAGGCGTCGCCAAGCATGATGTGCTGTGCGCCCAGCGCGACGGCCCGCAGGCCCGAGCCGCAAACCTGGTTGATGCCCCAGGCCGCGCTTTCCTTCGGCAGGCCCGCATTGATATGCGCCTGGCGCGCCGGGTTCTGGCCCTGGGCCGCGGTCAGCACCTGGCCCAGGATCGTTTCGGAGATTTCGCTCTTGTCCACGCCGGCGCGGGCCACGACGGCCTCCAGCACGGCGGCACCAAGGTCATGGGCGGGCGTGGTGGCAAAGCCTCCCCCAAACGAGCCCACGGCAGTTCGGGCGGCGGATGCGATGACGACGTTGGTCATTAATGACTCCTTCTCGGGTCCAGTCAGTTCTGACGGGTGGGGGGCCTGAGTGTTGGCGCCTGCCCGCCAATTGACACCGTGGTAGTCGCTGCGCCCCCATGACGCAACGCCCATAGGCGGCGAACCGGGCCAATGGACCGGCGCAAATGGCGGCTATCTCAACAGGGAAAACCTCGGAACGCCTGTGTGGAAGCCTTGAAGGCAATCCACGCCGGCGGCTGCCAGCCATTCCGCATCGACACGGCGTTCGACCCCGGTGGCGACGGCGAACATGTCGAATTGATGCGCGATGGACAGCAAGGCGCCCACCATCACCTGGTTGTCGGGGTCGTCGGCCACCCCCGAGACGAAGAACCGGTCGATCTTGACCAGGTCGAAGTAGAACGACCGCAGGTTCCGGAATGACGTGAGACCGGCCCCGAAATCGTCGAGCGCGAAGGCGACCCCGAGCGGCTGCAGTTCCTTCATGAACCGCGCGACCACTTCGGGCAGCATCATCGCGGAGCCGGCCCCGATCTCGAGGATCAGCCGCTCTTCCAGGAAAGTGTTGCGGTCGATGTTCTCGTTCAGCACGGCCCGCCAGGCACTGTCACCCAGCGACCGGGCCGAGACGTTGATCGACAGTCGCAGGCCCGGATTGTTGCGCAGCATCTCGAATCCGAGCGACAGGGACGCGGTGTCGAGGTCGCGGCCAAGCTCGGTATCCTCCACGTCGGACACGAAGGTCCGTGCGGGCAGGATGCGCCCGGCCTCGTCCTTGATCCGGATCAGCCCTTCGTAGAAGGCAATCCCCCCATCCCGGCGCGCCACCGGCTGGAACGCAAGGAGGCACCGTCCGGCGGACAAGGCCTCCCGGACAAGCCGGGGGGCATCGTGGTCGCGGGACGCCACCGCGTATTCCAGCGGGTCCTGCACCTCTCGGGCTTTTGGCGTATTGTCGAATGCTACCATGCTGTCGGTCCCAGGCGTTGCTGGCACCTTGCACCGATCGCGCCTAATCTTCAGTAAACAGGTCAAATGATAACGACATCCCCCGTGCGGCCCCACAACGACGGAGCCGCGCGGCCGGGCCTGCCGCCGTCATCACGAAGCAAAGGACATAGACCCCATGACCCGCTGCGCCTGGGCCGGTAGCGATCCGATCTACATCGCCTATCACGACACCGAATGGGGCGTCCCGGAACGGGACGGCCGCGCCCTGTGGGAAAAGCTGATCCTCGACGGCTTCCAGGCCGGTCTGAGCTGGATTACGATCCTGAAGAAACGCGAGAATTTCCGTACGGCCTTCAACGGGTTCCGGCCCGAAGCCATCGCGGACTGGGGCGAGGCCGAGGTGCTGCGCTGTCTCGCCGATCCGGGCATCATCCGCCACCGCGGCAAGATCGAGGCGACCATCGGCAACGCCCGCGCCTACCTCGCACTCGGCGGGGCGCAGCCCTTCGCCGACCTCTGCTGGAGCTACGTCGGCGGCCAGCCGGTGCAGAACGCGCCGGCCTCGATGCAGGAGGTTCCGGCGGCGACCGAGGTGTCCACGCGTTTCTCGAAGGACCTCAAGAAGGCCGGGTTCAAATTCTGCGGGCCGACCATCGTCTATGCCTGGATGCAGGCCTGCGGGCTGGTGAACGACCACCTGGCCAACTGTCCGCGCTGCGCCGAAGTGGCCAGGATGGGCTGATTGCAGGGCTGAAACCGGCGGCAGTCTTCCGCTTCCCCGGGACGTGTGGAGTTCTGACGGAGATCAGGCCACGGCAAGCCCCTACCAGCGATCGAGCGCCTGTTCGTCGGCCTCGGTCGCGGCGACCCAGCTCTCACCCGCCTCCGTGACCTCCTTCTTCCAGAAGGGCGCGCGCGATTTCAGGTAGTCCATGAGGTATTCGGCCCCGGCAAAGGCATCGGCGCGATGCGGGGCGGCGGTCAGGACCATCATGATCGGGGCGCCCGGGGCGAGCCGGCCGTAGCGGTGGATGATCCACGCCGCGGTCAGATCGAATCGAGCGATGGCGTCCACCCGGATGTCACCCAGCGCCCGCTCGGTCATGCCGGGGTAATGCTCGATCTCCATGTGGCACAACCGGCCGGCGATATTCCGCGTGACGCCGGTGAAGCTGACGACAGCGCCCGCCCCCTCGGCCTCTGCGGTGAATGCCGACAGCTCCTCGCCCGGATCGAAGGCGTCCTCCTGCACCCGGACCCGCATCAGCCCCCCGTCATCGGCGGAAAGAACGCGACCTCGCGGGCATCGGCCAAGGGCGCGTCGAAATCGGTCAGCTGCTGGTTCAGGGCGACGCGCAGGGCGCTCACATCGGCAAAGGCCATGGCATAGCGCTCTTCGCGGGCCTTCAGCTCCTCCACCAGTTCGGCCACCGTCCGCGCCTCGGTCTCCAGCCGTTCCCTGGGCAGGCCGATGCGCTCGCGCACCCAGGCGAAATAGACGACATCGATCATTTCGGCTCCTTCAGATACGGCAGCGCCTTGCGCAGGTAATCCCACCCGGTCACCAGCGTCAGCACGGCCGCGATCCACAACAGCCCGACGCCGACGCGCCCCGACCACAGATGCGCCGCCTCAAGCCCGCGCAGACCGACCTCGTCTGGCACGGTCCCGGACAGGACGCCGATCACCAGCTCATCGGACATGCCCACGGTCCGGTCGATCAGGTGATGCAGGAAGATGCCTTGCGAAAACAGCACGGCAATGGCGACCATCTGAACGGTTGTCTTCCACTTGGCGAGGGAAGTGACCTTCAGGGTCGCCTTGCCCGGACCGATGAATTCCCGCAGCCCCGACACGAAGACCTCGCGGAAGATGATCAGGGTGGCCGGCAAGACGATCCAGGGCGACATGTTGGAATAGCCAAGGATAACCGCCAACGCGATCAGCACCATCGCCTTGTCCGCGATCGGATCCATCGCCGCGCCGAACCGCGTCTCCAGCCCCCAGGCCCGCGCCAGCCGGCCGTCGATCCAGTCCGTCGCCGCGGCGCTGCCGAACAGGATCAGGGCGAACCAATCCGCCCCCGGCCGGTTGAAATAAAGAAACATGACGGCCACGCCCGGCGCCGCGAGCAGCCGGAGAATGGTCAGGATATTCGGCAGGGTCCAACGCATGGGTCAGATCTAGTCCATTCCCCCTCCCGCTGAAAGGGATACTCACCCGCTTCCTTGGGCCCGCCCCTTCATCTTGGCAAAAAAACTCCGGCCGGAGGCATCCGCCCTCCCCAGCTCGCGCCAACGCCCGCCGAAAGGCTCAGCCCGCCTCGTGAAAGAACGCGTAGATCTTTTCCGCCAGACCTTCCGAGATCCCGTCGACCGCCTTCAGATCCGCCAGATTCGCCCGCGACACCGCCTTGGCAGAGCCGAAATGCGCCAGAAGCGCCCGCTTCCGCCCGGCCCCGACCCCGGGCACGTCGTCCAGCGGCGTGGCGCTGACCGATTTGGCCCGTTTCGCCCTGTGGGTGCCGATGGCAAAACGGTGCGCCTCGTCCCGCAGACGCTGGATGAAATACAGCACCGGGTCGTTGCGCTGCAGGGCCATGGGGCGCGCGCCGGTCCGGTGGAACTCTTCCTTGCCAAGGTCCCGGTCGATGCCCTTGGCCACCCCGATCATCGGAATGTCCTCGACCCCGAGCTCGGCCATGATCTCGTGCACCGCCGACACCTGTCCGGCGCCGCCGTCGATCAGCAGAAGGTCCGGCCAGGTCCCCGATTGCCGGTCGGGGTCCTCTTTCAGCAGCCGCTTGAAGCGTCGCGTCAAGACCTCCTTCATCATCCCGAAATCGTCGCCGGGGGTCAGCTCGTCGCCCTTGATGTTGAACTTGCGATACTGGTTCTTCTCCAGCCCCTCGGGGCCGGCCACCACCATCGCGCCCACGGCGAACGCGCCCTGGATATGGGAGTTGTCGTAGATCTCGATCCGCTCCGGCGGCGCGTCGAGGTCGAACGCCTCCGCCAGCCCCCGCAACAGGCGGCCCTGGGTCGCGGTCTCGGCCATCTTCCGGCCGAGGCTCTCGCGGGCGTTGCGCATGGCAGAGCTGACAAGCTCCGCCTTCTCACCGCGCTGGGGCACGGTGAGCTCCACCTTGCCGCCGCGCTTCTCGGCCAGCGCCGCGGCCATCAGATCGGTATTGTCGAGCCCGTGCGACAGCAACAGCTGCCGCGGCGGCTCGCGGTTCGAATAGAACTGGCCGACGAAGGCCTCCATGATCTCGGCGGCATCCTCGTCGCCGCTGATCCGGGGGTAGTAATCGTGGTTGCCCCAGTTCTGGTTCGACCGGATGAAGAACACCTGAACGCAGGCCTGTCCTCCGTCCACATGCAGCGCGACAACGTCCGCCTCGGCGGTGGATTGCGGGTTGATCCCCTGCGCCGACTGCACCTGCGTCAGCGCCCGGATCCGGTCGCGCAGCGCCGCTGCCCGCTCGAACTCCATTGAATCCGAGGCCTGCTGCATCTCGGTGGCCAGCTGCTCCTGAACCTTCGTCGTGCGGCCAGACAGGAAACGTTCCGCATCCCGCACCAGCCCGCCGTACTCGGCATCCGAGATGTAGCCCACGCAGGGCGCGCTGCACCGCTTGATCTGGTAGAGAAGACAGGGCCGCGTCCGGCTCTCGAAGGTGGAATCGGTGCAGTTGCGCAGCAGAAAGACCCGCTGCAACTGGTTCAGCGTCCGGTTGACCGCGCCGGCGCTGGCGAAGGGGCCGTAATAGTCGCCCTTTTCCTTCTTTGCGCCCCGGTGCTTCTTGATCTGCGGAAAGGCGTGATCCTTGGCCACGAGGATGTTCGGAAAGGACTTGTCGTCGCGCAGCAGCACGTTGTAGCGCGGCTTCAGCTGCTTGATGAGGTTCTGCTCCAGCAGCAGCGCCTCGGTCTCGGTCCGCGTGGTCAGGAACATCATCGACGCCGTCTCGCGGATCATCCGCGAGATCCGGGGCGAATGGCCCGCGGGCCGCGCATAGTTCGAGACCCGCGCCCGGAGGTTGCGGGCCTTGCCGACGTAGAGCACCCGGCTCTCGGCATCCAGCATCCGGTAGACGCCCGGAGACCCGTCCAGCGTCCGCAGATAGGACTGGATGCAGGCGTGCCCCGTGAGGCTTTCGGTCGTGTCGTCGGTCATGCGCAACGTTTCATGATTCTCGGTGTCCGCTGCAATGATAGAGCGACGGTCACAAGTGTTAAGCTATCCACTGAATCTGGGGATAAGTCTGGGGGAGAACTTCTTTGGCGCGGAATTTCTCGTTGTATTCTCGCGGTTTCGTGACATCGCACAGAATTTCGGCAATTTTTCAAGCCATTGTTTTTTATGTTTATTTTTCAGGAAACGGACAAGCATCTGAATCTGCACAACAATTGATGAATGTTTTGTGACGCAGCTTTTCCGCCGTGCACAAGTTCCGCCGCGTCAGTCGCCTGCGCCCATTTCGTCGGGGGTTTGCCAGATCAGATGCTGCCCGCCGTCGACGCAGAGAATCTGCCCGGTCACCGCCGGCGCGTCGAGGAAATAGCCCAGCGCGGCGCAGATGTCGGACGGGTTGGAGCCGCGCTCGAGGATCGTGGCGGCGCGCTGGCCGGCGAAGTTTGCGTCAGGCTGGCGGGCCCCCTGAAGCGTCGGCCCCGGGCCGATGGCGTTGACCCGGCATTTCGGGCCAAGGGCCTGCGCCGCGGTGCGGGTAAAGGCCCAGAGCCCCATCTTGGCGATGGTATAGCTCATGTGTTCGGGGGTGAGCTTGCGCACTTTCTGGTCGATCATGTTGAGCACCAGCCCCGGAGCGCGCGGCTCTCCGGTCTCGTCGTCGATCGGGTCGGGCAGCTGCGCGGCCATGGACTGGGTCAGCACGACCGGGGCGCGCAGGTTGCTTTCGATGTGCTTGTCCCAGCTGTCGCGGGTGCCGTTGCGGATCGTGTCATGCTCGAAGATCGAGGCATTGTTGACCAGGCATGTGATCGGCCCGCCGAGCGCCTCGATCGCCGCCGGGACAAGGCCCTGCATCTCGTCCTCGACCGTCAGATCCGCCTGCAGGGTGGCCGCGTTGCGCCCCATGTCGCGGATCAGGGCGGCCACCTCCTCGGCAGCGTCTTTTGAGCCGGCGTAGTGGACGGCCACGTCGAACCCGCGCTCGCCCAGGTAGAGCGCCATCGCGCGTCCCAGCCGCTTGCCGGCCCCGGTGACCAACGCCCGCCTCATCCGAGCACCACGACCATGTAGCCAAGATAGAGCATGGTGAAGATCACGCCGACCATCCGGCCGATATCGACCCGCATGAACACGAAGGGGATCAAAAGCAGCGATGCGGCCAGCATGATCCAGAGATCCGAGCTGAGGAACCGCGCCTCGACCGGGATCGGGCCGACCAGCGCCGCCACACCGATGATCCCCAGCAGGTTGAACATGTTGGAGCCGATGACATTGCCAAGCGCCACGTCCGCCTGCCGGCGCAGCGCGGCCATGACCGTTGTCGCCAGTTCCGGCAGCGACGTGCCGATGGCGATCAGCGTCAGGCCGATGACGGTCTCGGACACGCCGAAATCGCGGGCGATATTGATCGAGCCGTCCACCAGCAGGTTCGCGCCCAGCGGCAGGCCGACGAGGCCCAGGGCCAGGAACAGCGCGATGCGCGGCCAGCCCATGTCCGGGTCCACGCCTTCGAGCGCCGACTCGTCGACCACGACGCCCTCGCGATGGCGTTTCGCGGACAGTGCAGCATGGATCAGCATCGCCAACAGCGCCCCCAGCAGGATCAGCCCGTCGACCCAGGTGATCGGGCCCAGGTAGCACAGCGCGACGAACAGCACCGACGCCGCCAGCATCTGGACATAGCTCACCCGCGTGTCGCATTCCGAGGTGTGCATGGTTGCCAGCAGCGCCGGAATCCCCAGCACCAGCAGGATGTTCGCGGTGTTGGATCCGACCACGTTGCCGAGTGCTATCCTCGGCACGCCGTCGATGATCGCCTGCACCGAGATCAGCAATTCGGGCGCCGAGGTGCCGAAGGCCACGATGGTCAGCGACACGATCAGCGCCGGGATGCCCAGCCGCAGCGCGAGGTTCACCGCGCCCTTCACCAGGCTGTCCCCGGCCAGAAGCAGCAAGATCAGCCCCAGCCCGACATAAAGCCAGTCCATGATCATGCGCGATCCTTCCCGCAGGGGCAGGGCTCCGTGCCGATCCGTGGCCGACCGCAGGCGCGGCATTTCCCGGACGACAGACGCCGGGGCAAGCCCGGAAGACGCAGCTTGCCGAACATGCCGAGAACACCCATGCCCACGAGGAAAAGTATGACGGCCTTCAGGATCACGTCAGAGACCGAACCTTCCGAACGCGGCTCGATCTTCCAGTTCGGCGATGGCGCCCCCGGCCACCGTGGCCCCCACACGCTGGAACAGCGACTTGCGCGGACCATACTTGCGGAACGTGACCTTGGCGCCGAACCGCGCCTTCATCATCGGAACGAGATGGCCCACGCCATCGGCAAGACCCACTTCGACGGCCTTGTGCCCGACCCAGATCTCGCCGGTAAAAAGCTCCGCACTCTCGTCCAGCCGTCCGCTGCGGCGCTCTTTCACATGGCCGATGAACGCCTCGTGGATCTGCTCCAGCAGCCCTTCGAGACGCGAGATGTCCTCGGGTTTTTCGGGGCGGAACGGGTCCATGAAGCTCTTGGATTTGCCGGCGGTGTGCACCCGCCGTTCGATCCCGTATCTCTCCAAGAGCTCCTGCAACCCGAAGCCGGCCGAAATCACGCCGATCGAGCCGACAATGGACGACGGATCGACGAAGATCTCGTCGGCCGCGGCCGCCAGCCAATAGCCGCCCGAGGCCGCCACATCCTCCACAAAGGCGATGACCGGGACGGATTTCTCTTCGGACAGGCGGCGGATCCGTGCCCCGATCAGGGAACTCTGGACAGGCGATCCGCCCGGAGAGCTGATCTGGAGCGCGACCGCCTTGGGTTTGCCGCGAAAGGCCTTTTCCAGCACCGGGGCGACGCTTGCATCGTCAAGGCCGCGGCCCCCGACACCGATGGCGCCCGAGAGGCGCACGACAGACACCCTGGGGGGCGAGGGAACGAAAGGATTGAGCCTGTTCATGATCAGTCACATAGGCTGCGCAGGGGGGGGCAACAAGGGCGGGACACCGCTGCTTGCTCTGCGTTGCCCCTGCGTCACTCGCGCAGCCGCCAACCGGTGCGGAATATCCACCAGATCGCCGCCATGCAAAGCCCGGTGAAGGCCGCGATCGCCAGCAGGCTGAGGCCCACGGGCACATCGGCCATCCCGAAGAACGACCACCGGAACCCCGAGATCAGGTAGACCACCGGGTTGAACAGCGCGATCGTCTGCCAGGCCGGCGGCAGCATGGAGACCGAGTAGAACGACCCCCCAAGGAACACGAGCGGCGTGATGATCAGCAGCGGGATCATCTGAAGCTGCTCGAAGTTGCGCGCCCATATGCCGACGATGAAGCCCAGCAGCGAAAAACTTACACAGGTCAACACCATGAAGGAGGCCATTGCGAACCAGTTCTGGATCTGGATATCGACGAACAGCGCCGCCGTGCCCAGGATCACCACGCCGATGAACAGCGCCTTGGTCGCCGCCGCCCCGACGTAGCCCAGGGTGATTTCCAGGAAACTGGCAGGCGCCGAGAGGTGTTCGTAGATCGTCCCGATGAACTTCGGGAAATAGATGCCGAAGCTCGCGTTCGTCGTCGCCTGGGTCATGATCGACAGCATGATCAGGCCGGGCACGATGAAGGCGCCGTAGCTGACCCCCTCGACCTCGTTGATCCGGCTGCCGATGGCCGCGCCGAACACCACGAAGTAAAGCGATGTGGAGATCACCGGTGATACGAAGCTTTGCAGCAGCGAGCGATAGAAACGCGCCATCTCGAAGACGTAGATCGCGCGGGTGGCATGGAGGTTCATGACGGTTCCTTCACGAGGTCGACGAAGATTTCCTCGAGCGAGGATTGCCGGGTCTGAAGATCGGACATCTGCAGCCCGGCCTTTTGCACCTCGTTCAGCAGCGAGGTGATCCCGGTCCGTTCGGCCCGTGTATCGTAGGTGAAGATCAGCGCACGGCCATCCGGCGCCCGTTCCAGCCCCCGGGCGGCGAGCGCCTCGGGCACGGTGTCGATCGGCGCGGACAGCTCGATGCGCAATTGCTTGCGGCCCATGCGGGCCATCAGCGCGGATTTCTCCTCGACCAGCAGGATTTCGCCCTTGTTGATCACGCCGATCCGGTCGGCGATCGCCTCGGCCTCTTCGATGTAATGCGTCGTCAGGATGATCGTCGTGCCGTTCTTCTTCAGATCGGCGATGATCTCCCACATGTCCTTGCGCAGCTCGACATCGACACCGGCGGTCGGCTCGTCGAGGAACAGGACCTTGGGCTGGTGCGACAGGGCCTTCGCGATCAGCACGCGCCGCTTCATCCCGCCGGACAGGGTGAGGATCTTCTGGTCGCGCTTGTCGCTCAGCGACAGCTGCCCGAGCAGCCGGTCGAGATAGGCGTCGTCCCGCCCCATCCCGAAGAGCCCGCGCGAGAAGCGGACCGTGTTGATGACCTTCTCGAACGGCTCCAGGTTCACTTCCTGCGGCACGAGGCCAATCATCTTGCGGGCCGCGCGATACTCCGCCAGCGTGTCGTGGCCGCCGACCGTCACGGAGCCCGAGGTCGGCACGATGATGCCGCAAATCGTTGAAATCAGGGTTGTCTTGCCCGCACCATTCGGCCCGAGCAGGGCGATGATCTCACCTTCCTCGATGTCGAGCGACACGTTCTTGAGGGCGGTGAAGCCCGAGTCGTAGCTCTTGACCAGGTTCTGGACGGAGACGATGGGTTTGGCGCACATGGCTGGGCAGGCCTCTTTCGTTTCGATCCGGACCTAGGTCGGCTGCGGGAGGTTGTCCACCCGCAGGCCCCCCGCCGTCAGCGCACCGTCCCGCGTGGGATCAGGCCGCCTTCTGCATCCAGTCGTCCAGATGCGCGATCTGCTCGGCGCTCAGCCGCAGGCCCATCTTGTTACGCCGCCAAACCACGTCCTCGGCCCGCCGGGCCCATTCCTCGGTCATCAGCCAGGTGATTTCCCGCGCCGTCAGGGTCGCGCCGAAATCCTCGCCGAGATCGGCAGCCTCCTTGGCGTCGTCGAGCACGGCCCAGGCCTCGGTCCCGTAGGCGCGGATCAGCCGCCGCGCCCAGAACGGCGTCAGGAAGGGGTAATCGTCCGACAAGCGCGCGATCAGGCTGTCGACCTCCTTCACGCCGAAATCGCCGCCGGGCAGCGCCACGCCGGCGGTCCAGGGCTCTCCGGTCTGGGGGAAGAACGGCGCGATCTTCTTCATCGCGCTCTCCGCCAGCCGGCGATAGGTGGTGATCTTGCCGCCGAAGATGTTGAGCACCGGCGCACCGCCGTCTTCCTCGACCTTGATCGTGTAATCCCGCGTGGCCGCCGTCGCGCTGGAGGCGCCGTCGTCATAGAGCGGGCGGACCCCGGAATAGCTCCAAACGATGTCGTCCAGGGTGATGTCCTGCTTGAAGTAATGGTTCACGAAGTCGATCATGTAGCTCTGCTCTTCGGGCGTGCAGACGGGCCGCTTGTCGGGATCGTGGTGTTCGGCATCGGTGGTGCCGATCAGGGTGAAATCGGTCTCGTAGGGGATCGCGAACATGATCCGCCCGTCCTCGCCCTGAAAGAAATAGCACTTGTCGTGATCGTAGAGCCGCTTGGTGACGATGTGACTGCCCCGCACGAGGCGGACGCCCTCCTTGCTGTTGCTGCGCACCTTGGTCTGGATGATGTCGCCGACCCAGGGACCGCCCGCATTGACCAGCATCCTCGCCTTGTGGGTGGCATTGCCCTCGGGCCCCTCGGTCTCGATCACCCAGACGTCGGCCTGGCGGGTCGCGCTCAGCACCTTGGTGCGGGTCATGACCTGGGCGCCGCGCCGGGCGGCGTCGCGGGCGTTCAGCACCACCAGCCGGGCATCCTCGACCCAGCAGTCGGAATATTCGAACGCCTTCTGGAAACGGTCCTTCAGCGGGGCGCCCTCGGGGCGGTTCTTCAGCATCAGGGTGCGGGTCGGCGGCAGGATCTTGCGCCCGCCGAGGTTGTCATAAAGCAGCAGGCCAAAGCGGATCAGCCAGGCCGGGCGGCGGCCCTTCATCCAGGGCATCACGGTGTTGAGGATGCGCGACGTGGGGGTCGTGCCCTCGAACCGCATGTCCTTGTGATAGGGCAGCACGAAGCGCATCGGCCACGAGATATGCGGCATCGCCCGCAGAAGCGTCTCGCGCTCGATCAGGGATTCCCGAACCAGCCGGACCTCGAAATATTCCAGATACCGCAGCCCGCCATGGAACAGCTTGGTCGAGGCCGACGAGGTCGCCGACGCGAGGTCGTTCATTTCCGCCAGCGCAACGGTCAGCCCACGTCCGGTCGCGTCCCGCGCAATGCCGCAGCCGTTGATGCCGCCGCCGATGATGAAAAGATCGTGGATCGTCTCGTCGTCCGCTGGCATGGTGCCTCCAACCGTCTGTGAAGCACCTTTGATGCCACAGACCTCCGAAGCATGAAAGGCACCCGGATCACTCCCCCGCGAGGATGCAGGCCGCCCGGTGGCCGGTTCCGACCTCCCGCAGCTCGATTGCCGAGGGCTTAGCGAACCGGACCATCAGCGCACCATCCCGCACGTCGAGCGTTTCGATCGCGTCGCGCATGGTCTCGGGCACGCTGTCGGAGCGGATCGCCTCCCAGACCGCATGGGCCGCGGCGCTGTCGGAAAAGGTCAGCGTCGCTTCGAGGTCGCTCTTGCGGTCGACCCCCACCAGCTTGTCGAAAAGATCCTCGCGGGTCTCCAGCTCACGCACGATATCGTCGATTTCCCAGCCGCAGGTCGAGGTCGCCACCGGGCAGCGGGTGTGAAAACGGCAGCCGCTCGGTGGGCGGGCCGGATCGGGGATGGAGCCCGCAAGCGTCTGGATCGGCACGTCTGGATCGTCGTCGAGGTCCGGCTTCGCCGCCAGCAGGACCTTGGTATAGGGGTGCTCGGGCGTCTCGAACAGGTCCTGGGTCGGCCCCTCCTCGACGACCTTGCCCAGATACATGGTGATCGTCCGGTCGGCCATGTGCCGCACCACCGACAGGTCGTGGGTGATGAACAGGTAGGCAAGGTGCCGCTCTGCCTGCAAATCATTGAGAAGGTTCAGGATTTGCGCCTGGACCGAGACGTCGAGCGCACTGGTCGGCTCGTCCAGCACGATCAGCTCGGGGTCGAGCGCCAGGGCCCGCGCGATCGAGATGCGCTGCCGCTGCCCGCCCGAGAACTGGTGCGGGTAGCGATAGAGATGCTGGCGGCCGAGGCCCACCTGCTCCAGCAGCTCCACCACCTTTTCCTGAAGCGCGGTGCCCGAGGCGATGCCATGGACCCGCAGCGGCCGGCCGACGATATCGACCACCAGCTGGCGCGGGTTGAGCGAGGCGAAATTGTCCTGGAAAACCATCTGGACGTTGCGCCGGTACTT
Organism: Roseisalinus antarcticus; assembly: GCF_900172355.1. Taxonomy (GTDB): domain Bacteria; phylum Pseudomonadota; class Alphaproteobacteria; order Rhodobacterales; family Rhodobacteraceae; genus Oceanicola; species Oceanicola antarcticus_A. The sequence goes on along the minus strand of NZ_FWFZ01000002.1, from coordinate 7,882 downwards.
GGCGAAGGTCGCGCGATCCATCCGGTCGATCCGGTCGCCCTCGTCCAGCGGGCCATGGGCCGAGCCGCGGCCGCGCGTGTTGAAATGCACGCTGCCCCCGGTCGGGTCGGTCAGCCCGCTGACACAGCCCGACAGGGTGCTCTTGCCGCAGCCGCTTTCGCCGACGAGGCCCACGGTCTCGCCGCGCCGGATGTCGAAGCTGACCCCGTCGACGGCCTTCACGTGGCCGACGACGTTCTGCAGAACGCCATCCTTGATCGGGAAATACTTCCGCAGGTTCCGGACGCTGAGAAGCACATCGCCCGCGTCGTCCTGGTGGGCGACAGTCCCGTCGGTGTCGACTTTCACGTTCATGTCTCTTGCAGCTCCGGTTCCTTGTGCGCCGCCCCGGGCGCGGGGGGATGGGCGAGAAAGCAGCTGACGGATTGATCCGGCGTCAGCGGTTGCAGCGTCGGATTGACCCGGGTGCATTCCGGCATCACATGGACGCAACGGTCTGCGAAGCGACAGCCGGGCGGGGGCGAGACCAGCTCCGGCACCGTGCCGGGGATCGAGGCGAGCACGCCCCGCGTCTCGCCGCTGCGCGGGATCGCGTCGAGCAGGCCCCGGGTGTAGGGGTGGCGCGGCGCGGCAAAGACCTCGCGCACGCCGCCCACTTCGGCCACCCGGCCGGCATACATCACCACCACCCGGTCGCAGGTGCGGCGCACCAGCGACAGGTCGTGGCTGATGTAGAGCACGCTGGTCTTGCGCTTTTCCTGGAGCATCTTGATCAGCTCCATGATCTTGGCCTGGATCGTCACGTCGAGCGCGGTCGTCGGCTCATCGGCGATGATCAGGTCCGGATCGCAGGCCAGCGCCTGGGCGATCATCACCCGCTGGCGCATCCCGCCCGACAGCTCGTGCGGGTAGCTGCGGATCACCCGGCGGGGGTTCGAAATCTGGGTCTCGGCCAGCGCCGCCGCGATGCGGTCCTCGAGCGCGGCCCGAAGCCGGCGCAGGTGGCCCCTGACCGGCGGCACCCGGCTGAGGATGCCGTCAAGGCGCCCGCTTTCCTGCCGCGCGGCCCGGCCCACGGCGCCGGCGGCAAGCCCGCCCATGTCGCCGGTGCCGCCGATATCGGCCAGCAGGTCGGCGCTGGCGTGCTGCAGGAAGACCTCTGCCAGCTGGTCGCCGATGGTCAGGATCGGATTGAGCGCCTTGCCCGGATCCTGGAAGATCATCGCGATCCGGCGGCCCCTGATGGCCCGCATCGTGCGCGGCTTGACCGCCAGCAGGTCGAGCGTGTCGTAGCCGCTGCCGTTGCAGGTGGCACAGACGATGTCGGCGCCCTTGCAGGTCGGGCAGGGCCGGAACTCCGGCGTATCCTCGGAGGTGTCCTCGCGGCGCCGGGGCCGGAACAGAATCCTGCCGCCCGCGATCCGCGCGGGGGGCTGCGGGATCAGGCCGAGGAAGGCGCGGCCGGTGACGGACTTGCCGCAGCCGGTCTCGCCCACCAGGCCCAGCATCTCGCCGTCGGCGATGTCGAAATCGACGCCGTCCACCGCGTGGACCGGGCCCTTCTTGGACGCAAAATGCACCTTGAGCCCCTGCACGCGGGCGATGGCGGGACGGGTCGGGTTCTCGGTCGGGGTCTCGATACTGGTCATCAGCGGCCCTCCGTTCTGGGGTCGAGGGCGTCGCGCAACCCGTCACCGACGAGGTTGAAGGCGAGCGCCCAGAGAAAGATCATCAGCCCCGGAAAGGTCGAGGCCCACCAGCGGCCCGAGGCGATGCCCGCCTGCCCTTCGGACACCAGCACGCCCCATTCGGCGATGCCGGATTCGGACAGGCCGATGAACGACAGCGTCGCCCCCACCAGCACGATATTGCCCATGTCGAGCGTCGCCTGCACGGCGATCGGCGTCACCGCGTTCGGCAGGATGTCGCGGCGGAAGATGTTGAACTTGCTGTCGCCGATGACCGTCGCGGCCTTCACGTAGTCGGCCTGACGGACCAGGATGATCTGCGCCCGCATGATCCGGGCGTATTTCACCCAGAACACGATGCACAGCGACAGGATGATGTTGCTGAAGGACGGGCCCAGGATCGCGGCCACCGCCAACGCGAAGATCAGCTCGGGGATCGACAGGAAGACGTCGACGATCCGCATCAGCGCCTCGTCGACCCAGCCCCCCACGAGGCCGGCGATGCTGCCGATGGCGATGCCGATGCAGACGGTGACCGACACCACCACGATCGACAATTGCAGCGAGGTGCGGCTGCCCCAGACGACGCCGTAGAAAACGTCGCCGCCCTGGTTGGTGGTGCCGAGGACATGCCCCGGCGTGCCCGGCGGCATCCGCACGGCGCCCCAGTCGCGGGGCATCTGGTAGGGATCGGGCGTGTTCGGCGAGGCCAGCCAGGGCGCAAAGACCGCCATGGCCAGCAGGGCGACGATGATTACAAGGCCGATCACCGTCGTCGGGTTCGACAGGATCGTCGCCGACAGCTCGCGCCAGCGGCGCGTCCGGACGGAGAAGGCGGTTTCGCGCATCGGCGCGGCGTTGGGGTCAGTCACGCTCATGGCTCAGTCCCCCAACCGGACGCGCGGGTCCAGCTTGGCATAGATGATATCCACGATGAGGTTGGTCAGCAGGAACAGCACGCTGGTGAACAGGACATAGGTCATGATTGTCGCCTGATCGCCGCGCACGACGGCCGAGGCCATCCAGCGGCCGAGGCCCGGCCAGCGAAAGATGATCTCGGCGGCGATCGCGCCCTGCATCAGGAAGGCGAGCGTCAGGCCGATCACGGTCACCGTGGGCACCAGCGCGTTGCGCCTTGCGTGGCGCCTCAGGACCAGCCGCTCGGGCAGGCCCTTGGCGCGGGCGGCGTCGACGTAATCCTGCTGAAGCTCCTCGACCAGCGCCGAGCGCATCATCCGGGTGATGATCGCCACCGCGCCGAAGCCAAGGGTCAGCGCGGGCAGGATCAGGTGCCAGATCGCGTCCCAAAGCGCGGTCAGGCTTCCGGCGAGGATCGCGTCGATGATATAGAAGCCCGTCGGATGGTTGATGCTGGCCCAGATGTCGGCGTCGCTGCGGCCCACGGGGAACCAGCCCAGGTTCGCCCAGAACACGATCAACAGCAGGATGCCGAACCAGAACAGCGGCAGGCTCGCCCCGCTGACGGCGACCACGCGGGTCACATGGTCTTGCCACTGGTTGCGGCGCGAGCCGGCGAATGTCCCCAGCCAGAGGCCCAGAACCACCGCCACGAAGGCGGAGAACAGCGATAGCTCCATCGTCGCGGCCAGCTTGGCCGGGAACACGTCGGCCACGGCCGCCGAAGCCACCCCGGACCAGCCGAAATCACCCTGGAACACGCCCTTGACCCAGTAGAAATACTGCGTCCAGAGCGGGTCGTTCAGGTGAAAGCGTTCTTCAAGCTGCGCCACCTCGGCGGCCGACATCTCGTGCGAGAGGTAGACCCCGATGGGCGACCCCGCGATCCGGGTCAGGGAAAAGACGATGATCGAGACGCCGATGATCAGGAACGGCAGAAGGATCAGGCGTCGGATAACGTAGTCGCGCAGTTGCATGCTGTCTCCGGCGGATGGCGGATTGAGAAAACGGTCGGGCCGGGGACAGTCGCGCCCCGGCCCGGATTTCAAGTGTCGACAGGATCAGTTCGTCTTGTCGAGGATCGCGAAGTTGATGCTGGGCCGCGGCCACAGCGGCTGGATCACCATCCCCTCGATCCGGTCGCGATAGGCGGTGACGACACCTTCCTGCGCCCCGATCAGCCACATCGGATCCTCGTAGAGCAGCGTCTGAAGCTCGCTGATCATCCCGGCCCGGGCGGTGCGGTCCAACTCCACCGCAGCCGCGTCGATCAGGTCCGCGATCGCGTCCGGGTCGCCGTAGCCGCTGCGGAAGCCGTGGACCTCGCCCCATTCGCCATCGGGATGGGAATAGGTCTGCAGGTAGTCGATGGGATCGGCCGCGGGGTCGCCGTTCTTGGCCCACATGGCGTAGTTGAGCGGGCTTTGGGCCAGCGCCTCGTCAAAGACGGCCTCGGCGACGCCCAGCACGTTGATCCGCAGGTCCGGGTTCAGCCCCTCGATCGAATCCTTGAGGATCAGCGCCTGGATTTCGAACAGGGACCCCGATTCGACGATCACCGTGGCGGTGAAACCGCTGTCCCAATAGCCCGTCTCGCGGAACAGTTCCTCGGCCTTGGCCAGGTCCTGGGTGTCGTAGCGGGGCGCCTCGGGGTCATAGCCGAAAACACCGATCGGCACGTAGTGCGGGTTCACCTCGCCGAAGCCGGCCAGCGCACCGTTGATGAACGCGTCATAGTTGAAGGCGTAGTTGAAGGCCTGACGGATCCGGACATCGGCAAAGAAATCCTCGGGGATCGTGTCGCCCTCGGGCAGCGCGCCTTCGGGCACGTTCATGTTGAAGCCGATGTGCAGGGGCTCCAGCAGCAGGCCCTCGCTGTAGATCTCGACGCCGTCCATGCCCTCGAAATCGGCGATGTAGGAGGGGTCGGTCTCGATCGTGTCGAACTCTCCGGCGCGCAGGCCAAGCACGCGCACGTCCGGGTCGACGCCCATCTCGAGGCGCACGTTGTCGTTTGCGGGCGTCCCCCAATAGCCCTCGTTGACCTCAAGCGTCAGGTTCTCGGTACGGTTCCAGCTGACGAAGGTATAGGGGCCGGTGCCGACCATGTTGCCGGCCATGAACTCGTTCGGCTCGCCGTCGGCATCGCCGCCATTGGCCTCCACGGCCTCTTGGCTGACGATCGAGGCCGTCGTCGGCAGGACCGCGGAGTAAAGGAAGCTCGCGTCGGGCTCGGCGATCTCGACCTCGAAGGTGTAGTCGTCGATCACCCGGGTCTCGACCACGCGGTCGGACAGGATCTCGGCACCGGACCCCGGCAGGCTGAGCGAAATCACCCGGTCCCACGAGAATTTCACGTCATCCGCAGTGAAGGGCGACCCGTCGTGGAAGGTCACACCTTCGCGCAGCGGAAAGCGGAATGTCAGGCCGTCCTCCGAGATCAGGCCGTTCTCGATGGTCGGCACGGTGGTCGCCAGCGCGGGCAGCAATTCGGGCGAATCGGGTCCGACGGACAGCAGCCGCTCGTAGACTTGAAAGATTATGGCCTCGCCGCCTTCGCCGGGCTCTACCTCGGCCGGGTCCAGCGTCGCCGGCTCTTCATCGGCGCCATGCACGATGGTTTGACGGTCCTGCGCCCAGGCCGGGGCTGCCATCATCAGGCCAATGGCCGTCAGGGCCGCCGTTCCTGTCAGGCCTACAGTCTGAATTCCATTTTCTGTCTTCACAGTGATCCTCCCGGGACATCGTCGGTTTTTCTGCATCCACGCAACACACCTCTCGGCGTTCCTCTCGCCGCGTGGCAACGCGTTTTCCAAATCCTCTTCCGCAAGCGCGAGAACTATTGTTATTCAGAAAACGTTTGCATAACTAACAATTGCAACCTTTCGTCAGACTGTCAATACGGCTGTCGAGACATGTCGAAACCCGGCCAAAAGCCGGATGCAGAAGCGAGATCCGTGAGACCATGACCGCACCAACCCGAGACATCATCGCCGTGGAAGAACATTTCATGGAGCACAGCCTGGCCCAGCATCTTGGCAAGGCCGCAGCGCCACAGGCCGCCGTGTCCGACAAGCTCTACGACTTCTTCGAAGGACGCATCGCGCAGATGGATGCCGCCGGGATCGCCAAGCAGGTCCTGTCGCACCAATCGCCGGGCAGCCAGCGCCTGCCCGACGATGTCGCCGTCGAGGCCTGCCGCAACGTGAACGACGCGCTGGCCGCGGTGATCGCACGGGAGCCGGCCCGCTTCGACGGCTTCGCCATGCTGCCGACGAACCTGCCCGAGGCCGCCGCCGACGAATTGCAGCGCGCGGTGCAAGAGCGGGGCCTGAAGGGCGCGATGATCCACGGGCTGAACCATGGAGAGTTCCTCGACCTGCCCCGGTATCGCCCGATCTTCGCGGCCGCGGAGCGACTGGGCGTTCCGATCTACATCCACCCCAGCCTGCCCGACAAGATCGTGACCGAGCGCTATTACGCCCCCTACGACGAAAGCCACCACATGATGACCCGCGCGGGCTGGGGCTTTGGCGTCGAGGCGGGCACGCAGGCCGTTCGGCTGATCCTCAGCGGGCTTTTCGACGAGATGCCGGACCTCAAGATCCTGCTGGGTCACCTGGGCGAAGGCATTCCGTTCCAGCTTGTCCGCATGGACGAATCGTTCTCGCGCAAGGGCAACCTGCCGACCCGGTTCGGCGAGACCTTCCGCAACAATTTCTGGATCACCACCAGCGGCGCGTTCTCCGACAGCGCCCTGCGCTGCAGCATCGAAGAGCTGGGCGTCGATCGGATCCTGTTCGCGGTCGACTATCCCTATATCGCCTCGGCGGACGGCGTCACCTGGTTCGACAATTTCCCCTTGCCCGACGAGGACAAGGCCAAGATCTACGCCGGCAACGCCCGCAGGCTGCTCGGGCTGGACTAGAGCGGATCTTGCCGGCCGGCCCGTGGCGGCGGCGCGATGCTGCCACGGATCACCACCTCGATCGGCTGCACCAGGTGCGGGGTTTCGGGGTCTTCCGGGTTGTCGATGCGGCTGATCAGCAAGGTGGCGCTCGCCTTGCCGATACCGGTCTTGTCGACGCCCACGGTGGTCAGACCCGGCGGGACGAGGGACAACACGTCGCTGTTGTTGAACCCGGTGACCGAGACATCCTCCGGGCAACCCAGCCCGCGATCCCGCAACAACTGAATCGCGCCGAGGGCCAGGCCATCGTTCGCCGCGAGGATGGCCGTCGGTGGATCCGCCAGCGCCATCAGCTTCGCCGCGCAGCGGTGGCCTTCCTCGAACAGGAACTTCTCGGACTCGACGATATAGGCATCCGGCACGGACACCCCGAAGGCCTTCGCCGCCTCGCGGAAGGCCGCGAGCCGCTCGACCCCGGTCGAGATCGTGGGCGGGCCCGCGATATGGGCGATCCGGCGATGCCCGGCCTCGTAGAGCAGGCGGAACATCTCGTGGATCCCCTCGGCATCGTCGTTGACCACCGAGGGCAGGCCGTCGACATCCAGCCGGCGGTTCACCGTCACGATCGGGACGTTGCGGTCCTGCAGATCGGTGTAATGCGAGGCGTCCCGTTCCATCGCGGCATGGACGACCCCGTCCACGCCGTGTTCCAGAAGCACCTGCATCTGCGAGCGCTCGCGGTCCTGCCGGCCGTCCGTGTTCACGATGATCGAGACATAGCCCAAGGGTTCCAGAATGCTCTCGACACCCCGGACGATGGGCGGGAACAACGGGTTGGTTATGTCCGGGATGATCAGGCCGACCGTCCGCGTCCGCTTGGTCCGGAGCCCCGCCGCAAGCCGGTTGGGCCGATATCCCAGCCGCTGGGCGGTCTCGTTGACCTTCTTGACCACCTCGACGGTCAGGCTGTCCCGCGCACGCGGGTCGAGCGCGCGGGAAACGGTGGAAACATGGACCCCGGTTTCCCGCGCAATATCCTTCAAGGTGACGGCCCGAGGCATCCCAAATTCCTCTGCAAGATCAATCGCGCGACAAAATAATCTCCAAGCGAGTAGCGGGTCGGCCCCGGGCAGACAAGGCGGGCGGACACATTGCCCCGGGCGAAGCGGCAAAACTGACGCAGCCCGGCCCTGTCGGGCGGACCGGCTCGCCTCCGTCGCGCCCGAATTGCCAGCTGCCCTCAGACCATTATTCTTTCAGGTTTTTGTATGAGTTGTGTGAGTTTTTTTGTGAACTTTGCGGCGTCTGCGCCGTTGAGGGCCCTGTGGTCGTAGGAGAGGTCGAGGGGTGTCATCGGGACGGGTTC
>NZ_FWFZ01000021.1 GCF_900172355.1 Roseisalinus antarcticus | reverse complement strand
GGGCGGATCCGGGGCGGATTCCCTGTCGGGCGGGGGCGGCACCGACCTGATCGACGGCGGCAGCGGGGACGACGTGATCGACGGCGGCGGCTCTTCCGACACGGTGACGGGCGGGCCCGGCGACGACGTGATCACCGGCGCCAACGGCAACGACCGGCTGGAGGGGGACGGCGGGCGCGACACGCTGTTCGGCGGCGTGGGCCAGGACCGGCTGATCGGCGGCGACGGGGCCGACCGGCTCTGGGGCGGCGATGACGACGACCGCATCGAGGGCGGCGCCGACGACGACCTGGCTGTGGGCGGCGATGGCGACGACAGCATCGCGGGCGGGCAGGGCGCCGACAGCATCACCGGGGACGCCGGCCGCGACAGCCTGCTGGGCGGCGACGACAACGACAAGATCTCGGGCGGGATCGAGGACGACACGCTTTGGGGCGGATCCGGGGCGGATTCCCTGTCGGGCGGGGGCGGCACCGACCTGATCGACGGCGGCAGCGGGGACGACGTGATCGACGGCGGCGGCTCTTCCGACACGGTGACGGGCGGGCCCGGCGACGACGTGATCACCGGCGCCAACGGCAACGACCGGCTGGAGGGGGACGGCGGGCGCGACACGCTGTTCGGCGGCGTGGGCCAGGACCGGCTGATCGGCGGCGACGGGGCCGACCGGCTCTGGGGCGGCGATGACGACGACCGCATCGAGGGCGGCGCCGACGACGACCTGGCTGTGGGCGGCGATGGCGACGACAGCATCGCGGGCGGGCAGGGCGCCGACAGCATCACCGGGGACGCCGGCCGCGACAGCCTGCTGGGCGGCGACGACAACGACAAGATCTCGGGCGGGATCGAGGACGACACGCTTTGGGGCGGCGCCGGGGACGACCAGCTCTGGGGCGGCACCGGCAAGGACGTGATCCACGGCGACGAGGACGACGACCGCCTGGCCGGCGGCTGGCACGACGACAGCCTCTATGGCGGGGCGGGCGATGACAGCCTGGCGGGCGAGGATGGTGACGACGCGCTCTGGGGCGGTGCCGGGAATGACGAGATCGCGGGCGGATGGGGCCGGAACAGGCTCTATGGTGGCGCCGGGGACGATGTCCTCTCGGCCGAGGGCGCGGACGATTTCCTCGATGGCGGGGCGGGCCGCGACACGCTGTGGGGCGGCGGCGGCGGCGACTGGCTGGACGGCGGCGACGACGACGACCGGCTGAACGGCGGCGATGGCCGCGACACGCTGCGCGGGGGCCCGGGCGACGACGTGCTGTCGGGCGACGGCGATATCGACACGCTCTACGGCAGCGCGGGCAACGACAAGCTGGCCGGGGATTCCGGCAACGACCGGCTGGAGGGCTGGACCGGGGACGACACGGTCTGGGGCGGCTGGGGCGCCGACCTGATCAAGGGCCACGGCGGGCACGACTACCTCTATGGCGGGCAGAACGACGACCGGATCGAGGCCGGCTCCGGCGGCGACCGGGTCAACGGCGGCTCCGGGCGGGACCGGATCTATGGCTCCTGGGGGGACGACACCCTGGACGGCGGCGCCGAGAGCGACTGGATCTACGGCGGCAAGGGCGACGACCGGCTGATCGGCAACAGCGGCTGGGACATCATCTATGCCGCCTCGGGCAGCGACCTGATCTATGCCGGCAGCGGCGACGACTGGATCGACGCGAACTGGGGCGATGACGTCGTTTACGGCGGAACAGGGTCTGACAAGGTGTTCCTGGGCAAGGGCGACGACCGTTTCGCCGTGGACCGCTGGGACCGGCACGGCGACACGATCGACGCGGGCTCGGGCGAGGACAGCATCCGCACCGGCCGCGGCGAGGACAGCATCTCGGGCGGCTGGAACGCCGACAGCATCGCCTCGGGCGGCGGCAGCGACGTGATCGACGGCGGCGCCCAGGGCGACCGGATCGCCGCGGGTAGCGGCAACAACCGGGTCACCGGCGGCAAGGGCAGCGACATCATGTCGGCGGGCGACGGGGTCGATTACTTCTGGGGCAATTCCGGCCGCGACACGATCTGGGGCGGCGGCGGCGACGACCGGATCAACGGCGGCACGGGCCATGACCGGATCTATGGCGGCGGCGAGAGTGACTGGATCTATGCGGGCGACGGCAGCGACCGGATCTACGGCGGCGACGGCTGGGACCGGATCTATGCCGGCAACGGCAACGACAGCGTCGTGGCCGGCGGCGGCAATGACACGGTTCTGGGCGGATCGGGCCGGGACAGGGTCGCATTGGGCAGCGGCAGCGACCGGTATACGGACGTCAATGACGGCGGCTCTTCGGCGGTGGACAGGGTCTGGGGCTGGACCGGCAACGACCGGATCTCGACCGGCGGCGGCAACGACAGCCTCTGGGGGCAGTCGGGCAACGACCGGCTCTGGGCGGGCACCGGGCGCGACCGGCTCGAGGGCGGGTCTGGCAACGATGCCATGTGGGGCGGGGGCGGGGCCGACACCTTCGTCTTCAACCGCTTCTCGGGCAATGACCGGATCCACGATTACGACGTCTACATCGACCGGATCGAGATCGACGGGGTCGGGCCCGGCGGCCTCGACATCCGCGCCACCGCCTCGGGCCTGCAGCTGAATTTCGGCGGCGAGAGCGTCGTGCTCGACGGGCTGGGCGGCTGGGCCGAGGACAAGCTGCACATCGATTTCATCTGATCGGGGCCGGGGCGGGGGCGAAACAACTTCTGGACGGACCGGGTGTGACTTGCCACACAGTTTGGGGGCGGGGATTGCGCTATCCTTCGCCCGGACATGCCTTGCAGGGAAGCGGACAGCCGAGATGGACAGTATCGTAAATGGTGGCACGCCGGATTTCGGAACGGGCAACGACGTCTATTATGACTACGACACCGCGGCCCAGGTCGTGTCGGGCGAGAACACCATCTTTGTGTCGCCATCCAGCGGAACCTGGCGGTTGGACGAAAATCCCGACATCGCCATGCCCACCAGCGTTCCGTACGCGACGATCGAATACGACAACACCAGCCCGGGCACCGGATTCCTGAACATCCTGATCACCGTGGCGCAGGGCGACACGGTCACGGTCGACGTGGATTACGGCAAGCTCGTCTCGGGCGATGTCGACACCAAGATGGTGCTGATGAACGCGGCAGGCACCGCGGCACTGCGGTTCAACGACATCGACGTCTCGGGGAGCACCGGGGGTGGCAGCCTCAGCACCGAAGACGCCTCGCTGACCCATACCTTCGCCGCCGCGGGCACCTATGCGTTTCGCATCGGCACCTTCGCCAACGGCAACGGCGCGGGGGATGGCACCTGGGGCTACGGGCTGGACTACCTGCCGGCGGGGGCGAACTTTCTGGTTCATATCTCGCACGACGGCGCGACCGCGAACACGCCGCTGAGCGAGCGGGATTCGACCCTGTTCGGCGACCAGGGCGACGACACGATCATGGGGCTGGGCGGCGACGACCTGATCCAGGGCGCCTTCGGCAACAACCTGATGTACGGCGGCGCGGGCAACGACACCGTGCAGGGCTGGGTCCAGGACGACACGCTTTATGGCGGCGACGGCGACGATGTCCTGACCGATGTCTCGGGGGCCAACCTGTTCTATGGCGGCGCCGGCAACGACAGTTTCCTGGGCGGGATCGGCGATGACAGGATCTATGCCGGCAGCGGGCTCAATACCGTCTCTGCCGAAATGGGCAACGACACGATCTACGGCGGCTCCGGCGCGGGCACGCTGAACGGGGGCGACGGCCACGATGTGCTCTATGGCGGCACCGGCGCCTATCTCATCTATGGCGGGGCGGGCAACGACACGCTTCATGGCGAGGACGGTGCCTATTTCATGTTTGCCGGCTCGGGTGACAACACGTTCTACACCACTGAGCGCTCTTACATGAGCGCCAACGGAACCGGGACCAACCACGCCTATGGCGGCACGGCCTACGATCAGTATTACGGCGGCGACGGCATCGACACCGTCCGGGGCGGCGGCGGCAACGACAGGCTGGAGGGCGAGGCCGGCGCGGACGATCTGGACGGCGACCGGGGCAACGACAGTCTCTATGGCGGGTCGGAGGAAGACAGGCTGATCGGCGGGCAGGGCAACGATTACATCGACGGCGGCACCGGCGACGACCTGCTCTTCGGCTCGTCCGGGTCCGACACGCTGACCGGCAAGTCCGGGTCCGACACGTTCAGCGGCTGGTACGGCAACGACACGATGTGGGGCGGCTGGGGCGAGGATGTCATGCGCGGCCACAAGGGCCGCGACCGGATCAACGGCGGCCAGAGCGACGACACGATCGAGGGTGGATCGGGCAACGACAGGCTCGAAGGGTTCTCGGGCGACGACAGCATCTCGGGGTCCTGGGGCGACGACCGGATCGACGGCGGCACCGGCAACGACCTGCTGGAGGGCGGCAAGGGCGACGACAGCATCACCGGCGACCAGGGCGACGACACGATCATCGCCATTTCCGGCGCGGACACGATCGACGGCGGAACAGGGCATGATTCCATCGACGGCGGCTGGGGCGACGACAGCATCCTGGGCGGCGCCGGGGCCGACAGCATCGACGGCGGCCGGGGCATCGACCGGATCGCGGGGGGCAGCTGGCGCGACACGATGGCGGGCGGCGGGGGGCGCGACACCTTCGTGTTCAACGCCAGTTCGGGCGACGACCGGATCACCGATTTCAAGGCCGGCTACGACGTGATCGAGATCGCGGGCGTCTCTGCGGGGCAACTGGGCACCACGGTGCTGGGCGCGGGCGTGCGGCTGGCCTTCGCGGGCGAGACCGTGCTGCTGGAGGGGCTGCGCGCGGCGGATGTGGACGACATCGACATCACCTTCGTCTGAGCGCCGGGCCCCGAGGGGGGTGCACCCGGCGCTGACATGGTGTTTGCTTCGCCACAACGCATGACAGGTGCGGCGGATCGGCCCCGAGGCGGCGGCTGACCGGCGTGCCGGAGACCCGCAACACGACAGACAACCCCGCCCGGGGGAGGGCACAGATCCATGAGCATCATCGTTTCCAGCCAGAACGATTTTCCGACGAACGACACGGTCCTGACCGACGGGGCGGATGTCTATTACGATTACGACAACGTTCTGGTGGCCTCTGCCAACGTCCGCATCCGCGGCGCCGGGCGGCTGGACGAGAACCCCGACGTGGTGAACTCGACATCCGTTCCCTATTACACGCTGGAATTCGACATAACCGGCATTGCGTCCCAGAACTCCGTCGCGCTGGATGTCGAGGCGGGGGATTCCGTCACCGTCGACGTGGATTACGGCAAGGTCGTCTCGGGCGATGACGACATCAAGATCGTGCTGGCGACGGCGGACAAGACCGGGGTCCTGGCCTTTGCCGATTTCGACCAGACCGCCGACATGCCCGCCGGAAGCCTGTCGTTCGAAGACCCCTCCCTGACCCATACCTTTGCCGAGGGCGGCAGCTATACGTTCTACCTCGGCACCCAGGCGCTCGGCACGAGCGGCAACACCGGCGGCACGCTGGGCTACGGGCTCGATCTGCTGCCGCTGGGGACGAACTTCATCCTCCATATCTCGCATTTCGGCGGGGCGTCCGGGCGGGCTCCGTCCAACCTCGATTCCGAGATCTTCGGGCTGGGCGGCAATGACACGATCATGGGGCTGGGCGGCAACGACACCCTGGTCGGCGATGCCGGTGCGGATGTGCTCTATGGCGGCGCGGACAACGACCGGCTGTTCGGCGGCGACGGCAACGACAGGCTCTATGGCGGCGCGGACGATGACGAGATCATCGCCGGCAGCGGGCTGAAGACCATCGACGGCGGAAGCGGCAACGACACGATCTATGCCGAGGATGCGCGGGGCGTCTTTTCGGGCGGCGACGGCGACGACATCCTCTATGGCGGCACCTCGCGCTATGACCTGCCGACGAGCACCCAGGCCCAGCTTCGCGGCGGCGCCGGCAATGACGTTCTGTATGGCTCGACAAACAGGGGCGGCCTGCTGGGCGGGCTGGGCGACGACACCTATCACGGTGGCGCCGTCGGCCATTCCATCTCGGATGAGGGGGGCCACGACACGATCTATGGCGGCAATGGCGGGGAGCTGGTGTTCATCCGCGGACCGGGGCAGGTCTTTGCCCGGCTCGGCGGCGGCGAGGACAGTTTCAGTGCCTTTAGTAGCACCCGCACCACCACCGTCGATGCCGACCGGGGCAACGACAGTCTCTATGGCGGGTCGGAGGAAGACAGGCTGATCGGCGGGCAGGGCAACGATTACATCGACGGCGGCACCGGCGACGACCTGCTCTTCGGCTCGTCCGGGTCCGACACGCTGACCGGCAAGTCCGGGTCCGACACGTTCAGCGGCTGGTACGGCAACGACACGATGTGGGGCGGCTGGGGCGAGGATGTCATGCGCGGCCACAAGGGCCGCGACCGGATCAACGGCGGCCAGAGCGACGACACGATCGAGGGTGGATCGGGCAACGACAGGCTCGAAGGGTTCTCGGGCGACGACAGCATCTCGGGGTCCTGGGGCGACGACCGGATCGACGGCGGCACCGGCAACGACCTGCTGGAGGGCGGCAAGGGCGACGACAGCATCACCGGCGACCAGGGCGACGACACGATCATCGCCATTTCCGGCGCGGACACGATCGACGGCGGAACAGGGCATGATTCCATCGACGGCGGCTGGGGCGACGACAGCATCCTGGGCGGCGCCGGGGCCGACAGCATCGACGGCGGCCGGGGCATCGACCGGATCGCGGGGGGCAGCTGGCGCGACACGATGGCGGGCGGCGGGGGGCGCGACACCTTCGTGTTCAACGCCAGTTCGGGCGACGACCGGATCACCGATTTCAAGGCCGGCTACGACGTGATCGAGATCGCGGGCGTCTCTGCGGGGCAACTGGGCACCACGGTGCTGGGCGCGGGCGTGCGGCTGGCCTTCGCGGGCGAGACCGTGCTGCTGGAGGGGCTGCGCGCGGCGGATGTGGACGACATCGACATCACCTTCGTCTGAGCGCCGGGCCCCGCGTTGTGCTGCGGCGGGAAATCTGACAGGAAATCCGCGGGATCGGCCGAACGGGGGGCAGGCGGTGGACATTCTGATCGTGGGGGCGGGGTTCTCGGGCGCGGTGATCGCGCGCGAGCTGGCCGAGGCCGGGCACCGCCCGACCGTGATCGACGGGCGCGACCACGTGGCCGGCAATTGCCACACCGCCCGCGACCCGGGCACCGGCGTCATGGTCCATGTCTACGGGCCGCATATCTTCCACACCGACGATGCCGAGGTCTGGGACTACGTCAACGCCCACACCCCGTTCCGGCCCTATCGCCATTCGGTGCGCACAACGGTGCGAAACAGGGTCTATTCGCTGCCGCTGAACCTGCTGACGATCAACCAGTTCTTCGGCCAGACCCTGCGCCCCGACGAGGCCCGCGCCTATGTCGAGGCCCGGGCCGACACCTCGATCAGCGAGCCTGCGAATTTCGAGGAACAGGCCCTGCGCTTTGTCGGGCCCGAGATGTACGAGGCGTTCTTCAAGGGCTACACCGAAAAGCAATGGGGGGTGGACCCGCGCGAGCTGCCCGCCAGCATCCTCAAGCGGCTGCCGCTGCGGTTCTCCTACGATGACAATTACTTTGCCCACCGGTTCCAGGGGATCCCCGGGGCGGGCTATACCGCGCTGATCGAAAGCATCCTCGACCATCCCGCCATCGACGTGCATGTTTCGACCCTGTTCCAGCCGGAAATGACCGATCGCTATGGCCATGTCTTCTGGTCCGGGCCGCTTGACGGGTTCTTCGGCTATGCCCACGGGCGGCTGGGCTACCGCACGCTGGATTTCGAGCGGTTCGAGGGCACGGGCGACTGGCAGGGCTGCGCGGTGATGAATTACGGCGACCGCGACGTGCCCTGGACCCGGATCACCGAGCACAGGCATTTCGCCCCCTGGGAAAGTCCCGAGGGGTCGGTGCTCTACCGCGAGTTCAGCCGCGCCTGCGGGCCCGACGACATCCCCTATTACCCGATCCGCCTGGTCGAGGAGAAGGCGCTGCTGGCCGAGTATGCGGACCGCGCCGCGCGGACCGAGGGGGTGACCTTCGTCGGCCGGCTGGGCACCTATCGCTATCTCGACATGGATGTGACGATCCGCGATGCGCTGGACACCGCCCGCGCCTTTCTGGACCGCGCGCCGGGGGCGGCGATGCCGGCCTTCGTGACGCCGCCGCTCTGACGCCCGGATGTGACCCTGTTCCGGCGGAGGAGGGTCTGTTTCGCGGTCAGAAGATCTCTATGTTGGCGGCCATGCCCCAGGCGGTCTGCACGTCCTCGAGCAGGATGTTGTGGCCGTGCCCGAATTCCAGCGCGAGGCCCGCGTCGGTCAGCCTGGCGTGGTCCGCCACCACCTCCCACCGGGCCAGCCCGCCGCCCCAGATCGCATCGTCGAGCAGCAGCCTGTCCGCGCCGCGCTGGAAATCGGTGATCGTGTCGGCGCCGTTGCCCTTGCGGAAGACGAAGCTGTCGCACCAGGCGCCGCCGGTCATCGTGTCGTCGCCATAGCCGCCGTCGATCCGGTCGCGGCCCTTGCCGCCCCGGATCACGTCGTCGCCGTTGCCGCCCGAGATCGCGTCGTTGCCGGTATCGCCGCCGAGCAGGTCGTGGCCCTTGCCGCCCCAGAGCTTGTCGTGATCGCGGCCGCCCCAGATCGCATCGTCGCCGGTGCCGCCGAACAGCCTGTCGCGCTGGTCGTTGCCCCAGACCCGGTCGTCATGGCGCCCGGCAAAGACCGTGTCGGCCCCGGTGCCGCCCTGCAGGATGTCCTGGCCGTTGCCGCCCAGCATGTAGTCGTTGCCGGTGCCGCCCATCAGCCGGTCCTGGCCGTTTTCCCCGGCGAACCGGTCGTTGCCGCTGCTGCCCCAGGCGGTGTCGTCGCCCCGCCCGCCGCGCAGGAAATCGTTGCCGGCCCCGCCGCGCAGGGCGTCGTCGCCGTCGCGCCCGATCAGCGAATCGGCGCCGTCCCGGCCCCAGATCGCGTCGTCCCTGCCGGTGCCGGCCAGGGCGTTGCCCTTGTCGTTGCCGGTGATCGAGCGGCCCCGGTCCGAGCTGCCCGACCCGCCGGACGCGGCCCCGTCGAGCAGGACGCTCTTGCTGGTGGCGCCGAAATTCTGGGTGACCGCGAGCGCGGTATAGGCATGGCCGCCCGCGGTGTATTTGCCCAGCTCGATGCCGATGCCGACATAATCGTAGGCGGGCTTGAGGATGTTGGCCTTGTGGCCGGGGCTGTCCATCAGCCCTTGCATCATCAGCCGCACCTCGTCGTAGAAGCCGGGCGCCCCGCCGATCGAGCGCAGGGCGATGTTCTCGCCCGTAAGCCAGGTGCCGGACATGTCGAACCCCGCCGCCTCGATCCGGTCGTCATGGGCCGACCCGCCCCGGCCGGCATGGCTGAACGTGTCGGTGGCCAGCATCCATTCGGAATGTTTCTCGGCCGATTGGTTCAGGTGCTGTTCGAGCTGCAGCGGATCCAGGCCGCGCTCCGTCCGCTCGGTGTTGAGCAGCTTGAGCATGTAGCGCTCCAGGGGGGAGGCGAGATTGAGGCTCATGGTGTTCGGTCCCAGTTCCTGCGCTGTGTCCGTATCGGTGCCGGTGTGGGGGTCGGTGCCGGTGTCAGTGTCGGTGCCGGTGGCGGTGTCAGTGTCGGTGGCGATAGGGATGGCGCCGGCCCTTCGGGATCGGGACAGACCATCAAAGGCCGGAGATTTTGAGCCGCAATTGCGGCGATTTCTTGAAGCGGGCCGGCGAGCGTCCCCCCGCCCCGTGCACTGCCCCGTGCACTGCCCCGTGCGCGTGGCCTGCCCGCCGCGCGGGGCGGTGCAGCGCCGCCACAGGCCACCGGCCGCGGATCGGGCGGGAATGGATTTTCGCCCCCCGCGCTGGTAGCCCGTGGAATGGTCCTTTCGGGGAAGGACGCCTGGGAGAGTTCCGCATCCGCATGACCCTGCCTTTCCGCATCGTCTCGGCCATGGGCCGGCTGCAGAAGCAGCTGGTGCTGCTGGCCGTCGACCTGGCGCTGATTCCGGCCGCCTTCCTGCTGGCGCTGGTCATCGACGCCGAGGGCGCGGGGCTGGCGACGCTGATCGAGCGTCCGGCCGAGATCTGGGGGCTTCTGGCGCTGATGATGGGGCTGGGGGCGTTGTTCTCGCATCTGCTCGATCTGCACCGAATACAGTTGAAGGCGTATGAACAGCAGGCGGTCCTGCGCACGGTGATCTTCGCGGTGCTGGTGGGCTTTGCCTCGGCGCTGGTGCAGCCGCTGGTCTTTGCGCGGATGCTGCCGGTGACCACGGTGGCGATCTTCACCATGGCGCTGACGATCCTGTCGGTGACCTCGCGGCTGGTGATGCGCAACGTGCTGATCGACATCTACCGCCACGGCAGCAACCGCAAGCGGGTGCTGATCTATGGCGCCGGCCAGACCGGGGTGCAGCTGGCGACCGCGCTCAAGACCGACGACACGATGGAGCCGGTGGCCTTCGTCGACGACAACCTCACCCTGCAGAAGATGATGGTGGCCGGCCTGCCGGTGCACGCCCCGGTCCGGCTGGAGGCAATGGTGCGCGATCTGAAGGTCGACCGGGTGGTGATCGCCATGCCGTCCCTGTCGCGCCCGAAACAGGCGCAGCTGGCCCGCCGGCTGCAGACGCTGGCCTGCGAGGTGCGCACGGTGCCGTCGTTCTCTGTCCTGCTGGGGGAGGGCGAGCTCAAGGACCGGATGCAGCCGGTGGACCCGGTCAGCTTTCTCGGCCGCCGGGGCCTGGAGCGCGACATGGAAGGCATGTCGGAGCTTTACCGCGCCAAGTCGGTGATGGTGTCGGGGGCGGGGGGGTCGATCGGCTCCGAGCTCTGCCGCCAGGTGCTGGCCTGCCGGCCCGACCGGCTGGTGCTGTTCGAGCAATCCGAACTGGCGCTCTACCAGATCGAGCGCGAGCTGCGCGACCTGGCCGCGCCGCGCGGCAAGCGCAAGGGGACCGAGGTGGTCCCGGTGCTGGGCTCGGTCACCGACGAGGCGGTGGTGCGCCGGGTGCTGGCCGAGCAGGGGGTCGAGATCGTCCTGCACGCCGCCGCCTACAAGCACGTGCCCATGGTCGAGCAGAACCCGCTCTCGGGGCTTTACAACAACGTCATCGGCACGCGGACCCTGGCGGCGGGCGCACGGGACGCGGGGGTGTCGCATTTCGTGCTGATCTCTACCGACAAGGCGGTGCGGCCGACCAACATCATGGGCGCGTCGAAACGGCTGGCCGAGCTGGTGGTGCAGGATCTCGCGACCCGGTCGGGGGGCACGCGGTTCTCGATGGTGCGGTTCGGCAACGTGCTGGGCTCATCCGGCTCGGTGATTCCGCTGTTCGAGGAGCAGATCCGCAGGGGCGGGCCGGTGACGGTGACCCACCGCGAGGTCACCCGCTATTTCATGACGATCGGCGAGGCGGCGCGGCTGGTGCTGACCGCGGGGACCTTCACCGAGGGCGGCGATGTCTTCGTGCTCGACATGGGGCGGCCGATCGCGATCCTGAAGCTGGCCCGCGACATGATCGAGGCGGCCGGCTATTCCGTGCGCGACGTGGTCAATCCCGACGGCGATGTGGAGATCCAGGTGACCGGCCTGCGCCCGGGCGAGAAGCTGCACGAGGAATTGCTGATCGGCGGGCAGATGCTGGGCACGCATCACCCCAAGATCCTGCGCGCGCTGGAGGGCCACCTGAGCCAGATCGAGGTCGCCAATGCGCTCAAGACCCTGCGCACCGCGATCGAGGAGGGCGACGCGGAGGCCGCCCGGGCCGCCGTGCGCCGCTGGGTCGACGGCTATGCCCCGGCCCCCGAAGAGGCCCCCGAAGAGGCCGACGACGGGTCCGACACCGGCTCCTGAGCCTCGCGCGGCTTGCGCCCCGCGCCCGTCTTCCACCATGTCCCGAGCTGCACGTCCCGAGCTGGCGGAGCGCCCCTGCGGGGCGCGCTGTGCCAGCCCGGCCTCCCCTGCGGGGAGCCCCGGGCGGTCGGGGGGCGGCCCCCCCGGCCAGGCCTGCGGCCGGCCTCCCCCCCCCCGGGGGGGGCCCTGTGTCCGGGGGAAGGTCCGGGGTCTGGGCCGGGGCCTTAACGTCTGGCGAGGTTGCTGGCGGTGTTCAGCACGCTGAGGCTGGCGCCCATGAGGCTGGCGATGGTGCGGGCGGAGGTCAGCGGGCTTTCGGTCACGTAGACCAGGTCGTTGGGCCGGATCAGGAACTGACCCGCCGAAAACAGCCCATCGGCCGAGGTCAGATCGACCGTGAACACCGTGCGCTCGTGATTCGGCCCGCTCCGGTCGCTGCGGATCGTCTCGGCGGGATAGCGGCGCAGGATCAGGATGCCCTGGGCGTCGGCGCGGTCTTCCTCGACGCCGCCGATGATCGACAGCGCGTCGAGCGCGGTCAGGTGATCCTGGGCGAAGGTATGCAGCGATTCCGACCCGGCGGCGCCGAGCGAGAGGAAATAGCGGTCGTCCTCTTCGACGAAGACCTTGTCGCCGCCCTGCAGCGTGGTGTCGAGCCGGGGGGTGCCCAGCAGCCGCTCCACCGAGGTGCCGTAGATGCTGCTGCCGCGCTGGAGCCGGATCTGGGGGTTGTTGAAGCTCTGCAGCACGCCGCCGCCCTCGGCGATCAGGCCCATGACGGTGAAATCCCGGTCGGGCAGGGGGTAGGTGCCGGGCGTGGCCACGCCGGAGACCAGGCTCACGGTATTGGCGCGGCCCTCCGTCATCGTGAGCTGGACCTGGGCGGAGGGCGTGACCACGAGGTATTTCTCCTCGATCCGCTCGCGCGCCGTCTCGGGCGACATGCCGGCGATCCGGGTGGTGCCGATATAGGGCAGGAACACCGTGCCGCCGGGCGAGATCTGCATGTCGGGCAGGGTGACGAAGCGCTGGCCGGCGGTGGTCAGCAGGCCGTTGTCCTCTGTCGACCAGATCGTGACAGAGACCCGGTCGCCGGGCGAGATGATGCGGTTGTTGGGCTGGTCGACCCGCTCGATCCAGGCCATCCGCTCCTCGCCCACCGAGGGCCAGGAGGCGAAGAGCGCGACAGTGTCGCGGGTCACCTGCTCGACGGCGAACTCGGGCAGCTCGGCCCCCGAGCGGACATCGGCGGAGACGGACAGCACCTCGCGCTGGAGCCCGGCGCCACGGGGCAGGGTGCTGCAGGCGCCAAGGGCCCCCACGAGCCACATGAGCAGCACGATCCGAACGTTCATCCGACCCCCCAGGTCTTGTGATTGACTGCGATGTTAGCCGCAGCGGTGCGCAGGGGAAACCTGTCTCGCGCGCCTGCACCCCCGGTCGGCCCTTTGGAGGCTGTCCCTGTTGCGCCGGGGCGGCGGTTTTCCCGCCCCGTGGCGGGGCCGCCCGGGGGCCCCGGCGTCGAATCGCAGACCGATGGCGCCCCCGAGTCGCCCGGGGCCCCGGCGTTGCGGGGCCGGGCCCCGGGGCGGTCGCCCCTGTCGGCGGGGCTTAACCCCTTGCGGGATAAATGGGCCGAGGCTGACAAAAGGAATATTTTCGCATGATCTCCCGATTGCCGTCATTGCCGATGACCGGAAGCGAGCTTCTGGCCGCGATGCAGTCCATCCGGTCGAACGCGGTCCTGCGCCTCGACGATCTCGCCGCCGTGTCCGATGCCGACGGGTTTCTGACCGGGGATGCCGTGATCACGCCCGCGGGCCGGTTCCGGATCGCCGATGCCGGGGGGCGCGCGGCCAACGGGCAGACGGTGCTGGATCTGGCGGGCACGGAAAGGCAGGCGGTGCTGGCCCCCGATGCGCCGCTGCCCGACATGGCGGCGCTGCTGGCCGATACCCGGCCCGCCGCGTGGTTCGCCGCCGGGCAGATCCTGCAGGTGCGGGACCCGGGGCTGGCCTTCCGGCTCTGTGCGCCGGGGGCTGTGTCCTGGCATGTGCAGACCGCGGGCGGGCTCTGCCTGCTGGCGGAGGCCGGGACCGACGCCGGCCTTCCACTTGCCGCCTTCGGGGTGAAGCCGGAATCCGAGGCGCCCGACCCCGCGGCCAATGCCGCGGCGTTCCAGGCCTGGGTCGCGGCCCATGACCCGCTGGCGACGCTCCGCCTGCCGCGCTGGTCGATCCCGCTGGGCGCGGCGATCGACCTCGGCGACCGCAACCTGCTGGGCCAGGGCGACGGGACGCGCCTGGTGTTCAGCGGGCTGGCGGCCACCGAGGATGCGCTGACGCTTTCGGGGGGGCTCTCGGGCGGCGGCGCGGGCCAGCGCGCGGGCCGGCTCTCGCGCCTGACGGTGGATTGCCAGGACACGGGCCGGGACGCGGTGCGCTGGACCGGGGGCATCGGCTGCGGCGCGCGCTTCGTGTCGGTCCTGCAGGCCGGGCGGGACGCCTTCCACTTCGAGCAGGATTCGCATGGCCATTACTTCGAGCGGACCTTTCTCGAGCAATGCACGGTCAAGGGCGCTGTGCGGTACGGGCTCTGCCTGGCGCTGACCGATTTCGGGATCGAGGGCGGCCAGTTCATCAACAAGTCCGAGTTCGCCAATTGCAAGCTCTCGGGCTGCGATACCGCCGACGTCGGCCTTCTGCTGAACGATGCCGACCCGCAGAACGATTCGAGCAGCACCAAGATCGGCGGCGGCGTCCTGTTCCGCAACTTCCACGCCCAGTACGGCGGCACGGCCGCCAGCCGGGTCGGCGGCAGCATCTACGTGGAACGGGGCGCCGCCAGCGACAGCAGCATCGACCGGCTGGAGTTCATCTCCTGCACCTTCGAAAGCCAGGGGACCGGCCCGGGTGCGCCGGCGTCCAACGGGGCGCTGGAGATCGCCGATGCCAACCCCGGCGCGACCCGCGCGGCGGTGACGGAATTCGTCGACCGGGGCTCGCTTCTGACCGGCTACACCCGCTGGTGGGATTACGGCGCGACCAGCCCGGTGGGCCGGAACTACCGGGTCGAGGTGCCGCTTCAGGGCACCTATACCAACGCCGGCGAGCGGGAGTTCGGCACCCGCAGCGATGCCGCCGGCACGACCCAGGTGCCCGCCGGGGGGCAGACCGTGCTGTTCGATGCCGCCACCACGGGGCGGTCCTGGCTGGTGACCGTCCGCGCGGCCTTCAACGCGGCCCATTTCGTAACCGCCATCGTCCATGGCCATACCACGCCGCAGATCGCCACGCTGGCCCAGCAGGGGGAGCTGGGGCTCGACGTGTCGGGGACCGGGATCCGGGCGACGAACAGCGGGTCGGGCGGCCTCGGCACCTATTGGTCGGCCCAGCGGCTGGTCCTGTGACCGGCGCGGGGCCCGCTTGGGTTCCGTTTCCAGGCCCCGTTTTCAAGCCCTGTGCCCGGGCCCCGTGCCCGTGCCCCCCCGGTGCGGGCCTCGCGCTCAGTCGAAGCCGTAGCCGTAGGTCGCGAGGTCGTCGCCATAGCGCGCGGCGACCAGGGCGCGGGACCGGTCGTCGTAATAGGACCGCCAGTCCCTGGTGACCCGGCGGTTCTTGTGGGTCAGCGTCTCGGGCCGGGGCAGCGACAGGTCCCGCAGCACGCCGGGAAGCTCGTCCGCCAGGTATTCGAGCCGCAGCACCCGGTCGACGGCGACCTCGCCGTCGCGGCCCGCGATCCAGGCCGCGGTGGACCAGGTCCCGAACCTGCGCCAGCGCTGATGCCGCCGCCCGCCGCCGCCCGACCCCGAGGGTTCGGTCGCGGCCAGCCAGTCGGCGAAGCCCTGCTGCCGCAGGCCGATCCGGCGCTTGAGCTTTTCCACCCCGTCCACCGCCATCACCATCTCGTATATCGACACGAGCCTGGGATAGGGGTTGCGGGTGACCGTAAAGCGGAAATACCCGGAATAATCCAGACCGCGTTTCTCGAATTCCGCCTGGGCCTCGGCCGGGGACATGTGCGAGTAATACGGAGATTGCGGTGTCGCGTCCTTGAAATGGTGAATTGGCTCCTCGTTTATTTCGCTCAGCATGTCCCGCACGGATTCCGATCCGGTCTTGGGAAACGAGAAGAAAATGATCTTGCGGCTGTGACTGACAATCATTTTTCGGCACCTTGAACCAGGGCTGCCGCGCCCTGCGCCCCCGGGGCGCGGTCACGGTCAGGCACCGGTATTCCCGACTGCCATTGCGGGGTCAAGCATCGCTGTTCGCGCCCCCGGCCGCCCCCGCCCGAGGGCGGATCCGCAGGCGACAAGGCGATGTTTTTTGTGCATTTTGTCCAGATCTCCCGCGGCGATGCCGAATAAGGCGGCGCGGCCGGGACAGCCCCCCGGCCAAGGTTGACAAGAGACAGGTGATCGGGCATCGGATTTTCGACCCTGGAGGCCCTGGAATGATATCCCGCCATCATTCGACGATTTTCGTCCATATTCCGAAAACGGCCGGCCAGAGTGTCGAAACCCTGTTTCTCGAGGATCTCGGCCTGAAATGGCGCAGCCTCTTTCCCTGGAATGACCGGCGGCGCCTGTTGCTGAAGGAAAACCGGGACCGCTCCAAAGGGCCCGAACGGCTCGCCCATCTTTACGGGGACGAATATGTCTCTCTGGGGTATGTGACGCCCGAGGAATTCAGCGCCTTCTACAAGTTCGCGATCGTGCGCGACCCCTATCACCGGGCGGTCTCGACCTATAATTTCCGGTCCGGGGCGACGGGGACCCTGCGGGATTTCCTGTCGTCCATTCCGCGCGACGAGCATAACGACCTCTACCGCCACATCGCCCCGCAATCCCGGTTCGTGGTCGATCCGGCCACGGGCGTATTGCTGGTGGACCAGATCGTGACGTTCGAGGACATGCGCACCGGGCTGGCCACAGCGTTCGAGCGGACGCTGGGCCGCCCGGCGGAGCTGCCCAGAAAGAACATCTCGGCCGACAAGAAGCTCTCGGTCGCGGATCTCCCGCGCGCCGATCTCGACTATGTCGAGGCCGAATATGCCGAGGATTTCGCGCGCTTCGGCTATCCGCTGCGCGGCGCCTGATCGCGCCGGCCCCCGCCCTGGATCAGGGCCGGGGCGGCCGCCAGCCAGAACCAGTTCATGTAGATCCCGCGGTAGCCCGTCACCATCAGCGACACCAGCATCGAGCCGACCGCCAGCACCGCGAAGGCGCGGGCATAGGGGGTGGGCTGTGTCTGTCCGATCGCCCGGACCACGAAGACCGCGCCGAGCAGGAACATCAGCGCCGCGGGCCAGCCCTCCTCGAAGATCCGGCTGACGACGAAGCTGTTGATCCCCTCGGGCACCAGGATCAGCACGAAGCCGATCTGGCGGGCGACATCCCAGGCGCGCTCGGTGATCATGTGGTTGTTGCCGACCCCGACCCCCAGCGTCTCGCCCGAGGTCAGCACCGACAGGCCCGACACGATGGAGATGCCGCGCAGGTACATCGAGCGCAGGCCGCCCTCGCCGAACCGCTCGGCATAGAACTCGGTGACGAAGACGTTCAGGACGGCCGAGCCGAGGATGACCAGCAAGGCCGCGCCGATCAGCCCGTTGCGGCCCAGCCGGCGGCCCTTGAAATAGGCCACGATCACCATGATCGGGGCGATCAGCACCACCGAGGAGGACCGGCTGAGGATCAGGCAGGCCAGGGCGATCAGGATCAGCGGAACCACCCGGCCGAAGCTGAAGACCCGGGCGTAGGCCCGGCCGCCGCGCCACAGCACGATCAGCACCGCCAGCAGGTAGATCGTGTGGGTGGTGAAGGTGCTGACCTCGGGAAACAGCGCGAAGCCCCGGCCGTATTGCGGTACGAGGCCGAAGGTCCGGTTGGTGCGGAAGTCGAGGGTCTCGGCGCCGACCGCGAATTGCAGCAGGAAGAACAGCGCCGAACAGGCCCCGCCCAGGACAAAGCCGCGGATGAAGGCGCGGCGGGTGTCCTCTGCCCGGGCGATGACGCCGATCACCGCCATGAACGGCATCACGAAGCCCAGGTAGTAGATCAGGATCATCACCTCGCCGCCCACCAGCAGCGAGATCATCGAGGCGCCCATGGAGAACAGGATCATCAGCCCGGTCCGCACCGGCATCTGCGGCAGGAAGGTGACGATCAGCGGATAGGCCAGGATCACCAGGATATCCACGGGCTGCAGCCAGATCGGGCCGGCCGGCAGGCCGATGGCGGGCACCCAGAGCAGGAAGGCCAGGACCGAGGCGAACACCTTCAGCACATCCCGGGCGGTCCGGGCCCGGGGGTGCGCGGCCGTCATCGTATGGGTCATCGGTGGCATCGCATCGGGATCATGGCCAGGCTCACCGCCCAGGGTATCAGGAAACCGCCGGCGCGGCGACGGTCTCTCCGGCAGGCGGGGTCTCTCCGGGGGGCGCGGCGGGCCGGGCAGAGCGGTGCGCTCATGACCGCTGCGCCCGGATGTGGCGCAGCGCCCCCAGGATGCTGGGGTCGATCCCGGTCAACTCGCGGCAGGCCCGCCAGGCCAGGACGTTCCACAGGATCATCGCGCCGCTGACCGCCAGCGCACCGCCCACCGCGCCGCCCAGCCAGACCGCCGGCACCAGGCACACAAGTCCCAGCCCGTTGGCGCCCACGATGATCCGGTTGAAAGGTTTCTCATGGCCGGTCATCTGCAGCAGCGGCCCGTTGGCCCCGTTGAGCGCGCTGATCGCGAAGCCCACCGCCAGGATCAGCAGGGACGCCCGGGCCGCCTCGAACCCCTCGCCGAACAGCGACAGGATCGGGCCGGCCAGGAAGAGCAGGATCACGAAGCCGACCACCGCGGCCGCCCCCGCCAGGCTGGCCACGACCGCCGAGATCGACTGCACCGCCGCCGTGTCCCCGGCGGCATGGTAGCGCGAGATCAGCGGCGTCGCGGCGATGTTGCTGGCGATGAGGATCAGCTGCATCAGCTGCGCCGTCCGCAACGCCGCGAAGAACGGCCCGGATTCGGTCACGTCGAGCACCGTGCCCACGATGACCACCGCCAGGTTCGGCGTGCCGAAGATCACCAGCGCGGTGATCCAGTAGCGCGTCGACAGGTTGCGCCAGGCGCCCTCGGCCCCGGCCACCGGCCCGGCCAGCGCGCTGCGGTAGCGTGTGGTCCGGTCGGCGCGGGATTGCCACAGCAGCAGAAGCGCCAGCGAGACCACGCCGAAGGCGAAGACCCCCCAGCTCGGCAGTGGCGGCAGCGAGAACAGCAGGACGATCCCGCAGAGCGCGATCAGCGTCAGCCGCCAGAGGATGTCGCGCGGCCCGATCGCCCAGACGACCTTGCCCCGGGTGCGCAGGATCGCCGCCTGGAACTGGGCGAAGGCGAACAGCAGGCAGAGCGGCGCGGCCAGGATCATGTAGCCCCCCGCGCCAAGCGCCAGCGCACCGGCGATCATCGCCACGGTGGCCAGCAGGCCGGCGGCCAGCACCAGGCGCAGCCCGTGGCGCAGGGCGGCGCGCCATTGCGCCTCCGCTCCGGCCTCCTCGAACCCGGGCAGCAGCCGCAGCATCAGTTGCGGCTGGCCCGCCGTCGCGGCCTGTCCCAGGATCATGACGATGCTGAAGGCGAAGACGAACTCGCCATAGGTTTCGAAGGTCATCGCGCGGGCCAGCGCCACCACCATGATGAAGTTGACCGGCGCGCCGATCAGCTTGGTCACCAGGGCGAGCGAGGATTCCTTCAGGACTCTGCGGACAAGGCTGTTGATCTGGGTCACTCCTTGTGGGCGGGCGCGGGTGCGGGCGCGGAGGCGGGCAGGACGGCGGGCGCCGTCGGGGCGGCGGGCACGGCCGAGAGCGCCCGCTTGGCCGCCGCGGGCCCGGCCGCGTGCCAGCGGTCGCAATAGGCCAGGAACTCGCCCAGGATCCCCTCCAGGCGGTCCGCGAACTCGCAGGCGGCCAGGTAGGCCGGCGCCTGCCGCAGGCTCTCGATGCGCCGGGCGCGCACGGCGCCGTCGGCCGAGAGCCAGGCCTCGATCCGCGCCCAGAGGCTGGCATCGTCGTCGAACCGCTGGTCGGGGAAGGGCACCAGCTCGCAGACCCCGCCGTTGTCATAGACCAGCGGCAGCACCCCGGCATGGATCATCTCGGCGACGGCGATGCCGAAATGCTCGGCCCGGTAGGCATGGACCCCGACCGGGGTCGCGGCGAGGATCGCGCCCCGCGCGGCGTCGTCCGCATCGGGGTGAAAGCGGACGACCGCGTCCCCGGCATGGCGGGCGATCAGGTCGCGGGCGTATTTCCGGCTGGCCCGGCCGATGACGTCCAGCCGCAGCCCCGGGCGCTTCGCCTGCAGGCCCGCCACCAGCGCGATCACCTCGTGGATGCGCTTGTTCGGCACGATCCGCCCGAGCATGACCAGCCGGTCGGGCGTCCGCGCGCTGGCCCCCTCTCCGGTCATCGGGGCGGCGGTCGCGGGGTCGAGGTCGATCGCCGGATAGAGGATCCGGTCCACCGTGATGCCGGTCCCGGTCTCCACGTGCCCGGCGGTCCAGCGCGAATTGGCGACGGTGAAGGCGTCGGGATCGGGCCGGCCGAGACGGGCGATCGCGGCGCCGAGCCGGCCATAGAGCTTGCGGATCGCGAAGGGCGCGCCGCTCTGCCCGGCCAGGGCCTCGACCAGGGGGCGGCTCTGGGCGAACACGACGGGGGCATGGCGGAACACCAGCGTCGGCCTGTCCAGCCGCGGTCCCTCGCCGAACATGTAGAGGACGGCGTCGTAATCCCGCGCCAGGGCGGGGACGTGGCGGCAGGTGACGGCCCAGTTCACCAGCCCCATGCGGCGCGGCACCAGGCCGGCGAGGGGCAGGGGGCTGTGCTTGCCCTCGGGGGTGACGTGGCCCGCCACATCGACCACGCCCACCGCCACGCCGCGGGCCCGAAGGGCTGTCTCGAAGGCGCGGGCGACGGTCTCGGCGCCGCCGTTGGCCGCGAGATAGGCATGGGCCAGCAGCACCCGCATGGGACGGTCCCCGGGGCCCCGCGCGGCGGCGGCGGTCATGCCCGCACCTCCAGCAGCTCGCGCAGGTAGGCCGTGTCGCCGTCGTCGACGCTGTCCGTGTTGGGCTTGAAATAGACCGCCTTCAGCCGGCGCTTGAGGCTCGGGGGCAGCAGCCGGCGCAGGACGGTCTTGGCCCCCGAGCGGTGCAGGAACACGTTCAGCCGCCGGAACCGCGGGGCATCGCCGGAATTCTGCCGGTCGAGCCCTTGGTCGAAGCCCGCGGCGGGGATCCCGAGGAACGCCGCGATCCGGGCCAGGGTGCCCTCGATGTCGGCCACCATCTCCTCGAAGGTCAGCTCCAGCCGGCGGCTGTCGTCGAAGGTCTGCCGGTAGCGCGCGAGGGCCGCGTCATAGCGGCTGGGGCGCAGCAGGAAGCGCCCGGGCAGGGGCGTTTCGCCGCGCAGCTCGGCGTCGATCTCCTCGCGCAGGCTGCGGGTGGTCTGCCCGATCCGCGCGGCCAGCCGGTAATGGGACAGGGCGCGGGCCACCGGGTCGCGGGTCAGCAGGATCACCCGGGCGTCCGGCGCATGGGCGGCGATGGCCGCGGGCGCCTCGGGGCATTGCAGGTAGGTGGTCGAGGCATCCAGCCGCCAGCGGGTCTTGAGGTCCTCGAAAAGGTAGTCGTACTGCGCCGGCTCGCGGAAGATCGCGAATTGCATCTCGGCCTTCGATCGGCTGGCGACATAGCGTTCGGGGATCACGTCGTTGAGCCGGGTCTCGGCGACGAAGGCGGGCGGAAACTCGTGCTGGGAAAAGAAGTTCGGCTCCTTGATCGGCGGCATGCCGATGTCGGGATGAGAGCCGAGCCAGGCCGACAGCTGGGTCGACCCGGAGCGGGGGGCCGCGATCAGGAACAGGTTCGATGTCACCGGCCTATATCCTCGGGTCCGGGCGCCGGCGGCCCCGCAGCGCCCGGCGCCGGGCCGGGTTCAGAACGAAGAGGTCGGCCAGCCCGCAGAGGTTGCCGGCGCTGAAGCCGATCTGGCTCATGCCGGCGATGGCGGCGGCCAGCACGATCATCCGCGGGGTCCAGGGTTTCACCGCCGCCCCGCGCGCCGCGAAGGCCAGGCCCAGCAGTAACGCGCCATAGCCCAGCGGGACCAGCCAGAGCCAGGGCAGCCAGAGCCCGGCAAGGACCGCGGTCCCCAGCACCGGCAGGATCGCCAGCGGCAGAAGCTGCCGGGCCCCCAGCATCCGGCGATGCTTGGCCGCGGTCCAGATCCGGTAGCGCCCGTTCCGGCAATATTGCCGGAAGGTCCCGGTCAGGCTGGCGCGGGGGATGTAGTCGATCGCCGCCGCGGCCTCCATGTAGATCCGCCCGCCCTGCTTTTGCAGCCGGACGTCGAACTCGGCATCCTCGTTGGCCACGAACCCGGTGTCGTAGCCGCCGGCCCGCAGGAAGGCATCGAGGTCCAGCAGGGCGTGGTGGCCATGGGCGACCCAGCCGCTGCCCGAGGCCATGCGGTGCGGCGCGCCGCCGGTGCCGAACCAGCTGCCGAAGGCCAGGGCGGCGGCGTCCTGGACCGGGCTGCCGCCGCGGGTGCGCATGGGCACGACGACGCTGGTGGCCCCGGTGCGCTCGGCCGTCTCGACCAGGGTCGAGATGAAATGCGCCGGATAGACCGCGTGCAGATCCGCCCGCAGCAGGTAGCGGGCAGAGGCGGTCCGGGCCGCCTCGCGGGCCACCAGGTTGACCGCATGGGCCTGCAGCCGGCCGGGATTGGCCAGGATCACGACCCGGTCGCCGAAGGCGGCGCGGGTCACCTCGGCGGTGCCGTCGGTGCTGCCGCCGTCGACCAGCACGAAGGCAC
This sequence comes from Roseisalinus antarcticus, assembly GCF_900172355.1. Lineage (GTDB taxonomy): Bacteria > Pseudomonadota > Alphaproteobacteria > Rhodobacterales > Rhodobacteraceae > Oceanicola > Oceanicola antarcticus_A. The sequence continues at coordinate 44,873 of NZ_FWFZ01000021.1, read as the reverse complement.
AGCGGTCGGCGGCGGGATCGGCCAGCAGCGAGCGGATCGCGGCCTCGGCGCGGGGGCCCTCGTTCAGGGCGGGCATGGCGATCACGATTTCCGCGTCGAGCCTTGGGTCGGGCCGGCCGGTGTCGCGGCTTGCGTCGGTCGTGGTCCCGGTCCGGTCAGCGGGCTGCACGGTGCCCGGAACGGTGTCCGTGCGCATGTCTCGCGGGCGAAACATTCCGGCGCCGGCCCCCGGCGCCGGCGCGTTCCTGGCATGTGTGTTCTGGGGCATCCGGATCGGACTCCTGCATGCAACTCACAGCCTATGGCAAATCGGAGGACGGCCCGGATAGATCGAGACGGAGGCGCGGCCGCCCATGATACTGGGGGCCTCTCCCTTGTCCGGTCCCCGTAACGAAGGGACCTGTCCGTTGTCCGGTCCCTGCAATGAAGGGACCTGTCCGTTGTCCGGTCCCCGTAACGATGGGACCTGTCCGTTGTCCGGTCCCCGCAATGAAGGGACCTGTCCGGTAGCCAGAGGTCGTGTGTCCAAATTGTCGCAACACATGGACTCGTTAACCGGCGCCCCCACACCGGGCGTCGTCAATTTTCGCTTCGCCTGTTTTTCGTCGGAAATCAACGCTGAAACTGAGCGTCGGCGGGGTTCGGCTGGTTTGTAGGCGTCATTCCCGCGCCCGCGCCCGACTTGGGGGCAGCTTGCGAACCACGGGGCCGGGGCGACCTCGAATCGCGGACCCCGTGGCCCGGCCCGGCGGGTGCGGGCGGGGCGAAAATTCTCCGTGTAAGCAACATTATGGTAAATATGGCTGCGCCGCGGCGTGGCCCGGCCGTCCGCGCGCGGCGCGATGGCGGGCCTTGGGCAGACACTCACTTTAAATGAAGCCGATTAGCCTCTAGAGGTAGCGGCGTCGATGATCGGAGGTATGTTCCGAATGACGGATTTTGCACAGACGCCCCTGCCCGGGGTCCTGCTGGTGACGCCGCGGCGCTTCGGCGACCACCGGGGGTTCTTCAGCGAAAGCTACAGCGCCCGCGCCTTCGCCGAGGCCGGGGTGACGCTGGACTTCGTGCAGGACAACCATTCGCTGTCATCGGCGGTGGGCACGGTGCGGGGGCTGCATTTCCAGACGCCGCCCCATGCCCAGGCCAAGCTGGTGCGCTGCGGGCGCGGGGCGATCTTCGACGTGGCCGTCGACATCCGCCGCGGCAGCCCGACCTACGGCCAATGGTACGGCGCCGAGCTGAGCTTCGACAACGGCCGGCAATTGCTGGTGCCGGCGGGCTTCGCGCACGGGTTCATGACGCTGCAGCCCGACAGCGAGATCGTCTACAAATGCTCGGATTTCTATTCGGCCGAGTGTGACGGCGGGATCCGCTGGAACGATCCGGACATCGGCATCGACTGGCCCGACACCGGCCACCCGCCGGTTCTGTCGGCCAAGGACGAGGCCGCGCCGCTGCTGAAGGAGTTCGACACGCCCTTCACCTGGACGGAGGGTGCGGCATGAAGATCCTGGTGACAGGGGGCGCGGGCTTCATCGGCTCGGCGGTGGTGCGGCAGGCGATCGCCGCGGGCCACCAGGTGGTCAACCTCGACGCGCTGACCTATGCCGCCTGCCTCGACAACGTGGCCGAGGCGGCGACGTCGGACCGCTATGCCTTCGTGCAGGCCGATCTGCGCGACCGGCCGGCGCTGGACGCGGCCCTGGCCGAGCACCGCCCCGACGCGATCATGCACCTGGCCGCCGAAAGCCACGTGGACCGGTCGATCGACGGGCCGGGCGCCTTCATCGAGACCAACATCACCGGCACCTACAACCTGCTGGAGGCCGCGCGCGCCTACTGGACCGCCGCGGGCCGGCCCGAGAGCTTCCGGCTGCACCACATTTCCACCGACGAGGTGTTCGGCAGCCTCGGCCCCGAGGGGCAGTTCACCGAGGACACGGCTTACGATCCGCGCAGTCCCTATTCCGCCTCGAAAGCGGCCTCGGACCACCTGGTGCGGGCCTGGCACGAGACCTACGGCCTGCCCGTGGTGCTGACCAATTGCTCGAACAATTACGGCCCCTACCATTTCCCCGAGAAGCTCATTCCGGTGGTCATCCTCAAGGCGCTGGCGGGCGATCCGATCCCGGTCTACGGCGCGGGCGAGAACGTGCGCGACTGGCTCTATGTCGAGGATCACGCCGATGCCCTGCTGACCGTGCTGCAGCGCGGCGCCCTGGGCCGGTCCTACAACATCGGCGGCGAGAACGAGGCCCGCAACATCGACATCGTGCGGACGATCTGCGCCATCCTCGACCGGATGCGGCCGAAGGACACGCCCCATGCCGACCAGATCACCTTTGTCACTGACCGCCCCGGCCATGACATGCGCTATGCGATCGACCCCGGCCGGATCCGCGAGGAACTGGGCTGGCGGCCCTCGGTGACGCTGGAACAGGGTCTGGAGAAGACCGTGACCTGGTATCTTGAGAACGAGCCCTGGTGGCGGGCCTTGCAGGACCGGCAAGGCGTGGGCACACGCCTGGGGCAGGCATCATGAGCCTGCTTGTCTTCGGCAAGACCGGCCAGGTCGCCACCGAACTTGCGCGCCGTGCGCCGGAAGCCACATTCTTGGGGCGCGACGCGGCGGACCTGTCCGATCCCGCCGCCTGCGCCGCCGCGATCCGCGCCCGTGCGCCCGAGGCCGTCATCAACGCCGCCGCCTATACCGCCGTGGACCGGGCCGAGGACGAGGAGGACCTGGCCACTACGATCAACGGCGCGGCCCCGGGGGCGATGGCCGCGGCCTGCGCCGCGCTGGGGATCCCCTTCGTCCATATCTCGACCGATTACGTCTTCGACGGGGCGGGCACGGCGGCCTTCGCCCCCGACGCCCCGGTGGCGCCGCTGGGCACCTACGGGCGCAGCAAGCTTGCGGGCGAAGAGGCGGTGCGGGCCGCAGGCGGGGCCCATGTGATCCTGCGCACCTCCTGGGTGGTCTCGGCCCATGGCGGCAATTTCGTCAAGACCATGCTGCGCCTGTCCGAGACCCGCGACCGGCTGACCATCGTCGCCGACCAGATCGGCGGGCCGACCGCCGCGGGCCCCATCGCGCAGGCCTGCCTGACCGCGGCCGGGCGGCTGACAACAGACCCGAACCTTGCCGGAACCTATCATTTTTCAGGGGCCCCCGACACCAGCTGGGCCGATTTCGCCCGCGAGATCTTTCGCCAGAGCGGGCGGACGGTCGAGGTCGTCGACATCCCCGCGTCCGAGTTTCCGACGCCGGCGAAACGCCCGGCGAACTCCCGGATGGATTGCACGACACTGACGCGCCTCGGAATTGACCGGCCAGACTGGCGCATGGATTTGACCGAAATATTGACAGAACTGGGGGCGCGGCGATGACCGATCGCAAGGGTATCATTCTCGCGGGGGGCTCGGGCACGCGGCTCTATCCCATCACGATCGGCGTCTCCAAGCAGCTGATGCCGGTCTATGACAAGCCGATGATCTATTACCCGCTCTCGACCCTGATGCTGGCCGGGATCCGCGAGATCGCGGTCATCACCACGCCCCACGACCAGGCCCAGTTCCGCCACCTGCTGGGCGACGGCAGCCAATGGGGGCTGAGCCTGACCTACATCGCCCAGCCCTCGCCCGACGGGCTGGCCCAGGCCTATCTGCTGGCCGAGGAGTTCCTCGACGGCGCGCCCTCGGCGATGGTGCTGGGCGACAACATCTTCTTCGGCCACGGCCTGTCGCAGATCATGGCCACGGCGATGGCCCGGCCCGCCGGCGGCACGGTGTTCGGCTACCACGTGGCCGACCCCGAGCGCTATGGCGTGGTGGCCTTCGACGACGCCGGCAAGGTGCGCGAGATCGTCGAGAAACCCTCGAAGCCGCCGTCGAGCTATGCGGTCACCGGGCTCTACTTTCTCGATGGCGAGGCGCCGGCCCGCGCCCGCGACCTCGCGCCGTCCGCGCGGGGCGAGATCGAGATCGTCTCGCTGCTCGAGACCTATCTGGCCGAGGGCAGCCTCGACATCCAGCTGATGGGGCGCGGCTATGCCTGGCTCGACACCGGCACCCACGGCAGCCTGCTGGACGCGGGCAATTTCGTGCGCACCATGTCGCTGCGCCAGGGCATGCAGATCGGCTGCCCCGAAGAAATCGCCTATGCCGCCGGCTGGATCGACGCGGACCGCCTGCGCGACCATGCCCGGACCTTCGCCAAGACCGATTACGGCAAATACCTGGCGGACCTGCTGGCATGACGGCGGCGGCGCGCGGCGGATCCGGCCCTGCGGGGGCCGGCCTTGAAGGGGCTGGGAAAATGTCGGACAAACGAACACTCTCGGATACATGCCGTCTTCGGGAGATCTTGGGGCCTGCATGGCCTTGCCGATCGCGCTCCGAATGGCGGTCCGATCATCTGTACGGGGCAGAACGGGCTTCATGAAAAGAGTTTTCAAGGCTGCTGCCGACTGGGCGACGCGCAAGACAGGGGGACCGGGGGCGCCGGCCTCCTCTTCCTCGTCCGATGTTGACGAGAAGGCCCTTCTGCGGCCGCATTTCGACCCGATCTTCTATCGCGCCGCGAACCCCGACCTGGCCGGGTCGGACGGCGACATGTTCAACCATTTCCTGAACACCGGCTGGCGCGAGGGGCGCGATCCGCAGGCGGGCTTTTCCTGCGCCCATTACCTCAAGACCTATCCCGACGTGGCCGAAAGCGGCGTGAACCCGCTGCTGCATTATGTCCGCTGGGGCCGGGAGGAGGGCCGCTTCACCCTGTCGCGCCATGACCTCGATACCCTGCGGCCGCATTTCGACCCCGAGTTCTACCGCGCCTCGAACGCCGACGTCGCCGGCAGCGACGAGGATCTGCTGGTGCATTTCCTGCAATACGGCTGGCGCGACGGGCGCGACCCGCAGGCGGGCTTTTCCTGCGCCTTCTACCTGGAACGCTATTCCGACATCGCCGAGAGCGGCAGCAACCCGTTCCTGCATTACGTCCTGTTCGGCCGCAAGGAAGGGCGTCTTGCGACCCCCGACGAACACCTGCGGATCCCGTTCCGGGAAGGCGCCCGGCTGGCCCCCGAGCACCTGGTCTCGGTCCTGCGCACCCCCGATCCCGACACCGCCCCCCCCGCCCCGCCCGAGACCACCGACACCGCGGCCATGGACCTGCACTGGGTGATCCCGGATTTCGCGCGCGGGTCGGGCGGGCACATGACGATCTTCCGGATGATCCGGTTCCTGGAGCTCGCCGGCCACCGCTGCCATATCTGGATCGAGACCCCATCCTTCCACAAGACCGGGCACGAGGCCTGGGAGACCATCGTCAAGCATTTCCAATGCGTCGAAGCCTCGGTGGAGTTCGTCGAGAACGGGTTCTTCGAGGCCACGGGCGACGCGGTCGTCGCCACCGGCTGGACCACCGCCTACCTGGCGCACCGGGCGACGGGCTTTGCCGGCAAGTTCTACTTCGTGCAGGACCACGAGCCCGAGTTCTATCCGACCGGGGCGGAATCCCTGCTGGCGCGCCAGACCTACGATTTCGGCCTGAACTGCATCTGCGCCTCGCCCTGGCTCGACCGGATCATGAGCGAGCGATACGGGCTCTGGGCGCGGCATTTCCACCTGGCCTACGACCGCGACCTCTATCGCATCGGCGACATGGCCGCCCTTGAGGCCCGCTTCGCCGAGACCTCCGAGGGCCCCTACAAGATCGCGATCTATGCCCGCGGCCATACCGAGCGGCGCTGCGTGCCGCTGGTGCTGATGGCGCTGGAGCTGCTGGCCGCCGAGCGCCAGGACATCGAGGTGCATTTCTTCGGCCAGGACGATCTGCCCTTCGCCGAGGCGCCGTTTGCCGCGCTGAACCACGGGGTGCTGGATCCCGACGCGCTGGCCGCGCTCTACAACGAATGCCACGTGGGCATCTGCATGTCGGGGACCAATTACTCGCTGGTCCCGCAAGAGATGATGGCCTGCGGCCTGCCCCTGCTGGAGCTGAACGGCGACAGCACCCGGGGGATCTTTCCCGAAGGCGTGGTGACGCTCAGCGGGCCCGCGCCGCAGGATATCGCGGCCTCGCTGGGTGCGCTGATCGACGCGCCGGACGCCCGCCGGCGCCAGGCCGCGGCGGCGCTGGACTGGGTGGCCGGGTTCTCGTGGGAGGGTGCTGCGCAGGCGGTCGAGGCCGCCCTGACCGAACGGTTGGGCGATCTGACCCGGCTGGCCGCCCCCGCGGTCGCCCCCGGGCGCGACATCCTGCTGGACGTGGTGATCCCCACCTACAACGGCATGGGCGAGATCGAGCCGGTGATCGAGGCGCTGACCCGGCAGCGCGGCGCGGACCGGATGCAGATCCATTGCATCGACAGCTCCTCGTCGGACGGCACCGCCGACTGGCTGGCCGCCCGGCCCGAGGTCTCGCTGACGGTGATCGACCAGAAGGATTTCCAGCACGGCCGCACCCGCAACCAGGGCGCGTCGCTGGGAAATGCCCCGATCATCGCCTTTTTGACCCAGGACGCGCTGCCGGCGGACCGGTCCTGGGGCGCGGACATCCTGCGGATGTTCAACCATGTGCCCGAGGCGGCCGGGCTGTTCGGGCGCCACCGCCCCTACCCCCATCACCCGACCTTCGTGCGCGACGAGATCGAGCGGCATTTCGCCAACATGCTGGCGTTTCCGCTGGCCCTGTCGCGCGACACCGACCCCGACCGCTGGGCCTCGAAGGATCGCGGCTGGCGGCAGCTGCTGCATTTCTACTCGGACAACAATTCGGCCATGCGCCGGGATGTCTGGACCGATATCCCCTATGCCGAGGTCGATTACGGCGAGGACCAGGTCTGGGCCCGCGACATCATCGAGGCGGGGTATACCAAGCTCTATGCCCCCACCGCCTGCGTCTACCATTCCCACGATTACGGCCCCGAAGAGACCTACAAGCGGTCGAAGACCGAAGGCGCGTTCTTCTACGAGCATTTCGGCTACGAGCTGGGCGGCGACACCCCCGAGGAGATCGCCAGCATCGTCGACCGCGAACAGCGCCACTTCCGCGGCTGGGCCAAGAAACTGCGCCTGGGGCCCGAAGAGGTCGAGATGCGGATGCAGAACATCGCCGAGAAACACCGCGGCTGGAGCGACGGACGACACGCCGCGGCAGCCCGGCTCCGACAGGGCTGAGCGCCGCCACGCTCCATGAAAGGATGATTGAATGATCGGTGATATGAAGAAACTGGAGGCCGCCTATCAGCACCAGATCGACGTGTTCTTCAATATTTCCCTGAAGAACCGCTATCTCTACGTTCAGAGTCCCAAGGTTGCATCGACAACCATGAAGAAGACGTTGAACCGCCTGGAGGCCCAGGGGAGCAAGATTGACCCCGACACGCTTCCGCTTCATCCCACGCCGCGCGAATCCATACACATAAAACCGTTTCAACTCCCCGCCGAGATGTTCGCCGATATCGTATATGGCAGCGAATTCTTCAAATTCTGCTTTGTTCGCAATCCTTTCGATCGCCTGTTGTCAGCGTATCTCGATAAGATCGTCTCAAAGAAGAACGAGGCGAGAAGCGTCTACAAGACCCTGGGGCTCTCGATTGAATCGGACATGATGACCTTCGAGCAATTCGTCGGGTTTCTGTATGAGCGGCGGGACAAATCCGTGAACTGGAATCCGCATTGGCCATTGGCGTCCGTTGCAGAAGATCCTGCGGCCGGACCTGATCCCGTATGACCTGATCGGAAGACTTGAAACCTTTGATCGGGACCTCGCGCAGGTGAACGCCCGGCTCGGGCATCGGCTGAGCGAGAACTACGTCTTCGCACCGCTCAAGACCGGGTCGAGCACCAAGACCGACACGTATTATACGCCTGAAATCCGCAAGCAGGTCGAGGAAATCTACGCCTGCGATCTTGACGCATTCGGGTACTAGAGCGTGTTGCGCAAAAGTGGGAACCAGTTTTGCGCGTCGCGTGAATGCGAATGAACGCGACACGCTCCAGCGGGCGCTGGCATGCCGGGTCCGCCCCGGTCTTCGAGCATCTGCCTGGCGGCGGCGCCGCGCGAGGCCGTCAGCGGGTCTTGGCGAGATCGCGGATCAGGCCGTTGTAGTGCCGCACCAGGTCGGCCAGCGAGCTGGCGAAGACGCAAGGTTCGTCCAGCAGGTCGAGGTTGCCCTCTTCGGGATAGCGGCTCCATTGCGGCTGCAGCTGCCCCGGCGCCAGGTCGTGGCGGCGCGCGATCAGGGTGCGGTTGCTGTCCTCGAACCGGGCCTGCAGCCGCCGGGCGGTGGCCAGGTCCAGGGTCAGCTTCTGCTCGACGGGCAGCATGTCGAGCACGCGGAAGTCGATCCGCTGCGGCGTGCCGCTTTCGACCAGCGCGTTGACCATGGCCATCACCCGGACGTCCAGCGCCTCGTTCACGCGGGCGGGCAGCGGCAGGCCGGTCAGGTCGAGATCCATGCGGCGGGCGATATACCCCAGGAAATCGGGCTGGGTCTTGAACGGCAGGCACAGGACATTGTCGGCGCCGAACACCTCTTCCCAGGTCGAGACCAGCAGGTCGTAATTGTAATAGATCTGCCGGGCGCGGATCCGCTCGAAGAAATCGTGCCCCACCCGGCCGCCGACCCGCGAGCTGGTAGAGGCCAGCGACACCGCCACGTCGACCTGCGGCCGCAGGTGGATATGCACCTCGACCTCGTCGAACATCCCCGCCAGCAGGTCCCGCACCCGGGCGACCTGATCGGCGGTCCTGAGCCGCGAGTGCAGGTGCTCGCTGGACAGAAAGCAGATCCGGGCGTCGGAGGCGGCGGCGACCTGTTCGGCCAGCCGTGCCTCGACATCCGCGCGGAACGCGTCGAGCGCATCCTGGTCCTTGAGACCGAGGGCGACGAAGGTCTCGTCGCCGGCCTCAGGGTCCAGACCGTAGGAGGCGATCCAGCGGTGGTTCACGCCGCCGAGCTTCTCGGGATACAGGATACCCGCCTGCAGAAGGCTGGCGCGGTTCTCGTGCATGAAGACCTGCAACGAGGTGGTGCCCGTCTTTTCGGTCCCGATGTGTAATACGGCGCGCATGTAAGGTGTACTCAGTCCGTTTTTGCGGTCGTTGCGGTGTTTGCGGAGAAGCGATCGCCCGATCCTTGGTTCGCAGAGCGATACAAGTCAAAGAGCCCGGGGGTCCACCCCCCGATTGTGCGATCAAGGCCCCCGCGGGTGTGACGTTGAGGCGACAAGGTCACACCCGCGGGGGCCTCATGGCGGATGCTCCCGGTCGGGCAGCGGGGCCATGAACAGCCGGCCGTCGGCGCGGCCCAGGTGATGGCGGGCGATATGGGCGTAATCGTCGAGGTTCTCGGCCACCATCCGCCAGCGCAGATCCGGCGGGATCATCGCCGCCCCGCGCAGCCCGCCGGCCCGTCCGGCATCGCGGTCGACGGCGGCGCGGATCCGTTTCTGGCGCAGCGGCCCGGGCGCCCTGCTGCGCTGGATCGCGTCGATCTCGGCCAGCCCCTCGGCCGAAAGCGACCGGTTGTGCCAGACATCGCCACCGTGCAGGCCGCGCACCCCCGGCCCGGCCCCGATCGCCGCCAGCATGTCCGACACCAGGTCCGGCGACATCTGGGCGGGCTCGTAGGGGCGCACCACGAGGGCATCATGGCCGAAGGCCCCGGCCCAGCTCTCCAGCATCCCGCGGTAGGATTGGTGCAGGCCGGGGCGTTTGCGCTCGTGCTCCCAATAGGCGACGAAGCCGGGATCCCAGGGCGGGTTGGTCACCATCTGCACCGCCTGGGCATAGCGCGAGGCCCACCAGTCGTCGTGCCGCCGGACATAGACCAGGATCCTCACGTCATGGCCGGCAAAGAACGCCGCCACCCGGGCGGGATCCCGGCGCCGGCTGAAATTCTCGGAACTGAGCACGACCAGATCCGCCCCGGCGCGGGCGATCTCGGCATCGAGGGCGCGGCGCAGGGCCTCGGGGCCGGTTTCGGGCGCGGGCCGGCCGCCCAGGTCGAACCCCAGCGCGCGGGCAAGCTCCAGGTGCTGGCGGAACCGGCCGCGCCCGGTTTCGGGATAGAGCACCCCCTGCCGCCCCAGCGCCGCCGCGTTGTCCAGAAAGAACGACTGGATCGCGGTCGAGCCGGTCTTGTTCATCCCGATATGGAGGACGATTCGGGTCATCCCGCTCCGGCGATGCTGGCCCGGACGTCCTCGCGGAAGGCGGCGATCTCGGCCATGACCCCGGGGTTCTCGTCGCGGAACCGCTGGGCGAAGGTCTTGTTGCGGGCCGAGCCGATCTTGGCATGGCGCGGCTCGAAGGTCAGCGGATCGTCGGCCTTCAGCGGCCGCCAGCGGCGCAGGAAGCGGCGCACGGTCTGTTCGGCCCCGGCGCGCATCATCTGCTCGTAGGTGATGCGCAGCAGCGGGCCCTCCCGGTCCGCGAGGAAGGCCTCGCACTTGCGCTCCTGGTCGAAGATATGCTCCAGCCACTGGCGGATCTGGTCCCCGTCGTATTCGAAACGCGCCTCGGCGCTGGCGATCTCTTCGGGGGTGGTGTTGACGGTGTGGAACACGTCGGTCTGCACCGCCTTGGCCAGCGACACCGCCTGCAGCACCATGTCCTGGCGGCGCAGGTAGATCAGCGGAAATTTCTCGGGCAGGTAGGCCATCAGCCCGGGGTCTTTCCCGAACACCCGGTGCATCTGGTAGATCGTGACCTCGAAGGAAAAGAAGTTCCCCAGGCTATGCTTGCGGCGCAGCATGTCGATATAGCCCTGGGGCGAATTGGCGTTCACCCGTTTCAGGGTATTGCCCATGAAATTGGGGTTGAACCATTCCTGCGGCTTGCCGAACAGCCGGGTCTGGGTCAGCACGTCGGTCAGCCAGGACGAGCCCGAGCGCGGGGTGAACAGGATCCCCAGCGTGCGCGCCGCGGCCCGCTTTTCCATGTCGGCGGCAAAGCGGTCGGGATCGAAGTCGGGATTGTGGAACAGGCCTTTGCCCATGTCTCGCAAACTCATGATATGCGGCCTTTCAGAAGCCGCGGGCGCTGTTTGCGCACAGAGGCTCCGGGCGGGTCGCTTGCGGGGCTCAGCGTCTCCAGGACGTTGAGGATTCTGGTGCAGAGCCGTTCGGGCGGGACCGGCTTGCGCGACAGCGGCACCGGGTGGCCGTTCGGCGCACGGGCCACCGCCTCGCCCTGGGCGCCGATGTTGAAGGCCAGCACCGGCAGGCCGGTCGCCAGGCATTCGTGGGTGGTATAGGAGAACGTCTCGGGCCAGATCGAGGGGATCAGCCAGCAGGTGATGCCGTAGCGCACGACCAGCGCCGGCAGGTCGCCATGCTCGTAAGGGCCGTGGATCCGCGCCGAGGCGGCCAGCTGGAACGCCGGGTCGATCCGGCCCAGAAGCACCAGCTTGCCGCGGGCCCGGCCGGTGCCATTCAGCCGGCGCGACAGGGCCTGCACCACCCCCGCCCCCTTCTGCGGACCGATGTTGCCCAGCACGCCGATCACCCGCTCGCGCCCGCCCGGGTCGGCCCGGTGCCGGACCAGGGGCGGCAGGGTGTGGGTCAGCTCGTGCGGGGTCACGACGAAGGCCTCGCGCGCCGCCGGATAAACCGTCTCGAGGATCTCGCGGCTGCTCTCGGAGAACAAGATCACGCGGTCGGCGGCGATCATCGCCCGGCCCCAGGCCTGCTGCCAGCGGGCAAGGTCGACGGTGCTGCCATCGGGGCGCCGGCTGGCATGGGCGGGGTTGTCGTTCGGGGCGACGGGCGGGTCGCGGTAGACCCCGTCGCTGTCGAGCAGGGTATAGGACGGGCTGACCGCGAGGAAATCGTGGAACAGGATCTCCAGCGGCAGGCCCGCGGCCAGGGTCAGCAGGAAATCCGGGATCGCCACCGGATCGGGGTCGCCCACGGCGCAGGAATAGACGATCCGCCGCCGGGACAGCAGCGCGATCAGCCGGGCGACCAGGTCCAGGTCGTCGGTGGAGCCCATGGTGCAGCCCGCCGCGGTCTCGACCTCGATGCGGCAGCGCCGGATGCCGCCCATGCGCAGCACCACCGCGGCGCGGGGAAAGCCCGCCGCGATCCGCTCCTGCAGCCAGCTTTCGGCGCCGCCACCCATGGAATGGGCGATATAGACCGGGATCCCGGGGCCGCCGGGCAGGGTGTCGAGGCTCGCCAGCGCCAGCACCAGCCGCGGGGTCAGCAGCGGATCGCCCTGGATGAACTCCTGCACCCTGGCGTCGTAGCCCGGATAGCGGCGCGAGATCAGCGCCCCGTTCTCGCGCTGGCGGCCGCGCTTTTCCTCCGACCCGAAGCTCTGCCCGCCGCGATGCTCGACAAAGAGGTTGGCCGCGGCCACGTGGCGCCCGCCCATGGCGGCCGTGCGGCGGCACCAGTCGACCTCTTCGCCGTAGCCCCGGCCGAAGGCGGTGTCGAACTGCGGCACCCGGGACAGGAACTCCGGCGAGAGCGCCATGCAGAAGCCCACGCCGGTGGGCGCGTCGATCCCGGCCCCGGCCCCCGGTGCGATCAGCCGGGCGGCAACCGCGTCGATCGCGTCGGCCTGGCCGGGCGCCAGCGGCAGCGGGTCGCAGATGGCGGGGGCCGAGAAGATCTCGGCATCGTTCGACATCGGCGTGACCGAGGCCACCCGGGGGTCGGCCCGCATCGGCGCCAGCAGCCGCTCCAGCCAGCCCGCCGGCACCAGCGCGTCCGAGTTCAGCAACACGACCGGGTCGGGATGGGCGGCGGCGGCCTCCAGCCCGGTATTGGCGCTGGCGACGAAGCCGCGGTTGTCCGGGGCCTCGATCAGGGTCACCTCGGCGCCCCCGGCCCGCGCCGCCCGGGCCCAGTCCCGCAGGAAGGGCCGGACGCGGTCGTCGGTCGAGGCATCCTCGACCAGGATCATCCGCCAGTGCCCCCCGGTATGCTTGCGGATCCGCTCCAGCGCCTCGGGCAGCACGTCGTAGGCGTTGTGGACCGGCATCACCAGAGTGGCCGACCCCGCCGCCGCGGGCGGGTCGGGCTCGCGCCCCTTGCCCGGCCTGCGCAGGGCCTGGGGCATGATCTCTCCGCCGCCGGCCCCGCCCAGCCGGTCGAGGCCGAGCGCGGTCTTCACCCGCTGGCGCAGCAGCGGATCGTCGCGCCGGGCGCCGGTCACGATCATCGGCGCCAGGCGCAGAAGGGTGGCCAGGAACGGCCCCCAGAGCCGCAGCCGCGCCCAGGCGAGCCGCCGCGGCCCCGGCAGCCGGGTCTCGACGCGCACCACGTCGCCGCCCTGCGCCGCCTCGTGCCCGGCGGTGATCACGAGCATGCCGGGCCCGGCGGGCAGGCTGCTCTCGAACCCCACATTGGGCTCGCAGTGCAGGGCATCGGCCACGTCGTTGCGCTCGATCGTGGGGCGCAGCATGTGGACATGATCGCCGATCCGCAGGCTGACCCGGTTGGCCAGGCACCAGCCGCGCACCTGCACCCGGCCCCGGGCCACGCGGATATCCTCGATATAGCCCAGGGTGGCGCCGCCCCCGGTCATCAGCTTCTGCGGCGCCAGCACGATCTGCAGGTGATGGACCACGTAATAGGCAAAGAGGCTGCGCAACCGGTGCAGGCCCGCGAACGGGTCGGGCCATCGGCGCATCTGTCGCCGCCGCCGTCTGTCCGAAAGACTGCCCCTGGTTCTCGTCAAAGCATACTCCCCCAAGCGCATGGCATAGGTTCTACGGAAATCTTCAGGCCCAGCCAAGCCGGGATGCGAGATTGAGCACCATTGTCTCGGCGTGGCTTTGCCGATGGATTCCGAGGGCGCGGAACGCGGCCATGCGCCGGGGGCCACGGTGCCGGGGGATCGTGCGCCAGGCCGCCAGGGTCCGGCGCGCCTCGGGTGTCAGCATGGCATCCACCGTCTCGAGCGCGGCCACGTTGGCCTTGATCCAGCCGGCATAGGTCCCGCCGGACATGTTGCGCAGCCGCCGCGCCAGCGCCCGCTTGCCCTGGCGGGCGCCGAAGACGCTGTCGGCATGCTGGCGGTAAAGCACCATGGGCTCGGGGTCGATGTGGATGTCGGCGCCGGTGCCCGCCATCAGCAGGTAGATCCACCAGTCGTGATGGTCGATCTCGGGGGCGCCTGCCCGCCGCACCAGATCAAGCGCGGCCGGATTCAGCACCGTGGTGTGCCCCGACATGATGTTCTGCACCAGCGCGTTGCCCAGCGAGGGCCCCTGCAGCCAGGGCGCCGAGGGCCGCTGGCCCAGCAGGTGCCGGTCGGTGATGTAATAGGCCGCGGCATAGGCGCGCGGGCGGCCGTCGTCGGCCTCGGGCACCCCGGTCAGCACCGCCATCGCGCGGGCCAGCTTTTCCGGCCGCCAGACATCGTCCTGGTCCGACAGCGCGACATAGCTGCCCGCAAGGTCGGGATGGGCCAGCATCTGCAGGTAATTCGCCGCACTTCCCCGCCCCGGCCCCGTCAGCCGCCGCTCCAGCCGGCCGGGGTTGTCGCGGTCGAACCGGTCCAGGATCCCGGCGGTGTCGTCGGTGGAGCCATCGTCGCTGACCCAGAGCGTCCAGTCGTCCCGGGTCTGCGCCAGGAAGGATTCCAGCTGGTCGGGCAGCCACGCGGCCCCGTTATATGTGCACATCAAGATCCGAAGATGTTCCATATGCCCCGCTGGTACCCTGTCGGCCCCGGCTGAAACAACACCATGCCGGCTTGATCGCTTGTTGCCCAGTTCGGCCCGGGCGGCAAGCCGAACGGCGGGTTTCCGCGCCCCGCGTTTCGTTGACAAGCCCGCCCCCCGGGGCTAGCCCGTCCCGCGATCGTCAGCCAGACAGCCCAGCCCGGAGACCGCGCGTGCAGGCCACACTCTACAGCGCCTATCACAAGCCCGCGCCCCGCCTGTCCAGCCGGTCGGTCCGGCCGATCCACGTGGGCGCGGCCGGGGCGAAGGCCCCGCTGCCCGACATGATCGGCGACGACACCGGCGACAACATCTCGGACCGCAACGCCGCCTATTGCGAGCTGACCGCCCTGTGGTGGGCCTGGAAGAACGACAAAGACAGCACGCACCTGGGCCTGCTGCATTACCGCCGGGTGCTGGATTTCGCCCAAGACCACCACGGCCCCACCGCCGAGCTTTTCCTGGGCGAGCTGCGCATCCCCGACTGGCTGGACGCGACCGAGGCCTGGCTGGACGCCAATCCCGACATCGACGTGGTGGTCCCCAAGGCGCACCGGATGGGCGCCACCGTGCGCGAGAATTACCTCAACGGCCACGCGCCGGGCGATTTCGACCGCACCCGCGCGATCCTGGCCGAGGATCACCCCGACTACCTGCCCGCCTTCGACGCGGTGGCCGCGGGCCACGAGATCCGGCTGGGCAACATGGGCCTCATGCGGCGCGACCTGTTCGAGCGCTACTGCGCGTTCCTGTTCCCGGTGCTCGAGCGGCTCGAGGCGTCGGACATCGACCGCACCGATTACAACGCCTACCAGTCGCGCTATCTGGGCTTCGTGGCCGAGCGGCTGTTCACCGTGTTCCTGCACCGCCTGCGCACCGAGGAGCCCGCGCGCCGGATCCACGAGGTGCATATCCTCAACATCGGCCAGGCGCTGGTGCTGCCCTATATCTCCGACGACAGCCTGAACGGGCCCGAGCACGTCAATATCGCCTTCTCCGCCGACCGGGCCTATGTGCCCCACGCGGCGGCGATGCTGCGCTCGGTGATCGACCATATGAGCCGGGACAGGGTCTATAACCTGTTCTTCCTGCATTCCGACGTGGACGATTACGCGCTGGAGCTTCTGCGCGGGATGATCGCGGGGGCCGACAACGTGCATCTGCACGAGATTCCGGCCGGCAACCGCTTTTCCGGGGCCTACCGGTCGAAAAGCCGGGCGCCGTCGAACGCGACCTACAACCGGTTCCTGCTGTTCGACCTGCTGCCGACGCTGGACCGGCTGCTCTACCTGGATGTGGACATGATCGCCTGCGGCGACGTGGCCGAGATCTTCGACACCGACATGGGCGGTGCGCAGATCGCCGCCGTGCCGGACTGGATCATGACCCGCACGCTGACCGGGCCCACGCCCACGATCGACCCCGACGTGCCCGACCTCGGGGTGTATCAGCGGACGCGGCTGGGGCTCGAGGATCGCCATATCAGGGTCTATTTCAACGCCGGGCTGATCCTGTTCGACTTCGCGGCGATGGATGTGGCGGCGACCGGGCGGGCGCTGATGGCGCGGGCCGGCGAGGGCAAGTACCTGTTCCGCGACCAGGACATCCTGAACGCCCATTTCAAGGACAGCTACCTGCCGCTGCCGGCGCGGATGAATGTCTTCAACACCGATGCGCCGGGCTATGGCCGGGTGCCGCTGGCGGGGCAGCGGGCGGCGCTGGCGGCCAAGCGCGACCCGCTGGTGATCCATTACGCCGCGGGCGATTACAAACCCTGGAACGCCGCCCCCGTGCCCTTCGCCGAGCATTACTGGGCCGCGCTGATCCGCACGCCGTTTTATGCCGAGGTGATCGCCGCGGTCGGCAAGCCCACGGGCCCCTGGCGTGACCGCCTGCGGGCCCGGGTGCGCGACGCGGGCCGGGCGCTGCTGCTGCGCGCGCCGGGGCTGCGGCCGGTGGTCTACAAGGCGATGCGCGTGCTGGGCAGGCTGGGCCCGCCGGGACGGCGTGGACGATGATCCCGCTGCCCCTGCCCGCCCGCTGGCGCCACATGAAGGCCGGCCGGATCAGCCGGGTCGTCCATGTGGTGGCCTCGCCCTACAAGACCGGCACCAGCTCGCTGGGTCACGCGCTGATCAGCCTGGGGATCGGCTCGGCCGAGATGCCCTACCGGGGCGACCTGCTCAAGACCTACCGGCCGGCGTTCCGGCCGCTGAACTGGACCGCCAACCAGGCCCCCTCGGCCCGGGACTGGATCGCCCGGAACGGCGACCGGGCGGCCCGCGACCTGCGCGGCCTGACCCGGGCGCTGGCCCCCTACGACGTGTTCCACGACGCGCCCTTCGGCCATAACCACCTGCATCCGATCCTGCGCAAGGCGCTGGCGCCCCGGGCACGGTTCCTCTGGATCAACCGCGACTACGAGGCCTGGGTCGACAGCGTGCGCCGCTGGGAAACCGGCCGCCCCGAGCTTTACGCCAGCCGCGCCGCCCAATGGCGCGACGACCCCAAGGGCCGGCGCCGGGCGCTGCGCCGCAGCTGGAACCAGCGCTATGCGCGGTTCCTGCAGCTGGCCGAGGAGTTTCCCGAGGATTGCCTCGAGCTGCAGCTCGAACGAATGGACGACATGGGCCCGCTCTGCGCCTTCTACGGGATCGAGAACACCGGCCAGAGCTTTCCGAAGCGCAACATCTCCAAGGTCTGACCCGCGGCTCAGCCGTAGGATGGGTGATCTTCACCCATCCGCTCCCCGAAGCACAGGCCCGGCGGCGGCTGGACCGGCGCCGGAACGCACCCCCTGCGCAGGTCCCGGTGCAGCGAGGACCAGGGCCATTCCCCGGCCTGCCGGACGAGCCCGTGGTTCACCGGGTCGAACCAGCAATAGTTCAGGTGCAGGTTCCGGTCGGCCCCGTCCCGCAGCAGATGCTCCCAGAAGCGGCGCTGCCAGATCCCGCGCTCGCCCTTGGCCCGCATCGAGCGGCCGCGGCGGCCGGTCCCGCCGATCCGGCGGCTAAACCGGCTCTTGATGAGGCGCCACCGGGTCGAGAAATCGGCGTCACCCGGTGGCAGGGTCCAGATCGCGTGCAGATGATCGGGCAGGACGACGACAGCCTCGGTCCGGAAGGGCCGTTCCGCGCAGGTGATCTGCCAGGCCGCCCGCAGGTGGTCGATCCCGGAGACGAGCGTATCGGCCGAGGGATCCGCCAGCATGACGGTGAAGAAATATGTTGCCCCGGGACGGCGCAGGCGGCGGTAGGATGTCATGACCCATGGTGGCGCTGTCCTGGTTAAGGATGGGTGAAATCACCCATCCTACGCCCCCGATGGGGCCCGATCATCTGGGCCATCGCCTTTCCCGACCAGGCCGCCGCGGTTCTGGGGGCGGTCAACAGCGTGATCCTGGCGACCTTCAACTACTGGTGTCTACGCCATGGCGTTCTTCGTGCTGCTCTGCTTCGCACTGGCGCTCTGGCCGGCCGCTGGGCGGCTGCGGCTGGAGCATGACGAGGCCCGACCCGAATTCTCGAACTTCTCATGGTTCTCGATGAGGTTCGGCACCGGCATGCTCACCTTTGCCACCGCCGGGCCGATGTATCACTTCGCCAGCAACCCCGCGACGATCCAGGGCCTGACCGAAGGCAGCACGGCCGGCGACGCCCAATCCGGTCGTTCACCCTATCGGGCCTGTGCCGTCGTGGACCTGGCGCTGGCACTGGTGGTCGGCGGGCTGATCCTTGCGGAGGGCTGTTTGTCCAGTCCGATGGCCCCGGCGCCTATTTCTTGGCGCCAGCCCCCGCCCCGGGCTCGGTGATGTCCGCGTGATCGACCAGGTTCCAGGGCAGCCCGGCATGGCGGTAGATCCGCTTGCCCAGGCGCGGGTAATCGCCCACGTCATGGGCCAGCCGCGCGCCGATCACCAGGCAGCGCAGGGTCTCGGACCCGGTGTTGCGGATCGAATGGGCCAGCCCCCCCTTGCGATAGCCGATGAAATCCCCCGGGCCGATGGCATGGGCCGCATCGCCGATATGGGCGGTGGCGGTGCCCGACAGCACGAAGACGCATTCGTCCTCGTGGTGATGGACGTGATGTTCGGTGGTGGCGTTCCCGGGGGCGACCTCGATCAGGTGCACGCCGATCCCGGTCAGGCCGGCCAGGTCGCCCAGGGACTTGTTGATCCGCCGGGCGCCGGGGTTGAGGAAATGGCTCTTGGCCAGCCCCTCCATCGCGGCGATCTCGGCGGCGGTGACAAGATAGGTGTCGGGCGGGGTCGCGGGGGCCATGGCGGATCTCTCTGGCTGTGGGCGGGTGGGGTCGGCTCGCACCGAGCCTAGCGCCCGGCCGCGCCGGGCTCCAGCGGCAGACCGCCGCGCCGCAGGCCGGGGACGCTCAGCCCTTGGGCAGCGGGCCGCGCACCATCTTGCCGTCGACGAAATGGATGCCGCATTCGGTCTTGTCGCTTTCGGCCCAGCGGCCGGCGCGGGCATCCTCGCCCGGGGCCACGGCGCGGGTGCAGGGCGCACAGCCGACCGACGGATAGCCCTGCGCCTCGAGCGGGTGGCGCGGCAGGTCGTGGGTCTCGAAATAGGCGGCGACGTCGTCCGGCGTCCAGTCCGCCAGCGGGTTCAGCTTGATCCAGCGGTCCTGCGCCTCGAACAGCGACAGCCCCTGCCGGGTCGAGGCCTGGTGACGCTTGCGCCCGGTGATCCAGGCGTCGAGCGCCCTGAGCGAGGCCAGCATCGGCAGGGTCTTGCGGACGTGACAGCACAGATCCGGGTTGCGGGCGTGCAGATCGCCGGCCGGATCGTCGGCCTTCACGCTGGCCGGGCGCGGGGTCACCGTCTGGATGTTGCACAGGCCGAAGGCCTCCACCAGGGTGTCGCGATAGGCCAGCGTCTCGGGGAAATGCTTCCAGGTGTCGAGGAAGATCACCGGCGTATAGGGGTCGATCCGGCTAACCATGTGCAGCAGCACGGCGGCCTCGGTCCCGAACGAGCTGACCAGCCCGATGCGGCCGGGGAAATCCTCGGTCATCGCCGTGCGCAGCACCTCTTCGGCGCCCTGCCCGGCGTGATGCGCGGCCAGGGCCCGGGCACGCTCGGCCAGCTCCAACCGGGCATTGGTCTCGAACGGGGCGGCGGGCGGTGCGGGGCGCAGATCTCTCATGGCGGCGTGTCTAGCAGGGGGAAGGGGGCTGCGCCAAGTCTCTGCTGCGCCGCAGCGTCAGCCGGGGCCGCGGCGTGGCGCCCGGGCCGCGGATCGGGCTGCGGATCGGGCGGGGTCAGGCGGGGGGATGGGGCAAGCCACGGCTCAGGCGGGGGCCGAGAACAGCCGGGCGGGGATCTCAAGCCGCATCGCCAGGCCCGCCTCCTGCAGCCAGGCCAGCCGGTCGGCATCGGCGAAATACCACCGGTCATAGAGCGCGCGCAGCCCGGCGGCATCGTCCGCCTCCAGCAGGGCGCGGATCAGATCGAGCTGCGGGCGCCGGTCGCAGTAATGCACCCCGGCGCGGGCCCGCATCCGCCAGCGGTCGCACCAGGCGTCATGGGGCAGCACGTCGAAATGCAGCAGCAGGACGTCGCGGGCGGCGACCTGCCCGTGCCGGATGCGGGAATGTTCGGGCAGGTGCAGGGAATAGAGGTCGATCGGCACATCGGTGCGCACGAAGGTCTTGCCCGAGGTATGGCCGAAGAACCCCGAGGCCGGCATCAGGGGGATGTCGCCGTAAGCCTCGCGCAGGCGCAGGGCCTCGACCCGCGAGCCCCGGGACAGGCGCTTGAACCAGCGCGGATCGAACAGCCCCTCGCCCATCTCCGGGTGGCGCAGGGCCTCGGCCGGCTCCAGCGTGACCAGGGCGGCCGTGCCGGCCCCCGCCTCGCCCCCCGCCCCGGCCAGGGCGCGGTGCATGTCGCCGTGGACCAGCTCGTCGGCATCCAGCATCAGCGACCAGTCCATCCCCGCGGCGCGCAGCCGGGCCAGCCCGTCGGCCATCACCCCGCGCTGCTTGTCGCCGAGGTCGGCCGGGGCGGGGGTGCCGCAAAGCCGCTGCCAGACCGCGGGCGTGCAGGGCACGACCTCGACCGCCGGGTGATACGCCCATTCGGCGCCCGCCGGGTCGTCGGGCAGGTCGAGATAGAGCACGATGTGCGCGGCCCCGCTGTTCAGGTGATAGCGCAGAAAGGCGCGGGTCTGTTCGGGCGGGCAGCGCTGCAGGCTGACCAGCCCGATCCGGGGGTCCGTGCGGGCGGCACCGGGGGCCGGGCCAGCGGCGCCGGCGGCCAGAACCGGAGCGCCAGCGCCGCCGCCGCCGCCTCGTCGTGGCGCTGGAGGGCCTGGGGCCGGGGCGGCAGCGGGTCGGGGAAGACGAAGCGCACCGTGGGGCCGGTCATCGCCTCCGCCGCCAGCCGCCGGTTCAGCGCCGCGTACTCCGCCGCGAGCCGGGCCCGGAACGGTCGCGCCAGCAGCGTGGCCTTGCGCTCCAGCCGCTGTTCAGTCTCTGTTCCGGCCCAATCGGGCGCCGTGCGCAGGTGTTGCAGGATCTCGGCCCGGGCGGCATGGGTCAGGTCGGGGCGCCGGTTCACCGCCCGCGCCAGGGTCACCAGCCCGCGCGGCAGCCGGGGCACGGGCGCGGCAGGCGCGGGCGGCGGCCCCTCCAGCCCCAGCACCTCGGTGCAGAGATCGGCCAGCACGCCCGGCCCCGCCTCGGCATCGTCCCGGGACCGCAGCCGCAGCCCGCCGGCGGCGATCCAGGGCGCGAGCCGGGCCTCGAAATCGACCCAATCCCGGGCCGACCGGGCGAAGAACCCCTGGATGCCATGGCCGACGCGCGGATGGATCCGGCACAGGGCCTCGCGGTAGAACCGGTCGAGGAAGCGGTCCTGCCGGGACAGGTAGGCCAGCGGGCGCAGGCGCCCGAACGGCCCCAGGGCGGCGGCGGCCTCGGCCGGGGTCAGGGCGAATTGCAGGGCAAGCCAGGCGTCCGATCCCAGCAGCACCCTTTATGCGCCGCTCTCGGCGATCTCCTCGCCCAGCGAGGCCAGGATCCGTGCCGGGACCGGGTGGCGCGTGCCATCGGCCGGCAGGCGGAAGGCGCCGCGCAGCGCGCCGTGGCCGCAGGGCAGGTCGGGCAGCCCGCCGGGCATCGGCGGGCCGAAACCGGTTTCGGGATAAAGCACCCCGCGGTCGCGCAACCAGGACCGGTTGTGCGCCAGCGCCGTGCAGGGCGGCGGTGCCGGTGCGCTCCAGCCCCAGAAGGAGATGGAGCACGGGGCTCACCCCGCCGCCGCCCCGGCCGCCCGGCCCGGGTCCGTCGTCAGCGCCAGAGCGAGACGCAAGGGATCTTGGAGGTGTCGCAGCGCGCGGCGTATTTCTGCGCGATCTCGCGGACTTCGTCCATCACGCCGCTTTCCAGCTTGATCGGCTCGAGGCCCATCCCCAGAAAGCGGTCGTTGGCCACGTGCAGCTCGTTCTCGGCCGCCTCGTTGCGCGGGTTGTCGAGATAGGCGATCTCGGCCCCCATGGCGTCGTGCAGCATCTGCGCCAGATCGCGGACCCGGTGGGTCTCGGTCATCTGGTTGAGGATGTTGACGCGCTCGCCCGATTGCGGCGGGTTCTCCAGCGCCAGCTCGATGCAGCGGCAGGTGTCCTGGATGTGGATGAAGGCGCGGGTCTGGCCGCCGGTGCCATGCACGGTCATCGGGTACTCGACCGCGGCCTGCATGATGAAGCGGTTGAGCACGGTGCCATAATCGCCGTCATAGTCGAAGCGGTTGATCAGCCGCTCGTCCTGCTTGGTCTCGTCGGTCTGGGTGCCCCAGACGATGCCCTGGTGCAGGTCGGTGATCTTCACCCCGTCGTTCTTGTTGTAGAAGTGGAAGAACAGCTGATCCTGGCTTTTCGTCATGTGGTAGATCGAGCCGGGGTTGGTGGGATAGAGGATCTCGGTCTCGGCCTCGCCGGCGGGGGTGTCGATGCGCACCTTGAGGTAGCCCTCGGGGATCTTCATGCCGGCGGTGCCGTAGCCGTAGACGCCCATGGTCCCGAGGTGGACAAGGTGGATGTCCTGGCCCGATTCCACGATCGCGGCCAGCACGTCGTTGGTGGCGTTGAGGTTGTTGGAGACGGTGTAGCGCTTGTGGCTCGAGGATTTCATCGAATAGGGCGCGGCGCGCTGTTCGGCGAAGTGGATGATCGCGTCCGGCTTCTCGTCCTGGATCAGGGTCAGAAGGCGGTGGTAATGCTCGCCCACGGTGAAGTTGTGGAACTTGATCTCGTTGCCGGTCAGCTCTTTCCAGACGCGCAGGCGCTCGCCGATGGGCTTGATCGGGGTCAGGCTGTCGACCTCGAGCTCCAGGTCGATCTGGCGACGGCTGAGGTTGTCGACGATGATGACGTCGTGACCGCGGTTGGAAAGATACAGGGCGTTCGGCCAGCCGCAGAAGCCGTCCCCGCCCAGAATGATGACCTTCATGCTCCCAGAACCCTTCTCGAGACCCAAATAATTGCGCGTCCTTTATCGCCGTTCCGGGGGGAAGGAAACCCTGCGAACCATGGCCCCGCGGAGCCATGGCGTCCGGGCCACGGCCCGCCCCCCGCGCCTGTCAGAGCACCGTCTCGATGCCGTTCTCGGCATAGCAGGCCTTGAGCTCGGCATGGCAGGTGGCGAAGGCGGCGTTGGCGGCGTCCCAATCGTGGTCGAGCATGGCCCGCACCGGGTCGACCCACTCCTCGGCCACGTCGCTGTAGGGCAGCTTGTAGAGCTCGCAGAACTCCTTGAGCCGTGAATCGTAGGTCCAGTAATAGCAGGGCAGACCCTGCAGCAGGCCGACCATGTTGCCGTGAAACCGAAAGCCCACCATGGCGTCCACGTCGCGCACCTTCGACAGCCAGTCGTCGATGCTGCGCACGCTGACGGTATGGGCGATGACCTGTTCGGGGCTCAGCGCACCCTCGCCGCCGATATGGGCCAGCACCTCGCGGGCGGCCGCCATCCGCGCCTCGAACGGCAGCCGGTGGTCGGCGAGGTCGAACTCCAGCTTGACGCCCTGTTCGAAGAACCCCGCCTTGGAGGAGCCCTCGATCGCGTGGACCAGCGCCTGCACGTGCTTCTCGCGCGCCTTGGCCGGGTCGCGGCAATAGATCGAGCCGCGCAGCCCGGTGTGCAGCGACACGCCCAGCCGCCGCTCGGGGGTGTCGAGCAATCCCGGCAGGGTCACGCTGGGCACGGCGCAGGAATAGAACAGCGACGGGCAGCCGGTGACGCGGATGTTCTGCGCCCCCAGCCGGGTCAGCACCTCGGCGGTGAAGGCGCCCCGGACCGAGATGCTTTTCGACCGCTCGTTCAGGCAGGCGACGAAATCGCGCGCATCGGCATTGTCATCCAGAAAGGTCGGGTCGTTCTGCTGCGACTGCGCACCCAGCCCGATGATCGCGATCGGGCAGTCGAAGCCCTCGAGCGTCTTCATCGCCTTGCGGTAATCGAAGTTCTTGTGGACATAGGTCGAGCCGCGCACCAGCGCCACGTCGGCGGGCCTGGCCGGCTGGCCGAACATCATCCGGGTCTCGCCCGCCTCGGCCGCCGCCGGGCCGAGGTGCTGCAGCAGCGCGGCACAGACCAGCATGTCGCCGTAATTGGGACGGAAATCGGTGGTGCCGAGATCGTTCCAGGCGACCTTGCCGTCGACCATCTTGTGATTGAAATGCACCAGAGCGGTGGTCTTTGCCATGACTTGTCTCTCCCCTGAGCCCGTCCCGTCCGGGCCTCCCTGGCCGCGCTGCGCCGCGCGGCCGCCTTACAGCGTCTCGAGCCGGTCGATCCGCAACGCGTCCAGATCCCACAGGACGGATCGGCTCGCGCCCAGTTGCGTCACGAGAGAATCGTCGCGGCGGCGCTTGAAGATGATCGTGTCGGGCACGGTCATGTGGCGCCAGCCCGCCTCGATCGTCTCGATGTTCCAGCGCCAGTCCTCGAAGCCCAGGCCGCGTTCCTTGTCGCGCCCGGCATAGGGCACCTCGAGAAAGGCGGTGCGCGGGGCCATGGCCAGCGAATCGTAGTAATTCGCCATCTGCCAGTAGAGCGGGGTGTAGAACTCCGATCCCTGGTCGGGGTTCACCAGCACCGAACGCGCGGCGTCGAAGAACCAGTTCACCTCCGGATGCAGGATCAGCCGCTCGCCGCGCGGATCGCGGCCCGCGGCGGCGGCGCGCAGCACGGCGGCGCCATCGGACAGCCAGTTTTCCGAGAACAGGTCGTCGGCGTCGAGAAAGGCCACGATCTCGCCGGTGGCCGCCTCGGCCAGCGCGTTGCGCGAGAGCCCGAGGTCGCCGCAATCGAGCTCCAGCCGCCGCCAGCTGTCGAAGGCGGGCTGCTCGAAGAAGGCGCGGGCGCCGTCGCTGACCCGGTCCAGGCCGATGATCCGCTCGACCGTCAGCCCGGCGGCCTCGGCGGCGGCGATGGCGGCCTCGGCGCTGGACATGGTCGGGCCCGCGACGACGGTCTCGGAATGGGCGTTCAGCGCCACGGTCAGATCGGCACTCATGGGGCGGTCCCTTCGAAGAATTGCGCCAGCGTGGCGGCATAGGCCTCTGGCGTGCGCTCGGCCACCAGCGCCTCGCGCAGCTGCAGCGCCCGGGCGCGGGCGCCCTCGGGGTCGGCCAGCAGGGCGCGCATGGCGTCGACATAGGCGTCGGGGTTCGCGAAATCGGCGATCGGCCAGGACAGGCCCTCGCGCAGGACCTCGCCGCAGCCGCCCACCAGGCTGCCCACCATCGGGATCCCGGTCATCGCCACCTCGAGCAGGATCGACGGCACCCCGTCCCATTCCGAGGTGTAGAGCCAGCCGTCGGCCTTGCCCAGCGGCAGCGCGGCGAAGCTGTCGTAGACCCCTTCGAGGATCACGTTGCCGGGCTTGTCGACCCGCGGGTCGATCTGGCTGGCGACGGGGGCGCCCCACATCCGGATGTCGACATCGGGCATGGCGCGGGCGATGGCATAGACCACGTCGAGCCGCTTCTGGTCGTCGAGCCGGCTGGCCCAGAAGAACTGCGGCCGCCGGCCCCGGCCCGGCGCGGGGGCGGAGGCCACCGGCAGGCTGGGGTCCACCGGCCCTTCCAGCACGGCGATCTTGTGTCTCTGTTCCGGCGGAACCGCGAATTGCGTGGCCAGCTGATCGGCCAGGTAATGGCTGTCGGGACAGACCGCGCGCATCTTGTCGAAATGCCGGTAGAACTGCGAGGCCGGGTAGCCGCCCCAATGGCCGAAGCGGTTCTGGTCGTTGCAGAAGAAACAGCCCACGATCGGCAGGCTCGCCGAGACCGGGCCGGGGTAATTCGTCATCAGCGTCCAGATCGTCAGCGAGTTGATGTTGAACACCGCCTCGGGCGCCAGGCCGCGCAGGAACTCGAACAGCATCCGTTCGCGGTTGGGCTTGGACAGGGACGCGGTGGCGCTGGCGAAATCCACGTAGCGGACCCCGGGCGGCGCCTTGGAATCGGCCATCTCGCCGCCCTTGTCGGTGACCATGAGGATCACCTCCTCGACCCCCAGCATCTCGGCCAGGGCATGGGTGATGTGGCCCTCCATCCGGCGCCCTCCGCCCCAGCGCGGGGCGTTGACGGCGACCACGGCGCGGGCTGTGCGGGCGCCGGCCATCTCGTGCAGCTCGCCCAGGGCGGCCAGCATCCTGACCCGGTCCTGCCGGACCAGGGGCTGGATGTTGGGCTGCAGCGCCTGCGGCCAGACCTGGCCGACCAGCGGCTCGTGGGCGGTGGCCTTGCGCACCATCTCGCCCAGCTTGCCGGTCTCGAACCGCTCGCGCAGGTCGCGCCTGCGGGCGATCAGCATCTCCTGGGTGGCGGCGGGGGACTCGTGACCCAGGATCTGGCTGACCTTGTCGAACTCGGTCAGCGGGGTCGCGATCTGGCCCTCGGCCCGGCCCCGGCGCAGCCAGTGGGCAAAGGGGTTCTCGGGGCTGTGGCGCTGATCGGGATAGCGCGCGAGATACCCCTTGGTCGAGAAATGCGGCGAGGGATCGCGCCCCTCCTTCGCCCCGGCCCGCAGGTAGTGGCGGACCATGTTCGAGCGGTGCGCGACCGCGGCCATGTCATGGTAGCGGGTGAGGTAGAACAGGTGGTCGAACCCCTCCATCACCGTCTCGTAATCGTCGGGCTCGGGGCTGGGCGGGGCGGCGGCGCGGGCCAGCCCGGCCAGCCGCTGCATCTTGGCGCCGTAATGGGGCACCGTGCCCTCGGGCAGGGGCGCGGACAGCAGCGGGCCGCCGGCGGGCTCGGGCAGGGGCGGCCCGTCGCCGTCCCGGTCCGGCCGCGCGGCGCCGGTCCCCGTTCCCGTCCCGGTGGCGTCCGAGGGGCGGTTGATGCGGATGTAGTGCAGGAAGGGGTCGACGCCCTCCTCGTCCACCTCGGGGTATTCGGCGCGATAGGCGTCGGGGTCGAACCATTCCGCCGGCCGCCGGCCCAGCGGGCCGCCGAAGCGCAGGTAATGCACGATCGGGTTCATCTTCAGCAGCGCGACATCGGGATATTCGGCAAGATACCACTCGGCGTCGAACAGGTCGGAGGCATGGACCTCGTCCACCTCCCCGCGGCTTGGCTGTTTCATCGCTGGCCTCGCGTCAGAGGATTGACCTTCATGTCGGCGCGCGGCAGGCGGCCCTCGCGCCAGCCGGCCCGCAGGTAATGGCGGGCGGGATCGACGCCGGTCTCCGCGATATCGGGATATTCCTGGACATACCACTTGGGATCGAAGAGCCCGGCGCGCACGATCCGCCTGGCGCGGTAGCGCATCGCCCGGCGCGCGACCCAGGGCCAGCGCCCGATATAGGGCAGCCGAATGGCGACGTTGTCGAACAGGAGCGCCTGGCCGAAGGCCCGGTCCTTCTTGCGCAGCGCCCCTTCGAGGATCTGCACATGGCGGGTCAGGGCCGCGATCTCTTCGGTGGCGCGTTTCAGCCGGCGGTTCGACAGCGCCAGCCGCTCGCCCAGCTCGCGCTCGCGGTCGGCGACGGAAGAGCTGTCCTCGGCGGTGTCGTCCTGCATCGCCTCGCCGGTGTCAGCGTCGGTGTCGGTGTCCTGCGCCTTGGCTGCCATGGCCCCTGCCCCTCTCGTCATTCCCGTGCCCAGTCGGGCCGGCCGATCTCGTCCAGACAGGCCGCGGCATCGGCCGCGTTCTCGAACCGGTCGAGGATCGAGGGCCCGAGAATCCGGGCCATGGCCGTCGATGTATCGAATGCCCTGTCCACACCGAGAAAGTCCAGAACGGGGGCCGCGTTTTTCGTCACGATGTCACCCGTATAGGTCAGATCCAGCCGCGGCCCGCGCAGCTGGCGGTCGATCCGGTCGAAATAGGCGTCGCGGCGGGTGCGGTAATGGTCGAACTCGGCGCGCACGAACCGGGTCCGGGTGCCCGCGCCGATGCCGGCCTTGCGGGTGTTCCAGCGCCCGGTCTGGCGCGCGATCAGCAGCGAGGACCAGGCCGCCAGCGCGTTCTCGCGCCGCAGGACGATCTTGTGCAGGCTCTCGTCGGACAGCAGCGCGGCATGGGCGGCGGGGCCTTGCGTCGCGAAGACCTTGAAGCCCACCGCGCCGTGGCCCTCGTCCATCGCCAGCAGCCGGCGGGCAAAGCCCAGCGGGTCGGCCTTGCACATCTCGGGCGTCAGCACCGCGCGGGCCGCCCCCTGCAGGTGGCGCGGCACCAGCCCCGGCGCCAGCGCCTCGCCATGGCACAGGATCTCGGGGTGGCTGCGCAACGCCGTCACCAGCCACGAGGACCCCGACCGCGCCGTCGAGAACAGCACGAAGCGGGTGGTCATGGCGCAGCCCCTCCCCCGGTCCTGCCGCTCTCGCCAGTGTCTGTCTTGCCAGTTTCCGCCTTGCCAGTTTCCGCCCTGCCAGTGCCAGTGTCGGTATCAGTGTCGGTCCCGCCCGCCCCGGGCCGGCCGAGCCTGCCGATCCGGTCGATCGCCAGCGCGGCAAGGCCGCGGATCGACACCCGGCGGCTTCGGGCCTCGCCGGTCTGCGAGGAATCCCTGCGGCGCTTGAAGATCAGCGTGTCGCGCACCACCCCGTGGTGCCAGCCCGCGGCCATGGTCTCCACCGCCCATTGCCAATCCTCGTAGGCAAAGCCGCCCGCGATGTCGCGATCCGCGAAGGGCACCTCGGTCCAGGCCTCGCGCGGGGCCAGGCACAGCGCGTCGTAGTAATTCTGGATGCCCAGGTGATGGGGGGTGAAAAGCGGGTTGTCCTGGGCGATGTTGGCATGGCTCATCGCGGTGCCGTCGAACTCCCAGACCACCTCGGGGTGCAGGATGACGCGGGCGCCCGGGCCGGCCGCCTCAAGGCTCTGTACCGCCTCGATCAGCCAGTTTTCCGAGAACAGGTCGTCGGCATCCAGGAACGCGAGCCAGCGCCCCCGGGCCTGGGCGGCCAGCGCGTTGCGGGTCCGGCCCTGGTCGCGGAAGGCCATTTCGCGGACCTCCCAGGCGGCCAGCGCGGGCTGGGTCATGAAGGCGCGGGCCTCGGGGGTCGGGTCGTCGAGCCCGATCAGCCGCTCCACCCGGTAGCCCGCCGCCTCGAGCCGCGCCAGCGCGGCCTCGGCGCTGGCCAGGGTGGGGCCGGCGACCAGGCTCTCGGCATGGACCGTCAGCGCCAGGGTCAGGTCGGGGGGCGCGGTGGCGGCGGGGCTCATGCCGCGTCCTCCGGGGCGGGAACGACGGGGGCAAGCTCTGCCACGACGGCGCGAAAAGCCGCCTCGCTGCGCTCGGCCAGAAGCGCCTCACGCAACATCAGAGCCTGTTTCCGGGCGGTCGCGGGGTCGGCCAGCACGGCGCGGATTGCCGCGACATGGGCCTGCACCCCGGCGCCCTCGGGCAGCGGATGCGCCAGCCCCTCGCGCAGGATCTCGCCGGTGCCGCCGACCCGGCTGCCCACGAGCGGCAGGCCGGTCATCGCGACCTCGAGCAGGATCGAGGGCACCCCGTCCCAGTCGGAGGTATAGAGCCACAGGTCCGCCTCGTGCAGCGGCAGGTCGGCAAAGTGCGCATAGACCCCCTCGCGGGTCAGGTTGGCCGGCGGCATCGGCGGGGGCATGGTGCCGCCGTCCAGCACCGGCGCGCCCCACATCCGGATATCGGCCTCGGGCAGGGCGGCGGCGATGGCATGGACCAGGTCGACGCGCTTTTGCGGATCGAACCGCCCCGACCAGAAGATCTGCGGCCGCCGCCCGGCCGCCACCGGCACCGCGGCCACGGGCGCCGCGGCCACGGGCGCCGCGGCCACCGGGATCGCGGCCACCGGGATCGTGGCATCCGCCGGCGCGGGCAGCACCCGCAGCTTGCCGCGGGCAGCCTCGGGTATCATGAAGCGCGCCGCCAGCTCCTCGGCCAGGGCCTGGCTGTCGGTGCAGATCGCATGGAGGATGTCGAAATGCCGGTAGACCATGCGCACCGGGTAGCCGGTCCAGTACCCCAGCGCGGTGCGCTCGGCGCAGAACAGCGCGCAGGTGATCGCGGTGTCGCGGGACAGGGCGCGGCCATAGGGCGTCAGCATCTCCCAGAACAGGCGGCTGTTGACGTTGAACACCGACCCGGGCCGCAGCGCACGCAGGAATTCGAACAGCAGCCGCTCGCGCATCTCGGCATCGCCCGGGGCGATATCGGCCATGGTGACGACCCGCAGACCCTCGGGCAGCTTGCCCGGCGGCATCGCCCCGTCCGCCTCGGTGGTCAGGACCAGCACGTTCTCCGCCCCGTGCAGATCGGCCAGCGCATGGGCCAGGTGGCCCTCCATCCGCCGGCCCCCGCCCCAGCGCGGGCGGTTGACCACGATCACCGCCGCCGCCCGCCGCCCGCCGGCGCGGGCCTGCAGCCGGTGCAGCGCCTCGGTGCGGGTCACCACCAGGTCGGAGTTGAAGGGCGGCACGCGGATATCCTGCGCCCGGGGCCAGGACAGCGCCACGAGCGGGTCGAGCGCCGCCGCTTTCGTCACCATTTCACCCAAGGTGCCGCGGCCGAGCCTGTCGCGCAGGTCGTCGTATTGCGCCGACCATTGCGCCTGGACCTCGGCGGGGGGGCGGCCCAGCACCTGTTCGGCCATCGCCTCGAAGGCGTGGAAGGGCGCGGTCAGATAGCCCCTGGCGTGGCCCTCGCGCACCCAGTGGCCGAACGGGGTCAGCCCGCTCTTGCGGATCTCGGCGCCATAGCGGGCGCGATAGGCGGCGGTGCCGAACCAGGCGGCGGGGTCGCGGTTCTCGGCCGCGCCGGCGCGCAGGTAATGGGCCACCGGATCGAAGCCGCGCCGGGCCACGTCCGCATGGCGGCCGAAATAGTAGAGAGCGTCGAAATGCGGCTTGATCAGATCGTATTCCGCGCCGTAGCCCGCCGGGCGCGGGGCCATCTCGGCGGCCCGGGCCAGGGCGGCCAGGGGCACGCCCCAATGCGGCGGCGGCATGCGGGTGCGGATCTCGGCCAGCGCCCGGGCGCGGACATCGGCCGGGATCTCTATGCCGCCGGGCTTGCGCCCCGTGGCCCGGCCATAGGCGGCGCGGGCGGCCCGCAGCGCCCCCTTGGGCAGGCGGTCGGCCAGGCGCCGGAGAAATCCGCCGCGCCCGTTCGCCCCGTCGCTGGTCTGGCCGCGCATCCCGTCTGTGTCCCCCGGTCCAGGCATGACCGCCCGCTTACCGCCGCGCCCTTCCGTCTTCAACGTGGAATCGGGGGCGCCGCCCGCCCTGTGGCCGCGCCGCCCCAGGCCAGGCGCGGCGGCGCCCGGGGGATTTGAACTCGCCCCCGAACGGCCCTATGAGACCTCCCGTATCCCCCGCGTTCCGGAGCCCTGTTTCGCCATGAAGAATTCCAGCACCCTCGTCCTTGTCGGCGGCTTCGGCTTCGTCGGGCGCAACATCCTCGACACCATCGCCGGCTCGGAAGAATTCTCGGGCCTCGCGCCCGTGGTCATCGACGACATGTCGAACGCCGCGCCGGGGCACGAGGCGCTGGATCTGCCACACCACAAGGGCGGCTACGAGAGCCGGGGTGCGCTCGACTTCCTGGCGGGGCTCGAAGACACCGGCGAGGGCCGGATCTTCGTCTTCCTGGCCGGCGAGACGCGGGTGGCGGAGAGCAAGGACCGGCCGCTCGATTTCATCGAGGCCAACATCGCCGAGCCCTCGCGCTTCGTGATGGAGGCGGTGCAGCCCGGTGACCGGTTCATCCTGATCTCCACCGCCGGTGCGCTGTTCGACGGCAGCTTCGAGGTGCGCCTCGACAGCCCCTATTGCCCCAAGAACTTCTATGGTGCCACCAAGGCCGCCGAAGAGATGATCCTGCAGCGCCTGGTGGAGCTGCGCGGCGGCAGCTTCGGGGTGATCCGGATGACCAACGTGTTCGGCCGCTTCTCCGACAACAAGAAGAGCGCGATCCACGCCTTCACCCGCGCCGCGATCGAGGGCAAGTCGGTCTTCGTCAACGGCGACGGCGGGCAGACGCGCGATTTCATCTATGCCGGCGACGTGGGCTACGGCATCGCCACCATGGCCCGCCGGCTGCGCGACGGCGAAGAGGTGGCGCCGGTGAACATGCTGGGCTCGGGGCAATCGACCTCGCTGATGGACGTGATCGCGGCGGTGGAAAAGGCCGCGGGCAAGCCGCTGGCCTATGAAAAGATCCCCGCCACCGACCTGCTGGCGACAGAGCCGCGCGACGTGATCGCCAATGGCGAGGATGTGCGGGTGCTGCTGGGCGACCGGATCACCCCGTTCGACGACGCGATCCGGGCGACCCACGATTACTACGCAAGCCGGGGCTGAGGCGCCCCGCCCCCCGGAACAGAGCCTGTTGCGCCCCGGTCTCGGCCCCGGTCTCGGCCCTGTGGCGGGCAAAGCTTAACGCTTCCCTACCCGATCGGCCGGCCCCCTGAGCCGTCCTTAAACCCTTCCGGCGAGACTGCGGCACAACGCCCGTTTCCCGCCCGTTTCCCGGAAGGCTTTCCCCATGTCCGATACCTCCGACCGCCTCGCCCTGCCCTATCTGCAGCCCGCCCAGGCGCAAAAACACGTGACGCACAATGCCGCCCTGGCCCGGCTGGACGCGATCGTCCAGCTGGCGGTCGCCGGGATCGGCACGGTGACACCACCGGCCGCGCCCCTGCCGGGCGAGGCCCATGTGGTGGGGGTGGGGGCCGGCGGCGACTGGGCCGGACAGGACGGCTCGGTCGCCGCATGGGACGGCGCGGGGTGGGATTTCATCCCGCCGCGCACCGGCTGGCGGGCCTGGGACGCCGCCGCGCAGGAGCTGCGGATCTGGACCGGCACCGCCTGGGTGCTGCCCAAGGCCAGCCTGGCCGATCCCGCCATGCTGGGGATCAACACCGGCGCGGATGCCACCAACCGGCTGGCCGTGGCCGCCGAGGCCACGCTGCTGACCCATGCGGGGGCGGGCCACCAGGTCAAGGTCAACAAGGCCGCCCCCGCCGACACCGCCAGCCTGCTGTTCCAGTCGAACTGGTCGGGCCGGGCCGAGATGGGGCTGGCCGGCGACGACAGCTTCGCCGTCAAGGTCAGCGCCGACGGCACCGCCTGGAGCACGGCGCTGCGCATCGACGGGGCGACGGGCGCGGTCGGGATCGGGCCGCTGGCCGGGACCGACGCCACGCTGAGCGTGGCCGCCGACGGGCTTTCGCCCACCATCCAGGTGCGCAACGTGGGCGGGATCGGCGGCGCCGGCTTCCGGATGATCGACGATTCCTCGGGCGGGGACTGGAAGGTCAAGACCACCAACAACGGCTCGTTCAAGATCCGCGACGAGACCGGCGGCATCGACCACGTGCTGTTCAACGGCGTCACCCGGTGCAGCGAGTTTGCCGGCGCGGTCCAGCCGGCCGGCTTCAGCGTGGCGGCCCTGCCCGACCCGGCCGCCCTGGGGGCCGGCGCGATGATCTTCGTCACCGACGAGACCGGCGGCCCGGTCCCGGCCTTCAGCGACGGCACCGACTGGCGCCGGACGACCGACCGCGCGGTGGTGTCCTGACGGCCGCCTGACCCCGGGGGGCTGACCCGGCGGGGCCGCGCGGCCCCGCCGGAAAGCTAGCGGGGGGGCGCCCCGGCGCGGGTCTTGCGGACCCAGCCCAGGAAGGCGCGGTCGGCGGAGGTCAGCCGCGGCCGGCCCGTGGCCTCCCAGACGCCGCGCCATTCGGCGGCCAGGGCGTGGACATCCCAGCCCGGCGCGATCGCGCGGGCGGCCTCCAGCGCCTCCGCGCCCAGGTGCGGGCCGCTGTCCGACAGCGCCCGGCGGCGGCTGAAGGCGATCATGTCGCCGGTCTCCTCGGCCATCTCGTAATCGGGCAGGTGGCCCTCGAGGATCATCTTGCGCAGCGCCGCCCGGAACACCCGCAGCGGCGCGGCGCTGCCGGATTTCTTGTGCAGCACTGTCACCGAGACCCGCCACATCGGCTGGCGTCCGCAATGCTTGCGGGCCAGCTCGTAGACCCTGCGCTCCAGCGGTTTGCGCAGGCGAAAGTAGTCGCGGCTGAGCGTCAGCACCGATTTCGCCAGCACCGCCCGGAACAGCCAGTCCGAGAGCGTCACCGTCACGCTGACCATGCGCCCGCCCCGGGTCTTGCGCACGATCTCCCAGGCCTCGATCAGGCCGAAGCCGCGGGTCGTCTCCTGGTCGTCGGTGGCCATGTTGGTGGTGATCCGGGTGCCGGCCAGCCGCTCGAACGCCTCGCGCAGGCGCTGGTAGGCGTCGCCGGAGGTGTCGCGGTTGGTGGCCACCAGCAGGTCGTGGGCCTTGAGCGTCAGCGTGCGCGAGATCTGCCGGCCCGCGTTCATCGCCGCCATCAGCTGGCTGATGCAATAGATCAGCACGTCCTTGTCGTGGATCGTGGCGCGGCCCTTCACGCTGGGGATCACCTCGACCGTGATGCCGTTGTGGGCATAGCTCAGCACCCGCCGGTCGGGCCGGGTCGAGAGCGAAAAGACCGGATGCTCCATGGTGCCGAGGTCATCCTTGGGCGAGGCCCCGAAGATGTCGCAGACGAAGAAATCGCCCGTCGGGTGCCGCAGGGGCAAAAGCCCGCCCCGCCCCGGATCGCCTGTGGCCTCTGTCATGACGTTCGCCTGTCCGTCCTGCTCTTGTCTGCGCTGGCCCGCCCGCGCTTGCCCGATGCCGGTCGTTGCCGGCCGCCCCGTTATCGGGGTTTCAGTGACACCCTAGAGTTATCCACAGCCGCCGTCCA
Source organism: Roseisalinus antarcticus (assembly GCF_900172355.1). Lineage (GTDB taxonomy): Bacteria > Pseudomonadota > Alphaproteobacteria > Rhodobacterales > Rhodobacteraceae > Oceanicola > Oceanicola antarcticus_A. Next base: position 9,945 of record NZ_FWFZ01000021.1, on the reverse strand, counting down.
CGCCGGAGTGCCGCGGGAGTCATGGATCGGAATCGCCGGCTCGTGGCATCGGAGTCGCCTTATCGGGGGTTCGGAGTCGGGGGCCCCGCGCCACAGGCCTGTCCTGCAAGGCCAAAACGCCCCTGGAGCGCCCCCGTAACATTATACTAACCAGAAATAACAGCGCCGGGCTGGTCAGGACGCCCCCGCTTGCCCCAATATGCAGGGGGTCGCCCGGCCCAACCCCCCGAATCTTGCTGAGAAAACGCACACGTGTTGCGGTTTTTCTTCCATGTCAGCTGTTTTTCGGTATTCTGCCCGAAACAGCGCACATCAAGAGGCGCAGCCCCATAGGCAGCATCGGGACCCCAGAGCATGAGCACCGACCTTCCCCCCTATTTCCGCGTGGACCCGGCGCAATCAGCCGCCAGCCTCGGCGCCCCGGCCAGCACCGAAGGCTTCGGCGCCATCGCCCGGGCCTGTGCCGCCGGGCGCAGCGACCTGGCCAGCCGCGGCCTTGAGGCCGACGGTGCGCGCCGCTTGCGGCTGTTCTCCACCTGGGAGATCTGCCGCTACCTCATCCCCGTGGCCCAGGGGCATTTCCGCCGGGTGCTGAAGGCCAATCCCGACCTGCCCCAGGGCCGCAGCGAGACCGAGGCCGGGGCCAAGTGGTTCACCCTCGACGAGGTGCTGCGGCTGCGGGCGCATTTCGGCGCCGAAGGCTCGAAGGCCAAGCAGTACTTGCCCTACCGCCCCGAGGGCCAGCCCGCCAAGCTGGTGGCGGTGGCGAATTTCAAGGGCGGGGTGGGCAAGACCTCCACCGCGGCGCATCTGGCGATGTCGGCGGCGCTCGACGGCTACCGGGTGCTGGTGGTGGATCTGGACAGCCAGGGCTCGATGACCTCGATCTTCGGCGGCCGGGTCGAGGACGAATGGCAGACGGTGTTCCCGCTGCTGGCGCGGCATTACGCCGAGCATCTGCGGGGCGAGAACCAGCGCCGGGCCGACCGGGGCGAGGCGCCGCAGCCGCTGGACGAGACCCTGGACGAGGCGCTGAAGATCTCCAGCACCGACCTGATCCAGACCACCCACTGGCCCAATATCGACCTGATCGGCGCGCAGCTGAACCTCTACTGGGCGGAGTTCCAGATCCCGGTCTGGCGGATGGCCGCGCGCGGCTGGAAGCTGTGGGACGCGCTGACCGACCGGCTTGAGGCGGACGGCATTCTTGATGCCTACGACGTCGTCTTCATCGACACGCCCCCGGCGCTCGGCTACCTCACGATCAACGGGCTGGCCGCGGCCGACATCCTGCTGGTGCCGCTGGGCGCGTCGTTCCTGGAGTTCGACAGCACGGGGCGGTTCTTCGACATGCTGCACGCCACCTTCGGGTCGATCGAGGAGGGCGAGAACATGGCCGCCCGGGCGCTCGGGCGCGACGAGCTGCGGTTCGAATGGGACGCGGTGCGCGCCGTGGTCACCCGGTTCGACGGCAGCCAGCAGGGGGAACTTGCGTCTCTGATGCAGGCCTATCTGGGTCAGACGCTGTCGCCGCACCGGCAGGATTTCACCGCGCTGATCGGCCAGGCGGGCGAGCAGGTGCAGGGGATCTACGAGGCCGATTACCGCGATTTCAACCGCGAGACCTATGCCCGCGGGCGCGAAACGTTCGATGCCACCTATGCCGCCTTCAAGGCGTTGCTGGTGGGCAGCTGGTATCGGGATGCTACAACCGCCCGGCAGACGGGCGAGGCTACAACCGCCCGGCAGACGGGCGAGGCTACAACCGCCCGGCAGACGGGCGAGGCTACAACCGCCCGGCAGACGGGCGAGGCCACAACCGCCCGGCAGGCCGCCAAGTGAGCGGGCGCTGCCATAGGGCGCTGGTAATCCATCCGCCCTACCCTGCCCCGCCTGCCTGAGAGGAGAGACATCATGGCCAAGCGCAAACGCCTGACCCCCGCCCGCTCCGACGTCTTCGGCGCAGCCCCGGGGCCTGCCGGGCTGGAGACGAAAGCCTTCGGTCTGTCCGCCCCGCCGATCGCCTCCGTTGCGGGCGAGGCCTCGGCCTCGGCGGCGCTGGCGGAGCTGTCGCAAAGCATGGAGCAGGCCCGCGCCGAGGGCCGCCTGGTGCTGTCGATCCCGCTGGAGCAGATCGACGCGGGCTATCTGGTGCGCGACCGCATCGCGGTGGAGGCCGACGAGACCCGCGCGCTGGTCGAAAGCCTCCGCGCCCGCGGCCAGCAGACCCCGATCGAGGTGGCCGAGACCCCGGGCGGCGAAAAGCGCTATGGCCTGATCTCGGGTTGGCGCCGTCTGCAGGCGCTGAGCGCGCTGCGGGACGAGACCGGGGCCGTGCAATTCGGCTCTGTTCTTGCGCTGTTGCGCCGGCCGGAGGAGGCCTCGGACGCCTATCGCGCGATGGTCGAGGAGAACGAGATCCGCGTCGGGCTGAGCTATTACGAGCGCGCCCGCATCGCCGCCCGCGCCGTGGAACAGGGGGTGTTCGCCGATGACACCGCGGCGCTGCAGACGCTCTTTGCCAGCGCCTCGCGGCCGCGGCGGTCGAAGATCAAGTCGTTCCTGCCGATCGTGGCCGGGCTGGACGGCGCGCTTCGCTTTCCCCAGGCCATCGGCGAGCGGCTGGGCCTGCAGCTGTCGAAGGCCCTGACCGAAGAGCCGGGCCTTGCCGCCCGCGCGGCCGAGGCCCTGGCCGCCGCGCCGCGCCCCGATGCGGCCGCCGAACAGGCGGTGCTGTCCAGGCTGCTGGCGGGCGGGTCCCGGCGCGGCGCCCCCGCCGAGGCGCCCGCCCTGCCCCGGGTCGCGCCGGGCCAGACCTGCACCCTCGCCCGCGAGGTGCGGCTGCGGGTGGCCGCCGACGGCAGTGTCACGCTCTACGGTCCGGGGGTGACGGATGCCTTCCGCACCCGGCTGCTGAAGGCTTTCGGCGCCCCCGGGGCCTGATCCGCCCGCAACCCGCCCCGGCCCCGTCTGCCCCGTTTCGCGCGCGAAACGGGGCGGGATGTTTCATTTCCGAAACAGCGACTTGCCCCGTGCCTTTGAAACCCCGCGCCTGTTTGACAGTGGCGCCGATCCGTGGCCTTTGGGCACGAGCTTTTTGGGGAAAGCAGATGGGTGCAGGGCGCGTCGCGGCGATCGTCGTGACTTACAACCGGCTGGAGAAGCTGACGGCGACCGTGACCCGGCTGCTGTCGTCGCCGTCCGAAGATCTGGCGCACCTGGTCGTGGTCGACAACGCCTCCGATGACGGGACCGCCGCCTGGCTGGCCGGGCTGGAGGATCCGCGGCTGGCCGTGCTGCGGCTGGAGGTCAACAGCGGCGGCGCCGGCGGCTTCGAGGCCGGGCTGGCCCATGCCCGCGACCGGCTCGACCCCGACTGGATGCTGCTGATGGACGACGACGCCCATCCCGAGCCCGAGGCGCTCGCCCGGTTCCGGGCCGGCGACCGCGCGCGCCGCGACGGCTGGGCCGCGGCGGTCTATTACCCCGGCGGCGGGCTTTGCGAGATGAACCGGCCCTGGGTGAACCCGTTCTGGCATGTGCGGGCCTTCCTGCGGACCCTGCGCCGCGGCCGGGCCGGGTTTCATCTGCCCACCGCGGCCTATGACGCGCCCGCGCCCACCCCGATCGACGGCGGGTCCTTCGTCGGGCTGTTCCTGTCGCGGCGGGCGGTGAAGGTGGGCGGGCTGCCCGACGGGCGGCTCTTCGTCTATGGCGACGACGTGATCTATACCCTGGGGCTGACCGCGCGGGGGATGCGGATGGCTTTCGACCCGGCGCTGCGCTTCGAACACGATTGCGCGACTTTCGATCCCGAAAGCCAGGCGTTCCGCCCCCTGTGGAAGGCCTATTACTATCACCGCAACCTGCTTCTGGCCTATCGCCGGGCGGCGGGGCCGCTGTTCTTCTGGCCGGCGCTGGCGCTGATCCTGCCGCGTTGGTGGCGGATGGGCCTGCGCTACGGGGCCGACCGCGCCGCCTACCGGAGGATCCTGCGGCGGGCGGTGCGCGACGGGCTGCGGCGCGACCTGTCGCTGCCGCACGAGGTGGTGGTGCGGCTCTGAGGCCGCATGAGGCTGTGACGCGGCTCTAGCCTACCCCCCTCAGGTCTTGCTGAGGATGTCCTTGTGATAGCGCTGCATGAAGACCAGCCCGAAGAACAGCAGCGGCATCCCCACCATCAGCACGTATTCGACAGAGATATATTCCGGCTGATACATCGGATAGAATCCGGTGCGCATCATCCCCGTCAGGTGCATCAGCGGGTTCCACCACAGGACCTGCTGGGCGAACTGGGGCAGTTCTTCGTAGATCAGGATCACGCCCGAGGCCAGGAACAGCGGCCGGGTGATGATCGACCAGACCGAATCCCAGACCGGAATGAAGCCTGAAATCACGCAGTTGACCATGCCGATGCCGAGGCCCAGCAGCCCCATCAGCGCGTAGGACAGCAGGATCGGCCCGACCGAGATCGTGGCCCGCGCGTCGGTCAGGGTCAGGATGCCGGTGATCAGGATGTAGAACACCAGCATGCTGGTCAGCAGGTTGAGCGCGAACCGCCCGATCACCGCGTCGATCCAGCTGACCGCCGGATAGCTCAGCAGCGGGCGCGAGAATTTCAGCGCGCTGCCGACCAGCTTGCTGGTGGTCTGGAAGAAGTTGAACGGCAGAAAGCCCGCCGCGTAGAACAGCAGGAAGCTGGTCCCGAGCGCCGGCGTCCGCATCAGCAGCGAAAAGCCGTAGGCGAGGATGACGATCATCCCCATCGGCTCCAGGATGGCCCAGACATAGCCCCCCGGAGAGCGACCATAGCGGGTCGACATCTCGCGCAGGATGAGCGCGATGATCGTGCGCAGCGAGACCACGATCCAGTTGCTTTGCCGGCGCGGGGTCTGGGGGGCGGGCAGGGGCGTCTGCGCGGTGTCTGTCATGGCAGGGCTGCGGCTCCGGCGCGCTGGAAATTCAGGCTGCAACTATGTAGAGGTGATGGACAAAGATCAATCAGGTCAAGCGAGGCACGCCGTTGGCGGATAACAGGTTGGGCGATGGACGACGACTGAGCGTCATCGATGTGGCGGAGCCCGGAGCCACGGCGCCCGCTGACCAGGCAGATACCGCGCCGCGGGCCGGCGCGCAGGACACCGCGACAGCGGACGCGGCACGGCAGGGCACGGCACAGCCGGACACTGGGAAGGCGGACACTGCGAAACCGCAGGCCCCGAAAGCCGAGGCCGGCGACCGCCCCGCCAACAAGGCCGACGCCACCCCCGGGCCCGGAAAACCCGCGCCCGGAAAACCCGCCGACAAGAAGCCCGCCGACAAGAAACCCGGCCCCGGCCCCGCCAACAAGGGCGAGGGCGGCGAGCCTCCGCGCAAGAAACCCGCAAAACAGGCCGAGACCGTCCAGGTCATCGAGGTCGCGCCGGTGGCGCAGCCCGCGGTCATGCGCAAGCGGCACTGGGGCCTCGCGCTGGTCTTCGTGCTGATGGTGGTGGCCCCGCTGACCGCGGCGGGCTGGTATCTGGAGTTCCGCTCGGAGGACCAATACGCCTCGATCGTCGGCTTCACCGTCCGCAAGGAAGAGGGCACCTCGGCCACCGAGCTGCTGACCCCGCTTCTGGGCGGGCTCGGCGGCGGCGGCGGGTCCTCGGACAGCGACGTGCTTTACGAGTTCATCCAGAGTCAGAGCCTGGTCAGCCGGATCGACGAGCGGGTCGACCTGGTCGGCCATTACTCGGTCCCCTATGACAAGGATCCGATCTTCGCGCTCAACCCCGATGCCACGATCGAGGACCTGACCAATTACTGGTCCCGGGTGGTGCAGCTGTCCTACGATTCCGCCACCGGGCTGATGGAGCTGCGGGTGCTGGCCTTCGAAGCCGAGCAGGCCCGGACCATCGCCCGCGCCATCGTCGAGGAAAGCCAGGCGCTGATCAACGACCTCAATGCCACCGCCCGGTCCGACACCCTGCGCTATGCCCAGGACGATCTGGCCGATGCTGAGTCGCGCCTGCGCGACGCCCGCGAGGCGCTGGTGCTGTTCCGCACCCGCACCCAGATCGTCGACCCCGAAACCTATGGCCGCGGCCAGGAAAGCCTGATCAACGTGCTGCAACAGCAGCTCGCCCAGGCGCTGATCGACTACGACCTGCTGTTGCAGGGCGCCGGCGGCACCGACCCCCGCGTCGCCCAGGCCCAGAGCCGGATCGACGCGATCCGCGCCCGGATCGACGAAGAGCGCGAAAGCTCGGTGGTCAGCGAGGATTACCCCCGGCTGCTGGCGGAATACGAAAGCCTCGCCGTGGACCGGGAATTCGCCGAGGAGAGCTATCGCGCCGCGCGCGCCGCGCTTGACAGCGCACGGGCCGATGTGACGCGCCAGACCCGCTATCTGGCCGCCTACATAGAGCCGACCCTGCCCCAGAGCGCGGAATACCCCCGCCGCCTGGTGCTGATGGGGCTGGCCGCGCTGTTTTTGTTCCTGTCCTGGGCGATCGTCTCCCTGGTCTATTACTCGATCCGCGACAGTCGCTGAGGGCCGCCCATGATCCGCTTCGAGAACCTCTCCAAGAGCTTCTGGATCCGCGGTCACCGCAAGCTGGTGATCGACAACCTGAACCTGGAGCTGCCCACCGGCAAGTCGCTGGGCCTGCTGGGACGCAACGGGGCGGGCAAATCGACCCTGTTGCAGATCATCGCCGGCACGCTGGCGCCCGATACCGGCCGGGTGGTGACCGACGGCACGATCTCCTGGCCGGTGGGGTTCGGCGGCTCGTTCCACCGCGAGCTGACGGGCGCGCAGAACGTCCGCTTCGTCGCCCGGGTCTACGGGGTGGACAGCGACCAGCTGATCGCCTTCGTCGAGAATTTCGCCGAGATCGGCCAGCATTTCAACATGCCGGTGCGCAGCTACTCGGCGGGGATGAAGGCGCGGCTGATCTTCGGGCTGTCGATGGGGGTGAAGTTCGACACCTACCTGATCGACGAGGTGACGGCGGTGGGCGACGCCAATTTCAACCGCAAGAGCAAGGCGATCTTCCGCGAGCGGGTGAAGGATGCCAGCGCCATCATGGTGTCGCACCAGATGCGCCAGGTGAAGCAGTTCTGCGACACCGGCATCGTGCTCAACGACGGGCGGCTGGAATATTACGAGGACCTCGATGAGGCCATCGCCCGGCACGAGGCGATCAACCTCGCGGCCTGACCGGGCCCCTCTGACCTGAGCTCTCGGACATGACCGCCGAATCGTCCCCGCCCGGCCGGGGCGCGGATGCCGGGGTGTGCGCTGCGCCACCCCGGCTGCCACGATTTCGCCGCATTTCCGCCCGCTCCGGGCCCGCGGGCGCCCCCATCCCGTCCGCAGGCCGCCACAAAGCGGCCGATCCCCTAGGATTGTCGACAAAGGTCGCCCTTCTGCCGCAATGCCCGGCCGCTCCGCGCCGCGCGGCCTTCCCAGCCTGCCTCCGTCATGTCTCGGATGGGGGTTTGGGAAATGGGGCTTACCGTTCGCGGTATCGTCCGCACCGGCAATGATCTGATCGATTACGGGGTGACCGACCTGAGCGTCGCGACCCTGGGCGGCGAGATCCAGCTCTTCGCCACATCGGGCCGGTTCGGCGGCCTCGCCGGGTTCCGCCTGTCGGACGGCGCCAAGGCGGTGACCGCCGACACGATCGTCTATGCCGAGGGCTGGACCCTGGGCGCGGCCGAGCGGCTGGTCTGGTGCGGCGACAAGCTGATCGTCGGGCGCAACGATGCCGGCCGGCTGATGGTGGTCGAGGCCAGTGCCGACGCGACCGTCTCTGGCCCGGCGCAACAGAGCGTCTCGGGCACCGCCTCCAGGCGCCTGGCCGACGGGGTCGAGATCGCCGGCGACGTCTTTCTGGCGGCCGATGCGGGCGGGCTGCGGCGCTATGACGTGACCGGGTCGGGCTTTGCCCATGACGGGCTGATCGCCGACACTTCCGACAGCCATGCCCGCCGCCTGTCGGCGCTGGAGACGGCCGAGCTTGGCGGCGCCAAGTTCCTGATCGGCGCCTGCTCGATGGAATACGGCGTCACCGCCTGGAAGGTCACCAATGCCGGCGCCGAGGTGACCGGCAGCGTCTCGGCCGCCAGCGGGCTGGGCATCATGGCGCCCACCGACCTCGCGGTGGCCGAGGTCGGCGGCGAGACCTTCGTGGTGCTGGCCTCGGCCGCGGGCGGCAGCGGCGCACTGACGCTGATGCGGCTCTCGGCCAGTGGCGAGTTGACCCCGGCGGACCACGTGATGGACACGCTCGCCACCCGTTTCGCGCAGGTACAGAGCCTTGCAGTCGCCCATCACGACGGCCGCGCCTTTGTCGTGGCGGGGGGTGGCGACCTGGGCGTGTCGCTGTTCACGGTGCTGCCGGGCGGGCGGCTGTTCCACCTCGACGCGGTCGAGGACACCACCACCCGGTCGCTGGCCGGGGTCGAGGCGGTGGCCGCCGCGGTGGTGGGCGACGAGCTGCAGGTCTTCGCCGCCTCGGGCGCCGAGCGCGGGCTGACCCAGATGACCTGGGACCTCTCCGGCCAGGGCGTCACCCGCAAGGCCGGCAACGGCGGCCAGACCCTGGGCGGCGGGGCGCGGGACGACATGATCTCGGGCGGGACGGGGGACGACGACCTGCGCGGCGGGGCGGGCGACGACATCCTGTTCGACCGCGGAGGCGCCGACACCATGACCGGCGGGGCGGGCGCGGACATCTTCGTGCTGGAGGGCGACAAGGCCCGCGACGTGATCAAGGATTTCGACCACCGCGCCGACCGGATCGACCTGTCGGGCCTGCCCTATATCTACACACCGGGGCTGCTGGAGGTCACGTCGACCTCCTGGGGGGCGCTGGTCAGCTGGGACGGCGACGAGATCGAGCTGCGCTCGGTCACCGGGCGGCTGAGCCGGAGCGAGGTCACCGAGGCGCTGATCGCGGGCGCGCCGCAGCGCACCTTCGGCCCGCCCAGCCTGACGAAGACCGGCGGGCCCGGGGCCGATACGCTGACCGGCACATGGGGGGTCGATACCCTGTCGGGGGCTGGCGGCGCAGACTCTATTTCGGGCGGATCCGGGGCGGATTCCCTGTCGGGCGGGGGCGGCACCGACCTGATCGACGGCGGCAGCGGGGACGACGTGATCGACGGCGGCGGCTCTTCCGACACGGTGACGGGCGGGCCCGGCGACGACGTGATCACCGGCGCCAACGGCAACGACCGGCTGGAGGGGGACGGCGGGCGCGACACGCTGTTCGGCGGCGTGGGCCAGGACCGGCTGATCGGCGGCGACGGGGCCGACCGGCTCTGGGGCGGCGATGACGACGACCGCATCGAGGGCGGCGCCGACGACGACCTGGCTGTGGGCGGCGATGGCGACGACAGCATCGCGGGCGGGCAGGGCGCCGACAGCATCACCGGGGACGCCGGCCGCGACAGCCTGCTGGGCGGCGACGACAACGACAAGATCTCGGGCGGGATCGAGGACGACACGCTTTGGGGCGGATCCGGGGCGGATTCCCTGTCGGGCGGGGGCGGCACCGACCTGATCGACGGCGGCAGCGGGGACGACGTGATCGACGGCGGCGGCTCTTCCGACACGGTGACGGGCGGGCCCGGCGACGACGTGATCACCGGCGCCAACGGCAACGACCGGCTGGAGGGGGACGGCGGGCGCGACACGCTGTTCGGCGGCGTGGGCCAGGACCGGCTGATCGGCGGCGACGGGGCCGACCGGCTCTGGGGCGGCGATGACGACGACCGCATCGAGGGCGGCGCCGACGACGACCTGGCTGTGGGCGGCGATGGCGACGACAGCATCGCGGGCGGGCAGGGCGCCGACAGCATCACCGGGGACGCCGGCCGCGACAGCCTGCTGGGCGGCGACGACAACGACAAGATCTCGGGCGGGATCGAGGACGACACGCTTTGGGGCGG
>NZ_FWFZ01000097.1 GCF_900172355.1 Roseisalinus antarcticus | reverse complement strand
TGTGAACAAGCATGCAATTTTGACCCCGTAGCGGGGTGATCGGCGTCCAAAAGTGACCCCCTTGCACTGATTTGGATAATGCCCCCGAGGCTATCGGGGAGCACAGTGTGGGATGTTGGTTGTGGAGACGATTGCGAAGATCCGTCGGGCGTATTTTCAGGACAAGAAGCCGATCAAGCAGATTTGCCGGGAGTTGCGGGTATCGCGGAACACGGTGCGCAAGGTGATCCGATCTGGTGTGACGGAGCTCACCTATGAGCGGACGGTCCAGCCACAGCCGAAGATTGGGCCCTGGAAAGACAATCTCGACGAGATGCTGGCAGTGAACGCGCGCAAGCCCAAGCGCGAGAGGCTGACCCGGATCAGGATCTTCGAGGAACTCAGAGCCCTCGGATATGACGGCGGCTACGATGCTGTCCGGCGCTGCGCGGCCTCATGGTCCAAGGAGGAACAGGAGGCATCGGCCGCTGCCTATGTGCCGCTGACCTTCGATCCCGGTGAGGCCTATCAGTTTGACTGGAGCCATGAGATCGTGGTGATCGATGGCGCGACGACGACAGTGAAGGTGGCGCACGTCCGCCTTTGCCATAGCCGAATGCTGTTCGTGCGAGCCTACCCGCGCGAGGTGAGCCTTTGGAACGCCATTGGTCCGAGAGACAATGGCGAACGGAGATGGTCTTCGACGCCCACGACAAGGCCTTTGCCTTCTTCGGCGGAGCCTGCGCTCGGGGGATTTACGACAGCGAGACCTTGTTCGCCATTGGTCCGAGGACAATGGACGCGAAGACGGCGGTGGATACGATCTTTGTCGGTCGCGACCGCGCCTACAATCGCCGGTTCCAGCAGATGTGCGGGCATTACCTGGTCGATCCCGTCGTCCATTGGGCTCGAACCAATGGCGCCTCAATGAACGGCCCTGCACCCCCGCCTCGGGCTGGGAGAAGGGACAGGTCGAGAACCAGGTCGGCGTTATCCGGCGGCGGTTCTTCGTGCCGCGACCGAAGTTCAAAAGCTATGCCGAACTCAACGCTTGGCTTGAAGACCGGTGCGTCACGCTGGAAGCGTGCCTCCGGCACGACGCCTGGGCCAAGTCCAACCCGCACCCCGAGCTCCGGGATCGGACAACTTGGGAGGTGTTCGAGCAAGAACGCGCCAGCCTGGTGCCGTATGTCGGCCCCTTCAATGGCTTCCACGCGCTGCCTGCCTCGGTGTCCAAGACCTGCCTCGTTCGGTTCGACAAGAACCGCTACTCGGTGGATGGTCGGGCCGTCGGTCGCCCAGTTGAGATCCGTGCTTATGCCGAGCGGGTCGAGTTCTGGCAGGACGGCAAGATTGTGGGGCAGCACGACCGAGGCTTCGGCCGCGACAAGGCGATTTACGACCCGCTGCACTACATCCCTGTTCTGGCTCGCAAACCGGGCGCACTCAGGAATGGCGCGCCCTTCAAGGACTGGGAACTGCCGCCAGCGATCAGGCGTGTGCAGCGCAAGCTTGGCAAGGCGCCGAATGGTGACCGGCCCCCTCTCGGGACATTGCTGCGCAATGCCCTGCCGGGCAGTGGATGGTCCAGATCCTGAGCATGATCCCAACCGATGGGGTGGATGCAGTGGAGGCTGCCTGTGCCGAAGCGCTTAACGAAGGAGCCCCCGCCGCCTCGGTCGTCATCAATATCCTGGCCCGGCATCGTGAGCCGCCGCCGCCGCTGACCATCGATACGCCGGACGCGTTGCGGCTGACCTGCGAGCCCGTGGCCGACTGCAAACGCTATGACAGCCTAAGGAGACCCAACCATGGAAAGATCACAGGTGCTGGACGCGATGAGCCAGCTGAAGCTCTACGGCATGAAGGCCGCCTACGATGAGATCATCACCACAGCGGTGAAGCGCCAGCACGAACCGCAACAGATCGTCCACTGCCCGGCAGGCGCATCGCAACGCGATGCTGCCGAGAGGGGGCGACCTGCTGAGCGCCGAGATCAGCGAGAAGCAGGCGCGCTCGATCAAATACCAGATGACGATTGCCAAGCTGCCACTGGCCAAGGAGGTCGATGAGTTCAGCTTCGAGAACACGCCGGTCAACGAGACGCTGGTGCGCGATCTGGCCTCCGGAGAGTTCCTTGAGCATCAACGCAACGTCGTGCTGATCGGCGGCACCGGGACCGGCAAATCCCATCTTGCCGTGAGCATCGCCAGGGCCTGCATCCGCCGCGGCAAGCGCGGCCGCTTCTTCAACGTCGTCGACCTCGTGAACAAACTCGACGCCGAAGCCCGCGCTGATCGCCAGGGGCGCACTGCGGATCTCTTGTGCCGCCTCGACTTCCTGATCCTCGACGAGCTCGGCTATCTCCCCTTCGCACAGACCGGCGGCCAGCTGCTGTTCCACCTCGTCAGTCGCCTCTACGAGCGCACGTCCATCATCGTGACGACCAACCTCGACTTCGGTGAGTGGCCATCGGTCTTCGGAGACGCCAAGATGACGACAGCGCTACTCGATCGCCTTACCCACCACTGCGACATCGTCGAAACCGGCAACGAGAGCTGGCGCTTCAAGACCCGCGAATGACCCAAACCCCGCTGGCCCGATACGGCTGCGCTGTATGAGGGCTACACCGCATCGGGCCAACTACCCGAGCGCTCCGAGGGGGTCATTTTTGGATGCCGATAGGGGGTCAAGATTGCCTGCCGATTGACAGTCGTGG
>NZ_FWFZ01000134.1 GCF_900172355.1 Roseisalinus antarcticus | reverse complement strand
GGGCTCGCGCTGGTTTCCAGCAGATCGTTAATCAGCGCACGACGGGTGGTTTCATCCAGACGCACGGTCACGGTCACCAGCAGATCAATATCGCTATGCGGTTTCAGGCCGCCATCCACCGCGCTGCCATACAGATGCACGGCCAGCAGGGTCGGTTCCAGATGACGTTCAATCACGCCCACCACTTCAGACAGCTGGGTGCTCACTTCCGCAATCACCGCTTCACGCATAATGTTCAGTTTGGTTTTCGGACGGCTGCCCTGCTGGGTCACATCGTTGCTGCTCCACAGCATCAGGCAACGGCCCACCGCATAACGCGCCTGCTGTTTGCTCGCACGCGGCATGCTCTGCACGCCAAAAAAGCAATCATAGCACGCCATAAACACCGCCACCGCACCATTACCGCCGCTACGTTCGGTCAGGGTACGGCTCCAATTACGGCTACGCATACTCTTCCTTTTTCAATATTATTGAAGCATTTATCAGGGTTATTGTCTCATGAGCGGATACATATTTGAATGTATTTAGAAAAATAAACAAATAGGGGTTCCGCGCACATTTCCCCGAAAAGTGCCACCTAAATTGTAAGCGTTAATATTTTGTTAAAATTCGCGTTAAATTTTTGTTAAATCAGCTCATTTTTTAACCAATAGGCCGAAATCGGCAAAATCCCTTATAAATCAAAAGAATAGACCGAGATAGGGTTGAGTGGCCGCTACAGGGCGCTCCCATTCGCCATTCAGGCTGCGCAACTGTTGGGAAGGGCGTTTCGGTGCGGGCCTCTTCGCTATTACGCCAGCTGGCGAAAGGGGGATGTGCTGCAAGGCGATTAAGTTGGGTAACGCCAGGGTTTTCCCAGTCACGACGTTGTAAAACGACGGCCAGTGAGCGCGACGTAATACGACTCACTATAGGGCGAATTGAGTGAAGGCCGTCAAGGCCTAGGCGCGCCGGATCCCCCGGGCCATACTAGT
>NZ_FWFZ01000016.1 GCF_900172355.1 Roseisalinus antarcticus | reverse complement strand
AAGAAAGGGGCCAGACGCGCCATCTGCGCGTCGGTCAGCCAGAAGAGATCGCTCATGTCACCGCTCCCTTTTTCGAAGCCGTGAATCATGCGGTGCAGCGGAAATCAATGCATCCTGAGCCTAAGGCATGTCCAGAAGCTACAAGTGACTTCGCTGAACTGCGCATGCAGTATCCTAGCCTCAGCTCGCACCGTAGATGTCCATAAGAAGATCCGGGTTTGTCCCTTCGCAGAGCAATTCCTCCTTGAGATCCCGTAGAATCGGCAAGATCTTGTCTCGTCGCCGCTGGAGGTTGGCACTGGGTCTACGGCGGCCAATCAGATCAACTTCGACTTCCTCGATGATCGCCAGGAAATCTTCGGCCAAGGGATCAATGCCAGACACCAGGGCCGTGGGGCCTTTGAGGCGCCACCTGCGAAGACCCGCGAGCAGAAAGGGCGCGTAGATGAACATGATGTATTCTTCACCGATGTTGCGCCTGAAATCCGCCAGCGTGCGGCTTGCCAATCTGTCAACGTCCTCCCGAGACAGCAGCATCGGGGCCATGTCCGACCGCGACAGCAGAAAGGCCATGCACGCGCTTTGCCGATTCCACACCCAGCTCTCGATGTCCGAGGACAGAAGCATCTCTACGACGCACTCCACGGCCTCCTCATCGCGAAGGACCCGTCCCAGCCCCTGGTAGACGAGGACCCATCTCATCTGGTGGCGCACGAACGGGTGGGCTGGCCCACGCGTCTCGATGCACTCCGTCAACCATTTGACCACGTCGGTCGGACATCGCCGGAACTGCCAGGTCAGGAACTTCAAGGCCGCGTTGTCCTCGGTCCCTGGGCCCATTTCGCCGGCCAGGCGTCTGCGTGTAACGTCCAGCGCCTTGTCCGTCAGGATATCGAGTCGCTCGATTTCCTCCCGGCCGATCTCGGCGGGAAGATTTCCATCGCTGGAGATGCAGTATTGTCCGAACGGCCGTTGCGGCAGCTTCGCTGCGAGCGTTTCCCAATCGGGGTTGATGCGGAAGGGTTCCGACTGGAGAAGACTGAGCAGTCCATCGGCGCGCACGGTGTCTTCCCACGCGGGCATCCCGCAGGGAAGAACCAAGCGCTGCGGGATTGGGACATGGTGCTGCTGGCTTTCGATGATCTCATCCCAAGATCGGGCATCTTCTTGTGCCTTGTCCCAGTCGACCGTGAAGCTCCGTCCCAATATTGGCGCTTCCATCAGGATTCTTGCCCGACCGGCCGCCGGTTTCTGCTCGACCCAGAGCGACACGGCCGCCTGTTCCCTCAACGGCGTGCCGATCGCGATGGTCGCCTTTCGCGGTGGTGGCGAAGCTTCCTTTCGAAGATACACGGAGACATTCTCCTGCCCCGCCGGTATCGCGAGCGTTGCCGGCTCAGGGCTCCGATAAGTGCGGCCGGCTTCAAGCGTCTCTTCCGGTCGTATTAGGTCGAAATTTGTCGCACCGTCAGCCCCGTAGACGATGGTGGACAGTCTGGGCAAGAAGTCGAAAAGGATCGGCGCCCCGTCCCCGGCCCTTTCCGCCGCAAGCAAGGCGCCGTGTGCCACGGCCGGCGCCGGCAGCACGTTGACGGAAAGCCGGCTTTCAACGTTGAGCTGAAGCTCAAGTTCTTCCTGCGGAGAAGGAGGCTTCTGTCTCGGTTGATGGGCAATTCATATCAACCGAGACAGAAAGGCAAAGCTCGTTCGTTTTGCAGACGCTGTCCAACGCGCCCTGCGCGATGCAGTCCCAAAAAAACCGCGAAGGCCTGGATTTCGCGCTAACCTTCTGAAAATCATATAAAAAGCGGCCGCGCCCCGACCTCAGCACGCGAAAAGATATGCGCTTCCCTACATGACCCTAGAAGTCGAGGTTCTCCACCGACAGGGCGTTCTGCTGGATGAATTCGCGGCGGGGTTCGACCACGTCGCCCATCAGCTTGGTGAAGAGGTCATCGGCCTCGGCCAGGTCGTCGATCTTGACCTGCAGGAACGTGCGGGCGTCCGGGTCCAGCGTGGTCTCCCAGAGCTGGCTCGGATTCATCTCGCCCAGACCCTTGTAGCGCTGCAGCGCGTTTCCGCGCTCGCCCTCTTCGAGGATCGCCTTGAGCAGGTCCATCGGGCCATAGATCATCTGGCTGCGGTCCTTGCGGAAAAGACGCGCGGGCACGTTGTAGACATCCTGCAGGGCCTTGGTGAAGCTGCCGGTGCGGCGCACCTCGCCGGACCTCAGCATGGCGCCGTCCAGCGTCCGGACCTCTTCGACCCCGCGCAGGATGCGGGCGAGGCGGATGCCCTTGTCCTGCGTGATCCGGCCCTGCCAGCCACGTTCGTATTCCAGCGCGATCAGGTCCAGCCGCTTGGCCACCACGTCGGCCACGCCCTGAAGGTCGGCGTCCACGGCACCGGGCACGAAGGCCCCGGCGATGGCCGATTGCTCGAGGATGTGGCGCGGATAATGGGTCGGAAAGGCGTCGAGCACACGGCGCAGCTGCCGGGCTTCTTCCACGACGCGGATCAGGTCCTGGCCGATGATCTCCTCGCCGCTGCCAAGCTTCAGCGAGGCCCCCTCGATCCCCTGCTGGATCAGGTAGTCGTCCAGCGCGGCCTGGTCCTTGAGGTAGACCTCGGACTTGCCGCGCGACACCTTGTAGAGCGGCGGCTGCGCGATGTAGAGATATCCGCCCTCGATCAGCTTCGGCATCTGCCTGAAGAAGAAGGTCAGCAACAGCGTGCGGATGTGCGCCCCGTCGACGTCGGCATCCGTCATGATGACGATCTTGTGGTAGCGCAGTTTCGAGATGTCGAATTCATCCCGGCCGATGCCGGTGCCCAGCGCCATCACCAGGTTGCCGATCTCCTGGCTGCCCAGCATCCGGTCGAAGCGGGCGCGCTCGACGTTCAGGATCTTGCCCCGCAGCGGCAGGACCGCCTGGGTCCGTCGGTCCCGCCCGGTCTGGGCGGAGCCGCCGGCGCTGTCGCCCTCGACCAGGAACAGCTCGGTCTTGGTCGCGTCCTTCTCGGAGCAATCCTTGAGCTTGCCGGCGAGGTAGTTCACATCCATCGCCGTCTTGCGCCGGGTCAGCTCTCGCGCCTTGCGGGCGGCCTCGCGGGCCTGCGCGGCCTCGACGATCTTGCTGACGATCCCCTTGGCGGCGGCCGGGTTCTCTTCGAACCACTCGGCTAGCTTTTCGCCGATCAGGTTCTCGACGGCCGGGCGCACCTCGGACGAAACGAGCTTGTCCTTGGTCTGGCTGGAGAATTTCGGGTCGGGCACCTTCACCGACAGCACGCAGGTCAGGCCTTCGCGCATGTCGTCGCCGGTAAAGTTCACCTTCTCGCGCTTCGCGATGCCGGTGTCGGTGGCATATTTCGTCACCGTCCGGGTCAGCGCGGATCGGAAGCCTGCCATGTGCGTGCCGCCGTCCCGCTGGGGGATGTTGTTGGTAAACGGCAGGACGTTCTCGTGGTAGGTGTCGTTCCACCACATCGCCGCCTCGACGGTGATGCCCTCGCGCTCGCCGATGACGTGGATAGGCTCGGGCAGCATCCCGCTTTTGGAGCGGTCGAGGTATTTCACGAATTCCTTGACGCCGCCCTCATAGAACAGCTCCACCCGGACGGGTTCGGCGGGGCGCTCATCCTCCAGGATGATCCGCACACCGGAATTGAGGAACGCGAGCTCGCGCAGGCGCTTTTCCAGGGTGTGAAAGTCGTAATCGAGGTTCGAGAACGTATCGGTGGAGCCGAGGAACCGCACCTCGGTCCCGGTCTTGCCCTCGGACGGGCCGGTGACGCGCAGATGCTCGACCGTGTCGCCATGCTCGAACCTTGCGTAATGCGCCTTGCCGTTGCGCCAGATCCGAAGCTCCAGCCAGACCGACAGGGCGTTGACGACGGAAACACCGACCCCGTGCAGACCGCCCGAGACCTTGTAGGAGTTCTGGTCGAATTTCCCGCCAGCGTGCAGCTGGGTCATGATGACCTCGGCGGCCGAGACCCCTTCTTCGGTATGGATGTCCACCGGGATACCGCGCCCGTTATCGGCCACCGAGACCGAGGAATCAGCGTGTATCTTGACCAGGACATGGTCCGCGTGACCGGCCAGCGCCTCGTCGATACCGTTGTCGACGACCTCATAGACCATGTGGTGCAGGCCAGAGCCGTCATCCGTGTCGCCGATATACATGCCGGGACGCTTGCGGACAGCCTCCAGGCCCTTGAGAACCTTGATGGAATCGGCGCCATACTCGGCGGGATCGCGTTCGGGTTCGGACATGCGGAGTTTCCTTGTTCTTTCACCCCATCATATACTGATTTTCAGGGGGAATGTCACGCCGCGGACACAAGATTTGGTAGGCTTCGCGCCGTCAGGCGAACGGGATGACGAGCCCGACCGCGACAAGCAGCCCACCGGCCACCTCGTTGGTGCGTTTCAGCGCCGCGGGCGAGGTCAGCAGCCGCCGCGCCTGGCCGATCATCAGCGCCAGCGCGAGGTTGCCGATCAGCGGCACGATGGCCGAAAGGCAGGCGATCGCGACCATGTCCCAGATCGTCAGCGCGGTCAGATCGAAGAACCCCGGCAGCACCCCCATGTAGAACAGGATCGCCTTCGGGTTGCCGAGGATCACGGCCAACCCTGCGGCGAAGCCCGCCCACATGCCGGGCCGCGTCAGACGGCTGTTGCTCGCGATGCCGGAGCCCGCGTTGCGGATCAGCAGGTAGCCCATCACCAGGAATGTCAGGCAGGCGACCCAGCGCAGGGCCGTCATGAACCCGGCAAAGACCGACACGATCCAGGTGACGCCCAGAATGGCGAGGAAGGGCCACAGGATGTCGCCCACCACCACGCCCAGCGCCAGCGGCCAGGCCGCGTGAAAGCCGCCCGACATGGCCCGCGCCGTCAAGGCGACCCAGACCGGCCCGGGCGTCAGGAACAGAATCAGGAGGGCCCCGGCATAGAGCGCGAGTTGTGCGAGCGTGACGGTCAAAAAAGGTGCCCCAGCAGATCGACGGGCGCGTCGGAATCCCAGGCCACGACGCCGAGCGGCAGGACCATCAGGCCCCCGCGCTTGGCCTCCTGCACCTGTCCCGTGCGCGCGCCGTCCAATTCGACGAAGCGCAGGGTGTTTGACCGGGCGACGAAGCCCGACGCGGCATAGAGCGGCTGGTCCCCGAAGAGGACGAAGAAATCCGCGCCCGTGGCCCGCGCTTCGGCGATGGCGGCGTCCATCAGGCGGGTGGCGATGCCCTCGCCGCGCCGGTCGGGGTCGGTGGCGACCTCGGCCAGCCCGACGATGTCGACCAGCGCATCGCCCAGCCGGATCGCCCGAAGCGACAGCGCCATGTGTCCGACGATCTGCGGGTCGCGCAGGACAAGCCGCACGTGGTGCCGCTGCATATAGAACGACCGCCCGCCGAAATCCGTGCCGAAGCTGCGGCCCAGCAGGCTGATGATCGCGGCCTCGTCGCCGCCGGACAGCCGTGTTTCCTCGATCCGGTCAATCTGCATGTCGCACCTCTGAAATCCCGTCCACATCCGTCACCTCGACGCGCTGGGCGGCGGGGCCCAGTTCGTCGAACAACTCCGGGCCGGTGCCCGTCATCCATGCCTGCGCCCCAAGCGCGACGATCTCGGCATAAAGCGCGGCCCGGCGACCCGCGTCCAGATGCGCCGAGACCTCGTCGAGAAGCAATAGCGGAGGCGCACCCAGCCGCGCTTGAAGGGCGCGGGCATTGGCGAGAATGAGCGAGATCAGCAGGGCCTTCTGCTCTCCGGTCGAGCAATCCCGCGCAGCGACCCCCTTTGCGGCGAAGACCGCGGCAAGGTCGGTGCGGTGCGGCCCGGTCAGGGTGCGGCCGGCGGCCATGTCGCGCCCGCGCCCCTCGGCAAAGCCTGCCCGCAGCGCACCGGCGTCGCCGGGCAGGGCGCCCTCGGATTGCTCCAGCGCCAGGGCGGCGGTGGGAAAGGCGGTCTCGGCCCCCTCCTGCGCCTCGGTCAGCGCCTCCAGCGCGGCAAGCCGGCCGGCATGGATGCGGGCGCCCGCCTCGGCCATCTGCCGCTCCAATGCGCCGTACCAATGGGCGTCCCGCACCTGGTCCTTCAGCAGGCGGTTGCGCTCTCGCATGGCCTTTTCATAGCTCAGCACCGCGTCGCCATGGTCGGGATCGAAGCTGAGGACTGCCCGGTCGAGGAACCGCCGCCGTCCGTCCGCGCCCTCGATCCACAGCCGGTCCATCGCCGGGATCAGCCAGAGCACCCGCACCAGCCGCCCGAGTGCCAGCTGCGGCGCGGTCTTGCTGTCGACCTTGACCTGGCGCGCGGCGCCGCCCTCGGACCAGGTCTCGATCTCGTGGGCGCGGTCGGGGGCGGTGACGTCGGCACGCACCTTCCAGCCGAGCGCCTCCGGCCGGCGGGTCATGTCCTCGGCGCTGGCGCGGCGCATCCCACGCCCGGGCGACAGGATGGACACCGCCTCCAGCAGGTTCGTCTTGCCCGCGCCGTTTGGGCCGAAGATGGCGACCGGCCGCGCGTCGGTCGCGAGCGTGGCGCGTTTGTGGCTTCGGAAATGCGACAGGGTCAGGCGGGTGACGGCGAGCGTGGACATGGGCCCTAGCGCCGGGCTTGACGACGCATCGGCCCGGTCACACGCGCATCGGCATCACGACATAGACCGCCGAGGTGTCGTTTCCTTCGCGCATCAGGGTCGGATCGCCGGAGGAGTTGAACAGGAAAATCGCGTTCTCCCGGTCCACCTGGCTGGCGATCTCCAGCAGGTATTTCGCGTTGAAGCCGATCTCGAGCTTCTCGTCGGCATAGGCGACGGCCAGCTCCTCCTCGGCCGCGCCCGCGTCGGGGGCGTTCACCGACAGGATCAGCCGGTCCTCGTCGAGGCTCAGCTTGACCGCGCGGCTGCGCTCTGACGACACGGTGGCGACCCGGTCAACGGCCTTGGCGAATTCGGTCGCGTCGACCTCAAGACGCTTGGTGTTGCCCGAGGGGATGACCCGCGTGTAATCGGGAAAGGTGCCGTCGATCACCTTCGAGGTCAGCGTGATGTCGGGCGTGGCAAAGCGGATCTTGGTCTCGGAGACCGACACCGCGATTTCCATCTCGTCGTCGTCCAGCAGCTTGCGCAGCTCGCCCACCGTCTTGCGCGGCACGATCACGCCGGGCATGTCCGCGGCGCCCTCCGGCAGGGGCGCGTCGATCCGGGCAAGCCGGTGGCCGTCGGTCGCCACGCAGCGCAGCACCTGGCCGTCTTCGCCGTCCGAGACATGCATGTAGACGCCGTTGAGGTAATACCGCGTCTCCTCGGTCGAGATCGCGAATTTCGACTTGTCGAACAGCCGCCGCAGCACGGGGGCCGGCGCTGAGAAATTCGACGCGTATTCCGACGAGGCCATAACCGGGAAATCCTCGCGCGGGAGGGTCGCCAGCTTGAAATCCGACCGGCCGGCGGTGATCTGCAGGCGCCCGCTCTGTCCGTCTTCGGTCAGGGTCACCAGCGCCCCGTCCGGCAGCTTGCGCACGATCTCGTTGAGGGTCACGGCCGAGACCGTCGTCGCCCCCGACCGCTCCACCATGGCGGGGGCCCGGTCGACGACCTCGATATCCAGGTCGGTCGCGCGGAACTGGACGGTGTCGCCCTCCGCCTCGATCAGCACGTTGGCGAGGATCGGGATCGTGTTCCGCCGCTCCACGACAGACTGTGCCTGTGCCACGGCTTTCAGCAGCGCACCGCGTTCGATGGAGAGTTTCATGTCCCAAGCTCCGTCAGTGACCGGACCGCCAAGCTACAACCTTCGCGGCGCGGCTCAAGCGGTTTTCCGCAACACTCCGCCAGTGTTGCGGAAGGGTCAAGCAGGCTAGGCCTCCAGCGACCGGCGCAGCAGTTCCAGATCGTCGGCGATCCCGCTGTCGGTCTGGCGCAGCTCGTCGATCCGGCGGATGCCATGCATGATCGTGGTGTGATCGCGGCCGCCGAATCGCTTGCCGATTTCCGGCAGGGACCGGTTGGTCATGTTCTTGGCCAGCCACATCGCCACCTGCCGGGGCCGGGCAAAGGAACGCATCCGCCGCGGACCGATCAGGTCGGACAGGCGGATGTTGTAATGCTCCGAGACGCGGCGCTGGATCTCTTCCACGGTGATCTTGCGGTCCGAGGCGCGCAGGATGTCGGCCAGGCAATCCTGGGTCAGCTCGTGGTCGATCTTGCGCCCGACAAGCGAGGCGAAGGCGAAAAGCCGCGTGAGCGCCCCCTCCAGCACCCGCACGTTGGTCGAGATCCGATGGGCGAGGAATTCCAGAACCCCGTCGCCGACCTCCAGGTCGGGATATTGCTCGGTGTAATGCTCGACCTTGGATTGCAGGATCCCGAGGCGCAGCTCGTAATCCGTCGGATGCAGGTCCACCACAAGGCCCGATCCGAGGCGCGAAGCGATCCGGTTCTCCAGGTCCTTGATCTCTCCCGGGGCGCGGTCGGCGGAAATGATGATCTGCTTGCCGGCATCCACGAGCGCGTTGAAGGTGTGAAAGAACTCCTCCTGCGTGCTGTCCTTGCCCGCGATGAACTGCACGTCGTCCACCATCAGCACATCGACCGACCGGAAGATCTGCTTGAAGTCCAGCATCCGGCGCTCGCGCAGCGCGGTCACGAAGCGATACATGAACTGGTCCGCGGACAGGTAGAGCATGTCGAGCTGAGGCTGGTTCCGGCGAAGCTCGTGGGCGATGGCGTGCATCAGGTGGGTCTTGCCCAGACCCACGCCGCCATAGAGGAACAACGGGTTGAACGAGACCGGCCCGCCCTCGGCCACCCGGCGCGCGGCGGCATGGGCCAAGGCGTTGGGCTTGCCGACCACGAAGGAATCGAAGGTGAAGCGCCTGTCGAGCTGGGCGCTTTCCACCAGCCCCGATCGCGCTGGGGCGGCAGGGGCGGATGCGGCGGCCGGCGCGGCCCGGGACTGGGGCGGATCGTTGCGGAGCACGAAGCTCAGCCGTTCCACGTTGTGACCGTTCTTGGCGAGTTGGTAGATGATGTGGTCGGAATAGTTCTGCGACACGTAATTGCCGATGAAGTTGCTGGGAACGCTGAAGGTCAGGACACCGCCCTCGATCGAATTGTAGTCCAGGGGTTCTATCCAGTTCGAATAGTTGCTGTCCCCTACAACGCCCCGCAGTTCAGTCTTAACGTGACCCCAATCCGCTTTTGTCATTCCAGCCCAGCCTGTTCTCGTTCTGCTTTCCGCGACACGGTCCCACACCGCGTCCGGCATCCCCCGTTCGGGACGTTCCATCGCGCACCACACAGGCAAACCTTGGGCAAAACGTTGTCATCCGCCGACGGTGCCGGCGGGGACGGAATTGCAGGGACCGAAAATTCCACGTCTGCTTCCCAAGCAGGCGCAAAGAGCATCGGTGTCCGGTTTCCCGGACAGGTTGTCCCGGCCGACATGCAACCATGTCGTTGTCAGCCGAGTCAGGAGATCAGGCCGCGTCCGGACATTGTTGCCCGTTTGCAATGATCCCATCGAGAGAAGGTCACATTCGGCGAAAGGGGCCGAGCTCTTGGCAAGAGGCTCTTGGGCCAGATCCGATGTCAGCTTCCTTTCCCCGTCGTCCCCCAGGTTTGCGTCAGATGAATCGCAGGGCCAAGCTAGCAAGGGGTTTGAGGGCCTTTCAACTCAACAACGCGCTTGACTAGGCGATTGAGATGGGCCGGTCGGCAGAGAATCTGAGAGCGTGTTGAATCCGCTTGGATCTGTCACAAACCTGTTGCGCAAAAGACAAAGCGCGCCGATTTCGGCGCGCTTTGGTTGGGTGCTAATTCCGGGGTTGGGGCCCGCTCAGCCGAGCGATTTCACGCGCGATGAAAGACGCGACATTTTCCGGGCAGCAGTGTTCTTGTGAAAGACGCCCTTGGTGACGCCACGCATCAGTTCGGGCTGGGCGGCCTTGAGCGCGGCGGCGGCGGCTTCCTGGTTGCCGGAGGCGATTGCCTCTTCGACCTTGCGCAGTTCGGTGCGGATCCGCGAGCGGCGGGCCTTGTTGACTGCATTGCGACGCTCGTTCTGACGGGCGCGTTTCTTGGCTTGGGGTGAATTTGCCATCTGGGTCCTACCTCTTCGGGTGTCTCATGTTCCTGTCGACGCAGCGATCCCCGAGAGGTCCGGTCGGACCTCGGCCATTCTTGCCTGAGCGGGCATCGCGCGCATGTATCGCGGCGACTTAGCGGACTTGCCGGGAAAAGGAAACAGAAAAGGCGCCCCACGGCGCCCTACTTGTCGCGGAACTGCGCTTCGCGTTTCTCACGGAATGCCGCCATGCCTTCGGACTGGTCGTCGCTCGAGAACAGGGCATAGAACAGCGCCCGCTCGTAGCGGATGCCTTCGGTCAGCGGCAATTCCTCGGCGCGGTTGACGGCATCCTTGACCGACGCCGTGGCAAGCAGGGATTTCTCGGCGATCTTGTGGGCCGCGCCCGTCGCCTCTTCCTTGAGCTTCTTGGTCGGAACTAT
This sequence comes from Roseisalinus antarcticus, assembly GCF_900172355.1. GTDB lineage: Bacteria > Pseudomonadota > Alphaproteobacteria > Rhodobacterales > Rhodobacteraceae > Oceanicola > Oceanicola antarcticus_A. The sequence goes on along the minus strand of NZ_FWFZ01000016.1, from coordinate 81,618 downwards.
CCGGCTTACGAGGCCGGCGCGCTCGGCCTCCTGGGCGTCCATGAAACGGCCGGTCAGATGCATGTCCATCGACTTCGACCGCCCCACCAGCCGCGTCAGCCTTTGCGTCCCGCCCATACCGGCGATCACGCCGAGGTTGATCTCGGGTTGCCCGAACTTGGCGGTCTCCGACGCGATGATGAAATCGCACATCATCGCCAGCTCGCACCCCCCGCCCAGCGCATAGCCCGACACCGCGGCGATGATCGGCTTGCGCACCCCGGCAAAGCGCTCGCCCTCGCGGGCGAAGAACTGCTGCGTGTACATCTCGACGAAGCTCTTGTCGGCCATCTCTGTCACGTCGGCTCCGGCGGCAAAGGCCTTGTCCGAGCCGGTGATGACGATGCACCGCACCTTGTCGCTGCGGTCGGCGTCTTCCAGCGCCCTGACCAACTCGCCCAGCAACTGGCTGTTGATCGCGTTCATCGCGTCGGGCCGGTTCAGCGTGATGGTGCAGACGTCATCGGAGGTTTCGACGATGATGGTCTCGTAGGCCATTGCGCAAGGTCCCTGTTGCCTGAGGCTGAGACCTCACGCTTAGCAAAGGATACCGCCGGTTCAAGCTATCTTTGGCAGTTCGGGCAATAGAACGTCGATCGGCCGGACTGGACGATCCTGCGGATTCGGCTGTCGCAGCCCGGGGTCGGGCAGGGGGCGCCCTCGCGGTCATAGACCCGGAATGTATGCTGAAAATAGCCCAGCTCCCCGTCCGCCTGCCGGTAATCCCGCAACGAAGAACCGCCTGCCTCAATGGCCTCCGACAGCACGTCGCGGACCAGCGGCACAAGCGTCGCCACCCGCCGTGCGGCGATCCGGCCGGCCTGCCGTCTGGGGCTGATTCCGGCGCGGTGCAGCACCTCGCAAACATAGATGTTGCCCAGCCCGGCGACGATCTTCTGATCGAGCAGCGCCGCCTTGATCGGCGTCATCCTGCCTTTCAAGCGGGCGATCAGGTAGGTCTCGTTGAACCCGTTGCCCAGCGGCTCTGGCCCCAGGCTGCGGATGAGCCAATGGGCCTCTGTATCCAGGCTCGGGCAAAGATCCATCGCGCCGAAGCGGCGGGCGTCGTTGAAGGTGATGCGGGCACCGTTGTCCATGTGAAGCACGACGTGGTCGTGTTTCTGCGCCGCGGGGTGATCGTGGTGGAATTGGCCGAGCGGGTCGCCCGAGATCAGCATGCGGCCAGACATGCCCAGGTGGATGATCAGGGTCTCGTCCCCGTCCAGCGCGACCAGGATGTATTTCGACCGCCGGCCGAGGCGGAGGACCCTGCGGCCGGTCAGCCGTCCGGCCAGGTTCTGGGGCAGGGGCCAGCGCAAATCCGGGCGGTTGACCTCGGCCCGGGCGATCACCGCGCCCTCCATCGCCGGTGTCAGCCCGCGACGGACTGTCTCGACCTCTGGCATTTCGGGCATCGGGCGCTTCCTTCCCCTTCGGAGCGCCTATAGAAAGGCGTGGCACAGCAAGACCGCAAGGGCCCATGACCAACCAATCGGACAGAACCACGCATTTCGGCAACGAGACGGTGCCGGAAGACGAAAAGGCGGACCGCGTCCGCGGGGTCTTTTCCTCGGTCGCGAACCGCTACGACGTGATGAACGACCTGATGAGTGGCGGTGTTCACCGGATCTGGAAAGAGGCGATGATGGACTGGCTCGCGCCGCGCCGGGGCCAGCGCCTGCTGGACGTGGCAGGGGGCACGGGCGACATCTCGTTCCGCTTTCTGCGCCGGGCCGGAACCGCGCAGGCGACCGTTCTGGACCTGACCGAGGCGATGCTTGTCGAGGGCCGCAAGCGGGCCGAGGCCGAGCGGCTGGCCGACAGCCTGGACTGGGTCGTGGGCGACGCGATGGCCCTGCCGTTCGAGGCCAACACATTCGATGTCTACACGATCTCCTTCGGAATCCGGAACGTGACCCGGCCCGAAGTCGCCCTGGCCGAGGCGTTCCGCGTCCTGAAACCGGGTGGGCGGCTGATGGTGCTGGAATTCTCGCGCGTGCCCAACCCGGCGCTGCGCAAGGCCTATGACCTCTATTCCTTCAACGTGATTCCCCGGATCGGCCAAGTGGTGGCGAACGACCGGGACAGCTATCAGTACCTGGTGGAATCAATTCGCAAGTTCCCGGACCAGGAGACATTCCTGTCGATGATCCGCGACGCGGGGTTCGGCAACGCGAGCTATCGCAACCTGACCATGGGCATCGCCTGCCTGCATTCGGGATGGAAACTTTAGGTGCGTGGTCCGCACAATATCCTCAGATTGATCCGGACCGGCGCGACGCTGGAACGTACCGGAGCGATGCGCGTGGTGCTCGATGCCTTCGATGCGCCGCCTCAGGTGCGGATCGTGCTGCGTGTGCTCACCTGGCCATTCCAATGGCTCGGCTACAAGGGCGACCTCAAGATGCCACCGGCGACCCGGGCGCTGACGGCGCTGGGTCCGGCCTACATTAAGTTCGGTCAGGTCCTGTCGACGCGTCCGGACGTGGTCGGGGACGAGTTGGCGCTGCAATTGCGGGTCCTGCAGGACAAGCTGCCGCCGTTTTCCATCGGCGAGGCCCGGGCCGAGATCGAGCGCGAGCTGGAGATTCGCGCCGATGACGCGTTCGAGTGGATCTCCGAGCCCGTCGCCGCCGCCTCGATCGCCCAGGTCCACAAGGGGATCCTCAGAGGAACCGGCGAGGAGGTCGCGATCAAGGTCCTGCGGCCGGGGATCGAGCGGGCCTTCCAGCGTGACATCGACGCCTTCTACTTCGTGGCGCGGGTGATCGAGCTGTTGTCGCCCTCGTCGCGACGTCTGCGGCCGATGGAGGTCATCACCCATTTCGAGGGCACGGTGGTGGGCGAGCTCGACCTGCGGCTGGAAAGCTCTGCCGCGTCCGAATTCGCCTCCAACACGGCCAGGGACGCGGGCTTTCGCCTGCCGCAGATCCGCTGGCACCTGTCCGGGCGCCGCGTGATGACCCAGACTTGGGCCGAAGGCGTCGGCTTCGGCGATGTCGAGGGCATAGAGGCCGCGGGCCATGACCGGCGGGAACTGGCCGCGCGGGTCCTGCAATTGTTCCTGAACCACGCGTTGCGCGACGGGATGTTCCATGCGGACATGCATCAGGGAAACCTCAAGGTCGGCACGAATGGCGACATCATCGCCTATGATTTCGGGATCATGGGGCATATCGACGAATACACCCGGCGCGTCTACGCCCAGATCCTGTTCGGCTTCATCCGCCGGGATTACAAGCGCGTGGCCGAGGTGCATTTCGAGGCGGGTTACGTGCCCGCGGACCGCGATCTCGATGAATTCGCCCGCGCCCTCCGCGCGATCGGAGAGCCAATCTTTGGCATGGACGCCTCGCGGATCTCCATGGGGCGGCTGCTGTCCTACCTGTTCGAGGTCACCGAGCGCTTCGGGATGGAAACGCGGACCGAGCTGATCCTGCTGCAGCGCACGATGGTCGTGGTCGAGGGCGTCGCGCGAACGCTCGATCCGCGGATGAACATCTGGGAGGTGGCCCAGCCGATCGTCGAGGATTACATCAAGAAAAGCCTCGGCCCCGCCGCCTTCGCAAAGGATCTCGGCCGCACGGTCCAGGTCCTGACAAGGTTCGGCCCGAAACTGCCCGCCCTCGCCGAGAGGGTCCTGATCCAGCAATCGGCGGGGCCTGAGCGCGCGCCGCAAAGATCGGTCTGGCCCGTGTTGCAGGGCATGGTCCTCGGCGCCGCCCTGCTGGGGCTCGGCCTCTGGATCGGTCAGGCGCTCTAGATCGGTCACCCCTGCCGCAGGGCCGTGATCCCCGAGGCGGGCAGGGTTTGCCCCCCCGGCAGCACGATGGACGGCACGCCGTCGGCCATCCGGACCTCGCGCACCGGCGCATAGACCGGCGCGGGCTCGGCGCCCAGGGACGTGCCGGCGGAGAAGCTTTCGACCTCGAAATAGACCGGCTCCAGGGCGGCCGGCGCGCCTTCGGCGGGTGCCCAGCCGACCTCTCCGCCCGGCGGGGCGATCTCGTGCCGCTCAAGCTCCATTCCGTCGGCAGAGCGGACCACGAGCTCTGCCCTGTCGGCATAGGACACGGTGTCGGCCACAACCGTCATCGGCGCGTTTTCAAACTGCACCGGCGCCGTCACCGGCGCACGTTGCCCGACCCAGCCCGCGATCTGGTTGAGCCCGGACATGCCCAACGCCTGCCCGAGACCCTTGAGCAGATCGTTGGTCAGGACCTGCTGTTCGACCCCCGAGAAGGTGGCCAGCTGAACCGCGTAATCCGAGGAATCGACCGGGTTCAGGGGGTCCTGATTCTCCATCTGCACAGTGAGCATCTTGAGAAAGGTCTCGAAATCCGAACTGATCGCAGGTGCGGTCGGTTGACCGCCGGCCTCCTGTGTCTCGGAGGAGCGTTGATTGGCTGAGGCCGCAAAGGCAGCCTGGACGGCGGTCTGTCCGCCGGTCGGAGACGTGGTTTCCATGTCGTGTCCCTACAATCTGAGGTCGAGGCCGCCTGCGGAGGTCAGTCCGCCTCGCCGCCCCGAATTTTCCCCGGTTTCGATATGCTCGACGCCCGTCTCGGCGAGAGCTGCTAAAGTCGGCTGTCCCGCTGCGGGTTGCTGGTCGTTCTGCCGCCCGGCGGAGCCGCCGAAATCATAGGCCACCTTGCCATAGCCGATCTGGCGAAGCTCCTGCGACAACAGGTCGATGTGCCGGCGAATCAGGTCCGCCGTCTCGGGGCGTTCGGCGATGACAGAGACGGAAATGCCGTCGTCATCGGTGGTGAGGTTCAGCGTGACCCGGCCCAGTTCCTGCGGATCCAGCGTGATTTCGGTCGTGCCCTGGCCGCTTGCCTGCAAGCCGGTCACGACCTGCCGGACAACGGCCGGACCGTGGGTCGAAGCGGACTGGGTCGCCGGCATCTGCGCATGGGGCGCGTGCCGCGCCGTCTCCACCGGGGCGGTGGAGCCGAAGCCAAGGTTCTGGATGTCCGTGTCAGGCTCGAACCGCCCTTGGTCCGCCGGTTGTCCGAACGGCTGCGCCTGGCCGGACACAAGCGGCCCGGCAGGTTGGATCGCGCCGCCCGGCAGGCGCTGCTGGGTCACAGCGGCCGGCCCGGTGTTCCAGCGACCCTCCCCGGATGTCTGCCGCGGCATGCGACGCTGGTCCGCGGGCGGGTCCTGTCGCGTCCCGATGCGCTCGTTTGCCCGCCCGCCCGGTGTGGGCGGAGGCTGGGACACCGGGGCACCCGATGTGCCGTGCGCGACGATTGGCACGGTTCCGGCCGGTGTGGCTTGGCCCGCCACCAGAGACGCCGTGCCGGCCGTCGGGGATCTGCCCGCGACGAATGACGCTGCGCCGGCTTGCTGGACCTGCGGCGCGGCCAGCGAGGCTGGCTGGAAAGCCCGCCCCCCTTCGAGCATCCGGGCGACCTGGGGCGAGGCCCGATCAGGCAGGTCACCGCCAGCCGGCGGCGCTACGGAGGGCACCGGCGGTGCTGCCCCTGTCCTCGGATTTCCGTCCGGAAGGCCGGCGTTTCCCGTCGAGCGAGGCAGCACGAAGTCAGCCGGAACGCCCGGAACAACGCGCCCGGGAGCAGGGCCCGGGTCTGCGGTATTGCCGCCAGGCCCCACGTTTTGCTCGGAAGCCTGGCCAGGCGGCACAACGGTTCGCGCCTCCTGTGCGACAGGTGCGTCGGGTGCGGCCTGACTTGGCTGCGGCCGGTCACCTTTGCCCTCGTTGGCTCGAAGCGGGTGATGCGCCCCGGCCCGACGCCGAGGCTGTTCCTGCGGATGCGACGCTGGCGCATGGGGCAATTCCGGTCGGTGACCTTCGCGGCCCGGCGAAGCGGCCGTCTGCGCAGAAGAGCGCTCCGCTGCGGCCTGCCCGCTTATTTCGGAAGCAGGCGACTGGGAAGCCTGAGCCGAGACAGCTGCCTCCCGGTAAACCGATTCGGTGACCGTTGGGTCACCGGCGGTCTCGGGGGAGGGCATTCCGCGGACCATGTCAACGGAACGACGCACCGTCGGCGTGGACGTCGCGCGGCCGGTCGGAGTGGACGGCGTCTGCGCGAGGGACGAAGACGCCGTATCAGCCTGACCGGGCTGTGCGGAGACCTGTCCCGGCGAGATTGATGGCGAGGCGGGCTGGTGTCGCGCGGCTTGTGGTGGGGGCCTGGACGGCGGCATCGCCGCTGGCCCGGTGTGTGCGGATCGGTCTGAAACCGTCGCCCTGTCCCTCGCCGGTGGGGTCTCGCCACTGGATTGCGAAGCCGAGGCGCCTGTTGGCGCCGGGCGGTGTGCCTCGGTGCGACCAACAGGACCGCTCTGCGCATGGGGCATCGAGCCCGGCCGGGACGTCTCGTGTGGACGACGATTATCCCTCGTCTGTCCCTCCGCCGCGGCCGCGGCCGAGGGCGGCATTTGCGGCGTTTTCTGCGTCGCGAGGCCGATGCCGGGCTCTCGCGTTGGGCCTTGCGGCCGAGTATCGCTGTCCTCTGCCCTCGGCCGGGTAGGTGCCTGCAGTGAATGCCCCAGGTCGACCCGGTCGGAATCGCGGTCCATCGGCGCCTGCGCCGAGCCCTGTTTCGGGGCGGCGTCCGCGATGGCGCGTGGCGGCGTCGCGCCGTCGCCCCCGGCCCGTGCGCTGGCAGGCATGCGGTCGGTTGACCTGGATGCGTCTGGGCGCGGCATCGTCGAGGACCCGGCCGTCGTTTGCGCTCCAAGCGGTTGGGGCATTCCGACCATGGCCGATTCCGCGCGCCCCGCGGAGTTGCGGCGGGGGAGCGGGGGCCTTTGATTCGGCGGAACGTCGGCGGCGCCGTCAGGTGCAGGACGGCCCGAAGCGGCGCGTTCGGAACTCACCGGGTCTTTGCCATCGGCGCGGGGCTGTGGCTGATCGACCTTGGTTTCGGCCGGCGGGGCCCCAGGAATGGCGGCGGTTTCGGGTGCAGGACCCTCGGGTATGCGGACGGGCCGTGCCTCCGGCGCGGATCGTGCGAATTCGGCGTTTGGGATCTCTGGCCGCGGGGGCTCTGCCTCGGTCATGGTGTCGGACACAGCGCCCTCGCCGCGTTTCGACACGGACGGGTGACCTTCGCCCTGGCCGCCGTCTTCCGAGGCTGTCTCGCGGTCTGGGCCGTGGTCGGCCAAAGCCCCGTCGCCCGAGCGGCGCGAGGCCTCTTCGAACGACCGGACAAGATCGGCGAAGGCCAGGCCTCCGCCGGCGGTCGATGTCCGGGGGGCGGGGCGGGCGCCGGGCATGGCCGGGCCTGGGGGCGCGAAGGTGTCAACGGGCTGCATCGGTTCTCCGATCTCTCCGACATTCGGATTTCTGGAACATGCAGCCGATAACTTACTCGTTCTTTACCGTATTCGTGTCAGTTGCAAAAAACTCGAACGAACCGGAGCGACCAGATGGACCCCATTCGATCATCCCTGCCACCGGAAGTGCCGCAGCCCTCGCAGGATGCGCGATTGCGCGACGCGGCTCAGCGGCTGGAGGCCGCATTCCTGTCGGAGATGCTGAAGACTGCCGGCCTGGGCAAGGCCCGCGACGCCTTCGGGGGCGGCGCCGGAGAGGAGCAGTTCGGATCTTTCCTGGTCGACGAACAGGCCCGGGCGATGGTGGAAGCGGGCGGGATCGGGCTGGCCGAATCCCTGTTCGAGGCGCTGAAGGAGCGAAGCAATGACTGATACCGTGATGCGTCTGCGTGACCTGCTCGAGAGCGAACGCGAGGCTCTGTTGAGCGGAGATCTCAGGACCGTCGGCCGGCTTGGCGCGGAAAAGCTGGATCTGGTGGAGGGGTTGGAGACCGCGCCGGCCGGGGACGGAACCCTGCGCGAGATTGCGGAGCTGTCGGCGCGGAACCAGTCGCTGATCGCCGCCGCGCTCGACGGCACGCGGAGCGTCGTGCGGCGCCTGGGCCAGCTGAAGGACGTCCAGTCCCAGCTGACGACCTATGATGCCAACGGCCGCAAGGCGCAGGTCCTGACGGCATCGGTCCGTTCGGATCGAAAAGCATAAAAAGCGAGGAAAAGTTGGAGCATAGCGGACGCCCTGCATTAGGAATTCCTTGAGACATCGAGGGCAGGTTCGACCCGTGCTCCGAGGGGCCACGAAATGTCGGACAGAACCTTCCGACCTTCCGAAAAGTCAGAACGGCGATCGTCGCCGCGTGAAATCGCGCGGCATGTCAAACTTCGAACTCTGGGCGCAAAGCGCCCGCAGGAAAGGACTACCGCAAATGTCCAGCATTCTGACCAACAATGGCGCCATGGTGGCGCTGCAGACGCTGAAATCCATCAACAAGAACCTGAACGACACCCAGTCGCTGATCTCGACCGGCAAGAGCGTCAACAACGCCAAGGACAACTCGGCCGTCTGGGCGATTTCGAAGGTCATGGAGTCCGACGTGAAAGGCTTCAAGGCAATTTCGGAATCCCTCGCGCTCGGGGACAGCACCGTTGCCGTCGCCGCCAACGGCGCCGAAACCGTCACCGAGCTTCTCACCGAGATGAAAGGCAAGATCGTCGGTGCCCAGGAAGAGAACGTCGATCGCGCGAAACTGCAGACCGACATCGAGGCCCTGTCCAACCAGATCAAGTCGGTTGTCGGCGCGGCCCAGTTCAATGGTCTCAACCTGCTGTCGGGGACCTCAAGCGTCGACGTCCTTTCCTCGCTCGACCGATCCAACGACGGGACCGTCTCGTCCAGCTCCATCACCGTTGACCGTCAGGATCTGACCTTTGATGCGGGTGTCTATGGGACCGGCGCCACGCTGGCCGCGAACGTGACGGCCACTCTGGGCGGCAACCTGAGCGCGGCCGGCACCGGCGATGCGTTCTCGAACGGTGCGAACAACATGTCCGCAGCCGTTGCCGGGACGATCAACGCAGGGGAGACCTACAACTTCCAGATTGCCGGCGAGACCGTCAGCTTCGTGACGACGACGACCACTGCCAACGATCTCGCCGCGGGCCTGACCGCCGCGATCAATGCGGCTGGTATCGAGGACGTCTCGGCCACGGTCGCGACCTCCACGATCACGATCGCGTCGACCTCGAAGTTCGATGACGTGGACGTCAACACCAGCGGCACCGGCGCGGCGACGTTCGCCCTGACCGCCAACGGCAACACGGCGGCGCCCGCGACGACCAACTCGTCGACGATCGATTCGCGAGCCTCCGACATCACCTTCTCGACCACTGCAGGGGTCAATGAGGGTGACGGCTATCGGGTCGCCGTCGGCGGGGTGAACTATGACTACGTCGCCGGCCCCGACGAGACCTTCGAGGATGTGGCACGTGGCCTCAAGACCGTCATTGACGGTGCGGGTCTGACCGACATCTCGACCAATGTCGTCCAGGACAGCACCTCTGGTGCCTGGACCCTGCAGATCGACAATGACGGCGCTGCGCAGACCCTGACCGGAGCCGGTGCCGCCGGCGGTACTGCGACGGGTGGCCTGGCCGGGTTGAACGATATCGACGTGACGACCGATGAAGGCGTGGCTGCGGCCCTGTCAAACATCGAGACCTATATCGATACCGCGATCGAATCCGCTGCTGCGTTCGGCTCTGTCCAGGGACGGATCGAGACCCAGTCCGACTTCATCTCGAAGCTGACGGACACACTGAAGTCGGGCATCGGCTCGCTCGTGGACGCCGACATGGAAGAGGCGTCGGCCCGTTTGCAGGCCCTGCAGGTCCAGCAGCAGCTGGGCACCCAGGCGCTGTCGATCGCCAACCAGGCACCGCAGTCGATCCTGTCGCTCTTCCGGTAAGGGCAAAAAGGAGAGGCGCCCATCCGGCGCCTCTCCGCAACATTCGCAGCGCAACGCTAAAATTGCGTAGCCGCCCCCAAGTCCCGAAAGGACGCAGACGTGAACGTGATCGAACGAGCCAAACGGGCCTATGCCCCGACATCCTCTCCCGTTCTGACCGGCCGTGCCGCCGAACTCCAGCTTTTCAGCCAGACCACCGCGCGGCTGCGCAATGCCACCAAGTCGCCGGACAATTTTCCGCAACTGGTCGCGGCGCTGCATGAAAACCGCCGTGTTTGGGCGCACATGGCCGGCGAAGTCGCAGAGGACGGAAATTCCCTTCCCAAGGAGCTGCGTGCCCGCCTCTTCTATCTCTATGAATTCGTGGCGCATCACACCCGGAAGGTCCTGCGCGGCGAGGCGGACGTCGGCCCGCTGGTCGAGATCAACACGGCCATCATGCGTGGCCTGAAGGGGAGCGGTGCTGTCTGATGTCCTGTCTTGTCCTGAAACTCGGCCCGAAAGAGCGTGTCCTCGTCAACGGCGCCGTCATCGAGAACGGGGATCGCCGGTCGCGTCTGTCCATTCTCACACCCAATGCCAACATTTTGCGACTGCGCGATGCGATCCGGCCGGAAGAGGCGAACACCCCGGTCCGCCGGGTCTGCTATGCCGCGCAGCTCGCCCTGAGTGGTGACGTCACCGCGGAAGAGGCGAGCCTGCAACTCATGCGGGGCATAGAGCAGCTCAGCCAGGTGTTCCTGGACGACGACAGTCGGGCGCATCTGAACAACGCGACCCAGGCGGTCACCGAGAACGAGTTCTACCGAGCCCTGAAGCAATTGCGCACGCTGTTGCCGCGCGAGGAACGGCTGATGTCCCTGACTCCGAGGGCGTCATGAGCTTTCAGCCCGTCGTTCCGATGTCGGGCTACGTGGGTTGGAAATTTCTCAACCGGACCATGGAGGCCCAGAAGGACGCCTATGTCCAGAGTGCCCCCGTGGTCCGCGCGACCGACCATTTCCGCGCGGAGATCGGCAAGGTCACGTCGGTCGACGATTTCATGGCCGACCGGCGGCTTCTGCAGGTCGCGCTGGGCGCCTTCGGTCTGGACGATGACATCGGGAATATCGCGTTTATTCGAAAGGTCCTCGAAGAGGGCACGGTCGAGAGCGATTCCTTTGCAAACCGCCTGTCCGACAGCCGCTACGTTGCCCTGTCGGAGACCTTGGGCTTCGGCAACCTGGGTGGCGCGGGGCGAACGCAGTTCACCAGCTTTGCCGAGGATCTGATCGCGCGCTATGAAGATCGGCAATTCGGCATCGCTGTGGGCGAGCAGAACAACGACATGCGGATGGCGCTCAATGTCGCCTCGGGAATTGAGGATTTGCTGGGCGACCAGAAATCCGAACGGGGGCGGTGGTTCGCGATCATGGGCAATCCGCCCTTGCGGTCGGTGTTCGAGACGGCGCTGGGGTTCCCGTCGAGCTTCGGGCAGGTCGATATCGACCAGCAGCTGGAGCAGTTTCAGGACCGGGCGATGTCGGTGCTCGGTTCCGGCGATCCGGCCGATTTCGGGGATCCCGAACTGCAGGAAAAACTGATCCGGCTGTTCCTCGTCCGCTCCGAGGCGCAGCAATTCCAGTTCAGCAGCAGCGCGAGCGTGGCGCTTTCCCTGCTACAGGCGGGCTAGACCCACTGCGCACATGGCAATCGGCCATGGACGTGCGTTTCTCGATGCCTCTTTCGGGCCGGACCTGGATCGAACTCGCCGTTCCTTTGGGCGCCCGAACAAGCGGACCCACACCGGTGCGGGTCCAGCCAAGTCTCTCCGCAAACAGTGCCGTCAAAGCGGAGCTTTTGGCTTGCGGCAGGTCGCGTTTGGAAATGGCCGCGGACGGAATGGCGGTCGCTGGCATGCGAAGGGTCGGCTAATCGGCGGATAAGCGCTGGCGGCGGGATCAGCACGGGATGCCGTCGCCGGCGCCTTTCGCCGTGCCGGGCGGGGCGATGCGGGAATTGCCGCAGCGTCCGGACACTGTCAGGTCCAGAGCCATCAAACCTCCCCTCCCCGATTGGAGGCGACGAGTGCGGGGCTCGCAGACGGACCTGTCTCGAAGCTGCCGTTATCTTTGGGGTTCGCAGGGCACGGCCTGGACGTCGCCGGACCCGATCCCTGCATCAGGTCCGCAAAATCAGCACATCAGATTTGGAGACAGTCCCGCGCTCCGGTCTCCGCGGATATCGCCCTCGCTGCCGCTGGGGAAGGTCATCGCGAATGAGGGGCCAGAGGTGCCGCCCGGTCGGCGAGGACCCGCGAAAGCCGTTTCGGGTCGGACAGGGCGAATACGGATTGACGGGATAGGAAAAGCTTGGCTATTATCTGCGGGTCGGCCGCGCGTTTTTAAGCGGCACAGACAGAAATTTGAGATAGCGTTGCAATAGGTCCGGGGTAGGGATTTGTCATGAGACATCGGTGGAGCGGACGCCGGGGTACCCTGTTCAGCGGCACATCTCGGCTTGGTCTCTACGGTGGTATCCCATTGGGCCCCGCGACCAGCCTTCGTCTGCCGAACGCCAGCCAGCCGAAACGGAAAGCGACCGGGGCGAAGCGGAAGCCGCGCCGCAAGGCCGAGGTCGAGGCGCTCGAGCCGCGCATCCTTCTCAACGCCGACCTGACCGGCGACGCCGGCGCACTGATCACCGGGGCGCAGGCGTTGGAGACCTGGATCGCGACGCTCGAATCCCACCAGGCGCTGGCGCAATCCGTCCCGGTCATCAACCGCACGCTTGGTACGGCGGTCGATCTGGGCAATACGCTCTCGACCTATCTTACCGACAAGATCGAGGATTACCTCGACCCGCTGTCCGGCGCCTTTACCGATGCCACCCCCACCGGGGATGAGCTTGCGGCGGCCCTTTCGGGAAGTTTCACCGACGGGCTGGGCAGCGTCGACGTCACGGTCACGGCCGACGCGACCGACGCCATTTTCGATGTCAGCCTGACCCGCACCGTCGCCCCCGCCCCCGTCGCGCTGGACCTGTCGGCCGATGACGGCGGGCTTGGCGTCAGCCTGTCCGCCGGGGGCGAGCTGACCACCGGGTTCGAGGCGACGGCCGACCTGCAACTCGGGATCGACGCGACCGGCTTCTTCGTCAGCCCCACCGTGTTGGAGGCGTCGGTCTCGGGCGCCCTGTCCGACCTGACCACCACGCTCGATTTCGGCTTCGTCGATTTCGAGGGCAACGTCTCTGCCGCCGTCGATGCCACCGCGACCGTCACCCCAAGTCAGGCGACCTTGCGGCTGGCGGACCTGACCGGCGCCATCGCCGACAGCGCCTCCGTCGCGTTGTCGGGCACGGCGTCGGTGGATATCTCGGGCGACGCGGGCTTCGGCTCGGTCGAGAATTTCGACATCGACTGGACCGGCGACATGACCGCGCCCACGGTCAGCGGGCCGCTCGACCTGCTGGGCGGCTTCGGCGATATCGCCTCCGGCGATCTGGACGGGCTGTTCGCGGCGGCCACGGACTTTCTCGGCCGGCTGAACACGGGCGATCTGCTCGGCGACCTGCCGATCTTCGGGTCCGGCCTGTCGGACCTGGCCGATCCGGGTGCGCTGGTGGGCAACCTGCTCGACGGGCTGACCTTCACCGACCTGGACGAATTGCGCGCGGAGGTCCTGGCCCAGGCGAACCTGAGTGACCTGGGCCTGCGGCGGGTCGACCTGGACGGCGACGGGGTCGAGGATGCCATTGTCTTCGATGTGGGCTTCACCAACACGGTGACCGGCGACCTTTCCGTTGACTGGACCGAGGACGCGCTGTTCGACCTGGAGGCGCAGGCGACCGTGGCCGGCGCCAGCGCCCTGGTGTCCGGCCAGCTGGGCTTTGGCGTCGACCTGCGCGGCGGCGCCCCCGCGCTCTTCCTCTATGCCGGCGGCGCCGAGCCGGCCGTGCGGATCCAGACCTCGCTGACCGGCATCGATGCGGCGGCGCGGGCCGGGTTCCTCGACCTGACGGTCTCGGGCGGGACGGCGGACGCCGATGTGACGCTGCGGCTGAGCCAAGGCGACGGCAGCCCGGTGATCTCGCTGGTGTCGCTCGGCGGTTCGATCATCGACGCCGGTGTCTTCGCCGAGGTGGGCGGCGCGATGAACGTGTCGATGCCGCTCGACAGCTCGGCGATTCCGGGCCTGCCGCGCACGCTGATGGCGAACTGGCCCGATCTGTCCGACCCGACGACCTTCACCACCAATGCCGGCACCTTCCTCGACGTGGACCAGTGGACCTCGCTGTCGGAGCAGACGGTGCTCGACGCGCTGGACGCGCTGCCCGGGATCCTGCGGTCGCTGGCCGAGGAATTCGGCCGCGATCTGCCCGTGATCGGCGACGAGCTGGACCGCATCCTTGCGATCGCCCAGCGGATCGAGGACGCCCTCGACACCATCCAGAGCTTCGCGGATCCCGCATCGCTGGCGACCGCGCTGCAGGCACTGTTCGACACCGTTACGGTCACCGCCAGCGAGACCGCGCTGGAAATCGAGATCGAGGAGCTCAACAGCTTCGACGAGACGCTCAGCGTGGGCCTGCAGGAAACCATCGGCGGCGGGCTGGGGACGCTGAACCTGAACGGGTCGGCGCGCGCACAAGGCAGCAGCGACCTCGACCTGACGCTCGGGATCCTGCTGGATCCGACGCTGGCCTTCCAGGACCGTGTCTACCTCGCGTCCGGGCCCGCGACGGCGCTGAGCGTCGGCCTGCAGGTGACCACCCCGGCGCCGTTCTCGGCGGCGGCCGCGCTGGGGCCGCTGACGGTGCAGGCGCGCAACGCGACGGTCGAGATCGGGGCGCGGGCAGGCGACGGCTCGCTCGACGCGGCCAACCCGGCGACCCTGTCGACCCGGCTGGTCGATCCCGCCACCTCGGCCAACGACGGCAGGGCGACCCTGCGCGAATTGCTGGGCGCCGGGGCCGGTGCCTTCACCACGCCCGCCATGGCCGGCAAGGTCGAGGCGCGGGCGGAGCTGGCCGCGACGGCTGGCGCCACGACCAGCGTTCCGGTCAGCTTCGACTGGCGGCTGGACCGCCCGGCCGACCCGCCGGCGATCGACCTGGACACCTCGGCGCTTGCGGCGCTGCTGCCCTCCAGCCCTTCCGACATCCTGGGCGACGGCTCTCTGACCGACACGGCACGGGCGGCGATCCAGCAGCTTGGCCCCTGGCTGGACCAGTTCGCCGAGGCCGCCGCGCAGAGCCCGATCCTGAACCAGCCGCTGCCGGTCATCGACAAATCCCTGGCCGAGCTTCTTGACCTCGACGGCTCGCTGTCAGACGCGGCCCTGGCGCTGCTGGATCACTTCAGCAACCCCGGTGCGCTGGCCGAAGAGGCGGCGGCCGCCGCGGCCGATGCGCTGGAGGCGCTGGCCGATGCCGGCCGGCAGGTCATCGTCGACCGCGCCAACATGTTCGCGGGCCTGATCGACGCGGCGCAGACCGAGGTGGCCGAGCAGCTGGGCCTGATCCAGGGGCGCGATCTCTTCGTGATGCAGATCGGCTTCGAGATCGAGGAATCGCTCGCCGGCGAGGCGATCAGCTATATCGAACAGACCACCGGCCTGAGCATCGACGCGACGCTGACGGGCAATGCCACGGTGATGCTGCGGCTGACCATCGGCCTTGACCTCGACCCGCTGCGCGACCCCGAGGATGCAGTTTTTCTGCGTCTGGACGAGTTCAACGCCGGGATTGACGCCTCGCTGGACACCGGCGTGGGCTCAAGCCTGCGGCTTGGCGTGCTGGATCTGGATCTGGACAACGCCTCCACCCTGCGGCTGCAGGCCCAGGTTTCGGGCGGGGTGGCCGGCACCGATCTGCCGCAACCGCTGACCCTGAGCGAGATTCTCGGGACCTCGATCGACGGTTTGCTCAACATCGAGGCGGGGCCGTCCTCGGTCTCGGGAGCGGTGATCGTCCGCGCGGGGCTGAGCGGGATCGGCTCGGGCACCGGCGTCTTTACCTTCAGCGGCGATCCGCTGTCGGGCGAGCCGCCGACCGTCGTGCTCAGCGGGGCGCTGGCCAACGAATTGCCCAACTTCGAGAACCTGGATGCCAATTCGCTGCTGGAAGGGCTGCGCGGCATCGCGGCCTGGATGTCGTCGCTGACCGGCGCGGATTTCATGGGGGCCGAGGTTCCGTTCTCCGACGCGACTGTCGGCGATCTGCTGGACTGGGGCGTGGCCTTCTCGGAGCAGGTGACCAGCACGCTCGAGGACGCCGAGAACTTCGCCGATTTCAGCTCGATCGAAGAGCTGGTGCAGAAGCTTGCCGCGGCGGCGGGCGTGCCCGAAGGGTCGCTGTCCTCCAGCTACAACACCTCGACCGACAGGCTCGATTTCAGCCTGATCCTGAACCACGATTTCGGCACGCTCGACGCGGGCTTTGCCGTGGGCGAGGATTTCGGGGGGCTGGCGGAGCTGTCCTCGGACGGCATGATCTCGCTCAGCGCCAGCGGCGCGTTGCAGCTGAGCTTCGGTTTCGACCTCAGCCGGGTGGAGACGATCCTGGTGGCCGCCGCCGCCGCGCCCGCCAACGGCAATGTCCAGGATCTGGCCGAGGATCTGCAGCGGGCGGTCTCCGCCGCGCTGAACGCCGGCGCGACCCTGCCCGAGGGCGGCACCACCGAGGGCCTCGCACCCGATGGGATCACCGTCGGCACGCGCAACATCAGCGGCGGCACCGCCCTGACCATGGCCCTGTCGTCCGATCTGGGCGGGCGGCTGGCCTTCGCCTCGGCCGGGACCGATCCGGCGACGACCGAACTGGGCTTTGGCCGGGCGCAGACCCGCTCGACGGTGACGCTGACCGGCGACGACCCGGCGCCGGCGAATGGCCAGCTGACAAATGACGCGGTGCTGCGGATCGCCATCGGCAGCCGTCCGCCCCAGACGATCACGCTGGCCGCCGCCGATACCGCGACGAACACCGGCGTGGCCGATCTGGTCGCCGATCTGAACCTGGCCATGCACGCGATGAACGTGGCGCGGCAGGCCGACGGGCTCGCCCCGCTGACGGCGCTGTCCAGCACCACGGGCAACATCCGGTTCTTCCTCAGCGACGATGTCCCCGCCATGATCATCGAGCCCGACGCCACCGACGCGGGCGGCGCGGCGGAGCTGGGCTTTGGCACACGGCGCGAGGTCGGGGCGCCGCAATCGCTTCAGGTCGCAAGCTCCAACATTCTCAACGGGCTCTATATCGACGACCTCGTGGGCACGGCCACGGTCGCGGTTGACGGTACGGTCGATGCCGCCGCCCGGTTCGGCGTCGTCGACATCGTGCTGGACGGGGCGACGGTGGATCTTGACGGGTCGATCACCCTCGATCTCGATCCGGGCGTCTTCTACCTTGCGGAGCTTCCGTCCAACCCGGCGTTGATCGGCGATTTCTTCAGCGGTGCAGGCCTCGGCACCAGCATTTCGGGCAGCTTCACGGCGCCGGTCACCGTGACGGGTCCGTTGGCCACCCTGTTCTCGCTCGACGGGACCGAGACCTTGTCGGTCACGGTGCCCGACGCCTTCGACCCCTCCGGCTGGACGGTGTCGGCCCCCGACCTGGGCGAGATCGGCGATTTCGACGGCCTCACACCCGAGGATATCGCCGATGCCCTGATCCAGCTGGGCGAGCTTCTGGTCTCGTGGTTCGAGAATACAGGGCTCGGCGCGGACCTTCCGATCCTCGCCGACACGATCAGCGGTCTGCTGACCCTGGCCGACACGGTTCTGGACGCGGCGACCGCGTTCCGTGACGATCCGACCGGGGCGCTTGCCGGGCTCGAGGCCGATCTCGAGACGCTGCTGATCGATGCGGGGGTTCTGGGCAATGCCTCCGATCTTGACCTGATGTTCGATGCGCCGACGTCGAGCCTTCTGTTCGACATCAGGCTGAGCCAGTCGATCGGGTCGAGCGATCCGGGCGTCGGACCCAAGGAATTCGCGGTCGACCTGGCCGATCTGGGCATCGGTTCGCTCGGCGGTATCAGCGGCGTGGGCAGCCTGGTGGACGCCAGCGGGTCCGCCACGATGACATTCTCGGCGGCCGCAGAGGCGAACCTTGTCTTTGGCATCGACTTGTCGGGGGCAACGCCGTCGGTCTTCGTCGATGAGCAGACCGGGCTGTCGGTCGGGCTCTTCGCCCTGGGCAGCGACCTGGACTTCGAGCTGGCGCTAGGGCCGCTGGGCGTCTTCGTGCGTGAAGGAACCGCCCGTGTCAGCCGCGCGGGCTATGACGTAGGCGCCACGGACGCGGCCAATCGCGGCACGCTGCAATTCGGGTTTTCCAACGCGCAGGCCCGTTATGCCATCTCGCAGCTGATCTCGAACGCGACGACCCTGCGCAATGCCCTGGAGTTCGACAGCGACATCGTCTTCGACGTCGACCTGCCCGTGGATTTCCCGCTCGAGGGCAACAGCCTCGGCAACATCACCCTGACGACGGCGGATCTTGGCGGCATCCTCGAGGATCTGATCCGCGGCAACGGGATCGCGGCGGGCGACATCACCCTCTCGGCCCCCGATTTCGCGGCCGAGATTGCCAACATGGATCTGCTGGGCTCGTTCTCGGGGATCGGCGCGGGGCTGGACCTTGCGCTGAAATCCATCGAGGACCTGCTGCGCGGAGAGCTCTTCGGCATCGACCTGCCCATCGTCGGCGATCAACTTGGCGATGCGGCGAATTTCGTCGCCGACTTCCGGGCGCAGATCAAGGCCGCGACGAACAACTATTCCAGCCCGGGCTTCGACGCGGTCCTCGATGCGCTCGACCTGGTCTTCGGCTCGGCGCTGAAGTCGGCAGAGCTTCATTATACCGACAGTGACGGCGCCGATCAGGTCTGGGCCCGTGGCGGAGACTACGAAGGCGATATCCTCACGATTTCCGATGTCGAGATCGTGCTGCGCCTCGGGCGGGTGGAAAATATCGCGAGCGGCGATGTCAGTTTCGACCTCGGCCTGCCGGGCCTCGGGCTCAGCGTGGACGAAGGGTCCGAGGTCAACGTGGACCTCGACTGGGATCTGGATTTCGGCTTCGGGCTCAGCCGTTCCACCGGGTTCTACCTGCTCAGCGATGTGGGGCTGGATGACGGCGGCAACCCGGCGCCGGAATTCCGTGCCGCGCTGACCGCCTCGCTCAGCGACAATTTCCGCGCCGCCGCGAAGTTGGGCTTTCTCGAAGCGATCGTCGAGACGGGCGAGGGCCCGGGCCAGGAGCAAACCGCGATCTACGGTGGACTGTCATTCGATCTTCAGGGCGGACGAGAGCTTGCGGTCACCTCGCTGGGCACGGGCAATTTCGCGCTGGACTGGGACCTGGGCGCGAATGTGGACCTCGACCTCAAGGTCGGCTTCGGCTTCGACCTCGAGAGCGGCGAAAGCAGCTCTCCCTTCCCGTCGCTCGAAGCGCAGCTGGCGGCCGATTGGGCCTTGGGATCGACCGGCCAGCTGGGCACGCCCACGGTCGCGCTGAACAACATCGCGCTGAACCTCGGCTCCTTCATCAACGACTACATCGTGACGGTGTTCCAGCCTGTCCTCGATGCGCTGGAGCCGATCCAGCCGCTGCTCGACATCCTGTTCGAGCCGCTGCCGCTGTTGTCCGACGTCTTCGGCCGCCCGGTGACGATGGTCGACCTGGCAGAGCTGTTCTTCGGCGACAACGAGATCGTGGCCTTCCTCGAATCCGTAGGCCAGATCTACAACGTGGTCAGCGCGGCGCGGGCGGCCTCGGCCTCGGGCAGCATCGTTCTGGTGGACAGCATCGACCTTTCCGGGTCCGATCTGGGCGGTTCGCAGCAGATCAGCTTTACCCCCGCGCAGCTTGCCGGGCGGTCGTCGGGCATCTCCTCGGTCGAGGATCTGTTCAGCGCGATGGGCTCCAAGGGTGCGGGCGGCTTTGCCAGTGCGCTGGGCGCGGTGCGCGACGACGAGGACGGCGGCTTTGCGATTCCGCTGCTGGAGGACCCGATGCTGGCGCTCGGGCTGCTGTTCGGGCAGGACGTGCCGCTGGTCACCTACGACATGCCGGCGCTGCGCGTCGGCTTCGATTTCCGCCAGTCGATCCCGATCTGGCCGGCGCCGCCGATCAACCTCGTGCTGGGCGGGGGGCTCTATGCCGGGCTGGATCTGGCGTTCGGCTATGACACCTACGGGGCGCGGCGATTCCTGGAAACGAACGACCCGACCAGCCTGCTGGCCGGGCTCTACATCGACGACCTGAAGAACGGCGAGGACGTGCCCGAGGCCTATCTGCGCGGCGAGCTTTACGGCGGGGCCTCGGTCGGCTTCCCGGGGCTCAGCGTCGGGGCGACCGCCGGTATCTCGGCCGAGATCCTGTTCAACTTCGCCGATGGGGTGAAGCACGAGGGCGCGGACCCGCTGCCCGGCGAGGGCGACGGCAAGATCCGTTTCGAGGAGATCGAGGCCAACCTGCAAGGCGGGCCGCTGTGCATCTTCGACGTCTCGGGGCGCTTCGCGTTCTTCGTCGATATCGTCTTCGAATACATCTTCTCCAGCAGCCGCATCAACGTGCTGGACATCACCCTGCTGGATTTCAACATCCCCAGCTGTCTCGACGTGGTGCCGGAGCTTGCGACCTACACCGCGGGCACGAACGAGCTGATCCTGAACGTCGGCGACCGCGCCAACATCCGTGGCGGCGGCTACGAGGGCGAGACCAAGGAAGATTACGAGGTTACGGCGCTGTCCAACGGCCAGGTCAAGGTCAAGGCCTTCGGCTTCACCCAGACCTACGGCACCGAGGACGGCGACGACATCCAGTCGATCCGCGGCGACTTCGGCAGCGATCATGACAGCCTGATCCTGTCGGGCGATTTCGAGACCAAGGCCGGCACCGACATGGGCATCTCGATCCGCGGCGGGTCGGGCAACGACGTGCTGCAGGGCGGCCAGAATGCCGAAACCCTGATCGGCGGAACCGGCGACGACGAGGTCTATGGCGGCGGCGGCGACGACCTGCTCTATGCTTCCAACCCCGGCGAGTCCGGCATCAGCGGCCAGGACAACCTCGACGGCGGATCCGGCAATGACCTGCTGATCGGCTCCGACGGGAACGACGTGGCCCGGGGCGGCGCAGGCGACGACCGGATCTTTACCGGCGGCGGGCGCGACATCCTCTTTGGCCAGGTCGGAGATGACATCCTCGTCGGTGGTGGCGGCGCGGACCTGATCTTTGGCGAGGACGGCACCGACCAGCTGTTCGGCGGCGGCGATGCGGACGTGATGCTGGGCGGGTCGGACAACGACCTGATCGTCGGTGGCAACACCGCGACCAATCCTACCCCGACCGAGGCGCTGACCGCGGGCATGTTCGCCGCCGAAGGGGCCGACGGCGCAGACTTCATCGCCGGCGACAGCGCGGGCTTCGCCTTCATCGAGGGGCAGCCGAACAAGAACGCGAGCTTCTTCAACGACTTCAAGGCCCGGACGGGCTACGCCCCGACGCTGGATTACAACACCCTGGCCGCGGCGCTGCCCGGTGTGTCCGAGGGCGACGATTCGATCGTCGGCTTCATGGGCGATGACTGGATCGCCGGCCAGGGCGGCGATGACGACATCGACGCGGGCACGAACAACGACGTCGTCCACGCCGGGGCCGGGGAGGATTCCGTCATCGGCAGCACCGGGGCCGACCTGATCTTTGGCGGGTCGGGCGACGACATCATCGACGCGGGCGCCCAGAACGACGTGGTGCTCGGGGATGCGGGCGCGGATACGATCCTCGGCAAGTCGGGCGACGACAAGCTGACTGGCGGCGACGGCGACGACAGCATTCTTGGCGGGGTCGGCGACGACCGCATCAACGGCGGCCGCGGCGACGACAGCCTTGCCGGCGAATCCGGCGATGACACCGTGCGCGGGCAGGAGGGCAACGACACCATCACCGGCGGCGCCGACAACGACCGGCTGAGCGGCGACGCCGGCGCGGACAGCATCAGCGGCAACGACGGCGACGACCGGATCTCGGGCGGGCGAGACGGCGACACGATCTTCGGCAACGCGGGCGCGGACCGGATCTATGGCGGCGGCGACCGCGACAGCCTTTACGGCGGGACCGAGGGCGACACGATCCTCGGCGACGACGGCAACGACACGATCGAGGGCAACGAGGGTGCCGATTCGATCCGTGGCGGCGCGGATGACGACGAGATCCTCGGGGGCCTCGGCGGTGACAGCATCGCGGGCGAGGCCGGCGAGGACCGGATCTGGGGCCAGGAGGGCGCAGACAGCATCAGCGGCGGGCTCGGCGCCGACGAGGTCCGCGGCGGCAGCGGCGACGACCAGATCGACGGCGATGCGGGCAGCGACCTGCTGTTCGGCGGCTCGGGCGACGACAGTCTCTCGGGCGGCGGCGATGCGGACTTCCTGCACGGCGAGACCGGCAACGACGTGATCGACGCGGGCGCGGGCGATGACGTGGCCACGGGCGGCGCGGGCGACGACGATCTGACTGGCGGCGACGGCAACGACCTGCTGCTGGGCAATGCCGGGACCGATGTGCTGACCGGCGAGGACGGCGACGATGTCCTGCGGGCCGGCGATGGCGTCGGCAACCAGCTCTTTGGCGGCGACGGGCGGGACCTGCTGTTCGGCGCCGACGTGGTCTCGGCCACCGGCGACAGCCTGTTCGGGGGCAATGACGATGACAGCGTCTTTGGCCTGGCGGGCGACGACACCATCGGGCTTGGCGAGGGCAACGACTATGCCGAGGGCGGGCGTGGCGACGACAGCATCTCCGGCGACGCCGGCCGCGACGAGATCCACGGCGGCCGCGGCGACGATTCCGTGGCCGGTGGCGACGACATCGACCTGATCTTCGGCGATCTCGGCGACGACAGCCTTCGCGGCGGGGCCGGCGACGACCAGATCGACGGAGGCCTCGGCACCGACACCATCCGTGGCGACGCGGGCGACGACACCCTGCGGGCGGGCGGCGGCGACGGCGACAGCATCGCGGGCGACGGCGGCCACGATGTCATCACCGGCTCCGACGACGGCGGCGACATCATATCGGGGGGCACCGGTGACGACCGGATCGAGAGCCTCGGGGGCAACGATTCCGTCAACGGCAACCAGGGCGACGACGCGATCTCGACCGGTGCCGGGGACGACACGGCGGACGGCGGCCTGGGCCGGGACGTGATCGACGGCGGTGCGGATGACGACCTGCTGCGCGGCGCGGCCACCGGCGGTGACGGTGCCGCGGACGAGGTCGACCGGATCTTTGGCCGGGCCGGCGACGACCTGATTTTCGGCGGCGCGGGGGCGGACCTGATGTTCGGCGGGCTGGGTGACGACGATATCGTCGCGGGCCCCGGCACCGGCGACACGGTGGATTACGGGCCCGGCGGCGACGGCGCCGGCCTTGGCGCAGGCACCGCGGATCCGGTGATCCCCCCGATCGCGCCCGCGGCCCCGCAGCCGCAGGACCTTCCCAACGGCATCCTCGCCACCGCGGGCTGGACCAACCTGTCCGGTCTGGCGGGCCTTGAGCTGGCGGGGGCCGAAGGGCTGCCGCCGCAGAGCTTTGCCCTCGCCAGCGCCCCCGGCGGCGGGCGCTTTGCTGCCTGGATCGATCCGGCGGACGGCGGCGGCGTGCGCGTGGCCCTGCAATCCGGCAGCGGCTGGACAGAGCTTGGCGGTTCGGTCACCGGACAAGGCGTGGCCGCCGGCGCGACCGGCAGCCTGAGCGCGGTCGACCTGATGGTCGACGCCACCGGCGCTCCCGTCGTGGCCTGGATAGAGACCGGGTCCAGCGATGCGATTCACGTCATGCGCTGGAACGGCGCGGCCTGGGTCCAGCAGGGGCCAGACCTGAACATCGGGCTGGCGGGCCTCTCGGATGGGCTGACGCTCGCCGAGTCCGGCGGAGAGCTGGCGGCGTTCTGGAGGGATACCGGCGGGATCAAGGCCCGCATCCTGACCGCGGGCACCTGGCAGGCGCTGGGCGTCGGCTCTGTCCTGACCGGTTCGGTCAATTCCTTCGACGTCGCGGTCGCGGCCTCCGGCGATTTCGCGGTGGCCTACGACCAGAACGCGACCGAAAGCTCGGCACTCGGCGTGCGCCTGTTCGACGGCGCCAGCTGGAGCACCGTCGCCGGCGTCACAACCGATACCGCCAGCGACCCCTCGGTTGCCTGGATCGGCAGCACGCTCTACCTCGCCTATACCGAGATCAACGACGCCACCGGAGAGCGCGACGATATCGCGGTGCGCAGCTGGAACGGCACAAGCTGGACGAACCGTTCCTCCGGTCTGAGCATGCCGGGCGAGGTCGCCTCGGCGCCGGACCTGGCCACAGGCGGTGGCGCGTTGCACCTGGTCTGGCAATCGGTCCGGGCCGGCGACACGACCCATCCGGTCGAGATCGAGCACCGGATCCTGCAGGGCGGCGTGTTCGTCGAGCGTATCCCGGGCGACGCGCTCAGCCCCGGGGCGGGCCTGCAGCAGGACGATCTGGCCGGGCTCGACCTTGCGGTCGACGGCACCGGCACCGCTTTCGTCGGCTTCATGACCGGCGGGCCGGGGGGCGCGGGAGAGGCCTACCGCGGCCTGGTGACCCTGGCCGGCACCGAACCCGCGACGCGTGTCGTGGCGGCAAGCCTCGCGGCCGCGCAGGCCGCGCTCAGTTCCGGTGCGCCCGGAACCACGGTGGTTCTCGCGGCGGGGACCTATGGCGGCGGCCTGACCATCGCCTCGGATGGCGTGGCCCTGGTCGGCGCGGGCCCGGGCGTGACGGTGACCGGCGGCGTGGCCGTCACCGGATCCGGCGTGACGGTTCAGGGCCTCGACCTGGGGTCGCTGGCCGCGACCGGCGCCGACGGCCTGCGGCTGAGCGACCTGACACTTGGCCAGATGACCCTCACCGGCGGCGACGGCATCGGGATCGAGCGTGTGACGGCCTCCGGCGCGGTGCAGCTCGGCGGGCAGACGGATCTTCTGGCCCGCGCCAACGCCTTCCTCGGCGGCACCGTCATCGCGACCGCCGTGGACGGGCTGATCGAGGGCAACCTTCTGGAGGGCACCACGGCGCTGACCATCGACGCGGTCGCGACAGGCATGATCCGCGACAACGAGATCGCGGGCACCGGCTTGGGCCTGGCCTACAACGCCGGGGCGCAGATTTCGGGCAACCTCATCACCGGCATGACGGGCGTGACCACCAGCGTCGCCAGCCCTGCCGCGGCCTTCGGCGCGAGCGGGCGGAACACCGTCATCGGCGAGGCCCTCGGCGTCTCGCTGACCGACGCACTGCTGGTCAATACCGATGTGACCGGCGGCACCACCGGCGTCAGCGGCACCGGCAAGATCGGTGGCGACGACCTGGCCTCGGGCGTCCTGATCCACGACAGCGCCACGGGTGTCTCGGGCTTCTCCGGGCGGATCCTGCACCTGACGGTGATGGACAGCGGCCGCGGCGTGGTCGCCACCGCCGGGCAGGAGATCCTGCGGTCGGTCTTCGTGCGCACGGGCACCGAGGCGATCCTGGTGGACGGCGTCTCGGGCGTGCAGATCGAGGGCGTCACGATCCAGACGCCCACCGGCGACGGTGTCCGCCTTGCGGGCGCGGCCAGCGAGGTCGAGGTCCTGAGCTCGGTGATCGAGGTCGCGGGCGGCTATGCGATCAACGTCGCGAACACGGCGCAGACCGGGTTCTTCAGCGACTGGAACCTGCTGCACGCCGAAGGATCGGGGCATCTGGTCTACTGGACCAGGGATTTCGACGACATCCTCGACTGGCAGATGGACCTCGCGCGGTTCGATCTGCATTCCACCGGCACCACGGTCATCAACCCGATGCTATCGCGCCCGGTCTTCGCCGACCGCGCGGGCGGCGATCTGTCGATCCTGCCGACGCTGGCGGGGCAGCGGATCACCTCGGTCGGGGCCGAAGCGGGCGACCCCGCGACCCTGGCCGACCGCGCCGGTTTCGTGGACAACCTGCTGGGCAACCCCGGCTTCGAGACTGGCGGAACCGGCTGGACCGTGAACGCGACCGGGTCGGTCGCCGCGACCGGCGGTTTCCGGAACGGCGGACATTTCCAGCCGGGCAACGCGGCTCTCGGTTTCGCCGAGCAGACCGTGGCGCTGGACCTTGCCAGCTTCAGCGCGGCCGACATCGACACCGGGCAGGTGGACCTGATCTTCGGCGGGCGGCTGCGGTCGGACGGCACCGGCCCCTTCGCCGACGCGGGCTCCATCACGCTGACCTTCCTCGACGCGGGCGGCGCGCAGGTCGGCAGCCCCGTGCGGATCGACAGCAGCAACCCCGGCGACCGCTGGGAGCGGCTGGCCGAGCGGGTCGAGATCCCGGCCGGCGCCCGGCAGATCACCTTCCGGTTCGAGGCGGCGCGCGACGGCACCGGCACAAACCAGGCCAGGCTCGACGCGGCCTTCGCGGTGATGACCGCCGCGCGGGTGGGCACCGATGTGGGTGCCGTGCCCGAAAGCGCCCGGATCGCCGGCGGCACGATGCAGGATCCGCGCCTGCGGCTCGTCTTCCCCGACCTCTATACCGATTGGGAAAAGACCGAGCCGCTTTCCATCCGCTGGGACAGCTTCGGCAACACCGCCGGCTCTCCGGTGTCGATCACGCTCTGGCAGGACGGCCCCTCGGGGCCAGAGCTGGTCACGACCATCGCCACGACGCCGAACGACGGCGAGCACATCTGGATTCCCGACACCAGCGGCATCGACTTCGGCACCTACGGCCTGCGCATCCAGGTCAGCCTTGCGGATAGCCCCGAGGTCTTCGACCGCTCGGTCGAGACCTTCACGATTCCCGAGGACGGCACAGAGTTCTGGGTCGACGATTCCAGCAACGTGGACGACGAATTCACCCCCGGCGTGACCGGCAGCAACCGGGCCACGGGCAAGCTGGCCGATGCGCCGAAATCCTCGCCGATCAACCTGCTGCGGGCCTACGACCTCGGGGCCGGGGCGATCCTGCGCGTGGATACTGGGGAATACCCGCTTCTGTCCGACATGGTCATCTCGGGCACCTTCGATTTCGGCCTGGGGCTGGACGAAGGCTTCCAGATGATCGGCGCCGCGACCGGCGAGACGCTGCTGCGCCCGGTGCTGGGGGCGCAGTCCGGCCATCACGGGATCGAGCTTTACGACGCCGATTTCGTCACCCTGACGAACCTCTCGATCGCCGATGCGGATTACGGCCTCTGGGTGCGCAACGATTCCCAGAACCTGACCATCGACGGGCTGACGGTGTCGAACACCCTGCGCGACGGCATCCGGATCGAGAGCGGCCAGTCCGGGATCACCATCGACGGGCTCGACATCAGCAACACCGGCCGTGACGGCCTTTATGTTGCGGGCAGCGTCGACCATCTCGACAACTCGGTGTTCCGCAACATCGGCGACGATGCGGTCGAGGCGCGGGGCAGTATTGCCCGGATCGACGGTCTCGATATCCAGAACGTCGACGACTACGGCATCTACCTGCAGGTGACCGGCGGCGGTGCGCTGACACGCACGACTGTGGATGATGCGCGCAACGGTGTTTACCTGTCGAATTCTACCGGCCTGTTCACCGTGGGTGACGAGGACCTTTCACAGGCGCTCGGCATCATCGTGTCGAACATCCAGTCGACCGGGATCTCGGCCAACGGCAGCTCTCTGGTCGCTGGATCGACGGTTCTGAGCTCGGGCCTCTCGGTGTCCTCCGCCTACGGGATCCTGATCAGCGGAAGCGCGGATGCCGTGTCGAACGTGGTGACCGGCTCCGACCGGGGGATCTATACCAACAGCGTCGGTTCGGACATCCTAAACAACCGGATCTATGCCAACCGCGAGTACGGCATCCTCACCGGCCGCAGCGGCACCATCGGCGGGAACGTCATCTACGACAGCGTCGTGGGGATTGACGTCAACACCTTCTCGGCGCTCAGCGTCCTCAACAACCTGGTCTATGCGAACTCGACCGCCGCCTTCCGGACGGGGGCGAGCGGCGCGACCACGATCCGCTCCAACACCTTCGTGCAGAGCGGCTCCGGCATCGCCGTCGACCTCGAGAGCGGGGATCGCAACACCGTCCTGCGCGACAACATCATCGTGGCGGATGGCGCGGGCGCGCTGGGCGTGCGGATGCATCCGAACGCCCAGGGCTCTTTCGATTCCGATTTCAATCTGTTCCAGACGCTGAACGGGGCCAACCTTGGGGTCTGGCAATCCGCGAACCGGGCGACCCTCGCGGATTGGCAGATCGCAAGCTTCCTCGACGCCGAGAGCATCGTCGGCGATCCGGGCTTCGTCGATCCGGCGGGCGCGGACGGGGTTGTCGGCTACGTCAGCGCCGGCGCCTCGGACGGGCGTGACGACAATTTCCACCTCTCCAGCCTGACCGGGCAGGAAATGACCGCCGCGCTGGCGCCGGTGCTGGACGGGACGACCGGTCTGCCGGTGTTCCTGGCCTCCACCCGGATCGCCGGAGGCAGCCAGTCCATCGCCATCGACCGAGCAGACCTTGCCGCGGTCGTCGCGGACGAGCCGGTCGAGAACGGTGGATACCGCAACCTCGGCGCCTATGGCGGGACGGTCCAGGCCTCGGAAAGCCCGGCCCAGTTCATCCTGACCACCGCGCCGCGCGACGGCGAGACGGTGCAGCAGGGCGACACGGTCGAGATCGACTGGCGTGCCGCAGGCGTGCCCGGCGACGTCACCATTTCCGTGTCGCAGAATGGCGGGGCTTTCGTCGACATCGCGACCGGAGAGGCCAACGACGGCAGCTACATCTGGGCCGTCCCCGTGGCGCAGCCGCTGGACAGCTACCGGATCCGGGTCTCCTCCGACGATGTGGCCGGGCTCGAGGGGATATCGGACTCGTTCCAGGTCGCGGCCCCGATCAATGTCTACTACGTCAACGATTCCAGCACCGTGGGCGATGTCTATGCCACCGCGGCGGGCAGCGCGACGAATGACGGCCTGACGGCGGGGACGCCGATCGACAGCCTGCGGCAGTTGCTCGAGACCTATGACCTGGGGGCGGGCGACATCGTGCTGGTCGACACCGGCGTCTACAGCCTGACGGCGAACATCCGGCTCGACGACACCGTCTCGGGCACAGGTGATGCGGCCGGCGAGCGGTTCATCATCCGCGGGCCCGACGTGGCCGGCGCCGTTGCGCGGTTCGACCGGGGCAACACCTCGGCCGGGGCCTATGTCTTCGACGTGATCGGCGACTGGATCACGATCGAGGATCTGACCCTCGTCAGCGGCGACGATACCGTGCGGGTGCGCGACACCGCCGAGGGGCTGACCCTTGACGGGATCACGATCCACGATCCCTCTGACACCGGCGTTGCGGTTCAGGCCGGCGCTTCGGGCATCCTGCTCGAGGGCCTGGTGGTCGACCTGGCCTCGCGCGGGGTCGAGCTTGAGGGCGATGCCGACGTCACCGTGCGCGACGGCCTGTTCTCGCAGAACTCCTACGGCATCCGCAGCTCCTATGACGGGCTGGTGGTCGAGAACGGACGCTATTTCGACAACACCTACGGGATCTATGTCTACGGCGAGAACGTCCTGTCCAACGTGATCGCGCACGACAATTCCCAATACGGGATCTATGTCGGCCAGGGGACTTTGATCAACGCGACGTCCTACAACCATGTCAGCGGCGAAGGTGTGACGGCGGCGATCAACGCGCGCGTGATCGGCGGCCAATTCTACAACAACTCTGTCGGGATCGTGGTCGATCGCGGCACACATGCGTCCGGCATAGAGACATTCGGCAATACCACCGGCGCCTACCTTACCGGCAATTATCTCGATACCCGGCTGACTGGATCGCGGATTTTCGACAACAGCGGGTCGAACGTCCGCGTGAATCTCTCCGGCGGCGGCGGTGTCGTGGTAGAGAACAACCTGATCTACGGCGATACCACCATTGGCCTGAACGTCGACGGCGAGCGCAACGTCCTGATCGCCAACAACACGTTCAGCCTGACGGGCGGGACGGCGATCACCGCGGATTCCGTCGTCGACATGAACGTGAATTCCAACATCTTCGCGATGGAGGGGGGCGACGTCTTTGCGATCGCGGCGGATTCCCAGGCCGGGTTCGCCTCGGATTTCAACCTTTACCACCTGACCGCGGGGGCGCGTCTGGGCACCTGGGACGCCGTCGTGGCCCCGGGCCTGACCGAGTGGTTCTATGTCACCGGCCGCGACATCTCCTCCCGGCTCGGCGATCCCGGGTTCACCGATCCAGACGGGGCGGACGATCTTCCGGGCTGGGACAGCACGACGATCCTGGCGACCCAGACCATCGACAACGCCGACGGCGGCCCGGGCTATTTCCAGACCGGGGTCATCACGCTCGACGACAAGGGCCGCAACCTGGCCGGACAGCCGGACGGAACCCAGGCGCGGATCGAACCCGGCGGGCTGGCCGAATGGACGTTCGACGGGCTCGACCCGACCGCGATCTACCGGGTCTGGGCAACCTGGGACGGCGACAGCGCCTCCAGCCGCGCCACGGTATTCGACGTGCTTGACGGCGATGTGATCGTCAGCCGCGAGCGTGTGAGCCAGTATGGCGATCCGTCCACCGCCATTGCCGGCGAAGGCGTGCCGTGGCGCGACCTGGGGCTTGTCAGGATCACCGGCGACACGCTGACGGTCCAGGCCTACGGCCAGGACAGCCGTCCGTTCCTGGCCGATGCGATCCGGATCGAGGCGCTGCCGGGCAGCGGCGCGACCGACGACGATTTCTCGATCGATCCGAACGGGCCCGCGCGCGACGGCGCCGACCTCGTGCGGCCCTATTACGCCGAGGGCGCGCCGAACGGCGGCCGTTCCGATATCGGCGCCCTGGGCGGCACGGCGCAGGCCGCGCTCTCGCCGGCCGAGCTTCTGCAGGTGCTGTCGCCGACGCGGTTCGACAAGATCGAGGTCGGCGAGGTCACCAGCGTCGCCATCCGCACCGATGGGCTGCGCGATATCAGGCCGGTCCTGAACGTGAACCTTGGCGCACGGGCAACCGCCACCGCCGTGCAGGAGCCCGGAAAGGGCGCCTGGAGCGACGGATTCCTCGTCGGCCTTTCGGGGGCCTCAAGCTCCACGGCGACCCTGTCTGGCTTGACGCTCACCTCGCCGATGCTCGGGGCGGACGGTCTCTATGCGAGTTATCTGCGCGGCGATGACATGACGCTGACCCTGCCAGAGCTGGCGGACGGCACCTACACGCTGCGGCTGCACGGCTGGTCCACCGCATATTCGGACAATCTGTCCGACCGGATCACGGTGACCGCGGATGGCGCCGAGGTGCTGACCGATTTCAGCTTCTTCGGTCTTACCGGCGCCCGCAGTGTCGTCGGCACCGTCGCCATGCAGGTGACTGTGACCGGCGGGGATGGCCTGTCCATCCGGATCGAGGCGCCGGGCAGCTACAACCCGGCCATCGCGGCCCTCGAAGTGCAGGAGACCGTGCCGGGCGGCGACCCCGCGGCGACCGTGGCGGTCGAAGCCTCGACCGACGGCGGCGTGACCTGGACAAGCGTCGGCTCCGGCATCGCGCTCGACCGGTTCGGCGCCGCCCAGTTCGACTGGACCCCGGCAGAAGCCTTTGCCGACACTTCCACCCGGCTGCGCGCGGTCTCTGAACAGACCGGTGCCGAGGGCGAGATCAGCGGCGCGATCCTGATCGGCAACAACGGCCGCGACTTCTTCATCAACGACGGCAGCCTGACCGGCGACCAGTACACCACCGCGGTGGGCGACGATGCCAACACCGGCAAATCGGCCGATGCGCCGATGGCGACGCTGGCGAACCTGCTGGACACCTACGACCTCGAGGCCGGCGACCGCGTCTTTGTCGACAGCGGTGTCTACCTGCTGACCCGGGACACGACGTTCACTGCCGACGATTCCGGCGACGCCAGCCAGTTCGTCGAGGTGATTGGCCCCACGGTCGAGGGGTCCGAGGCGATATTCGACCGCACCTCGCGCACCACCGGCGCGGACGGGTTCCAGATCCTCGGGGCCGACTACATCCGCATCAGCAACGTGACCGTGACCAACGCATACCGTGGCTTCGCGATCCTGAGCGGGTCGGACTTCACCGTGCTCGACAATGTGACGGTGCACGACACGGACCACGAGGCGGTCGAGGTCAGCACCGACAGCCATGACGGCCTGTTCCGCGACCTGACCCTGCGCAATTCTGCGCTCACCACCGGCAACGCGGCGTATTTCGGCGGTGACCGCATCGTGATGGAGGGCGGCGAGGTCCGCGAGAACAGGAACGGGGTCCAGTTCAGCAGCGCCGCAGCCGATGCCGTCATCACCGGCACGCACTTTGTCGACAACACCAGCAGATCGCTTTTCATGTACGGGGGGACGGCGTCCGACCTCGTCATCGACGGCAACCTGGGCGGCGTGAATTCGACCGCGGCCTATCTCTACGACGTGACCGCCACCGGGATCGCGGCCACCGGCAACCAGGGCTTCGCGGTCCAGAGCTATTACGGCAGCCTGAGCGACAGCGTCTTTACCGGCAACCGGGTCGGTGTCGACGCGTATATCGGCGCCCGGGTGTTCAACAATACCTTCGTCGACAACACCGATGTGGGGATCTACAGCGGCCGCGCCAGCAGCACCGTGATCGCCGGGAATGACGTCAGCGGCTCCGCTTTCGGCATCGCGCTGCGGCCCTCCAACGGCGATTCCGCGACGATCCGCAACAACGTGATCCACGGCGACGCGATCCGCAAAGCCATCTCGATCAGCGAAGGCGATGACCACCTGGTCGAGAACAATACCATCGTCATGGGCGCGGCTGGCGAGATCGGGATAGAGATCTACGGCTCCACGCCGGATTCCGTCCTGCGCAACAACCTGGTGCAGATGTCCGCGGGCGCGGCGCTCAGCCTGACGCCAGAGGCGCAACTGGGCGTCCGGTCGGACTACAACCAGTTCGATCTGAGCGGAACGGCGACCGTCGGCCTCTGGGATGGGCAGGTCTATGCCGGGCGCGAGGCGTTCCACTACGCCACCGGCCTCGACGGCCATTCGATCGAGGCGCCGGCGATGTTCGTCGACGCGGCCGGGGGCGATTTCCGTCTGATGGCCGCCGGGCCCGGCGTGGATGCGGGCGACCCCGGGTCGATCCACACGCTGGAGCCCGACACCAACGGCGGCCGCGTGAACATCGGCGCCTTCGGCAACACCGCCGATGCGCAGACCTCGGCGGCCCAGACCATCCAGGTGCTCTCGCCGAACCGGGGCGAGAAATTCCAGGCCGGCACGTCCTATCCGCTGACCTTCCGCACCTACGGCTTCCTGCGCGACCAGGCGGTGTTGTCCCTGTCGGCCCGCTCTGTCGAGATCACGGCGCCGGACGGGGTCCACTGGCAATCCTCCGACGCCTTCCGCAGCGGCTCGGGCATTCTCAGGAGTGTCGGCACCAACTATGTCGGGACGGATCGCCCCGAGGTGCCGGTCGAGATCTACGACTGGGCCGTCCGGATCCCGTCGTCCGGCACACCTCTGCGCTACACCCTGCCCGCCGCCGACGGCACCTTCGCCCTGCGCGTCCACGGCATCGCAGGCAGCTCGACCCCGGCCTCGTTCGACGTCTTCGTCAACGGCGTCGAGATGGCCAGCAACCGGACCTTCTACGACGCGACGGACGGCACTTATGTCGCCACCAGCTTCGACGTTTCCGGCATCGCCGCCGTGGATGGCGAGATCGTGGTGGAGTTCATGGCCGACAGCTCCAGCGGCTACCCGCTGTTGTCCGGGCTGGAACTGCTGCGCGAAGTGCCCGCCGCCTCGGGCACCCCGCGGTTCGACATGGAGGTCTCCACGGATGGCGGCACGAGCTGGACGCCGGTGGCCGGCGGCGTGACCGTGAACCGCGCCGGGCTGGGCACGGTCGACTGGATCGCCACCCCCGAAACCGCGGGAGAGACCGCCCTGATCCGCGTGACGGATGCCAACGGCGTGCTGTCCGACACCTCGGATTCCGGGTTCCGGATCGCCAATGGCGGGCGCGATTTCTACGTCAACGACGACAGCCTCGTCGGCGACATCTACACCACCGCCATCGGCGACAACAGCAACTCGGGCAAGTCGGCGGCCGATCCCATGGCCGATCTCGGCGCACTGATCCGCGCCTACGACCTCGAGGCCGGCGACCGGATCTGGATCGACGCGGGGTCCTACGTGATCCCGACCGACATCTTCCTGGATGCCGAGGATTCGGGGGCAGAGGGCAACCCGATCACGATCCGCGGCGCCGGGCAGGGGGCCACGGTCTTTACCCGGCTGTCCAACGACGCGGGCAGCGACGGCTTCCAGTTCCGGGGCGCCACCGACATCAGCATGTCGGACTTCAGCCTGGTCGGCGGTTACCGCGGCTTCGTGATGGAGACGAGCGCGGCCAGCGACCGCGTCACCCTGTCCGACCTGACCCTGACGGACATGCAGTACCAGGGGATCTATGCCCTGGCCGGGAACAGCGACCTGTCGTTGCGGGATCTCGTCGTCAGCAACACCGGCTTGTCCAACAGCAACACCTATGCCATCGACAGCGCGGTCACCAACCTCACCCTGACCGGCGGACAGTTCTTCGACAACGGCCGGGCGCTCGAGGTCGGCGGCAGCGGCACGAGCGTCGCCGAAGGGTTCGAGGTTTCGGGCAGCCGCTCGACCGGGGCGGCGGTCTACGTCCCGAGCCTTAGTTCCGGGGTGAGCGTCACCATCCGCGATGCGGTGATCCGCGACAACGCGGGCGACGGGGTCTCGATCAACGACACCGATGGGCGGATCGTCGATAGCGAGGTCTATGGCAACGCGGCCACCAACATCTATGTCGCCTACGGCTCGGCGGTCGGCAACGTTGTCCACGGCGGGACGACGGGCATCTACAACCTTGGCGGATCCATCGAGAACAATCGGATCTTCTCGAACGATACCGGGGTCTATGGCCGGGGCGGCACTTTCCTGCGCAACCAGATCTATTCCAATGCGACCGGTGTCAGCACCTACACCAGCAGCTCGGCACTATACGATTTCCGGCAGAACCTGATCTATGACAACACCAATGCGGCGGTTGTCTTCTCGGGGCGGACGGGTGCCGACTTCGTCGGCAACACGATCTATCAATCTGTCGGCAACGCCCTGTCCCTGAACAACGCGTTCGCGACCGACATCACCCTTCGCAACAATATCCTGCAATCGGATCAGGGCGATATCATCTCGGTATCGGCAGCCGCCGCGGGCGGCACGTTCGACAGCGATTTCAACCTGTTCCACCGGGGAACGGTGCAGGCGTCGGTGGGCGACTGGGCCGGCACCGCGGCCACGGACCTCGCCGATTGGCAAGGGGTCTCGGGCGAGGGATCCTCGAGCGTCCAGGCCGCGCCGGACTTCCTCGACATCGACGGCGCCGACAACGTGCTGGGCGGGCTCGACACCAACCTGGGCGGCGGGGCCGACGACAACTTCAACCTCGACGCAGGCTCTGCGGCGATCGACGCGGGCACGGCTTTCGGCGCCCTGCTGCGCGACTACTTCGACCGCCCCCGGTCCGACGACCCGACGACGCCCAATACCGGCGACGGCTATGATCTTTTCGTGGAGTCGAGCGGGACCGGCACCTTCGCCTATAGCGGTGTGCCCATCTCGCTGCGGTCCAGCCAGTATTTCTCCGACCAGGCCTTGCCGTTCACATTCCACTACCAGGGCACCGACTACACCGAGGTGCGCGTGGTCTCCGACGGCTATCTGCAGTTCGGAAGGCAGTCTCCGGCCTATTCCAACACCGAGGAGAATTTCCTCGCCCGGCCGATCATCGCGCCGTTCTGGACCAACATGACCACGGCCGTCACCAACGGCGACGTGTTCCGCGAAGAGGCCGGCGACGGCAGCTGGGTCCGCTTCCGCTGGCAGGGGCAGACCCAGGGTCTCGCGTCTGCCAACGATGTGAACTTCTCGGTCACCCTGTTCGACGACGGCTCGGTCGCCTTCGACTACGGGGCGGGCAACGTGGACCCGCGCGCCCGGATCGGCCTGTCGGCCGGCAACGGCGACACCTTCGTCTATTCCGACCTTAACGGCGGCAGCCCGTCCGACGGCGACATCCGGACCCTGACCCCGCAGGACGGCCTGATCTACTACGACATCGGGGCCTTTGAATTCCAGGGCGATTCCGGGGACGTGACGCCGCCCGTTGTGCTGTCGATCCCGCAGCTTCCGCCGGAGGCCGGCACCACTGCGGACGCCTTCACCGCGCTGACCGTCGTCACCAGTGAGGCGCTGGAGCTCGTGTCGGCCCGCAGCGCCGCCAACTACGAGCTGCGCGGGGCGGGCCTCGACGGTATCTTCGACACCAGCGACGACGTGCTGGTTGCCCTGCAGCCGGCCTATTCCTTCCCCGAGACTGACCTGACGCTCAGCTTCGCCGACCCGTTGGCCGACGGAAACTGGCGCCTGACGCTGTCGGGCACGCTCGCGATCTACGACACCGCGGGTAATCGGCTCGACGGCGATGGCGACGGCAACGAGGGCGGCGACTTCATCCGCACCTTCGAGGTCGACCGCTCGACCAACACCCTGCCGGTGGCGGTCTCGTCGGCGGTCCAGGTGACCGAGGACGGCACTGTCGAGATCACGCTGCAGGCCTCGGACGACGACGAAGACACGCTGACCTTCGCGATCACCAGTCAGCCGGCCTTCGGCACGCTGGCTAATTTCGATCCCTCCACCGGCGTGGTGACCTACCGCCCGACCCAGGACAGCACCAGCAGCGACACGTTCAGCTTCTCGGTGGATGACGGCAAGCTGGGCACGGCCTCGGCGACCGTTTCGATCTCGGTGGTGCCGGTCAACGACCGCCCCGTGGCGCTGGCGCAAACCGTCGCCGTGACGGGCGGCGTGCTGCAGACGTTGGTGCTCTCGGGCACCGACATCGAGACGGCGAGCGGCGATCTGGTCGCGCAGATCGTGACCGCGCCTTCGGTGGGCACGCTGACCCGGGTCAGCGACCTTGTGTTCGAATACCTCGCACCGGCCGGGACCAACGGGGCCGAGACGCTGACCTTCACGGTGACGGACACCGGCGATCCGGCGGGCACCCCGGGCAACGTGCTGACCTCGCTGGCCGCGACCGTCACGCTGAACGTCAGCCCCGGCAACACCGCCCCGGTGATCGAGGCGATCCCCGATCAGGATCTGACCCAGGGCGAGGCTCTGAGCCTGGACCTCGCGCCGCTCGTCAGCGACGGCGAGGACGATGCCGTGACGTGGGAGCTGGTCTCTGGACCCGCGGGTGCCAGCCTGACCCCGCTTGGGGTGTTCGCCTGGACCGGCGCGGGCGCTGACCGCACCGTTACCGTCACCGTGCAGGCCACCGACGACGGCTCCCCGGCCCGGTCGACCGAGGCGGAGTTCGACATTGTCCTGGCGAACACACCGCCGGTGGCCGGCCCGGTCTCGGCCGAGGTGCTCGAGGATGGATCTGTCGCGATCACGCTCGCGGGCAGCGACGCGAACGACGACGCGCTGACCTACGCGATCACCGTGCCGCCGTCCTTCGGTGCGCTGGAAAGCTTCGACGCCGAGGCCGGGACGGTCACCTATCGTCCCGATCCGGACAGCACCCAGGCGGACTCCTTCACCTACTCGGTCACCGACAGCCGCAGCGCGAGCACCACCGGCCAGGTTTCCGTCGTGGTGACGCCGGTCAACGACCGCCCCGTGGCGCTGGCGCAAACCGTCGCCGTGACGGGGGGCGTGCTGCAGACGTTGGTGCTCTCGGGCACCGACATCGAGACGGCGAGCGGCGATCTGGTCGCGCAGATCGTGACCGCGCCTTCGGTGGGCACGCTGACCCGGGTCAGCGACCTTGTGTTCGAATACCTCGCACCGGCCGGGACCAACGGGGCCGAGACGCTGACCTTCACGGTGACGGACACCGGCGATCCGGCGGGCACCCCGGGCAACGTGCTGACCTCGCTGGCCGCGACCGTCACGCTGAACGTCAGCCCCGGCAACACGGCCCCGGTGATCGAGGTCATTTCGGACCAGGTCCTGACCCAGGGCGAATCCCTGAGCCTGGACCTCTCGGGGCTCGTCAGCGATGCCGAGGACGATGACATCGTCTGGTCGCTGGTCCTGGGGCCGGCCGGCGCCTCTGTCGATCCCGACACCGGCCTTCTGACCTATACCGCCACCGGCCCGAACCGGAGCGAGGACATCCAGGTCCGCGCCATCGATGGCCGCGATGCGCTCTTGTTCGACGACGAGACTTTCTCTCTCGAGGTGCGGAACGGCGCCCCGGTCGCAAGCCTTGCCGGGCCGAGCGCTGTGCTGACCGGCGAGACGCTGACGGTGTTCCCGAGCGCGACGGATCCGGGCGGCGATGACATCGTCGACTGGCGGATCGACTGGGGTGACGGCACGGTCGAAACCCTGGCCGGCACCCTCGAAAGCCTCAGCCTCAGCCACAGCTATGCAGCGCCCGGGCCGGTCACCGTCATCCTTGCCGCG
This sequence comes from Roseisalinus antarcticus, assembly GCF_900172355.1. Lineage (GTDB taxonomy): Bacteria > Pseudomonadota > Alphaproteobacteria > Rhodobacterales > Rhodobacteraceae > Oceanicola > Oceanicola antarcticus_A. Next base: position 43,253 of record NZ_FWFZ01000016.1, on the reverse strand, counting down.
ATCGACGCGCAAGGGGGCGAGAGCGACCCCGCAGACCTCGCCGTCGAGGTGCGCGACGAGAATGCCAAGCCCGCATGGGAATGGCGCCCCGCCGTCCAGTCCAATGCGGGCGAGCTTCTGACACTGGACCTGACCGACCGGGTGACCGATCCGGAGGGCGACGACCTGACCTTCGAGGTGCTGTCCTCCGACGTGGCCGGGATCACGGTGTCCGAAGACGGCGTGCTCAGCTGGGATATCCCGGCGGGAACCGAGGGCCAATTCTCGGCCCGGGTGCGGGCGACGGATGCCTTCGGCCTGCAAAGCAGCGCCATCATCCGGATCAACGTCGACAATGCCGGGCCCGTCTGGGACTGGTCGCCGGCCGTCCAGGCCAATTCCGACGGGCTCTTTGCCTTGGACCTCACGGACCGGGTGACCGATCCCGACGGCGATACCCTGACCTTTGGTCTGCTGACCTGGAACGCCGCGGGGATGACGATTTCCCCGGACGGCGTCTTCAGCTGGGATATCCCGGCCGGGACCGAGGGCCAGTTCTGGGCGCGGGTGCAGGCGATGGATCCCGCCGGTCTGAGCGCCAGCACGATCTTCCGGATCAACGTCGACAACGCCAAGCCCGATTGGGAATGGCGCCCGGCCAATTCGGCCACGGCCGGCGAGCTTTTGACGCTGGACCTCACCGACCGGGTGACCGACCCCGACGGCGACGCGCTGACCTTCGAGGTGCTGACGACCGACGCGCCGGGGCTCGTGGTCTCGGAGGGCGGGGTCCTCAGCTGGGATATTCCGCCGGCGACCGAGGGCCAGTTCACGGCCCGGGTGCGGGCCACCGACGGCTTCGGCCTGAGCGGCAGCACCATCGTCACCATCAACGTCGACAACGCCAAGCCCGATTGGGAATGGCGCCCGGCCAATTCGGCCACGGGCGGCGAGCTTTTGACGCTGGACCTCACCGACCGGGTGACCGACCCCGACGGCGACGCGCTGACCTTCGAGGTGCTGACAACCGACGCGCCGGGGCTCGTGGTCTCGGAGGGCGGGGTCCTCAGCTGGGATGTCCCGGCCCTGTCCGAAGGCAGGTTCACCGCGCAGGTGCGGGCAACCGACGCCCGCGGCCTCTCCAGCAGCACCCAGGTGCGGATCGACGTGGCAGCGCCCGCCGCGGCCTTCGCCGCGTTCAGCAGCTTTGCCGCCTTCGCGTCCGAGCCGGCGGAGAATACCCCGCCGGAGGCCACCCTGACCGGCCCCGAAACCGCGACCGTCGGCGCCGAGGTCTCGCTGACCCCGGAGGCGACCGATGCGGACGGGGATGCGATCGAGACCTGGCGCATCGATTGGGGCGACGGCGCGGTGAACGAGATAGACGGCACCCGCAACGTGATCAGCCACGTCTACGACGCCTCGGGCGAGCAGGTCGTCTCGCTGATCGCCGTCGATGCTCGTGGGGCGGAAAGTGCGCCGGCCTATCACGTGCTCTGGGCCTCCGAGATCGAGTGGACGCCCGCCCCGAGGCTCTCCATCTCGGGCGGCAGCGTGGAGCCGAGCCCCGAGGGCGACGGCGAGCAGGTCGCGTTCGAGCTCGACCTGACCGCGCCGGCGACCGAGGCGGTGACCGTCAGCTTCAGCCTCGAGGCGGATGGCGAGATCCGCGAGTTCGGCGAGGCGGTGATCCCCGCAGGGCGGGGCTCGGCGCGTCTGGCCTTCGATCTCGACAGCATCATCGCCGGGCTTTGGACCGAGGTGACGCTGCGGGTCTACAACGTCGATGGGGCGGTCTTGCCCGGCGGCAGCTTCCAGGTCGCCGAGACCCTGATGCTTGTGGACGAGGGTCGCCCGGACGCGGTGCTTGCAGACGGGCCGCTGCCGGGTCAGGTTGAGGTTGCGATCGAATGGAGCTGAGCTTCGGCGGTCGCGCGGTTCACGACAGGTTCAGGAAACGGACAACATCATGAATGACAAGACCGGCAAACAGACCGCCAGCCAGAGCAAGGCCTCGGACGCGCCCGAGCCTCCGCCCCAGGCGCAACTGGGGGCCGGGCCGAAGGTCGTCTGGGACGACAGCAACATGTCCAGCTCTTTCGCCAATGTCGTCAACGTGCTGGCGACGCGCGAGGAGATGACCCTGCTGTTCGGCGCGAACCAGACCTGGAATGCCCAGGGCTCCGACGAACTCGTCGTGCGGCTGTCAGACCGGATCGTGCTGTCGCCCTTCGCCGCCAAGCGCCTGTCCATTCTGCTCGAAAGGCGGGTCAAGGAATATGAAGCCCGGTTTGGCAAGCTCGAAACCTGACGCGGTCTCGCCGGCGGGCACGTCGGTTTCGGAACATGCGCTGTTCGCCATGGGATGGTGCGTGACCCAGGCGCGGGAGCTTGGCGAGGGCGCCACTATCCTTCTTCTGATCCGCGAGGCGGACGGCGTGCTGCGGCCCCAGGGCCGGGCCCCCTCCGACTGGCACCCGACGGAGCCCGTGCGCATGGCCGCTGCGGCCGTGGCCGAGACCGGCAAACCTTCCGTCCGGGCGGCGGGCCCCGGCCGGGCCGCCATCGCGCTCGCCTCGCGGATCGACGGCACCGCCGCTGTCGCCGCCGCCGAGATCGACGCCGGGACCGATGCAGAGCGCGCCGCCGCCCTGCGCCGCCTGCAATGGGGGCTGGCCGGGGTCGAGGCGCATCTGCTGCGCCTGCGCGCCGGGGCGGTCGAGAGCCCCACCCAGATCTCGCTCGACGGCGGCGCCTCGGACGCGCTGAAACTGCTGGTCCGGTCGCTGGAAACCGACGGCTATCGCGATTGCGCCCGCGCGGCGGCGACGGATCTGGCGGTGGCCCTCGGCGCCGATCGGGTCGCCATCGCCCGCAACCGCCGCCGCGGGGCGCGGGTCGAGGCGCTGTCCCATACCGCCGATTTCAAGGGCCGCACCCGGGCGCTGGACCTGCTGACCGCCGCCGCGGACGAGGCGCTGGACCAGACCGAGGCGCTGGTCTGGCCGGCCGGCGCCGACGCCCGCCCCCTGTCGCGCCGCCAGCTGGAGGCGCTGGCGCACGAGACCGGCTCGGGGTCCGTCGTCGCCCTGCCCATCGGCGATGTGGAGCGGCCCTGGGGCGCCATCGTCGCCGAGTTCGCCGCCCCCGAGGCGGGCGAGGCCGCGCTCCCGGTGCTCGATATCGCGGGCGATGCGCTCGCCCCGCTGCTGGAGCTGAAACGGCGGGAAGACCGGCTCTGGATCACCCGGGCCTGGGAGGGAAGCGTCGCGGGCCTTGCGACGCTGATCGGGCCCAAGGCGCTGGGCTGGAAACTGGCCGCTCTGGTGCTGGCCGGGCTGATCTTTGCGGCGGCCACGGTCACGGCGCCGGCGCGGGTGACGGCGGATGCCGAGATCACCTCGGATGACCGGGTGATCGTGTCGGTTCCCTTCGACGGCTTTCTCGCCGAACGGCTGGTGCGGGCGGGGGACGTGGTGCAGGCGGGGCAGCTTCTGGCGCGGCTCGACGACCGGGACCTGTCGCTCGACCTGTTGCGGCAGGAGGCGACGCGCCGCCAGAAGGAGATCGAGCGGGACGCCGCGATCGCGAACAACAACCGCGCCGAGCTATCAGTCCTCAGCGCAGAGATCGCCGAGGTCGACGCGGAGATCGCCCTGACCGAGGCGCAGCTGGAGGCCGGGCGCCTGCGGGCCCCCTATGACGGGGTGGTGACGCTGGATGCGACCGAGGGGCTTGTCGGCGCACCCGTTGGGCGGGGGGAGGAGCTTCTCACCCTCGCGCCGCGCGAACAGCGCAGCCTGACCCTGCATGTTCCCGACGCGGGCGTTGATCGGGTCCGGCGGGGTCAGACCGGCACGCTGCGCCTGGCCGCCATGCCGGAACGGCCGCTGACGTTCGAGGTGACCCGCCTGACCCCCCTGACCGAGGCCCGCGACGGCGAGAACACCTTCCGCGCCCTGGCCCGGCTGACCGGAGAGGTGCCCGCGGACCTTGGCCTGGGGATGGAGGGGGTCGGCAAGATCACCACCGGCACCGACCTTTGGGTGATGACCTGGGGCCGCCCGTTCCTGGAAAGCCTGCGCCTGCGGCTCTGGAGCATGTGGCCATGACCCCGCGGCCGCCCGTCCCCCGGTGCCGCCCCGGCCCCGGCCCCGGCCGCGCGAGGGGCCGCGGATGAGCGCCGCCGAGGGGGACAGTCCGCTCTTTTCGCCCTATTGGTACAAGATGGCGGGGCTGGCGCCGCGCCTGCGCCCCGGGGTCACCGTGGCCCGCAGGCTGGAGCAGGGCGAGGTCTGGCACATCCTGTCGGCCCCCGAGGCCAACAAGCACTTCCGTCTGGACGCCGCGAGCTATGCCATCATCGGGGCCTGCGACGGGCGCCAGACCCTCGACGCGATCTGGCGCCGGGTGCTCGACCGTTTCGGCGATGACGCGCCCGGCCAGGACGAGACGATCCGGCTGCTCGGCCAGTTGCACCAGGCCGATGCGCTCAATTCCGGCGCCGCCCCGACCCTGACGGAGTTCGGCCACCGCGCCCGCCGCGTCAGCCGCCAGAAGATGCTGCAACGGCTCAAGAGTCCGCTGTTCATCAAGGTGCCGCTGTTCGATCCGAACGCGCTGATCCAGGCGACCTATCCGTTCGTGCGGCCCGTCTTCAGCGTGCCGGGGTTCCTGCTGTGGCTGGCCTGCGTCACCTGGCTCGCGGTGGAGACGCTGGCCAACTGGGACCGGCTGAGCGGTGCGGTGCTCGACCGGGCGCTGGCGCTGGACAATCTGCTGATCGCGGCGCTGGTCTTTCCCTTCGCCAAGGCGCTGCACGAGATGGCCCATGGCTGGGCCGTGCGCCACTGGGGGGGCGAGGTGCGCGAATTCGGGATCATGTTCCTGGTGTTCCTGCCCGCGCCCTATGTCGATGCCTCTGCCGCCGCGGCGTTCCGGTCCCGCGGGGCGCGGATTCTCGTGGGCGGGGCGGGGATGATGGCCGAGACGCTGCTGGCGGCGGGAGCGATGTATGTCTGGCTGGGCGCCGAGACCGGGATGGTCAGCGCGCTGGCCTTCAACATGCTGCTGATCGCCGGCGTCTCGACGCTCCTTTTCAACGGCAACCCGCTGTTGCGGTTCGATGCCTATTTCATGCTGTCGGATGCCATCGGCGTGCAAAACCTCGCCGGGCGCAGCCAGGCCTGGTGGTCGGCTATGCTGCACCGTTTGGGCTTTGGCCTGACCAATTGGGACTCCCCCGCCCGCAGTCGGACCGAGACCGCCTGGTTCATCCCCTATCACCCGGCCTCCTACGCCTACCGGATCTTCCTGACGATGACGATCGCGCTGTTCGTCGCTTCGGAATACCGGGTGATCGGGCTGGCGCTTGCCCTGTGGTCGGTGGCCACGACCATCGTTCTGCCGCTGGTCAAGGGGGTCTGGCATGTGGCCACCGAACCGCGGGTCGCCTCCAGGCGGGGGCGGGCGGTTCTGGTCTCGGCGCTGATCGGGGGGCTGCCGGCGGCGGCGCTGCTGCTGATCCCCGTGCCGCACGGCACCGTGGCGCCCGGGGTGGTGACCGCACCGGATGCGGCCCGCGTCTCGGCCCCGGTCGAGGCCGAGATCCTGCATATCCGCGCCCAGGCCGGCGACCATGTGGAGCCGGGCCAGGCCCTGGCCGACCTGGTCGCGCCGCTCGCCACGACCGAGCTCGAGGTGATCGACGCGCGGATCGCCACCGCCCGCGCCCGGCTGGCCGATTACGAGGTGCGCAGCACCGGCATGGACGAGGCCGCCGCCACCCGCGCCGAGATCGGCTACCTGATTGAAGAGCAGGCCGGGCTTGGGGTCGATCTGGCCGGGCTCGCGCTGAGCGCGGGGGCGTCGGGGCAGTTCCTCGCCCGCTCCGACATCCTGGTCCCCGGCCGCCGGCTGGCGAAGGGGATGGAGGTCGGCATCCTCGTGCCAGAGGACAGCCCCGCGCAGATCCGGGTCGCGGTGCCGGCGAACCGCATCGACCTGGTCGCGCTGTCGCCTGCCGAGGTATCGGTCCACCTGCCGGGGCGGGGCTTCGACGGGCGGGTCGGGCACCTGCGCACCATCGCCCCCGAGGCCACCCGGCGGCTGGAGTTTCCCGCCCTGTCGCAACCGGCGGGCGGGCCGCTTGTGCTCGATCCATCGGACGAGGACGGGCGCCGCACCGCCCAGCCGTTTCACCTGGCCGAGATCGACGGCGGCGTGACCTATGGCGAGACCGCGATCGGCGCGCTGGTCTGGGTGCGGTTCGATCACGGCCGCAGCCCGCTGGCGCCGCGCCTGTGGCGGATGATCCGGCAGACCTTCCTGGAAAGACTGGCGCTGTGAGCTTGCTGCGCCGCCTGCCGCCGATCCCCGATCACGTGCGCAAGGCCGCGCCCCGACGGCCCGGCTTTGACCTCGGGGCCCAGGCGCGGGGCACCTTCGCCCCGATTGCCACCGGCCTGCGCCGCAGGCGCGCCTGGGCCGAGGCCCGCGCCGCCCTGCGCCTGCATCCCGAGGTCGCCGATCTGGACGACGCGACGCTTCTCGCGGATTGGCACCGGCTGGGCCGCAAGAGCCGGACCGTGGCAAAACTGCGGCCCCGGCGGCTCGCGATCCTGCGCGAGGTCACCCATCGCACCACCGGGCTGTTGCCCCACCCGGTGCAGCTGGTCGCCGCGACCGCCCTGTCGGACCGCACCGGGGTGGAGATGGCGACCGGCGAGGGCAAGACCCTCGTGACCGCCATGGCCGCCGCGCTGCAGGCCGCCGAGGGTTGGCCCGTCCACGTGATTACCGCCAACGACTACCTGGCCCTGCGCGACCTCGAGGAGGGCCGCGCCCTGTTCGACCGTCTGGGGCTGAGCTGCGGCGGGATCGATCCCGAGGCCACGCCGCCGGACCGGCGCGAGGTCTATGCCTGCGACATCGTCTATGCCTCATCGAAGGAGATCGCCTTCGACCATCTGCGCGACCGGATCGCCTTCGGCGACGCGACCGCCCTGGGGTTGAAGCTCGACGCCGCCTTCGGCGCGGCCGAGGCGCCGATCCAGCGCGGCCTGTGGTCGGCGATCATCGACGAGGCCGACAGCGTGTTGATCGACGAGGCGCGGACCCCGCTGGTAATCTCCGCGCCCGGCGGCGCCTCCGAATTGGGGCGCGTCGCTGGCCAGGCCGTGGCGCTGGCCAGGCGTCTGGATCCGGACACCGAGTATGTCCTGGCGCCCGGCACCGAAAGCCCGGTGCGCCTGACCCCCGATGGCGAGGAGGTCGTCGCGGCCATCGCCGAGGACCTGGGCGGCGTCTGGTCCGGTCGCCGCCGGTCGCGGGAACTGGCCGAGCGGGCGCTCTATGCGCTGCACATCCTGCAGCGGGATTCGCACTATATCCTGCGCGACGACAAGGTCGAGATCGTGGACGAGAACACCGGCCGCGTGATGCCCGACCGCACCTGGAGCGAGGGCCTGCACCAGATGGTCGAGATCAAGGAGGGCCTGCCCCCCGGCGAGGAACGCGCCACCCTCGGGCGCCTGACCTTTCAGCGGTTCTTTCGGCGCTACATGCGGCTGTCGGGCCTGTCGGGCACGCTGATCGAGGCGCGCGCGGAGCTGCGGGGGACCTATGGCCTCACGGTCATGCCGGTGCCGACGCACCGGCCCTCGCGCAGGCGCATGGCCGGCACCCGGATCCTGCCCGACCTCGCCGCCAAGTGGGAGGCCGTGGCCCGCGCCGCCGAGGGGCATCGCGCCGAGGGGCGCCCGGTCCTGATCGGCACCCGGACGGTCGAGGCCGCCGAGGCCGCCGCCACCGCGCTGGCCCGCCGCAAGCTGCCGCACCGGGTGCTGTCGGCCCGGCAGGATGCCGAAGAGGCCGAGATCATCGCCGCGGCCGGTCGCGCCGGCGCCATCACCGTCGCCACCAACATGGCCGGGCGCGGCGCCGACATCCGGCTGGACGCGGCCGCGCGGGCGGCGGGCGGACTGACGGTGCTGGCGACCGAGCGGCACGATTCCGGCCGCATCGACCGCCAGCTGATCGGCCGCTGTGCGCGGCAGGGCGACGCGGGGCTTTACGAGGTGCTGCTCTCGGCCCAGGATCCGATCCTGGGCAAGGCCCCGCCGCCCCGCCCGCGCCTGGCCGATTTCCGCCGCGCACAGGCGATGGTCGAGGCGCTGCACCGGCGCCAGCGCGCCGACCTGAACCGAATGGAAGACGGGCTTGATGACATGATGGCCTTTGCCGGAGGACTCGAATGACGCGCATCCTGTGCCTGCTGCTTTCGCTGGCGCCCCTGCCCGCGACCGCCCAGCAGATCATCAGCTGCGTCCTGCGCCCGATCAACGAGATCGAGATCGCGCCGCCGGTCTCGGGCCTGCTGGCAGAGCTGACGGTGGATCGTGGCGACCGCGTGACGGCAGGCGAGGTGATCGGCCGGCTCGAAGCAGGCGTGGTCGAGGCCCAGCTCGCCGCCGCCCGCCAGCGCGCCGAAAGCGGCGCCGCGATCCTGGCCCGCGACGCGCAGCTCGCCGATGCCGAACGCCGGCTGGCGCAGATGCAATCGCTCAGCGACCGGGGCGTCGCCTCGCAGAACCAGCTCGACGAGATCGTGTCGGAGGTCGAGGTCGCCCGCAGCGAACTGGCCGAGGCCCATGACGCCCAGATCGCCGCCCGGCTGGAGGCCGAGGCCGCCGCCGCCAACGTCGCCCTGCGCACGATCCGGGCGCCGGTCTCCGGCCATGTCCTGATGCGCCACGTGGACCCCGGCGAATATGCCGCGGCGGACGAGCCGCTGCTGGATATCGTGACGGTCTCGGAGCTTCATGCCGAGGTCCTGTTGCCGTCCGACGTCCACGGCACCGTGGCCCAAGGGGATACGGTTGAGGTCATGTCGCTAGAGGGCGCGGGCGTCCGGCGCGCCGGTCTGGTCGATGCGGTCGATCCGGTGATCGACGCGGCCTCGCGCAGCTTCGGCCTGCGGGTCCGGCTCGACAATGGCGACGGCGCGTTCACCGCCGGGAACCGCTGCGACGTGATGTTCGGCGCGGGGGACGAGACCGGCGATTGACCGGCCCGGCGCACGGCGCGTTCGGTCTGGCGGCGCCCGGGGTGCGCCCTCTCGGTTGACCTCGCCTCGCCCGCGGAGTGAAAGAGCATCTCATGAAGCCCAAGATTCTCAGCACCCTGCCCACCTACGATCGGCGGCAGTTCACCGGCGACCTGGTTGCCGGCGTGACGGTCGCGATGGTGGCCCTGCCGCTCAGCCTCGCCATCGCCATCGCCTCGGGGGCGCCGCCTGAGAAGGGGCTGGTCACCGCGATCGTCGCGGGCTTCCTGATCTCTCTGCTCGGCGGCAGCCGGGTCCAGATCGGCGGGCCCACGGGGGCGTTCATCGTCGTCGTCTTCGGGGTCATCGCCGAGCATGGCTATGACGGGCTGGTGCTGGCGACCTTCATGGCGGGGATCTTCATGCTCGCCGCGGGCTATCTGCGGGCGGGAAACCTTGTCGCCTACGTGCCCGAACCGGTGATCAACGGCTTCACCATCGGGATCGGGATCATCATCGCGACCAGCCAGCTTCAGGACTTCTTCGGGATGACGATCGCGGACCCGCCGGCGGAGTTCCTCGCCAAGCTCGAGGCGCTCTGGGCGGCGCGGCAGAGCGTCAGCCCGCAGGCCCTGGGCATCGGCCTTGCCACCATGGCGATGATCGTCGTCCTGAGGCGTCTCGCGCCGCGGTTCCCGGGGTTGGTCGTAGCCATCGGCGTGTCCTCCGCCGTCGTCGCGCTGGCCGGGTTCGAGGTCGACACGATCCTGTCGCGCTTCGGCCCGCTGCCATCCACGCTGAGCATACCGGCCTTTCCGGACGTCAGCCTCGCGCGGCTGGTCGACCTGCTGCCGTCGGCCATCGTGATCGCCTTCCTGGCCAGCATCGAATCGCTGCTGTCGGCGATGGTGGCCGACAAGATGATCGACGGCCACCACCGGCCCAATGCCGAGGTCGTGGCTCAGGGGTTCGCCAACATGGGCTCTGCCCTGTTCGGCGGCCTGCCCGCGACCGGGGCCATCGCGCGGACCGCCACGAACGTGCGGGCCGGGGGGCGGACGCCGGTCGCGGGCATCGTGCACGCGCTGACCATCCTGCTGGTCATGCTGCTGGCGGCCCCGGTCGCGGGCTATCTGGCGATGCCGGCGCTGGCGGGGCTGCTGATCCTGACCGCCTGGAACATGAGCGAGCCGCAGAAATGGCGCGGCTACATGCGGGCCCGGCCGTCTGACCGGGTGCTGCTGGGGCTGACGCTGGTGCTCACGGTGTTCGCGGACCTGACCATCGCCATCGGCGTGGGCGTCTCGGTCGGGCTGGCCCTGCGCCTGCGCCGCCGGAAGGCGCACCCGGAGAGCGACTGGGACCTGCCCGAGCGCTGAGCGCGCCGGTCTATTCACGGGCCCGGGTGGCGCTGCCCCTCGACCGGCAGCGAGACGGTCGCCTCTAACCCCGAGCTCCCGCCCGAGCGGGGCGACATCAGGTGCAGGGGGCTTCCGATCCGCTCCGCGATCGAGGCGACGATCGCAAGGCCCAGCCCGCTGCCGTTGGATGTGCTGTCGCCGCGTTCAAACCGCGCGGTCGGGCGGTCGAGCGTTCCGGGCGGGACGACGGGGCCGTCATTCGCCACGCAGAGGGTGCCCTGCGCCACCAGGGTGCGGCACAGGATGCCGAAGGCGTCGGTGTCGAGGTCGGACATCACCGGCCGGTCGGGAAGCGACAGGGCGATCCGGTCGGGCCCGACGCGGTGCGACAGCTCGTCGATCAGGAACCGCGCCACGGGCCAGAGGTCGGCGCTGTCGTCCATCCGCAGGCGGCCGCCCTCGGCCCGCGCCAGATGCACCAGCCGTTCCGACAGCTGGGTCAGACGTTTCAGCGTGGTTTCGATGTCGGCGGCGCGGGTTCGTGCGGCGATGTTCGCGGTCTCGGTTTGCAGCCGCTGCGCCTGGGCGATGGCGCCGGCCAGCGGCGTGCGCACTTCGTGGGCGGCATTTGCCGCAAAGGTGCGCTCGGCGTCGAAGGCGCCATTCAGCCGGGCCAGCAGCCCGTTCAGGGTGGCCGCGATCGGGGCGACCTCGGCCGGAAGGCCAGTGGCGGGAACCGGCGAGAGATCGCGCGCGTCGCGTCGCTCCAGCCGCTCCCGATAGCGCCGAAATGGCCCGAAGCTGGCCCGCACCACCAGCACGATCAGCAACAGGGCGATGGGGATCACGAACAGCAGCGGCAGCCCCAGCCCGGCCTGGATTTCGCGGGCCACCTCGCTGCGGTGCGCCAGCGGCTCGGCCACGGTGATCCGGATGCTGCCCCGCACCGCTTCGTCGTTGTAAGACCTGTGGGTGGCGGTCTGTCGGAAGCCGCGCCCGTCGTCGTCGGGAAAGACCGTCGGATCCGCCGAATGAGACTGGAACAGCAGCCGTCCCCGGTCGTCGCGCACGACGAAGGAGAACAGCTCGTCGTGATCGCGGCCGCGCCCCAGGCGCTGGACGATGCCCTCGTCCTCGCGCCCCAGGATGTCCACGACAGCGAGGGGCAGGAGCCGATGCGCGGCCTCCCGCAGGGCTGCGTCGAATATCTCGTCCATCTCCTCGCGCAGGTTGACCGCCGTGACCGTCGCCGCGGCAATCCAGAGCAGCGTCAGCAGCGCACCGAGCGACAGGCCAAGCCGGGCCTGAAGGCTGCGCGGCAGCCACATGGCGTGCCCAACCGGTAGCCCATGCCGCGTTCGGTCTCGATGACCTTGGCCCCCAGTTTCTTGCGCAGGCGGCTGACATGGACCTCGATCGTGTTGCTCTCGACCTCCGAGGCGAAGGCATAGAGCTTGTCCTCCAGCTGCGCCTTGGACAGCAGCTGCCCGGGACGGGACAGGAACGCCTTGGATAGCGCCCATTCGCGGGCCGTCAGCTGGACCGGCTTGTCGTCGCGGCGAATGCTGCGGGCGGCAAGGTCGATTGCAAGGGGGCCATGGGTGAAGATCGGGTTGGGATTGCCCGAGTAGCGCCGCGCGACAGTGCCGATCCGCGCCGAAAGCTCGGAGAGATCGAAGGGCTTGACCGGGTAATCGTCCGCTCCGGCGTTCAGCCCGTCGATCCGGTCCGAGACCTGGTCGAGCGCGGTCAGGATGATGACCGGCGTGACGTCCCCCCGCGCCCGCAGCGCCTTGAGGAAGGTGATCCCGCGGCCGTCGGGCAGCATCATGTCCAGCAGCACCAGGTCGAAAATGGCGCCGGCCATCGCGTCGCCCGCCGCGTCGAGCCGCGTGACCCAGTCCACCGAATGGCCATCGCTCGCGATCTGGTCCCGCACCGCGGCGCCCGGGACGGTGTCATCCTCGATCAGCAAGATGCGCATGGCCGGTTTCGTCTCCCTCTGGACGCCCCGTCTTGCGCCTGCCGGCTGACGCGAGGCTGACGCCGCGGGGATTGGCGCTTCCGCGTCCCGGCAGCTTCGCCCGCTAGAGGGTGCGGGGATCGCCGCAAAGGGAGTTTGGCGCATGAAGACCGCCTTCACGATTCTCGGCTTTCTCGCGGTTTTTCCCGCAGGGGTTGCCCTCGCCGACGACGACTGCCCTGTGCCCATGGCCGACTGGCAGCCCCGCGAGGCTGTCGCCCGGCTGAGCGCCGAACGCAACTGGACGGTGCGGCGGATCCGGATCGAGGTGACGCTCGATCCCGCGACGCTGGAGGTGCTCGATCTGGAGTACGAGGACGACGGGCACGACGAGGACCACCGGCACGCTGACGGTGATGACGAGGGCCACTGACGAACAGCCTCGCTTCCTGACGTCTGGCCGAAGGGAAAACCGCGCGGCCGCCAGGAAGCCATCAGGCTGCGGCATCAAACCGGTCCCATCACGTCACAGGAGACCGATGTCATGAAAAAGACCTTCGCAGCCCTCGCTCTTACCACCGCATTGATCGCCCCGGGCCTCGCCATGGCGCGGCCGGTCACGCTGACCGCCACGCTGAACAGCTATCGCGGCGAGGGGGCCGATCTCGCGCTCTATGTCACCGATGCCTCGGGGGCCTATGTCGGCAGCCTCTGGATGGCCGGCAGAAAGAGCCGGTACGACCAGCATCTCACCGGCTGGTATCGCGCCATGGGGCGCTCTACCGAGCAGGTCAGCGGCATCACCGGGGCCAGCGTCGGCGGCGGCCGGAGGCTGGAGGTCACGGTGGACCTTGCTGATAGCCTTTTCGACGCAGGCTATACCTTGCATCTCGACGCGGCCGTCGAGGACAGCGCGACAGCCCGGACGAGGTCGCGGTGCCCTCGACGCGCGCAGGCGCTGGCCAGCCCACGGCTGGCCGCCGCTTCGTCGCCTCCTTCGCCTATGACATGCAACAAGGCTGACCCATGATCCGCGTTGTTCATCGCTGGCTCGGCCTGCTGGCGCTGGCCCTGGTGACGGTGCCAGCGCTCAGCGGGGCGGCCCTGTCGGTCTTTCCGGCCGCGGGCCATCTGGCCGCGCACCAGGCCGCGGCAGGGCAAAGCATCGGCGACCTCGCCGGGCGCATCCAGGCGGAGTATCCGGACCTGGACCAGATCCGCCGTGCGCCCTCGGGCCGGATCACCGCCTATTGGGTCGAGGACGGGGCGCCGGGCGCCGCGGTGATCGACCCGACCACGGGGCAAGGCACCGGCCCGGCCGATCCCAACCGGCTGGAAGGCTGGCTCGCCTCGCTGCACCGCTCCCTGTTTCTGGGCGAGGGGGGGGCGCGTTGCCACGGCGGGCGGCGCGGCGGCGATGCTGGTGTTGGCGGTCTCCGGCTTGGCGCTGGTTGCCCGCCGCGCGGGCGGCTGGCGGCACTGGTTCCGCCAATTGCCCTTGCCGCTGGCGGGCCGGATCCATGTGGAGATCGCGCGAATCGCGGTCTTGGGGCTGGGCCTCTCGGCGGCGACCGCGCTGTGGATGTCGGCGGCCACCTTCGGTCTGGTCCCGGCGGGCAGCCCACTGCCCCCGTTTCCCGCCGAGGTGAGCGGCGGGGTCGGCGCCGATCCGGCCGCGATGCCGGCCCTTGCCGATATCCCCGTGGCGGACTTCCGAGAGCTGACCTTTCCCCATCCCGGAGATGCGTCGGATGTCTTCACCCTCAAGACCGATGGCGGCACCGGCTATCTCGATCAGGGCACCGGAGCGCTGCTGGCCTGGGCCGACCTGGCCGGCTGGCCCCGCGTTCGGGATGTCGTCTACATGCTGCACACCGGGCTCCGAGGTCGGCGTGGCCGGCCGCGCATCCGGAGCAATCAGCCGGCGGCGCGGGCCGAAACCATCCTGCTTGTCGGCAGCGAAGGCGGCAGCACTTGGGGCTTTGCCGCCACGCTGCATGCCGCGCTGACGGCGGCGGGGCACAAAGTTCACGCCGCGCCGATGTCGGCCTTCGGCCCCGGCCGCTATGCCCGTGCGCAGCGGTTCATCGTCCTCGCCGCGAGCTACGGCAATGGCGACGCGCCGGCGTCGGCCCGGGGCTTTCTCGAGCGGCTTGAGGCGATGGAGGCGGCGCCCGAAATGCCGCTGTCCATCCTGGGCTTCGGCGATCGCAGCTTTCCCGACTGGTGCGCCTTTGCCCGGCGGGTCGAGGCTGTGGCAGCGGCTGCGAGGCGCGGGTTTCGCCCGGTTCGCGGCGGGCGACCTGATCGGGATCCTGCCCGCGGGCGGCGCGGTGCCGCGTCTCTATTCGCTTGCCTCGGGGCGCGGGGACGGTTTCGTCGAGATCGTCGTCAAGAAGCACCCCGGCGGCCTCTGTTCGGGCCAGCTGACCGCGCTGGAGCCGGGCGAGACCGTCACCGCCTTCGTGCGCCGCAATCCGGGGTTCAAGCCGGGGCGGGGGCGGGGGGCGCTGATCCTGATCGGCGCGGGCACCGGGATCGGGCCACTGGCCGGGTTCGTGCGCGGCAATGCGGCCGAGGTTGCGCGGCAGATCCGCGCCGGCGCCCGCGTCATGGTCTGCGGCGGTCGCGGGATGGCCGCGGGCGTGGCCGAGGCGCTTGCCGACATCCTGGCCCCGGCGGGGCTGACGCCCGCGCGGCTGAAAGCAGAGGGACGCTATGTCGAGGATATCTACTGAGCCTGTCCGCCACGCGATCAACGGCCCCACCATGGGAACGCGCTGGCAGGCGACATTCCATGCGCCGCGGGGCCACGACGTGCGGCCAATCCGGGCCGCGATGCAGGACGCGGTGGCGGAGGTCGACGCGCAGATGTCCACGTGGCGCCCCGAGAGCGACCTGATGCGGCTCAACCGGACCGCGCCGGGCGTCTGGGTCGACCTGCCCGCGCGGCTGATGGTCGTGCTGGCGGCTGCGCTCGAGGTCGGGCGGGCCTCCGGTGGCGCCTTCGACATCTCGGTCGGGGATGCGGTGACGGCCTGGGGCTTCGGCCCGGATGCGGCCGATCCGGTGGCGATCCGGTCCGCCTTGCAGGCGGCGCACGGGCCGGCCCACGAGGTGCTGGAGCTCGACATGGCTGGCGGACGGTCCCGCCGCCTCGCGCCGCGGTGCTTCGACCTCTCTGGTATCGCCAAGGGCTACGGCGTGGATCGCCTGGCAGAGGTCGCGCAGGCGTTCGGCTTGCCCGACGCCCTGGTGGCCATCGATGGAGAGCTGCGGGCGCTGGGCACCCAGCCCGGCGGGGTGCCCCGGAGTGTCGCGATAGAGCGGCCGGATCCCGGGATTCGGCCGCCCTTGCGATGCTCGCGCTAGAGGACGCCGCGGTCGCGACCTCCGGCGATTATCGCCACTGGGTCGAGCTTGGCGGCCGTCGGTTGTCGCACACCATGGATCCGGCCCGGGGCGGCCCACTGACCGGCGCACCCGCCTCGGTCACCGTGGTGGCGCGCAGCTGCATGGCCGCGGATGCCTGGGCGACCGCGCTGATGGTCAGGGGCGGCGCCGAGGGGCCGGCCCTCGCGCGGCGCATGGGCCTCGACGTGCTGTTGCTCGAACGCGACTCCGGCGGGTTGAGCGAAACACCGGTCGGGCCGCTCTTCGAAGCGCCCGCCGACCTGGTGCAGGAGGCCTGACCGGTGCGCCCGGACACGCGGACACCTCGCGTCAGGACCGGACGCTCTTGCTGGCCAGGGCCCGGCGCAGGGCGGCAAAGCTCTGGTCCACGCCCTGCGGCGACCGCCGCGCGATGAAGGAATCGAGATCCGGGTGACAGGCGACCGCCGCGTCGATCTGCGGGTCGCTGCCCTTGGTGTAGAGCCCGGACTGGATCATCAGTTCCGACCGGTCGTAGATGCCAAGAAATTTCCGCGCCTCGTTGATCAGGGCATTCTCGGTCGGCGTCGCGACATCCGGCAGCGACCGCGAGACCGAGCGCAGCAGATCCACCGCCGGGAACCGGCCGCGTTCCGCGATCTGCCGCTCCAGGATGACATGCCCGTCAAGCACGCCGCGAAGCATGTCGGCGACCGGTTCTTCCATGTCGGAGCCCGCTACCAGGACCGAGAAGATCGCGGTGATGTCGCCGGCCTCCCCCTCGCCAGGGCCCGCGCGTTCGCACAGGCCGGCGATAGCGCCGCCGGTGGAGGCGGGAAACCCGCGCAGGTTCGCGCCCTCGCCCCGGGCGACGGCCACCTCCCGGTGCGCCTCGGCGAATCGAGTCACGCTGTCGATCAGCAGCAGGACCTGCTTGCCCCGATCGCGGAAATGCTCGGCGACGGCCATGGCGGCCGGCGCACATCTGCGCCGCACCTGTGGCGCCGCGTCCGAGGTCGCGGCCACGACGACCGCCCGCGACATCCCCTCCTCGCCCAGCACCTTGTCGACGAAATGCCGCAGTTCCCGGCCGCGTTCGCCGACCAGGCCGATCACGATGACATCGGCGTCCACCCCTTTCGCGAGGTCGCCCAGGAGCGTCGACTTGCCGACGCCAGAGCCCGCGAACAGGCCGATCCGCTGCCCACGGGCAAGCGGCAGAAGCGTGTCGAACACGGCCAGGCCGGTGGCCATCCGCTGCCCCATGGGTCTGCGGCGGTGGGGCGGCGGGGGCGGATGGTCCCGCTTGCGCCGGCCGGTGCCGGGCAAAAGCGGCAGCCCGTCCAACGGGCGCCCGTCCGGGTCGACCACCCGGCCGATCCAGTGATCGTCGGGTGCGAACCGCACCGGCGGATCCAGCCGGACCGGCGTCCGGATGCTGACGCCCTCGCTTCCGCCCTCCAGCAGAATCGTGGTCATGTCATTGCCGAGACCGATCACCTCTCCGCGCCGATCCTCCAGCGATGGCAGGCAGACCGGGTCGCCCAGGCGCACGCCCGTGCCAAACCCGCTGACCTCGATCGTCGAGCCGCCGACCGCGGCCACCCGCCCCATGAGATGGAGAACCTGAAGGTCCCGCACCCTCTCTTTCACGCGGTCGATGACGATATCTTCCATGGTCCGGGCTCTCCGTTTGTTCAGACTCACTCGTTCTTAAGGAATCAGGCTTAAGGCTTGATTGAAGCCAATCGAGGGAGAAGCCCCGATGTTCGAGAACCTGGAAATCTTCCAGACATCAACTGCCATGGCCCGCCACGCGGGCCGGCGTCAGGTCGTGGTCGCGCAGAATCTCGCGAACGCCGACACACCGGGCTACAAGGCCCAAAGCATCGCCCCCTTCCGGGAGGCGTATCGCTCCGATCCGACGCGTGCGCTGAAGTCGACGCGCCCGGGCCATATCCATGACCCCGGGTCCGGCGCCCGCGCCGCGACCGAAGAGGCGCAGGCCCAGCCCTCGCCCAACGGAAATTCCGTTTCGCTCGAAAACGAGATGCTGCAGGCGATCGAGGTCGCCCGAGAGCACAGGCGCGCCCTCACCATCTACAAACATGCCCTGGACGTCGTCCGTATCTCGATCGGCAGGAAATAGGAGTCGCCATGTCGGATTTCAGTCAAACCCTCGACGTCGTCGCAAGCGGCCTGCGGGCGCAGTCCGCCCGGCTCCGCCACGTGTCCGAGAACATCTCGAACGCCGACACGCCGGGATACCGGCGCAAGATCGTCTCGTTCGAGGAAGAGATGCAGAGCGGACAGCGCTCGGGCGGGGTTGTCGCCGGTCCGGTCCAGCTCGATCGGAGCGAGCTTCCGATGGTCCATGACCCCAGCCACCCGCTCGCGGATGAAAACGGCAACTACACCGGAAGCAACGTGAACCTCCTCGTGGAGATCGCTGACGCCCGCGAGGCGCAGCGCAGCTACGAGGCAAACCTCAAGATGTTCGAGCAGGTCCGGCAGATGTCGACCTCGCTGATGGACCTCTTGCGTAGATAGGAGACCAGACATGGATATCAGAACGAATCTTGTCGCCCGCCAATACGAAGCCAATCGCACCGCCACCTCACCCGCCGAAGGCGTGGAAGGGGGCGCCGCGATCGGACAGGCCGCCAGCGATTTCTACCAGACGCTGCAGCAAAGCGAGCAGGCGTCGATGGCCGCGATGACCTCCGACGCCGACCCGCACACCCTGGTGCAGGCCCTGACCCAGACCGAGATCGCGCTCGAGACGGCCGTCGCCGTTCGCGACAAGGTGGTCGAGGCTTACCAGGAAATCCTGAGGATGCCGGTCTGATGCTGAACGAAGGCGAATTCTACGACGTCCTGCGCGAAGGGCTGTGGGTGGCAGTCGTCACCTCGATGCCGATCCTGACGGTCGCGTTGGCCGCCGGCCTGATCGTCGGCCTGTTCCAGGCGCTGACATCCATCCAGGAGATGACGCTGACCTTCGTGCCGAAGCTGGGCGCGATCATCGTGGTCTTCTGGGCCAGCATGGGGTTCATGACCCAGACCATCAGCGCCTATTTCCAGGACACCCTCGTCCCGATGATCGTCGGAGGCTGAGATGGAGAACGCGACCTATGCCTCGCTGTCCCGGCAATCGGGGCTGATGTCCCAGATGCGGGTGGTGGCGAACAATATCGCGAACGCCTCGACAACCGGGTATCGCGCCGAGGGCGTGGTCTTCTCGGAATATGTCGCAGCACTCGGCCCGGGGTTCGAAAGCGTCTCGATGGGCCGGGCCGCCGGCCGCGTGACCGATCTCGTCCAGGGCGGGATGACCGCCACGGGCGGCACTTTCGACCTCGCGATCGAGGGCGACGGGTTCTTCATGGTCCAGACCCCCGAGGGCGAGCGGCTGACCCGGGCGGGGCATTTCATGCCCAACGCCCAGGGCGACCTGGTCACCGCGGACGGCTATCCGGTCCTCGGCCCGGGCGGGGCCCCGGTCTTCGTGCCGCAGGGTGTCGCGAGCCTTGGCATCTCGGCGGACGGCACGCTCAGCGCCGACGGCCAGCCCGTCGGGGAAATCGGCGTGGTCCGCCCCATCGACCCCCAGGCCATGATCCGCGAGCACGGGGTGATGTTCCGCGCCGACGAGGGGGTCGAGCCCGCGTTCGAGGCCCGGGTGCTCCAGGGCTTTCTCGAGGAATCCAACGTGAATCCGATCGAACAGATCACCCGGATGATCGAAGTGCAGAGGGCCTACGAGCTCGGCCAGTCCTTCCTCGACAAGGAAGACTCCCGCATCCGTGCGGCCCTGCAATCCATGACAAGGTAAGGAGGTAGCCCAATGCGCGCCCTACAGATCGCCGCCGCGGGGATGTCCGCACAACAGATGCGTGTGGAAGTCATCTCGAACAACCTCGCGAACATGAACACCACCGGCTTCAACGCGCGCCGCGCGGAGTTCGCCGACCTGCACTATCAACAGCTGGCCCGCCCCGGGACGATCAACGCCTCGGACGGCACGATCCTTCCGACCGGCATCCAGCTGGGGTTAGGCGTGCGGCCGACCTCGGTGGCGATGATGCTGTCCCAGGGGGCGCTGTCGGCCACCGGCGGCGATCTCGACATGGCCATCGAGGGCGACGGGTATTTCGAGGCGACCCTGCCCGACGGGCGCGCGGCCTACACCCGCGACGGTGGTCTCAAACGGACGGGCGAGGGGCTGATCGTCACCTCCGACGGCTACCCGGTCTCACCGGAAATCGTCATTCCGCGCGATGCCCGCTCGATCTCGATCAACGCGGAGGGCGAGGTCTACGCCTATTTCGCCGACCGGGTCGAGCCCGAGGTGCTGGGCCAGCTGACGCTCGCCGGCTTCACCAACCCCCGTGGGCTGGAAGCGATCGGGTCCAACCTCTTCGTCGAAACCGAGGCCTCCGGGCCCTCGCTGGTCGCGACGCCGGGGCAGGAAGGTCTGGGCGTGCTGCGCCAGGGCTATCTCGAGGACAGCTCGGTCGATCCCGTGAAGGAGGTGACCGACCTGATCGAGGCGCAGCGCGGCTATGAGCTCAATTCCAAGGTCATCAGCGCGGCGGACCAGATGATGGGCTCGATGGTGCAGATCCGGTGATGAAATTCGCGCTCGCCCTCCTTCTTCTCGCCGGGCCCGCCGCCGCAGAGACGGTGGTCGCGGCGCGCACGATCCGCGCCCAGGAGGTCATCGGCCCCGGCGACGTCGTGATCCAGCCGATGGACGTCGCCGGCGGGGCCGCGGACCTCGACCTGTTCATCGGCCAGGAAGCGCGGGTCGCCCTCTATGCCGGCCGCCCGGTCCGCCCCGGTGATGTCAGGCCGCCGGCAACGGTCGAACGGAACGCGGTCGTTCCGTTGATCTATTCCCAGAGCGGCGTGGTGATCTCGACCGAGGGGCGTGCGCTCGATCGCGCCGGCCCAGGTGAGATCATTCGCGTCATGAACCTCTCCTCGCGCACCACCGTGTCCGCCAGAATCGGACCGGATGGGGCCGCCTATGTCTCGTATTAAGGATATTCAGATGCGTTCGTTGATCCTGGTTTCCATTGCGGCCCTGTCGGCCTGCACCCAATTCGAACATCTCGGCCGCCCGCCGGAAATCACCGCGACCCGTGCCACCGACGAGCACAACGCGATGATGACCTACGGCCTGCCGCTGCGCGACGTCACGGCCCCCGTCGCCGCGCCGCTGGCGCCGGCATCGCTTTGGACCGGCGAGCGTGGCTCGCTGCTGGGCGACCGGCGCGCAATGGAGCGAGGCGATATCCTCACGGTCGCGATCGAGATTGATGACCGGGCCGAGATTTCCAACTCCACCTCGCGGTCGCGCTCAGGCTCCGAGCAGATGGGGATCCCGCAGCTCTTCGGCTTTCCCCAGCGCCAGGCCTCGCGCCTGCCCGAGGGAGCGGGGCTGGAGAACGCGGTGTCGATCACCTCGTCCAGCGCCTCCGATGGCGACGGCTCCGTCCGGCGCAACGAACGGCTGGAGCTGCGCGTCGCCGCGACGATCCTGGACGTGCTGCCGAACGGGGTCCTCGCGATCTCGGGCAGCCAGGAGGTGCGCGTGAATCACGAATTGCGGGAGTTGCTCGTCTCCGGGTTCGTCCGCCCCGCGGACATCACCCGTCAGAACGAGATCGCCTATGACAAGATCGCCTCGGCCCGGATCTCCTACGGCGGGCGCGGCCTGATCTCGGACGTCCAGCAACCCCGGTATGGCCAGCAGGTGGCCGACGCCCTCCTGCCTTTCTGAAAGGTTCGACATGAAAGCTATTCTGCTGCCCCTCGCGCTGCTGGCCCTCGGTTCGGGGACCGGCATTGGCGTGGGCAAGTTTCTGGCCCCCGCAGAGCCGACCGAGCCCCCGTCGGAGGCGGAGCTGCCTGACACCGTCGGCCCCTGCGGAGACATCACGCACACCCCCGCGGCCGAGGTCGCGGGGCACGAGGATTCCTCGGGCGGCCAAGCCGAGGAAGAGCGGGAATATGTCAGGCTGAACAATCAGTTCGTCGTGCCGGTGGTCGAAGGTGGGCAGGTCGGTGCGCTCGTCGTGCTGTCTCTGAGCGTCGAAGTCGATGCGGGCACGCGGGAGGCGGTCTTCGCGCACGAGCCCAAGCTGCGCGACGCCTTTCTCCAGGTCCTGTTCAACCATGCCAACATCGGCGGTTTCGCCGGGAATTTCACCAGCATCAGCAACATGAACGTCCTGCGGACCGCCCTGCGGGACGCGGCGCAATCGACGCTCGGGCCGCAGATTCGGGACGTTCTGGTGATCGACATCGTCCGGCAGGACGTTCAGGAATAGGGCGGTTTCCGTGCGTTCTGCGCACGGACCCGGGCCTCGATCTCGGCGATCGCTTCCTTGCGGCCGTAGGCCCGCCCGAATTTTTCCCGGGCGGCCTCTTTTCTTGCCCTGATCCGCGCGAGCTCCGACATCATCGCGGCCCGGCGGCTGTCGATCCAGTTCTCCCAGAGCGGGTCGGCGCCAGCCAGCCGCGCCGCGTCGGGCCCGGCGTTGAGTTCCGCCGCGCGGGACTTGCGGCCCCGGTCGAGGCTGTCCAGTTTCTCGCGCAGGGCGGCCTCTTCGGCATTCAGGGCGCCCAACCGGGCCTGCTCCATCTCCCAGGAGGCCTGCGAGATGCGGCGAAGGACCGCGATTTTCTTGAGGTCATGGGTCATGTGCGGCCAGCCCTCTGCCTGATCTTCTCGGCGAACCGAATGGCGGCCGCCACAGCGCGGTAATGGTCCGGGTGGATCTCGGCCCCGATCTCCACATCCGCAAAAAGTGCGCGGGCCGTCGGCGGATCAGAGTGGATCGGCACGCCGTTCTCGACCGCGATCCGGCGGATCGTCAGGGCCACCTCATCCACCCCCTTCGCGACACAGAGCGGCGCACCCGGCGACATGCGATCCCATTTCAGGGCGACCGCGAAGTGGGTCGGGTTGACGATGACGATGCTCGCGTCCGGCACGTCGGCGAGCATCTGGTTCATGGCGATCTGGACGGCGCGGTCCCGGCGCTGCTGCTTCATCGCGGGGTCGCCGTCCGATTGCTTGTGCTCGTCGGTCATCTCCTTGCGACTCATCCGATTCTTGCGGATGTGCTCGGCATGTTGGAACAGCGCGTCGAGCCCGCCGATCGCGATCGCGACCACGAGCACGATCAGCATGAGCTCGAGCGTGAGCCTGGACAATTCGGCGACGACAAGGGTCGGCTCCAGGCTCATGGTCGCCATGATCCGAGGCAGTTTGGTCGACAGGAAGATGAACAGCACGACCGAGTAGATCGACAGCTTCAGGAAGCTCTTGAAGAATTCGAACAGCCCGCTCCGCCCGAATTTCTGCTTTGCCGTCGAGATCGGGGAGATCCGCGAAAGCTTGGGCTGCAGCTTGACCGGCGCAAAGACCAGCCCCTTCTGGACGATGACCGAGAGCAGCGCGAGTATCGCGGGGATCCCGAACCAGGGCGCCATGCTGGCCGCGACCTGTCTGGTGAGCTCTCCCTGGAAGGGGGCGCCGCCGTCGAAGATCTCCGCGGCGATTTCGGCCGAGCGGTCATGCAGGCTCATCAGGGCGCTGCCGAGGTCCGTGATCGAGGTCGCGCCGAAGACCATCGCCGCGATCAGCAGCCCGCCGTAGGCCGCGGCGGTCGTCAGGTCGACGGATTTGGGGACGTCGCCCTTCTTGCGGGCATCGTCTAGCTTTTTCTGAGACGGCTCGTGTGACTTTTCGCTGGCGTCTTCCTCGCTCATGGCGGGCCTCCGAACGGATTGGCCATGAAGGCGAAGAGCTTGTCACTCCAGAGCCCGAGCAGGATCGGCGCCGCGATGGCGAGCAGCGCGAGGCCCCCCGCGGTGATCGCCGGGGCGCCGACGAAGGCCACCATGAGCTGCGGCATGGCCCGGTTGATGACGCCGAGCGTCAC
The DNA here is from genome assembly GCF_900172355.1 of Roseisalinus antarcticus. Classification (GTDB taxonomy): domain Bacteria; phylum Pseudomonadota; class Alphaproteobacteria; order Rhodobacterales; family Rhodobacteraceae; genus Oceanicola; species Oceanicola antarcticus_A. The sequence continues at coordinate 19,574 of NZ_FWFZ01000016.1, read as the reverse complement.
GTTGTAGAGCAGAGACGCGATCACGAAGGGCGCGGCGAGCGTGAAGGACAGCGCAAAGGTCCGCCCCACCTCCTGGACGCCGATCTCGGCGACCACGTCGGCTGACGGGATGACGCCAGGTGGGACCAGCTGGTAGGACAGCAGCATGTATTCCGCCGCATGAACATGCAGGCCCAGGATCGTCGCGAGCGCGAGCCCCGCGACGACGAGCACATGGCCCATGGCCGGCAGCGGCTCGAACCCCGCGGATCCGCCGAAGATCTGGCTGAGCGAGGTCGACTGGGCGGCGATGGTGCCGGCGATCTGCAGGACCATGACGAAGAACCTCAGGAACAGGCCGAACATCAGCCCGACCAGAAGCTCCGATATGGTCGCGACGAAGCTCGGGGCGCTCGTCATCCCGGTCGAAAGCGTCACGGCCGCGGGAAAGATCACCAGGGTAAACGCCACACCAAGGCCGAGCCGGATCCGCAACGGCACCGATTGTTCACCGAAGGCCGGAAGCATCGCCATGATCGCGCCCACGCGTAAAAACACCCACCAGATGCCCCAAAGGCCGGCCTCGGCGATGGGAAGGACGCTGGCGAGCTCGGACATCATGCGGCGACGAGCCCGACGAGGGACGGGCGGGCGTCGACGCCGATCTCTTCGAACGACAGGACCGGGTTCTGGATCCCTTTCGCCGCCAGGACCGTGCGCAGGAACCGCCGCCGCCGCATCGAGGTGACGAGCGCCGGGAAGGACCCGCCCTCACCGGCTTCGGCGCATTTGGCGGCAATGGCGCCGGCCAGCCGGTTGAACTCGTCCGGCGGCAGCGCCACGTCCCCGCCGCCCCGTTCGCCGCCCAGCTGGTAGGTCATGAACGTTTCTTCCCACTCGGGCGCGAGCTGGATCAGCGGGATGGTGCCGTCGGCGCGCCTGAACTCCGCCACGAGCTGAAAGCCCAGGCGCTGCCGGACGTGTTCGGCGATGCCCTCTGCGGTCGCGTGAAGCTGCCGGCCCTCGGCGGCGGCTTCCACGATCAGGGGCAGGTTGCGGATCGAGACGCGCTCCTCCAGCAGCAGGCGCAGCACGGTCAGCAGCACGTCCATCGGCACCTTGTCGGGAATGAGCTCGTCCAGCATCCGCTTGTTTGCCTCGGCCCGGTTGGTATCGGTGAGGTTGGTCATCTCGTCGAGCAGACGCCGCAGGGCCTTGTGGCTCATCAGGCGCGAGAAATTGGACTTGATGACCTCCAGCAGGTGCGTGGCCAGGATTTCGGCGGGGTTGACGACGGTGAGCCCCTCCAGCGCGGCGGCTTCTTGCACCGAATGGTCGATCCAGCGCGCCGGAGCGCCATAGACCGGCTCCTTGGCGTCCTCGCCGGGAATGTCGCTGAGCTCGGCCGAGGGTAGCAGGGCCAGCGCCTGGTCGGGCCGAAGCATCGCCTTGGCCTGCTCCACCCCCTGGACCTTGATGATGTACTGGCCCGCCGCCAGGGCCGCGTTGTCGGTCAGCCGGATCTCGGGCAGCAGGACGCCGAACTGGGTCGCGACATGGTTGCGCATGTTGGCGATTCGCGCATCCAGCCCGGTCCCTGGGTCGAGCACCATCTCGACCAGGTCGGGGGCGAATTCCACGTGGATATCGTCGAGGTCCAGCATGTCGCCGAGCGACGAGCTGACCTTCTCCGCGGGCTTGGACTGCTGCTTTGCCGCCGCCTCTTCGTCGAGCTTCTTCTTCTGGCTCTTGGAGATCAGGTACGCGCTGCAAAACAGGACGGCCGCGCCCAGCAGGAAGGGCAACATCGGCAGGCCGGGAACCAGGCCGAACAGCGCCATCAGAAGGCCGACCGTGCCGAGAGCCGCCGGGTGCCGGCCAAGCTGGGCGGCGATGGCCAGGTCGGTCGCTCCGGTCGCGCCGCCGCGGGCCAGTAGCAGGGCGGAGGCGATGGAGATGATGACCGCCGGGATCTGGCTGACCAGGCCGTCGCCGACGGTCAGGATCGCATAGGTTTCAAAGGCCTGGCCCAGGGGCATGCCGTGAACGACGGTGCCCATCACGAGGCCCATGACCAGGTTCAGCAGGGTGATCAGCAGGCCCGCGATCGCGTCGCCTTTCACGAATTTCGACGCGCCGTCCAGCGAGCCGAAGAACGTGGTCTCGGCCAGTTCGGTTTCGCGCCGGCGCTTGGCCTCCTCGTGGTCGATGGCGCCGGCATTCATGTCGCTGTCGATCGCAAGCTGCCGCCCCGGCATCCCGTCCAGGGCAAAGCGCGCTCCGACCTCGGCCATCCGGGTCGCGCCCTTGTTGATGACCATGAAGTTCACGATCAGCAGGACGCAGAAGACCACGAGGCCCAGGAAGACGCTGCCGCCCATGACGAAATTGGCGAACCCCTGGATAACGTCGCCCGCCGCGCCCGTGCCGGTGTGGCCGTTGCCGATGATCAGTTTCGTGGACGACACGTTCAGCGACAGCCGCAGCATCAGCGAGGCGAGCAGGATCGTCGGAAAGGCCGAGAAGTCTAGCGGCCGTTCGATGAACAGGGTGACGGTGAAGATCAGGATCGCGAGCGCGAATGACGCCGCAAGCCCGATGTCCAGGACCCATGCGGGCATGGGCAGGATCATCATCGCGATGATCGCCATCAGCGCCAGTGCCAGCATCACCGTCGGGCGAAAGATCGAGCCTATTCCTTGCGAAAACATCAGAGCAACGCTCCTGTCAGGGGCGGTTCACGCCATACCGGCGGGGCCGCCACGGGCCCGCCCATCGCGTACCTGCGCCGGCCGGGACCGGGCAGGCCATCCGGCCGGTCGCGCCATCCTCGTCGCGAAATGTTGCATGTCCGGGGGCTTTGCATGGCTCGCACGGGTCTTGGTTACCGATCGTGGCTTTTTCCAACTGCTTTCTACCGGCAAGTTCCTAACAAAATCGGAACAATGCTAAGGATCAGCGCCGCGTTCAGGCGCCCGGTGTCAGGGTTCGGCGGGCGATTCTCGCCCGCGGACTTGACGGATGGCCCTCTTGCGCATCATTCATATGTGATGAGAGCCTTCACAGAAGAATTGCCATGACATCGACCGACACGCATACCCTCCGATCTGCGCAGGACGCCGCCCCCGAACGGCCGCTAGAGGGACTTCTGGTGGTCGACCTCAGCCAGTTCCTGTCCGGCCCATATTGCTCGCTCCGGCTGGCCGATCTCGGGGCGCGGGTCATCAAGGTCGAGCGGGCGGGGCAGGGAGACCTCAGCCGCCAGCTGTATCTCTCCGATACCGAGCTGGGGGGCGATTCGACGATCTTTCACGCGATCAATCGCGGCAAGGAGAGCCTGGCGCTTGACCTCAAGGACCCGGCCGACCTGGCGGCGCTGGGGCGGCTGGTGCGGCAGGCCGACGTCCTGATCCAGAACTTCCGCCCCGGTGTCGCGGAGCGGATCGGGATCGGCTGGGAGGCGATGCACGCGTTGAACCCGCGGCTGATCTACGGCTCGATCTCGGGCTACGGCACTGATGGCGCCTGGGTCAAACTGCCGGGGCAGGACCTGCTGGCGCAGGCGCGGTCGGGGCTGATGTGGCTGTCGGGCGATGCGACCCAGGGGCCGGTGCCCTTCGGCCTTGCTGTGGGTGACATGTTCGCCGGCGTAGCGCTGAGCCAGGGCATCCTGGCGGCGCTGGTCCGGCGCGGGATCGACGGCAAGGGGCGGCACGTGGAAACAAGCCTGCTGGAGGCGCTGGTCGATCTGCAATTCGAGGTGCTGACCACCTGGCTCAACGATGGCCGGCGCACCCCGTCGCGGTCAGCCACCAACGGGGCCCATGCCTATCTGGGGGCGCCCTACGGCGTCTATGCCGCGGCCGACGGTTATCTGGCGCTCGCGATGACCCCGCTCGACAAGCTCGCGGCGCTGCTGGAGCTGCCGGCCCTCGCGGACCGGGATCCGGCCGACGCCTTTCGCGCCCGGGACGAGATCAAGGCGCTGGTCGGGGCGCGGGTGGCCGAGAGGCCGGTGGCGGACTGGCTGGCCGTGTTGCAGCCGGCCGACATCTGGTGCTCGGAGGTGCTGGACTGGCACGGGCTGACCGGGGCCGATGCCTTCCGCCGTCTGGACATGCTGCAGACGGTAAGGCGGGACGACGGCGTGGTGATCGAGACCACGCGTTCGCCGCTTACGATCGACGGCAAAAGGCCGGGCGGCGGCCGGGCCGCGCCGCAGGTCGGCGAGCATTCGGATGCGATCCGGGCGGAGTTCGGCCTGTGATCCGGCTGCGCGGCATGACCTGGGACCACCCGAGGGGAGTGGATCCGCTGGTGGCCCTGTCCGAGGCCTGGCGCAGCGAACACGGGGTCGAGATCACGTGGGATCGCCGCTCGCTGCAGGATTTCGAGAGCTACCCGGTCGAGGAGCTCGCCGCGCGATACGACCTGATCATCATCGACCATCCCCACGTCGGCCAGATCACTGCCGAGGGCTGCCTGCTGCCGCTGCCCGACGCGCCCGAGATCGCGGCCGGATCGCTGGGGCAATCGTTCGAGAGCTACACCTGGCAAGGTCGGCAATGGGCCTGGCCGGTCGATGCGGCGGCCCAGGTCCAGGCCGTGCGCCCGGACCTGGGCGGGCCGGCGTCAGACTGGGATGAGGTCCTGCGGCTTGCGGGCGAGGGGCGCGTGGCGATCCCGCTGCGGCCGCCGCACAGCCTGATGAGTTTCTACACGCTCTGCGCCAATCTCGGGACCCCCTGCCGGGTGGATGGCGACGCCCCGTTCTGCGACCGGAGAGGCGCGGTCCGGGCGCTGGAGCTTCTGGCGGCGCTGGCCGGGGCGGTCGATCCGGTCTGCAACGACCAGGACCCGATCGCCGTCCTCGAGGAGATGGCCGAGGGGAACCGGTTGAGCTGCGCCCCCCTGATCTATGGCTACGTGAGCTATGCCATCGCCGGCACCCGCCCGAACAGGATCGCGTTCCACGACATTCCCGAAGCGACGAAGGGCGCCGGCCCGAGGGGCAGTGCGCTGGGCGGAACGGGGCTTGCCGTCTCGGCCCGCTGCAAGGCGCCGGAGGCGGCCGTGGCCTTTGCCCGGCACGCTGCTGGCCCGGTGGCGCAGGAAGGTCCCTGGCCTTTCGCGGGCGGGCAGGCCGGGCATCGCGGTGCCTGGACGCTGCCGGGGGTCGATGCCGAGGCGGGCGGGTTCTATTCCGGCACGCTGGCGACGCTGGACATGGCGTGGATGCGACCGCGCCACGACGGCTACATGCCGTTCCAGCAAGCGGCGTCGGAGCGTGTCGGCGCCGCGCTGAAGGACGGCCGGATCGACGCGGCACTCGACGACCTCGACCGGCTGTTCGTCGAAAGTTTCGGGGCCGGCTGACCGGGTCCCGCGGCCGTCAGAGCGACCAGATCCGCGTGGCGTTGCCGGCGAACAGCGCGGCGCGGTCGTCGGCGCTCCAGTCCGCGACGATGGCCCGGGTGGCCGCGACCCAGGTGCAGAGCCCGCCCCCGAGCGTGCAAACCGGCCAATCCCCGCCCCACACGAGACGATCGGGGCCGAAGCTTCGGGCCACGTGATCGACCCAGCGCGACAGCCCCGGCAGGGCCCAATCCGTGCCGGCATAGGCCACCACGCCGGAGATCTTGGCGCAGACATTCGGCCGCTCGGCCAGCCGGGCGATATCGCCGGCCCAGCTGTCCCACGCGCCGCCGGCGATATCGGGCACGCCGCAGTGGTCGAGGACAAAGCTTACCTCGGGGGCCGCGTCGGCCAGCTCGATCGCCAGCGGCAATTGTCGCGCGGCGACGCAGATGTCGAAGGGCAGCGCGGCGGTGGCCAGGCGGCGGATGTTGCCGCGAAAAAGCTCCGACCGGGAAGTGTCGTCGGGCACCACGTGCAGCGGCCGGCGCACGCCCTTCACCAGCGGCCGCTCGGCAGTCCGCTCCAGCCAGGCGGGGAAATCGGCGGATTCGGGCCGCGCGGCGGCGAGGATGCCGCGGATCGGAAAGCTGCCCTCGGCGGCCAGATCCTCGATCCAGCTCGTCTCATCCTCGATCCGGCCGTCGGCGACGTCGACCTCCATGTGCAGCGCCCCCGAAATGCCGACCCGGCGCGCCTTGGCCGCGTAATCGGCAAGCGGCCAGTCATGGTCGAGCGGCGGGGCGTCCGAAAGCCAGGGGTAGTCGAGCCGCGCACGGTCGATGAGGTGAAGGTGGGTGTCGAGGATATCGGGGTGCATCTGGTCCTCCTCCGGGCGGTTCCGAATTGCATTCACCCGAGAATGAATCATTCAGATGCAAATGTCTCCCCATCTTGGCCCGAGGCCTGGCGCCCCGGTCTTGCCCCCTGTCCTAGGCCCCCTCGTCCTCGGTCCCATGGCCGGTGACCCCGGACATGGCCGTCGTGGTTTCGAGCAGGGCGGCCACGGCCTCTTCGACGCCGGGCGCCTCGGCCCGGTCCACGAGGGGCAGGTAGGGGATCGTCACCGCGGCCATGGCCTCGCCGTCCGGGGCCAGCACGGGGGCGGAGAGGTTGGTCACCCCGGCGGTCTGCGCCGAGGGCATCGCCTCGAAGCCTTCCGCTCGGATCTTTTCGAAACGGGCCTCCAGCGCGGGGGGGATGTCGCGGGCCGGGGCGCCGGTGTCGCGGTTCTCGGCCACCATCGCCTGCCGCCGCTCGGGGCTTGCGAAGGCCAGCAGGACATGGCCCGACCCGGTGTCGAACAGCCCGATATGAGAGCCAACGCGGATCGAGATGCCCCAGTAGCCCGGCGCCTCCTGCTGGGCGACCACGACCGGGTGGCCCCGGTCGAACACCACGAGCTGGTTGGCTTGCCGGGTGCGCGCCGCGAGGTCACGCATCAGCGGCGTGACCAGCGAGGCGAGGCGCCGCGGCGGGGCGTGCATCTGCGCCAGCCCAAACAGCTTCAGCGTCAGGGCATAGCGGTCGCCGTCGACCCGGGCGACATAGCCGCGCCGCGCGAGACGGTCGAGCATGCGGTAGAACTCATTGGGACTGCGGCCGAGGCGCTTGGCGATCTCGGCCTGGGTCAGACCCCCCTCGATCCCGGCCAGCAACTCCAGAATATCGAGGCCCTTGTCCAGGGCGGGCGCACGATAGCGGTCTTCGGTCTGTGCCATGTCGTCCTCGATGAAGATGATCTTTCATGGGCAAATACCGCGACGGTTTCCAGCGGAAATCCTTGACACGCCCCCCAATGTTGATTTGCATATGAAGATATTATCCACAAGTGAGGACGCGAAGGCGTCCTTGCGGAGTTCAGGGAGGACGACAATGAGATATCTGACGACCGCAAGCGCGGCGCTGATCGCTGCCGCGACAGGTCTTGCCGCGCAGGAGTTGCCGGGCAGCTTCGAGGGCGTGACCATCGACGCCAAGCTGATCGGCGGGCAGCAATACGAGGCGCTCTACAACCGCATCGCCGAGTGGGAGGAGGCCACCGGCGCCACGGTCAACGTCATCAGCAAGAAGAACCACTTCGAGCTGGACCGCGAGATCAAGTCCGACATCGCCACCGGTCAGCTGAACTGGTGCGTGGGGTCGAATCACTCGTCCTTCGCGCCGCAATATCCCGGCATCTACGTCGACCTGCGGCAATACCTGCCCGAAGAGGCGCTGAGCGATTTCGTTCCGGGCAACCTCGCCTCGGCCACGCTCAATGACCGGCTGGTGATGCTGCCGCGGGCGCAGTTCGACGTCTCGGCGCTCTATTACCAGAAGGACCTCTACGAGGACCCCGAGCAGGCCGCCGCGTTCGAGGCCGAATACGGCTATCCGCTGACGGTGCCGGAAACCTGGGACCAGGTCTCCGACCAGGCGATGTTCTTCGCCGACGCGCCGAATTTCTACGGCACGCAATATGCCGGCAAGGAAGAGGCCATCGCCGGCCGGTTCTACGAGATCCTGATCGCCAACGGCGGCGAATTCCTCAACGACGCGGGCGAGCCTGCCTTCAACTCCGAGGCCGGGGTCGAGGCGCTGAACTGGTTCGTCGACCTCTATGCCGCCGATGCGGTGCCCGTGGGCGTGCCGAACTACCTCTGGGACGACCTCGGGCAGGGCTTCGCCTCTGGCACCGTCGCGCTCAACCTCGATTGGCCCGGCTGGGCGGGCTTCTTCAACGATCCTGAGGCGTCCAAGGTCGCGGGCAACGTGGGCGTCGCGCCGCCACCGACCGGCAGCGCCGGCATCCGCTCCGGCTGGTCCGGGTTCCACGGCTTCAGCGTGACCGAGGATTGCGCCAACCCCGAGGCGGCCGCGTCGCTGGTCTGGTTCCTGACCAACGAGGAAAGCCAGATGCTCGAGAGCGCCGCCGGCCCGCTGCCCTCCCGGCAGTCGGTCTGGGCGCATGTGATCGAAGAGGCCGCCGACGACCCCTACCGGTCCGAAGTGCTGGCCGCCTTCCAGACCGCGGCCGAGACCGCGTTCCCGGTGCCGCAGACGCCGAGCTGGATCGAGATCACCAACGTGCTCTACCCGGAGCTTCAGGCGGCGATCCTGGGGGACAAGACCCCGCAGGAAGCCCTCGATGAAGCGGCCGACGAGGCGACGATGATCCTCGAAGACGCCGGCGAGCTCTGATCTCCCTTTCCTCCCTGCCGGGGGGCGCCTTACGGGCGCCCACCGGCTCTTTCTGAACGGAGCCTTCGATGAAAGCCTGGCGTTTGCCGCCGCACGTCGCGCTGCTGCTTCCGGCCGTGATCGTGCTTGCAGCGGTTGTGTTGCTGCCCCTGCTGCTGTCGCTGTGGTCGAGCTTTACGCCGTTCCGGCTGACCCGGCCGGACACGATCTATGACTTCATCGGCCTGCGGAACTATCGCCGCATCTTCACCGACGGGGATTTCTGGGTCGCCTTCGGGCGCACCGTGCTGCTGCTGACGGTGGCGCTGAACCTCGAGATGGTGCTGGGCCTGGGCCTCGCGCTGCTGGTCGAGCGGGCGAGCCGCGGTCAGCGGATGCTGCGGACCATCCTGATGTTTCCGATGATGTTCTCGCCGATCCTGGTGGGCTTCCAGTTCAAGTTCATGTTCAACGACAACATCGGCCTGGTGAACAACGCCCTGCAATCGCTGGGCTTCACCGACCAGGCGATCCCGTGGCTGATCGACGGCCGGCTGGCCTTCATCGCGATCACCACCGCCGAGGTCTGGTCGTCCACGGCCGTCTTCGCGATCTTCATCCTCGCCGGGCTGATGGCGATGCCGCGAGAACCGATCGAGGCGGCAAGGGTCGACGGCTGCACCCCCTGGCAGACCTTCCGCTATGTCACCTGGCCGTTCCTGATGCCCTTCGCGTTCATCGCGATGACGATCCGGTCGCTGGACGTCGCGCGGGCCTATGACATCATCAAGATCATGACCGACGGCGGCCCCGCCGGCCGGACGGAGGTGCTGTGGACGCTGATCGCGCGCACCGCCTATTCGGACGCGCGGATGGGGATGGCCAATGCCATGGCCTATGTCGCGATCCTGCTGTCGATTGCCTTCACGGCCTTCTTCTTCGCACAGCTCGGCAAGGCCCGGGCCCAGGTCGCGGCGGATTGGTGATGGACGCAAACAAGACCGCCCGCCTGAAACGACGCGCCACGAATTGGGCGCTGAATATCGCGCTGTTCATCGCGATGGCGATCATCTGCCTGCCCGGCCTCTGGATCGTGCTGAACTCCCTGCGGCCAACGGTCGAGATCATGGCCAAGCCCCCGGTCTGGATCCCCAACCAGCTGTCGTTCGACGCCTACCGCGACATGTTCTCGGGCATCGGGCAGGGCGGCATCCCGGTTCTGCAATACTTCCGCAACTCGATGATCATCGCGGTCACCTCGACGGTGATCTCGCTCGCAATCGGGATGTCGGGTGGCTACGCCTTCGCCCGCTACAGGTTCCGGTTCAAGGGCGGCTGGTTCCTGGGGTTGATGCTGACGCGGGCGGTGCCGGGCATCGCGCTGTCGCTGCCGCTTTTCTTCCTCTACGCGCGGGTCGGGCTGATCGACACCCATGCGGGCATGATCCTGGCCTATACCGCCCTGAACGTGCCGTTCACGATCTGGTTGATCGACGGCTTCTTCCGCCAGGTGCCGAAGGACCTGGCCGAGGCCGCGCAGATCGACGGCTGCACGCGCTGGCAGGCGTTCTGGCAGGTGGAGTTCCCGCTGGCCCGCCCCGGCATCGCGAGCGCGGGCATCTTCGCCTTCCTCACCTCGTGGAACGAGTTTGCCCTGGCCTCGCAGCTGACCCGCTCGACGTCGAGCAAGACGCTGCCGGTGGGGCTGCTCGACTATACCGCCGAGTTCACCATTGACTGGCGGGGCATGTGCGCCCTCGCCGTCGTGATGATCATTCCGGCCCTGCTGCTGACCTATGCAGTGCAGAAACACCTCGTCTCCGGGCTGACGTCCGGCGCAATCAAAGGCTGACCATGGCAACGCTCTCGCTTTCCCGGCTCGACAAGAATTACGGCAGTTTCCACGCGGTGAAGGGGATCGACCTCGACGTCGCCGACGGGGAGTTCGTGGCGCTGGTGGGGCCATCGGGCTGCGGCAAGTCCACGACCCTGCGGATGATCGCGGGGCTGGAGGACATCACCTCGGGCGACATCCGGATCGGCGACCGCGTGGTCAACGACCTGCCGCCGCGCGACCGGAACATCTCGATGGTGTTCCAGTCCTACGCGCTCTACCCGCACATGACCGTGGGCGAAAACATGGGCTTCACCCTCAAGATCGCCGGCCGCGGCAAGGCCGAGATCGCTGAAGCCGTCGCCAAGGCGGCCCGCGTGCTCGAGATCGAGGCGCTGCTGGACCGGCGCCCGGCGCAATTGTCCGGCGGTCAGCGCCAGCGGGTCGCCATGGGTCGGGCCATCGTGCGCGACCCCGACGTGTTCCTGTTCGACGAGCCGCTGTCGAACCTGGACGCCAAGCTGCGTGGTCAGATGCGGACCGAGATCAAGGAGCTGCACGCGCGGCTTGAGTCGACGATCGTCTACGTGACCCACGACCAGGTCGAGGCGATGACCCTGGCCGACCGGATCGTCATCATGAAGGACGGCCGGATCGAGCAGGTCGGCTCTCCGGACGAGGTGTTCAACCGGCCCGCGACGCAGTTCGTGGCCGGCTTCATCGGCTCGCCGCCGATGAACATGGCCGACGCGCGGGTCGTGGGCGGCAATCTGCGTCTGTCGGACGAGGCCGAGCTGCCGCTACCGCCGGGCGTCGCGGCGCAGGACGGGCAGAACGTCGTGCTGGGCCTGCGCCCCGACGACATCTATCCCCAGGGCCACGGCATCCATACCGAGGGCGGCGATGCGGTCGAACCCCGCGACCTGACCGTGAAACTGAGCGAACCGCTGGGCAACGAGACGCTTCTGTTCGTCGATTTCGGCGGCAAGGGCTGGACGGCGCGGATGCTGAACCCGCGCATCGTCAAGCGCGGAGAGGTGCTGGGCTTTCACATGGACCTGTCCCGTGCGCATCTCTTCGATGCCGAAACCGGCCGGTCGCTGAGGACGGAATAATGGCCAGGATCGCACATGTCCGGCTGCGGATGGTGGATCTGGCACCGAAGGTGGTGCGGACGGACGCGATCCAGTCCTTTGTCAGCCAGGAAACCCCCATCGTCACCGTGACCGACACCGACGGCGCGGTCGGTCAGGGGTATTCATATACCATCGGGACCGGCGGCTCGTCTGTGATGCGTCTGCTGTCCGACCACTTGGTGCCACGGCTGATCGGCCGCGAGGCCGAGGAGGTCGAGGCGATCTGGAACGACCTCGAATTCGCGACCCATGCGACCACGGTGGGGGCGATCACCTCGATCGCGCTGGCGGCCATCGACATCGCGCTGTGGGATCTGCGCTGCCGGCGGGCGGGGCTGCCGCTGTGGCGGTTGGCGGGCGGGGCGCGGGACTCGGCCCCCTGCTACACGACCGAGGGCGGCTGGCTGCACCTGCCGGCCGAGGCGCTGGTCGACGATGCGCTCGCCGCGCAGGCACGGGGCTTTCGCGGCTCCAAGGTGAAGATCGGCAAGCCCTCGGCGGCCGAGGATGCCGCCCGTATCGGGGCGCTGCGCGATGCGGTCGGACCGTCCTACGAGATCATGACCGACGCCAACCAGGGCTTCCGGCGCGATTCCGCCCGCCGCAGGGCGCTGGCGCTTGCGGATTACGACCTCGCCTGGATCGAAGAGCCGCTTGCGGCGGATGACATCGAGGGCCACGCGGAGCTTGCCCGCATTGCGCCGATGCCGGTCGCGGTGGGCGAGTCGCTCTATTCCATCCGGCACTTCGCCGAGTATGTCGCGCGGGGGGCGGCGAGCGTGATCCAGGTGGATGCGGGCCGGATCGGCGGGATCACTCCCTGGCTCAAGGTCGCGCATATGGCCGAGTGCCACGGTCTGGCCGTCGCGCCGCATTTCCTGATGGAGCTGCACGCGAGCCTCGTCTGCGCCGTCCGCAACGGTGCCTGGGTCGAATACATTCCTCAGCTTGACGAGATCACCGGATCCGGGCTGACAATCGAGAACGGCGAGGCGCGGGCGCCCGGGGCACCGGGCATCGGGATCGACTGGGACGACAAAGAGATCGACCGCCGCGCGGTGGCCGAATTCACCACGCGCATCGGGGAGGATGGATGATGATCAGAATGGCACAGGTGATCGGGCTGAAGCCCGAGGAGATGGAGGAATACAAAAGGCTGCACGCCGATGTCTGGTCCGGCGTGCTGGCCAAGATCCACGATTGCGGGATCCGCAACTACTCCATCTTCCTGCGCGAGCCCGAAATGCTGATGTTCGCCTACATGGAATATCACGGCGACGACTGGGAGGCCGACCAGGCGAAGATGGCCGCCGATCCCGAGACCCAGCGCTGGTGGGCGATCAACGAGCCCAAGCAGGCCCCGCTCGACACCCGCGCCGAGGGCGAATGGTGGGCGCCAATGGAAGAGGTCTTCCATGTCGACTGACCTGAAGCAGGATTGGCCGGCACCCAAGGTGCGCCGGCCGATCGTGATCTTCGGCGCGGGGTCCATCGTGCGCGACGCGCACCTGCCGGCCTGGGCCGCCGGCGGCTACGAGGTCGCGGGGATCTGCGATCCCGACGCGGACAAGGCCCGTGCCCTGGCTGGGGCGCACGGGGTGCCCGCCCTCTCGGCGGACGAGGCCGTCGCCGTCGAGGGCGCGGTCTTCGACCTTGCGACCCCGCCCGCGGCACATGCGGGCGTGCTGCGCGGTCTGCCCCATGGGGCGCCCGTGCTGATCCAGAAGCCCATGGGCCCGGATCTTGACGGCGCTTCGGAGATCATGCGCGTCTGCCAGGAAAGGGAGCTGCTGGCCGCGGTCAACTTTCAGCTGCGGTTCGCGCCCATGGCCGTCGCGCTCAAGGACGCCATCGACCGCGGTCTGCTGGGGCAGGTGACGGATATCGAGATGCATGGCGTGCTGGCCACGCCCTGGGGGCTCTGGAAGTTCCTCGAAGGTCTGCCGCGGATCGAGATCGCGATGCACTCGATCCATTACCTCGATCTGATCCGCCACTTGGTCGGCGACCCGAAGGGAGTGCACGCCAAGACCATCGGCCACCCGTCGCACGAGGTGGCGCAGACCCGCACGGCCGCGATCCTGGACTACGGCGAGGACCTGCGCTGCGTGCTGTCGGTCAATCACGACTGGGATTTCGGCCGCCCGCACCAGGCCTGCGAGATGCGCGTCGCGGGCACCAAGGGGGCGGCCTACATGAAGCTGGGCGTCAACCTCGACTATCCGCGTGGGGAACCGGACGTGCTGGAGGTCAACACCGGCGGCGGCTGGCAGGCTGTCCCGCTCGCCGGTTCCTGGTTCACCGAGAGCTTCACCGGCCGCATGCACAACCTGCAACGCGCCGCCGGCGGCGAGGAGGCGCTGATCGCCCCGGTCGCCGACGGCTGGCGGACGATGGCGCTGGTCGAGGCCTGCTATGCCTCCTCCGCCGCGCCGATGACACCGATCCCGGAGGCCCCATGACCGAACGCCCACGCCCTTTCGAAGAGATCGCCGTCGGCGAGACCCGCGAGACCTACGGCCGCACGATCACCGAGACCGATTTCGTCGTCCACGCGGGCCACACCGGCGATTTCTTTCCGCATCACATGGATGCCGAGTTCATGGCGAAATCCGAGTTCGGCGGCCGCATCGCCCACGGCACGATGATCTTCGCCATCGGCATCGGCCTGACCGCGACCGAGATCAATCCGCTCGCCTTTTCATATGGCTACGACCGGCTGCGTTTTGTCCGGCCGGTCTTCATCGGTGACACGATACGCACCCGGGTCACCGCCGCCCGCAAGGAGGATGACCCCAAGCGGCCGGCCTCGGGGCGTTTGTTCGAGACCGTCGAGGTGCTGAACCAGCGCGACGAGGTCGTGCTGGCCTGCGAACATATCTACATCGTCCAGAAGAAGAAGGAGGCCGCCGCATGAGCGACCTGACGGGTCAAGTGGTGCTGGTGACGGCTGCGGCCCAGGGGATCGGCCGCGCCTCGGTCGAGGCGTTCCTGCGGGCGGGCGCGACGGTTCACGCGACCGACATCAACGCGGAGGGCCTGGCCGGTCTCGACTGCCCGACGCATCGGCTGAACGTTCTGGAGGACGACGCGGTGACCGCGCTCGTGGCCGAGATCGGCCGGGTCGACGTGCTGTTCAACTGCGCGGGCGTCGTGCACGGCGGGACCATCCTGGAGGCCGCGCCCGAAGAGTTGGATTTCGCTCTCGACCTGAACCTCAAGGCGATGATCCGGATGATCCGCGCCGTCCTGCCGGGGATGCTGGAGCGGCGCCGGGGCGCGATCATCAACATGAGCAGCGTCGCCTCCAGCGTGAAGGGGGTGCCCAACCGCTTCGTCTATTCCGCGTCCAAGGCGGCGGTGCTGGGCCTGACGAAATCCGTGGCGACCGACTATGTCGCCGGGGGTGTGACCTGCAACGCGATCTGCCCGGGGACGGTGCAATCGCCCTCGCTGGACGATCGGCTTTCGGCGACCGGGGATTACGACAGGGCCCGCGCCGAATTTATCGCCCGTCAGCCCATGGGGCGCATCGGCGAGGCCGAGGAAATTGCCGATCTCGCCGTGTATCTTGCAGGCGCGACCTATACCACGGGGCAAGCCGTCTGTATCGACGGCGGCTGGACCATTTGAAGGAAGAGACATGAAACTGCTTCGCTATGGCGAACCGGGCGCCGAAAAGCCCGGTATCCTGCACACCGACGCCACGATCCGCGATCTTACCGGCATCGTGCCCGACCTCGCGGGCGCCGCGCTGCACCCCGAGGGGCTGGCCGCCATCGCCGCCGCCGACATCGACGCCCTGCCCATTGTCGCGGGCACTCCGCGTCTCGGCCCCTGCGTCGCGGGCACCGGCAAGTTCATCTGCATCGGCCTCAACTATGCCGACCACGCCGCCGAGAGCGGGATGGACGTGCCGCCCGAGCCGGTGATCTTCATGAAGGCCACCTCGGCGATCTGCGGCCCGAACGACCCGATCGTGATCCCGCGCGGCTCCGAGAAGACCGACTGGGAGGTCGAGCTGGGCGTGATCATCGGCAAGCCCGCAAAATACGTCACCGAGGACGAGGCGATGGACCATGTCGCCGGCTACGCGGTCACCAACGACGTCAGCGAGCGCGCCTACCAGATCGAGCGCGCCGGGCAATGGACCAAGGGCAAGAGCTGCGACAACTTCGGCCAGCTGGGCCCGTGGCTGGTGACGAAGGACGAGGTCCCCGACCCGCAGAACCTCAAGATGTGGCTGACCCTGAACGGCGAGACAATGCAGGACGGCTCGACCACCACCATGGTCTATGGCGTCAAGCACCTTGTCAGCTACCTCAGCCAGTTCATGACGCTGCATCCCGGCGACGTGATCTCCACCGGCACCCCGCCCGGCGTGGGCATGGGGATGAAGCCTCAGCGCTACCTCAAGCCGGGCGAGGTCGTGGAGCTTGGGATCGAGGGGCTGGGCCAGCAGCGCCAGGACGTGGTGGCCGATACATGAGCCGCATCACCGGCCTGTCCACCTGGGACCTGCGGTTTCCGTCCGAGGGCGGTCTCGACGGGTCCGACGCGATGAACCCCGACCCGGTCTATTCCGCCGCCTACCTGCGGCTGGAGACTGACGGGGGGCAGTCAGGCCACGGCCTGACCTTCACCATCGGCCGGGGCAACGAGCTGTGCGTTGCCGCGATCGAGGCGTTGCGCGGCCAGGTGGTGGGCCGGGACACGGATGACATCCGGGCCGATCCGGCAGGCTTCTGGCGGGCCGTGACCGGCGACAGCCAGCTGCGCTGGGTCGGCCCGGAAAAAGGTGTGATCCATCTGGCCGCGGGGGCGCTGGTCAACGCGGTCTGGGACCTGATGGCGCGCGAGGCGGGCCTGCCCGTCTGGCGCCTCGTCGGAGAGATGCCGCCCGAAGAGATCGTGCGGATCCCCGACTTCCGCTTCATGACCGACTACCTCGACCGGGGCGAGGCGCTGGAGCTGCTGCAGGAGGCCGCGCCCGGCAAGGCCGCGCGGATCGCGGCGCTGCGGGCAGAGGGGTATCCCTGCTACACCACTTCCGCCGGGTGGCTGGGCTATCCCGACGACAAGCTGCGCCGCCTGTGCCGCGAGGCCAAGGCCGACGGGTTCGGCTTCGTCAAGATGAAAGTCGGCCAGGATCTCGACGACGACATCCGCCGCCTGACCATCGCCCGCAAGGAGCTGGGGCCCGAGGTCACGCTGATGATCGACGCAAACCAGGTCTGGGAGGTGGATCAGGCCATCGACTGGGTCCGGCAGCTGGCCTTCGCCGAGCCCTGGTTCATCGAGGAGCCGACCAGCCCGGACGACATCCTCGGCCACCGCGCGATCCGCGAGGCGGTCGCCCCGGTAAAGGTCGCCACCGGCGAGATGTGCCAGAACCGGGTGATGTTCAAGCAATTCATCGCCGCCGGCGCCATCGACGTGGTGCAGGTCGACGCCTGCCGCCTTGGCGGTCTGAACGAAGTGCTCGCCGTGCAGCTGATGGCGGCCAAGGCCGGACTGCCGGTCTGGCCCCACGCGGGGGGTGTCGGCCTGTGCGAATACGTGCAACACCTGAGCATGATCGACTTTGTCGCGATTTCCGGTACACGTGACGGAAGGGTGACGGAATACGTCGATCACCTGCACGAACATTTCACGGATCCGTGCCGCGTGGCCAATGGGGCCTACCTTGCGCCCGAGGCGCCCGGCTTTTCAATCGAGATCCGCGAGGAGACAAGAACGGCCTTCCGGTTCACCGGCTAGGGCCGGCAAGGAGGGAACGACATGCAGACAGATTTGCCCACCCGCGCCTTCGGGCGGACGGGAATGGACATCACGCGCACCGGCTTCGGCGCCTGGGCGATCGGGGGCAACATGTGGGGTCCGCAGGTCGATGCCGACAGCATCGCCGCCATCCGCCACGCCGTCGAGGCCGGCATCAACTGGATCGACACCGCCGCGGTCTATGGCAACGGCCATTCCGAAGAGGTGATCCGCGCCGCGCTGGAGCCCTACGGCACCGACGACCGGCCCTATGTCTTTACCAAGGGCGGGATCATCCGGGATTCCGAGGGCAAGAACCCGCAGAGGATCGCCGCCAACATCCGGGCGCAATGCGAGGAGTCCCTGCGTCGGCTCGGGGTCGAGCAGCTCGACCTCTATCAGCTGCACTGGCCCGCGGACGACGTCTCGCTTGAGGAGAGCTGGGGCGCGATGCTGAAGCTCAAGGAAGACGGGCTCGCCGCCCATGTCGGCCTCTCGAACCACTGGGTGGAGCAATTGTCCGAGGCCGAGCAGATCGGCCATGTGGAGACCCTGCAGCCGCCGTTCTCGGCGATCAAGCGGACCGCGGGCAACACCGTCCTGCCCTGGTGCGAGATGCGGCAGACCGGCGTGATCTGCTACAGCCCGATGCAGGCGGGGCTGCTGACCGGCGCATTCACCGCCGAGCGCGCGGCCGCGCTGGACGAGAACGACTGGCGGCGCGAAAACCCCGATTTCCAGGGTGACGCGCTGGCGGCGAACCTGGCGCTGGCCGAGGCGCTGAAGCCGATCGCCGAAAAGCACGGGGTCTCGCAAGGCGCCATCGCGCTGGGCTGGTGCATGGCCTGGCCGGGGCTCAGCGGCACGATCGTCGGGGCCCGCTCGCCCGAGCAGGTGGACGGCTGGCTTCCGGCCGCCAGCATGCGGCTCGACGCGGGCGACATGGAGGCGATCGCCGTCGCCATCGAAGAGACCGGCGCGGGCGAAGGCCCGCCGCGCCCGGCCTGAACCTTCGTGCAGGGCCGTGCCGGACCAACTCCGGCACGGTCGTCAGCCGAGTTTCGACCTGAACTTCGTCATCTCGTCCGGGTCCATCCGGAGGACATAGGAATCGGTCGGGAAGGCCCCCGTCTCCACGTCGGTGCGGTATTCGCTGAAGGCGGCGATCCGCTCCTGCTGGAGCCGTTCGAACTCTCCGGCGAAATCGCGGTAGACCTTCGAATGGCGCGGCATGTGTCCGCGATGGGCGCCCAGGATGTCCTCTGCAAAGAGATACTGCGCATCACATCCCGCGCCCGCACCCATGGACAGCATGATCAGCGGGGTCCGCTCGGAGATCGCTTGCGCGACTTCGACCGGGACAACCTCGATTTCGGCGCCGATGGCGCCCGCGGCCTCCAGCGCCTGCACCGCCTCCCAGATCTTGAACGCGCTGTCGGCGGTCTTGCCGACCGCCTTGAACCCGCCGGTCCAGGTGCGGCGCGAGGGGATCAGGCCCACGTGGCCGATCACCGGCACAGCCTCGTCCGCCATCGCCTTGATCGTCTTCAGCGAGGCCGAGCAATAGACCGCATCCGCATCGTGCTGCAGCATCCGGAACGCCCAGCGGACAAAATCGTCGGAGGTGCCGATGTCGTAGTAATTCTCGCCGGGCATCGAGAACAGGGTGGGGGCCGCATCCCGGTAATCCGGTCGGCACAGCAGCTCGGGCGGAACCGAGACGATGTCGATGCCCGCGGCGTCCGCCGCCTCGGCCTCTTCCATCGTGGTGACGCGCAGCATGGTCAGCTGGCGTTCGCCCTTGAGGGCACGCATGTCGGCGACGGTCAGTCTCTTGGCGGGCATGTCAAATCTCGATCTCGACTGTCCCGTCCCGCAGACGCGCGGGATAGGTATTGAGGTTCACGCAGACCGGCGCGCGCATGGCCTCGCCGGTCTGGTAGTTGAAGCGGCCGTTGTGCTTGGGGCATTCGATGGTCTCGTCCATCACCAGCCCGTCGGCGAGGTGGACGTGCTCGTGGGTGCACAGCCCGTCGGTCGCCCAGACGCTGTCGTCCGGGGCGCGGTAGACGGCAAAGGTCCGGCCGTCATGGTCGAAGCGGACAACGTCCTCTTCGTCGATCTCGTGGAGGGGGCAAACGGCAATCCATTCAGCCATCGGTCATACTCCCGGTCTTGCGATGTGAAGGTCGTGGAACTCCTCGCGGTAGGGTTTCGCGGTGGGGGGCAGTTCCTTGCGGATGTAGTATTCGGGGTCGCGGCGCTGGCGCAGCAGCGCGCGGAACATC
>NZ_FWFZ01000011.1 GCF_900172355.1 Roseisalinus antarcticus | reverse complement strand
ATGGCTCTTCGGAAAATAGGGCCTCAGCCGCGCCATCTGAGCCTCGCTCAGCCAATACAGATCGCTCATCATGCCCCCTTTGGTTCGGGGACGATGAATCACGCAGACCGCGCAGCCTCAACCCGTTTAATGGGTCCTGAGCCTATGCAGGAGCTGGAAAAAGACAATGCTGGGTGCTTCGACGATCTTCACGATGAAGTGATTTCTGTGATGCACTCACCACCAGCATCGAGCATTCAGCTATCGAAGACGTGGCTTTTTGAGCTGTTTGTCCGTGGTGTGGTTCCTCTTACTCCGGGTGGGTTAAAAGAAATAGTGAAAGAAGTTTCTTCTAACCTGGACGAGCGTCAGATGCTCTTGGCGAGAAGCCGACTTGATGACAAAAACTGTTACCGAAAATCGAAAACTGGCTTCACTTCTGTTTCGCCGTCTCAGCAGCCTTGCCTTATTTGGGGGTGCCAGTTGTTTGCCAAAAGATGAATACGAAAAGTGGCTAGATCACATTAAGCCGCACTACTCTCAGCCGCTCGGCCATCTTTTCTTGGCCTGAGCGAGAAAAAGCGGGAACCTGAATGCCAAGCTGAGCGGAATAGCAGACCACGATCACGAATGATCGCAGCTGCAGACGAATCTGGAAGGCTGAAGTCCAATACGCGTTGCGTTCAAGCAAGAGCGCAAGTCGCTCGCGGTCAGCACAAGACAAGCAAATTCCGCCCCGCCCGGTGATCCCGGGCGGGGCGGTTTGCTGTCAGTCGCCGTTGCAGCGGGTGTTGGGGCGCGACCAGATGAGGCTGAAGGTCTCTTCGCCGCCTTCGATCACCGTGTCGTCGAAGAGGTTGGCGTAGATCGGCTGGGTGAAGCTCGGGTCGTCGAGCTTGAGGCTCAGGTAGTCGCGGCCCTCGGTCGAGCGCTTGGACCAGGCAGCGCCGATCTCGGCACGGCCGACGAAGACGCGGTGGGAGGGGGCGTTGTCGTTCGGGGTGCTGTCCTCGGGGACGATGCGGACGGATTCTGCCTGAACGCTCAGGGTGACGATTTCGCCGACGTATTCGCTGCCGGTCTTCTTGAAGGTTCCGGTGGTGGCCATGTCAAATCTCCTTTTGGCTTGTCCGAGCCCGCGCCCTCCGCGGCCTCGATGGCGATCGTCAGGACCGGGACGACCCGCCGACGCAGCCCCTGTGGCCCGCAGCGCCAGCTGAGGACGGCAAGGCCGGTCTTTCTTGCTCCGCGAGGAATGGCGAACCCGATATTGTTCGGGGGCGCCAGGGGAAGAAAGTCCGGACGCGCTGTTGCGTTCAAGGCGGTCGAGGCGTCAGCCGATCCCGGTCAGATCAGCCGCTGAGAGGCCCGCAAGGGTCGCGTGGCGCAAGCAATGGGAGAGGGGATGACAGGCTCCCTCTGGACCGCGCAAGATCCCGGCAGCATGCGTCGTGCAAAGACAGGTTGCGGCGTACAGGCGGAAACGGTGCATGTGCCGGACGTGCCGCAAGATTCCGGGATTTCCCCCTCTTACCGTGTCCGTGTTTGTCTGCCGTGATGTTCGGTCTGCCGACGGTCCAACTGCATACGCGACCGGTGCCATTCGCCACAACGTAGGTTTCGGCGATCTGGTTTTGCTCAGCCGGTCCTGCCTAACTGCAACGCTGCGGTGACGGCGAGGATCGAGACCTGTTGCCTCAATCGGGCGCGGTGCATGCTGACGACGTCGCTGACGGCATGCTGCTGCGCAAGCTTCACAGGGCGTTCAGTATTCGTCGAAAGACCTGTGCGGATGCGGGTCGGACATGGCGTTGACCTCGGACCAGCCCGACACCCGAGCCCATGCGGTCCCGCCCACGACCAGCGCCCCCAGCCAAGACAGGAGTGTGATGGCGACGGCGCCCGCGCTGCCGAATTCGGCAAGGCCTTTTGCGGCATGAAACCCGGCGATCCCGGCGGGGACCGCGTAGATCAGGCCGATGGCGAGTTTGATGGGGATGGAGCGGATGCGGTCGAAGGCGAATTCCCCGAGAACGGCGATGAAACCGCCGATGAACAGGCCCACAATGATCGACAGGAAGACGCCTTGGCCGGTTTCATACAGATACATGCCGGATGTCAGCCCGATGGCAAAGGTCAGGGCGTAGACAGCCAGATTGAACAGGATCCAGCAGAGGGCACCGAGGCCGAACATCGTGAAGTGGGTGGATACAAGCATAAGGCACTCCTTTCGAGAACAAGGATCGCGCCGCCACCTCCTCCATTGGCACGAGCAGATCATAGCAGAAAACGACCCGCCCTGGGAGGATCCGGGCGGGCGTCGGCGGAAATCCGGTCATGCCGGTGGGGCGGCTTTCGGCCGGAAGTCGAAGAGGGGAATGCCCATCGCGCGGGCCTTGTCAGCGAGGTTGTCGGTAGTGCCCGAGCCCGGGAAGACGATGAGCCCGATGGGCAGGATGTCGAGTAACTGGTCGTTGCGCTTGAAGGGGGTCGATTTGCCGTGCCGTGTCCAGTCGGGCTTGAAGACGATCTGCGTCACGCTGCGGTTGTCGGCCCAGGCGGCGGCGATCCGTTCGGCCCCGCGCGGTGCGCCGCCGTGCAACAGGACCATGTCGGCGTGTTTCGCGTGGACGCGGTAGAGCGCCGCCCAGATGGCCGCGTGATCGTTGCAGTCCAGCCCGCCGGTGAAGGCGATCTTCGTGCCCTGCGGGAGGAGCGGTTCCAGATCGGCCCGGCGCTTGGCGGCGATGTGATCGCGGCTGTCGATCAGGGATGCGGTCAGGGTACGGCGGTTCACGTGGCTGCCCGCGCGGGGGTGCCAGGTTTGGCCGAGATGGGCCTCGAAGCCCTCGGCGGCGAGGTCGCGCATGGCCTCAAAGGCATTGCGCCGCTCGATGAGCGTAATGCCCTCCGCGATCAGGGTTTCCAGTTCGACGGACCGGACCTCTGATCCGTCCTGTTCGCGCTGTGCGCGTTATTGTGCCTGCTCGTTGCCGTCGAGATGGCTCAGCCCGGTGAGGTCGCGCCCTGCGAGATAGCGTTCCGCCAAGGTGCCCGACATCGGCTGGCCCATGGCCCAGAGCCGCCGCGCGGCGGCGGGTGAGCCGGGAGAAGCTGGCAGTTTGGTGGCCCGGTGACTGTCCGTCTGCGGCAGGCTGAGAAACCTGCGCGCTTCGTCCAGCGCGTCCCTTGGGGTGGTGATACCCATGTTCAGGGCGATCAGGTCCAGAAGGTCGCCATGCTGCCCGGTTGTGGCCGTAGGGAAACTCGGTGTCGACCTCGACCCATTTCCAGCCCTCGGCACGGACCACCTCGGCCTCTTCGGCCAGTTTCTCGCGCACCATGACGTCGAGAAGGGCGGCATCCTGCAACCAGCCGCCGTCGTCCTGCTGGAACAGGTCGCGCAGGATATCGCCACCGGCCTCGACGTAATCGTCGAGCCCGACGAATTGCGCCCGCTTGTCCGAGGCCCGCACCGCACCCTCGGTCAGCATGCGGCGGATTTCGTAGGGCTGCCGGGAATAGTGCCGCTGCAGCCCCTCCCAGACCTGCTCCTGCCGCGCGTGATCGGAATTGACCGTGAAGGCCATGAGCTGGTCGAGCGTCATCTCCTCCTCGGCATAGGCGTCGAGCAGCGACGGCGCGACGGCGGCGAGCTTCAGCCGCTGCTTGGCCATGCTGGCCGAGACGAAGAAGGCGGCGGCGATCTCTTCCTCCGTCCGGCCCTTTTCGCGCATCGTCTGAAACGCGCGGAACTGATCGAGCGGATGCAGCGGTGCGCGCTGGATGTTCTCGGCCAGGCTATCTTCTTCCGCGAGGCCGTCCATGCGCACGATGCAGGGCACAAGTGCTGTCTTGTTCATGCGCTTCTGCTTGACGAGCAGTTCCAGCGCACGGAACCGCCGACCACCGGCGGGGATCGTGTACATGCCGGTCTCGGCGCCACTGTCGTCCAGCACCAGCCGCACGGTGATGGAGCTGAGGAGCGTCCGCCACGCGATGTCCTTGGCCAGTTCCTCGATCGACACGCCCGCCTTGACGTGGCGCACGTTCGACTGGCTGAGCATCAGCTTGTTGAAGGGGATGTCGCGGGAGGCGCTGAGGGTGATTTTCTGTTGCTTGGTCATCGGGATATCTCCGCGACGGGCCAGCCGGGAGCCTCTCTCCCGACCTCCAAACCCGTCACGGAAAACCCGGCACCCCTCTCACTCTATCGAACGCGACCGGGAAGCTCGAAATGCGTTACACGTTTGCACAACGAAGGTTTGCACATCGAATGGAAATCTTGCATCCTTGACGTGTGGCGCTGGGGTTGAATCTATGTTTGGGCGAACTCGAAATCGGTATCTCTTGCTAACTGCAATGTCCTTTCTTCTTTCTGGCGGCAGTTTGATGGCTCAAGATCTCTTTTATACAATTTCAGATCAGCACTATAGTTGTCTTGTCGACAACAGAGACGTGTACTTGTCTGACAATCGCAATAACCTCCTTATCCCATTAAGGGTGTGTCCTGAGTTCCCCGAACGGCCACTTAGCCTATTGAATAGCGGATCCCCATCAGATGTTGATCTGTCTGTTGCCATTGATAGCTTCATTTACGTCACTAAAGATGAGTTTCGATGCCTTTTTTCGGAAAGAGACATTTCTCTGTCTGATGCTGTGCGGCTCTACCCCTCGACCTGTGAAGTTCGCCCATGAAAGAAGATCGTCGTTGGATAGTTGAAACTGGATTGAAGGCTGTTGGCCTTGGCATAGCTGCTTTTGGTATTTTTGAGTTCTTTGACGGTCAACGCGCCTCTATCGAGCGTGCAGCACAGGCTCGAAGCCTTGATTATATTTCCACTGCGAACAGCGACGAACATCAAAGCGCCGTACAGACACTGTTTGAATTTTGGTTACGAAACCCTGATGTGGCAAGTTTGCTGCAAGAACAAGGTCAAACCCCGTCCGGACTTCAGGCGTTTTTTGTTTCTGTCTTGCGAGCCGATCAGAGTGGAAACGATGTGGTTTTTGCGCTTCGGCGTGTCGCTCATTTTCATGATGAAGTTTCAATCTGCGTTTCAAGCAAGGCCTGTGATCGTGAGATCGCTCAGACATTCTTCTGTGACGATGCAATTCAAATTGAAGGAACCTATAGGCCGATCTTTGAATTAATGCGCCAACAAAGCGGCGATAGATCCCTTGGGCAGGGATTGAGTGCCTTTGCATCGGAGTGTGATAATGAGACCTAACGAGATTTGGCTAGTTTCTTTTCTAGCGTTGTTTCCGTCTTGCGCTCTTGCAGCCAATATTCAACTACTAAGCTCCGATGGACATAAACTTTCTGATGCTTTGAACGGGGCTTGCTCTATTGTGCTGGAAGGTACAATTGAGGAAGGCGATGCGGACAAACTGAATGAACTGTGGGAGACCAGTCAACTGGATGGAATTGGAATAACGGGCTTTATTGATGAGGAAATTTTTGAGTCGGCGGAGCGAGTCCATACACTGTGTCTCGATAGCGAGGGCGGTGACTTCGACGAAGCGCTAGAGCTTCTCGAAAGCGAGTTTATGACCCTCTTCAGGGTGGTCACGGTTGTTCCAAGTGGCTCTCAGTGTTTATCGGCTTGCGCATTGATTTTCCTGGGAGGGACTCTGTCTACATCGAACTCGGACGGTGGCAACACAATCCCTGTGCGTGTCCTACATGTCGATGGGCGCCTTGGCTTTCATTCGCCCTTCATTGACGGAATTTCGCAGTTGCCCGAAATCCTCCCGCGCAATGTAGTTGTCGAGTTCTTTTCATCCGGAACAGACTCAATCCGTAGATTGAACGACGTCTTAACCAATGCGTTCATAGACACCCATGGTCCGATTGACCGGTTTCCTCCAGACCTGCTTATTGAACTCTTAAGCTTTCAGGGTGTGGATAGTTTTTTTGAGATACAAACAATCAACGACGCCGGGAGATATGACATATACTTGGCAGGGGTGCCTGAAGTCCAAATGAGTGATCGGCACTATTCACGACTTTGCGTGAACGCTTCTATTTGGAGCGTCGGTAGAGCATGGGAATTTACACCAGACGTGCCGTCATGGGGTTACACGGTAGAGCGGTCGAACGATATGACACTCGTAACCTCAAGGCATTACGAGTGTGAAATTCGCCATCTTGGCCAGCGAGTTGGTGATGATTATCAGGTAACGTTTAGGGACAGAGACTATGAGCTGCAGACACGTTTTTTGGAGCCTTGGGAGAGCTTGCCACACTATGTCCCTATCAGGCTGTTAAGTGGGACCTCTGACGTTGGTTCCGAATTCGACCCGCTGTACCTTTACACGAACCCTCTACAGCTAGAAGTTCAGCAACTTCCGACCATCGCGCCCTCTAGCGTCTATGTTGTTAGAACTGACGGGGGTGAAACAGGGTTTGGATGGTTTAGCTTTTCATTGACAAGTGACGGGCAGTTTTCGATTCAAGGTGATGAAATAGGATTATTGAATGGTACATACGTGGCACCTGGATCCTTAGAAATTTGCCTGCAAATTGAAGAAAGTGCCATCTCAAGATTGGCGAATGAGACCTATTGTGGCTTCATTGTCGATGATCGGCTCAGTTTCGACGGGGTGAGCGAGCTATCTGGTCTTATCGAACTCCAGAGGAGTGCGCTATAGATAGCCACCCACCATTGGTCGAAGACTATGTGGTCTTCTCCAGCAACGCCTTCGCCTTCCCCTCCATTACCAACCGCGCATCCTGCTGCGGCTTCGACCGGGCCACCGCGGTGATCCCCTGCACAAAATCGAAGACGCTCTCGGGCGGGCGGCCCTCCTCGGCCAGAACCGTCTCGACGATCCGCCCCGTCTCTGCTTTCGAGAACCCGCGCTTGCGGAGAAAGCCCTGCCGGTCCTCGTCTGTCCGCGCGACGATCTTCTCCCGCGCCGCGCGAATGCCGTCGATGAAGGGCGCGGGCGAGGACTCGGCGAAGCGGCTCAGTGCCGGGGCGGCCTCATGGGCGAAGCGGGAGGCGGCGTATTTCGAGTGCCGGATCGTGATCTCCTGGAAGTCCTCGACGCCCCAGAGGTTGCGGTTCTGGCAGACTGCGCGCAGGTAGAAGCTGGCGATGCCCAGCGTCTTGGCCCCGACCTCCGAATTCCAGCAGTAGAATCCCCGGAAATAGAGGTCGGGCGAGCCGTCGGGCAGCAGCCCCGCCTCGATCGGGTTCAGATCGTCGACGAGAAACAGGAACACGTCACGATCCGAGGCGTAAAGCGTCGTCGTCTCCTTCGTCACGTCCACGCGCGGGTTGTAGATGCCGGTCGACCAGTCGAGCACGCCCGGTACCTTCCAGCGCGTGTCGCCCGTGCCGTTGCCGGCGATGCGCTGAACGGCGGAGACGAGTTCGTGGTCGTAGATGCGGCCGTAGTCCGGGCCGGTCACGGCGCGCAGTTCGGTGCGACCATCCGCGACCTCCATCTTCTTGATTTTCTCGGCCAGGTGGTTGGTCAGCCCGTATTGCAGGTTGATGCCCGCCAGCGGCGCGGGCAACTGTCGTAGATAGGCGGCAGGTGCGCCGACGAGGCTGGAGAGCTGGCCAAAGGACCAATGCGCGGCGCGATGGGTTCATCCGCACCGGGCAGGACCAGCCCCAGCTTTTCCGGGTTGTCGCGATGCGCCTCGACCCGGATCGCCGCGCTTTCTACCGTGCGCGTCCGGCTCCGCTCCGCCCGGCCCTTGACCGAGGCGAAGAGATCGTCGAGCGACAGATACCGCTCGTCATCCGGCCGCGAGAACCATTCGGACGACACGCGGTCCACATTCGTCCCGCGCGACACATCCACCCTGTAGCCGACGCTGATTTCACGCCCGGCATCGATAATCTCGGTCTTCATGGGTTTTCTCCCGCGACGGGGTGACGACCGGTCTGTCGCAGGCAGAGACGACGCTCCAGTGGAGCGTCGTCAGGGAGGAACGAAAGCCGGTGTTCCCGACATGAAAGGTTGGGCGACAGTGAGCCTGCCGCAGTGATATGTCGTGTACATCGTCAAAGGAGGATGGAATGGCGCAACTTTGGAAAGATGAGGAATTCTCCGTCACAGATGAAATGTATCAGGAGGCGATTCAGTCAAAGAAGAATGGAAAGACTATTTCGCGTTCCGACATCTTAAGAAATTGTTCTGCAAGGCTACCCAATCGCGAAAAAGGCTCGATCAATGCGCATCTTGGCAACTTGACGGCGGCCCGTGCCGAAGTGGGCCTTGAAACACTGGAAGAGGTTGCCCCGTTTGCGAATAGGCCAGTGAAGCTTATCAGGTTTTTGACACTGAAATACAGACTGTCTTGACACAAGTCCTTGGCCTGCGCCCTGACCAGCGCCCAGGCGTCGAAGCCAGTGGCCGCGAAGAGCGGTATCCGCTGGTCGTTTCCGGTCTTGTTGCGCGGGTCTTTTCGGTCGCGGATCATGAGCATCCGGCGGTCGACGTCGAGATCCGTCCATTCGACGCGGCAGATTTCGTCGAGCCGCATCGCCGTGGCCACCGCGAATTTCACGATGCGTGTCATCGGCAGGGTCAGGCGCTCGTTGTCTTCGAGGCAACGGAACAGGCGGTTCAACTCGTCCGTGGTGGGGCGACGATCCCGTTCCGTGCCCTTGCCGATCAGCACGAGGTGCTTGAGAGCAACACGGGCCAGATCAACGGGTTCGGGAGAGATGTCGAGCCCGTGCACGGCTGCCGCATGGGTGATGATCATCTTGATCACGCCGATATCGATGCTGAGGGTCACTGGACCGGCGCCTTGATCGGTGCGCATCTTGCCGTAGTCGATCAGCTTTTGCCGGTCGAGGTGCCCGATCTTCTCCTTGCCCAGATTGCGCTTGAGCGTCGTGAGCGTGGCGGCCTTGGCTCGCGACGCGGCGGTTTCCCTACCTCGCACATATCGGTTATATGAAGATCGATGAGGTCGCCAAAGGTCTGGAGGCGGGAAACGGACGTGCTTGTAGGCGCCAGCCCCTGATCGACTCGGGTCTCCGCCTGGCGGGCTTGAGCGTGCGGCGTCGTCGCGGCTTCGGGCCGTCTCGCTCGCGTGAGCTACCCTTTCGCTGATCTGGACCTAGCAGGTACGGCATGGGGGCTTGGTAATGGAGGCCAGTTTCGTCTGCGGCTCATGTGTGCAATGAGGCGTTACGGAGGGGCAGATTCATGGAAACCGGGGCGTATTCCAGCGAAGCAGCATCCGCTGCCAATATTGCGAAAATAGAAGAATGCAGATAGATCAAAGCGCCAGACTGTCCGTTGCCCCGATGATGGACTGGACTGACCGGCATTGCCGCTATTTCCACCGGCTCATGTCGAAGGAGGCGTTGCTTTATACCGAGATGGTGACCTCTGCGGCGCTGGTCCGGGGCGGGGCGGGGCATCTGCTGGAGCATGACGTGGCCGAGCACCCTGTGGCGCTGCAGCTCGGCGGGTCGGACCCGGCAGAGCTGGGGCAGGCGGCGCGGATGGGGGCCGAGGCAGGCTATGACGAGATCAACCTCAATTGCGGCTGTCCGTCCGACCGGGTGCAATCGGGCACATTCGGCGCGGTGTTGATGCGGCAGCCGGAGCTTGTCGCCACCTGTTGCGCCGCGATGATCGCCGCCCAGCCGCGCGAGGTCACGGTCAAGTGCCGGATCGGCGTCGACGACCAGGACCCCGAGGAGATCCTGCCGCGCTTTCTGGACGCCGTGGCCCGGGTCGGCGTCAGGCGCGTCGTGATCCATGCGCGCAAGGCCTGGCTGCAGGGGTTGTCGCCGAAGGAGAACCGGGACGTGCCGCCGCTGGATCATGATCTGGTCCGTCGGATGAAGGACCGGTTTCCCGACCTGCACATCTCGGTCAACGGCGGGATCACCACGCTGGGCGAGGTGCGGAGCTTTCTCGACGCCGGGCTCGACGGGGTGATGGTGGGGCGCGCCGCCTATCACGACCCGGGCGCGATCCTGCTTCGGGCCGATGCCGAGATCTTCGGGTCCGACCGGCCGCCGCGCGAGGCCGAGGAGGTCGTGCGCGACATGCTGCCCTATACCGAGCGCCACCTGGCGGCCGGCGGGCGGCTGAACCAGGTGACCCGGCATATGCTGGGGCTGTTCGCGGGGCGGCCCGGTGCGCGGGCCTGGCGGCGGATCCTGAGCGAAGGCGCGGTGCGGCCCGGCGCGGGCCCCGAGGTGATCGAGGCGGCGCTGGCCGCGATCCCCGGGGTCGGGATGGCGGCCTCGGCCTGAGGGCCCCGCGGGTTGGATGGTCGCCCGCCGCAGTCCCCGGGCGCAGTCGCGCGGGACAGACTTTCAGCGGAGCTTCTCGGACCTGCGTCCCGGATCGGGTTTTGAGGACAGGCGCCCGGTGCGATTGAGGCCCGCCCCGACCGGGCGGGCGGCAGGGCTAGCGGTCGCGGGATTTCAGGCGGGCGGCGCGGCCGCCGCGGCGCTTGGCGACCTCGCCCGCGCGGTCGGGCAGGCGGGCCATGACCTCGGCGCGGGCGGCGTCCGTCATCCGCGACCAGGCGGTGATCTCGTCGATCGACCGCAGGCAGCCGATGCAGAGCCGCGATTCGGGCGCGATCACGCAGAGCTTGACGCAGGGCGAGGCGATCTCGGCCCGGGCCCAGACGGCGTCGGAGGGGTCGGGTTTGGTCACGCGGCTCTCCTGATGACGCCGAGGCGGTCCAGCAACCCCTGCAATATGACAGAAGCGGCGACCTGGTCGATGATCTCGGCGCGGCGTTTTCGGGACGTATCCGACTCCAGCAGGGCGCGTTCGGCGGCCACGGTGGACAGGCGCTCGTCCCAGTAGCCGATCGGCAGGTCGGTCAGGCGCGACAGGTTGCGGGCAAAGCCGCGCGTCGATTGGCAGCGCGGCCCCTCGCTGCCGTCCATGTTGAAGGGCAGGCCGAGGACGAAGCCGACCATGGCGCGGCCCTGCGCGAGCTCGAGCAGACGGGCCGCGTCGAGGCCGAATTTCTTGCGCCGGACGACCTCCAGCGGGCTGGCCACGGATTGCAGACCGTCGGACACGGCCACGCCGATGGTCCGGGTCCCGAGGTCGAGCCCCATGATCCCGCCGGCGCGCGGCAGGGCGGCGGCGAACTCTTCGGCCGTCTCGCAGATCATTCGAGCCCCGCCTGCGCGGCGGCCCGGTCGATCTGGGCGAGATCCTCGGCACGGCCCGCAAAGACCTGCCGCGCCTCGGTCAGGATCGCCTGCGCCTGGGCCGTGTCGCCCAGCACAGTCTTGGCGGTGATCAGCCGCGCCCAGTCTTCTGCCGTGCCGCCGTCGGTGGCGAGCCGGTCCTCCAGCCCCGCGACCATGTTGGCGATCATCGCCGCCCGCGCCTCGGGATCCATTTCCGCTGCGGCGGCCATGTCGGCCTCGGTCGGGCCGCGTTGGGGGGGCAGGCGGTATTCTTCGCCCGCGCGGAAGGCGGCCTCTTCGATCTGGCCGCGGGCGAGACGGACGTAGGGCCCGTCGCCGCCGGAGTCGAGAACCTCGCGCCAGAGGCCAAAGCCGACATCGGGCCGGTCGGTCTGGGCATAGAGCAGGCCAAGGTAATAGCGCCCCGCCAGGTTCCCCGGATCGTCCTCGAGCAACTCCTGCACGCGGGCCTCGACCTCGGGCGAGACGACCCCGCCGGCGGCGGCGACCAGCAGGTCGACCAGACGTTCACGCTCCTGCAGGGTGACCTCTTCGCCGCGCAGTGCCACGACCTGTTCCTCCGCCCGGGCGGCGGCGGAGAAATTGCCAAGGGCGGCCTCGTGCCGGGCGAGCAGGACCCAGCCCTCGACCTCGTCGGGGCGGGTCGGCACGACCTCGCGCAGCTGGGCGACCATCTCGAGGTAATCCTCGGGCACGTTCTCGGGGGCGAGCGTCATGCGGCCCGCGACGGATTCCAGCTCGGCCTGCGACGGGCGCCCGTCGCGCATGGCGTCGGCATTGGCGATCCTGTCGGCGCGGGGCACGTCGGGGTAGGGGCCCGCGGGGCCGAAGGCGCCCAGCAGCGTATAGCCCACGCCGGTGGCACCCAGCACCAGCACCGCGCTCAGCGCCGCGGCGGTCCGGCTCAGCCCGACCGGGGCGGGGGCCGTCGGGCCGGCATCGGCCTTGTCGGCGGACAGCAGCCGGCGGGCGATCTCGGTTCGGGCCCGCTCCGCCTCGGCGGGGTCGAGCACGCCCTGCGCCACGTCGCGGTCGACCTCGTCGAGCTGCGCCTTGTAGACCGCCACCTCGGAGGCGCCAGCGTCGCTTTCCCGCGGCCGCAGCAGCGGCAGCACGAGCATCGCCGTCACCATGAGCGCCATGGCGCCGCAGAGCACAAAGAACAGCATCCGTCCCCCTTCGAT
Source organism: Roseisalinus antarcticus (assembly GCF_900172355.1). GTDB lineage: Bacteria > Pseudomonadota > Alphaproteobacteria > Rhodobacterales > Rhodobacteraceae > Oceanicola > Oceanicola antarcticus_A. The sequence continues at coordinate 142,832 of NZ_FWFZ01000011.1, read as the reverse complement.
CATGACGTGCTCTCGACATATGCCGGAGGGCGCCGCGCGAAAAGGGGCTGCGACAACGCGCGACCCCGATGTGTCGCATTCTCGCAGGGTTGTGCCGTTGACAGTCCACAAGCGGAACGGCTTAGGGTCCACATCGACGGAGGGGCCCGAGCGCGGGCAGCAGGGGATTCGGCCGATGAGACGCTATTCAGTTTTTGCGATCGCCCGCGAGGCCATGCGCCACCACCTGGGGTGGGAACGGGCCTGGGCCTCGCCCGAGCCGAAGAAACGCTATGACGTCATCATCGTAGGCGCGGGCGGCCATGGGCTCGCCACCGCCTATTGGCTGGGCAAGAACCACGGCATCACCAATGTCGCGGTGATCGAGAAGGGCTGGCTTGGCGGCGGCAACACCGGCCGCAACACGACGATCATCCGCTCGAACTACCTGCAGGACCCGTCCGCCGCGATCTACGAGAAGGCCCGCTCGCTCTACGAGACCATGAGCCAGGACCTGAACTACAACGTCATGTTCAGCCCCCGCGGCGTGATGATGCTGGCCCAGACCCAGCACGAGGTGCGCGGCTATCTGCGCACGGCCCATGCCAACGCGCTGCAGGGGGTGACGACCGAATTCATCGGCCCCGAGCGGGTCAAGGAGCTGTGCCCGATCATCAACATCGACGGGCCGCGCTATCCGGTGCTGGGGGCGCTCTGGCAGGCGCGGGCCGGGACCGCGCGGCACGATGCGGTGGCCTGGGGCTATGCCCGGGCCTGTTCCGACATGGGCATGGACATCATTCAGCAATGCGAGGTCACCGGCATCCGCCGCGAGGGCGGCCGCGTCGCCGGCATCGACACCACGAAGGGCGCCATCGACTGCGACAAGCTGGGCCTTGTGGTGGCGGGCCATTCGGGCCACCTGGCCGAGATGGCGGGCTTTCGCCTGCCGATCGAATCCGTGGCGCTTCAGGCGCTGGTCAGCGAGCCGATCAAGCCCTGCATGGACGTGGTCGTCATGGCCAACACGGTGCATGGCTACATGTCGCAATCCGACAAGGGCGAGATGGTGATCGGTGGCGGCGCGGACGGCTTCAACAACTACACCCAGCGCGGCTCGTTCCACCATGTCCAGGAAACGGTGCGCGCGCTGGTCGAGACCTTCCCCATGGTCAGCCGCCTCAAGATGCTGCGCTGGTGGGGCGGGATCGTGGACATGACCGGCGACCGCTCTCCGATCCTGTCGAAAACACCTGTCGACGGCGTTTTCGTGAACTGCGGCTGGGGCACGGGCGGGTTCAAGGCGATCCCCGGCTCGGGCTGGGCGATGGCTGAACTGATGGCCAAGGGCACCTCGCCGCTGGCCGATCCGTTCTCGATGACGCGGTTCCGCGAGGGGCGGTTCATCGACGAAAGCGTGGCGGCGGGGGTGGCGCATTGATCCGGCTCGTTCCACGGCCACAGCGGGCCTTGTCCGGCGCGTCGGGCGGCATAGATGCTGCGGGGATCACGACGGAGACCAAGACGTGCGCATTCTTCAAAAATATCTGCCCGAGCCGGGCTGGACCGACCGGCACGGCGCCAAGGTGGCGGGCTTTCTGGCCGGCAGCCTCGGGACGCTGCTGCTTACCCTTTTCCTCGTCGTCGTGGCGACGGGCGAGGGCTACAACGACTTCGCCTCGCGGTCGCAGACGGTCGTCTATCCAAACTTCTAGGCGGTGTGCGGGCCGCCGCAGCGCGGAGGCTTGCCCATGCTGACCTTTGAGTGCCCCTATTGCGGCGTGCAGGCCGATGAAACGGAGCTTTCGCCCGGCGGCGAGGCGCATCTGACGCGGCACGGGCCGGAGTCCTCGGACGAGGCATTCGAGGGCTACCTGTTCCTTCGCGAGAACCCCCGCGGCGTGCATTTCGAGCGTTGGCGCCATAGTTTCGGCTGTGGCAAATGGTTCCTCGCGGCGCGCTGCACGATGACGCTCGAGGTGTTCGGCACCTATGCCGCGCAGACGACCGAGCCGCCACAGGACATTCTTGACAAGATCACCGGCAGGCGTCCGGGCTGGAGGCGCTTGGGATGAGCACGCGACTGGCAACCGGGGGCCGTCTTCTGGACCGCCGCCGCCCGATGGATTTCACCTTCAACGGCAAACGCCTGCGCGGCTACGCGGGCGATACGCTGGCTTCGGCATTGCTGGGTCAGGGGCAGGTGCTCGTCGGGCGCTCGTTCAAGTATCACCGCCCGCGCGGCCTGGTCGCCAGCGGCGCCGAAGAGCCCAACGCGTTGGTCAACTTGGGCCGGGGCGCTCGGCTGGAGCCGAACCAGCGGGCGACCACGACCGAGCTTTTCGACGGGCTGACCGCGACCTCGCAGAACCACTGGCCGAGCCTCGAATTCGACGTGGGCGCGGTCAACGCGAGGCTGTCGCGGTTCCTGCCTGCGGGCTTCTATTACAAGATGTTCATCCACCCCCGGCCGCTGTGGAAATACGTCTACGAGCCGTTCATCCGGCACTCCGCGGGCCTGGGCAAGGCGCCGACCGAGGCCGACCCCGACACCTACGAGCAGTTCCACGCCCATGTGGGGCTGCTGATCGTCGGTGGCGGGATCTCGGGGCTTCAGGCGGCGCTGGCCGCCGGGCAGGCCGGCAAGCATGTCATGCTGGTCGAGCAGACCGCCCATTGGGGCGGCCGCGCCCCCGTCGACGGGGTGACCATCGACGGGATGCCGGCGGACGATTGGGTCAAGAACACCGTTGAAGCTCTTGAAAACATGCCGAACGTCGTGCTGCGGACCCGCGCGATGGGGGCAGGGGTCTACGACCACGGCTTCGTCACCGTCTACGAACGGCTGACCGACCATGCCCCCGAGGCCGAGGGGCCCCGGCACCGGCTCTGGCACATCCGGGCGGGTCACGTGGTGCTGGCCAGCGGCGCGATCGAGCGTCCGTTGTCCTTTGCCGGCAACGACATCCCCGGGGTCATGCTGGCCTCGGCCGTGCGCGACTATGTCGAGAACTGGGGCGTGTCCTGCGGCGACCGAACGGTCGTGGTGACCAACAACGACGACGCCTACCGCACCGCCCTTGCCCTGCGCCACGCGGGCCTCGAGGTCGTGGCCATCGTCGATGCCCGCACCACGCCCGACGGCCCGCTGCTACGTGAGGCGCGGGATCTCGGGATACGGGTCCTCACCGGCAAGGGCATCGGCGCGGCCAAGGGCGGCAAGTCCCTGGAGTCCGTGACGATCTGCGCCCAGGCGGGCGAGGGCGCCCCGCTCGAAGAGATCGCCTGCGATTGCGTCGCCATGTCCGGCGGCTGGTCGCCCGTGGTGCACCTCTGGTCCCACACCGGCGGCAAGCTGACATGGGACGCAGAGCGCTGTTTCTTCCGCCCCGATCCGACCCGTGCGCCCACCGGCGCCGACGGGCAGCCCTCGGTCACGATCGCCGGCACCGCCAACGGCCACCTGCGCAGCGCCGAAGCCCTGTGCGACACGGCCGAAGCCATGACCGCCATTCTCGGATCCGACATCCAGGCAGCCGAGGCGCAGGACGCCGACGAAGGCCCGCTGGTTCCGGTCTGGCTCATGCCCCAGGGCGCGGGCCTGCCCCTGCGCCAGAAGATGTGGCTGGACTACCAGAACGACGTGAAGGTCTCGGACGTGCAACTCGCGGCCCGCGAAGGCTATGAAAGCGTCGAGCACACCAAGCGCTATACCACGCTCGGCATGGCCACGGATCAGGGAAAGCTAAGCAACATCAACGGTCTCGCGACCCTTTCTCAGGCGCTTGGCAAGGATATTCCCAAGGTCGGCACGACCACCTTCCGCCCGCCCTACACGCCGATCTCCATGGGCTCCATCGCGGCCGAGGCGCGGGGCGAGATCTTCCAGCCGCTGCGCAAGACCCCGCTTCACGACTGGCATGCGGATCGGGGCGCCTACTGGGAGCCCGTCGGCCACTGGCGCCGACCCTATTGCTTCCCTCGGGACGGCGAAAGCCACGCCGATGCCGTCGCCCGCGAGATCAACGCCACCCGGCAAGGTGTTGGTTTGCTTGACACATCCACTCTCGGGAAGATCGTGGTCAAGGGCCCCGACGCCGGGCGGTTCATGGACCTGCTCTACACCAACATGATGAGCACATTGCCCGTCGGCCGCTGCCGCTATGGCCTCATGTGCTCGGAAAACGGCTTCCTGATGGACGACGGCGTCGTGGCCCGGCTGGACGACGACACCTGGCTTTGCCACACCACCACCGGCGGCGCGGACCGCATCCACGCGCATATGGAAGACTGGCTGCAATGCGAATGGTGGGATTTCAAGGTCTTCACCGCCAATCTGACGGAGCAATATGCCCAGATTGCCGTGGTCGGTCCCAAAGCCAGGGAAGTCCTGGAAAAGCTCGGCGGAACAGGGCTTTCGGCCGAAGAGTTCAAGTTCATGGACTGGCGCGAGACGACCCTCGCCGACATCCCCGCGCGGATCTTCCGGATCTCCTTCTCGGGTGAGCTGTCGTTCGAGGTCGCGGTGCCCGCGGGCCGGGGCCGCGCTCTCTGGGACGCCCTGCTCGAGGCGGGGGCGGCGTTCGGCATCACCCCCTACGGCACCGAGGCGCTCCACGTGATGCGGGCCGAGAAGGGCTTCATCATGATCGGCGACGAGACCGACGGGACGATCATCCCCCAGGATCTCGGCCTCGGCTGGGCCATCTCGAAGAAGAAGGACGACTACATCGGCAAGCGCGCCCAGATGCGCAGCCACATGGCCGATCCCGACCGCTGGCAGCTGGTGGGGCTGGAGACGCTGGACGGCTCTGTCCTGCCCGACGGCAGCTATGCGATCGCCAAGGGCAAGACGGCCAATGGCCAGCGCAACACCCAGGGCCGTGTGACTTCGACCTACCATTCGCCGACCATCGGCCGCGGCATCGCCATGGGGCTGGTGCTGCACGGGCCCGACCGCATGGACGAGGTGCTGGAGTTCAACACCGTCGACGGCCCGACCGTGAAGGCCCGGATCGTCAGCCCGGTCTTCTACGACCCGGAAGGAGCGAAGCAGAATGTCTGAGGTCACGATCCGCAAACAGGCCCCGCGCGGCATGATCACGCTCCGCGGCGACCTGTCCGTGCCGGCGCTCGGGGCCGCCTGTGCCGAGGTGAACGGGTGCGATCTGCCGGCCCGCGGCCAGGCCGCCCACGCCGGCGAGGCGGCGACGCTCTGGATGTCGTCGGACGAGCTGCTGCTGTTGCTGCCCCAGGCCGACGTTCCGGATGCGCTGACGAGGATCGGCGCGGCGCTGGCCGGCAGCCATCACCTCGCGGTCGATGTCTCCGATGCCCGGACCCTGTTCTCGATCGAGGGCGCGGGCCTGCGCGACGTTCTGGGCAAGCTCACGCCCGCCGATGTCTCGGCCGCCGCATGGCCGCCCGGCGCGTTGCGCCGCACCCGGCTGGCCCAGGTGGCCGCGGCGATCTGGCTCCGCACCGAGACCGAGGCGCAACTGATCTGTTTCCGTTCGGTGACGGATTACGTCGAAGCTTTGCTGCACACTGCCGCGAAGGCTGGACAGGTCGGCTTTCACAGGCCACTGCGGTAAGGAGCGCCCCAGAGCAGAGGCCGGACATGCGACCGTTCTACGAGCAGTATTTCTACAATCGCCGGCCTCGCAAATCCGGCGGCGAGAAGTTCCTGCCCCATTTCATCAACGACTTCCTCGCCTGGCACGAGGAAAGCCTGGCCGAGACCGACGAGGTTCGCGACCCCGAGGGCTGGATGACCGCCTGTTCCCAGCTTGACCCCAAGGAATTCCGCCGCATCGTCCGCGCGGGCGTCGGCGGCTATTTCCGTAAGAACGGCGAATGGCCCGATTTCTGCACTCCGGCCAGTTTCGGCGGCATGAACATCCTGCACTCGCTGCTGATGCCGATGCCTCGCAAGATCCCCGCCGACAAGTTGATGGTGGGCGAGTATATTCCCGAGCGATACCGCGACTGCTGCCGCCCGGCCGAGGTCGTCCGCACCTGGGGCCCGGACGAAACACCGAGCTTCGAGGGCCTGGCCCCCGGCACCTATTTCCTGAAATCCAACCACGCCTCCGCCCAGGTCATGAAGATCGTCCTGCCCTGCGACGAGGCGACCCTGGCCGAGGCCCGCGAAAACGTCGCCACCTGGCTCGCGACGGACTACGGCAAGCAAAGCTCGCAATGGTGGTACCGGTTCATCGACCGCAAGGCCTTTCTCGAACGCGACCTGAACGACGCCAAAGCCGAGGGTCCGCTGACCGATTTCCGCTTCCACGTCATCAACGGCAAGATCTCCGTCCTGCAGATGGACGTGGGCCACGGGACCGAGGATCGCCACAACCCGGTCTACGACCAGGATCTCAACTACCTGCCCTACAACTTCCTGCGCCAGAACCTGCGCGAGGAACCGCTGCCCGAAAACGCCGATCTCGCCCGCGACATCGCCCGCACCATCGGCGCGGGCTTCCAGTATTGCCGCGTCGACCTCTACCTGCGCGGCCGCGAGGTCTTCCTGGGCGAACTCACCTTCCTGCCAAATGCCGGCCGCCGCCACGTTCGCTCGCCCGAACTGGACGAGATGATCTGCGCCGATTGGGACCCGATGCCGAAATTCGTCCGGATATCCGGCAACGTCTGAGGCCTTCTTCTGGTCCGAAATATCCCGGGGGGAAGGGGCGCCGAAGGCGCACCCGGCGGGGGGCAGCGCCCCCCGACCGCCCGGTGTTCGCCGCAGGCGAAACCGGGCTTGCCCCGTGCGCCGAAGGCGCGCCTTCAAGTCAGGCGCAGCAGCTCACGCGGCCCGCTCGGCCGACAGCTCCCGCAGCCAGCTGTCGTCGGCCGCGTAGCCCAGCGACTTCAGCGCCGGCCCGTATCGCTCGGCATAGACCCGCGCGATCTCGGGGGGGAGCTTCCCTTTCCACTGCGCCTCGGCGCCGGAATTGACATGCAGGTTCTGGCGCGCGCTGCGGTCGTCCTCGCGGGCCAGCCCGCCGAACAGCGACAGATCCCAGAAACTGCGCACCGCGCCGTCGATATCCAGCCCCTCGATGTCGCAGGCCTCCAGCACCTGCCGGAACAGCCGGCACTCCGTGTCCCGGATCAGATCCTCGTAGCGCAGCTCATGGGCACGGTCGTGCCCCCAGGGCCAGGCCAGCATCTCGCGGACGGTCTTGTCGTGCTTCTCTTCCATCTCGAACATCAGCCGGGCGTGATCGTCGGGCAGGGCGTTCAGGTGATCCTGGTACGTGCCGCCGCCCCAGGCCTCGCGCCTCTCGCGCAGGAACTTCTCGTTCCCCAGGGGCGCCACCCGGTGATAGCGCATCCCCGACAGCAGCACGTCGCGCGGATCGCGCACGATGTGGATGAACCGTGCATCCTCGCGGGCAAAGAGTTCCGCCGGGAAGGACGAGGACCAGTTGACGATGATTTGCGGGCCGCTCTCGGCCACGTCGGCCAGCCGCTTGGCCCTGTAGCATTGCATGAAGGGAATGTCCTGGGCCCGGGCGATCGCCCGCCAGACCTTCCGCATCCAGATCGTGCCGGTCTTGTGATGGGTGCCGACACAGATAAGACGCGCGCCGCTCATGCCGCGGGCTCCTGCTGGTTCTTGGGGAACACGCCGGTGTCCACGAAGGTCCGGAACTCGGCCACCTTCAGCTGGTAGTCGAGCACCCGGCGCGAACACTCCTTGCAGGCCCGCACCAGCGCGGCGAGGTCCGGATCGGACAGCCATTCCTCGAGGATCGGCCGGATCCCGTCGTTCGGGATCGAGGCGTCGGGGATCGTGTTGATGTCGTATTTCTCCCAATACTCCATATCGATCCGGTCCTTGTTCTTGCTGTTGGCGGTGCCGCGCAGCCGCTTGAGCAGGAAATCCTCGCGGCTCTTGATCGCGTAGTGGTTCACCTGGGCCAGGGAATAGCCCACGGTGTCGGCCCGCGAGCGCCAGCCCTTCAGCAGGATGTGCTCGCCCAGCTCCATCCCGTCGCCGTTCACCCATTTCACGATGCCGGGCTTGATGTCCGTCCGCTCCTTGCGCCATTTCGGCCGGTGCACCCCGAAATAGTCGAACTTCTCCGGCCGAAACAATGTCTTGAACCCCCAGACGAGCCCGTTCTCCGGCCGGTCGAAGCTTGATCCCCTGGTATAGCGGTCGGTGATCAGCGCGTCGAAATCCGCATGGGCCTGCCCGTCGGACCCCATCAGACGCCAGTTCAACGAAAAGGCGTCGGCATCGGGCACCGTGGCGATCAGGTCGTCGATCTTGCGGTCGCCGACGTGGATGTTGAGGTATTCGTCCGCATCCGCGATCAGCACCCACTCGGCCTTGCGCACGAACTCCATCCGTCCCGCGCGGGAATAGGCGGCGCGCTGCGGATCCATCCTTGGGCCCAGCGGATTGTCGAAGTGCCGCACCACGCCCATCTGGTCGAGACGGTTGAGGATCAGGTTGGTTCCGTCGCTGCAATCGTTGGAAAAGAGACAGAAGCCATCGAATCCGATCGACCGGTGATAGGCCAGCCATTCCAGCAGGTAGGGGCCTTCGTTTTTCATGGTCGAGACGACGATCCTGGTCATGTCAGCTCCCCGTCTTTCTGGCGGCTTCGGGTAGCGCCTCCGGCTCCACGGCTGCCTCCGCCTCCGGGCCGGGGACCGGCGCGATGATCCCGGGGTCGCTGGAGATGCCGTTGGAGGCCGAGACAGTGGCCTCCTCGACGATGGTGTCGAGGGCAGGGGCCGGGATATCGAGGCTGACCTTGGCGCTGTTGGGCTGAAGCCGTGGCACGCCCAGGGCTGCGGCCTCGGGCGTGTTCAGAAAGGGGTTGTCCAGGCTCATGGCCACTTCGGTGGCGCTGTCGCGGGCCTGCGCGGTCTCATCCGGCGGGGTGTCGGGCGTCTTGACGCCGGCGGCCTCCAGCAGGGCGGATCGGGTCTCGCCCTTCTTGGCGGTCTGGGTGGCGGCGATCATCTTGGCGATGGTCTTGTCTGGCACGCCCTGGGCCTGCATCTCCTTGACCTTCTCCTGCCATTTCTTCGGCAGGTGCTGCACGAAGAGAACCTCGTCCAGCTGGTCGATGGTCGTCTCGGACGCCTGTTTCAGCTCGGCCAGCCAATGGTCGTATTCGCCCGTGCTGCGCAGCGTTGCGACCCTCGCCTCGTGGAACGCGAGCGCCTCGTCCTGAAGCTTGCGCATGACCGGGTCCGACAGGATCTCGGCCATCTTCTTCTTGACCGCCTTGGCGTGGCGCAGCGCGTTGGTGGCGTCGATCTCGTTGCGGTCGAACAGGGCGAAATAGGCGGCGTTGTACTTGTCTTCCTTGTTGTTCACGTTGCCCCGGACCCGGCGCAGCAGGTAGGCCTCAAGGCTCTTGGTGGCGTAGTGGTTGAGCTCTGCGAGCTTGTAGCCCAGCGTCGGCTTGGTCGACCGCCATCCCGACAGCGAGAATTCGTCCGGCATCGGCTCGCCAGACCCGTTGAGCCACAGTTGATCAAAGAGAATCTTCGCGTTCTCGGCGCTTTGCCGGGCTTTCTTGATGGTCGGGCGGTGGATGCCCAGCTTGATCTCGGGGAAGGGCTTGAACAGGGTCTTGACGCCCCAGCCCTTCTTGAACTTGTCGGGTGCGGCCTTGGTGTAATTCTCGATCACAAGGCCCGGATTCCATTCAGTAAGTCCGGATGAGCCAAAGAATCGCCAGGTGATCGCCATGGCCTGCGCCTCGGGCGGGATCCGCTCGACCAGGTCGGTGATCCAGCCGCGTCCGCATTTGACCGACAGGAACTCGTCGGCATCCATGACCAGCACCCATTCGCTGTTCATCACCTCCGGGTTCTCGGTGGCCAGCGACAGGGCGTTGGGCTGCGGTTTCTTGTCTTCGGGCACCTCGTTGCGGAAATGCCTGACCCAGCCCAGCTCCTCCAGGCGGATCAGCATGTCGTCGGTGCCGTCGCTGCAATTGTTGGTGTAGACGCAAATATTGTCAAAACCGATGTGCCGGTGATAGGCTACCCACTCGACAAGCGAGTGGCCCTCGTCCTTCATCATCGACAGAATCGTATAGGTGTGCCTGGGGCTCATGCCCTGCTCTCCCGGCCCGATGGGCCTGTTTCTGCTTCTGCTCTTGTTCTCGTATCGGTCGCTGGTCTAGCGATGCAATTTGACCTGAGTATGGCGAGACCCTGTTTGCGCCGCAGCATACGGAGCGACCGGAAAAAGTCCACGGACGGGGCCCCGGGGCGCCGGAACTCTTCCCGGCGGCCCCGCGTTGACGAAATGACCTTGACCAACGGCGCTGTAACGCTTTGTTACAGGGCAACCGAAACACCTGCCAAGACAAAAAGGGGGATTTCCCATGGCTTTCGACCTTCCCGACCTGCCCTATGCCCACGACGCGCTCGCCGGCAACGGCATGAGCAAGGAGACGCTCGAATTTCACCACGACATCCACCACAAGGCCTATGTCGACAACGGCAACAAGCTGCTGTCCGGCACCGAGTGGGACGGCAAGTCGATGGAAGAGATCATCACCGGCACCTACGATTCCTCGGCCGTGGCGCAATCGGGCCTGTTCAACAATATCAGCCAGCTGTGGAACCACAACCAGTTCTGGGAGATGATGGGCCCGGGCTCCAGCGCCATGCCGGGTGCGCTCGAATCCGCACTGACCGAAAGCTTCGGCTCGGTCGATGCATTCAAGGACGCTTTCAAGGCGGCCGGCGCGGGCCAGTTCGGCTCCGGCTGGGCGTGGCTGGTGAAGGATACGGAAGGCTCGCTGAAGGTCACCAAGACCGAGAACGGCGTGAACCCGCTCTGCTTCGGCCAGACCGCGCTTCTGGGCTGCGACGTGTGGGAGCATTCCTACTACATCGACTTCCGCAACAAGCGCCCGGCCTATCTCGACAACTTCCTCGAGAACCTGGTCAACTGGGAGAACGTCGCCAGCCGCATGTGATCCTGGCGAGCGACACGAGAAACAGGGCCCGGAGGACATTCTCCGGGCCCTTTGCGTCTGCTCGGGGCGGCGATTGACGGCCCGTTGCCATGGCCTTGGGCGCGTGACTGCCATGCGCCGCGCTTGCCCGGTTTCCGGTGCGCCCCGCAGGCGGTAGGTCGGACCGCCGGCGTGCTGACCCTGTCGGCTCGCAAGCGCCGGCTCCGGCCGGTCGCCGCACGCCGGCCTTGAGGCCGAAATCATGCGGATGACCGGCTGCGGCCCGAATGCATGCACCTTTGCCCTTGCCATTCCGGGCGCGACATGGCCGTTTGCGGCATGTCCGACCCGATCCGTGGAATCCTGGCCATGGTGCTTGCCTGCACCATCTGGGGCCTGTCTTCGCTGTTTTACGCCATGCTCCAGCACGTCCCCCCGGGCGAGGTGCTGGCCTATCGCACCATGTGGTCGCTGGTGTTCTTCGCGTTGGTGCTAGCGCTGCAGCGGCGGGGCGGGGCGATCGTCGAGGCCATCGGCACCCCGCGCCGGGCGCTGCTGATCCTGGCCTCGGGGTTGGCGATCGGGTGCAACTGGTTCGGCTTCATCTACTCGATCCACAACGGGCACGCGCTCGAGGCGTCGCTGGGCTATTACATCTTCCCGCTGGTCGCCGTGGCCCTGGGCCGGCTGGTCTTCGGCGAGCGGATGTCGGGCCTGCAATGGCTGGCGATCCTGCTGGCGGCCTGCGCGGTCGGCGTGCTGACCGTGGGGCTAGGCGTGCCGCCCTGGATCGCGCTGGCGCTGGCGGTCACCTTCTCGATCTACGGTGTCTTCAAGAAACGCCTGCCGGCGGGGCCGGTGGTGTCGGTGACCTGCGAGATGCTGCTGCTGACACCCATCGCCATCGTCTGGGTCGCGCTGAACGGCACCGGCCCGGACGCGGCAACCCATCTGTTGCTGGCCGCCTCCGGCCCGCTGACCGCGACGCCGCTGATCCTGTTCAGCTATGCGGCGAAACGGGTGCGGCTGTCGACCGTGGGGCTTGTCCAGTATCTCAACCCGACGCTGCAGTTCCTGGTGGCGACGCTGATCTTCCTGGAGCCGTACACCCCCTGGCACGCGATCGCCTTCCCGGTGATCTGGGTCGCGCTCGCGCTCTATTCGGGCGCGTCGATCGCTCAGGACAGGTCGTCGCGCAGGGCGGCCTCGAGGGCGGCGAGGTCGGGCACGATCTCGACGTAGCTGCGCAGCATCGGCTCGGCGAAGCCCTCGGCGATCACATGGTCGATCAGCGCCATCACGGGCTGCCAGTAGCCTTCGACATCGACCAGGTAGATCGCCTTGCCGTGCAGCCCCAGCTGGCGCCAGGTCACCACCTCGAATAGCTCGTCGAGCGATCCCGCGCCGCCCGGCAGAAGCACGATGGCGTCGGCATTCATGAACATGACCTTCTTGCGCTCGTGCATCGTCTCGGTGACGACGAAGCGGTCCAGGTCCTCCTTGCCGACCTCGCGGGCCAGCAGGTGGGCCGGGATCACGCCGAAGGTCTTGCCGCCGGCCGCCTGGGCCGCGCGGGCCACTATCCCCATCAGGCCGACATCCCCCGCGCCGTAGACGAGCCGCCAGTTGTTGCGGGCCAGCAGTTCGCCGGTCCCCTGGGCGGCCGTGGCATAGGCGTCACGGGTCCCGTTGCGAGAGCCGCAGTAGACGCAGACGGAATGGGATGGGTGTGACATGGGCAGGCCTTTGCGACAGGTGAATCGGGTGCTCGGAATACTGAGCTTTTGACCGCTCTTAGCGGGCTTGATAACGTCGCTCAATCCCGGCGCGGCGTTTGCCCGGCCGGTCACACTTGGGGAGAGGGTGCCACTGCCATGGCTCTACCTGTCTGGAAGCTCGTCGCACTGCCCGTCGGGGCGGCCGCCGCCGCCGCCGGCGCGGTCGTGCTCGTCATCAACGCCCGGGCGCCCGACGCCCCGCCCGAGGGCGCGCCGCCCGCAAGCGCCGAGGTCGAGAGCGGCGCCCAAAGCCCGGCCCCCGCGGCGGAGGACGCCGCGGAGCCCGGGCAGGGCGCCGTCGAGGCGCCCGTCGCCCCACCGCCGCCCGATCCCGTGCCCGGTTTCGACGTGGTGCGGATAGAGCCCGACGGGGTCAGCATCATTGCCGGCACGGCTGGCCCCGGCCAGTCGGTGGCGCTGATGCTGAACGGGCAGGAGGCCGCGCGGACGGAGGCGGATTCCGGCGGGCGCTTCGTGGCGATGCTGACGATCGCGCCGTCCGACCAGCCCCGCTCGATGGTCCTGATCGCCGATCCCGAGGGCGCCGCGACCCGCTCTGACCAGACCGTCATCGTCTCGCCCTTCGGCCCGCCCGAGGCGCAGGTGGCCGCCGCCGATCCGGCGCAGGGCCGGCCGGAAGGCGCCGACGGGGCCGCGGAACAGGTGGCGGACGCCGGGATTGCGGGCGAGCCGGGCCCGGCCGAGGTCGGACCCGAATCGGAGGACGCATCCCTCGAGGAGCCTGCGGACGCGGCCCCCGAGATCGCCGCCGCCGCCGAGCCCTCGCCGGACGCGGCACCTGACCCCTCCGAGCCGGCGGAGCCGGTCGCGGATGCGACTGGCCCTGCGAGCGCGACGGAGGCGGAAACGGAGACGGCCAGCGCGGCCGCGCCCGACCCCGCGACCATGGCACCGCAGCCGGATGCGCCGCCCGTCGCCGCCGAGGACACGGTTGCGGAGGCGTCGACCGAGCCGACCGATGGCATCCCGGTGGCGCCTGAAACTATCGCCACGGAGGCCGCGACGCCAACCGGGCCGGTTTCGGACGAGGCCCTTTCGGACGTGGCCGTGGCAGACGAGGACGAGACCCGACCGGAGGTTGTGGCCGAGGGTGCTGCCCCGACGGGCGAGGCGCCGGCGGAGACGATGGCCACCCGCGACGTCGCGGAGTTTGCATTGGCAGACGGGGCAACGGCAGACGGGGTGGCCACGGGCGAAGATCTGGCGGAAACGGGCGCCATACCGGACGTCGAGGACGCCGCAACGGAGGATCGCACCCTGGATGCGGCATCCGGGACGGCCAACGCGGCCGGGCCCTCGGATCCCGGGGTGGAGAGCCGGGAGGATCCGGCCGTTGTGGCGGAGACACGCGAGACGCCCGAGACACAGCGTCCCGAGTCCCGGACCGCCGAGGCCCGGACGGCTGAGAGCCAGACGGCTGAGAGCCAGGCCGCTGAGGGCCAGACGGCTGAGGCTGGGACAACTGAGAGCCAGGCCGCTGAGGGTCAGACGGCTGAGGCCGGGACAACTGAGAGCCAGACAACCGAGAGCCAGGCCGCCGAGACAGGGCTCTCCGAGACCCTGTCGGCCGAGCTGGACGAGACGGCGCCGGACTTGCGGGCCCCGGCCCCGACCGGGCCCGCCGAGGTGGCGGATCTGGCGGAGGGGCTCGGCGCATCGCCCGACGACGCGGCGCGGGAGGCGCCGGAGCAAGTGGCCCTCGCCCCGGAAGCGGCATCGCCGGACGTGCCCGACGCGCTGGCAGAGCCCGCCGCTCCGGCAGAGCCCGAGGCGATGACCGGGCCTGGCCCGGAGCTCGAGGCGCGCGCACCCCGGGCCGACGCCGGGACCGCGCCCCCGCCGGGCGGCATCGACGAGGGGCCAACGCGCACCGAGACGGCAGACCTGACGGAGCCGTCCGCCGGGGCGGTGCCCGACGTGGACCTCGCGACCGCGCCGGCCCCCGATGCCGAACGCCTGACGCCGCCGGCCCCGACCGGCGGTGCGCAGGCGCAGGCAGAGGCGCCGCAGGTCCTGCCCTCGGCCCCCACGGTGATCGTCGCCGATTCGACCGGGGTGCGGGTGGTGCAGCCCTCGGGCGGCGAGATGGCGCCGGAGGTGATGACCTCGGTCGCGCTCGACACGATCACCTACGACCCCGACGGCGAGGTCGTGATCTCGGGGCGGGGCAGCTCGGACAGTTTCGTGCGGATCTACCTGGACAACACGCCGATCACTTCGTCGCGGATCGCCGAGGACGGCCAGTGGCGCATGGACCTGCCCGATGTGGACACCGGGATCTATACGCTGCGGGTGGACGAGGTCAGTGCCGAGGGCGAGGTCGTGAGCCGGATCGAGACCCAGTTCCAGCGCGAGGCGCCCGAGACCATAGCCCGGGTGATGGCGGCCGAAACCTCGCGCGAGGGCTTCGCGGTCGCGGTCCGGACGGTTCAGCCCGGCAACACGCTCTGGGCGATCGCCGAGGAACGCTACGGCGACGGGATCCTCTATGTCCGGGTCTTCGAGGCCAACCGCGACCTGATCCGCGATCCGAACCTGATCTATCCGGGGCAGGTGTTCCGCATCCCCGAGGGCGACCAGGGCTGACGGCTCTTCGGGCGACCTGTCAGGCTGGTTGCACCAACCAAGTGGCCTGCCTGCGGCAGACAGGTCTTGCGCCGCGCGGTGCGCGTCGCCGGGCCGCCCGGACGCACCCGGCGGCCCGGATGGCGGGCGGTGGTCCGCGCCATCGGGCGCGGCGGGGACAGCTGCGCGGGCACGGCAGGCCGGCCCGGCGGGGTGGATTGGGCGCGCCGGGCAGGGTGGTTTGCGACCGTGCGCCGGGTGCGTCGGGGAAGAACTGCCCGCCGCCGCTTCCCTTGGCCGGCAAGAGCGCTTAGATCGTCCGAATGGCTCGACGACTTTCAAAAACCGCCCGCAATCTCGACCCCGACTACAAGGTCTCGGGGATCGAGGTCATTGCCCGGGTCGTGCCCTACCTCTGGCCCGAGGACGAGCCCTGGGTGAAGCGCCGTGTGGTGCTGGCGCTGGCGGTGCTGTTTCTCGCCAAGCTGATCGCGGTCGGCACGCCGATCCTTTACAAGGGCGCGGTCGATGCGCTGGCCGGGGAGGGCAGCGCCTTCTACCTCGCCATCGGGGCGGTCGGGCTGACCGTTGCATATGGCGGTGCGCGGCTGATGAACGTCGGTTTCCAGCAGCTGCGCGACGTGATCTTCGCCAAGGTCGGCCAACGCGCCCTGCGGCAGCTGGCGCTGGAGACCTTCGCCCATATTCACCGCCTTTCCATGCGCTATCACCTCACTCGCAAGACCGGCGGCCTCAGCCGGGTGATCGAGCGGGGGGTGAAGGGCGTCGAGTTCCTGCTGCGCTTCCTGCTCTTTTCCATCGGGCCGCTGATGCTGGAGCTGCTGATGATCGGCGTCGTGCTCTTTTTCCTGTTCGACGTCTGGTACCTGGTCGTGGTGGCCGGGGTGATCGCGCTCTATATCCTGTTCACCTTCAAGGTCACCGAATGGCGGGTGAAGATCCGCAAGGTGATGAACGACCAGGACACCGACGCCAACCAGAAGGCGATCGACAGCCTGCTGAATTTCGAGACGGTGAAGTATTTCGGGGCCGAGGCACGCGAGACCCGCCGCTACGACGGTGCGCTGGCGCAATATGTCGACGCGGCGCTGCGCACGAACTACAGCCTCGCCTTCCTGAATTTCGGCCAGTCGGTGATCATCACCGCGGGCCTGGTCATCGTCATGGCGATGGCCGCGGTGGGGGTGTCGAACGGGGCGCTGACCGTGGGCGATTTCGTCATGGTCAACGCCTACATGATCCAGATCACCATGCCGCTGAACTTCCTCGGGACCGTCTACCGCGAGATCCGCCAGGCGCTGATCGACATGGCCGACATGTTCGACCTGCTCGAACAGCCGCCCGAGGTGGAGGACAAGCCCGGCGCCGGGCCGCTGAAGATCGCGGGCGGCCATGTGCGGCTCGACAACGTGTCCTTCAGCTATGACCCCGAGCGGCAGATCCTCAAGGGGGTCGACCTCGATGTTCCGGCCGGCGAGACGGTGGCCATCGTGGGCTCGTCCGGCTCGGGCAAGTCGACCATCGGGCGGCTGCTGTTCCGGTTCTACGACGTGACGGGCGGGGCGTTGACCATCGACGGCCAGGACGTGCGCGACGTGACACAGGTCAGCCTGCACGACCAAATCGGGGTGGTGCCGCAGGACACGGTGCTGTTCAACGACTCGATCTATTACAACATCGCCTACGGCAAGGACGAGGCGACCCGGGGCGAGGTGGAGGCCGCGGCGCGGGCGGCGCAGGTGCACGACTTCATCCTGTCCCTGCCCGAGGGCTATGACACCGCCGTGGGCGAGCGCGGGCTGAAGCTTTCGGGCGGCGAGAAGCAGCGGGTGGGCATCGCCCGCACCCTGCTGAAGGACCCGCCGATCCTGTTGCTGGACGAGGCGACCTCGGCGCTCGACACCGACACCGAGCGCGAGATTCAGGGCCAGCTTCGCGCCATGAGCCGCGGCCGCACGGTCATCACCATCGCGCATCGGCTGTCGACGATCGCGGATGCGGACCGGATCGTCGTGCTGGAGGCCGGCCAGGTGGTGGAACAGGGCAGCCACGAGATGCTGCTGGCCAAGGGCGGGCGCTATGCGCAGCTCTGGGATCGCCAGGCGGCCGAGGAAGAGGCCGCCTGAGGGCACGCCGGCGCCGGGCGGACCTGTGCGATTGTGCGAGGGCCTTCTGTGCGGATCTGCAAAACGGCCCCGCGCGCTTTGTCGATCTGCGGGCTTGCCGAACTGAACCATTCGGTCTAGCTGTCGGCCAGCCCGAAATCCGGAGTTTCCCATGTCCCTGTTCCGCATGGCCCTAGTGCTGGGTCTGTTGTCTGCCGTCGGCCCCTTTGCCATCGACATGTACCTTCCGGCACTGCCGCTGATCGAGCAGGGGCTGGATGCGACGGTGGCCCAGGTCCAGGCGACGCTTACCGCCTATTTCATCGTTTTCGGCCTCAGCCAGCTTGCCTGGGGGCCGCTGTCGGACCGGTTCGGCCGCAAGCTGCCGATCTACGCCGGGCTGGGCATCTTCGCCGCGGCCTCGGTCGGTTGTGCGATGGCGCCGACGATCTGGGCGCTGACGTTGTTCCGGGGCTTGCAGGGGCTGGGCGCGGCGGTGGTCATGGTCACCCCGCGCGCGATCATCCGCGACCTGCACACCGGGGCCGAGGCGACGCGGCTGATGGCGCTGGTCATGCTGGTGATCTCGGTCTCGCCGATGCTGGCGCCGCTGGCGGGCTCGGGGCTGATGGTGCTGGGCGGCTGGCGGCTGATGTTCTGGGTGCTCTGCGGCGGCGTGGTGCTGAGCCTGACGCTGACCGCGCTGGCGCTGCCCGAGACCCTGCCGCCGGAGCGCCGGGTGCCGATCCGCCTGCGCACGATGGTGGCGAGCGCCCGGATCCTGCTGACCGATCCCGGCTTCATGGGGCTGACCTTCATCGGCGCCTTCGGCTTTGCCAGCTTCTTTGTCTTCATCTCGTCGGCGAGCTTCGTCTATGCCGGCCAGTTCGGGCTGAGCCCGGTCGGCTTCAGTATCGCCTTCGCCATGAACGCCGTGGGCTTTTTCGCCTCCAGCCAGATGGCCGCCCCGCTGGGCATGCGGTTCGGCGCGGTGCCGGTGGTGCGCTGGGCCGTCGTTGGCTTTGCCACGATGATGGTCTCGCTGTTCGTGGTCGTGCTCATGGGCGGCGGCAGCCTGCCGGTGATCGTCGCCATGCTGTTTCTCGGCAACGCCTTCCTCGGCCTGGTGGTGCCGACCACGATGGTGCTGGCGCTGGATGCCCACGGCAATATCGCCGGGCTGGCATCCTCGCTGGGTGGCACCTTGCAGATGGTGACGGCGGGGCTGATGGTCACCCTGGCCGGACCGTTCTTCGACGGCACGGCGACGCCGATGGTCGGCGCCATCGCCGTCTGTGCGCTGGCGGCGCTGGCGCTGGTGCTGGTCATGCTGCCCCGCGTGGCGCCCGACAACAGCGCCGTCGGCTGACGCCCTGACCGCCATGGCCCGACCGCTATGCCTTTAGGGCGTAGCGGTCGGGCTCGGCAAAGACATCGATCACTTTTGAGCCGGCCGCGATCGTGGCCCCGTGCTCGACGCCTGCGGGAATGTCGTAGCTGTCGCCCGGCCCATAGAGTCGGGTCTCGCCGCCTATGGTGAACTCGATCCGCCCCTCCAGAACGCTGCCCCATTGCGGCCCGTGGGAATGGGGCGGCAGGACCATGTCCTTGTGGAACGTGAAAAAGACCACGAGGCCCGCGTCCGACCGGATCGCGTTCGACGTCACGACGTCCTCGGGGAAGGGCAGGTCGAGGCCGGGAAAAGCCTGCATGAAGGCGGGGAGGGTCATCTTGCGGTCCTTTCGTCAGAGGAGCTTCGTCAATTTCCGCATATGCTCGTCACATGGCAAGGGCCTTGACGGCAAGACGCCCGCCGGGTCGGGCGGGCGTTTGCGGTCTCTTGCGACGGGCCTTTCCCGACCGGCCTACTCGGCCGCGCGCAACGGCAGCATCGAGGGCGCCTGCGCGGGGTCGGGCGCGTCCATGTCGTCCTCTGTCCAGACGATCTCGGGGTGGCGGACACGGCGCGCCTCGCGGGCCAGGGCCCAGTCGCGGGCGGCCTTGCTGCCGCGGCCGAAGGACATCCGGGCCAGCAAGCGGCCGAGCCAGCGGGCATAGGTCGTGACCCAGACCCGCAGCGCCAGCATCGAGGGCGTGAAGATCAGCGTCAGCACCGTGGCGATCCCGAGGCCGAAGACGACGGCCGTTGCCAGCTGCTTCCACCAGAGTGCGGTGGGGCTGTCGATCGTGTAGCCGCCGCCGATGAAATCCAGGCTGAGCCCGAACATCATCGGCGCCAGGCCCGCCATCGTCGTGATCGTCGTCAGCAGAACCGGGCGGATGCGATCCTCGGCGGTGCGGGTGATCGCGTCGATCCGGGGCATGTAGGCGGAATATTCCTGATAGGTGTCGATCAGAACGATGTTGTTGTTCACCACGATCCCTGCCAGCGCCACGATCCCCGTCCCGGTCATGATGATCGAGAAGGTCTGGTCCATGACCAGCATCCCGATCAGCACACCGGTGGTCGACAGCACTACCGCCAGCAGCACCAGCACCGAATTGTAGAACGAGTTGAACTGCGCCAGCAGGATGATGAACATCAACCCCAGCGCCCCGAGGAAAGCCATGCCGAGAAACGCCATGCTCTCGGCCTGCTCCTCCTGGTCGCCGGTCCATTCCCAGTTGACCGAGGACGGGAAGGGGTCCGTCTCCAGCCATTCGGTCAGGGCGGCGATCCGCTCGTTCGGGTTCACGGCCACGGTGCGGGCAGAGCCGTCGTCCATCGCCGCGATGACGTCGCCGCGGCTGGTGCCGGGCTCCAGCTGGGTGATCTGATACTCCTCGTCCGCGGCGGTCATGAAGGTCGCGCCGTCGTCGGCATTGGCGCGGACATCGTCCGTGACCTGGCGGAGATAGGCCAGGGTCTCGGGCGCGTCCTGATCCCCGGTGACGGCGCGGAACAGGCCCGGGCCGACGTCGGCCTTCACCTCGAAGGTGCGGGTCTGGTCGATCCGGTCGATCTGCGCCAGCTTGGCCACCGGTTCGCGGGTGACGAAGTTCGACAGCGGCACGAGGCCGACGTTGGTGCGCACCCGCAGCGTGTCGAGCGTCGACAGCACCCGGTCCTTCTCGGGCAGGCGGACGCGGATGTCGATCTCTTCATCGGACGAGGGCACCCGCATGGTGTCGAGCAGGATGCCGTTGGTCACCAGCTGGACCATGCCGCCGACGGTGGCCACATCAGCACCGAAGCGACCGGCCTGTTCGACATCCACGTTGATCTGCCAGTCGATGCCGGGCAGGGGCAGGGTGTCTTCGATCTGCACCAGGCCGGGAACGGTGTCGAAATGGGCGCGGGCGATGTCGGTGGCCTCGCGCAGCTCGTCCCAGTTGTCGCCCGTCAGCCGCAGATCGACCGGCTTGCCCGAGGCGGGACCCTGTGCCAACGCCAGGATCTCGGCCTGAATGCCGGGGATCTGGGCCAGTTGCTCGTTCAGCTCCTCGATCACGAGGTCGCCGTCGAGATCGGGCCGGTCGGTCCGGTCTTCCCAGGGGATCGTCTCGAACTGGACCTGGCCGACGGTGTCGCTGGGGACAGAGCCGCCGCTGGCATCGGTGTTGAGTCCGCCGTCGCCCGCGAAGGAGAAGACATTGACCACACCGGGATGGGCCAGCACGATCTCTTCGGCCTGGCGGACAAGCATGTCCTTCTCTTCCAGGCTGAGGTTGCCGCGGGCACGGACATAGACGGTGCCCTGCTCGGGTTCGCTCTCGACAAAGAACTCCACCCCGTTGCTGTTGGCGCCGAAGTAGATGAAGGTCGAGACAACGGCCGCGCCGATGGCCGCGATCGAGACGATCGGCATGATCGGGTTGCCGGCGATGGCGTGAATCACCCAGCCAAACACCGAGCGGCGATAGCCGGCCCTGATCTCGCGCGGGGCACGTTCGATCCGGGCCGAGCCCACGGTGATCGAGGTCAGCACCGCGCCGATCAGGAACAGCACCGTCCCGGGCAGCGAAGCGACGATCCCGTCGGTCTGCACCGCCGCGCCGGACAGGTAGGCGGGGTTCAGCGTCAGCATGGCGCCCACGAAGACGATCATCATCGACGGCGGCACCAGGGCCGCGCGGACGATCCAGGGCAGCCGCCGGCGCAGGGCGTTGGAGGCGTTAACGAAGAAGCGCGACATCCGGCCCGTGACGCCGCCCATGACGGGCAGGTAGACCAGCGCCACGATCAGCGAGGCCGACAGCACGAAGATCAGCGTGACCGGAAGCATCCCCATGAATTCGCCGGGGATCCCGGGCCAGAACAGCATCGGCAGGAAGGCGCAGAGCGTCGTCGCCGTGGACGACACGATCGGCCAGAACATCCGCTTGGCGGCCTCGGTATAGGCGTGCATCGGCCCCGAGCCCTCGGAAATGCGCTTGTCGGCGTATTCCACCACGACGATGGCGCCGTCCACGAGCATGCCGACGGCGAGGATCAGGCCGAACATCACGATGTTCGAGATCGTGATCCCCATCACCCCCAGCAGCACGAAGCACAGCAGGAACGAGGTCGGGATCGCGAAGCCCACCAGCAGTGCCGGACGGGTGCCCAGCGCGGCGAGCACGACGATCATCACCAGCGCCACGGCCGTCAGCACGGAGCCCTCGAGCTGGGACACCATGGAAGAGACCTGCCGCGACTGGTCGTTCGACGTGCCGACCGAGATCGCGGTCTGCAGCTCTTGCGGCCAGCTCGCGCGCTCGGCCTCGACGGTTTCCTTGACCAGTTGCACCGTGTCGATCAGGTTGAAGCCCTTGCGCTTGACCACCTGCAGCGCGACCGTGTTCACCCCGTTGAACCGGGCGGTGCCGCTGCGATCCTCGAAGGTCAGGCTGATCGAGGCCAGGTCGCCCAGGGTGACCACGCGGTCGCCCTCGGTCTTGACCGGCAGGTCGTAGATGTCGCGCGGCTCTTCGAAGGACGAGGGGATCTTGACCGAGAACGTGCCCTGCTCGGTGGCGACCTCGCCGGCCGCCACCAGAAGGTTGTTGTTGACCACCACGTTGATCAGCTCGCCCGCGGTCACGTTGTAGGATTCCAGCCGCAGCGGGTCGATCAGCACCTCCAGCATCTCGTCGCGCTGACCGGCGAGACCGGCCTCGAGCACCGGCTCCAGCGCCTCGATCCGGTCCTGCAGCGCCTTGGCGACCTGCAGCAGGGTGCGCTCGGGCACGTCGCCCGTGAGGTTCACGACGAGGATCGGGAACTCGGAGAAGTTGATCTCGGTGATCGAATACTGGTCGGCGCCCTGGGGAAACTGGCCTTGTGCGTTGTTCATCGCGTCGCGCACATCGGCGAGGATCTGGCTCTTGTCCCAGCCGAACTCGAACTCCAGCGCGACACCGGCATAGCCTTCGGCGGCGGTGCCGGACATGGACTTGAGCCCGTCGAGATCGGCGAGCTCGGTCTCCATCGGCTTGACCAGCAGCTTTTCGCTGTCCTCGGCGGAGATCCCCTGGAACGGGACCGAGATGAACAGCGCCGGGATCTCGATATCGGGCTCACCCTCCTTGGGAAGGCCCACGTAGGCATAGGCGCCCGCCGCAAGCGACAGCACGATGAAGGCAAGAACCATCCGGGCCCGGGAGGCGGCCCAATCAACGATACCGGTCATCCGTCAACATCCTCTGGATCTGCGGGCAACAGGCCCTGTGCGGCGCCACCTGCGGCCGCGTCGCCGGTGGCCTCGGCCGGCAGGGCGTCCGCGTCGCGGTAGGTCGGGTCCACCGGGACCCCGTCGATCACGTATTCCTGGCCCACGACGATCACGTCGGCCATCTCGGGCAGCCCGGTCAGCCAGACGCCCTGCGCGGTGTCGCGCAGCAGGGTGACCGGCGCGAACAGGGCGCGGCTGTCGTCATCGACCAGCCGCACGCCGAGGGCGCCGTCGTCATCCAGCGTCAGCGCCGATTGCGGCAGCAGGTGCGCCGTCCGGCCCTCGGTCTGGATCAGGATGTCGGCAGTCTGACCGTCGAGGATCGACAGGTCGGAATTGTCGACCGTGATCTCGACCCGGAACGTGCGGGTGGTCGGGTCGGCGGAGCGGCTGAGATAGCTCACCTGGCCGGTCAACTCGCGCCCGGACGACAGACGTGCGCCGGCCAACGCCCCGAGCTTGACCTCGGCGATGCGGGCTTCGGGCACGAATCCAACGACCTTGATCGGGTCGAGCTGGATGATTGTGGCGCAGAGCCCGCCGGGCTGGAGCAGCGTGCCGGTTTCGGCCGCATCGGTCTCCATCAACCCGCCGAAGGGGGCCTTGATCGACAGTTGCGAGATTGCCTGCCGGGCCGAGGCCACGGCCGCCTCGGCGGACTGGATCCCGGCCTGAGCGCCCTGCACCGCGGCCCGTGCGCCCTCGACGCCGGCCTCGGCGCTCTGGGTCTGGGCGCGGGCGGAGGTCAGCGAGGCCTCGGCGGAGGACACCGCGGCCCGGGCGGATTCGAGTGCTGCGGTCGCATTGGCGACCCGGGTTTCGGAGGCGAAACCGTCCTGAGACAGGCGCGTGGCCGCGTTCTCGTTGATCTCGGCCTCGGTCAGCTTGGCGCGGGCCTCGGCCACGCGGGATTCGGCCTCGGCGATGCGGGCAACGGCCTCGGCCTGCATCGCCTCGGCGGCGGGGATGCCGGCCTGCGCCTCGGGCAGGCGGGCGCGGGCCTCTTCGAGACGGCCGATCGCCTCTTCGAGCGAGGCCTGCCGGGTGCCGGGATCGAGCTCGCACAGGATCTCTCCGGTCTCGACCATCGCGCCCTTGCGGCGCGGCGCCGACATCACCAGCCCCGAGATCTCGGCCCGGACCTCGACCTGGCGGGCGGCCTCGGTGCGGCCGCGCAGGACGACCGCGTTGTCGATGGAGCTTGCAGTGCTGTGCACGGCGACCACGCGCACCGCCTCCATTTCTGGCTCGCCGCCGGCGTCCGTCGACTCGTCGGCGGGGGCGACCTGGGCGAATGCCAGCAGGGCATCGCGCTCGATGACCAGCATGTAAAGCACGGCCGTCACGATCGCGGCGGTCAGCAATGGCATCAGTTTCATAACACACCTTCCAGGCGACGGATCGAAGGCTGAACCCGATAGTTCAGTTGCGTTCCACTTAGAGACTTGCCAGCGAACCGCAAGTTTGGATGTCTGCTTTTCTACGCTGAACCGGTCGGTTCAGATTAGATTTCTTCCAATCCTGTTGCAATCGCGGCGAAAGCGCACAGCGAATGGCCGGCAATCGAACGGCGGGCCCCGGGGGACGGGGCTTGTCCCTCGGCGGTGCTTGAGGGTAAGAGAGCGCGGAAACACAAGGCCCCGACAGGGCCGTGGGAGGTGCGGTGAGCAACAACGAAAGCTTCATCGACGAGGTCAGCGAAGAGGTCCGCCGGGACCGGCTTTACGGCGCGTTCCGGCGCTATGGCTGGATCGGCGTGCTGGTGGTGCTGCTGGTCGTCGGCGGCACGGCGTGGACGCAGTATTCCGCCGCGCGCGACAGGGCGGTGGCCGAGGCGCGGGGCGACGCCCTGCTCGACGCCCTCGACCGGCCCGAGCCCGAGGGCCGCGCCGAGGCGCTGGCGCAGATCGAGGAGGCCGGCGCGTCGCGGGCCGTGGTCGGCTTTCTGACCGCCGATGCACAGGTCGAGGCAGGCGATGCCGCCGCCGGCGTGGCCACCCTGCGGACGGTGGCCGACGATGGCGAGGTCGGGCAGCTTTACCGCGAGTTGGCGCTGCTGAAGGCGCTGATGCTGGACGAGGAGATGCCGCCGGCCGAACGCGCCCAGGCGCTCGGCGGGCTGGGCCAGCCGGGGGCGCCGTTCCGCCTTGTCGCGCTGGAACAGCAGGCCTTTGCCCTGGTCGAAGCCGGCGATACCGAGGGGGCCTTGGCGGTGCTTCAGGGCCTTCTGGAGGATGCCGAGGTGACCCGGGGCTTGCGCGACCGCGCCTCTGCGCTGATTGTGTCGTTGGGGGGCGAGATCGGCGGGCAGGGCAACGACCTGCCGCCCTCGCTTGAATGAACGAGTTGTGAAAGGCGCTGCCATGTGGACGAAACGCACCCGGACCGCGATCGTGGCGCTTGCGGTTCTTGCCGGCTGTGGCGCACCTGACACCCGGCTTCCGGGCGAGCGTCTGGGGATCCGCGATTTCGGCAGCGTCTATGGCCCCGAACGGGTGACCGAGGTCAACACCGCGCGGCCGATCGCCCTGCCATCGGCGCGGGTGAACGGCGCCTGGACCCATCGCGGCGGCAGTGCCGCGCATCGGATCACCCACCCTGCGCTGCCCGCCAGCCTGACCCTGGCTTTCGCCACCGACATCGGCGCGGGCGACGTCCGGCGCGGGCGGATCACCGCGGATCCGGTGGTCGCTGGCTCCACCATCTTCGCGATGGATTCGCGCAACACGGTGAGCGCGGTCAGCAACGCCGGTGCGCTGCTCTGGCAGGCCGACCTGCGCCGCGGCTTCGAGAATCCCCGCGACGCGAGCGGCGGCGGGCTCGCCTATGCCGGCGGGGTCGTCTACGTGACCACCGGCTTCGGCGAACTCAAGGCGCTGGACGCGGCCTCGGGCGGCACGATCTGGACCCAGGACCTGGATGCCTCGGGCGGCTCGGCGCCGACGGTCTCGGGCGACATGATCTATGTCTCGGCCCGCGACAGCCGGGGCTGGGCGGTGGACCGCCGCACCGGCCGTGTCCGCTGGACCCTGCCGGGCGTGCCCTCGCCCAGCGGCTTCGGCGGCGGGCCGGGGCCGGCGGTGGCCGACGGCCTGGTGGTGTTTCCGTTCTCGTCCGGCGAGGTCGTCGGCGCCTTCGCGATCGGCGGACAGCAGCGGTGGTCCTCGGTCGTGACCGGCCAGCGCGACGGGCGGGCTCTCGGTACGATCTCGGAAATCGCGGGCGACCCGGTGATCTCGGGCAACGTGGTCTATGCCGCCAACGTCTCGGGCCGGCTGGAGGCGCTGTCGCTGTCCACCGGCGACAGGATCTGGACCGCGGACGAGGGCGCGGTCAGCCCGGTCGTCCCGGTGGGCGGCGCGGTGTTCCTGGTCAACGACCTCAGCCAGCTTGTCCGGCTTGACGCGGGCACGGGCCAGGTGATCTGGCGCAGCCAGCTGCCGGTGCGCGAGCCGCGGCAGGGCCTTTTCGGCGGGCCGTCGCGGTCCAACGAGGTCTACGGCCATTACGGCCCGGTCCTGGCCGGCGGGCGGCTGATCGTCGCCTCCTCGGACGGGGTGCTGCGGCAGTTCGACCCGCGCAGCGGCGCGGTTGTGGGCGAGCTCGCGATCCCCGGTGGCGCGACGACGAATCCCGCCGTGGCGAACGGCACGCTCTACGTCGTCAGCGGCGCGGGGCAACTTCTGGCTTTCCGTTGACGCCGTAAGGGTGTATCGGGCCGGTCTTCAAGGACCGGACCCATGAGCTTTACCCTCGCCATCGTCGGACGCCCAAATGTGGGCAAGTCCACCCTTTTCAACCGACTGGTTGGTCGCAAGCTGGCGTTGGTCGACGACCAGCCGGGCGTGACCCGCGACCTGCGCGAGGGCGAGGCGCGGCTTGGCCCCATGCGCTTTACCGTGATCGACACGGCCGGCCTCGAGGAGGCGACCGACGAAAGCCTGCAGGGCCGGATGCGCAAGCTGACCGAGCGCGCGGTGCAGATGGCGGATGTCTGCCTCTTCGTGATCGACGCGCGGGCGGGGGTGACGCCCACCGACGAGATGTTCGCGGGGATCCTGCGCAAGATGTCCGCCCATGTGATCCTCGCCGCGAACAAGGCCGAGGGCCGGGCCGGGGAATCGGGGCTGCTTGAGGCCTATTCGCTGGGCCTGGGCGAGCCCCTGCGCCTGTCGGCCGAACATGGCGAGGGCATGAGCGAGCTGCACGCGATGCTGGAGCCCGTCGCCAAGGAGCACGCCGAGCGCGCCGAGGCGGCGGCCCCGGTGGTCGATGTCGATGTCGAGGACGGCGAAGAGCACGAAAGCTGGGAGCCGACCGAGGCGCGGCCCCTGCAGATTGCCGTAGTCGGCCGGCCCAACGCGGGCAAGTCCACGCTGATCAACAAGATCATCGGGCAGGACCGTCTACTGACCGGCCCCGAGGCGGGGATCACCCGCGATTCGATCTCTCTGGCCTTCGACTGGGAGGGCGTGCCGACGCGCCTGTTCGACACCGCCGGCATGCGCAAGAAGGCGCGGATCCAGGACAAGCTGGAGAAGATGTCGGTGACCGACGGCCTGCGCGCGGTGCGCTTCGCCGAGGTGGTGGTCGTGCTGCTCGATGCCGAGATCCCGTTCGAGACGCAGGATTTGCGGATCGCGGACCTCGCCGAGCGCGAGGGCAGGGCGGTGGTCGTCGCGGTCAACAAGTGGGACCTGGAGACCGAGAAACAGGACAAGCTGCGCGACCTGCGCGAAGCTTTCGAGCGGCTGTTGCCGCAGTTGAGGGGGGCGCCGCTGGTCACGGTCTCGGCCAAGACCGGCCGCGGGCTCGACCGGCTGCGCGAGGCGATCCTGTCGGCCCATGCGGTCTGGAATTCCCGCGTGGGGACTTCGTCGCTCAATCGCTGGCTGTCCGAGATGGTCGAGGCGCATCCGCCCCCCGCCCCCGGGGGCCGCCGGATCAAGCTGCGCTATGCCACGCAGGTCAAGACCCGCCCGCCGGGCTTCGTGGTGATGTGCTCGCTGCCCGACAAGCTGCCCGAGAGCTATACCCGCTACCTGGTCAACGGCCTGCGCGACGATTTCGACATGCCGGGCACGCCGATCCGGCTGCACATGCGCTCGCAATCGGACAAGAACCCCTACAAGGGGCGCAAGAAGTCCACGCCTTCGCGCCTGCGCAAGCACCTGGGCAAGGGGCCCTACAAGGGCACCTGAGGCGCCCCTGACCTGATTGAGCGCTTCCGCGCGCTCTTTTTTCTTGCAGATGAGAGGCGACGCGCCGGAACAGTGGGCCGGCCCGGCTGTGCCCGGCTGTGGCGGGGCCCCGGATAGCAGGCTTGCGGTTTCAGGCGTCCAAGGGCGCGGGCCGCAGGGCGATGCGGATCGCCATGGCTGTCAGGACGAAGGCCCCCGCCGCCGCGATGATCGACAGCGCGAGCTTGTCGCTGCCGTTCTGGACGATGACCGCGATCAGCGCCCAGGTGACGGTGAGCCCGTATTCGGGCGCCTTCTCCAGCCAGTCCTGGATCGCGATCGCCGTGACCAGCGCGATGACGATGCCCACATAGGCCCAGCCGGTGGCGTCGAACAGGATCCCGTAGCCCGCCAGCGTGCTGCCGAGCGAGACGAAGGAGGCCGCCGTCAGCCAGCCCGCGTAGATCCCCAGCGGCGCCTGCAGGGTCCAGCGGTCGAACCAGGGCGCGGCCTTCAGCGCCATGACGGCGGTGGCCGCCATCGCCACGATCATCACCGTTGCCCAGATCGCCGATTGCCCCGCGACCCAGAGCCAGGGCGTGCCCAGCAGCAGGCTCGGCACCAGCCAGGCCCGGGGCGCTTCCCAGGCGGGGTCGTCCTCGCGCTTGCGCAGGCCGAAGACCGCCGAGACCAGCAGCCACAGGTAGATCAGCCCCCAGATGCCGAAGGCATAGCCCGCGGGCTCGATTGGCGGGGAATCCTGCGGGATCGGCAGTTGCGCCCCGTCGAACCCCGCGAAGGGCGGGGTGATGAGGGGCGCCCCGGCGAAGGTGACGGAAAGGATCAGGGTGGCGATGGCTAACAAGCGTCTCATGACGGGAACAACTCCGGAAGACCGAATTCGGTTCGAATGCGCGTGGCGGTTTTCGGCAGGATGCGGTTGCGGCGGAGATAGAGCTCCTTGCCGCGCAGCTTGCCGCGGCGCTGGCGCATGTTCTCGCCGTGCCCCACGAGATAGAGCGCGGCGGGGAAGGGGACAGGGGCCATCGTCATGCCGTAGCGGGCCATGCGGGCCGGCACCTCGACATGTTTGCCCCGGTTGCGGATCGGGGTCAGGCAGGCGTCGCCCTGCCGGAAGTCGAAGCGCAGCGCCGAGGAGGAGCCGCATTCGCGGATGAAGCTGTGCGCCCAGGGAAAGCGCCAGCTCTTGGGCCCCATGTAGGCCAGCGCTCCGCTGCGCAGATCGAGCATGTAGCCCCGCTCGATCCAGTAGCCCGCGCCGTTGTTGTCGGCCGCGATATGGGCCACCAGGCCCGGGTGCAGCAGATCGTCGGCATCGAGCTGGAAGAGGTAGCCGTCGCCGCCGTGGTTGGCCGCGAGATAGCGCAGCATCAGCTCTTTCTTGGCGACGTTGTCGAAGGTGGTGACGGTCTCGGGGGTGACCGCGTCGGGGGTGCCGAAGGGCAGGAAGGTCACCTGTCCGTCGAAGGCGATGGAGTCCGGCTGGTCCTGGCAGCAGACCAGCGCGCGCCAGCGCGGCGAGGTCTGGGCCCGCAGGCTGGCCAGGGTGGCGGCCAGGTGGTGCTGGACCACCGCCCAGTCATAGGCGCGGGCGCGGCTGATCAGGGGGATGATGAAGACGACCTCGGGGCTGTCCGAGGGGGGCAGGGGCGGGTGCGCCGCTGCCCAGTCCTCAGGCGAGCTGTCCATCGGCCGTGATCCGCGTCTTGCCCCGCAGCCAGGGGTGCAGCGCCTCGGGCAGGGTGACGGAGCCGTCCTCCTCCTGCCCGTTCTCCAGCACCGCGATCAGGGTCCGGCCCACGGCGAGGCCCGAGCCGTTCAGCGTGTGGACGAACTGTGGCTTGCCGCCCTCGGCCCTGTAGCGCGCGTTCATCCGCCGGGCCTGGTAGTCGCCGCAGGTAGAGACCGAGCTGATCTCGCGGTAGGCGTTCTGCCCGGGCAGCCAGACCTCGATGTCATGGGTGCGGCGCGCGCCCGCGCCCATGTCGCCGGTGCACAGGACCACCGTCCGGAAGGGCAGGCCCAGCTTTTCGAGGATCGTCTCGGCGCATTTCGTCATCCGCAGGTGCTCGGCGTCGCTGTCCTCGGGCTTGGTGACCGACACCATCTCGACCTTCTCGAACTGGTGCTGGCGCAACATGCCGGAGGTGTCGCGCCCCGCGGACCCCGCCTCGGAGCGGAAGCACTGGGTGTGGGCCACGTAGCGGCGCGGCAGATAGCTTTCGTCCAGGGTCTCGCCGTTGACGATATTGGTCAGCGTCACCTCGGCCGTGGGGATCAGCCACCAGCCGTTCGTGGTCCGGTAGCTGTCCTCGCCGAACTTCGGCAACTGACCGGTGCCATACATCATCTCGTCGCGCACCAGCACCGGGGTGATCGTCTCGGCCAGGCCGTGCTCCTCGACATGGGTGTCCAGCATGAACTGCGCCAGCGCCCTGTGCAGCCGTGCGATGGCGCCCGACAGCAGCACGAACCGGCTGCCCGAGAGCTTGGCCGCCGTCTCGAAATCCATGCCCGGCAGGGCGGCGGGAATCTCGTAGTGTTCCAGTGGCTTGAAGGCGAAGTTGCGCGGGTCGCCCCAGCGGTTGATCTCGACGTTGTCGGCCTCGTCCTTGCCGTCGGGGATGTCGTCATAGGGCAGGTTCGGCAGCGCCATCAGCAGGTCGTTGAGCTGGGCGTCGGCGGTCTTGGCCTCGTCGGTGAGGCTGGCGATGGCGGCCTTCCTGTCGGCCACCTCGGCCCGAAGCCGGTCGAATTCCGCGTCGTCGCCCTTGGCCTTGGCCTGCCCGATCAGCTTGGCGGCGGCGTTGGCCTCGGCCTGGGCCGTCTCGGCGGCGAGGATCCTTGCGCGGCGGGTCTCGTCGATGGCGAGGATTTCGGCCGAGACGGGCGCCACACCCCTGCGGGAGAGGGCGGCGTCGAAAGCGGCCGGTTTCTCGCGGATGGCGCGGATGTCGTGCATGGGGGGGTCCTCGGGTGGGCTATCGTTGCCGGGTCTATGCCCGATCCGGGCGGAGGGGGAAAGGGGGGCGGATCGGCGCCCATGTGCAGGCCGGGGCGGGGCCAAGGGCGCATCGGACCCTGTGAAAAATCTGCATGCGCGGCCTTGCCCGGATGAGAAAGGGCCCGGGAGGCGACCGATGGTCCGGAGGCGCCCCCTCATGTCGTGGCCCGAAAGCGATGCTGACGTTGATCTCGCGATGCGCGGGCCTTTTCGGCAACGCCGCTTGCGCCAGCCATGTCGCAATCATTTCTGCGGCCGCCCCTCATGGGTTCAGGCTCTGGCCGATCAGACTGACCGCCGGCAGATTTTCCCGGCCCGGCCCGGCCCGGCCCGGCCTGGCCCGGACCAGACGGAGCGGCGCCGGGTGGATCGTCGGCGTGGCCCGAGGTGCGCAAGCCAGGTCGAATCGCGCGAGCCTTTTCTCCTCAACGAGGTGGGGCTCTTTCCTGATCCCGAGGGCCAGCCCTTTCTCATGCATGAGGCGCGGAAAGCCCGCCCCGACGGTTGTGTTCCGGCGGGGCCGGCAGGGGAAAGGTGCGACAGAAAGGGGTCCGGCGTTGCGTCCGGGGCGCAAGATGTCCATATGGCTGCGCAACCAGGGGGCTCGCGCCCCGCAACCGACAGACGAGGTTCCCATGCAAGGTGGCGCAATCGCCCAGTTCATCCCGCTGATCCTGATCTTCGCGATCATGTATTTCCTGCTCATCCGGCCCCAGCAGAAAAAGCTCAAGGACCATCAGGCCATGGTCAAGGCGCTCCGCCGCGGTGACCAGGTCGTGACGCAGGGCGGGCTGATCGGCAAGGTCTCCAAGGTCAAGGACGACAACGAACTCGAGGTCGAGCTTGCCCAGGGCGTGCATGTCCGCGTCGTGCGCTCGACGGTCGCGCAGGTTGTCAGCAAGACAGAGCCCGCCAAGGGATGATACCCCGCGCCGCGCTTGCCCTGGCCCTGACGACCGGCACCGCGGCCGGCCAGGAGGGGTGTTTTGCGGTGACGCTTCAGGGCGGCGCGGCCGGCCAGGTCCCGGCGATCGCGGCGGCGCTGACGGCGCGGGTCGGCGAGCTTGGTGCGACGGTGGACGGGCGGACGGTGACGGTTCCCGGTTCCTGGGACATCGCGGCCCGAGAGGCGCTGTTCACGGCGCCGGGGCGGCTGTCGTTTCACGCGGTGGATGACAATGCCGACACCGGCGCGGCCTTGATCCACGACGTGGCGATCGACCGGGCGGAGGTCCGCGTCGAGGTCGCCGGGCCAGCGCTGGTGCTGACGCGCGCGTCCCGCGACGCCGCTTCGCCGGAACGGATCACGACCGAGCGGGTGGGCCGCGCCTTGGCGGTGGCGGTCGACGGCGCGGTGATCGCCACCCCCCGGGTGATGGAGCCGATCCGCGGTGGCCGGCTGGCCATTTCCGGCGGGCTCGGCGGGCTGGACCCGGACGACATGTCGCGAGGGCTGGCGGCGCCCTTGCCCTTGCAGCTGCGGATCGCCGTGGTAGATCGCGTGGCGTGCGCTGCGGGCGAGAAGTGAAGGACGAGCGATGCTGAACATCCCTCTTTGGCGGCGGGTATTGATCTGGGTGGTCGTGGCTGCGGGGCTTCTGCTGGCCTTGCCGAACGCCTTCTATTCCCGCGTGGAAGTGTCGAACGACGCCGAATCCGTCATCGCCACCGGACTTTCGAACGAGGCGCTCGCGGCGCAGGCCGGCCAGTGGCCGTCGTTCCTGCCCGACGGGCTGGTGAACCTCGGCCTCGACCTGCGCGGCGGGGCCCATCTGCTGGCCGAGGTCAAAGTGTCCGACGTCTACGAGACGCGGATGGAAAGCATGTGGCCCGAGGTGCGCGACACCCTGGCGGCCGAGCGCGACGTGGTCGGCTTTGTCACCCGCGAAGCCTCCGCCCCGGACGAGCTGCGGGTGCGGATCTCGGACCCGACCGGCGCCGACCGTGCGCTGGAGCTGGTGCGCGGGCTCGCCCGCCCGGTGGTCAGCCTCACCGGTGTGGGCGCGAT
The DNA here is from genome assembly GCF_900172355.1 of Roseisalinus antarcticus. Classification (GTDB taxonomy): domain Bacteria; phylum Pseudomonadota; class Alphaproteobacteria; order Rhodobacterales; family Rhodobacteraceae; genus Oceanicola; species Oceanicola antarcticus_A. Next base: position 109,547 of record NZ_FWFZ01000011.1, on the reverse strand, counting down.
GGACATCGAGGCGCGGGCCGAGGGCGCGGACATCATCATCGGCCTCAGCGACGCCGAGCGGGCCGCGACGGACGAACGCACCGTGCGCCAGTCGCTGGAGATCATCCGCCGCCGGATCGACGAGGTGGGCACCCGCGAACCCGCGATCCAGCGCCAGGGCGACGACCGGATCCTGATCCAGGTCCCCGGCGTCGGCTCCGCCGCCGAGTTGAAGGCGATCATCGGCACCACCGCTCAGCTGTCGTTCCGCCCCGTGGTGGGCACGGTGTCGGACCCCAACACCCAGGTGGGCGCCGGCGAAGAGTTGCTGCCCTTCCCGAGCCAGGGCGCCGACAGCTATGCCATCGTCGAGACCGCGCCTGTGGTCTCGGGCGAGGATCTGGTGGATGCCCAGCCGTCGTTCGATCAGAACAACCGGCCCGCAGTCAGCTTCCGGTTCAATCCGACCGGCGCGCGCCGGTTTGGTGACTACACGGCGGCCAACGTGGGGGCGCCCTTCGCCATCGTGCTCGATGACGAGGTGATCAGCGCGCCGCGGATCAACGAGGCGATCCGGGGCGGGTCCGGCATCATCATGGGCGATTTCACGGTCGAGGAATCGACCGACCTTGCCGTGTTGTTGCGGGCCGGGGCGCTGCCCGCCGAGCTCACGTTCCTCGAGGAACGGACCATCGGCCCGGAGCTGGGGCAGGACAGCATCGACGCGGGCACCATCGCCTGCATCGTGGCCTTCGCGGCCGTCATGGTGTTCATGGCCCTGAGCTACGGCCTCTTCGGCCTCTTCGCCAATATCGCCCTGCTGGTCAACGTGGGCCTGATCTTCGGCCTGCTGAGCCTGATCGGCGCGACGCTGACCCTGCCGGGAATCGCGGGGATCGTGCTGACCATCGGCATGGCGGTGGACGCCAACGTGCTGGTGTTCGAGCGGATCCGCGAAGAGCTCAAGACCGCCAAAGGGCCGAGCCGGGCGATCTCTCTGGGCTACGAGAAGGCGCTCTCGGCGATCATCGACGCCAACATCACCACCTTCATCACGGCCGTGATCCTGTTCGCCATGGGGTCGGGGCCGGTGCGGGGCTTTGCCATCACGCTGGGGCTCGGGATCATCACGTCGGTCTTCACCGCGATCTTCGTGACGCGCGTGCTGATCGCCACGTGGTTCGACCGCCGCCGCCCGAAAACCATCGAGGTCTGACCCATGCGCCTGAGACTTGTTCCGCAAGAGACCAACTGGGATTTCTTCTCGCGCTCGAAGCTGTGGCTGGGCATTTCCGGTTTCATGATCGTGCTGGCGCTGATCTCGTTCGGCGTGCGGGGGCTGAACTACGGGATCGACTTTGCCGGCGGCACGACGATCCGCGCCGAGAGCGCGCAGCCGATCGACGTGGGCGGCTACCGCACGGCGCTCGATCAGCTGGGGCTGGGGGACGTGTCGATCACCGAGGTGTTCGACCCGAGCTTCGGCGCCGACAAGAACGTGGTGTCGATCTCGATCCAGGCGCAGGAAGGCCAGGAATCGGTCTCGGCCGACACCATCGCCGAGGTCGAGGCGGTGCTGCAGGAGATCGTGCCCGACATCCGCTTCACAGCGGTCGAATCGGTGGGCCCGACGGTCTCGGGCGAATTGATCACCACCGCGATCCTGGCCGTCGTGCTGGCGATCGGCGCTGTGCTGATCTACATCTGGCTGCGGTTCGAATGGCAGTTCGCCCTGGGCGCCGTGGTGGCCCTTGTGCATGATGTGGTGCTGACGCTGGGCATCTTCTCCGAGATCGGGATCCGGTTCGATCTGGCGATCATCGCGGCGCTGCTGACGATCGTGGGCTACTCGCTCAACGACACGGTTGTCGTGTTCGACCGGGTGCGCGAGAACCTGCGGCGGTTCAAGAACCGCGATCTGCAGGATGTGCTGAACCTGTCGATCAACGAGACCCTCAGCCGAACGTTCATGACCTCGTTCACAACGCTGGTCGCGCTGATCGCGCTGTTCGTGCTGGGCGGGGACGTGATCCGGGGCTTCGTCTTCGCGATGATCTGGGGCGTGATCGTGGGGACCTATTCGTCGATCTTCGTGGCCTCCACGATCCTGCTGCAACTGGGCGTCAAGCGGGATTGGTCCAAGCCCGACCCCAAGGCCGGCACGCAATTCGGCTCGGACCCGTCGTGACAGGGCGCGTCAGAATATTCGCGAATATTCTGGACCACCGAGTCTTACCGCCGCCGCACATCTGACATGGCGGTCGAGCTGCTCTGGTGGCTTGCGCCGGCCGCGCTGCTGGCCGGGCTGGTGCGCGGCTTTACCGGGTTCGGCACGGCCATGGTCTACCTGCCGGTGGCGGGGCAGGTGCTGGAGCCCTTCGCGGCGATCACGACCCTTCTGCTGATGGATCTCGCCGGTCCGCTGCCCGGCGTGCCCGGCGCCTGGCGGGCGGCCCGCATCCCCGACCTGCGGCGTCTGGGGATCGGCCTTGTGATCGGCTTGCCCGCGGGGGTGGCGCTTCTGACACTCGCGAGCCCCGATGTCTTCCGGTTCACGGTCTCGATCGTCTCGTTGGTGTTGCTGGCGCTGCTGGTGGCGGGCGTGCGTTACAGGGGACAGCTGACGCCGCCGAAAATCATCGGAACCGGCATCCTGTCGGGCCTTCTGGGCGGGGTGGCCGGCATCGCGGGGCCGCCCGTGATCCTGTTCTACATGGCCAGCCCCCTGCCGGCCGCCGTCATCCGTGCCAACACGCTGCTTTACCTGCTGCTGACCGACATGGCGCTGATCGTCGTCTTCTGGGGCTCGGGCAACCTGGCCAGCCCCGCCATCCTGACCGGCGTCCTGCTGACATTGCCCAATGCCCTTGGCAATGCCATCGGCGGGCGCCTCTTTGACCCCGAGCGCCCGCGGCTCTACCGTATGGCGGGCTACATCGTCATTGCCGGCTCCGCCTTGTCGGGCCTGCCCATCTGGACCTGAGGAACACGACCATGCGCCTGAACGAAATCGTCTACAACGACTCCAGGCCGATCGACGGCTATGGCCCGGGGTTCTTCCGCATCGGCGGAGAGGTCGTGTCGGGCGCGGTGGTCGTGTCGCCGCATGGCGTGCAATCCTGGGGCGGGGTCGAGGACGCCGAGACCCTGCTGGCGCTGGCCGGGTCGGTGGACGTGATCCTGGTCGGCACCGGGGCCGAGATCGCACACCTGCCCGGACCCCTCCGCGAGGCTCTCGAACAGGCCGGCATCGGGGCCGAGCCCATGTCCTCGCCCGCCGCCGCGCGCAGCTACAACGTGCTGCTCTCCGAGGGCCGGCGGGTGGCGGTGGCGTTGCGCCCGGTTTGACTTTCGCTGCCCCGCGCCCTGGGATAGATCCGCTGCATGTTGAGCGTCGAAAACCTCTCTGTTGCCCGCGGGGGCATGCCGGTCCTGTCGGGTGTGTCCTTCACCCTCGCGGCCGGCGAGGCGCTGGTCCTGCGGGGGCCGAACGGGATCGGCAAGACGACGCTGCTGCGCACGCTCGCGGGGCTTCAGCCGCCCCTCTCGGGCCGCATCGAGATGGCGGAGGGCGCCGGCGCCTATGCCAGCCATGCGGACGGGATCAAGGCGCAGCTGACCGTGGCCGAGAACCTGGCCTTCTGGGCCGAAGTCCATGGCGGAAAACTCACTGACGCGGTGTTCGAGGCGTTCGAGCTGACAGAGCTGCGCGACCGCCTCGCGGGCACGCTCTCGGCGGGCCAAAAGCGGCGGACGGGGCTTGCGCGGCTGGGCGTCGTGGGCCGCCCGGTGCTGTTCCTGGACGAGCCGACAGTGTCGCTCGACCGGTTTTCGGTGAGGATGTTCGCGACCTTCCTGCGCGACACCCACCTGGCGGGCGGCGGCTGCGCGGTGATCGCGACCCATATCGACCTGGGCCTTGAGGCGCCGGAACTGGACCTTACGCCCTATGCCGCCGCATGGGATGCCGGCGGCGGTGCGGACGAGGCCTTTCTGTGATCGCGCTGCTGCTGCGGGACATGACGCTCGCTGTGCGGGCCGGGGGCGGCTTTGGCCTGGGCCTGGCCTTTTTCCTGATCGTGGTGGTGCTGGTCCCCTTTGGCGTCGGACCCGAGGCGGCCGTCCTGACGCGGATTGCCCCCGGCATCCTGTGGGTCGCGGCGCTGCTGGCGGCGCTGCTGTCGCTGGATCGGATCTTCGCGCTCGACTGGGAGGACGGCTCGCTGCCATTGCTGGCGACCTCGCCGCTGCCGCTGGAGGCGGTCGCGCTGATGAAGGCGCTGGCCCATTGGGTCACCACCGGCCTGCCGCTGACGCTGGCCGCGCCGGTGCTGGGGTTCCTGCTGACACTCGCGCCCGAGGCCTATGTCTGGCTGCTTGCGTCGCTGGCGCTGGGGACGCCAGCGCTGTCGATGATCGGCACCTTCGGCGCGGCGCTGACCGTCGGCCTTCGACGCGGAGGGCTGCTGATGTCGCTTCTGGTGCTGCCGCTCTATGTGCCGACGCTGATCTTCGGCGCCGAGGCCGTGCGCCGCGGGGCCGAGGGCACGGGCGCGACGACACCGCTGCTGTTCATGGCGGGGATCACCTTCGGCACCATTGCCCTGCTGCCCTTCGCGGCGGCTGCGGCATTGCGCGTCAATCTGCGGTGAAGCCATTGAGCCGCGCCACCACGAGGGCTAGATAACCCCCATGTCGATCTGGGAATACGCCAACCCCAAGAAGTTCATCGCGACCACGACCCCGGTGATCCCGTGGCTGTTCGCGGCCGCAGGCGTGGCCATCGTCGGGGCGCTGATCTGGGGGTTCTTCTTCACGCCGGACGACTACCGGCAGGGCTCGACGGTCAAGATCATCTACCTGCACGTCCCCTCGGCGATGATGGCGATCAACACCTGGGTGATGATGCTGGTGGCCTCGCTGATCTGGCTTGTCCGGCGCCACCATGTCTCGGCGCTGGCCGCCCGTGCGGCGGCGCCGGTGGGCATCGTCATGACGCTGTTGGCGCTCTTCACCGGGGCGATCTGGGGCCAGCCCATGTGGGGCACCTGGTGGGCCTGGGACCCGCGGCTGACCTCGTTCCTGATCCTGTTCCTGTTCTACCTCGGCTATGTGGCCCTCTGGCAGGCGATCGACGACCCGGATACCGCCGCCGACCTGACGGCGGTCCTCTGCATCGTCGGCTCGGTCTTTGCCGTTCTCTCGCGCTATGCGGTCCTGTTCTGGAACCAGGGCCTGCACCAGGGCGCGTCGCTGTCGCTCGATGCAGAGGAAAACGTGGCCGACGTGTTCTATTACCCGCTGCTGCTGTCCCTAGCCGGCTTCGTGCTGCTGTTCCTGGCGCTGGTGCTGCTGCGCACCCAGACCGAGATCCGGGTCCGCCGCACCCGCGCCCTGCTGGCCCGCTCGCGCCGCGCCGCCCCCGAGGCCCGCGCCTGATGCCCGATCTGGGAAAATATGCGACCGAGGTTCTGGCGGCCTACGGCGTCTCGATCGCCCTGCTGATCGGCATCGTCTGGATCAGCGTCGCGCGCGCCCGCAAGGTGCGCCGCCAATTGCAAGACGTGGAGCACCGCGATGGCTAAGATCTCTCCCCTCGTGATCCTGCCGCCGGCGATCTTCGCCGCGATCGCCGGGCTGTTCCTCGGCGGCATGTTCCGCGACAACCCCGACGATCTGCCCTCGACCCGCATCGGCCGGCCCGCCCCCCCGATCACCACCGAGGCGCTCGCGGGCTATCCCGCGCTCGATCCCGCGGCGCTGGCCTCGGGCGAGGTGACGCTGGTCAATTTCTGGGCCAGCTGGTGCCCGCCCTGCCGCGCCGAACATCCCATGCTGCTCGACCTCGAGGCGCGGGGCATCCGGATCGTCGGCGTGAATTTCCGCGACCAGGAAGACAACGCGCTCGCCTACCTCGCCGAGAGCGATTCGCCGTTCTTCGCCGTTCCCTTCGATCCCCGCGGCCGCAGTGCCATCGACTGGGGGGTGACCGCCCCGCCGGAGACCTTCATCGTCGATGGTGACGGCACGGTGCTCTACCGCTTCGCAGGCCCGCTGATCGGCAGCGACTACGAACGGCGCTTCGCCCCGGAACTGCAAAGGGCGCTGGACGCCGCCGCCCAGGGCGGCGGATCATAGGCGAAATAATCCTTCTCGAAAACGCAGATTGCTGGCACACTCTTTCGTGAACAGAGGGTGAAGAGCAATGAAGGCAATTATCATAGCACTTTCGGCGGGTCTCGCCGCAAATCTTGCCATTGCAGAACCGAACCTTGACCGCGGCGAATACCTCGTCGAGGGGCTGGCCGGCTGTGGGAATTGCCACACCCCGCTCGGGCCGCAGGGGGCCGACATGGACCGCAACCTCGCGGGCCGCCTGGTCGAGGACCTGCCGATCTTCACCGCCGTTGCGGCGAACATCACCCCGGCCGGCAGGGTCGGCACCTGGTCCGACGCCGAATTGGTCCGAGCGATCCGCGAAGGCATCCGCCCCGACGGCACTGTGATCGGCCCGCCGATGCCGATCGGCCTCTATCGCGGCCTGTCCGACGACGACGTGATGAGCATCGTGATGTACCTGCGCACGGTCCCCGCGGTCGAGAATGACCCGGGCGCCAGCGTCTACAACATCCCGCTGCCGCCGGCCTACGGCCCGCCGATCACCACGGTCTCGGCCCCGCCGCAGGGCGTGACGGTCGAGTATGGCGGCTACCTCGCGGGCCCCGTGGCCCATTGCCTGGAATGCCACACGACCTTCGGCGAGATAGGCCCGATGATGGACACCCACCTGGGCGCGGGCGGCTACGAATTCCACGGGCCTTGGGGCGTCTCTGTCGCGCCGAACCTGACCAGCCACCCCGAGGACGGGATCACCGACTACTCCGACGCGGAGCTCAAGACGATGATCACCACGGGCATGCGCGGCGACGTCCCGATGATGCCGCCGATGCCCTATCCCTATTACGCCAACGCAACCGAGGACGATATCGACGCGATTATCCTCTTCCTGCGGACCCTGCCGGCGCTGCCCGACCCGGAGTAAAGGCAACACGAGGAACAACGCAAAAGGCGCCCCACCATCACCGGAGGGGCGCCTTTCTCATTCATCTTGGCCGAAAAACTCCCGCCGGAGGCGCAGCTCTCGACCGGGGGCGGCGGGGCCGTCAAAGGCCTCCGCCATCGCGGTCAGGCCGCCTTGGCGAGGTTGCGCAGCACGTAGTGCAGAACGCCGCCGTGCTCGATGTATTCCACCTCGATGGCGGTATCGATCCGGCATTTCAGCGTGATCGTCTTGCTCGTGCCGTCCGCGTAGGTGATCGTCGCGGGCACTTCGGCCTGCGGGGTCACGTCGTCCAGCCCCGAGATCGACACGGTCTCGTCGCCCTTCAGGCCCAGCGTCTTGCGGGTGTCCTCCCCCATGAACTCGAACGGGATCACGCCCATCCCCACCAGGTTGGAGCGGTGGATCCGCTCGAAGCTCTCGGCGATCACAGCCTTCACCCCCAGCAGGTTGGTGCCCTTCGCGGCCCAGTCACGGGACGAGCCCGCGCCGTATTGCTCGCCGCCGAAGATCACCAGCGGGGTTCCCTCGGCCTGGAAGGCCATCGCCGCCTCGAAGATCGAGGTCTGGTTGCCGTCGGGCCCGAGCGTATAGCCGCCCTCGACCCCCTCCAGCATCTCGTTGCGGATGCGGATGTTGGCGAAGGTGCCGCGCATCATCACCTCGTGGTTGCCGCGGCGGGAGCCGTAGGAGTTGAACTCGCGCACCGGCACCTGGCGGTCGATGAGATACTTGCCCGCCGGTGTGCTGTCCTTGAAGGCCCCTGCGGGCGAGATGTGGTCGGTGGTGACCATATCGCCCAGGATCGCGAGCACGCGGGCGCCGTCGATGTTGGAGATCGTGCCCGGGTCCTTGCCCATGCCCTGAAAGTAGGGCGGGTTCTGGACATAGGTGGAGGACGGCGGCCAGTCGTAGGTCTCGCTGTCCGTGGTCTCCACCTCCTGCCATTTGTCGTCGCCCTTGAAGACGTCGGCGTATTTCTCGGTGAAGGCGGCGCGGGTGACGGTCTGTTCCACCAGGTCGGCGACCTCTTTCTGGGTGGGCCAGAGGTCGTGCAGATAGACGTCGGTGCCGTCCGGGGTCTGGGCGATGGGGTCGGTGGCGACATTGATGTTCATGTCGCCGGCCAGGGCATAGATCACCACCAGCGGCGGCGAGGCGAGGTAGTTCGCGCGCACATCGGCATGGATGCGCCCCTCGAAGTTGCGGTTGCCCGACAGCACCGAGGTCACCATCAGGTCGTTGTCGGCGATCGTCTTGGACAGCTCCGGCGCGATCGGGCCGGAATTGCCGATGCAGGTGGTGCAGCCGTAGCCCACCAGGTTGAAGCCGATCGCGTCCAGATCCTCCTGCAGCTCGGCGGCCTCGAGATAGGCGGACACGACCTGAGAGCCGGGCGCCAGCGAGGTCTTGACCCAGGGCTTGCGCGTCAGGCCGAGGGCCCGCGCCTTGCGCGCCACCAGGCCCGCGCCGATCATCACGTAGGGGTTCGACGTGTTGGTGCAGGAGGTGATCGAGGCGATCACGACCGACCCGTCGCGGATCTCGTAATCTGCGCCCTCGACCTTGCCCGACTTGCGCGGATCGGCCGGCAGCGCGTCCACGGCGGGGCCTTCGGCGGTCATCTCCCGGGCGGCGCTGCTGTCGTCCTCGCCGCGGTATTCGCTGACCACGTCCATGAAACGCGCGGCGGCAAGATCCAGCGGCGTGTGGTCCTGCGGGCGCTTGGGGCCGGAAATGGCGGGCACGACGGTGCCCATGTCCAGCTCCAGCGTGGCGGTATAGACCGGGTCGTAATCCGGCCCGCGCCACATGCCGTTCTCTTTGGCATAGGCCTCGACCAGGGCGATGCGGTCCTTGTCGCGGCCCGTCAGTTCCAGGTATTTCAGGGTTTCGCCATCGATCGGGAAGAAGCCGCAGGTGGCACCGTATTCGGGCGCCATGTTGCCGATGGTGGCGCGGTCCGCGAGCGGCAGATGGTCGAGGCCGTCGCCGTAGAACTCGACGAACTTGCCGACGACGCCATGTTTGCGCAGCATCTCGACGACCTTCAAAACGAGGTCGGTGGCGGTCGTGCCCTCGACCATCCGGCCGGTCAGCTTGAAGCCCACGACCTCGGGGATCAGCATTGAGACGGGCTGTCCCAGCATCGCGGCCTCGGCCTCGATCCCGCCGACACCCCAGCCAAGGACGGCCAGGCCGTTAACCATGGTGGTGTGCGAATCGGTGCCCACCAGCGTGTCGGGATAGGCCACCTCCTCGCCGTGCTGGTCGGTGTCGGTCCAGACGGTCTGGGCGAGGTATTCCAGATTCACCTGGTGGCAGATGCCGGTGCCGGGGGGCACGACGCGGAAGTTGTTGAACGCGCTCTGGCCCCACTTGAGGAAGGTGTAGCGCTCGATGTTGCGCTCGTACTCGCGGTCGACGTTCATCTGGAAGGCGCGCGGGTTGCCGAACTCGTCGATCATCACCGAGTGGTCGATGACCAGGTCGACGGGGTTGAGCGGGTTGATCTGCTGCGCGTCACCGCCGAGCGCCACGATGCCGTCGCGCATGGCGGCAAGGTCGACCACGGCCGGAACACCGGTGAAATCCTGCATCAGCACACGGGCGGGGCGGTAGGCGATCTCGCGGTTGGTCTTGCCGCCGTTGGCGGCCCAGGCGGCAAAGGCGCGGATGTCGTCGAGCGTGACGGTCTTGTCATCCTCGAACCGCAGCATGTTCTCGAGCACCACCTTGAGCGCGGCGGGCAGGCGGGAGAAATCCCCAAGGCCCGCATCCTGTGCGGCGGGGATGGAATAATAGGCGATGGACGCGCCACCCGCGGTGAGCATCTTGCGCGTCTTGGCGCTGTCGTGACCGACTGTAATGGGCATGGAGAACCTCCGACTGACCTGTTTCGGAACCGTTGCAGCCCCTTTGCCAAAGCCGTGATGGGGGCGCAAGGGGCAATTGTATACCTTTGTGCACAAAGCGGCGATTGGCCGCGCCGTCCGTGGCACAATGCGTGATAATTGCGCCGCTGTCACATCTTCTCCCGCATCCTTGATTGGCGGGCGTCGCGGCAGTGAGATAGATCGATTGGCAAGCAACAAACGAGGATGTCATGCGACATGCGCTTTCTGCGGCCGTTCTGAGCCTTGCTCTGGGGGCCGGTGCTGCGCTGGCCGACACGCCGAAGGTGGTCGTGGAATTGTTCACGTCGCAGGGCTGCTCCTCGTGCCCGCCGGCGGATGCGATGCTGCGCGACCTGGCGCAGCGCGACGACGTGATCGCCCTGGCCCTGCACGTGGATTACTGGGATTACATCGGCTGGGCCGACATCTTTGCGAGCCCCGCCTTCACCGAGCGGCAGAAGGCCTATGCCCGCGCGGCGGGCGAGCGCATGGTCTATACCCCCCAGATGATCATCGGTGGCGTCGATCCGGTCGTGGGCACCCGGCCGATGCAGGTGGCCGATCTGCTCCGCGCCCATTCCGAGGTGGCCCGCAGCGTGTCGCTGGGTCTGCGGGCAACCGGCGACGAGGTCGAGATCACCGCCGAGGGTGAAGGCGACTGGGCCGATTGCATCGTGCAGCTGGTCCGCTACCTGCCCGAGCGTACGGTCGAGATCGACCGGGGCGAGAATGCCGGGCGGACGCTGGTCTATGCCAACGTGGTCACCTCCTGGGAGGTCGTCGGCGAATGGGACGGGCAGGGGACCTTCTCGCTGACCGTGCCGCGCGGCGACCAGCCGCTGGCGGTGATCGTCCAGCGCGAGGGCCACGGCGCGATCCTGGCCGCCGCCGCGCTGGACTAGTCGCGCAGCAACGGCACGCCCGTCCGCAACGCCTTTTCATGGCTCTTCCAGCGGCGGTGCACCCACATCCATTGCTCGGGATGATCAGCGATTCGCGCCTCCAGCCGCGCGTGCAGGACGCGGGTCATGGTCACCGGGTCGTCCGGCGGGATCGGCGCCTCGATGATCGCGCGGAAGCGGAGCCCGTCGGGCTGGCGGATCCCGAACCAGGGCACCAGCGCGGCGTCGTATTTCAGCGCGAGCTTCGCCGCGGAGGTCGCGGTGCGGGCGGGCAGGCCCATGAAATCAAGGACATCGCCGCGGGGCTGGTGCAGGTCGTAGAACAGGATCCCCCAGCCGCCGCCCTGCAGATACCGGGCGAAGCCGACCGTGCCCTCGCGCCCCTGGACAAAGACCGTGCCCCCGACCGAGGCCAGCGTCCGCCGGTAATGGTCGTCGAAATGCGGATTCGTGAACGGCCGGTAGATGCCGCCGATCCGGTCGCCCTGTGCGGCGAGCAGATGGCGGGGCACCTCGTGATTGCCGAAATGCGCCGAGACGAAGAGCACCGGGCGCTTGTCGCGCCTTGCCTTCTCGAGCGTGGCGAGGCCGTCGCCCTCGAGCGCGGTGCCCTGAAGGTGACGGCCAAGATCCGCGTGGCAGAAGTTCTCCATCACCGTTCGGCCGAAATTGTCGAGCGTCCGGCTGGTGAGCGCCTGCCGTTCGGCCCCGCCCATGTCCGGCCAGACCATGGAGAGATTGCGCCGGACCCGCCGGCGATACCCGGCCAGCGGCGCGATCACATGCACCGTGAGCCAGCCAAACGCCCGCACACGCGGGGAAAACGGCAGCACGGAGAGCCCCGCCAGCAAGGCGCGGAAGGCCATGTAGCGCAGTCTGTCCAGCAGGCGTTTCGGCAGGGAAGGGCGGGGCGGCATCATGGCACCGGCATAGCCAAGCCCCCGCGACTTGACCAGAGAGCGGAGGGCGCCGGTCCCGGCCCGCGTTCCCGGGTCCGAAGGTGTGCAGGCCTGTTGGGGTTTCGGCTGGCCCGTACGATCCGCCGACGGGGGCAAACGGTCGGAATCGTGAGCGCCTCTGTCCGGTGCCGAGCGCCGTTTCGCGTTGTCATGCGGAGCCGGGGAGCTGCCGATGGCCTCGGGAGCGCTGGCGCACCTGCTGCGGTCGCGGCCGTTCCATCTGCCCGGTTGGCGCCGTTCAGTCGCAAGACGCGGGCCGGCACTGGCCGGTTGGCGCTTCTTGATCGAAAGGAGCGCCGAGCAGGGCCCAACCGGCGGGGCCTCGCACGTCGTCCAAGGCGGATCGCACCGTCTTCGCTGGGTGGTGTGCCGGTGCCGAGAAGCGGGCCCTTGAGAAGGGCGTCGTGCCATGTCCAACGGGTGTCGAGGCGCGATTCCGGCATCGCGCCCGGCCTGGTGCTTGAGCCCCCGCGAACCGCCCGGACGCCGGGGCCTTGCCTGCGGTGCCTGTGCCGCCGCTCCGCCTGCGGCGTTCCTGGCGGACCGGCCTGGCCCATGTCCACGGCACCGGCAAGGATTGCCGACCCCCGCGCACCCGCCGTGGGCCGCGGTGTCAGTCCTCCTCGTCGTCGTCGGACAGGAGTGAGAATTCCCCGCTGTCCGCGGCCTCCCGGATGGCGGCGATCATGCGGCTCTTGGCGGCCTCGGCCACGGAGTTCTTGACCCGGCCGCGCTCTTCGATCTCGTCGCGGAGCTGGGACGCCATCCGCTGGGAGATGTGGTCCAGGACATAATCGGCGGCGAGCTGCTCATCCCCGCCGGCGGCCATGGCCGAGGAAAGCGCCGCAGTCAGATCGACCCCGTCCACCACCCGGATGATCTTGGCCACGTCTTCCTTGTGGATCCGGTTGGGCAGGTCGGCGAAGGTGAAGATCGCCTTGCGGACCTCCTCGGCAAATTGCGGATCCTCCTGCTCGAGCGATTCGAGGACCTCGTCCCGGGTCGCGGCCTGGCTGGAATTGAGGATCTCGCCCAGGCGCCGCCCGGCCTTTTCGGGAAAAGCGGTCGGAGCGGCCCGGCCATAGGTTTCGGCCAGCGCCGACCCGATCCGGTGCACAGCCGCCGGCGTCACCGACTGGGTCCGGGAGACCGCGTAGGTGATCCGCCGCGCCCGCTCGCCCGGCAACAGGCCCAGGAGTTTGGCGGCCTTGGACACGGGAAGCTTCGATAGCACCACTGCGCAGACCTCGGTGCTTTCCGTCTCCATGATCGGGCGCAGTTCCTCGGCCGAGAGCACGAGAACGCGGGGCCAGGGGTCGGCGCCCGAGAGGCGGGCATTCTCCTCGCGCAGGACGGCGGCGGCGGTCGGGCTGATGTGGCCGTCCAGCATTTCCAGCACCGCATCCATGTTCGGGGGCGCGGACAACGCGACCTGGGACAGGAGGCCCGAGAATTCCTCGGCCACCTGCTCCAGTGTTTCGCGATCAACCATGCGCAGGCGCGAAATCTCGCGGGTCAGCGCGATCTGGGATGATTCGGGGAGTCGTTCGAGAGGCAGACGTTGCCCTTTGGACAACGCGATCTGAACGATTATGGCGGCCTTGCGCCGCCGTATGTCTGACGCGGACGGAGGAGTCGCCCCTGTCCCTTCAACCAACTGCATCGGCATCGCCACCTTCGACCAAGCTGCCGGTGCAGTTAGACGGAAAGGCGTGAAGAAACCGTTAGATGCAGGGCGTTTCCCTTCAGCCGGTGACGATTGGCGTGCAGGTTCCGGCCTCGGCGTCGTATTGCATGCCGTCGGCGCAGCTCATCGCCTGTTGCGAATGATCGCCGAAGCATTGCGCGGCCGCCAGGCCGGGCAGGAGCGTGAGAATGAGGACGGTCAGTGCGGTCTTCATGGTCATTTCCTCCATATGAATGCGAAGAGGGTAGCGCAGGGTGACCCAACGTCAATCGGATTTGCGGTCCGGATGGGTCAGAATCACGGACATCCGCTTCAGTTCGGCGAGCGCGTCACTGGACAGATCCTGGTCGCTTTGCGTATTTCTGTGCAACCGCGTGACAATTTCAACAATTTGCCCAATTTCGTCGTCAGTATATTCCCGATCGTGTCGGGCATGTCCGGCCACGGACCGACTGCCGCCATCGTCGATGACAACGGCCACGCCAAAGCGCAAACCGTACTCGGCACTGCGGGCAAGGACTCCGGCCGGATCGCTGTCCGCAAGATCCGACCATCGGACCCAGCCGGTGCCGTCATGAGAGAAGCCGAATCCCACGATCGGATCGCTCATGACCAGGCCTTCCTGGGAGTAGATATCCAGCCAGGCCCGGTCGTAGGTCTGGAACAGAAAGGCAGGCGTGGTGAAGCGAATATGGAACGCCAGTGCAAAACCCGACGGGCTGACGGACTCGAGACGCGCAAGATCCTGCTCGATCATGATAGACAACTCACTGGGCAAGTCAGAAACTCCTATGGTGTTGCCAGAGATGGCAATATTGCCATATCTTACGGCAGCGCCCCCAGCCAATCATACTTCCGCGTCCCAGTGGCAGAAAAGTAAAAACAGTCTGAAACTTGCCAAAAGAGATGGATGTGAGCAAACAGATCGGCATTGATGACGTTAAGGTCGTCGCTCCGGTGGGCCATTACCTGGCGCTCCGTCTCGGCTTTGCTTTCCCCATGGAAGAAATCAACAATCTGCCGCCGGACTGGGTGGAACATTATACCACGCAAAGGTTCATGTTGAGCGATCCCGTGATCCGCTGGATCTATGCCAACGTCGGCGCGGTGCGCTGGTCGGATATCGACCTGGAGGATCACAATCGCGTCCTCGCCCAGGCCCGAACCTTCGGCCTGCGGTTCGGCCTCGCGGTCAGCGTCTTCGACAACAATCCAGAGGGTCAGCGCTCTTTCGGCAGCTTCGCGCGTGCCGACCGGGAGTTCACCGAGCCGGAGATCCGCCTGCTGACCGCCTACGTGACCCGACGTCACCATGAGAAGGCACCGCCGCGCAACATCACCAACGCCGAGATCGAGGCGCTCCGCATGGTCAAGGACGGCCTCCGCCTCAAGCAGATCGCCCATGAGCTCGGCGTTTCTGAAGGGGCGGTGAAGCAGCGCCTGAAGAACGCCAAGAAAAAACTCGGCGCCCAGACCGGCGCCCATGCGGCGGCGCTCGCCGCCGATTACGGCCTGATCTGACCACCGCCGCCGCCGCGGCCATTCCGCCCCGTTCCGACCTGCCGACCGTGCCCTTTCGGGGCCACGGAGAATCACTTTTTTCGCGCCCATCCCTTCAGTGACACAGAAAAACCTTCACAACGTCTTAACGGTTAACGCTTCATTAGGGGTTTCAGGCGAGTTTGAGCACAACAATTGTCGCGTTGCTGGGGCAATTGTTCCGAAAGCAGAAACTGAAAAGAGATGGGACGGCGCCCTCGGGCGTCGAAGGGAACACGATGCATTACGTTACATTTGGACTGCGCGACCTCCACGAATACGGGAACGCCTACTATGAGTACCTCGCGCTGCGGAAGCGCTTCTTCGTCGACAGCCTGGGGTGGGCGATTCCCCACGACGACCAGGTCGAGATGGACCAGTATGACAACCCGAAGGCACGCTACTCGCTCGTGATCGGTGACGAGGGCCAGGTCCTCGCCGGGGCTCGGGCGCTGCCCACCACGGCACGGTGGGGAGAGACCACATACATGCTGCGCGACGCCCAGGCTGGCCAGATCTCGGGAATTCCCGCCGACTTGCTGAACGGCCAGATCGTCTCGAAAAGCATGTGGGAATGCACCCGGCTTGTCATCTCACCGGATATGAGGGGTATGAAGGCCAGGATCGACTGCCTCGACCTGATCTGTCGTGGCCTGGTCGACGTGGCCGAAGAGCAGGGCGCGACCGAATTGATGTCGCTGTCCAACCTCTGGCTGCTGCGGGCGCTGAAATCGCTCGGCTTCGACGCGAGCCTGATGTCCAGGCCCTATGTCAACGCCGACGACGGTCACAAATACGCCGTGATGAAGATCCCCGCCGTGCGCCTCGATCGCCGGGTTGCCCCGAATGTGGTGCCGCAGGCCGCCGGTCCGGTGCGCCAGATGCAGCCCCGTCTGCTTCACGCCGCCTCGACCTGAGGACCGGATGCAAACATCGGAAGGGCCGTCAAGCTGCCCGACGGCCCTTCATCGCTTCAGCCCGCCTCAGGCCGGCTGACCAAAGACCCGCGCAAAGATCGTATCCACATGCTTGGTGTGGTAGCCCAGATCGAACTTCTCGTTGATCTCGTCCTCCGACAGGGCGGCGCGAACCTCGGCATCGGCCAGAAGCTCGGTGCGGAAATCCTTGCCCTCTTCCCAGACCTTCATCGCGTTGCGCTGCACCAGCCGGTAGGAGTCCTCGCGGCTGACACCGGCCTGGGTCAGCGCCAGAAGCACGCGCTGCGACATCACCAGCCCGCGGAACTTGTTCATGTTGGCGAGCATGGTCTCGGGGTAGATCACCAGCTTTTCGACGACGCCGGCCAGACGGGTCAGGGCGAAATCCAGATGGATGGTGGCATCCGGGCCGATCCCGCGCTCCACCGAACTGTGCGAGATGTCGCGCTCGTGCCAGAGGGCCACGTTCTCGAGCGCCGGCACCACCGCCGACCGCACGAGCCGCGCAAGACCTGTGAGGTTCTCGGTCAGCACCGGGTTGCGCTTGTGCGGCATCGCCGAAGAGCCCTTTTGCCCGGCCGAGAAGAACTCCTCGGCCTCCAGCACCTCGGTGCGCTGCATGTGGCGGATCTCGGTGGCGATGTTCTCGATCGAGGAGGCGACGACACCCAGCGTGGCGAAGAACATCGCGTGCCGGTCGCGGGGGATGACCTGGGTCGAGATCGGCTCCGGCCGCAGGCCGAGCTGGGCGCAGACATGCTCTTCCACGGCCGGGTCGATATTGGCGAAGGTGCCGACCGCGCCCGAGATCGCGCCGGTCGCGACCTCCCAGCGGGCCTTTTCCAGGCGATTCCGGTTGCGGTCCATCTCGGCGTAGAACCGCGCGAACGTGAGGCCCATGGTGGTCGGTTCCGCATGGATCCCATGGGAGCGGCCGATTCGCACCGTGTCCTTGTGCTCCAGCGCCCGAGCCTTCAGCGCGGCCAGCAACCGGTCCATGTCCGCAAGCAGGATGTCGGCGGCGCGGCAGAGCTGGATGTTCAGCGTGGTGTCCAGAACATCCGACGAGGTCATGCCCTGATGGACAAAACGCGCTTCGTTCGCGCCGACGATCTCGGCGAGATGGGTCAGGAAGGCGATGACGTCATGCTTGGTCACGGCCTCGATGGCGTCGATGCGGTCGACATCGAAGCTGACGTCCTGCGCCTTCCAGACGGCGGCCGCGTTTTCCTTGGGGATCACGCCAAGCTCGGCCATGGCGTCGCAGGCATGGGCCTCGATCTCGAACCAGATGCGGAACTTCGTCGCGGGCTCCCAGATCTCGGTCATCTCGGGACGGGAATAGCGGGGGATCATGGCTGGGCCTCTCTGGTCGGGTCGCCGATGTCCTAGCCTTGGGCGGGGCGGGCCACAAGACGGCCGGACATGCGTCCGGAACCGGATCGCTGTCCGTTTGCGCCATCACCCGCGCCGGGGTAACGGGACGGGATGGACGGCTTGATGCAATTCGAGGGGCGGTGGGCGCTGTCGCGCCAGGTGCAGGATTTCCGCGACCGGTCCCGGCTGGCCTTCGAGGGGGAGGCGACCTTTCGCCGCGACGCCGAGGGGCTCGCGCTCGAGGAATCGGGGCGCTGGACCGAGGCGAAGTGGGGCGGGCTCACGGCCTCGCGGCGCTATCTCTGGCGGGCTTTCGGGCCGGCGATCGACGTCTTTTATGCCGACGGCCGCTTCTTCCACCGGTTCGACCTCGTGCAGGCCGGACGCGCCAAGAGCCGGCACGATTGCCCGCCCGACCGCTACGATGTCACCTATCGCTTCGATCTGCCGAGCGCATGGGAGGCGGCCTGGCGCGTCAAGGGCCCGGCCAAGGACTATCTCAGCCGCACCCGTTACCGCCGCCGCTAGCGCTCTCGGGCCTTGTCTGATCCCGGACCATGCGTCAGAACGGAAGACAGGTTTCATGACAAGGGAGCGCGACATGGCTCTGACGATGACAGACAAGGTCCTGAGCGAGGCCATCGGCCCCGGCGAGGGCATGGGCCGCGTGGCCAAGCAGGTGATTCTGGTGGCCCTCGGCGTGGCCGCGATGGTGGTTGCGGCGAATATCCGGGTGCCCATGTGGCCGGTGCCGATCACGATGCAGACCTTCGCGGTGCTGACGATCGGGGCGACCTATGGTGCGGGCCTCGGCTTTGCGACGATTGCCGTCTATCTCGCGCTGGGTGCGCTCGGTTTTCAGGTCTTCACCGGTGAGGGCGCCGGGCTGACCTACATGATGGGGGCCACGGGCGGCTACCTGGTCGGGTTCGCGGTCGCGGCGGGCGTGATGGGCGTGCTTGCGCGCCGGGGCTGGGACCGGAGCGTCACCGGCATGGTCGGCGCTCTGCTGATCGGCAACGCGGTGATCTATGCCTTCGGCCTGCCCTGGATGGCCTACCTGTTCCTGGCAGAGCGCGGCGCGGACTTCGTGCTGCAATGGGGCATGACCAACTTCCTGCTGGGCGATGCGTTGAAGCTGGTGCTGGCGGCGCTGGTGATCCCGGGGCTCTGGAAGCTTCTGGGCAACGCCCGGACCTGATCCCGGCCGCAACGCGAATGGAAGGAAAGGCGCGGGGGAAACCTCGCGCCTTTTTCGCGTCCGTGCGCGGGCCGGTCACTCGGTCAGGCGGGTCTCGATCGTCGCGCCGTGCTCCAGGCTGCGATGGACCGGGCATTTGTCGGCGATCTGCAGAAGGCGCTCGCGCTGATCCGCACTCAACGCGCCGGTCAGGCGGATGTCGCGCACGAAATGGTCGACCCGGTCGGCCGGCGGATCGGCATCCTGGGCGTGGACCTTGTTGTGCCGCACATCGACCGACACCGTCTCCAGCGGCCAGCCCTTGCGGCGGGCATACATCCGGATCGTCATCGAGGTGCAGGCCCCGAGGCCGGCGCTGATCAGGCCATAAGGGCTGAGCCCCTTGTTGGTGCCGCCATAGCACTCGGGCTCATCCGCCAGCAGGTGATGGGCCCCCGACTGGATGTCCTGGAGAAAGCCCGCGGGATCGGCCTCGCGCACGCGCAGCACGCCCTCGGGCACGCCGGGCGGCGGGGCGGGGCTGGCGAGATCCAGGTAGCGGGTGGCCCAGGCGGCGGTGATGCCCGCGGCGTATTCGGCATCCTCGGACCGGCTGATCAGGTGATCGGCATCGTCGAGGGTCACAAAGCTCTTGGGGTGTTTCGCAGCGCCGAAGATCTCGGCCGCATTGGCGATGGAGACGGTATCGTCCAGCGGCGCGTGCATGACCAGCAGGGCGGCATTCAGGTTGGCGATGGCGGGGGCGAGCGCTCCCTTGGCGATGTCCTCGACAAAGGTGCGCCCGATCAGGAAGGGGCGGCCCGCGAGAGAGACCTCGGCCACCCCGTCGTTGAGGATCTTCGGGATCGCGTCGTCGAAATGCTGGGTGACATGCGAGGGATCGAAGGGGGCGCCGATCGTCACGACTCCCTTGATGCCCGCCATCTCGGACGCGGCGCGCAGAACGGCGGCGCCGCCCAGGGAATGGCCGATCAGCAGGCTGGGCGCCATGCCCCGCTCGCCAAGTGCGGCGCAGGCGGCCTTGAGGTCGCCCACGTTGGAGCTGAACGACGTGTTCTCGAACTCGCCTTCGGAATGGCCGAGCCCGGTGAAGTCGAAGCGCAGGACCGCGATCCCCATGGCCGCCAGCCGCGCCGAGATCCGTCGCGCCGCGGGGATGTCCTTGCCGCAGGTGAAACAATGGGCAAAAAGCGCCGTCGCCAGATGCGGCCCGTCGGGCAGGTCGAGCTGCGCTGCGAGGGCGTCGCCGTCATGGCCGGGAAAGGTGAATCGGTCGGTGGGCATCTGTGGATATCCTCGGCGCTGCGATCAGTCTTATGTGGGGGCGGGGCAGGGCCGGATGAAAGCCCCGCCGAGCCGGCCGCGCGGCATGGTGACAATTGTGTCAGTCCGGTCCCCCGGGTGTGCGGGCGAGGGGCGGTCCTTGCGGTTCGGGATGTCCAATCGGCCGCGGCTTTGGCAGTCTCGGAGCATGAGCGATATGAGCGAACCGGTCCTTCAGCCTGCCATCCCCGAGCCGCTGCGCCGCGCGGCCGCCGCCCCCCTGCCCAGGATGCAGCCGGTCGAGGGGTCCTGGATCACCGTCGATGCCGCCCACGGCGCCCAGCTGGCCGAGAGGGCGCGGCTTCTGTCGGAAAAGGGCCGGCTGGTTCTCGACGCGCTGCCCGGCACTCGGCCCAACCTTGAGGACCTGTTCGAGGTTGTCCGGCAGGCGCTGTGCGACCACGACGGTTTTGGCGTGAAGGGCGACCGTGTGGAGGGGCCGTCGGGCAAGGTGGCGGTTCTTGATCCCGCCCGGGTTCTGGAGAGCCTGAACGACGTGCTGGCGGAGGATCTGTGCCTGCTTGAAAAACGCGGCGACGAGCATGTGCTGGTAGCAGCGTCATTGTGTTTTCCGGCGGGCTGGACCCTGGCCCAGAAACTGGGCCGGCCGCTCAGCCGCATCCACCGGCCGGTGCCTCCCTATGACGCGGATGTCGGACGGCGCGTTCAGCGGTTTTTTGATGCAGTGCGGCCAGGGCGGCCGATATGGCGTGCCAATTTGCACGGCTACAACCGCCCCGACCTGTTCCTGCCGCTGCGCGAGGACGAGGCGAAAGAGAAGATTTCAGGCGCCCCGTGCTATCTGCGGTCCGAGCGTCAGACGGTCCTGCGCCTTCCGGGCACCGGGGCCATGCTGTTCGCGATCCATACCACGGTCGCCAAGGCCTGAGGCGGGCCCCTAGTCGACCGTGTTCATCGACGCATCGAGTGCGCCGCCGCCGGTGAAGTTCGGCGCGAGCTCAAGGCTCAGGAACGAAGGGCCGAGCGCCAGATAGAGGAGGATCGCGCCCAGGATGGTCGCGAGACGGCCGAGCCCGGAGACCCCGCGCCCCTTTCGGCCGGCGCTCCAGGCGCGGAGGCCGTTGATCGTGCCGAGCGGCCCGATCCGACCCCAGAGGCCGGCCTTCTGCCAGACCGCCCGTTCGGCCGCGCGCCCGGCCGCCTTGGTGGCGCTGGCCTCGGCGGCGGTATCGACGATGTGGGCGGTCTGATCCCGGGCGGAGTGTTTCCACGCGCGTTTGTCCCGCGTGGCGGATGCCAGAGGAACCGTTGCGGCGACGCGCGGACGGCGGTTGCGGGGATGGCGTTCGTCGAGCGGGTGATAGCTGCGCATCTGTCGGTCCGGGTCATGGGGCGTATTCCGCCGAGGATGCGCAGGGTTTGCGGCAGCTTTGCGGAGCAGCCCGGGCCGAATTCGGGCGTATCGCCGCCCGGCCCCCGGCCCGAAACGCCGGAAACGAAAATGGGCGCCCCGCAGGGCGCCCATCCGTGATCGGGAATGCAGACCTGATCAGCAGCTGTAGTACATCTTGAACTCGATCGGGTGCGGCGTGTGCTCGTAGGCATAGACCTCTTCCCACTTCAGATCCATGTAACCCTCGATCTGGTTCTTGGTGAAGACGTCGCCGGCGAGCAGGTACTCGTGATCGGCGGCCAGCTCGTCGAGCGCTTCGCGCAGCGAGGCGCAGACCGTGGGGATCCCGGCCAGCTCTTCGGGGGGCAGGTCGTAGAGATCCTTGTCCGACGCGGCGCCGGGGTCGATCTTGTTCTTGATGCCGTCGATCCCGGCCATCAGCAGGGCGGAGAAGGCGAGGTAGGGGTTCGCCGCCGGATCGGGGAAACGCGCTTCGACGCGCTTTGCCTTGGGGTTCTCGGCCCACGGGATCCGGACGCAGCCGGAGCGGTTGCGCGCGGAATAGGCGCGCAGAACGGGGGCCTCAAAGCCCGGGATCAGACGCTTGTAGGAGTTGGTCGAGGGGTTGGTGAAGGCATTCAGCGACTTGGCATGCTTGAGGATGCCGCCGATGAACCACAGCGCCTCGTCCGACAGGTCGGCGTATTTGTCGCCGGCAAACAGCGGCTTGCCGTCCTTGAAGATCGACATGTTGACGTGCATGCCGGTGCCGTTGTCGCCCGAGATCGGCTTGGGCATGAAGGTCGCCGACTTGCCGTAGGCCTGGGCCACGTTGTGGATCACGTACTTGTACTTCTGGATCTCGTCGGCCTGGTGGGTCAGCGAGCCGAAGATCAGGCCAAGCTCGTGCTGGCAGGAGGCGACCTCATGGTGGTGCTTGTCCACCTTCATGCCGATCTTCTTCATGGTCGACAGCATCTCGGAGCGGATGTCCTGCGCGTCGTCGACCGGGTTCACGGGGAAGTAGCCGCCCTTGACGCCGGGACGGTGGCCGGTGTTGCCGACCTCGTATTCGGTGTCGGTGTTCCACGACGCGTCGATCGCGTCGACCTGGTAGGAGACCTTGTTGATCCCGACCGAATAGCGGACGTCGTCGAACAGGAAGAACTCCGCCTCGGGGCCCCAGTACGAGGTGTCGCCGATGCCGCTGGCCTTGAGGTAGGCCTCGGCCCGCTCTGCGGTGCCTCGGGGGTCGCGGTCATAGCTCTCGCCGGTGTCGGGCTCGACCACGGTGCAGTGCAGGCAGACGGTCTTTTCGGCATAGAACGGGTCGACATAGACGCTGCCCGGGTCGGGCATCAGTTTCATGTCGGATTCCTCGATCGACTTCCAGCCGGCGATGGAGGAGCCGTCGAACATGAAGCCTTCCTCGAGGAACTCCTCGTCGACCTGGTCGGCCATGACCGTCACGTGCTGCAGCTTGCCGCGCGGGTCGGTGAAACGAATGTCGACGTACTCGACCTCTTCGTCCTTGATCAGCTTGAGAACATCAGCATTGCTCATCTGAGTGGTTTCCCCTTCTATCAGATAGTCTTTTGACGTGGTTGTTCAGAGGGCGTCTTCGCCGGTCTCGCCGGTCCGGATGCGGATCGCCTGGGAGATGTCCGAGACGAAGATCTTGCCGTCGCCGATCTTGTCGGTCTTGGCGGCGGTGACGATGGCGTCGATCGCCGCGTCGGCGAGGTCGTCGGTCAGGACCACTTCGATCTTGATCTTGGGTAGGAAGTCGACGACGTATTCGGCGCCGCGATAGAGCTCGGTATGGCCCTTCTGGCGACCGAAGCCCTTGACCTCGACCACGGACAATCCCTGCACGCCGACCTCTTGAAGGGCTTCCTTGACCTCGTCGAGCTTGAACGGCTTTATGATTGCCTCGATTTTCTT
Source organism: Roseisalinus antarcticus (assembly GCF_900172355.1). Lineage (GTDB taxonomy): Bacteria > Pseudomonadota > Alphaproteobacteria > Rhodobacterales > Rhodobacteraceae > Oceanicola > Oceanicola antarcticus_A. The sequence continues at coordinate 86,387 of NZ_FWFZ01000011.1, read as the reverse complement.
CATAGGCCCGGCTCTCCCTTTGTTCTTCATCAGGATCGGGAGAGACCATGACTCGGAATGACCCACAATCGAGTGCGCCGCAGAGGCTGTGCCGCGCCGGGGGTTTCGGCGGGGTGCGCAAATAAAATGGTCAAAACGGCGCGAAAATAGGCGAAGATGAATCGACGGAGGCGAGGGCGATGACGGAACTGCTGAGCGTGGCGCAGATGCGGGCGGCCGAGGCCGAGGCGATGCGGTCGGGGGCCGCCACGGGCCTGCAGCTGATGGAGCGGGCCGGGCGCGGGGCGGTCGCGGCGATGCTGGAGGAATGGCCGGATCTGGTGGCCGGACGCTGGCGGGCGGTGGTCCTGTGCGGGCCGGGCAACAACGGCGGCGACGGCTATGTCGTCGCGCGGCGGCTGGCGGATCGGGGCTGGGCTGTCGAGGTGCTGGCGCTGGGCGATCCCGCGCGGCTGGGCGGGGATGCGGCCAAGATGCGGGCGCTTTGGACCGGCCCGGTGGCTGGGCTGGACGAGGCCGGGGCGGGGCCGCGGCCCGGCCTGCTGGTCGATGCGCTGTTCGGCACCGGGCTGACCCGCCCGCTGCCCTGGGAGGCGATCACGGCCATGCGGGCCGTCCGCGACCGGGCGGCCGGGCAGCCCGGCGAACGGTGCCGCGTGCTTGCGATCGATTGCCCCTCGGGGCTGAATTGCGACACGGGCCGGGTGGACCTGCCCCCCTCTGGCGATGATGCGCCGGAGGATGCGGAGGCCCGGTCCCACTCTGCCATCGGGATCCTGTCGGCGGATCTGACGGTGACTTTTCATGCGCCCAAGCGCGGGCACTACCTGGAGGCCGGGCCCGGCCTGTGCCAGCGGCTGCGCGTGGTCGATATCGGGCTGGAGCCGTCGGAGGCGCCCTCGCCGGTGGAGCCTCCGGCGTCGGGACGCGTTCGGCTGGTCGGAGCGCGGTCTTGCGCCGCGGACCTGTCGGGCGATCTGTGGCCGGGGCAGCTTTTGCGGCCGGGGGCGGGGGATCACAAGTACCGGCGGGGCCATGTGCTCGTGGTCTCGGGCGGTGTCGGCCGGGGCGGGGCGGCGCGGCTGGCCGCGCGGACGGCGCTGCGGATCGGGGCGGGGCTGGTGACGATCGGCTGCCCCCCGGCGGCGCTGCAGGAGAATGCGGCGCGGCTCGACGCGGTCATGCTGCGGCCCCTGCGCGATGCGGCGGCGCTGGAGGCGCTGTTGTCCGATCCGCGGATCTCGGGCCTGGTGCTCGGGCCCGGCGCGGGGGTGGGGGCGCGGACCCGCGAGATGGTGGGCGTGGCGCTGGCGGCCCGGCGGGGAACGGTGCTGGATGCGGATGCGCTGACGAGCTTTGCCGAGGCGCCGGAGGAGCTTTTCGCGCAGTTGCATCCGGGCTGTGTGCTGACGCCCCATGACGGCGAATTCGCGCGGCTCTTTCCGGATCTGGCACGGCGTGACCGGCAGACCTCTCGGGTGGACGCGGCGCTGGCCGCGGCGGCACGGGCCGGGGCGGTCGTCTTGTTGAAAGGCGTGGATACGGTGATCGCAAGCCCGGAAGGTCGGGCGGCGGTGCATGTGGCGGCCTATGGCCGGTCGGCGCCGTGGCTCGGGACGGCCGGAGCCGGCGACGTGCTGTCGGGGATGATCGCAGGGCTGCTGGCCCCCGGGGCCTCGGCGCCGCAGGTGGCCGCCGAGGCCGCCGCATGGCTGCACGTGGAGGCCGCGCGGCGCTTTGGCCCGGGGCTGATCGCCGAGGACCTGCCGGAGATCTTGCCGGCGGTGTTCCGGGATCTGGGGCTTTAGGGTCGGAGGACGACGCTCGCGCGTGCCGCGCATCGCCCCGCCCACCGTCCCTTGGGGGCGCGTCCTCGGTTTCGGCGCCTAGCCGGGCTGGTCCGGGTCGATGCCGGCCGCGATCTCCAGGCCGTCGGCATAGAGGATATGGGCGGTGTCGAAGACCAACTGGTAGAGCCGCCCGGTGATCGGGGCCCCGCTTGACACGAACTCTCCATCCACCAGCCGGGCGGCCGGCACCGTGGCCGTCGGGGCGCCGAAGAGGGCACGGGCCCGCCAGTCGCGGACATGGACCAGCGTGCCGTCGGGCAGGGTCGTGTCGCGATCGGGGCGGGTATGGCCCAGAGAGCCCGCGCGGAAGGTCACCGGGATGTATCGGGTGCGCAGGCAGCGCAGCTCTCGCAGCACGGCCATGCCGGTGTCGCGGGTGATGATCCGGTCGCCGGGGGCGAGATGGTCGACCGGCATCGACCCCTCCAGCGTCAGCACGTCCGTGCCGGCGCAGAGCCCCGTCCTGCCGGCCGTCCGGCCCCCGCTGCCCATGCGATTGTTCCCGCCGACGCGCTCCGCGTCGGGCTTGACCCTGCTGTCCATGGCGTATTCCCGCTCTGGTATGTCTGCCTCTGATTGGGGACAGGATAGATAAAGAGAGTGTTTACGTCATGCATTTTATGCAACTTGCCGCGCCGAATTGCCCTTGAACGTGACGTGCGGGCGCGCGAAACGGGTGTGTGTGCGGGTGTGGCGGAACTGGTAGACGCACCAGATTTAGGTTCTGGCGCCGCGAGGCGTGGGGGTTCGAGTCCCTTCACCCGCACCACGACGCGCCGCCCCGAGACGCGGCATCGCAGCTTTCGGCGCAAGGATGCAAGGGCGACGATGGGGGTTGAAGCCCATTGGCGCCCCCTCTAGAAGACCTCGAAATCCGCGGGGGCTGTTCCCCGGCTGCGGCCCCATTCTTCTTCCATGCGAGGATCACGATGAACGTCACCGAAACCCTGAACGAAGGCCTCAAGCGCGGCTACCAGATCACCGTCACGGCGGGTGAGCTTGATGCGAAGGTGCTGGAGAAGCTCAAGGAAGCCCAGCCCGAAGTGGAAATGAAGGGCTTTCGCAAGGGCAAGGTGCCCATGGCGCTGCTGCGCAAGCAATTCGGCCCGCGCCTGATGGGCGAGGCCATGCAAGAAAGCGTGGACGGTGCGCTGACCAGCCATCTCGATGAGACCGGCCACCGCCCGGCGATGCAGCCCGAGATGAAGATGACCAACGAGGAGTGGAAAGAGGGCGACGACGTCGTGGTCGACGTGACCTACGAGGCCCTTCCCGATATCCCCGAGTTCGACTTCACCGAGCTGACGCTGGAGCGGATGACGGTCGAGCCCGACGAGGCCTCGGTGGACGAGGCGCTTGAAAACCTCGCCAAGTCCGCCCAGCGGTTCGAGGCCAAGGACGGCGCGGCCGAGGATGGCGACCAGGTTGTCATCGACTTCGTCGGCAAGAAGGACGGCGAGCCCTTCGAGGGCGGCGCGGCCGAGGATTATCCGCTGACGCTGGGCTCCGGCTCGTTCATCCCGGGCTTCGAGGAGCAGCTTGTGGGCGTCAAGGTGGGCGAGGAGAAGGCGATCGACATCACCTTCCCCGAGGATTACCAGGCCGAGGCCCTGGCCGGACAGGCCGTGGTGTTCGACATCACCGTCAAGGAGGTCAAGGGCCCTGTGGCGGCCGAGGTCGACGACGAGCTTGCCAAGCAATACGGGGCCGAGGATCTCGGGGCGCTCAAGGGCCAGATCCGCGAACGACTGGTGCAGGAATACCAGGGGGCCGCGCGGGCCGTGGCCAAGCGCAAGCTGCTGGACATTCTGGACGAGAAGGTCTCGTTCGAACTGCCCCCCAGCCTGGTGGATGCCGAGGCGGGCCAGATCGCCCACCAGCTGTGGCACGAGGACAACCCGGACGTGCAGGGCCACGACCACCCCGAGATCGAGACCACGGACGAGCACAAGGCGCTCGCCGAGCGGCGGGTGAAGCTGGGCCTTTTCCTGGCCGAGGTCGGCCAGCGCGCCGAGGTCCAGGTGACCGACGCCGAGATGACCCAGGCGGTCATGAACCAGGCCCGGCAATACCCGGGGCAGGAGCGTCAGTTCTTCGAATTCGTGCAGCAGAACGCCCAGATGCGTCAGCAGATCCAGGCGCCTCTGTTCGAGGACAAGGTCGTGGACATGATCTTTGAAAAGGCCGATGTCACCGAAACGACGGTCTCGAAGGAAGAGTTGCAGAGCGCGGTCGAGAAGCTCGAAGACGAGTGATCGGCGCCAAGTGTCGGTAGGATCGAGGGGGGCGCGACCGGGTCCCAGCCTCCCAGCGGATGTGTTGAAAAACCACGTCTGATCCCAAGTGACACGCCAGACCGACTGGCCAATGCCCTCGCAGAAACCTGCGGGGGCAGTTTCGTTGTGTGGGATGTCGGATGTCGGCTAGGCGGATCAAGTCGACTTTCTCTGCGCTTGAGCCAACAGCGGCTTTCCCGGGGCTAAATGGCTTCTGGCAATTCGTCAGATGGTCTTGACCCATCCTTCAACGCCTCATTGCGGCGCGCGAGTGTTTCGTGCCGCTCCTGTGCCTCTCGGTCTGAGAAAAAGCTTGCAGAAGGCGCAAGCCTTCTTACGGCTTCTTCGACCTCATCCAAGCCAACGCGGAAGAACTCTTTGCGCATGTTGGATGCGTTCACGCGGCGGTTCGAGAATTCTTTGTGAAGGGCACTTTCTAAGGCTGGGGCTTCGTCCGAGTAGACCATAGCGTGGGTGTCGAAGCCGAACGGGACGCTTGCGTCACCAAGTTCCTTTGCGCGGTCGTCTGGCTCAAGCCGCCGTGATCAAACCGATCTTGACGACATCCTCGCCAAAAGAGCCGATCTTGGAGATGACATAGACGTAGCCGGATTTGGTCATCTCAGCCATTGCTCGAGCGCGTTCGCTGGTGGCGTGCGCCTCTGCCAAGGCCGCTTCAAGCTCTGCGATGCGGTCGTCATCAACACCCGCCTCAGACCGCGCCTTGCTCAAGAGCTTCTGATACCGTTCTTCTTCGCGCTCTGCGGCGTCAGCTTCCGCCAACAGCTTCTTCTCTTCACGTTCCGTCCGCACAAGTTCTGTGCGCTCATGCTTCTCGATCTTGAGGCGCTCGCGGTATTCGTGGGTCGCATGCAATTCGTCCAATTTGAGGCTGACATATTGCTCGCTGAGACGCAGGCTCATGGAGTCATTGGCTTTGTCGATTTGCTTGGCTGCGTTGTGGATACGCATTTCCATTGCGTTCCCGTTGTTCCAACGTGCGTTTTCGATGGCCGCTTCGCATTCATTGTTGAAAGCACGCAGGCTTAGCCGAGTCTGCCGGTTAATCATGGTTTGGCCCTTGGCGCGGCTTCCATCCACTTGCCAGTCAGTCGGACAGAGGGTCGATGTCTTGGCCGACACCATCGCCTTTTGACAGTCCCGGATGCGCTTGATCTCTTGTTTTTACTCGTCAGAATATTCGAAATCGAAATGCGGCTCATACACGCCGAGCTCTGCAGTAGAGAGCTTTTCATCGTGATCTGCGACTTGTTGCTCCAACTTTTTCAAAGTGGTGCGCTTCGCGGCATAGGAGCGACGCGTGTCTTCGATTTGGTTCTCCAAGTTTTCTTGCGTCTCCCCGAGCGCGGAAACTGCATCTTCAATCGATGTGATGGGTGCGCCTGGCACCTGCGGAAAATCAGGCCCCAAGCGGACAAAAGCCCGTGTGGTGACCGCGACCGACACGGTCGCGAACTTCAACAGATACGACAAGGGGCTCGGACCGGGGCGCGGGCGTTCTCTGCGCGGGCAGGATGCTCCGCGCGGGCGGCGGAGACGCGCACGGCCGGCCAGTTCTGGACACATGAACGCAAAAACAGGAACCGCAGACCGGCGTAGCGCGATTTTTTGCTAACGCTGCTCGGCGGTTGTCCGCTATCGTCGTCGCACATTATTGAGAACGACAGGTGAGAGAATGAAACGGATCCTAGCAGTCATCGCCGCCATGGTTGGCCTGAGCGCGGGGGCTGCCATGGCATGCCCGACATATTCGACGGGCGGCGTCGAACAGTACCAGACAACAGGCGGTCAGCTTCGCTCGCCGCGCTTCTTCAATGTTACTGCCGGCGGCCAGAACAACCTTGGCGGATGTCCGCATATCTACAACAACCTCGGCTCCGACCGCCTGTCCTATGGTCAGAGCTATTTCACCACGCAGCCCGACTTCAGCTTTTTCCTGTCCAACATGGGCAGCGTCCGGCTGGTCGTCTCGGTGGTCAGCGAGTGCGATGCGGCGCTGTTGATCAACACCGGCTCGGCGAACTGGTATTTCGACGACGATGACAACGGCAACCTAGACCCCCGGATCAGCCTGAGCCGGCCGTCCAACGGTCGGATGGATATATGGATCGGCACTTTCGACGGCCAGTATTGCAACGCGCAGCTGCGGATGGAGACTTTCGCCCGCTGAGCGCCGTCGTCGACAAAGGTTTCGAATGACATGGGGCCGTCTGCGAGGACGGCTCCTTTTTTTGCGTGGCGCACCGACTTGGGGATAGCCTGATCCGGAGGGCGATCCCGGGAAGCCCTCGCAGCGGGCCGCGCGGCCTTCTGTTCAACCTTGGCTATGCTGTCGGACCGACATCGCCACTTGCGCGGAAAGGCGCGGTGGCCCGGTCGGTCAGTCGACCAATCCCAACTGTCGCGCGATCGTGGCGCTGTCGTAGTAATCCCGGCCTTCGACGACCATGCCGTCCCTGACACGCATCACCGAACAATAGCGGACTTCGGCCTTCTTGCCGGTCGGGGGGAAGTCTCCGAGGCTGGATCTCAGAACCCCGGTATGGGTGCCGGAATTGCGGAATTCGACCGTGGCCCATTCGCCGTCGAGGCTGACGATGACATTCTCGACCTTGCACAGCCCGTCCGGGAAGGCCTCGCGCCAGCGATGATAATCGGCCTTGTAGGCGTCCTTGCCCGGAAGCTTCTCGCCGCGGGCGATATCCTCGAAGGCGCAATCGTCGGCGATCACTTCCGCCCCGCGGTCGGGATCGCGCATGTCCCAGGATTCGTGAAACTGGCGGACGACCTTTTCGGTGGGATGCATGGCATGGGTCCTTTGTGAGCAGGCAGGCAAGGGTCCGGGCGGTCGTCATCCTGGCGGATTCGCCCGCGTGGCGCCGGTTTGGTTCGGGTCCGGCTGGGCTCTGGCGTCGCCGCGACGCTCGCCGGCCGACAAGGGGCCGCCCGCGTGGACGCCCCCCGAGGGAACGGCGCTAGAGCGTGATCCGGAAAATCGCGAAGCCCGCGTCGGTGTTGCCCGCAGGCTCTATCGTCATGCCCTCGATGTCCTTGGCATATTGGGCGCCGGCGGGGCCGGTCTCGAACAGGACCGTGGTGCCGTTCATGGATCGGAACGACCAATTGGCATCGGCGCGGGGGCTTACTGTGCCCTGATCGACAATATAGCGCACGATGACGTCGCGGTTGGTGTCGGGCCCCTCGAAGATGATCGTGTCGCCGGTGCCGGGGAAATGGCCGCCTCCCGAGGCCCGGTAATTGTTTGTGGCCACGATGAATTCCGCGTCGTCGTCGATCGGTGCGCCGTCATGGCGCAGGTCGGTGATGCGGTGGGCTTCCGGGGCCACGACCTCTCCGTCGTTGTTGTAGCGCGATGCCTGGGTCAGGTCGATCTGGTATGTCACCCCGTCGATCACGTCGAAATTGTAGGACGGGAAGTCGGGGTTCAGCAGCGGCGCGTCGACCGCCCCTTCCTCGACCCGGTTGAACATGCCGGCCGAGCGTTCGAGCCATTCGCGCACCTGGGCGCCTGTCACCGACACCGCGCGGACGGTGTTGGGATAGAGATAGAGGTCGGCCACGTTCTTGATCGCCACGGCGCCCACGGGGACGTCCGTGTAATATTCCGGCCCGCCGCGTCCGCCGGCCTTGAAGGGGGCGGCGGCCGAGAGGATCGGCAGGCCCTCGTACTCGGTGCCGACCATCATCTGCTCGATATACCAGGTCTGGGCGTTCGAGACGATCTGGACCGACGGATCGTCGGCCACCAGCGCGAAGTAGGAATGCAGCGGCGCGTCGGTCTGGCCCACGGCGCGGCGGACATAGGCGAGCGTGGCGTCGTGATCCTCTTGCGTGGCGTCGAGCACGGGCTGGTAATCCTCGACCAGCGCGGTGATCGAGCGGTCCTCCTCGCGGCGCGAGATCGGCCGGGCCTCGGACATGTGCGAGGCGATGCGCCAGCCGGCGCCGTCCCGCTCCAGCATCAGGTCGATCAGGCCCAAGTGGCTGCCCCAGAACCCGCCCATCACGCCGGGCTTGCCCATGATCGTGCCGGCCTCGGCATCGACCCCGGGGAAATCGGCATAGGTGGAAGAGGGGAAGACCAGATGCGAGTGGCCGGTAAAGATCGCGTCGATGCCCTCGACCGCGGCCAGTGGCACGCTCGCATTCTCCATGCCGTCGCTGGCGTCGGCCGCGCCGATGCCGGAATGCGACAGCGCGATGATGATGTCGCAGCCCTCTTCCTTCATTTGCGGCACATAGGCCGCGGCGGTGGCGACGATGTCGCGGGCCTGGACGTTGCCCTCGAGATGCTTGCGGTCCCAGTTCATGATCTGCGGCGGCACGAAGCCGATGATCCCGATCCGGATCGGCGCGGTCTCGCCCGCGCCGTCGGTGATCTCGCGGTCGAGAATGACGTAGGGCGGCAGCAGGGTGTCGTCCTCGCGCGGGGTGGCGCCGAGGGATTTGGCGACATTGGCGCAGACCATGGGGAAGCCGGCGCCAGCCAGGGATTTCATCAGGAAGTCGAGGCCGTAGTTGAATTCGTGGTTGCCCAGCGTGCCGGCATCAAAGCCCAGGGTGTTGAGGGCGGTGATCACCGGGTGGATGTCGCCCTCGGCCATACCGCGCTCGTAGGCGATGTAGTCGCCCATCGGGTTGCCCTGCAGGAAGTCGCCGTTGTCGAGCAGCAGGGAATTGGTGCTTTCGGCGCGGACCGCGTCGATGATCGAGGCGGTCCGCGAGAGGCCGAGCGTGTCGACCGGGCGGTCGGCGTAGTAATCGTAGGGCCAGACATGGACGTGGATGTCGGTGGTTTCCATCAGGCGCAGGTGCGCCTGGCCGGCCTGGGCGGCGGCCGAGAAGGGATGGAGCGCGATGAAGCCGGCGGATCCGGCGAGAAAGCCGCGGCGGGAGAGGGTCAGGGGCATGGCGTCACCTTTTGGCTGGGTCCGGGGGCGTCGTTACGCCACCTCCATGTGGGACAGATTGCAGCCTTCGGGCCGCGCGGCAAAGCAAAGAGTTCGGGGCTGGCGCCGCCTTGTCCGGCGCACGCACCTGTGGCCGGGGCGGAGCGAGGGGCCAGCCCCTCGCGCTCCCCGGAGTTTTTCGGCCAAGATGAAGGGGATGGCGCGGCGTGCATGAGGGGCCGTCGGGCGAGGCTGCACATGAAAACGGGCCGCCCGGCGAAGGGCGGCCCGTGTCGTGACCTCGTGGTCCGTTGCGCGTTGCGCGGTCAGGATTCGCCGTCGGTGATCGGCTCGGCCGAGTCGTCGGTGGCGGGGCCGCGCGGGTCCTCGTCGTCGTCGAAACCGGCGGAGCCGATGTCGTCGAAGAGCTCCTGGATTTCGAATTCCGCGGCGGCTTCTTCCTCGGCGGCGAGGTCCTGGATCGACTTGCCCTGTGCCTGAAGCTCCGCCTCTTCTGTCGAGCGGGCCACGTTGAGCGCGATCGTGGCGGTGACCTCGGGGTGGAGGTTCACGGTCACGTCGTGCAGGCCGAGGTACTTGATCGGCGCGGTGAGCGCGACCTGCTTGCGGTCGATCGTGAAGCCGGCCTCGCCTGCGGCATCGGCGGCGTCACGGGTCGAGACCGAGCCGTAGAGCGCGCCGCCGTCGGAGGCGGAGCGAATCACGACGAAGGTCTGGCCGTCGAGGGTATCGGCCATCTTGACCGCCTCGGCCCGGGTTTCGAGATTCTGCGCCTCGAGCTGGGCTTTTTCGGCTTCGAACCGCGCCTTGTTGGACTCGTTGGCGCGCAGGGCCTTGCCCTGGGGCAGGAGGAAATTGCGGGCATAGCCCTCCTTGACGGAGACGACTTCGCCCATCTGGCCGAGCTTGGCCACACGTTCGAGAAGGATAACGTCCATGGGAGTTGCTCCTTACTTCACGGCATAGGGCAGAAGGGCGAGGAACCGGGCGCGCTTGATCGCCTTGGCGAGCTTGCGCTGGTTCTTGGAACCCACTGCGGTGATGCGGGACGGCACGATCTTGCCGCGCTCGGAGATGTAGCGCTGCAGCGTGCGGGTGTCCTTGTAGTCGATCGCGGGGGCGTTGTCGCCCTCGAACGGATCGGACTTGCGACGGCGGAAAAATGGTTTTGCGGCCATGTCTTGGTATCCTTTCCTGATCCGGTTCAGTTGCGGTCGCGGCGGCGGTCGGGCCGCTCGTCACGCTTTTGCATCTGCACGGAGGGGCCTTCCTCGTGGGCGTCCACCTTGATCGTCATGACCCGCATGACGTCGTCGTGGAGGCGCATCAGGCGCTCCATCTCCTGCACGGCGGAGGCCGGCGCATCGGTCCGCAGGAAAGCGTAATGGCCCTTGCGGTTCTTGTTGATCTTGTAGGCCATCGTCTTGACGCCCCAGTATTCGCTGTCGACGACCTTGCCGTCGTTGTCGGTCAGCACCTGGGAGAAATGTTCGACAAGGCCCTCGGCCTGCGCGTTGGAAAGATCCTGACGCGCGATAAAGACATGCTCGTAGAAGGGCATGTGCACTCCGTTTCTGTTCAAGCGCATTTCATAGGACAGGGTCTGGACCTTCCGCTCCCTGTCCACGAGAGGCTGCGCGGGTCAAAATCGTCCGCGGAAGGATGGCACTTTATACAGATCGGGCGGCGCGGGGCAAGCTCGCCCGGGCATTTCCCCGCAATTGCCCGCATTCTGCCCGGTTCGCGGGGCAGGTTAAGGTTAATTCCTCTTTGACCACGTCAGCAGAACGGGATCCGGGCCCATGATAAAGACCTTTTCCTTCGGCGGATCCGCCGCCCCCGCGGCGCGGCCGCGCCGCGGGGCGCGGCCGTCCGCGCGGGTGGATCTGGACGAAACCTACTGGGGCTACGTCGTGCGCTGCGACGGCTGGACGGCCCATGTGGCGCTGGCCGCGCAGACCGTCAGCTGGTTGGGCGGGCTGGGCGCCGCGCTTTTCGCGGCGGCGGTCTGGCTGTTGCCCGCCGAGGCCTTGGCGATCGACCCGGTGGCGGGGCGGGCCGGGGCAGCCGGGCTGATCGGCGGCTTTGCCTGCATCCTGTTCTGGCTGACCACCCGCGGGAGCGTCTGCGAGCTTCAGGTGGACCTGAAACTGTCCGAGATCCGCGAGGTCCGGCGCAGCCGTGGCGGACGGCCGCGGCTTGCGGGGCGCTACGGGTTCCACGAGATCGGCGGGGTCCACCTGGACCGCGCTACCTCCGGGCGGGGCGCTGCGCGGCTTCTGCTTCGCTATGGCAACAGCGCCCGCACGATCCCGGCGGCCGTGGGCCCGGTCGCCGAGCTGGAGCGCCTGCGCGACCGGATCGGCGGGGATCTGACCACCCGTCTGGCGCCCCGGGGCGCTGCGTAGGGCGAGCGATCCCGCCGGGAATGTTGTGATCGACCGCGCCGCGGGGTAATCGGTGAGAAAGATCACCAGTCGGGGGAACCATGCGCGCATTCGTCTTTCCGGGCCAGGGCGCCCAGTCAATCGGGATGGGCAAGGCCCTGGCCGAGGCCTATCCCGCGGCGCAGGCCGTGTTCGATGAAGTCGATGCGGCGCTGGGGGAGAACCTCTCCACCCTGATATGGGAGGGGGATCAGGACGCGCTGACGTTGACGGTCAATGCCCAGCCCGCACTGATGGCGACCTCGATGGCGGTGATGGCGGCGCTGGCGGTCGAGGGCGTGCAGCCCGAGGCCGCGGCCTTTGTCGCGGGCCATTCGCTTGGCGAATATTCGGCACTTTGTGCCGCCGGTGCGTTGTCCCTGGCCGATGCGGCCCGGCTTTTGCGCATCCGCGGCCGGGCGATGCAGGACGCGGTGCCCGTGGGGCAGGGCGGCATGGCGGCGCTGCTCGGCCTGGATTTCGAGACCGCCACGGCGGTGGCCGAAGAGGCGGCGCAGGGCGAGGTCTGCCAGGCCGCCAACGACAACGATCCGGGCCAGGTTGTCGTCTCGGGCCACATCGCGGCGGTGGAACGGGCGCTGGAGATCGCCAAGGCGCACGGCGCCAAGCGGGCGGTGATGCTGCCGGTGTCGGCGCCGTTCCACTCGGCCCTCATGCAGCCGGCCGCCGAGGTCATGGCAGAGGCACTGGGCGGGGTCGATATCAAGGTGCCGGTCGTGCCGGTGGTGGCGAACGTGACGGCCGAGGCCCAGTCCGAACCGGCCATGATTCGCGAGCTTCTCGTGCGTCAGATCACCGGGGCGGTCCGCTGGCGCGAAAGCGTGGCCTGGATGGCCGGCCAGGGCGTGACCGACCTGTGGGAGATCGGGGCCGGCAAGGCGCTGTCGGGCATGGCGCGGCGGATCGACCGGGGGTTGGCCACGCGCACGCTGGGCCAGCCGGACGAGGTGAAATCGGCGGCCGAGAGCCTGCTGGTCTGAGCCCCGCTGCGCCATGGCGCGGCCATTGCGCCCGGGCGCCGGCTTGGGATAGCAGGCGGAAATGCGATACGACAGGAGTGGCCGATGTTCGATCTGACAGGAAAATCCGCGCTGGTGACGGGCGCCTCCGGTGGGCTGGGCAGCGCCATCGCGCGCACCCTGCACAGCGCGGGCGCGACGGTCGGCCTGTCGGGCACCCGGGTCGCGCCGCTCGAGGCGCTGGCCGAGGAGCTCGGCGAGCGGGCCCATGTGCTGCCCTGCGACCTGAGCGACCACGCCGCCGTCGACGCCCTGCCCAGGCGGGCCGCCGAGGCGATGGGGGCGCTCGACATCCTGGTCAACAACGCCGGGATCACCCGCGACCAGCTCTTCATGCGCATGTCCGAGGAGGATTGGGCCAGCGTGCTGGACGTGAACCTCACCTCGACCATGCGGCTCTGCAAGGGCTCTGTCCGGGGGATGATGAAGGCGCGTTGGGGCCGGATCGTCAACATTTCCTCGATCGTGGGAGCAGTGGGCAACCCGGGACAGGCGAATTATGCCGCCGCCAAGGCCGGTATGGTCGGCATGTCGAAGGCCATCGCCTATGAGGTGGCGACCCGCGGTATCACCGTGAACTGCGTGGCGCCGGGCTTTATCGAGACGGCGATGACGGGCAAGCTGACCGACGATCAGAAAACCGGCACGCTGGCGCAGATTCCCATGGGCCGGATGGGCACGCCGGACGAGATCGCGGCGGCCGTGCTCTATCTTTCCTCGCCCGAGGCTGCTTATGTGACCGGGACCGTCCTGCACGTGAACGGTGGGATGGCCATGGTCTGAAACCCCTGTCCTGCAGGGAGTTGAAAGCGTTTGCCTAGGCGGGAATCTCTGCTATAGGCGGCGCAATCGAGCCGGGGAGCGCAGGTCGCCCCGGTATTCGGCGCCCGGAGATGGGCGACAATCGATGCCCGCTTTCGGGCAGATATGCCAAGATGGGCCAAGGCCCGAAGATGTGAGGACTGGACATGAGCGACGTCGCTGACCGAGTGCGCAAGATCGTTGTAGAGCACCTGGGCGTGGAAGAGGACAAGGTTACCGAAAACGCTTCCTTTATCGACGACCTCGGCGCGGATTCCCTGGACACCGTCGAGCTTGTCATGGCGTTCGAAGAGGAATTCGGCATCGAGATTCCCGATGATGCCGCCGAGACGATCCAGACCTTCGGCGATGCGGTGAAATTCATCTCCGAAGCTCAGTAGGATCGCGGAATTCCCGGTTTATTTCCGGTTGGAGGAGCGGCGCCCAATTCGGGCGCCGCTTCTTTTTTCCGGCTCCGGTCTATTCGGCGGCTTATTCGGGCCACCGTGATTTTTGCGGGATGTATCTGGTCCGTGTCGTCCGCCGCAGGCGCGACCCTCAGCTCTGGCGGCTCGGGACGTTGCGCCGCGGCCTGTGGGTCTGCACCGGGCGCTGGGACATGGTATGTCCCGTCAGCGTCCGGAAGAGGTTTTCCGGCACCCTTTGAGCAAAGGCGAGGCCGGCGTTGTGCGAATTGCACCAGGCGACGCGGGAGCGGATCGTGCTGTCGCCGGTCAAGAGCTCGACCGTGCCGTCGACCACCAGCTCGATATCGCGCGGCACGGATACCTGGGCGCCCATTCGGCTGATGTTGTTGATCTGGGTGGGCACGACCGTCTCCCTCACACGGAGCGAGGCGGGGATTGAGGTAAGGTAGCGCCGGTGCAACGCCTCACCTCTGCCGGACAGCCATTGCATTATCCACAGCAGTGCCAGCACCAGCAGGGCGATGCCGAGCGCATGAACGGAATCGACGGCCGCCGTCGCGGAGGCCGCGGCGGCATCGGACCCCGCGCCGCCTGGGTGATCCTCTTCGTAGGTCCCCGTCGTGCAATCGAACCCTTCCATCAGGCCGCGGATGTAGCTCGCGCCGTCGTCCCCGCCCGTCCGGACCAGGTATTGCCGCCGCATGATCGTCGACTCGCTGAGGTCGACGCGCTCGAGCTCGAAGGTCGATCGCAGGAAGCTTTTGAGCCGCTGTTCATCCGGTTCGAGGGCAGTGCCCGAGACAGCCTCGGCGAAATCCAGCTGTATCGCGGCGGCGCGTTCACGCAGGAGCCAGGCGAGGGCGCCGCCGTTCTTGTGGGGTTCCCCATTCTGCACAAGGCTGAGCACGGCGCTATGCGCTGCGGCGGGACGCAGCACCCGATCGCGCAGCTCGCATGTATCTGCGCCAACACTGGTTGCCCACAACAAGGTGATGACGAGATGACAGAGCCCGATTCTTTGAAGCATGTCACCGTCCGATACCGCTGAGGGTTTGCACACTATGGCGCGCTCGGGTTAAGCGGAGGTAAATCGCCGCTTGCGGCTTCGGCGCGGTTGCTCTTGCCCCTGCTTGGGCACAGGCGCTATCAGGTCGGCGAAAACCACACACAACGGATGGGGGTGGATCATGCGGCGAGTTGTTGTGACAGGGCTGGGGCTCGTGACCCCGCTTGCCGATGGCGTCGAGGAAACCTGGCGCCGCATTCTCGCCGGCCAGTCCGGTGCCGGCCGCATCACCCGTTTCGATCCGGAGGGCTTCGCCACGACCTACGCCTGCGAGGTGCCGCTGGGCGACGGGACGGACGGGACGTTCAACGCCGACCGCTACATGGAGCCGAAGGAACAGCGCAAGGTCGATCAGTTCATCGTCTTCGCCATGGCCGCGGCCGTGCAGGCGGTGACGGATTCCGGCTGGGCGCCGACCGATGCCCGCAGCCTGGAGCGCACCGGCGTGCTGGCCGGATCGGGTATCGGCGGGCTGAATTCCATCGCCAACACCGCCGTGATGATGAAGGAAAAGGGGCCGCGCAGGGTCTCGCCGTTCTTCGTGCCGGGGGCGCTGATCAACCTGATCTCGGGGCAGATCGCCATCCGCTACGGCTTCAAGGGGCCGAACCATGCGGTCGTCACCGCCTGTTCCACCGGCGCCCATGCCATCGGCGACGCCGCACAGCTGATCAAGGCGGGCCGGGCGGATGTGATGGTCGCGGGCGGGGCCGAGGCCACGATCTGCGAGATCGGGATCGCTGGGTTCAACGCCTGCAAGGCGCTGTCGACCAAGCGGCCGGACGACCCGAAAGCCGCCAGCCGGCCCTATGACGCCGACCGCGACGGCTTTGTCATGGGCGAAGGCGCGGGCATGGTCGTGCTGGAGGAATACGAGCACGCCAAGGCCCGCGGCGCGAAGATCTATGCCGAGGTCAAGGGCTACGGCCTTTCGGGCGACGCCTATCACATCACCGCGCCGTCCGAGGATGGCGAGGGGGGCGAACGGTCCATGCGGATGGCGCTGGAGGATGCGGGGCTGGTGCCGGCGGACATCGACTACATCAATGCCCATGGCACCTCGACCATGGCCGACACGATCGAGCTTGGCGCGGTCGAGCGGCTGATGGGGGATGCGGCGGACAAGGTGACGATGTCGTCGACCAAGTCGATGACCGGGCACCTGCTGGGGGCCGCGGGCGCGATCGAGGCGATCTTCTCGATCCTCGCGATCCGCGACCAGGTCGCGCCGCCGACCATCAACCTGGACAACCCCGCGGTGGAGAGCCCGGTGGACCTTGCCCCCAACGCCAAGCGCGAGCGCAGGATCGACCACGCCCTGTCCAATTCCTTCGGGTTCGGCGGCACCAATGCCAGCGTGATCTTCGGAAAGGTCTGAGCCCATGTGGCGGAGCATCGCCAGCAACGCCATGACGTTCCTGATCGTGGCAACCTTTCTTGCTGCGGGCGTGATCCTGTGGGGGCAGGGCCGGTTCACGGCGCCCGGACCGCTGACCGCGGCGATCTGCCTGCAGGTCGACCCGGGCACCAACCTTTGGGAAGTGAGCGAGACGCTGGGCACCCAGGGCGCCGTCACCTCGCCCACGCTGTTCCGCGCGGGGGCGCAGTATTCCGACAAGGCCGACGACCTGAAGGCCGGCAGCTACCTTGTGGACGAGGGCGCCTCGATGGCCGAGATCCTCGACCTGGTGACGGTCAGCGCCGCCAGCACCTGCGGCACCGAGATCGTCTACCGTGTCGGCGTGAACACCCAGCGGGTCGAGGTGCGCGAGCTTGACCCCGCAACCGGCGCCTATGTCGAGCTGGTGCGTTTCGATCCAACCAGCGAGGAGCCGCCCGCCCCCTATGTCGAGGTCAAGCAGCAGCCCGACACCCGCTACCGGGTGTCTCTGGCCGAGGGCGTGACCTCGTGGCAGATCGTGCAGGCGCTGAACGGGCTCGACACGCTTGAGCAGGACGTGGAAGAGATCCCGGAGGAAGGCTATCTCGCGCCCGACAGCTATGCCTTCCGGCCCGGAGATACCGTGGCGGACGTGCTGGGCGAGATGCGCAGCCGGCAAGAGAGCGTGCTGGCCGAGGAATGGGCCGCGCGGGCCGAGGGACTGCCCTACGAGACGCCTTACGAGGCGCTTGTCATGGCCTCGATTGTCGAAAAGGAAACCGCGCTGCCCGAAGAGCGAGGGCAGGTGGCCAGCGTGTTCATCAACCGGCTGGAGCAGGGGATGCGGCTGCAGACCGACCCGACGGTGATCTACGGCGTGACCGAGGGCCGCCGGGTCCTGGGCCGCGGGCTGACGCAGGACGAGCTGCGGCGCGAGACGGCGTGGAACACCTATGTGATCGACGGTCTGCCGCCCACCCCGATCGCCAATCCGGGCCGGGCAAGTATCCGCGCCACGCTCAACCCCGATTCGACCGACTACGTGTTCTTCGTGGCCGATGGCACCGGCGGTCACGCCTTTGCGGTCACCCTCGACGAGCACAACCGCAACGTGGCCCGCTGGCGCGAGATCGAAGCGCAGCAGCAAACCCAGTAGTTCCTCAAGAATATCCGAATGGTAAACGACCTGTCAGCGGGAGCGTAACGAAGGTTAACAACCTTCGGTTGCGTTTTTGCTTGACAGATCGCCCGTGAACCTGTATCACTTCCCTACGCTAGGAAAAGTGGGCAATCGGCCCGGGACATCGTCCCGAGGCCGATTTTTTTGTGCCCGCTTTTTTCGGATGGTCCATCTATTTCAGAGACTTGGGGCATTCATGACTGATTTTGAAACGGATATTCTCGACCAGACAAGGGAGTTTCAGGCCCTCATCCGGCGCAGCCGGCTGATCCTGAGCAGCCTTGTAAACACCCTGACAGATCTCCTGGAGCGCGCGATCGACGGAGACGTGCGCGCCGTTAAGGAAATGCCATTGAAGGCCGCAGAGCTGGAAACCGCCTTGCGCCGGGCTGACGATATTGAAAGGAAATACCTTGATTGGCATGCAAAACACGCCGGCACCCTCGCAGCAGGTGCCCTCGACCTCGACGCCGCCCGTGAAGAGATCGCCCGCAGACTTGCTCGCATCCATGCCACCCGCGACGCTGGCGACCCTGCTTGAGGGCCTGCCAGAGACCGAGATCTGCGCCCTGCCTTGGTTGTTCGAGTTCTGGGCGTTGGACCATCAACTCCCGCCCCCGGGCGACTGGCGGTCCTGGGTCATCCTGGGCGGCCGGGGCGCGGGCAAGACCCGGGCGGGCTCCGAATGGGTCCGCGCACAGGTCGAAGGAGCCCGGCCCGAGGACAAGGGCCGCGCCCGGCGCGTGGCACTGGTGGGAGAGACCATTGATCAGGCGCGCGAAGTCATGGTGATGGGCGACAGCGGCATCCTCGCCTGCTGCCCGCCCGACCGCCGACCCGACTGGATCGCGGGCCGCAACCTCCTGCGCTGGCCCAACGGGGCGGAGGCGCGGCTGTTCTCGGCCTTCGATCCCGAGGCGCTGCGCGGGCCGCAGTTCGACGCGGCCTGGGTGGATGAGCTGGCCAAGTGGAAGAAGGCGGACAAGGCCTGGGACATGCTGCAATTCGCCCTGCGCCTGGGGGACGACCCAAAGGTCTGCGTCACCACCACCCCGCGGTCCTGTTCGACCCTGAAGGAGCTGCTGGAGCGCGACAGCACGGTCATGACCCACGCCCCGACCGAGGCCAACGCCGCCAACCTCGCCGCGTCCTTTCTGACGGAGGTGCGGGCGAAATACGCGGGCTCCGGCCTCGGCCGGCAAGAGCTCGACGGGCTCTTTCTGACGGAGGTGGAGGGGGCCCTCTGGCCGCTGGAGATGCTCGAGGGCTGCCGGGATACGGCGCCCGAGGCCTTCGACCGGATCGTCGTGGCGGTCGACCCTTCCGTGACCTCGAACACCGGGTCGGACGAATGCGGCATCGTCGTGGTGGGCGCGGTGACCCGGGGCGGGCCGGAGGATTGGCGGGCCTGGGTGCTTGAGGATGCGAGCCTCAAGGCAAGCTCGCCCGCCGATTGGGCGCGGGCCGCCGTCGCCGCCTGCGAACGGCACGGCGCCGACCGGATCGTGGCCGAGGTCAACCAGGGCGGCGACCTGGTGGAGAACGTCATCCGCCAGATCGACCCGCTGGCGCCCTTCAGCCGCCGCACCGCCTCGCGCGGGAAGGTGGCGCGGGCAGAGCCGGTGGCCGCGCTCTATGAACAGGGGCGGGTGGCGCATGTGGGCGACCTGGGCAAGCTGGAGGACCAGATGGGCCTGATGTCGATGACCGGCTACCAGGGGCAGGGCTCCCCCGACAGGGTGGATGCGTTGGTCTGGGCGCTGACCGATCTGATGATCGACCCGGCGCGAACTTACCGCGCGCCCAAGATGCGCTTTCTGTGAAGAGGACGGCCCCGGAGACACTCCGGGGCCGTTTTCGGTTCTGGCGGCGGGCCCGCGCCGCACACGCCCCGCCGGCCGCCCGCAGCCCATGCAACACCCACCGCGCGATGCTGCGGGGGCATCTTAACTCCCAAATAGGAAACTGCCCTCCGAGACGCGACAAAATCTGCGGCCCGAGGAGATGTGAATGTTCGACTTCCTGAAACGGACGGCCGAGGCCCAAGGCCCGGCCCCCGCCGAGACAAAGGCCTCGGCCACCGGGCCGGTCATTGCGATGCACACCAGCGGCCGCGTGGCCTGGAGCCCGCGGGACGTGGTGTCGCTGACAAAGACCGGGTTCTCGGGCAACCCGGTCGGCTTTCGCGCGGTCAAGATGATCGCCGAAGCCGCCGCCGCCGTCCCGGTCGTGTGCCAGGACCGCACCGCCCGCTATGACAGCCACCCGATCCTGTCGCTGATCCAGCGCCCGAACGGCGCGCAGGGCCGGGCGGAGCTGTTCGAGGCGCTCTTCGGCCAGATCCTGCTGACCGGCAACGGCTATCTCGAGGCCGTGGGCGACGGCGAGCTGCCGGTGGAGCTGCACGTGCTGCGCTCGGACCGGATGTCGCTGATCCCCGGCGCCGATGGCTGGCCGGTGGGCTATGAATACAACGTGTCGGGCCGCAAGCACCGGTTCCACGTGGGCGAAGGGCCGTCGCCCGTCTGCCATATCAAGAGCTTCCACCCGCAGGACGACCACTACGGCTTTTCGCCGATGCAGGCCGCCGCCACAGCGATCGACGTGCACAATTCGGCGTCGAGCTGGTCGAAGGCCCTGCTGGACAACGCGGCCCGCCCCTCCGGCGCGATCGTCTACCGCGGGGTTGACGGCCAGTCGCAGCTGTCGGCGGATCAATACGACCGCCTGTTGACCGAGATGGAGACCCAGCACCAGGGGGCGCGCAACGCGGGCCGGCCGATGTTGCTGGAGGGCGGGCTGGACTGGAAACCGATGGGCTTCTCGCCCTCGGACATGGAGTTCCAGAAGACCAAGGAAGCCGCCGCCCGCGAGATCGCCACCGCCTTCGGCATCCCGCCGATGATGCTGGGCATCCCCGGAGACGCGACCTACGCCAATTACCAGGAGGCCAACCGCGCCTTCTACCGGCTGACGGTGCTGCCGCTGACGACCCGCGTGACCGGGGCGATCTCTGACTGGCTGTCGGATTTCACCAATGATGCCATTACCTTGTCGCCCGATCTCGACCAGATCGCCGCCCTCTCGGCGGAGCGCGATGCGCAATGGCGGCGGGTCGGCGAGGCCACGTTCCTGACGGCGGGCGAAAAGCGCCGGCTGCTGGGGCTGCCCGCGATGGAGACCGGTGATGAAACCTGAAGTCGTCAAGCTGGAAACCCGTCGTGGCCCCGCGCCTGTCACCGATTTCTGGTTCGCCCAGGTCGACCTGCGGCTGACCAAGATCGACACCATGATCGAACGGTTGGAGCGCCAGATCTGGCTGCTCGTCTATGCCGCCGGCGCCATCCTCGTGATCGAGGGGCTTCGCGCCCTGTTCGGCGCATGAAGAAAGAGAGACAAGCCATGGATTTGGAACATAAGTTCTGCCGTATCGGCGGTGAGGTCAGCGTCAAGGACGGGCACGTGATCGAGGGCTACGCCTCGCTCTTCGGCCTCGCCGACCAGGGCGGCGACACGGTGATCGCGGGGGCCTACGGCAACTCGCTGAAATCGCTGAGCGCGAAGGGCGCAAGGGTCAAGATGCTGTGGCAGCACGACCCCTCCCAGCCGATCGGCGTCTGGGACGAGGTCCGCGAGGACGGCCGGGGCCTGTGGGTCAAGGGCCGCCTGCTGACCGACATCGCCAAGGGCCGCGAGGCCGCGGCACTGATTTCCGCCGGGGCCATCGACGGCCTCTCCATCGGCTATCGCACGGTGAAGGCGCAGAAAAACGACAAGGGCCGCAGGCTCTTGTCAGAGCTGGAGCTTTGGGAAGTGTCGCTTGTGACCTTCCCGATGCTTCCCGAGGCGCGTGTGGATGCCAAGGGGGACGACCCCGAGACAGCCCTGATGCGCGATCTGGCGGCGGCGTTTGGTGACGCCCGCGGCCTGCTGGCCAGGACCTGTGCCGGCGACAACTGAGCCAAGGACCGAAAGGACCACGAGTATGAGCAAGACCGAGACCAAGGCTCGGGCCGGGGAAGGTCTGTCTCCGGCAGAGGAGCTGAAGTCCGCCGTGACGGGCTTCATGAGCGATTTCAAGACCTTTTCCGACGACATTCATCAAAAGCTTCAACAGCAGGAAGACCGTATGACCAAGCTTGACCGCAAATCCCTGATGGCCGGGCGTCCCGCCCTGTCGTCGTCCGCCGAAACCGAAGCCCCGCACCAGAAGGCGTTCGAGGCCTACCTGCGTTCGGGCGACGACGACGCCCTGCGTGGCCTCCAGCTCGAGGGCAAGGGCCTGTCCACAGCCGTCAATTCCGACGGCGGCTACCTGGTCGACCCGCAGACCTCCGACACGATCGCGAGCGTCCTGTCCTCGACTGCCTCGCTGCGGGCCGTCGCCAACGTGGTCCAGGTCAACGCGACCTCGTTCGACGTTCTGATCGACCACGCCGAGGCCGGCGCGGGCTGGGGCAGCGAATCCGCGGCCGTCAGCGAGACCGGCTCGCCGCAGATCGACCGCATCTCGATCCCGCTGTTCGAGCTGAACGCGATGCCGAAGGCCTCGCAGCGCCTGCTCGACGACAGCGCCTTCGACGTCGACATGTGGCTGGCCGAGCGTATCGCCGCCAAGTTCGCCCGGGCCGAGGCCGACGCCTGCATCAACGGCGACGGCGCCGAGAAGCCGCGCGGGATCATGGATTACCCGACCGTCGCGAACAACGCCTGGAGCTGGGGCAACATCGGCATCGTGAAGACCGGCACCGACGGTGATTTCGACGCCATCTCGCCCGGCGACGCGCTGATCGACCTGGTCTATGCTCTGTCGGCCGAATACCGCGGCAACGGCACCTTCGTGCTGAACTCGCGCACCGCCGCGGCCGTGCGCAAGCTCAAGGACGCCGATGGCCGCTTCCTGTGGTCCGACGGGTTCTCGTCCTCCGAGCCGGCGCGCCTGCTGGGCTATCCGACGCTGATCGCCGAGGACATGCCCGACATCGGCACCGGCACCACGCCCATCGCCTTCGGCGACTTCGGCGCGGGCTACACCATCGCCGAGCGCCCCGACCTGCGCGTTCTGCGTGACCCGTTCTCGGCCAAGCCGCACGTGCTGTTCTACGCGACCAAGCGCGTGGGCGGCGGCGTGAGCGACTTCGCCGCGATCAAGCTTCTGCAATTCTCGGCCTAACGGCCGGGTCACGGGACATGGCCCCTGTCAGGGGGGCCGTGTCAGGCCGGGCGCGCCGCCTGCACCCTTGTCGTCTAGCTGCTCTCATCCGTCCGAGCGGCAAGGGGAGGCGCGTCCGGTCCGGATGGATAGGACGACCGGAAATCGGAGTGTTTTCATGATGCTGATCGAAGAGACCACGGTGCCTCAGAGCGCACTTCCGGTCGCGGAATTCAAAGACCATTTGCGCCTTGGCACCGGCTTTGGCGAGGACGACCTGCAGGATGCGGTGCTCGAAAGCTATCTTCGCGCCGCGATGGCCGCGATCGAGGCGCGCACCGGCAAGATCCTGATCGAGCGGTCGTTTTCCTGGAGCGTGACGTTCTGGCGCGACCAGACCGCCCAGACCCTGCCTGTCGCCCCGGTGAGCGCGATGGAGGACTTCGCGATCGTGGATCGCGGCGGGCAGGAGACCGGCGCCGATCTGGCCGACATCCAGTTGGCGCCCGACATGCAGCGGCCGCGGATCCGGGCCACGCACGGCTGCCTGCCGTCGATCCCTGCGGGCGGCTTCGTGCAGATGCGCTTTATCGCCGGGTTCGGGCCGGAATGGTCGGACCTGCCGGCGGATCTCGCGCAGGCGGTGATGATGCTGGCCGCGCATTACTACGATTACCGCCACGAGGCGGGTCTTTCGGGCGGCGCGCTGCCCTACAGCGTCAACGCGCTGATCGAGCGCTACCGCACCGTGCGCCTGTTCGGAGGAGGCCGCTGATGGTCCGTCCGATCCTGAACCGCAAGCTGGTGCTTGAAGCGCCCGACCGCAGCCCGGACGGCGCGGGGGGCTTTGCCGTCACCTGGGTGCCCCTCGGTCAGCTCTGGGCCGAGATCGACGCCCGCACCGGGGCCGAGACCAAGGGGCCCGGCGCGGCCATGTCGCGGCTGCGCCTGAAGATCACCACGCGCGCGGCCCCCCATGGCGCGGCCTCGCGTCCCAAGGCGGGCCAGCGGCTGCGCGAGGGGGCGCGGCTCTACCGGATTCTCGCCGTGGGCGAGAGCGACCGCTGGGCGCAATACCTCGTCTGCCATGCCGAAGAGGAGTTCGTGCGATGACCTATGGCGTTTCCGTCGCCCTGCAGGGCGCGGTCTACACCGCGCTGACCGTTGACGTCGCCCTCGCAGCCCTTGCGGGCGACGCGATCTACGACGCGGTTCCGCCCGGCGAGGCGCCCGACCTCTATGTGGTGCTCGGCCCCGAGACGGTCCGCGACCGCTCCGACGTGACCGGGCGGGGGGCGCGGCACGCCTTCACCGTTTCGGTGATCTCGACCGCCCAGGGCTTTGCCCGGGCAAAGGCGGCGGCGGGCGCGGTGTCCGACACCCTGTCGGGCGCTGACCTCACGCTCGCCCGCGGGCGGCTTGTCTCGCTGGCCTTTCACCGGGCCAGGGCGGCGAAAACCGGGCGCAACGACATCCGGCAGATCGACCTCGTGTTTCACGCGCGGGTCGAAGACGACTGAATTCACAACTCTTCAGGAGGCGCATCTCATGGCGGCCCAGAACGGCAAGGACCTTTTGGTCAAGATCGACATGACCGGCGACGGTCAATTTGAAACCGCGGCGGGCCTGCGCGCCAGCCGCCTGAACTTCAACGCCGAATCCATCGACGTCACCAGCCTCGAATCCGGCGGCTGGCGCGAGCTTCTGGCCGGCGCGGGTGTGAAGTCCGCAGGCATCTCGGGCTCCGGCGTGTTCAAGGACGCGGCCACGGACGAGCGCGTGCGCCAGATCTTCTTCGCCGGCGAGACCCCGGATTTCCAGGTGGTGATCCCCGATTTCGGCGTGGTCGAGGGGCCGTTCCTGGTGACCTCGATCGAATACGCGGGCACCTATGATGGCGAGGCCACGTTCGAGCTGTCGCTGGCCTCGGCCGGCACGCTGGTCTTCACGGCGGACATCTGATGGCCAATCCCTTCGCAGGCGAGGTCTCGGTCACGGTCGACGGCACTCCGCGGGTGATGAAGCTCACCCTCGGGGCGCTGGCCGAGCTTGAGGCGCAGCTGGAGGCCGACACGCTCGTCGGCCTCGTGGAGCGGTTCGAGCGCGGGGCCTTCTCCTCGCGCGAGGTGATGGCGCTGATCGTCGCGGGCCTGCGCGGCGGGGGGTGGCGTGTGACGGCCGACGAACTGCTGACCGCCGACATCGAGGGCGGTCCGGTGGAAGCGGCCCGCGCCGCGGCCACCCTGCTGGCCCGGTCCTTCAGCCTGCCCTCATGAGCCCGCGGTTCGACTGGCCCGCGCTGATGCGCGCGGGGATCCGCGGCCTTGGCCTGCGCCCGGCGGAATTCTGGGCGCTGACCCCGGCGGAGCTTCTGCTGATGCTCGGGGCCGACCAGACCGGTGCGGCCCCGATGGCCCGGGCCCGGCTCGAAGAGCTGGCCGCGGCATATCCCGACGACCCGAAAGGACGCAGAGATGACTGACGAACGCGATTTCGAAGAGCTGGACGCCGAGGTCGATGCCCTGGGCGACACGCTCGGCCGCACCGGCGCGCTGACGGCGGCCTTCACCGATCAGCTGTCGCGCACCCAGGGCACGCTGGGCAGCGTCGTGCGCGACCTGGGCAACGTGGAGCGCGGCTTTTCCAGCGGGCTGCGGCGGGCCTTCGAGGGGCTGGTCTTCGACGGCAAGACCCTGTCGGACACGTTCTCGTCGCTGGCCCGCTCGATGGCCGACACCGCCTATTCGGCGGCGATCTCGCCGGTGGCGGATCACATGGGCGGGTTGCTGTCGAACGGGGTCAACGCGCTGGTGTCCGGCATGATGCCGTTCGAGAAGGGCGGCAGCTTTGCTCAGGGCCGGGTCATGCCCTTCGCCACCGGCGGCGTCGTTTCGGGCCCGACCACCTTTCCGATGCGCGGCGGCACCGGCCTGATGGGCGAGGCGGGACCGGAGGCGATCATGCCCCTGTCGCGCGGCCCCGACGGCAAGCTTGGCGTCCGCGCGGGCGGCGGCGGGGCGCCGGTCAACGTGACCATGCACATCTCGACCCCCGACGCGCGGGGTTTCGAGAAAAGCCGCGGCCAGATCGCCGCTCAGCTTGGCCGGGCCATCGCCCGCGGCCAGCGCAACCGTTAATCCCCGGAGGCTATCCCATGTCCTTTCACGAAACCCGCTTTCCGGCCGCGCTGTCATTCGGCTCTCTCGGCGGGCCCGAACGGCGCACCGAGATCGTGACCCTGGCCAACGGGGCCGAAGAACGGAACTCTCCCTGGGCCCATTCGCGCCGGCGCTACGACGCCGGGATCGGCCTGCGTTCGCTCGATGATCTAGAGGACCTGGTGGCCTTCTTCGAGGCGCGCCGGGGCCAGCTCCACGGGTTCCGCTGGAAGGATTGGGGGGATTACAAGTCCTGCAAGCCCTCGGCGGAATATGCCGACACCGATCAGCTTCTGGGGATCGGCGACGAGGTGCGCAAGGTCTTCCAGCTGGTCAAGCGCTACGGTTCCGGCGGGGCGGTCTATGACCGGCCGATCAGCAAGCCGGTGGCGGGCTTCGTCAAGGTCGCCGTCAGCGGCGTGCCGGTGTTCGAGGGCACGGATTACACGCTCGACACCACCACCGGGCTGCTGAGCTTCACCCATCCGCCCGATGTCGGCACCGAGGTGACGGCGGGGTTCGAGTTCGACGTGCCCGTGCGGTTCGACACCGACCGGGTCGAGACCTCGGTGGCCTCGTTCCGGGCGGGCGATGCGCCCAACGTGCCGGTGATCGAGGTGCGGGTATGACCGAAGCTCTGAACGCACACCTCAGGACCGGCCTGACCAACGTCTGTCGCTGCTGGCGGATCACCCGGCGCGATGGCACGCGGCTGGGCTTTACCGACCACGACCGGGATCTGGCCTTCGACGGGACCACCTTTCGCGCCGACACGGGCATGACCGCCCGGGCTCTGGTGCAATCGACCGGCCTGTCGGTGGACAATTCCGAGGCGCTGGGGATCCTGTCCGACAGCGCCGTGACCGAGGCCGATATCGAGGCCGGACGCTATGACGGCGCCGAGGTCCGGGCCTGGCTGGTGAACTGGCGCGACGTGACCCAGCGCAGCTTGCGGTTTCGCGGGCAGCTGGGCGACATCACCCGCGGCGGCGGGGCGTTCCATGCCGAGCTGCGGGGCCTGACCGAGGCGCTGAACCTCGCCGTGGGCCGCAGCTATCAGCCGGTCTGCGACGCGGTGCTGGGCGACAGGTCGTGCAAGGTCGATCTCGACCAGCCGGGCTTCAGCGCAGAGGTGGCGGTGACGGTGGTGACCGACAATCGCCGGTTCCGCTTCGTCGACCCGTCGGGCGCCGCGCCGCGCTGGTTCGAGCGCGGCCGGCTCATCGTGACCTCCGGCGCGGCCGAGGGCCTCACCGGGGTGATCCGCGAGGACCAGATGCGCCCCGAGGGCGAGCGCGCGGTCTATCTGTGGGAGGCGCTGCGCGCGCCGGTCGAGGTGGGCGACACGATCCGCATCGAGGCCGGTTGCGACAAGCGCGCCGCCACCTGCAAGGCGAAGTTCGCCAACCTGATCAATTTCCGCGGCTTTCCCCATATCCCGGGCGAGGACTGGCTGACATCCGTGCCCCGCAGCAGCGACAGCAACACCGGCGGCAAGCGGCCGTGACCTCCGATCCGGTCGCCATCGCCCGCAGCTGGCTGGGCACGCCCTACCGCCACCAGGCCTCGTGCCGGGGGGCGGGGTGCGATTGCCTGGGCCTGATCCGGGGCATCTGGCGCGAGCTGCACGGGCGCGAGCCCGAGCGGGTGCCTGCCTATACCCCGGACTGGTCCGAGCCCCAGGGCGACGAGGCCCTCTGGAAGGCGGCCCTGCGCCACCTGGACGCCCGGCCATCTGGCGCGCCCGAGCCGGGCGATGTCCTGCTCTTCCGGATGCGCGACGGCGGCGTCGCCAAGCACCTCGGGCTCGCGTCCGAGACCGGGGCGCAGCCGCGCTTCATCCATGCCTATGACGGCCACGGCGTCGTCGAAACCACACTTTCGGGTCCCTGGCAGCGCCGCATCGTGGCGCGGTTCGCCTTCCGGACCCCGACCATCGAAGGGAGCCTGTGACATGGCGACGATCGTTCTCGGAGCGGCCGGAATGGCCATGGGTGGCGCTGTCGGGGGCTCCGTTCTGGGGCTGTCCTCGGCGGTGATCGGGCGGGCCGCGGGCGCGACCCTGGGCCGGGTCATCGACGAGCGGCTGCTGGGACAGGGCAGCGACCCGGTCGAGACCGGCCGGGTCGACCGGCTGCGCCTGACCGGCGCCTCGGAAGGCGCGCCCGTGGGCCGGGCCTATGGCCAGGCGCGGGTCGGAGGGCAGGTCATCTGGGCCTCGCAATTTCTGGAATCCTCGGAAACCTCCGGCGGCGGCAAGGGCCGCCCGAGCCAGCACGAGGTGACCGAATACAGCTATTCCGTGAGCCTGGCCGTGGCGGTCTGCGAAGGCCAGATCACCCGCATCGGCCGGGTCTGGGCCGACGGCCAGGAAGTGCCCGTGCACCAGCTGAACATGCGCGTCTACAAAGGCGGCGAGGCGCAGCTGCCCGACCCCAAGATCGAGGCGGTCGAGGGCGCGGGCAACGCGCCGGCCTATCGCGGCATCGCCTACGTGGTGTTCGAGGACCTGCCGCTGGGCCAGTTCGGCAACCGCGTGCCGTCGTTCTCGTTCGAGGTCTCGCGCCCGGCCGAGCCCGGCGACCTGGGCGCCGACGGCGTGACCCCGCCCGACATGGCCCGCGCCATCCGCGGCGTGGCGCTGATGCCGGGATCGGGCGAATACGCGCTGGCGACGACGCCGGTCAGCACCACGGCGGGCTACGGCCGCACCAAGCTGGCCAACGTCAACACCGACAGCGGGGTGGCGGACGCGGTCTCGGGCCTGGACGCGCTGGAGGCGGAGCTTCCCAATTGCGGCTCGGTCT
Organism: Roseisalinus antarcticus; assembly: GCF_900172355.1. Taxonomy (GTDB): domain Bacteria; phylum Pseudomonadota; class Alphaproteobacteria; order Rhodobacterales; family Rhodobacteraceae; genus Oceanicola; species Oceanicola antarcticus_A. The sequence continues at coordinate 57,870 of NZ_FWFZ01000011.1, read as the reverse complement.
CGCTGATCGTGTCCTGGTTCGGCGACGATCTGCGGGCGGGCGACTGCACCCTGCGCCCCAAGGTGGAGCACAAGGACGCCGACGGCGACATGCCCTGGCAGGTCACCGGGCTCGACCGCGACAGCGCGCTGCGGGTGCCCTACCTCAACGGCAGCCCGGTCTATGGCGGCACCCCGACGGACCAGTCGGTGATCCAGATCATCGCGGACATGGGCGCGCGCGGCCAGGACGTGGTGTTCTACCCGTTCATCCTCATGGACCAGCTCTCGGGCAACACCCTGACCGACCCCTGGACCGGCCAGACCGGCCAGGCGAACCTGCCGTGGCGCGGACGGATCACCACCGCGCTCGCCCCCGGTGTCGCGGGCAGCCCCGATGGCACCGCGGCCGCCGAGGCCGAGGTCGCCGCCTTCTTCGGCACCGCGCAGCCCGGGGATTTCAGCCAGACGGCGACGGGCGTCGACTATTCCGGGCCGAACGAATGGTCCTACCGCCGGTTCATCCTGCATTACGCGCATCTTTGCGCGGCGGCGGGCGGGGTCGATGCCTTCTGCATCGGCTCCGAGATGCGCGGGCTGACGCAGATCCGCGGGGCAGGCGGCAGCTATCCGGCCGTTGCCGCGTTGGTGCAGCTGGCCCGCGACGTGCGCCAGATCCTCGGGGCCGCGACCAGGATCGGCTATGCCGCCGACTGGTCCGAATATCACGGCCACCAGCCGGTGGGGACGGCCGACAAGCATTTCCACCTCGACCCGCTCTGGGCCGATGACGACATCGATTTCATCGGCATCGACAACTACATGCCGCTGTCGGACTGGCGCGATGGCGACGACCATGCCGATGCCCACTGGGGCTCGATCTACAACCTCGACTACCTGCGCAGCCAGGTCGAGGGCGGCGAGGGCTATGACTGGTATTATGCCTCCGACGAGGATCGCGACGCCCAGATTCGCACCCCGATCGAGGATTTCTACGGCGAGGAATTCCTCTGGCGCTACAAGGATATCCGCGGCTGGTGGTCGAACTACCACCACAACCGGGTGAACGGCCAGCGCGCCGCCGCCCCGACCGCCTGGGAGCCGGGCCTGAAGCCGATCTGGTTCACCGAGTTCGGCTGTGCCGCGATCGACAAGGGCACCAACCAGCCCAACAAGTTCCTCGACCCCAAGTCGTCGGAAAGCTTCCTGCCCTATTACTCGCGGGGCTGGCGCGACGAATACATGCAGATGCAATACCTGCGGGCCTTCATCGCCCATTGGTCGGATCCCGCGCACAACCCGGTGTCCGTCCTCACAGGCAAGCGGATGCTGGACATGGACAAGGCCCATGTCTGGTCCTGGGACGCGCGGCCGTTCCCGGCCTTTCCGGCGCGGGCCGACATCTGGTCGGACGGCGACAACTGGACCAAGGGCCACTGGATCACCGGGCGCACCGCGTCGCGGCCGCTCGATGATGTGGTCGAGGAGCTTTGCGCCGAGGCCGGCCTGCGCGCGGTCGACACATCCGAGCTCTACGGCCTCGTGCGCGGCTATACGCTTGACAGCGTGACGACGATCCGCTCCGCGCTCCAGCCCCTGATGCTGGCCTACGGCTTCGACGCGATCGAGCGGGACGGGCAGGTGATCTTCCGCACCCGCACGGCGCGGCTCGACGGTGTGGTCCCGCCCGACGGGCTGGCCCTGTCCGACGACCAGGACGAGGACGCCCGCCGCACCCGCGCCGCCGAGGCCGAGATCGCGGGCCGCGTCCGGCTGGGCTTTGTCGCCGCCGGCGGGCGCTACGAGGCCGGCTCGGTCGAGGTGGTCCATCCCCATGACGGCAGCCGGGGCGCCACCCGCAACGAGATGCCGCTGTCGCTCTATCGTGGCGAGGCGCAGGATATCGTCGAACGCTGGCTGGCGGAGGCCCGTGTCTCGCGCGACAGCGCCAGCTTCGCCCTGCCGCCCTCGAGGCCCGAGATCGGCGCCGGCGACGTGGTGCAGCTCGACGATGGCGAGGGGCTTGGCATCTACCGGATCGACCGGGTGGAAACCGGGCTTCAGCGCCAGGTGGAGGCCACCCGCATCGACAGGTCTGCCTACGCGCCGCGCGATACCGGCAGCGACCCGCTCACGGTGATCCCGGCGCGGGCGCCGGTGCCGGTGGAGGCGTTGTTCCTCGACCTGCCGCTGCTCAGCGGGGACGAGCTGCCCCACGCGCCCCGCTTCGCGCCGGTCTCCGACCCCTGGCCGGGGCCGGTCGCGCTTTACCAGTCGGCGACCGACAGCAATTACGCGCTGGCCATGGTCCGCGACACCCCGGCCTCGGTCGGGATCACCGAGACCGTGCTGGAGGCGGCCCCCGCCGGACGCTGGGACCGGGGCCCGGCGCTGCGGGTGAGCATGGTGCAGGGGGCGCTGGCCTCGGTCACCGAAGAGGCGCTGCTGGCCGGCGCGAACCTTGCCGCCATCGGCGACGGCAGTCCGGACGGCTGGGAGGTCTTCCAGTTCGCCGAGGCAGAGCTTGTGGGTCCCGGCCAATACGCTCTGCGCCTGCGCCTGCGCGGACAGGCGGGCAGCGACGGTGTCATGCCGCCAAGCTGGCCCGCGGGGTCGCGGTTCGTGGTGATCAACGGCCGCGTGCCGCAAGTCCCGCTGACGGCGAACACCCGCGGCACCCTGCGCCACTTCCGCTTCGGCCCGTCCGATCGCACCCCGGATCACCCCAGCTTTCGGGCAGCAACGCATGCGTTTGCCGGCAACGGGCTGCGGCCCTACCCGGTGTGCCATTTCTCGGCCCGGACGACCGCCGGCGATGTGGCGATGGGCTGGATCCGCCGGACCCGGATCGACGGTGACGGCTGGGAGGGGTTCGAGGTGCCGCTGGGCGAGGCGCAGGAGCGTTACCGCGTCCGGATCCGCGAGGGCGGCACCCTGCGGCGCGAAATCATCACCAGCGCCCCGGAGCTGACCTATACCGCAGCCCAGCGGGCCGCGGACGGGACGGGAACGAGCTTCACCGCCGAGATCGCGCAGATCTCGGACCGGTTCGGGCCGGGTCCCGGGCGAAGCTGGCAGGTCGAGGTCTGAGCCGTGCGTCCGATGATGCCGAGCGATCTCGACATGGCGGTGCGCGTGCTGCTGGCGGTTCCGGCCGACCAGCGGCGCAGCACCGCCTGGCGGCTGGTCGCCCGCGCCCGCATCGCCGACGCCTTCCGGCGCCAGTCCGGCCGGATCCATCACGAATTCGGCACCGGCACCATCCTGGCCTCGGCCATGGGGTTCGCCCGCGCGGATCTTCCCGACACCTGCGACGGGCGATATCGCTCGGCGCTGGCGGTGTTTCTGGAGGTCTGCCGGGTGATGAACGTGCCCTGAGCCGGGCCCCGGGGCGAGTCCCGAATATTGCAGCCTCAGCTTTTTTCTTCCCTCCGGACGCCTATGTGAAGTAACCAGAGGCCGAAGGAGCATTCGTGATGGCAAAACCCAAGCTCGATATCGCCCGGCTCGACCCGGTCTGGCAGCGCATCACCGAAGAGGCGGAAAAGGCCGTCGCGGCAGAGCCGCTGATGGGCGGCCTGATCCATGCGACGATCCTGCACCACGCCGATTTCGAATCCGCGCTGGCCTATCGTCTGGCGATGAAGCTCTCGAGTGCCGAGATGTCCGAGCAGATCCTGCGCGAGATCGCGGACGAGGCCTTCGACGCCCAGCCCGATCTGGCCGCCGCCGCCCGCGCCGACCTCGTTGCGGTCTACGAACGTGATCCGGCCTGCCATCGCTTCATGCAGCCGCTGTTGTATTTCAAGGGATTTCAGGCGGTTCAGGCCTATCGGCTGGGCCATTGGCTCTGGCAGGAGGGCCGCGTCGATCTGGCCTATTTCATCCAGATGCGGGTGTCCGAGATCTTTGGCGTCGACATCCACCCCAATGCGGTGATCGGCCGGGGCATCATGATCGACCATGCCCATTCCATAGTCATCGGCGAGACGGCGGTGGTCGGCGACAATGTCTCGATGCTGCACTCGGTCACGCTGGGCGGGACCGGCAAGGAAGACGACGACCGCCATCCAAAGATCGGCAACGGCGTGCTGATCGGCGCGGGCGCGAAGGTCCTCGGCAACATCCATGTGGGCAATTGCAGCCGCATCGCCGCGGGCTCTGTCGTTCTGTCCGAAGTGCCCGCCTGCAAGACCGTGGCCGGCGTTCCGGCCCGGATCGTGGGTGAGGCGGGCTGCGCCCAGCCGTCGATCTCGATGGACCAGATCCTGAAAACCGCCACTGGGGCCTGACGTCCCCGGTCAGGCCGGCCGCAAGGGCGCCGACCGGATACGCGGGCCCGACGGGGTTTGGCGCATCGCCCACCGTCCGGCTCTTGCGGTCGGCCCGGCTGCGCTGGCCGCCGTGCTCGACAGGACGCCCGATCAGGCCCCGCCCCCTTGCATCCCGGCCAAGACCGGGGCCATTTGCGTCCATCGACGATTGGAGGACGCATGGCCACACCGGATTTGGCAAATCTGAGAACCCGGGCCGAGCAGCTTTGGCCGGGGATCGCCGTCGCGGCCCTCATCGGGCTCGCCGCGCAGTTCGTGTCGGAGCATTACGGGGCGCCGGCGATGCTTCTGGCGCTGCTCTTCGGGATCGCGCTGAATTTCCTGGCGGAGGAGGCCCGCCCCGGGCCGGGCATCGCCTTCGCCGCGAAGGGGTTGTTGCGGCTGGGGGTCGCGCTGCTGGGGCTGCGGATCACCACCGACATGGTGCTGGCGCTGGGGCCGGCCACGCTCTCGCTGGTGGTGGGGGCGGTGATCGCCACCATCGGCTTTGGCTTCCTCGTCGCGCGGATATTCGGCTTCGGCTACCGCTTCGCCACGCTCTCGGCGGGGGCGGTGGCGATCTGCGGCGCCTCGGCGGCCATGGCCATCGCGGCGATCCTGCCGCAGGACGAGCGCAGCCAGCAGCGCCTGGCTTTCACCGTCGTCGGGGTCACGCTGCTGTCGACCGTGGCGATGATCCTCTACCCGGTCATCGCGGCCACGCTGCATTTCGACGACCACACTTCGGGCATCTACATCGGGGCGACGATCCACGATGTGGCCCAGGTCGTCGGCGCGGGCTTCTCGATCTCGGAGGACGCGGGCGAGACCGCCACCCTGGTCAAGCTGATCCGGGTCGCGATGCTGGCGCCCGTGGTGCTGGTGATCGCGGCGGTGGTGCGCGGGCAGGCGGTCGAAGGGCAGGGGCGGCCGCCGCTTCTGCCGGGCTTCGTCGTGGCCTTCGTGGTGCTTGCGGCGCTCAACTCCACGGGCATCGTGCCGGTTGCGGTGTCGGATCTGGCCGGGGACACCTCGCGCGTGCTGCTGTTGATGGCGATCGGGGCGGTCGGGATGAAGACGTCGCTCAAGGAAGTGGTCGAGGTCGGCCCCGCCGCCATGGCGATGCTTGTGTCCGAGACGCTGTTTCTCGCGACGCTGATCGCCGTTGGCCTTCTGATCATGGGCTGAGGGGCACCCGGCGCGGCCCTTTCTGGAGGGCCGCGCCGGGTGTTCGCGCTTGGCTTTGCCGCGGGCGGGGCCGGCCGTCAGGCCAGCATCATCATCGGGCTTTCCATGTTGCGCTTGATCGCGTCCAGGAACTGCGCCCCGAGCGCGCCGTCGATGACCCGGTGATCGACCGACAGGGTCGTCGACATCACCGTCGCGACGGTCAGCTCTCCGTCCTCGCCCACGACCGGCGTCTTGACGCCCGCGCCGACCGCCAGGATCGACCCGTGCGGCGGGTTGATCACCGCGTCGAAATTCTCGATCCCGAACATCCCGAGGTTCGAGATCGCAAAGCTGCCGCCCTGGTATTCATGCGGCGCAAGCTTGCGGTCCCGGGCGCGGGTGGCCAGGTCCTTCATCTCGGCCGACAGCGCCGAGAGCGATTTCATATGCGCATCTTTCAGCACGGGCGTGAACAGCCCGCCGTCGATAGCCACGGCCACGGCCACGTCCGACGGCTTGAGCTTCAGCATCCGGTCGCCGGCCCAGACGGCGTTGGCGTCGGGCACCTCCTGCAGGGCCAGCGCACAGGCCTTGATGATGAAGTCGTTGACCGACAGCTTCACGCCCTTGGCCTCCAGCTGCTTGTTCAACTGGCTGCGGAACTTCATCAGTGCGTCGAGCCGGATCGAGCGGCGCAGGTAGAAATGCGGGATCGTCTGCTTGGCCTCGGTCAGGCGGGCGGCGATGGTACGGCGCATCCCGTCGAGCTTCACCTCTTCGAAGTCGCGGCCCTCGTACATCTTGATGACGGCGTCGGTGGACAGGCCCGCCGGCATCGCGGGCTTCTCGCCGGCCGGTGCCGCGGCCCTAGGAGCCTCGGCTGCGGCGGTGGCGGGTTTCGCGGCGCCCGGCTGGGCGTTCTCGACATCGGCCTTGACGATCCGCCCCTTGGGCCCGGAGCCCTTGATCTGGCTGAGGTCGAGCCCCTTGTCCTTGGCAATCCGCCGCGCGAGCGGCGAGGCGAAGATCCGCCCGCCGTCGGCACCGGAGGGGGCCGGCGGGGCCGCGGCGGCCGTGTCGGTCGGTCCCCGGTCGCCATAGCCTGCCGCGGGCGCCTCGCTGCCCTTGCTGTCGGGGGCGGGGGCGCCGCCGCTGCCCTGGTCGGCCGGTCGGGGGGCGCTGTCGGTGCTGCCGATATCGTCGGCGCTTTCGCCCTCTTCCAGCAGGACGGCGATGGCGGCGTTGACCTTCACCCCTTCGGTCCCCTCGGGCACCAGGATCTTGCCGATCGTGCCTTCGTCCACGGCCTCGAATTCCATCGTGGCCTTGTCGGTCTCGATCTCGGCCAGAAGGTCGCCGGACGAGACCGTGTCGCCTTCCTTCACGAGCCACTTGGCCAGCGTCCCTTCCTCCATCGTCGGAGACAGCGCGGGCATCAGGATTTCGGTGGGCATCTCTCTACTCCTCCACGAGCTCCATCCGGTCGAACGGGGGCGCAGCGCGCTGGCCGTTCCGGAGGGCCTTGAGCGTCTTCTCTATGTCGCGGGCGTGCCGCGCGATCCAGTCATAGGCGGTCTGGTGGCCGCGCCCGCCGGTAAGGGACATCCCCTCGGCGATCACGGCCTCCGGGATCAGCCCCACAAGCCGGTCCGGGGGGCTGGTCGCCACCCGGTAGGCTTCGCGCGCGCTGTCCCGGCCCAGAACCTCCATTGTCAGCTCCGGTAGGTCACGGCCTTGACCGCCGCGATCACCTCGTCGGTGGTCACCAGCGCCAGCTTTTCCAGGTTCGCCGCGTAGGGCATCGGCACATCCTTGCCGCAGACGTTGATCACCGGCGCGTCGAGATAGTCGAACGCGTTCTGCATGATGTAGGCGCCCAGGTGGTTGGAGACCGAGGCCACCGGCCAGGCCTCCTCGACCGTGACGCAGCGGTTGGTCTTCTTGACGCTCTCGATCACCGTGGCGTAGTCCATCGGGCGCAGGGTGCGCATGTCGATGACCTCGGCGTCGACGCCGTCCTCGGCCAGCTTCTCGGCGGCCTCCAGCGCGTAGGTCATGCCGATGCCCCAGCTGACGATGGTCACATCCGCCCCGGCCCGCGCGATCTTGGCCTTGCCGAAGGGGATGGTGAAATCGTCCAGCACCGGCACCTCGAACGAGCGGCCATAGAGGATCTCGTTTTCCAGGAAGATCACGGGGTTGGGGTCTCGCACCGCGGTCTTGAACAGGCCCTTATAGTCGGCGGCCGCATGGGGCATGACGACCTTGAGCCCTGGCACGGACGAGAACCACGCGGCGTAATCCTGGCTGTGCTGCGCGCCCACGCGGGCCGCGGCGCCGTTGGGCCCGCGGAACACCATCGGCGCCCCCATCTGCCCGCCGGACATGTAAAGCGTCTTGGCCGCAGAGTTGATGATCTGGTCCATGGCCTGCATCGAGAAGTTGAAGGTCATGAACTCGACGATCGGTTTCAGCCCGCCGAAGGCCGCGCCGACGCCGATGCCGGCGAAACCGTGCTCGGTGATCGGCGTGTCGATCACCCGCTTTGCGCCGAACCGGTCCAGCAGCCCTTGGGTGATCTTGTAGGCGCCCTGATACTCGGCGACCTCCTCGCCCATGATGAAGACGTTCTCGTCGCGCTCCATCTCCTCGGCGATGGCCGAGTTCAGCGCCTCGCGCACGGTCATCGTCTTCATCTCCGTGCCCTCGGGCCAGTCCGGAGAGGTGTCGGCCTTGGGGGCAGGGGCGGGGGCCTCGGGCTCGGGCGCCTTGGCCTCGGCGGGCGCCTTCGCGGGGGCCTCGTCGGGGGTCTCGACACCGGAGGGGGGCGCTGCGTCTTCGATGTCGTCGGCGCTTTCGCCCTCTTCCAGCAGCACGGCGATGGCCACGTTGACCTTCACCCCTTCGGTGCCCTCGGGCACCAGGATCTTGCCGATGGTGCCATCGTCCACGGCCTCGAATTCCATCGTGGCCTTGTCGGTCTCGATCTCGGCGAGGATGTCGCCGGAAGAGACGGTATCGCCCTCCTTGACGAGCCACTTGGCCAGCGTGCCCTCTTCCATCGTGGGCGACAGGGCGGGCATGAGAATTTCGGTTGCCATTATTTCGCTCCCTCGTCCGGTTGGAACATGCCGTAGACGTTGCCGTCCGGATCTTTCTGATAGGCGGCCCAGCCCATGCCGGGCACGGCCATCTTGTCGGCGGCGGGCCGGGCGCCAAGGCTCACGCCCTTGTCCAGCGCCGCGTCGATGTCGTCGACCTCCATCACGATGGTGGCGCCCATGACGGGGCCATCCTCGGCCGGCGCGGGGCCGCGGCGGCCCATGATCGCGCCGTCGATGCCGGTGCCCGCGCCGGTGGCGGCCATCCAGTAGGGATCGTCGTTGTAGCGCTCGAACTGCCAGCCGAAGAGGGCGCCGTAGAAGGTGACAAGCGCGGCGGGGTCGCTGCCATGGATCTCGAAATGCACGGGGCGGGTCATCAGATCGCCTCCCCTTGCGGCACTTCCTTGGCATAGATGTCGGTCCAGAGCTCGTCGAGCGACGGCTCGGGGCTTTCCTTGGCGAACTCGGCGGAGTCGTTGACGACGTCCTTGATCTCCTTGTCGATCGCCTTGAGATCCTCTTCGGAGGCATGCTTGCCGTTCAGCAGCATGGTGCGGATATGCTCGATCGGGTCCCGCTCGTCGCGCATCTTCTGCACCTCGTCGCGGGTGCGGTATTTTGCCGGATCGGACATGGAGTGCCCGCGATAGCGGTATGTCTTGATTTCGAGGATATAGGGCCCCTTGCCGGCGCGGCAGTGCGAGACGGCCTTCTCACCGGCGGCCTTGACGGCCAGCACGTCCATCCCGTCGACCTCTTCGCCGGGGATGCCGTAGGCCCCGCCCCGTTCCCAGAGCGAGGGCGACTTGGTCGAGCGCTTCACGCTGGTGCCCATGGCGTATTGGTTGTTCTCGATCACGAAGACCACCGGCAGGTCCCAGAGCTCGGCCATGTTGTAGGTCTCGTAGACCTGGCCCTGGTTCGCCGCGCCTTCGCCGAAATAGGCTAAGGTCACGCGGTCGTTTCCGAGGTACTTGTCGGCGAAGGCGAGCCCCGCGCCGATCGGCACCTGGGCGGCGACGATGCCGTGGCCGCCGTAGAAGTGCTTTTCCTTGCTGAACATGTGCATGGAGCCGCCCTTGCCCTGGGAATAGCCGCCCTCGCGGCCGGTCAGCTCGGCCATCACGCCCTTGGGGTCCATCCCGCAGGCCAGCATGTGGCCGTGGTCGCGGTAGGAGGTGACGCGCTTGTCGCCTTCTTCCGCCGCCGCCTCAAGCCCGACGACGACGGCCTCCTGGCCAATGTAGAGGTGGCAGAAGCCGCCGATCAGACCCATGCCGTAGAGCTGGCCCGCTTTCTCTTCGAAGCGGCGGATCAACAACATTTCTCGGTAATGCTTCATCAGCTCTTCGGCCGAAACGTTCGGCTTTGCAGCCGACTTTCTCGTCGCCATGAGACCTCCTCCCGGGACAGGTGCCAAATAGTTTAGCTTTAAACTATTTCATACCGGAGCGGGGGGCGCAAGGCGAGCGGGAAATTCCCCTCTGTGGGGTCGGGGACGCAAATCCGCCCTGTCCGTTCTGCATGGCGGGCGATGGACGCCCGCGCCGGGTGGCGGGCGATGGACGCCCGCGCTGGGTGGCGGGCGGCGCGATCGCGGGGCGTTCAGCGGATCACGACCTCGTCGGCGCGGATCATGCCCAGCACGTCGCGGGCCTGTTCGTCCAGAAGATCCAGATCGAGGTAATCGTCCGACAGCCTGCGCGTCAGGTTCTCCATCCGGGCAACTTCGGCCCGAAGCTCCCCGAGGTCCTGTTCCAGAACCTTCGCTTCGGCGTTGACGATGGCCCGGCGGAACACGCCGTAATCGCCCTGCACCGCGGCGAAGACGAAATAGAAGCTGAGCAGGATCGCGCCCAGGAAATAAAGGATCGCCCCGAGGGGCATGCGGGTGTTTGGGGTCATCTGCGCCTCATCGCCGCCCTTCTTGATGAGGGCGAACCTTCCTACAGTGCCACGGGACGGGGCCGGGATAAACCGACGCCCGCACGGGCAGCGTCGCTTGGCCGCGGGGCGTTGCGCGAAGGACTCAGCCCGGGGGCATCCGGCCAGGGCGGGCCCCATGAGGGCAGCGCTGCAAGGGTCAGGGCAGCGCCGCGCGGGTCGAGAAGGTGCCGGCGTGGCTCTCGCACCCCGCGTCCGCGCCGCCCGCGGGGCAGAGCCGCGCCGAGTAGCTGCCGCTGATCCGGCCCAGCAGTTCGTCGGGCGCGGGCGGGCTGACCGCGTCGATGGTGACCGTCGCGGGCCCCTCCAACGGGACCTCCCCGCCAGAGATCCGCGCCGTGCCCGAGGCCGGGCCGGGCGCGACTGCCGCCAGCGGTGCGGTGATCTGCAACCGGCCGCTTTCGGCGAATGGCTCTCCGGGCGGGAAGCCCACCAGGGTCAACGTGGGGACCCCGTCGCGCGGACTCACATGGGCCGAGGGGTCCACCGCACCGACCGAGAAGTCGTAGGTGGTCCAGCCGGGCCCGCCCGCGTCGGTGATCCGGCCGATGGCGGGCGGGCCGCCCGTCCCGTAGGGATCGGACATCGGCGCGGCGGTGCTGGCGGACGGCGCCCCGCCCATGCCGCCGCAGCCGCCCAGCAGCGCCACCAGGGGCAGGGTCAGGACGCCGCGCAGCATCGGCCTAGCCTGCGATGGAGGCCGCGTAGATGCTGTCGACGGCCGCGCCCAGCATCGCGTTGAACTCGGCATCCGATTGCTGCGCCGACAGCCCTTCGGTCAGCGCCCGGCTGAACGACGCGATCATGCCCGCGTTCCGCGCCAGGATCGCGTTGGCCTCGTCGCGGGCATAGCCGCCCGAGAGGGCCACGACCTTCATCACCTTGGGATGCCCGATCAGCGGCTTGTAGAAATTGTCGACGCTGGGCAGGGACAGCTTCAGCATGACCTCGCCGTCCTGGCTTTCGAGCCGTTCCAGGATCGCGTCCTGCAGCATCGCCTCGGCCTCGGCCTTGTCGGCGATCGTGATCGTCACCTCCGGCTCCAGGATCGGCATCAGCCCGTGGCCGAGGATCTGGTTGCCCACCTCGAACTGCTGGTCGACGATGGCCTTGATCCCGGTCGCGTCGGCCGCGTCGATGACAGAGCGCATCTTGGTCCCGAAGACGCCATGCCCCACGGCGCGGGCGCAGACCTCGTCGAGGCCGGGCATCGGTTTCATCAGCTTCACGCCGTTGGCCGCGTCTTCCAGGCCCTTGTCCACCTTGAGGAAAGGGACCACGTGGCGGTCCTCCCACATATAGGCGGCGGAAGGCTTGCCGCCGATCTCCCGGTCCATCGTCATCTCGAACAGGATCGCGCCCACGATCTTGTCGCCGGTGAAGGCGGGCGATTGCACGATCCGGGACCGCATCGCGTGCATCAGGTCGAACATCTCGGCGTCGGAGCCGTAGGCATCCTCCTCGATCCCGTAGAGGCGCAGCGCCTTGGGTGTCGAGCCGCCCGACTGGTCCAGCGCCGCGATAAACCCCTGTCCCGCCCGGACCTGTGCTGCCTGTTGCTCGTTCATCGCCGTCTCCGTTTTCCGCTTCGTTCGCGCAGAGACTAGGCGAGCGGCCGGCGCCCCGCAATTGCGGTAACGCCAACCGGTTGCGCTAACAGTGGTTTTCGCCCTCCCGCCGAGATCAGCCGCCCAAGGCCTTGACGCCGGGCAGGGTCTTGCCCTCCAGCCATTCGAGAAAGGCGCCGCCGGCGGTCGAGACATAGGAGAAGTCCTCGCCCACGCCCGCGTGGTTGAGCGCCGAGACCGTGTCGCCGCCCCCGGCGACGGACACCAGCTTGCCCGCCCGGGTCAGGGCGCCGGCCTTGCGGGCGGCGGCGACGGTGGCCGCGTCAAAAGGCGGGATCTCGAAGGCGCCAAGCGGGCCGTTCCAGACCAAGGTGCGCGATTCCTCGAACACCACCTCGATCCGCTCGACCGAGATCGGCCCCGCGTCGAGGATCATCGCGTCGGACGGGCAATCCTCGGCCGCCACGACCTGGCTCTCGGCCCCGGCCTTGAACTCCCGCGCCACCACCACGTCCACGGGCAGCACGATCTCGCAGCCCGCTTTGGTCGCCTTCCCGAGGATCTCGCGGGCGGTGTCGGCGAGGTCGTGCTCGCAGAGCGACTTGCCCACGTCGATCCCCTGTGCGGCCATGAAGGTGTTTGCCATGCCGCCGCCGATCACCAGCACGTCGACTTTCGAGACCAGATTGCCTAGCAGGTCGAGCTTGGTCGACACCTTCGCCCCGCCGACCACGGCCACCACCGGGCGGTCGGGCTTCTCCAGCGCGGTCTCCAGCGCCGAGAGCTCCGCCGCCATCAGCCGGCCGGCGCAGGACGGCAGCAGATGCGCCACCCCTTCGGTCGACGCGTGGGCGCGGTGGGCGGCCGAGAAGGCGTCGTTGCAATAGACATCGCCCAGGGTGGCCAGGAACTGCGCCATCTGCGGATCGTTGGCCTCTTCCATCGACGTGAAGCGGGTGTTCTCCACCAGCATGATCGTGTCGAGGGGCAGGGCGTCGATCTGCTCGCGCGAGGGGCGTTCCACGAAGGTCACCGGCTTGCCGAATGCGGATTCCAGCGCGGGCACCAGCCGCGACAGCGACATCTCGGGGACGGGCTTGCCCTTGGGCCGGCCGAAATGCGCAAGCAGGATCGGCATCCCGCCCTTGGCGAGGATATCGGTCACGCTGGGCACGATCCGCTCGATCCGGGTGGCGTCGGTCACCCGGTCGCCGTCCATGGGCACGTTGATGTCCACCCGCAGCAGCACCCGCTTGCCGGCAAGGTCCATGTCATCGAGGCTTTTCCAGCTCATCGGCTCACTCCTGTCATGCTTTGCGCCCTGTGTCGGGCTTTCCTCGGTCCCGGTCAACCGCCCGACCTTGTCGAGCCCGCGCCGGACGAATAGGGTCCGCGCAAAATCACGAGGAACCCCATGGCCGACATCAAAGACCCCGAGAACACCATCCTGATCGAGCTGACAGGCGGCACCGTCGCCATCGAGCTTCTGTCCGACATCGCCCCCGGCCACGCCGCGCGCATGAAGGAACTCGCCCGCGAAGGCGCCTATGACAACGTGGCCTTTCACCGGGTGATCGACGGCTTCATGGCCCAGACCGGCGATGTCGAGCACGCCAACATGGAGAAGGACTTCAACCCCCGTCGCGCCGGGACGGGCAGCTCCGACAAGCCCGACCTGAAGGCCGAGTTCAGCCGCATCCCCCATGATCGCGGCACGCTGGGGGCGGCCCGGTCGCAGAACCCGGATTCCGCCAACTCGCAGTTCTTCATCAACTTTTCCGACAACCACTTCCTCAACGGGCAATACACCGTCTACGGCCGCGTGATCTCGGGGATGGAGCATGTGGATGCCATCACCCGGGGCGAGCCGCCGGCCTCACCGGACCAGATGATCTCGGTCAAGGTGGCTGCCGATGCCGAATAGGCTGATCCTTGGCGCGTTGATCCTGATCGGGGCGCTCTTTGCGGTCTACGTGTTCCTGCCCGACCGCGTGGCGGAGGTGACACCACCCGCGATCACCGGCGACGTGGCCGCCCCCGCGGGCGGCGCACCCGGCCCCTATATGGTGCTGACCGTGGCGGGCGAGGCCGAGGGCGAGATCGTCGTCGACCTCAACGAGGAGGCGGCGCCGCAACACGCCGAGCGTCTCGAGACGCTCGCGCGGGAAGGCGCCTATGACGACGTGGTGTTTCACCGGGTGATCGACGGCTTCATGGCCCAGACCGGCGACGTGGAATACGGCCGGGTCGGCGGCGACATGCGGCGCGCGGGCGGCGGCGGCTCCGACCGGCCCGACCTTCCGGCCGAGTTCTCCTCGATCCCGTTTCAGCGCGGGGTGGTCGGCATGGCCCGCTCGACGGACCCGGATTCGGCCAATTCGCAGTTCTTCCTCATGTTCGGCGCGGCCCCCCATCTCGATGGGCAATACACGGTCGTGGGCCAAGTCACCGAGGGAATGGAGGTCGTCGACGCGATCAAGCGCGGCGACGGCGGCAACGGTGCGGTCACCGGCACCCCCGACCGCATCGTCAGCGCGACCATCCGGGAGTAGGGCGCCCGGGCCGGTGCACTTGGCAAGGGTGCGCCGGCCCGCGCGGGCCAGGCAAGGCTGTGCCGGCCCGTGCATGCCAAAGCGGTCCGCGGCCCGAGGCACAAGCAAGCCGAGGCACAAGCAAGCCGAGGCACGCACAAGCAACAATCGCGCCGGCCCCACGCGAGAGCGGTCACAACCGCGCGACAGGGCACAAGCGCACTGGCCAGACGGCCCGACGGCGGGCAGGCTCGGGCAAAGATTGCTCCGGAGGTCTGCCCATGTTCCGTTTCGCCCTCGCTCTTCTTCTGGCCGCAAGCGCGGCCCAGGCCGACCCCGGCTTCTGGCGGGCCGAATGGCCCAACACCGATTTCGACACCACCAGCGTCGAAAGCTGGGCCGAGATCCGGTCCGGCGGCCCGCCTCGCGACGGCATCCCAGCCCTGAACGCCCCCGACTTCCATCCGGTCGCGGACGAGACCGCCCTGTCCCCCCGAGAGCCGGTCATCACGCTGGAAATCGCGGGCGAGGTGCCGCGGGCCTATCCGATCCGCTACCTGACCTGGCACGAGATCGTCAACGACACGGTCGGCGGCCAGCCCGTTGCGGTGACCTTCTGCCCCCTGTGCAATTCCGGCATCACCTTCGACCGGCGCACTGCGGCCGGGGTCCTGACCTTCGGCGTCTCGGGCAAGTTGCGCAATTCGGACATGATCATGTTCGACCGCGAGACCGAAAGCTGGTGGCAGCAGGCCATCGGCCGCGCCATTGTCGGAGAGCTCAACGGGACAAAGCTCGACACCCTGCCGTCCTGGATGGAAAGCTGGGAGGTCTTCGCCACCCGCAACCCCGAGGGCCTCGTGATGCGCGAGCCCACGTCCTATCCCCGCGACTACGGCGCCAATCCTTACGTCCGCTATGACAGCGCCGACCGCCCGTTCCTCTATTCCGGCGAAAACCCGCCCCACGGCATCGCGCCGCTCGCCCGCGTCGTCCGGGTCGCGGATCGGGCCTGGCCGCTGACGCGCCTCGCCGAGGAGGGCCGGATCTCCGAGGCTGGTGTGACCCTCAGCTGGTCCGCGGGCCAGGCCTCGGCGCTCGACAGCGCGATCATCGGCGAGGGGCGCGACGTGGGCAATGTCCGGGTGCGCGATGCCACCGGCGCGGATGTGGCCCATGACGTTCTGTTCGCCTTCGCCTTCCATGCGTTCTGGCCCGACGGTTCGTGGATGCTCGCTGCGGACTGACCGGTCCCGCGAACCGGCCCGGCGAACCGTCACCGCACCCTTGCGCCCAAAACCGCGGCGCCTAGACTGCGCGGGCAGGAGGCATGCACAGATGATGGACGACATCCCCCGCCTCGCGCTCGACTGGTGGCGCGCTGGCCGCAAGGTCGCGCTGGCCACGGTGGTCGAGACCTGGGGCTCGGCGCCCCGGCCCGTCGGCAGCCAGCTGGTCATCGACGGCGACGGCGCGATGGAGGGCTCGGTTTCGGGCGGCTGCGTCGAGGGCGCCGTGGTGGTCGAGGCGCTGGACGCCGTGGCCGACGGCAAACCGCGTCTGCTCGACTACGGCGTCTCTGACGACGAGGCCTTTGCCGTGGGCCTGGCCTGCGGCGGCCGCATCCGGGTCCTGGTGGAGCCGGTGGGCCCGGTCCTGCCCGAGGCGATCCTGGCGGAGCTTGCCGAAGCGCGGGCCACGCGCCGCCCCGTGGCCTATGTCACCGGGCTCACGACCGGTGAACCCCGGCTGGAGGGGCCCGAGGCGCATCCCGACCGGTTCCGCCTCGACCGCTCGGGGGTGGAGCCCGATGGCGAGACCTTCGTCGCGATCCACAACCCGCCCCTGCGGATGGTGGTGGTGGGGGCGGTGCACATCGCCCAGGCGCTGCTGCCCATGGCGCGGGCCTGCGGCTATGACCCGGTGCTGGTCGACCCGCGCCCCGCCTTCGGCTCCGCCCCGCGGTTTCCCTCAGAGACGATCCTCGACGACTGGCCCGACGCGGCGCTCGCGGCCCATGGCCTCGATCCGCGCACGGCCGTCGTGACCCTGACCCACGACCCCAAGCTGGACGATCCCGCGATCACCGCCGCCCTGCGCTCGGACGTCTTCTACCTCGGCTGCCTCGGCTCCACCCGGACCCATGCGAAACGCGTGGACCGGCTGACCGGGGCCGGCTTCACCGAGGCCGAGATCGGCCGCATTCACGCGCCCGTCGGGCTTGACATCGGGGCGCGGTCGCCGGCCGAGATCGCGGTCTCGATCATGGCGCAGATCACCCAGACCCTGCGGCGCGGCGCATGAAGTTCGGCGCCGTTCCCCTCGCCGAGGCCGATGGCGCGATCCTGGCCCACGGGCTGCGGGCGGGGGAGCGGCGGCTGAAGAAGGGACGGGTGCTGTCGGCCGAGGATCTGACCGCGCTGCGGGCGGCCGGCGTGGCGGAGGTGACCGTGGCGCGGCTGGACCCGGGCGACGTCGCCGAAGACGCCGCCGCCGCCCGCCTGGCCGTGGCGCTGGCGGAGGCGGCGCCGGGCCTGCGCCTGACCCCGGCCGCGACCGGCCGGGTCAACGTGCTGGCCGAGGGGCCGGGGCTGGCGCGAATCGACGCCGCCGCGATCGGCCGGATCAACGCGGTCGACCCGATGATCACCGTGGCGACCCTGCCGGAATGGCAGCGCTGCGCCCCCGGGACCATGATCGCCACCATCAAGATCATCTCCTACGCCGTGCCCGAGGCGGCGCTTGCCGCGGCCTGCGCGGCCGGGCGGGGGGCGCTGGGCCTGGCCCCGCCGGTCTTGGCGACAGCCGCGCTGGTCGAGACCGTGACCGACGCCGCCCCGCGCAGCGGCAAGGGGGCCGAGGCCACCCGGCTGCGGCTGCAGCGCCTCGGCGTGGCGCTTGGCGCGGCGCAGACCGTCCCTCACGAGACCGGTGCGCTTTCGGCCGCGCTGGCCGCCCGGCAGGAGGAGCTGATCCTGATCCTCACCGGCTCTGCCACCTCGGACCTGCACGACACCGCGCCCGAAGCGCTGCGGGCGGCGGGGGGTGAGGTGCTGCATTTCGGGATGCCGGTGGACCCGGGCAACCTGCTGTTTGTCGGGCGCCTCGGCGGTCGGCCCGTCATCGGCCTGCCGGGCTGCGCCCGCTCGCCCGCGCTCAACGGCGCCGATTGGGTGCTGGAGCGGATCGTCTGCGGCGTGCCCGTCGGCCCGGCCGAGATCGCCGCGATGGGCGTGGGCGGCCTGCTGAAGGAGATCCCCACGCGCCCCCGCCCGCGCGACCACTGACCCTCACGGCCACCTTCCGTGAAGAGCCCTGGGCGAAACCTGCTTCTAAACCCGCCCGCGCCATGATTTACTGTGTCCGGATCAAGATCAGGACAGGATGGCAATGGCTCAGATCTCGTTGATGGTGAACGGCAAATCGACCTCGGCCGAGGTCGAGGGGCGGACCCTTCTGGTCGACTTCCTGCGCGGCGGCCTCGGGCTGACTGGCACCCATGTGGGCTGCGACACCTCGCAATGCGGCGCATGCCTGGTGCATGTGGACGGCGCTGTGGTGAAGGCCTGCTCGATGTTCGCCTTCGAGGCGGACGGCGCCGACGTGCGCACGATCGAGGGCATGGCCGGGGCGGATGGCGCCCTCTCGACGATCCAGCAGGCGTTCCGCGATCACCACGGGTTGCAATGCGGCTTCTGCACACCGGGCATGGTGATGGCGGCGGCGGCGCTGCTCAAGGATACGCCGAAACCGACCGAGGCCGAGATCCGGCACTACCTCGAGGGCAACATCTGCCGCTGCACCGGCTATCACAACATCATCAAGGCGATTCTCGCGGCCAGCGGCCAGGACGTCAGCGCCCTGGCGGCTGAATAGCGCCAGCGCACACGGAGAGACCGGAATGTACGAGTTCGAGATTGCCACCCCGACCAACATCGCCGACGCGGTCGCGGCCCTCGCTGAAGAGGACGCGCAGGCGCTGGCGGGCGGGCAGACGCTGATTCCCTCGCTCAAGGCGCGGCTGGCGATGCCCTCGCGGCTGGTAAGCCTGACGCGGATCCCCGAGATGAAGGGCGTCTGCCGCGCCGATGACGGGCGGCTCTGCATCGGTGGCGGCACCACCCATGCGACCGTCGCGGCCGAGGCGGCGGAGGCCTTTGCCGGGCTCGCGGCGCTTGCCGGCCAGATCGGCGACGCGGCGGTCCGCAACCGCGGCACCCTGGGTGGGTCGCTGGCCAACAACGACCCCTCCGCCTGCTATCCTCCCGCGGTGCTCGCCACCGGCGCGACGATCCTCACCGACCGGCGCGAGATCGCCGCCGAAGACTATTTTCAGGGCATGTTCACCACCGCGCTGGAAGAGGGAGAGATCATCGCCGAGGTCCGCTTCCCCGTGCCCGAGGCTTCGGCCGATGTGAAATTCGCGCAGCCCGCCTCGCGTTTCGCGCTGGTGGGGGTCTTTGCCGCACGGTTTGCCGACGGTGCCGCGCGGGTGGCGGTGACCGGCGCCTCCGAGGGCGGCGTCTATCGCTGGCGCGAGGCCGAGGAGGCGCTGAGCGAGACCTGGTCCCCCGACGCGATCGCCGGGCTGTCCGCGCCGGCAGAGGGCATGATCGACGACGCCCATGGCAGCCCGGCCTACCGCGCCCACCTGGTGGGCGTCATCACGCGGCGGGCCGTGGCTGCGGCCTGAGGCCGGCGCCCGGCTTTGGGCGAATCGACCCGGTCGAGCGGGCGCGGGCGCCCGGTGCGCCTCGGCCATGCGCTGTCGTAAGCATTTGGGGCTGGTGGGGAAGGGCGCCGACGCTTCCCCCACAAGCACCGGACACGAAAAAGCCCCGGGCGATGCCGGGGCTTGTGTCTGGGCCGGGTCTCGGCTCCGGTCGCGTTGGCGTCGTTCCCGGGCCTAGCGGGAGGGCCCGATCATCATCACCATCTGGCGGCCTTCCATCTTCGGCATGTTCTCGACCTTGCCGATCTCGGACACGTCGTCGGCCACCCGCTCAAGCAGCTCACGGCCAAGGTTCTGGTGCGCCATCTCGCGTCCGCGGAACCGCAGCGTGACCTTCACCTTGTCGCCATTCTCCAGGAATTTGAAGACGTTGCGCATCTTGACGTCGTAGTCGTGCACATCGGTGTTGGGGCGGAACTTCACCTCTTTCACCTCGATGGTCTTCTGCTTCTTGCGGGCTTCGCTCTCGCGCTTCTGCTGTTCGTACTTGAACTTGCCGAAGTCCATGATCTTGCACACGGGCGGCGAGGCGTTCGGCGAAATCTCGACCAGATCGAGACCGGCCTCTTCGGCCATCTGCATGGCGCGGGACGGGGTGACGACTCCGACATTTTCGCCTTCCGCCCCGATGAGGCGGATTTCTGGGGCCCGGATACGGTCGTTGACGCGGGGTCCGGTGTCGCGCGTTGGGGGCGCATTGTGCGGTCTGCGGGCTATGGTGCGTACCTTTCGGTTATTCGCGTTATGGATGACAGAGGTTAGGGGCGCGAACCAGTCGATTCAACCTCAAAAGCCGGATTTCGGGGCGCTTTCGGCTTTCGGCGGCATCCTGCACGCCAGACCTTGCGCCTTTCTTCGAGGCGGTGCATCTGCCATGAATGTAGAGGGCCCGTCTGCTCGGACCCCCTGTCAGTCTGGAGGACAAGGCAATGAGAGCGATCATTATTATCGTCGTCGTCGCGGTACTGGGCTTTTTCGGCTACGAGTATTTCGCCCGGGAGCGCACGCCGGCAGAAGTAATAGCCGACATGACGGGGACCGCCGAAGAGGCGGCGTCCGATGCCGCCGGGGATGCCGAGGCAGCTGCCGAGGGCGCCGAAGAGGCCGCGGAAGAGACCGCTGACACGGCGTCGAATGCCGTCGAGGATGCGGCCGAGGCCGTCGAGAACGCCGGCGCAGAGGCGGGGGCCGCCGTCGATGAGGCGATGGCCGAGGCCGCCGACGGGGCGGATGCAGCCGCAGAGGGCGCGGCGGACGCGGCCGAAGAGGCCGGCGACCAGATCTCGAACGCCGCCGCCGTTGCCGCCGCCGCCGGGGCCGCCGCGTTGGCCGCCGCCGACGACGGCGCAGAGGCCGTTGGCGAGACGGCCGACGACACGGCCGACGCCGTTTCCGATGTCGCCTCCGACGTCGCGGACGACACCGCCGAGGCCGCAGGCGACGCGGGCGAAGCGGTCGCCGAGGTGACCGACGATGTTGTGACCGGCGCCGAAGAGATGGCATCCGATGCGGCCGAGGCCACCGCCGAGGCAGCGGACGACGCGGCTGCCACGGCCGAAGAGGCTGTGGACGGCGCGGCTGCCACGGCCGAAGAGGCTGTGGACGGTGCCGAAGAGATGGCCTCCGATGCGGCCGAGGCCACCGCCGAGGCAGCGGATGACGCGGCTGCCACGGCCGAAGAGGCTGTGGACGGCGCCGAAGAGATGGCGTCCGATGCGGCCGAGGCCACCGCCGAGGCAGCGGACGACGCGACGGCCACGGCTGAGGACGCTGTCGAGGGCGCCGAAGAGATGGCATCCGATGCTGCGGACGCCGTCGAGGGCGCCGCCGATGAGACGGCAACCGAAGCCGCAGAGGCCACCGAAGACGCGATGGCCGCGACCGAGGACGCCACCGAAGACGCGGCAGCCGCGACCGAGGACGCTACCGAAGACGCGGCAGCCGCGACCGGGGAGGTTGCCGACGAGGCGATGGCCGCCACCGAAGACGCTGCCCCCGCGGCAGAGGCGGAGGTGACCGAGGCCGCGCAATCGCTTGCCGCTTCCGTCGACATGAGCGTCGAGGAGTTCCAGGAGCTCTTCACCGTTGACGGCTTCGACGCCGACAAGGTGACCGAGGTGATCGCGGCGTCCGACCTCTCCGGCGTGCAGAAGCAGGCCTTGTCCAGCGCCGTCTCCAACATCGGCGACGCCCCAGAGGCGATCGAAGCCCTGGTGGTCCGGCTGCGCGAGGCCATGGGTCTCTGACCCCCGCCGACGCCACATGACGAAACGGGCCGTCCCCAGACAGGGGGCGGCCCGTTGTCTTTCCGGCCAACGTGCCCGGAGCGACCAGCCGTCGCATATCCCCCGGCCCACCGCGAAATGCAGGCCCCGCCGGAGGGCGCAAGCGGGGCTGCCATGGGCACAGCTGCCATGGGCACACGGGTGTCGGAGTGCCGGTCCTGGTAACGTCGGCCCTTGCTGTCTGGGCGCGGTGCCGGGAGCGTGGTACAACGCACGCTCTTGGACCCAGGCGAAGACGCCGCCTCGGCCAGGCCGGAACGGCCCGTTCCCAACGGTGTCAGCACCACCATCGCCCGCTGCGACCCGCCAGAGCCCGACGCCTGACGGCTGATCTGTCAGCCGCCCGAGAGGCCCGCCGACGCGCCCATCGGGGTCGGGATCGAGCTTGGCCTGCCGCCAGGCCGCCTCGTCGGTGCGCCGATGTTCCGTGGCCTTTCGGACGTTGCCGGCATGGGCCAGGGCGGCGGACCCATGTCCCGGGTCATCTCCCGGTTCGTCAAGACCACGGGGCCCGCCAGCAGCGGCACCCGTGACCGGCGCGGCCCTGCGCGGCTTGCCACCATCGACTATCTGCGCAGCTTGCGGCGGACTTGCCGCCCGCCCTCATCGACGTGGGCGTTGACGCCCCGCCGGCCCCGCTGTCCGGGGCCATGGGCCCTGTCAGAAACCGGATCCCGGCCCGAGCCTTTGTTCTTTCCCGAAGATCACGCGCCGCCGATCGGTCTCGAGTGCCGATTCGACCTCGACGGCGAGGCCGATCGGCCTGCGATCGCAGCCGCCCCTTGGCTGGACGGGCACTGGCGCCGGGCCACCCGGAGATCAGCCGACGAAGGCCTTTTCGACCACGAATTCGGCCGGTTCGGAATTGGCGCCCTCGCGCAGGCCGGCCTTTTCCAGAAGGACCTTGAGATCCGTGTTGAACCCCAGCGATCCGCAGACCATGGCCCGATCCGTCTCGGGGCTGAGTGGCGGTACACCGAGGTCGGCGAACAGCTCTCCGGTCTCGATCAGCGAGGTGATCCGGCCCATCTTGGGGCTCTGCTCGCGGGTCGTCGTGGGATAATAGCGCAGCTTGGCCAGGTTCTCCTCGCCCAGCAGCTCGCCCATCAGCTCGTCCGACCGGATGCTCTCGATCAGGTCCCGGCCATAGGTCAGCTCGGCGACCTCGCGGCAGGTGTGGGTGATGATGACCTCGTCGTAGCTCTCATAGGTCTCGGGGTCGCGCAGCAGCGAGGCGAAGGGCGCGAACCCGGTCCCCGTGGCGAAGAAATAGAGCCGCTTGCCCGGCAGCAGCGCGTCATGCACCAGCGTGCCCACGGGCTTGGGGCGCAGGATCACCGTGTCGCCCGGCTGGATGTGCTGAAGCTTCGAGGTCAGCGGGCCGTTCTGGACCTTGATCGAGTAGAACTCCAGCTCGTCGTCCCAGCTTGGCGAGGCGATGGAATAGGCCCTCAGCAGCGGCTTCTGCCGGCCCGTCACCGGGTCCGGGTCGCCCATCAGCCCGATCATCACGAACTCGCCCGACCGGAACCGCAGCGAGGCGGGCCGGGTCACGCGGAACGAGAACAAGCTGTCGGTGTAATGCTTCACCTCGGTCACGGTCTGGGCGTCGGGCAGGGTGGGCACTTTGGCGGCGGCGGTCTGGGTCACGGGGGTTTGCTCGGTCATCTGGTCTATGGGACGGCGCGGGGCCATCCCCTCCTTAAACGGTCTGTCTGCCGGGGTGAAGGCGGCGGTTCAGCGCGGGCCGCGCAACCGGGCCTGATAGTCGTTGGCCTGCCAATCGGCGCGGCGCAGCCATTGATCCTCGGGCTGGCGGGCGGCGAGGGCGTCGTCGATCTCGACCTCGTCGAACCCGGCACGCCGGGCCATGGCGTATTGGTCGGCGATCACGTGGCCCTTCGCCCGCAGGCGGCCAGTGAAGCCCGCCCGCCGCAGGGCCGCGGCAAGGGTAAAGCCGCGCCCGTCGGCGAAGGACGGGAAGGCGATTCGCACCATGCCCGCCGCCTGCGCCCGCCGGGCCAGCGCCGCGGGCGCCGCGTCGGAGGGCACGTCGAGGGCCGCGCCGGGGCCGGCCTCGGCGGTCTCGTCGGCCCAATCCACCATGGCGCCCTGCCAATCGTCCGCGCCAAAACCGGTGTCTGTCACGATCACGCTCATGCTCTTATCCTTTCTTCACGCGGCCGACTTGCCGCGGACGATCTTGCCATCCACGAAATGGATGCCGCATTCCTCTTTTTCGCTGTCCCGCCAGCGGCCTGCGCGGGGGTCTTCTCCGTCGGCCACGGGTGATGTGCAGGGCGCACAGCCGATCGACGGATAGCCCCTCGCCACCAGCGGATGCTTCGGCAGGCGGTTCTCGGCGATGTAATCCTGCACGTCGCCGCTGGTCCAATGGGCCAGCGGGTTGACCTTGATCCGGCCCGTGGCCTCTTCGACCTCGAAGAATTCCAGCGCCGTCCGGGTCGTGCCCTGGTAGCGTTTGCGCCCGGTGATCCAGCTGTCATAGCCCGCGAGCGCACGTTGCAGCGGCTCGGTCTTGCGCAGGGCACAGCAGGCGTCGGTGTCGCGGGTGTGCAGGCGGCCGTCGGGGTCGAGCGCCAGCGTCCGGTCCGGCCGCGCCCGCACGATCCGCATGTTGCGCAGGTTCAGCCTGGCCGAAAGCTCCGACTGGTAGGTCAGGGTTTCGGGGAACAGCATCTCGGTGTCGATGAACAGCACCGGGGTGCTCTTGTCGATCACCGACACCAGGTGCAGCAGCGCCACCGATTCCGCCCCGAAAGAGCTGACCATGGCGATCCGCCCGACCTCGGGATCCTTCAGCGCCCGCTGAAGGACCGCCGTGGCGCCGTGGTGCCGGTAGCGGTCGTTCAGGGCGGCGACGCGGTCCTCCAGGCTCAGATCACGCGGCATCGGCCCGTTCCTTCTCGGCGGGGTAAAGCGCCGCTTTGAACGGCGCGGGGCCAAGCCTGCGGTAGGCGTCGAGGAAGGTCTCGTCGTCGCGGTCGCGAAGGTCCAGATAGGCGAAGATAATGCGCTCGATGGCCGGCACGATCTCTTCCGCGGGAAAGCCGGGGCCGGCGCGTTCGCCCACGGCCGCGGTCTCGGTATGGTCGCCGCCCAGCGTGATCTGGTAGTTTTCCACCCCCGCCCGGTCCAGCCCGAGGATGCCGATATGACCCACGTGATGGTGTCCGCAGGCGTTGATGCAGCCCGAGATCTTGATCTTGAGGTGGCCGACCTCGTGCTCGATCTTCAGCGCGTCGATGCGGGTCGCGATCTCTTGCGCGATGGGGATCGAGCGGGCGGTGGCCAGCGCGCAGTAATCCATGCCGGGGCAGGCGATGATGTCGCTGGCCAGGCCGATGTTGGCGGTGGCGAGGCCCGCCGCCTTCAGCGCCGCGTGGACGGCCGGAAGGTCGGCCCTGTGGACATGGGGCAGGATGACGTTCTGCTCGTGGCTGATGCGCAGCTCGGAATGGCCATAGGTCTCGGCCAGATCGGCCAGAACGCGCATCTGGTCGGCCGAGGCGTCGCCGGGCGTGGCGCCATGGGCCTTGAGCGAGATTGTCACGATCGCATGGTCCGGCGACTTGTGCGGCGCAAGGTTGGTATCGGCCCAGGAGCGGAACAGCGGGTCGGTGCGATACGCGGCGTCATATGCCGCCTGCGGGGCGCTGCGCAGGGCGGGCGGGGCGAAGGCCGCTTCCAGCTCGGCCAGCACGGCCTGGTCTACGCCGGCGAAACCCGGCCGGATCTCGGCGAAGCGCTCTTCGACCAGGCGGCGGATCTCGTCGATGCCATGCTCGTGCACGGTGATCTTGATCCGCGCCTTGTACTTGTTGTCGCGGCGGCCCAGCAGGTTCCAGACGCTGACGATGGCCTCGACATAGGGCAGCAGGTCGGCGCGGGGCAGGAACTCCCGAATGACCTTGCCGATCATCGGCGTGCGGCCGAGGCCACCGCCCACGATCACCTCAAAGCCCGCCTCGCCGTCGCGCGTCACCATCCGCAGGCCGATGTCATGGGCGCGGGTGACGGCCCGGTCATTGGGCGATCCGGTGATGGCGATCTTGAACTTCCTGGGCAGGAACTGGAATTCCGGGTGGTCGGTGGACCATTGCCGCAGAAGCTCCGCCACCGGGCGCGGATCGGCGATCTCGTCCGCCGCCGCGCCAGCGAAATGGTCCGCCGTGACGTTGCGGATCGTGTTGCCCGAGGTCTGGATCGCATGCATCTCGACATCCGCCAGCGCGTCGAGGATGTCGGGCACATCCGCCAGTTTCGGCCAGTTGAACTGGATGTTCTGGCGCGTGGTGAAATGGCCGTAGCCCTTGTCCCAGCGCTCGGCGATCCAGGCGAGCTGGCGCATCTGGTCGGGGTTGAGCGTGCCATAGGGGATCGCCACCCGCAGCATGTAGGCATGCAGTTGCAGGTAGAGCCCGTTCATCAGGCGGAGGGGCTTGAACTCGTCCTCGGTGAGCGAGCCGTCCAGCCGCCGGGCGACCTGACCGCGGAATTGCGCGACCCGCTCGCGGACGAAGCGGTCGTCGAACTCGGAATAGGTGTACATCGTCTCTCTCCTTCGGGACCCAGAATATTCGCGAATATTCTGGTTGCGCCCGGATCAGCCGTTGGCGCTCAGCTCGGATTGTTTGCCGTGGGCATAGTTGGACGGGCCGCGGGTGCGGAACGCCTCGCGGAAGTGCACCGGTTCGGGTCCGTCCCGTCCCCGGCGGGCCTCGGCGAGGTAGGCCCCCACCACCCGGTCGGCCTGGCCCTGGGCGAACAGCAGCCGCAGGTCGGCCTCGGCCTCGTCCTCGATCAGTTCGGCCTCGGCGATGTCGGTGCTCCAGCGGTCGTCTGCGGTCAGCCAGACGGCGTCGCCCTCGATCAGGGCATTGCCGGTGACGACCTTCGGTGTGAAACGGCGGCTCATAGGGCGATCTCCTCGCTGGTGACGTCCGGGGTATCGAGGCTCCGGGCCAGCGCCGCGGCGCGGCGCGGCGCGAGGCCGAACAGGATGATCGCGGGCCCGTCGAGGCCGGCTTGCGTCAGCGTCGGCTCCAGCTGCGCCAGCGTCGTGGCCAGCACCCGCTGCTCGGGGCGCGAGGCGTTCTCGACCACGCTCACCGGGGTCAGCGGATCGGCGCCGTGCATCAGCAGCCGGCCCTGCACGAACCGGGCGGAGCGTTTGCCCATGTAGATCGCCGCCACCTCGCCCGCGCGGGCCAGCGCACGCCAGTCATGGTCTGCAAAGCCCTTCATGTCGTGGCCGGTCATCACCCGCACCGAGGAATTCCGCGCCCGCTTCGTCAGGCTCTGGCCGATGCCCGCCACCGCCGCTGAGGCGGCCGTGATGCCCGGCACGATGGCCCAGTCGAGCCCCGCCGCCTCGACCGCCTCGATCTCTTCGTCGAGCCTGCCGAAGACCGTCGGGTCGCCGGATTTCAGGCGCACCACGTGGGCGCCCTCGCGGGCATGGGCGACGATCAGGCGGTTGATCTCGTCCTGCGCCATGGCGCGGCCGAACCCCTCCTTGCCGGCGTCGACCAGCACCGCCTCGCGGCGTGCCAATTCCAGGATCTCGGGGGTGACCAGCCGGTCGTGGATCACCACATCGGCCTTGTCGAGCGCCTTGCGGGCCTTCAGCGTCAGCAGGTCCGGATCACCTGGACCGGCGCCGACGAAATCAACCACGCCGCGGGCCTCGGGGGTGTCCAGGTGCCGCGCCAGCAGCGCCCCCAGCGCGGGGGGAACGGCGTCCTCGCCGGCCTCGATCGTGCGTGGACCGGTGGCGAAGTAATACTCCTGCCAGAAATCGCGGCGCGGCTTGCCGAAGGGTAGGGCCTCGACCGCGCCGCGGAAGGCCTTGCCGATCCGCGCCAGCGGCCCGAGCGTGGCCGGCAGGCGCTCTTCGAGGTCGCGCTTGATCGCGCGGGCCAGGACCGGGGCCGCGCCCTCGGTGCCGATGGCCACGGTCACCGGATCGCGGTCGACGATGGCGGGGGTGATGAACTGGCTGTCGCCCAGATTGTCGACGATGTTGACCAGCGCCCCGTCGGCCCGGGCGAGCCGGGCGACCCGCGCGTCCTGGCCTGCGTCGTCGTTGGCGGCATAGGCCAGCGCGGCGCAGAGCGCGTCGCCCGGCCCGAAGGCGCGGCCGACCAGGGTGATCCGGCCCGCATCGGCCCAGGCGCGGACCTGGTCGCAGGGTTCCGTGGCGAACACCGTCAGACGGGCTTCGGTCTTGAGCAGCAGGCGCAGCTTGGCCACGGCGGTCTCGCCACCGCCCGACAGGACGACGCGCCGGCCGGCGAGGTTCAGGAAGATCGGAAAGTGCTGCATGGCCAACTCCGTGTTTCTGCCCTCATACATAGAACATCATTCCGGTTTTTGGCCATTGTAACGCTTCAATAAGAACGCATGTTCTGATCTACTCCGAAGAGAGGACAGATGTTCGCAGAGAGAGGTTGCCCCGGAATGCCCGTTCGCATCGACGCCATGGACAGGAAGATTCTTTCGGAACTGCAGCGCGACGCGGCCCAGTCGCTGGACGATATCGCCCGCGCCGTCGGCTCTTCGAAGACGCCGGTCTGGAATCGGATCCGCAAATTGCGCGAGGCGGACGTGATCGGGCCCACCACCGTCGCGCTGAATGCCGAGGCTCTGGGGTTCGAGGCCACGTTCTTCGTGCTGATCCGCACGTCGGAGCACGAGGCCGACTGGCAAAACCGCTTTCTCGCGGCCCTGCAGGCGCGGCCCGAGGTGCAGGAGGCGCACCGGCTGGCCGGCGACATCGACTATATCCTGAAGGTCCGGGTGCAGAACGCGCGGGCCTATGACGCCTTCTACCAGGCGCTGATATCGGAGGTGCGGGTGTTCAACGTCACCGCCCTGCTGTCGATGGAAGAGATCAAGTCGACCCGGGCGCTGCCGCTTTAGCGGCGGGCCACGCCCGGGGCGGGGGATCGGCGCGTCAGCCGATGATCTTGTTCAGCGTCTCGGACGGCCGCATGACCGACGAGACCTTGGCCGGCTCGGGGTGGTAATAGCCCCCGGTGTCGGCCGGCGATCCCTGTGCCGCGGCGAGGTCGGCGACGATGGCCGCCTCGTTCTCGGTCAGGGCCTTGGCCAGCGGCGCAAAATGCGCGGAAAGCTCGGTGTCCTCGGTCTGGGTGGCCAGCGCCTGCGCCCAGTAGAGCGCGAAGTAGAAATGGCTGTCGCGGTTGTCGGGCTGGCCCACCCGGCGGCTCGGCGACCTGTCGTTGTCGAGGACCTGCTGGGTGGCAAGCTCCACCGCCTCGCCCAGGACCTTCGCCTTGGCGTTGTTCTTCACCGTCGCCAGATACTTGAGGCTCTCGCCCAGGGCACAGAACTCGCCGAGCGAATCCCAGCGCAGGTGGTTTTCCTCCATCAATTGCTGGACGTGCTTGGGGGCGGAGCCGCCCGCGCCGGTCTCGAACATGCCGCCGCCGTTCATCAGCTTGACGATGGACAGCATCTTCGCCGAGGTCCCCAGCTCCAGGATCGGGAAGAGGTCGGTGAGATAGTCGCGCAGCACGTTGCCGGTCACCGCGATCGAGGTCTCGCCCTTGCGGATCGTCTCGAACGACACATGGGTGGCCTCGCGCGGGGGCAGGATGCGGAACCTGTCGGTGACGCCGGCCGCCTCCAGCAGGGGTTTGACATGGGCGATCAGCTGCGCGTCATGGGCGCGGGTCTCGTCCAGCCAGAAGATCGCCTGGCAATTCTCGGCGGCCTGGCGGTCGATGGCCAGCTGCACCCAATCCTCGATCGGAGCCTTGCGGCTGGAGGCGGCGCGCCAGATGTCTCCGGCCTCCACCTCGTGTTCGCTGAGGATGTCGCCGTTGGCCAGAACCACCCGGACCATGCCCGCATGGGGGACCTCGAACGTGGTGGGGTGAGAGCCGTATTCCTCGGCCTTCTGCGCCATCAGGCCGACGTTCTGGACCGTGCCGACGGTCGCGGGGTCAATGGCGCCGTTGGCTTTGCAATCCTCGATCGCGGCGTCATAGACCGACGCGTAGGAGCTGTCGGGGATCACGCAATTGGCGTCGGCTTCGGTGCCGTCCGGGCCCCAGCCCTTGCCGCCCGCGCGGATCAGCGCGGGCAGCGAGGCGTCGATGATCACGTCCGAGGGCACGTGCAGGTTGGTGATGCCCTTGTCGGAATTCACCATGTAGAGCGGCGGACGCTCGGCCATGACGGCGGCGATCTCGGCCTCGATCTCGTCCTTCTCGGGCATCCCGGCGACGCGGGCGTGCAGATCGGCGAGGCCCGCGTTGGGGTTGGCGCCCGCGGCCTTGAGCTTGTCGCCGTATTTCTCGAACACCGGGCCCACGAAGGCCGTGACCGCATGGCCGAACAGGATCGGGTCGGAGACCTTCATCATCGTGGCCTTGAGGTGGATCGAGAACAGGATCCCCGCCTCCTTGGTGGCGGCGACCTGTTCGGCCAGGAAGGCCGACAGCGCCCTGGCCGACATGAAGGTCGTGTCGACGACGGTGCCGGCGGGATAATTGACGCTGTCCTTGAGGACCGTGACGCTGCCGTCCCGGCCCACAAGCTCGATCCGGGCATCGCCCGCCTGCGCTGCGGTCAGGGTCGAGGATTGCTCGTTCGAGCGGAAATCGCCGGCGGACATGGTCGAGACATGGGTCTTGCTGTCGGGGGACCATTTGCCCATCGAATGGGGATTGGCCATGGCGTAGTTCTTGACCGCGACGGCGGCGCGGCGGTCGGAATTGCCCTCGCGCAGGACCGGGTTCACGGCCGAGCCCTTGATCGCGTCGAACCGGGCGCGCGTGGCCTTTTCGGCGTCGGTCTGCGGGTTCTCGGGGTAGTCCGGCAGGTCGAAGCCCTGGGATTGCAGCTCTTTCAGCGCGGCCACAAGCTGCGGCACCGAGGCAGAGATGTTGGGCAGCTTGATGACATTGGCCTCGGGCGACTTCACCAGCTCGCCCAGAACCGCGAGGTCATCGGTCTGGCGCTGCGCCTCGGTCAGCTGTTCGGGGAAGGCGGCGATGATGCGGCCGGCCAGCGAGATGTCGCGGGTGCCGACCGTGACACCGGCGGCCGCCGCGAAGGTGCGGATGATCGGCAGTAACGAGGCCGATGCCAGCTCGGGCGCCTCATCGACCTTGGTGTATACGATGTCGGGGGTGTTCGTGTCAGACATGTTTCTCAAGCCTTGCTTTCGGTTGCCGACGCTCTATTGCCTGGAGGGGCGAAAGTCCACCGCAACGGCGCGGTCAGGGATGGCGCGGTCAGGGATAGAGACCGGCGACCCGCCCCCGCAGCCGCACCAGCGCCAGCACCACGTCGATCGTCGGCGTGGGCGTGTCGGTCAGCCGGCCCAGTTCCTGCACCGAGCCGACGAGGGCGTCGATCTCCATCGGGCGCCCGGCATCGAGGTCCTGCAGCATCGAGGTCCGGTGCGCCCCCACCGCCGCGCCGCCGTCCAGCCGGCGGTCCACGTCGATGGGAAACTTCACGCCCAGCATCTCGGCGATGGTCTGCGCCTCGCTCATCATGGCGCGGGCCACGGGGCGGCTGTCGGCATCGGTGCAGAGCACGTCCAGCGTCGCGCCGGTCAGGGCCGAGATCGGGTTGAACGACAGGTTCCCGCAGAGCTTCACCCAGATCTCGTCGCGCAGCTTGGGCCGCACCGGCGCCTTGAGGCCCGCGGACGTCAGCAGTTTCGACAGCGCCAGCGCCCGGTCGGATTTGCTGCCGTCCGGTTCGCCCAGCGAAAAGCGGTTGCCCTCGATATGGCGGATTGTGCCGGGCGTGGGCACTTCGGCGGCGGGATAGACCACGCAGCCCAGCACGCGGTCGGGGCCGAAGCCGTCCCATTGCGCGTCGCCCGGATCGACGCTGGCCAGGCGCGTGCCCTCCAGCGGGCCACCGATCTTGTGGAAATACCACCAGGGCACGCCGTTGACGCCGCTGACGATGGTGGTGTCGGGGCCGATGAGGGGCGCCATCAGCGGCACCACCGGCGGCACGGAATGGGCCTTGAGCGTCACAACGACGTAGTCCTGCGGGCCCAGATCGGCCGGATCGCTGCTGGCGCGGACCGTCACCGTCACCGGGTCGGCGCCCTCTTCGATCAGGGTCAGCCCGTCGGCCTGCATGGCCGCCAGATGCGGCCCGCGCGCCACGAGGCTGACGTCCGCGCCCGCCTGCGCCAGTTTCGCGCCCATGTAGCCGCCGATGGCGCCCGCCCCGAAGATGCAGATCTTCATGTCCATACGTCCTTTCGCGGTCTCAGGCGCCCGGCCCCAGGCCCAGCTTTTCGGCCAGGCCGATCCGCTGCATCTTGCCGGTGGCGCCCTTCGGGATCTCGTCGAGCAGCACGACCTTGCGCGGCACCTTGAAATCGGCCAGCCGGGTGGCGGCGAAATCGCGGATCTCGCGGTCCGTCGCGCTCTGCCCCTCGGCCAGGACGACGGCCGCGGCGACCTCCTCGCCCAGCTTGGGATGCGGCATCGCGAAGGTCACGACCTGGGCGATGGCCGGATGATCCATCAGGACGCCGTCCACCTCCAGCGGGCTGATCTTCTCGCCGCCGCGGTTGATGATCTCTTTCAGGCGGCCGGTGAGGTGGAGATATCCCTCGGCATCAATCGCCCCCTGGTCGCCGGTGCGGAACCAGCGGTGCCCCTCGGCCAGAAAGAAGCTCTTGGCGTTGGCGTCCGGGTTGCCCTCGTAGCCGGGTGTGACGTTGGCCCCCGAGATCACGACCTCGCCGGTGCCCTCGATCAGCCGGTCCTCGGCCTCATGCGCGGTGCGCACCATGGGGCCTGCCGTGATGCCGACCGATCCGGGGATCTGGGACCGCGGGGGCAGCGGGTTGGAGGTCATCTGGTGGGTCGCCTCGGTCATGCCGTAGGCCTCGATCACCGGGGCGGCGAAGGTCTCGGACAGCGCCCGCATCACCTGCGCGGGCAGCGAGGCCGAGGACGACCGCAGGAACCGCAGCGGCGTGTCGGCGATGACATCGGCGTTGCGGGGCGCGCGCGACAGGATCGCCTGGTGCATCGTCGGGACGGCGGTGTACCACGACGGCCGCGCCTCTTTCATCCAGCCGAAAAAGCGCAAGGCGTCGAACCCCGGCGCGCACCAGACAGACGCCCCCGCCGCCAGCGAGGCCGAAACGGCGGCGATCAGCCCGTGGATGTGGAAGAGCGGCATCACGTTCAGGCAGCGGTCGTCCCGGCTCAGCGCGAGGGCCGCGCGGATGTTGAGCGCCGAGGCAGCAAGGTTCGATTGCAGCAGCGGCACGATCTTGGGCCGCGAGGTGGTGCCCGAGGTGTGCAGGATCAGTGCGGTGTCGCCCGCTTCGGGGGTGCCGTCGGGCGCGGGGGCGGCCTCCCCCTCGGGGTGCAGGGCAAAGATGCCCGCGGGCAGGGCCGGATCGACGGACAGCCGCAGGATCTTCATGCCGCAGGCGGTCGCGGCCTCGACCGCCGGGCCGCTCTCGTCGGCCATGACGACAAGGGCCTTTGCCTTCAGATCGTCCAGATAGAACCGATATTCCTCCAGCCGGTAGGCCGGGTTCAGGGGGGCGGTGACCGCCGCCTGGGCCAGGGTCACGAAGGCCGTCGCCATCTCGGGGCCGTTCGGCAGCACGATGGCGACGCGGTCGGTGGCGCCGATCCCGGCGGCCCGCAGCGATGCGGTCACACGGCCGGCCAGCTCGCGCAGGCCGCCATAGGTCAGCCAGTCGCGCCCCGGGGCGCCGATCGCGGGCAGGGCGGCGTCATGGGGGGCAATCAACGCGGCTAGGGTGGCGGCCATGGTGTCTCTCTTCGGTTGTCGACTTGGGGCTGGGTCTTCAGGGAAGTGGGTCTTCAGGGGGCTGGGTCTTCACAGGGCTGTAACGTCTTGCGACGGGCGGGCCGCTTCGGCGCCGCCCGTCCGCGCCTCGTATCATCGGCCTATCGCCGGCCGGTGCAAGGGGCCACCCCATGTTCGGCGCATCTTGCGGGCGCCGTATCTTGCGCGGGCGGCCGATCCCGGGCACTCCTCCGTCCGAAACACCGGAAAAACCGGAACACCGGAACGGAGCCCGTCCGGCCGCATCGCGCGGCCACGCTCCTCCGGCCCGGATCACGAGGGAAGGACACAAAGAGATGTCGGAGCATGTCATCACGGCCCCGCCCGTGCCAACGATCCCGGTGGCGGGCGGCGGGCAATTCCCGGTGCGCCGGGTCTATTGCATCGGGCGGAACTACGCCGCCCATGCCGTCGAGATGGGCCACGACCCGGACCGCGAGCCCCCGTTCTTCTTTCAGAAGAACCCCGACAACCTGGATGCGAGCGGAGAGTTTCCCTACCCGCCGCAAAGCGCCGACGTGCATCACGAGGCCGAATTGCTCGTGGCGCTGGGCAGGGGCGGCGCGGATATCGCCGTCGCCGAGGCGCTGGACCATGTCTGGGGCTATGCGCCCTGCCTCGACATGACACGCCGCGACCTTCAGGCCGAGGCCAAGCGGATGGGCCGCCCGTGGGAGATCGGCAAGGCATTCGAGCGGTCCGCCCCGGTGGGGCCGCTCTTGCCCGCCGCGCAGACCGGCCCCATGGACAAGGGGCGCATTGCGCTCACGCTCAACGGAGCGACGGTTCAGGAGGGCGACCTCGACCAGATGATCTGGAAGATCCCCGAGATGATCGCCTGTCTTTCCGCCTATTTCGAGCTGGCCCCCGGCGATGTGATCCTGTCGGGCACGCCGGCCGGCGTGGGGCCGGTCGCGCGCGGCGACGCCCTGATCCTCTCGATCGCGGGGCTGCGCGATCTGTCCGTGACGGTGACCTGACCGCGTCGGCGGGCAGGTCAGTCCCCGGTCACGACCATCAGCTTTTCCAGCCCGTGGAAGTGATAGACATCGGCATAGCGCGGCGGCGAGGCAAGGCGCAGCCCCGGCGCCCGCTCGAACAGCACCTGCAGCGCGACGCGCATCTCCAGCCGCGCAAGCGGGGCCCCGACGCAGAAATGGATCCCCCCGCCGAACGAGGTCAGCAACGGCCCGCCGCGCCCGGGGCGGAACCTGTTCGGCTCGGGGTAGGCCTCGGGGTCGCGATTGCCGGCGGCCAGCAGACAGTTGACCTGGTCGCCGCGCCGGAAGGTATGGCCGAACATCTCGACCTCCTCGTAGACCCAGCGCTGAAAGATATGCAGCGGCGGATCGAGCCGCAGGCATTCCTCGACGACCTCCGCATCCGCGCGGCGATCGTCCCGCTCCAGCAGCAGCTTCACCGCGTTGCCGAGACTGTGGACCGTGGCCTCGTGCCCCGCGTTCAGAAGCAGGATCACCGTGGTCACCAGCTCATCGGTCGAGAGCTTCTCTCCGGCCTCCTCGGCGGCGATCAGATCCGACAGCAGATCCTCGCCCGGGGCACCGCGCCGCGCCGCGATGGTCTCTTCGGCGAAGGCGCGAAAGGCGATGGAGGCCGCGACGGCGGCATCCTCCACGGCGCGGGTGCGGCGGGCCTGGTACATGGCGACCATGGCGTTGGACCAGCCCAGCAAGTCGTCCGCCCGCGCCTCCGGCACGCCCAGCAGCCGGGCGATCACCACCACCGGCACCACCCGCGCATAGGCGTCCAGCAGGTCGAACGGGCCGCCCGGGAAGCGGTCGATCAGCCCGTGGCACAGCGCCTCGATCCGCGGCTCCATCCCGGCGATGCGGCGCGAGGTGAAGGCCCGCAGCACCAGCGACCGCAGGCGGGTATGGCGGGGCGGCTCCAGCTCCAGCATCGAATGGGCCTCGATGTCGTAGAAAGGGCGCAGCCGGTCGGGGATCGCGGGGGCGCTCTCGGGCGGGGCCTCGCGCCCCAGGCGCCGGTCCTTGAGAAGTGCTGTGACCGCCCGGTGCGAGACCGCGCAGACCAGCCCGTAGTCCTGCCACAGGAACAGGTCGCCGCCGGCGCGGGCCCGGTCGTAGAACGGGTAGGGATTCTGTACGAAATCGGGATCGTTCGGGGATTGGGACAGGCGCAGCATGGAGGCACTTGTGCCGCCCGTTGGCGCCGGAGGCAAGCGCCTCGATGCCGCGCTTCTGTCTGCGCGGAGCCGGCGGCGGGCCCGCGCGAGCCCGGATCTCGGGCCGCGCTGGACACAGCCCGCCGGCCGGGCCCGGGCCTCTCGTCAGGCCTGCTCCAACGCGCTGATGATGGGCGAGAAATCGGCGCAGGTCAGGCTCGCGCCGCCGACAAGGGCGCCGTCCACGTCGTCCACCGCAAAGATCTCGGCCGCGTTCGAGGCCTTGACCGAGCCACCGTACAGCAGCCGGATGCCGGTGCCCTCGTCATCCAGCCGCGCCACCAGCTTGGCCCGCAGAAAGGCGTGGACCTCGCCGATCTGCCGCAGGGTCGGCACCTTGCCGGTGCCGATCGCCCAGACCGGCTCGTAGGCCACGACGGTGTTCGCGGCCGTCGCCCCGTCCGGCGCCGAAGCCGCGATCTGGGTGCCGACCACGTCGAGCGTCCGGCCTGCCTCGCGATCCTCCAGGGTCTCGCCGATGCAGACCACCGCCGTCATGCCGGCCGCATGGGCGGCCTCGGCCTTGGCCCGGACCGTGGCACTGGTCTCGCCATGGTCCGCGCGGCGCTCCGAATGGCCGACGATGGCATGGGTCGCCCCGGCCTCGCGCAACATCGGCGCGGCGATGTCGCCGGTATGGGCCCCCTTGGCCGCCATGTGGCAATCCTGTGCCCCGACGGCCATCGGATGGCTGCCCCGCATCGAGGCCATGGGCCAGATCAGCGTGGCCGGGGGACACAGCAACAGGTCGACCCCGGGCGCGGGATGGGCGTCGCAAATGGCCTGCACCTCGGCCATCGCCGAGAGCGCCCCGTTCATCTTCCAGTTTCCGGCAGCCAGTTTGCGGCGCATGTCGATCTCTCCTTGAACAGCCTCACCCGCTTAGCAAGACCGCGACGGACGTGGAAGGGCTTGAAATCCCGACCCGGACGCGCGTGGCCGGAGACGCCCCCAAACCTGCCGCCCAGGCGCCGGCCCCATTGTCCAAGCCCCGATCCGGCGCAGCACGTCGCCCCGTCACCCCCGTAACCCGGGCGCCGGATCACATCGACGTCTTGGCAAGTCTTCATCTTGGCAGGAAAACTCCCGCCGGAGGCCCCTCTCAACGAGGCGCAGGCGCACGGTACCTCTCGCGCCGCCCCGCTCCCGGCCGAACGCACCCGTCGGTCCGGAGGCTCCGGGCAGGGCCCACGGTCGGTCGGTGGAAGGCTCAGCCCTCGCGTTCGGCGGCGAGCTCCTCGACGTCCTTGAACTTGATCGATTCCCCGCAGCCGCAGGCGTCGGCGACGTTGGGATTGCGGAACTTGAACCCCGCCTCCAGCAGCGACACCTCGTAGTCGATCTCGGTCCCGAACAGGAACATCTGCGCCATCGGCGCGATCATCACCCGCGCACCGTCCTGCTCGACCACCTCGTCGAGCGGGTCGATCTCGTCGGCATAATCCATCGTGTATTCCATGCCGGCACAGCCGCCCTTCTTGACGCCGAGCTTGAGACCCTTGTGGCCCTTGCTGTCCATCAGCCGGCGGATCTGGCTGACGGCGCTGGGGGACAATGTGACGGCTTGCTTGCCGGGAATGGAGAACATGGCACCTCTCTTTTCACCGCCCAACATAAGGCGGGGGGCGGTCCGTCTCAAGGGCCGATGGGCCGGGCGGGGTTTCCCGCCACGGTGACGCCCGCCGCCACGTCGCGGGTGACAACCGCCCCGGCGCCGATGATGGCGTCGTCGCCGATGCTGACCCCGGGCAGCACGATCGCGCCCGCGCCGACCCAGACATGGGCGCCCAGGGTCACCGGCCGGCCCAGCTCCAGGCCCGAGCGGCGGATCTGCGGATCGCGCGGATGGTCGGCGGCGATGATCTGGACATAGGGGCCGATCTCGCTCCGGTCGCCGATCCGCACCGGGCAGACATCCAGGATCACGCAGCCGAAGTTGAGAAAGACGCCGCGCCCCAGGTGGATGTTGCTGCCGTAATCCACGTGGAACGGCGGGCGGATCACGGCGGCGTGGCCGCCCGCGCCCAGCAGCGCCTCCAGCAGCGGGCGGCGCACGGCATCCTCGCCGTAGGTGGTGGCATTATAGGCCCGCGTCAGCGCCTGCGCCCGCTTGCGCATCTCGACCAGTTCCGGATCGCCCGCCCGATAAAGCTCTCCGGCGATCATCTTTTCGCGTTCCGTCACGTCCGTCTCCTACAGCTGCGCGTTCAGCCAGAGCGTCGCATAGGCGGCGAACAAGGCCCAGCCCACCGAGGCGAGCGTGCCGATTATGACGTATTCAGCGATCCTGCGGTCTTCCCGTGTGGCGTTGAACCGCAGGACGGATTTGGCGGCGATCAGGAAGGCCACGGCCGTGGGCTGGCCCGCCAGCACCAGCGCGAAGGTCAGCCCGCGCTCCAGCTGGCCGATCAGCAGGCCGGCCTGGGGAAAGCCGCCGCCGAGGATCCGGGCGCGGGTCCAGTGCGCGGTCATCGGCTCCAGCAGCTTGCCCACGGTGAAGCCGCCCGCGCGCACGGCGACGATGAAGCCCGCCAGGTGCAGCAGGATCGCGGGCAGGGCGGCGGCGAGTGCGTCGGGCGCCGCGCCGGCCCAGACGCTGGCCGCCCAGAGCGCGGGCGCCACCAGCGCCACCGCCGCCAGGCTCGCCACATGGGCCGCCTGGTCGAGCAGATAGGGCCCCAGCCGGTCGCCGACCTGCAGCTTGACCGTGTCGATGGCCAGGTGGGCCGCCGCCAGCGCATAGACCGGCCAGGCGGTCAGCGTGCCCAGAACCGCCAGCGCCGTGACCAGAACCACGGCCGCATGGGCCAGCAGGATCAGCGGTTCCGCCTTGCGGCGCACCATGGCATCGGTCTGCAGCACGAAATCCGCGAGCACATGGGCGAAAAGCAGGGCGACGAAGGTTTCCGCCATGGGCGCTCAGCCTTCGGCGCCGCGGCCGGGCGCGGTATAGTCATGTGCGCGAAAGCTGCGCAGGGCGGTCTGCAGATGCGCCTCTCCGGCGGCGGCGAGCCGGGCCTGCACCGCCTGCCGGGTGATGCCGAGCCGGCCCGAGATCTCGTCCTGGGTGGGACGGGCGGGCGTGGCGGCGAGGGCCACCGCCTCGGCCTGGGCGGCGGACCAGCCGAAGGCGATGTGATCCAGCAGATCCACCACCGCCACCTGCCAGGGCCCGATCCCGGCCCCGCCGATGGCCAGCCGCCGCCGGACGCCGATCCGTTCCAGCAGGTCACCCGAGACGAAGAACGCCTCGCCTGTGGCATCCGAGAGATCCGCGGTGCCCAGCGTCTCGACCGGCCCGAGCCCGGCGGCGATTCGCGTGCCCAGCCCGGTCTCCGCCACCCGAAGACCGGCCACCAGCGCCAGCATCACATCGAGCACGCGGGACGTATCGGTCAGGTGAAGCTGCCAGCCGTCGCCCCGGAACCGGGTGAAGCGCAGATCGGCGCCGAGTTCGTCGCCCAGATCCCGTGCGCAGGACTGAAGGGCGCCCATCGCGGCCTCGACCGCAGCGGTGCCGGCCGTGCGCGAGGCGATGAGGTCTCCGGTCAGGACGGCGTGGGCCGCGGCTGTCATTGCGGGTCGGATCCTTTGCAAATCATAAAGCAAGTAAAAAGAATTGCTTTTTGAATTGCAAGGGAAATATATTGCTTTTGAGGCTAGGGGCCGGATTTTCCCGGACGAAAGTGGCGAAAAGTACAAAACGGCCGGGATCCACACCAATACGCGACAGGGTGTCCCACCATGGCTGGTCAGAGGCGCTGAAGACTGTGACGCAGGTCACAGATCAGCGCCCGACCGGCGGATAAATCACGAAGCTTCGACGAATTGGGCAGGTTTTCCCGCAGAGGCGTGGCCGGTCGGTGGGGCTTGCGACCACGGAACGCCAGGACGCAATCCGGTCCGCGGCGCGGGCCACTGCAGGGTCCGGAGGGGGCGGGCGCTACATGAAGCCCAGTTCGAGCCGCGCTTCGTCGGACATCATGTCCATGCCCCAAGGCGGATCCCAGGTCAGTTCGACATCGACCTGCTTGACCCCGGGCAGGGGTTCTACCGCGCCGGCGACCCAGCCGGGCATCTCTCCGGCGACCGGGCAGCCGGGCGCCGTCAGCGTCATGTCGATGCGCACGGCGCCCTCGGCGTCGATCTCGATCGTGTAGACAAGGCCGAGGTCGTAGATATTGACCGGGATTTCCGGGTCATAGACGCTGCGGCATGCCTCGACCACGCTGTCGTAAAGCGGGTGATCGGTCGTGGAGGGTTTGATGAGCGGGGTGCCCTCGAGGGGCGGTGCCTGTTCGGTCATGGAGGCTCCGGTGCCTTTGGTTGATCGAAAGCATAAGGTTTATCGGCCGGATCGTAAAGGGGCGCGGGGGCATTCGGGCCGACGTGGCCGCAATCTCGCGGCGCCGCTGCCGCGGCCCATTCATTCAGCCAGGTGCGATGCGACGCATGGGCCGGGCCGGGCGCCGGTTTCGACGTCTCAGCCGCCAGCGCAGTGGGTCGGGGCTGCGCTCTGCTGGGTAGAGCAGCCAGCCGATGACCGCCGAGGCCAGCGCGGCGCCCGCCAGCTGCGCCAGGATGAAGGGCGGCACGTCGACCGGGCGGATGCCCGAGAAGGTGTCGGTGGCGGCACGGGCGATCGCGACCGCGGGGTTGGCGAAGCTGGTGGAGGCGGTGAACCAGTAGGCGGCTGTGATGTAGAGCCCGACCAGCCACGGCACCGCGTCGGACCGGAACCGCAGCCCGCCCAGGATCGCCGCCATCAGGCCGAAGGTGGCGACAAGCTCGGCCAGCCACTGGCCGGATCCGGTGCGGACATGTGTGCTGACCTGGACCAGCGACAGGTCGAACATGCCGTGGGCCAGCTCGCTGCCCAGCAGGCCGCCGCCGATCTGGGCGCAGACATAGGGCGCGACCTCGCGCCAGGGCAGCGCACGCCGCAGGGCCAGCGCCAGGGTCACCGCGGGATTGAACTGCGCCCCCGACACCGGGCCGAGGATCGTGATCAGCACCACCAGGATCGCCCCGGTGGGCAGGGTGTTGCCCAACAGGGCGAGCGCAGTGTCCCCGGTCAGGGATTCGGCCATGATGCCGGACCCCACCACCGTGCAGACCAGCAGCCCGGTTCCCATCGCCTCGGCCACCAGCCGTCGTGCAAGATCAAAGGCAATCGTCGGTCCCCGGCGCCGACAGCGCGGCCTGCAGCTCGGCCGCGCCCGGATCCTCGGGCAGGGCCATCAGCCGGTCGATCCGGGCGGCGAGCGCCCTGTAGGTCTCGGCGAAGGCGCGGGCGCGGGCGGCGGGGTCGGTCACGCCGGCCGGGTCCGGCAGGCCCCAATGGGCGCGAACCGGGGCGCCCGGCCAGTAGGGGCAGGTCTCGCTTGCCGCCGAATCGCAGACCGTGATCACGATATCCATCCGCGGCGCGTCGGGGGCTGCGAAGACATCCCAGCTTTTCGACGCAAGGCCCGTGGTGTCGTGCCCCTTCTCGGCCAGCAGGCGGAGCGCGTCGGGGTGCGGCGCCTCCTTGGGCTGCGACCCGGCGGAATAGCCGCGAAAACGCCCGGCCGTCGCATCGCGGAACAGGACCTCGCCCAGGATCGAGCGGGCGGAATTGCCGGTGCAGAGCACCAGGACATTGCGGGGGGCAGGGCGGCGCATCGGGTCCTCAACAGGCAAGATCGGCGATCTCGGCGATGACCGGCCGGCAGAGCGCGGGTCTGCCGCCGCAGCAATCCTCCAGCAGGAAGGACATGATGGTGCGCAGCCCCTCCATGTCGGCGCGGTAGCGGATGTGCCGCCCCTCGCGGGTGGCGGTCACCAGGCGCGCCGCGGACAGCACCCGCAGGTGCGACGACAGGGTGTTGGCCAAGGTGCCGTGGTCCTCGGCGATCTGGCCGGCGGTCAGGCCGGGGGGGCCGGCCTGCACCAGGCGGCGCAGGACCGAGAGCCGCAGGGGCTGGCCCAGGGCGGCGAAGGTGTCGACGGCATCATTCATTTCCATATTTCGCGAAATATCGAATTGATGCGCACCAGTCAAGCCTGCCGGCAAGGCCTGCCCGGCCCGGGCTCAGCCGGCCTTGGCGGTCTTGCTCTTGGGTTTCAGCGGGGCGGGCTTGACCTGGCGCTCGATCTCTTCGTACAGCGCCGCGGCGAGGTTCTTTTTCGACGCCTTTTCAATGCCCTCGAAGCCGGGGCTCGAGTTGACCTCGAGGATCTTCGGCCCGTCGTTGGAGCGCAGAAGATCGACGCCCGCCAGGTTCAGCCCGAAGGCGCGGGCCGATTTGACGGCGGCGGTGCGTTCCTCGCGGGTGATCTTGACCGATTGCGCCTGGCCGCCCCGATGCAGGTTGGAGCGGAAATCGTCGCCCGCCGATGTGCGGCGCATCGCGGCCACGACCTTGCCGGCGATGACGAAACAGCGGATGTCCTCGCCCGCGGCCTCCTTGACGAAATCCTGCACCAGGAAATTGGCGCGCAGGCCGCGGAAGGCGTCGATCACCGATTGCGCGGCCTTCTTGGTCTCGGCCATCACCACGCCCTTGCCTTGTGTCGATTCGAGCAGCTTGACGATCAGCGGTGCGGTGCCCACCAGCCCGATCAGGTTGTCGGTGTCCTTGGGCGACGACGCGAAAGCCGTGGTCGGCATCCCGATCCGGTGCCGCGCCAGCACCTGGTGCGCGTGCAGCTTGTCCCGGCTGGCGGTGATCCCGGCCGAGCCGTTGACGCAATAGGTGCCCAGCGTCTCGAACTGGCGGATCACGGCGGTGCCGTAGGGGGTGATCGAGGCGCCGATCCGCGGGATCACCGCGTCGTAGCGGGGCAAGCGCTTGCCGTCGTAGTGGATCTCGGGCGCCAGCGCGTTGATCGCCATGTAGCAGCGCGTGGTGTCGATGACCTCGACCACATGGCCCCGGGTCTCGCCTTCGTGGACGATGCGCTTGGTGGAATAGCTGTTGGGCTCGCGGCTGAGCACGGCGATCCGCAGGATCCGGTTGGGCTGGGTCGCCTTGATCTTGCGCGCGG
The DNA here is from genome assembly GCF_900172355.1 of Roseisalinus antarcticus. GTDB lineage: Bacteria > Pseudomonadota > Alphaproteobacteria > Rhodobacterales > Rhodobacteraceae > Oceanicola > Oceanicola antarcticus_A. Next base: position 15,145 of record NZ_FWFZ01000011.1, on the reverse strand, counting down.
AATAGACGTCATAGCTGCGCTCGGGCCGCAGAAAGCGTTCGGAGGGGGCCACCACGCAATCCTCGCGCAGCGCCTGCCGGCCCAGAAGCATCCGGCTGCGCATGTCGCCGCGGTCGGTCAGGGTGATCTCGATCGGCCAGCTCTCGCCCTCGCCGACATCGATCGTGGTCTCGATGACGAAGCGCAGCTCGGTCTCGCCGTTCGACGAGGTGACCTCGCGGCGGTCCACGATCGGGGCCGAGCAGGTGATCGACAGGTCGTCGCGGCCGGGCAGGGGATGGATCGCGAAGCGGACCTTGGGGGCGCGGGCGGTGCCGAAGGTCTCGATGTCGAAGGCATGGAGTGCGGAGGTCCGCGCCCCGGTATCCACCTTGGCCTTGAGCGTGGGCAGGCCGAGGTCCGGCAGGCCGAGCCATTCCTCCCAGCCAAGGCGGATCAGGTCGGCGGGGATGTCGTCGGGCATGGAGGTCCTCTCGGCTGCGTGGCGCAGAGGTAACAAGGCCGTGTCGCCGAGGAAAGGGCGGGTCGCGTACCCGGAGCCCGTGATAGGCTCGATGCGGGTGGTCCTGCGCGGCCGCCGCGCGTCTTGCAATTGGAGAAACAGGAATGAAAAGATCTGAGCTCGCGGGGGTGCTGTTGCTTTGCCTGCTGCCCCTGGACGGCATCGCCGAGACCGGCACCGCCGCCGCGTCCGGGGCCGGCGATCACTCCGATATGGACCGTTCCGAGATGGATCACTCCGGGATGGATCACTCCGATATGGACCGTTCCGATATGGATCATGCCGAGATGGATCATGACGCCATGGACCACGGGGCCATGGATGCGCCGCTCTCCGAGGATCCGGTGATCGCCGCGTGGCAGCGGATCAATGCCGAGATGCATGCCGGCATGGCGATCCCCTTCAGCGGCGACCCGGACGAGGATTTCATCCGTGGCATGATCCCGCATCATCGGGGCGCGGTGGACATGGCCCGGGTCTTGCTGGAGCATGGCACCGATCCCGAGACCCGTGCGCTCGCCGAGGGCATCATCGCCGGGCAAGAGGCCGAGATTGCGATGATGGAGGCCTGGCTGGCCGCCCGCGGCGCGGACTGATCCGGCCGGCCCACCTGCCGGCCCCATCTGCGCAGGGCGTTGCCTGCTGTGTCCCTTGCATGCGGTGGCCCTTGCGCCTGGTGACCTTTGAGGGCGCCGGCGCCGGGGCGTCGGGATTGCAGGGCAATGACGTTGCATCGGGCCTGGTGCTCCGGACATCGGGGGCGTGCAGCCTGCCTGATGGCGCCATGGGGACTGGTCCGGAGCCGCTTGCGCCTGGCGCGCGCACCGGCTCGGCTTGAACCGGACCTGCTTGCATCAGGCGGGCTTGCACCGGGCAGACCTGCGCCGGAACTGCTTGTCGCGGACGAGCTATGAGCCGGGGAGGTTGCAGCGGGCGGGCCTGCGCCGGGCAGGCTTGCGCACCGGGCAAGGTTGCGCCGCGCCGGCTTGCGCACCGGAGGGGCGCGGCGTAATCCGCGCCCATGACACGCATCACCTTCGATCTTCAGGCCACCGACGGCTCTGCCCGCACCGGCGTGATCTCCACCGCGCGGGGAGAGATCCGGACCCCTGCCTTCATGCCCGTGGGCACCGCCGCTACGGTCAAGGCGATGCTGCCCGAGAGCGTGGCCGCGACCGGGGCCGACATCCTGCTGGGCAACACCTATCACCTGATGCTGCGCCCCACGGCCGAACGGATCGACCGGCTGGGCGGGCTGCACCGCTTCATGAACTGGCACAAACCGATCCTGACGGATTCGGGCGGCTTCCAGGTGATGAGCCTCGCCGACCTGCGCAAGCTGACCGAGCGGGGCGTGACCTTCCGCAGCCATGTCGACGGATCGAAACATGAGCTGACCCCCGAACGCTCGATGGAGATCCAGCGGCTTCTGGGCTCGGACATCGTGATGGCCTTCGACGAATGCCCCGCGCTGCCCGCGCCGCGCGAGAGGATCGAAGAGAGCATGCGCCTGTCCATGCGCTGGGCCGCCCGCTCGCGCGAGGCCTTCGGCGACCGGCCGGGGCACGCGCTCTTCGGCATCCAGCAGGGCGGGCTGGAGCCGGATCTGCGCGCCGAGAGCGGCAAGGCGCTGACCGAGATCGGCTTTGACGGCTACGCTATCGGCGGGCTGGCGGTGGGCGAGGGGCAGGAGGCGATGTTCGCCTGTCTCGACCACGCCCCCGCGTCGCTGCCGGTGGACAGGCCGCGCTATCTGATGGGCGTCGGCAAGCCCGACGACATCGTCGGGGCCGTCAAGCGCGGGGTCGACATGATGGACTGCGTGCTGCCCTCGCGCTCGGGCCGCACGGGGCAGGCGTGGACGCGGCGCGGGCAGGTCAACCTCAAGAACGCGCGGCACGCCGACGATCCCCGTCCGCTGGATGCCGCGTGCACCTGTCCGACCTGCCGGGGGTATTCGCGAGCCTACCTGCACCACGTGTTCCGCGCGGGCGAGATGATCTCGGGGATGCTGCTGACCTGGCACAACCTGCATTACTACCAGGCGCTGATGGCGGGGATGCGCGAGGCCATCGCCGAGGGCCGCTTCGCCGCCTTCGAGAGCGCCTTTCACGCGGCCCGCGCCGAGGGCGACATCGAGCGGGTCTAGTCTTGGCCGGCCTGCCGCTCAGCCCTGGGCAAGCTCTGGATCGGGCAGGATCTCGGGCTCGGCGTCGCCGGTCGCCGCGCCATCGCCCTGCCGCGCCGACCCGCGCCGCGACAGCATGGGCAGCGAAAGCTTGCGGCGGGCGTGGATCAGGGCTCCCGTGCCGTCGGCCTGGGCATCGACCTCGTCGAACCACCTGGCCAGCGCGATCCCGGGCGGCAGCTCGGGCTGGATCATCACCGTCTCGACGGTGCAGCCGCCGTCATCGGGGTTCTGCGAGATCGTCAGCGTAACCTCGGCCTCGTCGGTGCCGGCGGCATTCGCCCGCTCGATCAGGTAGCGGCAGCGCAGGGGCTTGGTCTTTTCCAGGAATGCGATGCTGGCCTCCTCGAACAGCCCGTCCGCGGTGCGGAACCGCAGGTAGAGCGTGTCCAGGTCGTCCTTGTCCGCGTCGAAATCGATCAGCTTGCCGGACCAGTGGTCCGCCGGGTGCGAGGCCCCGGGCACCACCCGGCGCCAGACCGCGGCAGGCGAGCCGGGGACCGAGATCCGGCGCCGCGTCTCCAGGTTCAGGCGCAGGGCGGGACGGTTGTGCCAGGACCCATAGAGCAGGACGTAGGACAGCGCCGACAGGCCCAGCCAGATACCGGGCAGCATGTCGATTGGCAGCGGGGCGACCGAGGCGAGCACGGCCCCGATGCCCGCGACCTCCAGCGCCTGCCGCCAGGCCGGGATCGCGATCAGGACCAGGGCACCGAAGCACAGCGCCCCGAGACCCGCGGCCAGCAGCGCCGGCAGGGTCTCGGTCACCTGCGAGGCGGCGAGGATCGCACAGACGGCAAGGACATTGAGCCGCCGCATCTGTCCGAGCAGTCGCTCGAGAAGTGGATTCCGTGTCATAGCGCTTCGCCTGCTCCGCGATTGCTGTTGTCGTTTGTCGTTTGTCGTTTGCCGGTGGCCGTCCCGCGCCGGGTTCCGCAATGTGGGCCGACGGGGGCGCCCCGTTCGAGGGTCGGGTGACAGCTCTAGCGCGACTTTGTGGCTGAGCATGGGCAGGGGTGGGGCCATTTCCCGAAGCCCGCCGCCGGGGGGGCCATGGGCGCCTTCGGCCCCCGCCCGGGGCCCGGCGGCCGGGCCGCCCCGACGCACCGCCCTTTTCGGGGGCACACCCCGCGGGCCCGGGCCCGGCCACGGCAATTCGCCGGACTTCGTCCTTGCTCCCCCCTCGCGGGGCGGGCAATGTCGGCAAAACCCCGTCAAGGTTGAAACACAGGGGACAGGCCCCCATTTTCACCATCCAGTCAGGGATTGGCCCACGACCGCCGAGATATTGGGGTCCGGCCGATCTGCCGAAATGATAAGGACAAGAGCATGCAAGAGCCTCTCAGCCCCTCCTATCCCGTCCTGCCGCTGCGCGACATCGTGGTTTTCCCCCACATGATCGTGCCGCTGTTCGTCGGGCGCGAAAAATCCGTCAGGGCTCTCGAGGAAGTGATGCAGGACGACAAGCAGATCCTGCTGTCCTCGCAGATCGACCCCGGCGTCGATGACCCGGACGTCTCGGGGATCTACCGCAACGGCGTTCTCGCCAACGTGCTGCAGCTGCTGAAACTGCCCGACGGCACGGTCAAGGTGCTGGTCGAGGGCCGCGCCCGTGTGCGCATCACCCAGTTCCACGAAAACGAGAATTTCTTCGAGGCCTCCGCCGAGTATCTGACCGAGACCATGGGCGACGAAGAGGTCGTCTCGGCCCTCGTGCGCTCGGTCGCGACCGATTTCGAGCGCTACGCCAAGGTCAAGAAGAATATCCCCGAAGAGGCGCTGGCCGCCGTCAGCGAGGCGACCGAGCCCGCCAAGCTGGCCGACCTCGTGGCCGGGCACCTCGGCATCGAGGTGGCGCAGAAGCAGGACTTGCTCGAAACCCTCCCCGTCGCCGAGCGGCTGGAGAAGGTGTTCGGCCTGATGCAGGGCGAGATGTCCGTCATGCAGGTCGAGAAGAAGATCAAGACCCGCGTGAAATCGCAGATGGAGCGGACCCAGCGCGAATATTACCTCAACGAGCAGATGAAGGCGATCCAGCGCGAGCTGGGCGATGGCGAAGAAGGTGCCAACGAGATCGCCGAGCTCGAGGACAAGATCGAGGCGACCAAGCTCTCGAAAGAGGCCCGCGAAAAGGCCGATGCCGAGGTCAAGAAGCTCAAGAACATGAGCCCGATGTCCGCCGAGGCCACGGTCGTGCGCAACTACCTCGACTGGATGCTGTCGATCCCGTGGGGCACGCGCAGCCGCGTCAAGAAGGATCTCGGCCGCGCCGAGGCGATCCTTGAGGCCGATCACTATGGCCTCGAGAAGGTCAAGGAGCGGATCGTCGAGTATCTGGCGGTGCAGCAGCGCTCGAAAAAGCTGAAGGGGCCGATCATGTGCCTCGTCGGCCCTCCGGGCGTGGGCAAGACCTCGCTGGGCAAGTCGGTCGCCAAGGCCACGGGGCGCGAGTTCATCCGCATCAGCCTCGGCGGCGTGCGTGACGAGAGCGAGATCCGCGGTCACCGCCGGACCTACATCGGCTCCATGCCCGGCAAGATCATCCAGGCGCTGAAGAAGGCCAAGACCACGAACCCGCTCATCCTGCTCGACGAGATCGACAAGATGGGCCAGGATTTCCGTGGCGACCCGGCCTCGGCCATGCTCGAGGTGCTCGATCCCGAACAGAACGGCACCTTCGTCGACCATTACCTCGAGGTCGAGTATGACCTGTCGAACGTGATGTTCCTGACCACGGCGAACTCCTACAACATGCCGGGCCCGCTTCTGGACCGGATGGAGATCATTTCGCTCGCGGGTTACACCGAGGACGAAAAGCGCGAGATCGCGCGTCAGCACCTGCTGCCGAAGGTCATGAAGAACCATGGCCTGAAGGAGAAGGAGTTCAGCATCGCCGACGACGCGCTGACCGAGATGATCCGCACCTACACCCGCGAGGCGGGCGTGCGGAATCTCGAGCGCGAGATCGCCAAGGTGGCACGGAAGGCCGTGACCAAGATCGTCAAGAAAGAGGCCGAGGTCATCGAGGTGTCGGCCGCCAATCTCGACGACTTCCTCGGCGTGTCGCGCTATCGCTACGGTCTGGCCGAGCTGGAGGATCAGGTCGGCGTCGTCACCGGTCTGGCCTATACCTCGGTCGGGGGCGAGCTTCTGAACATCGAGGCGCTGCGCCTGCCGGGCAAGGGCCGGATGAAGACCACGGGCAAGCTGGGCGACGTGATGAAGGAGAGCATCGACGCGGCCTCGTCCTACGTGCGCTCCATCGCGCCGCAGATCGGGGTCAAGCCGCCGAAGTTCGACAAGTGGGACATCCACGTGCACGTCCCCGAAGGCGCGACGCCCAAGGACGGGCCCTCGGCCGGTCTGGCCATGGTCACCTCGATCGTGTCGGTGCTGACGCAGATCCCCGTCCGCCGCGACATCGCGATGACCGGCGAGGTCACGCTGCGGGGCAACGCGCTGGCCATCGGCGGGCTGAAGGAGAAACTGCTCGCGGCGCTGCGGGGCGGCATCAAGACGGTGCTGATCCCCAAGGAGAACGAAAAGGATCTGCCCGAGATCCCCGACAACGTGAAGGAGGGGCTGACGATCATCCCTGTCTCCCACGTCTCCGAAGTGCTGGAGCAGGCGCTGGTGCGCACGCCCGAGCCGATCGAATGGGACGAAGCCGCCGAAGAGGCCGCCGCGGCCGAAGCGGCGCTCAAGGCCGGCCCCGAAGCCCCTAGTGCGACAACCACGCACTAGGGTCCCAGCCGATCCGAAACCCCAGCCGATCCGAAACCAAAGGGCGGCCCGATCCTGTCGGGCCGCCCTTTCTTTTTGGCGTGTTTCGCGAGGCACCGGGCGCCGCTTGTCTGCGTCTGCGTCTGCGTCTCTGCCTGCGTCTGTGCCTGTGCGTGGCGTTACTCCGTCACGGGCGCGGCACCGGCGGGCGCGAGGCTGAGCGCGGTGCCGCCCAGCCCGCGGAAGGCGCGCTGGCGGCAGGTCAGCACGATGATCTGCAGATCCCCCGCCTGGCGGTGGAGCGCGTCGAACATCCGCTCGATTCGGTCGTCGTCGGTGAAGACCAGCGCGTCGTCCAGGATCACCGGCGCGATCCGGCCCGCTGCGGCCAGCATCCGGGCGAAGGCCAGCCGGACCAGCAGTGCGACCTGCTCCTGCGTGCCGCCCGACAGGATGTCGATCGGCTCTTCCTGGCCGTCGCGCACCAGCGCATCCGGCAGCAGCGATTCCTCGCCCCAGGTCAGGTCGGCCTCGGGCCAGAGCAGATGCAGGAGCGGCTTCAGCTCGCGCGCGATCGGGGCGAAATAGCGCTCCCGCGCCTCGTTGCGCGCGGTCTCCAGCGCCTTCTCCAGCCGGGTGAGCACGGCCACCTCGTGGTCGATCCGCGCAAGCTCCGCCTGGGCCGCCGCCAGAGCCTGTCCGGTTTCGGCCAGCCGTTCCTCGACCGCGTCCCCGGCAGAGCGCGAGATGCGCTCGTCGAGGCGCGCCAGCAGCGGTTTCAGGCGGGCGATCTCGTCCCGGGCCTGGCGGTCGACGGATTGCGCCCGGGTCAGGGCGGCGGCGGTGGTGGCGAGGTCGGGGGCGGCGCGGGCGGCCTCGGCATGGGCGGCCAGCGCGGCGGTCAGTGCCTCGTCCGTGGTCCGGGCCTCCGCGGCAAGCTCCGCCTCGGTGCTCTCGCCGAGCTTGGCCTGCGCCGCCTCGGCCCGGGCCAGCCGGTCGCGCAGCGAGCGCAGGTTGGCGTCGGCGCCCGCGGCCTCGGTCCGTGCGTCCGACAGGCGGTCCGCGGCGGTCTGGCGGGCGATATGGGCCCGGTCCTGGGCGTCCCGCGCCGCGCCGAGCGTGGCCTCGGCCTCTTGCGGGTCGGGCGCGTCCGCTTCGGCGTCGTCGGGCTCGGGGATCCGGGCCAGCGCCTGGCGCAGCGGGTCGAGACCCTCCGGCGCAAGGCTCTGCAGCACGGCCCTCGCCTCGCCAAGCCGGCGCTCGGCCTCGGTGCGGGCGGCGCCCTGCCGGCGGGCCGCGCCCAGATCCTCGGCCCCGATGGCGTCGAGCGCCGCTTGCATGGCCTCCGCCGCCGCAGCGACAGAGCTGTCGTCCCCCGCCTCGCCCGGATGCAGGTCGAGCGTGCCGACGCCGTCGATGGTCAGGCGCAGCGCACGGGGGACCGGCACGGGCTGGCCCTCGGGCAGGGCGGTGTCGCCGTCGCGGATGGTGCCGGCGCGGCCCTGGGCATACTGCGCGATCACGCGTGTCGCGGTGGCGTCGCGGGTGGCGATGGCCGTGGCCCGGGCGGCGGCCAGCTCCTCGATCCGCCGCAGGGTGCGTGCGTCGGGGCCGGAGCGCGCATCCGCCGCGGCGGTCTCCATCTCGCGGCGGACGGTTTCGGCCTTCGCGATGCGGTCCGCCAGTTCGCGCCGCCGGTCGGCGCCGTCGCGGGCGGCCTCGGCGCGCCGGGCGGCGGCCTGCCGGGCCTCGGCCGTCTTCAACGCGTCCTGCGTCTGGGCCAGGGTCCGGTCGGCGGCGTCGCGCAGCGCACCCAGTTTCTCGACGGTGGCGGCGGTGCGGGCGGCCGTGGCCTCGGCCTCGGCGACGAGCCCCGCGGCGGCGGCCCGCTCGGCCCCGGTTTCGCGGAACCCGGACAGCCGGTCCCGGGCGCTGTCGGCGGTCAGGCGGGCCATCTCGACCCGGTGCGCGGCGGCCTCGACCTGCTGCGCGTGCCGCTCTGCCTCGGCCTGCGCCTCGGCAGCGGCGCGAAGCCGCGCCGCGCGCTCTTCCGCGGCCTCGGGCGCGTCCCACTCGCGCAGCTCGCGCCGGGCCCGGTGGCGGGCGGCCAGCGCCTCGTGCAGGTCTTCGGCGGTGGCGGCCAGCGCATCGCGGCGCTCGGCCAGGGCGGCGACCTTGTCCTGCGCGGCCTTCCAGGGGCCGTTGGCGAAAGGCCGGCCGGTCTTGGTGGCATAGCCCGACAGCTCCTCGCGGCAGCGGGCCAGCGCCGTGTCCATCCGCCGCCCCCCGGTCATCGCATCGACCTCCGCCCCGACCGAGGTCATCAGGTCGCGCCGGGCCGCGAGGGCTGCCTTCTGTTCCGTCGCGGTGCCCGCGGTCAGGTCGGTCATGCCCTGTCGCACCCAGATCAGGCCCGAGGGCGCCCCCGCGTCCCCGCCCAGCAGGTCGGCAATCCAGGCCTCGGCCGCGTCGGCCTGGGCGATCAGCCGGCCGTCCCGGTGCACGGTGGCCGCGGGCTTTTGCAGCCAGCGCTTGGTGACGCGGTGGCGGCCGGCGTCGGTCTCTACCTCGACGGTCACCTCGGGGGCGCCGCCGGCGTGGGGGCGCAGGCCGTTGATCTCCTTGTCCCGCGACCCGTGGGCCTTGAAGAACAGCGCCTGGATCGCGTCGAACAGGGTGGATTTGCCGTATTCGTTGGGCTCGCACAGCACGTTCAGCCCGTCGCCGATGCCGTCCACGCGCACCGGGTCGGTAAAGCGGCGCACGTTGGTCAATGTGATCGAGCGGATCATCATGCCGCGCCCTCCCGCACATAGGCATAGAGTCGGGCGAGCGCGTCCTCGGCCACCTGACGGTCTGCCTGCGACAGGGCGGTGGACCTGGCCTCGTCCGCCAGCGCGTCCGCGGCCAGCCGCAGCGCGCCGGCCCGGTCGATCTGGTCGAGGTCAGCGGTCTCGTATTCGGTGCCGAGCGTCTGGGTCAGCAGCTCGAAATGGGCAAAATCCGGTCCCCGCCGAAGCGCCGCATCGTGCAGCTCGGCATGGTCGGGCAGCCCGGCCCAGCCGGTGGCTGCGACCCGCAGCAGCACGTCGCGCCGCCCCTCGGCGGGCAGCACCTTGTCGAGCGCCGCGGCGGCGTCCTGCCGCGGATGCAGGTGCAGGCCGACCTCGGTCCACAGGAAGGTGCCGGTCTCGATCTCGTCCACCCGGGGCGGGGCGCCGGGACCGTCGAGGCTCACGCCCAGGCAGACGCCGCGGCGCCCGTGCTTGAACCGGTCCTGCTCGGGGCTGCCGGAATAGTGCACCCGGTCCGACACCGCCATCCGCCCGTGCCAATCGCCCAGCGCGAGGTAGTCGAGCCGGGCGCTCCGGTCCCGGTCGGGGGCGATGGCGCCGCCGCTGTCGGTGAAATCGGTGACCCCGCCATGGGCGAGCCCGATGCGCAGCACGCCCGGTTCGCTGGGCATGGCGACCATCGGCTCGGACGGGTCGCTGGCGCCCGAACGGAAGGCAATGGGGCAGGGCAGCAGCACCGCGTCCGGCCCCAATTCGCGCACCTGCGGCTCGGTCAGGGCGATGACGTTGGCGGGCGCGTCGCGGTGGATCGCATCCCACAGGGGCTCGGCGTCGCGCAGGTTGTCGTGATTGCCGGGCAGCAACCACCAGGTCACCTCTGACGCGGCCCCCATCGCGGAGAGCGCCTGCCGGATCACGCCGGGCGAGGGGGTCGCGGTGTCGAACGTGTCGCCGGCCAGCAGGATATGGGCGGCGCCGCCGTCCCGCGCGGCCGCCGCCAGCCGGTCGATGGCGCCGTGCCGCGCCTCCATCAGGCGGCCGCGGATGTTGCCGTCGGGCGGCTCGGGGATGTTCGCGAACTTCCGGCCGATATGAAGATCCGAGGCGTGGATGAAACGAAAGCCCATTGGCTACTCCTGACAGTGAGTCCTGCGACCGCGCGGCCGTTGACTCAAATATTCACTATATGGGCGACAAAACGTGTCATGCCTTGTGGCCTGTCCGCACGGAGCGCGAGGTCTGGGACAGGGGGCAACGTCTACCCCGACACCTGTCTCGTCAAGGCAGGGCGGGAAAGTCGTCGCGCCGGTGCCGGGCGACGGCGTCGCGCAGCTCCGGCGGAGAGATCACCTCGACCTGGTCGCCCCATTGATAGAGGTGCCAGGCCATCTCCATGTGACCCGAGGCCATGAAGCGCACGGTCAGCGCGCCGTCCGGTTCGTCGATCATCTCCTGGCCGGGGTGGAACAGGAACTGCCGCGCGGTGGTCGCTGCGGCGGGCGTGAACCGCCATTCCACCGGCCCGAATTCGGCCTCTGCGTGGAACGAGCCGAAGGACCGCGCGGCAAAGGCGGCGAGGTCGAAAGCGGGGTCGCGGGCGAAGCTGCGCGAGACGATTGCGGCCCGCTCGATCCGGTCCAGACGGAAGCGGCGCATCCTGCCATCGCCCTGCGACGGCCGTGCCACCAGGTAGCGCCGGGTGCCCAGCAGAAGGCCATGCGGTTCGAGCAGGCGCTCTCTGGGGCGGTCGTCGCGGGCGCCTCGGTAAGACAGGCGCACCTCCCACGGTGCCCGCAGCGCCTCTGTCAGCACGCCGAGCAGGCCGAGGTCGGGCACGACCCGCGGCCCGGGGCGCGAGGCGAAACCCTGCGCCTCGAGCAGCGCCTCGGCATCGGCCTCGGTGCGGCGGGCGTGGCTGGGGGCCATGGCGGCCAGCAGCCGGTCCTTCAGCGCCCGCAGCCTCTGCGCCTCGTCGGGGGCGCCGTCCCTGTCGGCCCGTTTCGCGGCCATTTCCAGCGCGGCCAGCTCGCTGTCGCGGATGCCTTGGGCCTGCAGCCACCGCGCATCGCTGCGCGGCAGGTGCCAGCGGCGGCGGCGCTCGGCATCCTCGGCAATGTCGACGAGGGGAAAGACCGCCTCGAAGCTGCGCATCATCCGTTGGGCGGTGCGGTGATCACAGCCGAATTCGCGGGTGACGTCCTGCAACGAGATCCCCTCGAACCGGGCGGCGGCCATGTCGGCGAGCCGCAGCAGGTCGGAGGCCTTGGCATAGGACATCGCGCGGCCTCCGGTCAGGCAAGGCCCCGGGACCGGGGCGATTGTGGCGCCAGACCCTATGGTCGGCGAAAGTCCGTCCCGCTGTCAACGGGCGCCTGCGCCCAGCGCGGGCCAGCCCTAGCGCGACAGCCCGTAGACCTCGGTCGCGGTGTCTCGGGCGATCAGGCGCGCCTCGTCGGGCGACAGCCGGCCGAGGATCTGCCGGCTGATCGCGATCCAGTCCGGCAGGCCGGCGCCCAGGTTGACCACGGGCCAGTCGCTGCCCCAGACCATCCGGGCGGGGCCGAAACACTCCAGCACCGTGTCGATATAGGGGGCGATCGCCGCCGCATGATCGGTGCCCGGGGCACAATAGGCCGTCACGCCGGACATCTTGCACAGGACGTGGGGCACCTCGGCCAGCGCCGCGAGGTCCTTGCGCCAGCTGTTGAAGGCGCCGTCGGCGATCCGGGGCACGCCGCAATGGTTCAGGATCAGCGGCATGTCCGGGCAGGCCAGCGCCAGGTCCCGCGCGATCCCCAGCTGGCGGTCGTTGTAGCACAGCTCGTACGGCAGGCCGGCCGCGCCGATCCGGCGGACATTGGCGCGGTAGGTCTCGGTGGTGGACAGATCGTCGGGCTCCTCATGCAGGACCCGGCGAAAGCCGTTGACCCCCATGGCGGTGCAGTCCTCGACCCAGGCGGCAAAGCCCTCCGCCCGCTCCGGCCGGCAGGAGGCGACGACCCCGCTCAGCCGCTCGGTCCCGTCCCGCATCATCGCGCAGAGCAGCCGCGCCTCGTCCATCCAGCCGGTCTCTCCGTCCACGGCCATCTCCATGTAGAGGGCGTCGCTGACGGCGTCGCCGGCGAGGGCAAAGTAATCGGCGGTGGTGAAATCCCCCTCGGCGAGCGCGGGGATCCCCTCGGTCCAGGAATAGCCCAGATTGCCCCGATGAAGCAGGTGGACGTGGGTGTCGATAAGCTGCATGTCGCGCGCCTCCGTTGGTTGGGTCAGGCCGCCATCCGGGCGCGGCTGAGTAACCGGCCGCTGCGCCGGCCGGTCGGCTCGCCCTTGCGCCAGGCCTCGACCCCGTTGACCACGACCGAGACGATGCCGTCGGCCGGTTGCAGCGGCGCGTCGAAGCTGGCCTTGTCGATGACGGTCTCGGGGTTGAACAGCACCAGGTCGGCCGCGGCGCCCTCGCGGATCACGCCGCGGTCGGGCAGGCCGAAGGTCTCGGCGGCCAGGCCGGTCATCTTGCGCACGGCGGTCTCCAGGTCAAAGAGCCCCTGGTCCCGGCAATAGCGCCCCAGGACGCGCGGGAACGTGCCCCAGAGCCGGGGGTGGGGATGGGCGTCCTGCGGCAGCCCGTCCGAGCCGACCATGGAATGGGGATAGGCCAGGATCCGGCGGACGTCGTCCTCGGACATGTTGTAATAGATCCCGCCGGCCGGGTGCAGCCGCTCGGCCGCCTCGCGCTGGCCGATGCCCCACGCGGCGGCGATGTCGGCCAGGTCGCGGCCGGCCATCTCGGGGTGCGGGGTGGACCAGCTGACGGTGATGCGGATGCGTTCGTCGACAAAGACCGGGTCGAGCACGGTGGAGCCCGCGATATAGGGATAGACGTCGAGCCCGACCTCCTGCCGGCTGCGGGCCGCCTCGATCACCGCGAGCGTTTCGGAGCTGCGGCCCCAGTTCTGCGGCCCCGCGCATTTGTGGTGCGAGACGATGACCCGCACCTTGGCGCGACGGGCGGTGGTGAAGGTCTCGTCGAGGCTGTCCAGGATCAGGTCGTGTTCGTCGCGCATGTGGGTGGTGTAGACCCCGCCGTGGGCCGGCAGGAGTTCGGCGAGGGCCACGATCTCGTCGATATCCGCCGCTTCCGAGATCTTGTAGTAGAGCCCGGTGCTGAGCCCGATCGCCCCTTCGGCCAGCGCGGTGTCGAGCCGCCTGCGCATCCGGTCGAGCTCTGCCGCGCTGGCCTTGCGCGAAAGATCCGCCATGGCGTCGAGCCGCAGGGAGCCGTGGCCCACCAGCAGGCAGACATTGGTGGCGGGCCGGGCCGCGTCCACCGCCTCGGCATAATCGGCGACGCTGTCGTAGCAGAAGCGCGGGCCCGGCCCGAGCAGGTTGAGCGGCGCGGGCACCTCGGTCGCGGTCAGCGGCGCCAGCGAGATGCCGCAATTGCCCGCGATCACCGTGGTCACCCCCTGGCTGATCTTCGGCGTCATCTCGGGCCGGTCGATCGCCACCAGGTCGTCATGGGTGTGCACGTCGATGAAGCCGGGTGCGAGGATCAGCCCGTCGCCGGACAGCACCTCCTGTCCCGCAAGGCTGCCGGGGGCTGCAAGGGCCGAGATCCGCCCCGCGGTGACGCCGACATCACTGGCGCGGCGGGGCGCACCGGTGCCGTCGATCACGAGGGCGCCTCGGATCACGAGGTCATGGGCGGGGGTGGCGGCGTCTGGCATTCGGGGCTCCGATCTCTTGAACGTGGAACGCCGTTCTACGACAATGAATTGCGCCGCTCTTGTCAATTATGAAACGGCGTTGCACATCAAGGGGCCGGGAGGCCGTTGACACAGGAGGACGGTATGGGGACGGAAGAGGGCGGATCGCAGTATCATTCCCGTGCTTTGGACCGGGGTCTGCTGATCCTGGTATGCCTGGCCGGGTCGGTTTCCGGCAGCGAGAGCCTGGCCGAGCTGCACGCCCTGACCGGCCTGCCCAAGAGCACGCTGCTGCGGCTTCTGGTGGTGCTTGAGCGGCGCGAATTCGTGCGCACCACCAATGGCGGCACGCGCTACCGGATCGGCCACGGGGTGGTCGGGCTGGCCGAAAGCTATCGTCGGGGCGTCGACATCCACGAGGCCGCGACCCCGTTCCTCGACCGCCTGGTCGAGGAAACCGACCAGACCGCCAACCTCGGCGTGCTGGACAACGGTTCGGTCCTGCATGTGCTGGTGTCCGAGCCCAAGCGCTCGTTGCGCTTCCGCTCGACCAACGGCACCCGGGACGCGGTCCATTGCACCGGGCTCGGCAAGCTGCTGCTGGCGGGGCTGCCGGCCGAGGCCGCGCGGGAGATCCTGGCCGAGGCCGCGCCGCTGGAGCGGCGCACCGGCAAGACGATCACCGATGTCGGCGTCCTGATGGAAGAGATCGCCCGGATCCGCGCCCGCAAGTTCGCGGTCGACAGCGAGGAGGGCGCCCGCGGCGTCTGTTGCCTTGCCGTGCCGATCCGGCAGTCGGGCGCCGACGACACCCGCTGGATCGCCTCGATCAGCCTCTCCGGCCCGATCGGAGAGATGACGGGCGAGAGCCGCGACCATTTGCTCAACGCCCTGGGCCGCACCGCGGCACAGATGGGCGAAAGCGCCGAGCTGATGGCCGCGCTGGAGCTCAGCCAATGGGGTGGCCGGGACCGTTAGGGCCGGCCGGGCCCCACGTCGGGCCCCACGTCGGGCCGCGACCGCCCGGCCCTCGGCGCCGGCCCCTGACCCTAGGTGTTTGATCCCACGGTTTGATGGTGCGATCCTTTCTCAGGAATGGAAGGCAGCACTATGGGACAAGTTCGTCACGGCTGCGCCACGACCACGCACGCCGTCAGAGCTGCAATACAGCGATCCGTCGCCCGGCAGTCGTTTGCTTGCAAACGATGAGAGGGGCAGGCTTCGCTCGCGC
>NZ_FWFZ01000078.1 GCF_900172355.1 Roseisalinus antarcticus | reverse complement strand
GGCTTCATCACCGACCCGGATGGCACGGCGGGTGGGCTGACCGGCGCCAACAATGGCGGCGCGTTGACCGTTGGCATGGAACCCGGCAGCTTGATCCCCTTGCCGCCTGGCACCGACATCCGCTTTTCCAATCCGACCGAGAGCGACGCCTACGGCCCCTTCGTCAAAAACCACCTGCGCGCTGTGGCTGCGGGGATGGGCCTGCCATACGAGCTGGTCTCGGGCGATCTGGAAGGAGTGACCTATTCCTCGATCCGCGCCGGGCTGATCGAATTTCGTCGGCGCGTCGAACAGTTGCAGCACAACGTTGTCGTCCATTTGTTCTGCCGCCCGGTCTGGGAGAGGTTCGTGCGGCTGGCGGTTCTTTCGGGCGACCTGCCCGCCCGCGATTTCGACCACGATCCTGCCGCCTATCTGGCCTGCGAATGGCTCCCACCGAAGTTCGACTATGTCGATCCTAAGAAGGACGTCGAGGCCGAAATCCTTGCGATCAACGCGGGCCTCAAAAGCCGCCGTCAGGCGATTTCCGAACGGGGCTACGACGCCGAACAGGTCGATGCCGAGATCGCCGCTGACAAGGCACGCACCGATGCGCTGGGCCTGAGTTTCGGTGCGCCGCCTGTCCAGAAGGAGGACATCCCCCATGAATGACACCATCACCCTGCTGACCCGCCGCGCCGACCTAGCCCCGGCCAGCGCCAACCGCGATGACCGCACCGTCGAGGTGATCTGGTCCACAGGTGCCCCAGTGCGCCGCCGCGATATGTCTGGCCAGTATGTCGAACGCCTTAGCCTCGACCCGCAAGCGGTCGACCTGTCGCGCCTTCAGGGTGCCAGCGTCTTGGATGCGCATCGGCAATCGGCCGTCCGCGATGTGCTCGGTAGCGTGCAATCCGCCGCCGTCGATGGCCAGCGCGGCACGGCGCTGATCCGGTTCTCGTCGCGCCCCGAGGTGGAACCGCTCTGGCAGGACGTCCTGTCCGGGATCCTGCGGCACGTCTCGGTCGGCTATTCGGTCGAGGAATGGGAAGAGAGCACCGAGAACGGCGCGCGCGTTCTGACCGCAGTGCGCTGGACGCCCCACGAGATTTCCCTTGTCCCCACCCCGGCTGACCCGGGTGCCCGCATCCGCATGGAGACCAATATGCCCGACAGCACCATCACGCCTGCCCCGCCCGAGACGCAGACCCGCGCCGCGATCAACACGGAAATTCGCTCCATCGCCCGCATTGCCGGGCTGGACCAGTCCTGGATCGACGGCCAGATCGATGCCGCCGCAGATGCCGACACCGCCCGCCGTGCCGCCTTCGTGGCGCTGGCCAGCCGCAGCGCACCGACGATCCGCACGGAACAGGTTCGGGTCGAGATGGGCGAGAGCCAGGACGACCCGGCCTTGCGCGCCCGCCAGATGGGCGAAGCCCTCTACGCCCGGATCAACCCGCGCCACGAATTGTCTGAACCCGCCCGCCGCTACGCCTACGCCACGCCAGTCGATATGGCCAAGGAACTGCTCATCCTGCGCGGCGAGTCCACCATGGCACTGTCGCCCGCAAGCCTCGTCACCCGCGCCCTGCACACGACCTCAGACTTCCCGATCATCCTCGGCAACACCGTGGGCCGGGTGCTGCGCGATGCCTATCAGGCCGCGCCCTCGGGCATCCGCCGCCTTGGCCGCCAAACCTCGGCACGGGATTTCCGCTCGGTGAACAAGATCATGCTGGGCGAGGCCCCGCTGCTGGAAAAGCTGAACGAGCACGGTGAGATCAAGGCCGGAACGATGGCGGAGGCCCGCGAGGCCTACAAAATCGAGACTTGGGCCAAGAAGATCGGCATCACCCGGCAGGTGCTGGTGAATGATGATATCGGGGCGTTCTCGGACCTCGCCCGCCGCATGGGCCAAGGGGCCGCCGAGACTGAGGCCCGGATCCTCGTCACCCTGCTGGAGGCGAACAGCGGCAACGGCCCGACGCTGTCGGACACCAAAGCCCTGTTCCATGTCGACCATGGCAACAAGGCGGCCAGCGGCGCGGTGATTTCCGATGCTACCCTGTCCGCAGCCCGGCTGGCCCTGCGCACGCAGAAGGGCATCGACGGGCGCATCATCAGGGTCACGCCGAAGAACCTGCTTGTCCCGCCCGCGCTTGAGACCGTGGCGGAGAAATGGCTGGCGACCATCGCGCCCGCCACCGCCGCCGATGTGAACCCCTTCTCGGGTGCCATGTCGTTGGTGGTGGAACCGCGCCTGTCCAGCGCCACGCGTTGGTATGTCACCGCTGATCCGGGCGAGATCGACGGCCTCGAGTTCGCCTACCTATCCGGCAACGAAGGCCCACAGGTCGAAAGCCGGTCTGGATGGGACGTGGACGGTGTGGAAATCCGGGTGATCCTGGACTTCGGCGCAGGCTTCATCGACCACCGCGGCTGGTTCCAGAATGCAGGCGCGTAATGGCCGACTTCGCGCAACTGACCGCCTGGCGCGACGCCCTGATGGCCGCCCGCTATCAGGGCATCCGCACCGTCGAATACGACGGCAAGCGGGTGACCTATGCGACCGACGCCGAAATGGCAGCCGCGCTGGGCGACCTCAACCGCCAGATCACCGGCACCACGGCGCGCATCGCCGTGGTCCGCATCCAATCCTCGAAAGGGCTCTGACCATGAAGAACCATATTCAGAAAGGCGACGTCATCACCGTGCCCGCTCCCGCAGGCGGCATCACCTCTGGCGAGGGCGTGATCGTCGGCAACATCTTCGGCATCGCCGCCTATTCGGCCGTCGAGGGCGATCCGCTCGAACTGGCCACCACCGGCGTCTATCAACTGCCAAAAGCCACCGCCGCCGTACTGACTGTCGGCGCACGCGTGGCGTGGGACAACACGGCCAAGAACATCAACGTTCCGGGGACCGGGCGTTTTCCGGTGGGCATCGCGACGGAGGCTGCCGGAAACGGCATCACCAGCGTCGCCGTGCGGCTGGATGGCATCGGGACGGTGGCAGCGTAAACAATTCAACGGCTTTCGGTTGAATTGCGTGAGCGCTTCCAAGAGACTGTGTGCAGTACGGTCTCTTGGAGCCTTGGTGCGCGGAATGAAGATCATATTCAGCAGAAAGGGCTTTGACAGCGGATCAGGTGGCGGGCCATCGCCAATCATTGGTGGTTGCCCAATCACTTTGCCTATCCCGACAGACCATAGATCAGAGACCACATATGGCGATCTTGGTCTTGGCAACCATGTCAGCGTCGCCTCTAAAGGCCGCTATTCGGGCGACAGCCTCTGCCACCACGATCCAATGTTCGAGGGCGGACGCTGTGCATTTGGCCAGACCAGCGCGGCGCAGACACACCTTTCAAACAACAACGTCGGTGTCGGCGACGTGTTTCTGTTCTTTGGCCTCTTTGCCGGACCAAACGGACGCGACCGCCATCACCGGATTTTTGGCTTCTTGCAGGTCGACGAGGTCAGAACGATTGGCGCAAACCCGAGCCTGAAGGACCAACCCACCGGCTTCTCGAGGCGGCATCCGCATACGCTCGGGGCATGGAATCTCAACGACACGATGTACATCGGTCGCGGCGATGTCTCGACGCGCGACCATGATGGCCTTCGCCTATCTGTTCCGGGCGGACCTGTCAGTCTGTGGCGAGTCCCAACTTGGCTCCGACGTGTCGGGCTGACCTACCATAGCAGGGATGATCGGTGGCAAGGTTCCGACCGGCTGAACATCGTTGCTCGCGGCCAGGAATTCGTTTGCGACATCACGGATGATCACGACGCGCGTGAATGGCTGGTAGAAGTGATAGAACTCGTCTGCCGGAAATCGGATTGAGGGATTGGGACCATGGATCGTTTCTACCGATACGTACTGGCTGACGACAACGGAACGGCCCCTTGCGCGCAGAACGGGTTGCTTTCGCTTGCGACATGCAAACCCAGCATTCGGAGGACGGCAAAGGCTGGCGATTTCATCGCGTCTTTTGCCCCGGCACCCTTTCCGCGCGATATGCTTGCCTATGCAGCAAGGGTCGCGAAAGTTGTCGATTGGCCCGACTATGTCGCAGAGCACGCATACCCGGCGCGCAACGATGCTGTTTATGGGTTTTCCCCAAACGGTGATGTTCTTCGGCTACGTCCCGGCTATCACCCGACTGACCGGCACCTTCACCAGGACCTAAGCGGCCCAGTTCTGATCTTCGAGCCTTCGGAAACCTGGTACTTCGGCGAGAACCCACAGGCCCTCCCCGCGCATCTGCAATGGTGTTCTATCGGCGGCAAGGGGTCGGGCAGCGGCCGGGGCCACCGCGTCGATGACGCGGAACTTGACGAAGCCGATAGCCTGCTGACGTGGCTCAAGCGAACATATGCGCCCGGATTTCACGGCGAGCCGAGAGGCAAGAAAACGCGGGGATGTTGACTGATGACACCCGACACATCGGCATTTGGCTTACTGGGCGCTTCTCGAGCAACCGGTTCCACCCGGGGAACGCACCACGAACATCCGCCTATTTACATGTCGCATGGGTGTCGCACGGAGGAATCGGGACTGGACGTAAGGATTTGAAATCTTTGGGGAACGTGTTGTTCTGTGTTGCAAGCGCAAAAAGCGCCCCGTGGGGCGCCCTGCATTGGCCTAAGCCTTTGATATATTGATATATTTTTTGGTTGCGGGAGTAGGATTTGAACCTACGACCTTCAGGTTATGAG
>NZ_FWFZ01000095.1 GCF_900172355.1 Roseisalinus antarcticus | reverse complement strand
AGCCGCTCGAGGTCGAGGGTCACGTCGAGCGCGTCGGTGTCAAAACGGACAGGCACGTCGAAGGCGAAGCCTGCGGTGATCGCGACGCCCGCCGCCGGCGCGGTGGCGAAGGTGACGACGCCGCTGGTCGTGTCGATCGTCCAGCCCGACATCTGCTCGACGCCGCCGAGCGCGACGCGCAGGCTGCCTGCCACAGGCTTGGCGATGGCGCGGATCCAGCTTTGCGCGCCGGAGCTGTAGCGTTTCAGGAGTGCAAACTCGGTGAGGCCGCCATTGCCCGTGCCGATCTCCTGGTCGGTGGGCGCGATCGCCTTGGACGGCGGGGCCGACTTGTAATCGCCCCAGTCCTTGAAGCGGAAGCCATGGAGCCGGCCGTTTCGCGCCTCGAAGAAGGCGACCACGGCCGCCAGATCGTCCGCGCGCCGTATGCCGTAGGCCACGTCGTAGCGGCGGCGGGAATTGGCCCAGCTGGCGTTGCGCTCCTCCTCGCCCGAGGCGAGTTCGACGATCTGCGTGCGCCGCTCCGGCCCGCCGCGCGCGCCGCGGCTGATGTCGTCCGGGAAACGCACCTCATGGAACGCCATTGCTCACATTCCCCTTCGACCCATGGCCATGGCGCGCGAGATGTCGGCGGCGACCTGTGTGCGGGACTGTCGGAAGCTCTCGGCGTCGCGGGTCTGGATGGTGACATTGACGGTCGGGGCGGGCTCGCGGTCGCGGCCCTGGGCGTCTTCGGCGCGCACCTCCCGGCGCGAGAGCACCCGCTCGCCGCGTTGCAGGATCGCCGGTACCTCATCATGGCGAAGCCCGAGCGTGCCGCCAGAATGCATGCGTGGCGCGTCCGCGAAGGCCGCAGCCGGAACCGTGCGTCCGGGTCCCGGTGCACCGACCACACCGCCGGCATGGAGGACATTGGCGAAAAGCCCGCCGGCGCCCCCGAGCGCACCGCCGAGCGCATTGGCGATCGGCCCCAGGATGAAGCGCCGCGCGGCGAGCTGCGCGAGATCGGCGATGAGCGATGTGACGAGGTCGCGGACCTTCAGCTTGCCGGTCTTCACGAACTCGCCGACCGCGCTCTCCGCCGACCGGAAGGCGCCCACGAGGCTCTGGCCGATATCGCCGCCGATCTGACGCGCCTTCGTCGCGTAATCCGACAGGGCCACGGTGACGGCCTGCCAGCCGGTGACGGCCCGCTCGGTGCTGGGCGCGGCGGCGGAGGCGGCCGCGCCGGCCGCGGCGCCGGCCTCGGTGGCCGCCTGTCCAGCCGCGCCGAGCGCCTCCTCGAACCGGTCGGCCGAGTCCGTGGCCGCCTCGAGCGCCGCCGCGCCGTCCGAGCCCGCGCCCGCCACGGCGTCCTTCAGTGCTTGCCACGCGGTCATCGGGCGCGCGGCGGCCTGAGACAGCATGCCGGCGGCCTCGGCATAGCCCGCGGCGCGCCCGCGCGCATCCGCGGCCATCCCGCCGAAGAGATCCGGCGCCTCGACATAGGTGCGGCCCATGGCGGCACGGAAGGCCTCTCCCGCGGCATCGCCGACCGCCGTGGCCGCCCCGGCGAACGGGTTCTCGACCCCGCCCAGCTCGACCGGGTCCAGCGTGCCGATGGAGAGGCCGCCCTCGCCGGTTGCCCAGTCGGGGAGATTGGACAGCGCCGCGTTCAGCCGGGTGATGAAGCGGTTGATGCGCGCCACCACACCGTTGATCATCGACTCGACGCCGTCGATCAGGGCATTCGCGGCCTGGAAGGCGAAGTCCCCGATGGCCTCCGGCAGCGCCCCCCAAGTCGCCTTCACCGCGTCGAACGCGCCGGAGAAGGTCGCGACGGTGCTGTTGCCCCAGCCGACCACAGCCTCCGTCGCGCCCTGCAGACCCTCGAAGATGCTGGCCTGCGCTGCGGCCCAGCCGGCCTCCACCCGCGCCCAGGCGGCGCCGGCGCGCAGCGCGATCCGGTCCCAGGCCTCCGCGGCCACGTCCTTCAGCAGATCGAGCGCCGCGCCGATGCCGCCCGTCGCTGCCACCAGCCGCGTGAACTGGTAGATCAGCTCGCCCGCGCCGACGATCAGCGCACCGATGCCGGTGCGGATCAGCGCCCCGCGCAGGACGACCAGCGCCGTGGCGAGACCGCGGACCGTCGTCGCGGCCAACGCGAGACGGACAACCATGCGCCCGGCGATGAACCCCGCGAAGGCCGCCGCGGTGCTGGCCACCCGCGCGAAATTGTCGATCAACAGGACGAACGCGTCCGAAAGGCCGGTGAAGACCCGCTGGATCGGCCCGCCGACCTCGCCCAGCCGGGCCAGCCCTTCGGCGGCGCTCTGCAGCGCCGGCGCGGCGGCGACGGCCAGCTGGTTCGACAGGCCCCGCCAGAGCAGACCCAGCCGCGAGATCGCGTCGTTGGTCTCCTCGATCCGGTCGGCGTCGGCGTCGCTGACCAGCACGCCGAAGCGGCGCAGCTCGTCGTTCGCCTGGCGCAGTTGCGCGGGTTCGAGCCGCTGGAAGGCCACGAAGGCGCGATCGCCGAAGAGCTGCGAGAAGAGCGCCGCCTGCTCGGAGGCCGCGGCATTGCTGCGGATCGCCTCGGTCACCCGCGCGATGCGCTGGTCGAGCGGCAGCGCGAGCAGCTCCGTCGCATTCAGCCCCAGCCGCCGGATCGCGTCGGCCGCAGGGCCGCTGCCATCGGCGGCGAAGAGCGAAAGGCGCCGGGTCAGGCGCGCAGAGCCGGCCTCGAGTTCGCGGAAGGTATTGCCCGACAGGTCCGCCGCACGCGCGAGCACCTGCACGCTCGC
>NZ_FWFZ01000025.1 GCF_900172355.1 Roseisalinus antarcticus | reverse complement strand
GATCAAGGACGCCACGGTCAAACGCTACCACTACGACAGCCACGGCCAGTTGCGGACGCACCTCGCCGACTTCCTCGCAGCGTACAACTTCGCGCGAAGGCTGAAGACCCTGAACGGCCTCACGCCTTACGAATACATCTGCAAAATCTGGACGTCAGAGCCAGATCGATTCATCCTCGACCCGATCCACCAGATGCCGGGACTGAATACCTAGGCCCGGCCCGGGCTGTCCGGCCCGGCGTGATGGCAGGCGACGTGGTGGCCGTCTGGCAGCCGCCGCAGGGGCGGGGCGGTGCCGCAGACCTCGGTCGCCAGCGGGCAGCGGTCGATGAAGGCGCAGGCGCTCGAGACGGTGCCGCGGCGGGTGGCCTGGGTGCCCTGCACCGCGACCAGGTCCTTGAGCGGTGCCGCCGGGTTGGGCGTCGCATCGAGCAGGCCCACCGTATACGGGTGTTCGGGCGCGGCGAAGATCCGGTCGACGCTGCCGCTTTCCACCAGCCGGCCGCCGTACATCACGTTCACCTTCTCGCAGAACCGGGCCACGACGCCCATGTCGTGGGTGATCATCAGCACCGCGATGCCGCGGTCCCGATTGAGGCGGCCCAGCACCTCCAGCACCGAATCCTGCGCGGTGACGTCCAGCGCCGATGTCGGCTCGTCCGCGATCACGAGGGCGGGCTCGCAGAGCACGGCCTGCGCCACCATCACCCGCTGCCGCTGACCGCCCGAAAGCTCGTGCGGGTAGCGGTTTACCAGATCCTCGGGGCCGGGCAGGTCGACATCGGTCAGCATCGCCAGAATCCGCCGGTGCCGCTCTGCCCGGCTGTCTGGGCGGTGGGCCCGCAGCACCGCGTCGAGCTGGTTGCCGATGGTGAAGGCGGGGTTGAGCGAGTGCATCGGGTTCTGGAAGATCATCGACGCGGTCTGCCCGCGCAGCCGGCGCAGCCCGGCGTCGGGCAGGGTCAGCACCTGCTGGCCGTCCAGCGAGATCGCGCTGCCGGCGCCGTAGCGGGTGCGGCGCGGATCGTCGAGCCGCAGGATGCTGCGGGCCATGACCGACTTGCCCGACCCGGATTCGCCGATAACGCCCACCCGCTCGCCGGCCCGGACAGCCAGAGAGACGTCGATGACCGCGTGCAGCTCGGCCCCGCCGACGCGGAACGACACGCTCAGGTCGTCGATCTGCAGCAGGGCCGTCATGGCGCAGCTTCCCTTGAGGCGATCTCCTGCCAGAAATGACAGGCGATCCGGGCCTCGCCCGCGGGGTCGAGCGCGGGCTGGTCGCGGGCGCAGCGGTCCGCGGCGTGACGGCAGCGGGTGCGGAACCGGCAGCCCGAGGGCGGATCGGTCGGGTCCGGGATCTCTCCCTCCAGCGGGCGGCGCACCCGCGCCCGTTCGATCGCGGGGTCCGGCACCGGCGCGGCCGAGAGCAGGGCCCGGGTATAGGGATGGCGCGGGGTCTCGAAGATCTCGCCCACCGGTCCGGTCTCGACGATCCGGCCGAGATACATGACCGCGACCCGGTCGGCGATGGTGCGCACCAGCCCCAGGTCGTGCGAGATGAACAGCAGCCCCATGCCGGTCTTGCGCTGGAGCCCGCGCAGCAGGGTCATGATCTGCGCCTGGGTCGAGACATCGAGCGCCGAGGTGATCTCGTCGCAGACGATCACCTCGGGCTCCACCGTGAGGGCGCGGGCGATGCAGACCCGCTGCCGCTGCCCGCCGGAGAGCGCACCGGGATACTGGTCGGCGACCTCGGGCGGCAGGCCGACCTCGGACAGCAGTTCGCGCACCCGGGCGGGCCAGCGGGCGCGGGGCAGCACGCCGTGCAGGCGCAGCGGCTCGGCCAGGCACTGGCCGATGGTCCAGCGCGGGTTCAGCGCCGAGAACGGGTCCTGGTAGATGATCTGGACGCGCCGCCGCAACCGGCGCCAGTCGGGCGCGCCCTGGGGCGGCATCGGGGCGCCGTCGATCCGCACTTCGCCGCCGCTGAGCCGCTGCAGACCGATCGCGGCGAGGCCCAGCGTCGATTTGCCCGAGCCCGATTCGCCCACGAGGCCCAGCACCTCGCCCTGCCGCAGGGTGAGGTCGGCGCCGGTGACCGCCTGCAGGCGGCGCAGCTTGCCACCGCGCCGGGCGGCAAAGACCACGTCCGCCGCGGCCACGTCGATCAATGCGGTCATGACGTCCTCCGGTCCGGGTTGATCGCGTTGCCCGCCATGTCGCCGGCAAAGACCAGCGCGGCGGACGCGATGGTGGTCACGGCGCCCACCGACAGCGGATACCAGATCGCCGAGACGTAGTAGTTCTTGGAAACCAGCATCAGCGACCCCCACGAGATCTGCGGCGGCTGCACCCCCAGCCCGATAAAGCTGAGCCCGGCCTCGATCAGGATCGCGACCGCCATGAGCTGGGGCACGATGACCATGATCGGCCCGAGGATATTGGGCAGGATGTGCCGCAGCAGGATGTCGCCGGTGCCCGCGCCCATGGATCTCGCGCTGCGCACGAACCCCTGTTCGGTCAGCACCTGGGTCTGGCCCCGCACCAGCCGGAAGATCCGCGGCACGAAGACGATGCCCAGCACCCCGATCAGCGTGCCGAGCGAGGCGCCGAGGCTGGCCACGACCATCACCGCGAACAGCACGATTGGAAAGCTCAGGATCGCGTCGGCGACAATGGTCAGCGCATAATCGGCGCGACCGCCGCGATACCCCGCGAGCAGCCCCGCAGGCACCGCCACGAGGGCCGCGAGCGCGACGCTGCCCATGGCGATCGCCACCTCCAGCCGGGTGCCGTAGAGGATCCGGGCCAGCACATCGCTGCCCAGCTCGTCGGTGCCCAGCCAGTGCTTCCACGAGGGCGGTTGCAGCAGCGACCGGGCGTCGATCTGCGTCGGATGATACGGTGTCAGCCAGCTTGGGGCCACGGCCGCGGCCAGGGCCAGCAGGCCGAGCAGGCACAGCAGGATGCTGCCCGGTCTGCGCGGCAGCAGGGCCTTCAGGCGGCCGGCCCCCGCCGGGGCCCCGAGGCGGTCGGCGCCCGCCATCAGGCGCGGGCCTGCGGCGTGATCAGCCGATACAGCCATTCCGACAGGATGTTGATCAGGATGACGGCGAGGGTGATGATCAGCACCGTGCCCTGGACCACCGGGTAATCCCGCGACATCACCCCGGCCAGCAGCAGCCGGCCGAGGCCGGGCAGGCCGAAGACCTCCTCCACGATGACGGCGCCGCCGATCAGGGTGCCGATCTCGACCCCGACCACGATGATCAGCGGCGTCAGCGAGTTCTTGGCCGAGAACCGAAAGAGGATGCTGCGGCGCGAGAGACCCATGGCGCGGCCCACGGTGATGTAGTCGCGCTCCAGCGTGTCGGCGGTCTCGGTATAGACGAAGCGGGTGAAGGACCCGATCAGGAAGATCGCCAGCGTCAGCACCGGCAGGGTCATATGCGCGGCGAAGGCCAGCGGGTCGGCCAGCAACGGCTCGAACCCGCGCGAGGGGAACCAGCGCAGGCCGCTGGCGAACCAGTTCAGCAGCAGAAGGCCAAGCCAGAAAGAGGGGATCGCGATGAAGACCGTCGCCACCGTGCGGATCGTCGCGTCGCGCCCCGATCCGCGCCGCTCGGCTGCCAGCGTGCCCAGCAGGATCGAGGCGGGCACGGCCGCGGTCACGGACAGCACGATCAGCCAGATCGTGACCGGGGCGGCGGTGCCGATCATCTCTATCACCGGGCGCTGGCTGCGGTTCGACACGCCCAGATCGCCGGTCGCCAGATTGCCGAGGAAGATGCCGTATTGAACGGGGATGGACTTGTCGAGGCCGTAGGCGGCGCGGATCTCGGCCAGCCGTTCGGCATTGTCCTGACGCCCGGCGGTGGGGCCGAGCAACAGCTCGGCCGGGTCGCCGGGCGTCAGGCGCAGGGTCACGAAGACGACCGTGACGACGACCCAGAGGATCAGGAGCACGCGGACAGCGCCATAAAGCCGTGTCATGATGGGCCGTGATCCTTCGGGTCGTCGCAGCGGGTCATCGGGAGCGGGTCACTATTCGGTCAGCGTCACGCCGGTGTAGAGGCCCCAGCCAAGCGGGTTCATCGCAAAGCCCTCGACACCGTTCGAGGCGACTGCGCCAACAGGGCGCGACTGGACCGTCATCACCGGCACCTCGTCGACGACGATCTGCTGCAGCTCGGAATAGATCTCCTCGCGCTCGGCCCGGTCGCCGGTGGCGATGCCGGCGGCGACAAGCTCGGCCACGCGCGGGTTGTCATAGACGTCGCCCTCGAAATGCGGACGCAGGATCACGTCGAAGAACGAATGCGGGTCGGGCGAGACGCCGAAGAAGTTCCACGTCATGTCGTAGTTGCGCGACACGTAGGCATCCAGCCAGACCGATATCTCGGAGACGTTGATTTCAAGATCGACGCCGATCTCGGCCAGGCTGGATTGCCAGACGCGGGCCATCTGCTCGCCCTCGGGAAAGCCCGCGGGGATCTCGAGCCCGACGGTCAGGTCCGAGACGCCGGCCTCTTCGAGGGCCGCCGCCGCGGCGTCAAGGTCGTAGCCGTAGCCCGCCAGGTCCTCGTAGGCCCAGGAGCTGGTCGGAAGCGGGCTCGCGTTGCTCTCGCCGCCGCCGGAATAGGCGACAAGCTGCACCGCCTCGCGGTCGAAGGCATGGGCCAGCGCCCGGCGCACCGCGGGATCCGACAGCGTGCCGGTGGTGCCCATCATCTCGACATAGGCGACGCTGTTGGAGGCGGAGGGCCGCACGACGCTCGCCGCCGAGGTGTCGACCTGTGCCAGCACCGCGTTCGACGGCTCGGCCACGATGTCGATATCGCCGGCATAGAGGTTGGTCAGCGCGACCTGGCTGTCGGGCACGGGCCGGAATTGCAGCGTCTCAAAGGCCGGCTTCTCGCCCCAGTAGGCGTCGTTGCGGCTGAGCACGATCGCGTCGTTCGGCGTCCAGCTTTCGAACACGAAGGGGCCGGAGCCGATCGGCGCGCTGGTCGCGTCGTCAAAGCTGTCGGGCGCCAGGATGAAGACCACGGTCAGCGCCGTCAGGAACGGGGCATAGCTGTCCTCGAGCGTCATCTTGAGGGTGCTGTCGTCCACCGCCTCGAACGCGGTGACCCGTTGCAGCGGCGTGCCGATCACGCCGCCCAACTCGGCGCTGCGCTGAAGCGAGGCGATCACTGCCTCGGCGGTCACCGGGGTGCCGTCATGGAACGTCGCGCCGTCCTGCAGGGTGAGGGTGAATTCGGTGGCGTCCTCGTTCACCTCCCAGGAGGCGGCGAGGCGCGGGACCAGGTTGAGGTCGGCGTCATAGCCGATCAGCGGGTCGAAGACCGTGTTGCCGATGGCGGCCTGGAACGCGATGAGCTGGTTCGTGGCCGGATCGAAATTGTCGATGTCCCCGGCGAGCGCGACGGACAGGGTGCCGTCCTGCGCCATGGCGGGGCCGGCGGCGAGCGCCAGTGCGACCGCTGTCGACGTGGCCAGACGGTGGAAGCTGATCTTGGTCATCCTTGGTCTCTCCTCTGTTGGAGCTCCGGACCCGGCGCACCCCGCGCAGGAGACCCGTGAGCGTCACGAGCGATGTAAAACGCCGTTCCACATTCAGCTTAGAAAGCTCGATCGAGTTTCGTCAAGCGTCGATTCAGAACAGTAAAGGCCCGGCTTCTTGACCGATTGACGGATCTGAAGGCAGGGTGCTAGAAAAATATGAAACAGCGTTCCACATTGCGAGGAGGCGACTGGCTGTCCCGATGATCGACATTCATACCCACATGCTCAAGCCATCATACTGGGGCGCGGAATACGACCGAAACTGGCGCGGCCCCTACGGCAAGCCCTGGCAGGAGCCCAGCGTCGAGGAATTCGACGCGGTGATGACCGAGGCCGGCGTCACCTTCGCCGTCGTCTTCGGCATCACGGCCAAGGCCGCCGGCGTCCATTCGCCGACCGAGGAGGTTGCCGCGTTCTGCGCCCGCCTCAAGACGCCCAACGTTTGTTTCATGGCGCTGGACCCCGCCGACCCGGACTGGCGCCGCGCCTTCGACGAAGGACTTGCTGCCGGGGCGAAGGGCATCAAGCTTTATCCCGTGATGGCGCATTTCGACCCGTCCGACCCGGCTTTCGATCCTTTCTACGCCGCCGCCGACAGCCACGGCCTGCCGATCCTGTGGCACATGGGGGCCACGCCCTCGGCCGAGGGCGATCTGTCGGTCAGCCATCCGCTGGTGATCGACAAGGTCGCCCGCCGGTTTCCCGGCCTGCGCCAGATCATCGCCCACATGGGCCACCCGTGGCAGCGCGACACGGTGCAGGTGCTGCGCAAGAACCCCAATGTCTATGCCGATGTCTCGGGCATGTGGACGCGTTCGATGGACGGCTACCTGGCGCTGGTCAACGCGCAGGAATGGGGGGTCGTGGACAAGCTGCTGTTCGGCTCGGACTATCCGCTCTGGACCCCGCAGGTGACCGTCGACGGGCTCCGCGGGCTGACCCGGATGGGCAGCGAGGGCTTTCCCCGGGTGCTGCCCGAAACGATCGAGACGATCCTGTCGAAGGATCCGCGTCCGCTGCTGGACCTCTGAGGCGTCTGAAAGGATATGACCATGCTGGATCAAGCATCAGCCACCACCGCCGACCTCTGGGCCCGGGCCGAGCGGGCGATTCCCGGCGGGGTCAATTCCGCCACCCGCCGGATCGGCCGCCCGCTGGTGATCGAGCGGGCGCGGGGGGCCCATGTCTGGGACGCGGACGGGCGGCGCTTCATCGACTACCACGCGGCCTTCGGCGCGACGCTGCTGGGCCATGCCGACCCCGTGGTCGGAGAGGCCGTGGCCAGGACGCTGGTCGACCAGGACCTTGTCGGGATGGGCGTCTCGCGGCTGGAGATCGAATGCGCCGAGCTGGTCAACGCGATGATCCCCTCGGCCGACAAGACGATCCTGACCATGAGCGGCACCGAATCGACCTTCCAGGCGATCCGGCTGGCCCGCGGCGTCACCGGGCGCGACCTGATCGTCAAGTTCCAGGGCTGTTTCCACGGCTGGCACGACGCGGTGTCGCGCAACGTGATCTCGACCCCCGAGAAGGCCTACGGGATGGACCCGACCTCGTCGGGCATCCTCGCGCCCAACCTCGAGGCGACGCTGATCGCCGAGTTCAACGACCTCGCCTCGGTGCAGGAGCTTTTCGCGCGGCACAAGGACCGGATCGCCGCGGTCATCCTGGAGCCCATTCCGCACAACATCGGCGCCCTGCTGCCCGACCAGGCCTTTCTGGAAGGGCTGCGGGCGCTGACCGAGGAGGAGGGCGCCCTTCTGATCTTCGACGAGGTCATCACCGGGTTCCGCCACGCGCCCGGCGGCTACCAGGAGATCTGTGGCGTGATGCCGGACCTGACGACCTACGGCAAGGCGATGGGCAACGGCTTTCCGGTGGCGGGCATGTCGGGCCGGGCCGACCTGATGGATCAGTTCAGCTCGGCGGGGGGCAGTGTCCTGCTGGCGGGAACGTTCAACGGCGGGCCCGCGTCGACCGCGGCGGCCATCGCCACCCTGACCCACCTGCGCACCACCGATTTCCACCAGCGGGTCTTCGCCCTTGGCGACCGGCTGCGCGCGGGTCTTGCGGCGATCACCGAAGATCTGGGGATCGAGGCCTGCGTCACGGGCTATGGTTCGGTCGTGATCTGCTATTTCATGCCGATGCGGCCCAAGGGCTATCGCGACCTGCTGGAGCACCATGACGACAAGGCCTATGCCGAGTTCCACCGCCGGATGTACGACCACGACATCCTGATGCTGCCGATGTCGCTGAAGCGCAATCACATCACCGGCGCCCATACCGCCGAGGACGTGGACCAGACTATTGATGCCGCCCGCGTCGTGCTGACCGAGATGGCCCACGAAGGTCTCGTCGGGGCATGAAGGCCGCGGTTGTCGGGGCGGGCTGGATGGGCGGTGTCCACGCCGCCGCCATCGCCGCGGCGGGCGATACCGTCGCCGTGGTCATCGACGCGGATGCGGCGCGCGCGGCGTGGCTCGCGGAGCGGTTCGGCGCCCGCGCGGCGCCTGATCTTGCCGCGGCCGAAGGCTGTGACGCGGTGGTCCTCGCCACGCCCAGCGCCGCGCATCTGGAGCAGGCGACCGAGATCGCCGGGATGGGCCTGAACCTGCTGGTCGAAAAGCCCCACCGTCTGCCCTACCAGAACGCGGATGCCCTGCGCACGGCGCTGGTGCGCGGCGGCGCGCAGTATCGCGTCGGGCTGACCACCCGGTTCCATCCCGGGCTGCGTAACCTGAAGGCGCTGCTCGAGGCCAATGCGCTCGGCGAGGTGCTGAGCTATTCCGACAGCTATCACTTCCGGCTCGATCCGGGGATGCTGTCGGAGTGGTATTTCAGCCGCGCGACCGCCGGCGGCGGGGTCGTGACCACCAATGGCGTGCACCTGATCGACCGGGCCGGATGGCTGCTGGACGGCCGGCCGGAGCTTGTGGACGCGGCGGGGCTGGTGCCGCTGATCGAGGGGCACGAGGTCGAGGACCACGCCGAGATCCGGCTGCGGGTCGCCGATACGCCGGTGCGGATGTCGCTTCTGTGGGCGCCGTTCGACACCGCGCCGCCGGAACTGTGCATCATCGGCCGCAAGGGCATCGCCCGGGTCGGGCTGGATTTCTGGCGGATCGAGACGGAGAAGGGTGTCAACGAGGGCCGCAACGACCGGCCCGACGACGCCTTCATGGAACAATGGCGCAGCTTTCGCGACCTGGTGGAAGGCGGCCCCGGCGGCAGCGCGCCCCCAGATCTCGACGCGATGGAGCACACGATGGACACCATCGTGGAGATCTACAGCCAGGCGGGCCTCGGCCCCTAGGCCGAGGGTGCGCGTCTGGCCGGGTCGGGGCAAGGCGTGCCGGTCCCGCGATCGATCGGGCCGCCACCGATCGGGCCGCGACCGCTCCGGCCGCGACCGCTCAGTCCGGCGCGGGGTCCGAGAAATCTATCGCGCAGCGCAGGCCCGCGGGCAAGTCCCGGTCCGGGTTCCGAAGTGTCAGGCGGACGCCGAAGGTCGCGCTCGAGGCGTCGAAGACCGAATCGACCACATCGACCACCGCCTCGCGCGGGGTGTCGTAGGGCGGCTCGGGGGTGACCCGGGCGCGGTCCCCGACCGCGACCGTCCGGCTGATGGCGATCGGGGCGAAGACCTCCACATGCAGCGGATCGAGGGCCGCGACCGTCAGCACCGGCTCTCGCTCGCCGGTGAATTCGCCCGCCGCCTTGGTCCGCTCCACAACCACGCCGTCGATGGGGGCGCGCACGACATGTTCCTCGACGATGCTGCGGGCGCGCGCGACCTCCAGCTGGGCCAGCTCGAACTGGACGCGGGCCTGCTCGGATGCCGCCTGCGCCTCCAGTTGATCGGCCAGCAGGGTGTCGAAGCGGTTGCGGGTCAAGAGCTCCGCCTCGCTGAGCGACCGGTTCCGCTCCACCTGCTCGTCGAAGAGGTCGCGCCGCTGGGCCGTGATCTCCAGCTGGCTGCGGTCGGCGGCCCGCGCCTCGGCGATGCGCAGATCGGCCCGCTCGGGGCCGGCCTCCAGCTCGGCCAGGATATCGCCGCGGACGACCTCATCGCCCCGGCCCACGTTGAAGTGCGACAGGCGCCCGGCGACCGACGCGCTGAGCGCCACCACCTCGGAGGGGCGAATCACGCAGCCCTGCTCGATCACCTGCGTTTCGGATCTGAGCGGCGCGAGGAGCGTCCCCAGTGTTGCCAGCGCGGCAAGGGCCATGCGCGGCGTCAAGATGTTTTTGTGGTGGCACCGGGGTTGCATGGGGGCCAGTTTCGACACACAATCATCTAAATCACAACCACTTGCCCCCCGAAGCGGACCGGATGTGCCCCGCCCCGGGGCGGTGTAGTATACAGTGCAGGAAGTGCGACGACGGTTTGAAGCGACGCGCCAACGAGGCCGAAGCCAAGATCAACAAGTCCCGCGATCCATCGGATCGCCACGCGGGATCTGACGGATCGCATTGCCCCGTCGACAGTGCCTTCCAGTTCGAGACCCTGGAACCCCGGCTGCTGCTGTCCGCCGACCTGCTGCCTGTCGCCGCCCAGATCGACGTGCCGGGCGAGCGCGACCGCTACACCTTCACGCTTGATGCCGAACGCAAGCTGGTCTTCGACGCGCAGGAGGGGCCCGACCGGCTACGCTGGAACCTGACCGGCCCCGAGGGCGAGATCGTCCGGACGCGGGATTTCGCGGCCTCGGACGCGGACAACCAGGACGATCCGGTGCTGACGCTGGCCCCGGGCACCTACGAGATCATCGTCGACGCGCCGGGCGACGAGACCGGCGCCTATCGGTTCCGGCTGCTGGACATCGCCGCCGGCGGGGCGCTGACCCTGGGCGACGAGATCACGCTGAACCAGGAGCGGGCCACGGAAACCGCCGCCTGGACCTTCGATGCCGAGGCCGGCGACCGGCTGACCTTTGCGCCCGACGCCTCGGACTTCGGCGTCACGGTCAAGCTGCTGGATCCCGATGGCGAGGTCGTGGGCACACCCGAAAGCCTGAACCTGATCCGCTTCGCCCCGCTGGAGCGGTCGGGTCAGTACAGCCTGCTGATCGAGGGCGGCTATACCGGCAGCTCGCCGCGCGACATCGCCTTTACCCTTGGCAAGACGCCCGAAAACGTCTTTGCCGCGGCGCTGGACGACACCATCAGTGGCACGCTCGGCACGCCGGGCGGCGGCCTCGACGTTCATGAATTCGAGATCACCGAAGACATCCTCGCGGTGCTCGACAGCATTGACACGACGTCCAGCAGCTTCCGGCCGTTGCGGGTCTCGCTGGACGGGCCCGACGGGACGGTTCTGGTCACCGAGAACCTCTCGGGCGAGGATCCCGTCCCGCTGCTGCTGACGCCGGGCACATGGCGGCTGCATCTGAGCGGCGAATTCGAGATGGACTATACCGTGTCGCTGCGCGGCGCGGCATCGGCACCCGCGATCACCGCCGGCGAGACGGTGACGACCACCTTCGACGACACCAACCGGGCGGGGCTCTACCGGCTCGATGCGGCGGCGAACACGCGCTACGTGGTCTCGCATTCCGGGGAAAACCGCCAGTTCCGCGTCATCGACCCCGGCGGCGGCATCCTGGTGGACACGAGGTTCGGGACGGACGGCAGCGGCTTCAACGTTTTCGAGGCCGGAACCTACCTGATCGCGCTGGAGGGCTACGCCCGCCCGGCCACCGCCACCTGGTCGCTTGCGGCCGAGAGCCTGGACCCGCCCGAGGCTGTCGACATCGGAGAGATCCTGACCGCGACGCTGGAGCCGGGCGAGAGCAAGACCTGGAGCTTCGTCGGCAAGGGGGCGCCGGTGCTGGTGGATGGCGACCTTCGGACGGCCTCCCACAGCTACGACCTGCGCGGCCCCGAGGGCGTGATCGCCAGCGATCAGCCGTTCGACCGCTACAGCATCTCCAGCAGATGGGAGGCCATCCTGGATGCGGCGGTCGGCGAAACTTATTACCTGACCTTCACAAACGAGGAGTCTTCGGCCCGCGACGTGGCGCTGGAGCTGGTGGATTTCTCCGATGCGCCGACGCTGTCGGGACCGGGGCGCCTGACGCTGTCCCTGCCCGAGGGGCGGCAGGCGCGGTTCGTGCGGCTGGACCGTGGCAGCGCCACCCGGCTGACGGTGGATGCGGCAGAGCCGTTCGCCGCCCAGCTGTTCGACGCCAACGGTGCCGAGCTGCCGGTCTCCGGTTTCGGCGGCAGCTTCGATCTGGAAGGGCTTACCGGCCCTCTCTATGTGGGGGTCGAGTTCGCCTACGACATCACCGACCCGCGGGAGGCCGTGATCGCCCTGCGGACGGAGCCCGCGCCCGTGCCGCTCGACCCCGATGCCGGGGCGTTGGCCGAGCAGGCCACCGAAGGTGTCATCGGCAGCGGCGGGCTGCGGGTCGCCGGGGGGCTGGCGTTGGAGGTCGCGCCGCCCGAGACGCTGGACGTCACCGGCAGCCTGACGGTCGAGGGCTGGTTCCGCCCGGATCTGCTCGGCCCCGACCGTACGGCGCGCACCCTGTTCGAGCTTGGCGAGGAGGCCGACGCCCTGTACCTGCGGGTCGGCGGCGACGGCCAGATCTTCGGCCGGGCGCATTTCGGCCCGGGCTCTTACGGGCGGGCCTATTTTGTCAATTCCGGGGATGCCGCCGTCAAATCCGGGGAGTGGAGCCATCTCGCGCTGGTCCTCGACCGCGCCGCGGGGCGGATGGCGATCTATCTGAACGGGGTCGAAGTGGGGGCGCTGGACGAGGGCGGGCTTGGGCTTGCCACCACCCGGCCGTTCTACTTCGGCGCCAGTCGCGACACCTCCGATGCGCCGTTCCGGGGCGACATGGACGAGCTGCGGATCTGGTCCGACGCCCGCACCGCGGCCGAGATCGCCGCCAGCTACCAGAGCGCCGCGGTCGCAGATGCCGAGGGGCTGGTTGCCGCCTTCGGGATGGAGGATCCCGCCGATCTGGCCGCCGAGCGCAGCGGATCGGGGGCGGTCGGGCGCCTGGCAGGCCTGCCGGACGACGCCGGGATGGTCTCGACCGTCATGCTGGGCGGGGACCGCCAGCGCTGGGAGATGACCCTGACCGAGACCCGCCGGTTCTATGCCGACCACGTCTTTGGCGGGCGGGTCGATCTGCGCGATGCGACCGGGGACCTGCTGGAGCGGATCGACGACGGGTTGACGTTCAATCTGCTGACCCTCGGGCCGGGGCGTTATACCCTGTCGACCGAAGACCAGGGGCTGACCGCCTTCCGCCTGCTGGACGCGGGCGACGGGGCCGCCCCCGCGCCGCTGGGGCAGGTGACCCAGCTGGATCTGCCGGGGGCATCGACGACGTCGATCCTCGCGCTGGAGGCCCGCAAGGACCAGAGGCTCGACATCGGCTGGGCTCTGCCGATGCAGAACGACGACGCGATCAGGCTGGCGGTCTTCGCGCCGGACGGAACGTTGCTGAAACGCAGCGCCAATGTCTATTCCATGGGCCGGATGCGGTTGCCGGCGGACGGCCGCTATATCGTCGCCATCGAAGGACAGGGCAGCGACAGGCTCGGGACCGAACCGGTTCTCGCCCGGCTGCGGCTGCGGCTCGATGCGCCCGAGGCCGATGTGCAGCCACTCGACACCGCGCCCGCCATCGAAGCGATCTGGAACACCGACCCGACCGGCCGGACCGAGCTGGACATGACCGGCAGCCAGACCGTGACCTTCCCCGAGGCGATGATCGGCGACATCGGCCGCACGCTGACGCTCAGCGCCCGGATCCGAACCGATTCCTTCGGCGACCAGACGATCGCGACGCTCGTTGCGGACGGGCGCGAGGTGCTCGCGCTTGTTGCGGACGGGTCCGAGATCGTCGTGCGCACGCTCGATTTTCCGACCTGGACGCGGACCGTCAGCGTCCGCGCCGACGACGCGATCGAGCTTTTCCGCCCGGCCGATGTGGATGCCGTGATCGACCGCGACGCCGGCACGCTGACCCTTTACGTGGACGGGCAGAAGCGCGGCAGCAGGTTGATCGACACAAGCTGGTTCGACGCGCCCGGCACGCTGGTCCTGGGCGGGATCGCCGACCGGTTCGAGCCGCGTTTCTCGGGACGGATCTCGGCCCTGCGCCTGCGCGCCGATGCAGCCGCCCCGGATGTGCTGGCCGCCGGACATGCCGGAAGCTGGGATCCGGACGATCCGGCCCTGCGCCTCGCCCTGACCTTCGAGGAGGGGGCCGGCGACGCGCTCTTCAATCGGACCACGGCGGGGGGCAGCGCCCTGATCGCGCCGGTCACGGACGACGCTGTGACGGGCCGGTTCCGCGCCCATGACGATGTGGTCGAATACACCTTCACCCGCGCCGCGCCGGGCCACCTGCTGCTGGAGGGGCTGAGCGGCCCGCGTGCCTTCTATGAGCTCTACGGGCCTGCGGGCCTGCTGTTCTCGGGGGATCTCGACTATCACGACATCCCCGAAAGCATCCTGCCGCTGGGCGCCGGAGAGTATCGCCTGCGGCTGACGCCGCCCACCCCCGAAGACCTGGGCGCCTTCGCGTTCCGGCTGCTCGACGCCGCGGACGCGACGTTGATCGCGCCGGGCGACACGGTGAACGTCGACACGCCTTCGGGCCTGGCGGGCACGCTCGTGACCTTCGATGCCGAGGCCGGCCACCGCTACCGGATGCTGACCGAACCGGACAGCGCCGCCGAGGTGGATTTCTTCGAGGCCCGCTACCTCGCGGATACCCGGCGCGGCGCGGCGTCATGGCCCGTGGCCTGGCGCGACGGGCGCATGTTCGCCTATATCAGCGGCAACCAGGAGCCGCTCTTCGGCGCCTTCACCCTGGACGACCGGACCGTCCCGGCCCAGCCGCTGACCCTTGGCGAGACGGTGCAGGGCGTGCTGCCGCGCGATGGCGACCAGCGCGATTTCGCCTTCACCCTCGATGCGGCGACCACGCTTCTGCCGGACATGCGGGCGCCCAGCCTGCGGTGGGAGCTGCGCGACGGCGAGGGCCGGGTCGTGTCCGGCGGCGGCCCGCTGGTCGATCTCGGCCCCGGCGATTATGTCTTCCGCGTCTCCGGCACCCGCAACGGCGCCCGCGACCTGCCGTTCGTCTTCACGCTCTACGATGCGGCAGACATCGCCGAGACCATCGGGTTCAACCAGGAGGTCACGAACCGTCTGCGGGTCAGCCAGCGCGGGGTGCGGCTCTATGCGCTGGACATCGACGGGCCTGCGGATTTCGACATCGAAACGGTGGACGGCGTCCGGTTTTCCGGCCGCTCGCAGATCGTGTCGGCGGCGGGCAACGTGGTCATGGACGAGTGGTCGCTTCCGGAGCGGCGGGTGATCCTGCCCGACGCCGGGCGCTGGTATCTGCTGCTGCAGGGGTTCGACTTCGCGGACGAGACCGTGGCCAACACCAGCGACCGCCACCGCTTCATCTTCGACGGCGGCGAGAGCGAACCGACGCTGGGCCAGAGCACCGCCGATTTCGAGACCGCGGGCCTCGGATTCGACCTTGGCAACGCGCGCGGCGAGGCGGCGCGGGTGATCGACGACGGGACGGGCAACAGCTTGCTGCGCCTCACGGGGGTGACCGATACGTCCACCACCAACACGGTGTTCTTTGACCAGACCCGCGCGGGGCTGCTCGGCAAGGCCGAGATCGCCTTCGACATGCGGGCCGCGACACTCGGCGGGATCGGCGCCCAGGGCCGCGGGTTCGAGATCGCCTGGCTGCCCGCCCGCGAGCTGGGCGTCACCGGCGTCACCGATTTCGGGCCGAGCGCCTTCGGCGACGACCGGCACGAGCGCACGATCTACGTGGCGCTGGAGATCACCCGCGCCAGCGACGGGACCACCGACCACCGGATCGTTCTGCGCCGCGACCGCACCGAGATCGCCGAGATCCCCGTCACCGCCGACCTCGCCCGCGACGCGTTCCAGCGCCTGCGCGTCACCCTTGAAGAGGCGCGGGGCGGCGTCGAGATCACCGCGGGCCTGACCCCGCCCGGCGAGAGCGAGACGATCCTCGCGGACGCGGTCTACGTCGCCTCGGGGCTGCGGCTGGGC
Organism: Roseisalinus antarcticus; assembly: GCF_900172355.1. GTDB lineage: Bacteria > Pseudomonadota > Alphaproteobacteria > Rhodobacterales > Rhodobacteraceae > Oceanicola > Oceanicola antarcticus_A. Next base: position 38,653 of record NZ_FWFZ01000025.1, on the reverse strand, counting down.
GCGGGACGCTTCGCCGTGCGCGCCTCGACCGAGAACAGCGCGGGCACGGCCAACCACGACATCGACAACGTCTCGATCACCACCGCGCCGGGGGCGGACGGCCCGATCGCGCTCGGGGATCTGGTCGAGGGCGTGATCGAGGATCTGGGCGACTCGGGCAATTACCCGGTCGTGATCCATGACCTGGTGCTCGACAGCGAGACCCTGATCGCCTTCGACGCGCTCGGCGGCGGCTCGCAGCTGGAATGGTCGCTCTATGGTCAGAACGGGCGGGTGCGCAGCGCGGCGACCTTCGCCAATTCCGACGGGGCCAGTTACCGCGACAGCGACAAGCCCATGCTGTTGGGCCCCGGCCGCTACGAGATCCGCGTCCAGGCGGATCGCTTCAGCGGGGCCTCTGGCAGCTATGCCTTCCGCCTTCTGGATCTGGGCGCGGTCCCGGACCTGCCCGACGAGACCGCGCCGGTCGATGTCGCGCTGGACCCCGGCAACGAGACGCGGGCCTTCGGCTTTGACGCCGCCGCGGGCGAGATCGTGCTGGTCGACGTGATCGCACAGACCCTCGGGGATGTTGCGATCCGGCTGATCGGCCCCCATGGCGAGGAGCTGCGCAGCGTCACCAATGGCGATTCCCAGGTGGACCGGGACGACCTGCGCGACATGGCCCCGGTGGTGCTCCCCTGGTCCGGACGCTACGCGCTGCTGGTCGAGGGGGTCTGGTCGCAGACCGCGCCCAACGACATCACCTTCCAGATGCGCCGGGTGCCGACATTGTCCGAGGCGCTGACCCTGGGCGAGACGGTCACCGCCGATATCGACCAGCCCGGCCGTGTCCGCGCCTATACCTTCACCCTGACCGAACCGGAGGTGGTGTTTGTCAACGCCATGGCCGCCGAGGACCTGCGGGCGCAATGGCGCCTTGTGGGTCCGGAGGGGACGGTCGGCGCCCGCGAGTTCCCGTCTTCCAACGCCAACAGCGTGATTGGCCCCGCCGCCTATGTGCTGGGGCCGGGCGACTATCGCCTGACGATCTCCAACGAGGACGACCGCACCGGCACCGCCGCCTTCAGCGTGATCGCGGCGGGGGCCGCGGCGCCGCTCGCGCCTGGCGACAGCGCCAGCTTCGACCTGCCCGCCGGGCAGACCGGCCGGATCCTGGCCCTGTCGGTCACCGGTGGCGAGGACTACCGGATCGAGGCGAGCCTGCCGGACGATTCCAGCGTGCTGTCGCTGCTGGGGCCGGACGGCCGCCGCCTGACCAAGACCCGGATGCGCGATGCGGCCGACCTCATCCGCTTCACCGCGCCCGCTGACGGCCTGGTCTACCTGGTGCTGGAACAGCGGCGCTTTGCCGATCCCGAAACGGTCTCGATCACCTTCGCGGGCGACGCGATCCCTCAGATCCCGGTGAGCCTGGGCGACCGGGTCGATCTGGATCTGGCGGGGGCCGAGCGGCGCGACCTGACCTTTTCCCTCACCGGGCCGGAGGATGTCTGGGTCGACGTGCTGGCCGGCAGCGCCAACACCGCGTGGCGCCTGATCGGCCCGGATGGAGAGATCGGAAGCGGCGATTTCGCCGGGGATTACGGCGGTCCGGGGTCTCCGTTCTTCCGCCTTGCCGCCGGGGATTACCGGCTGCGGGTCGAGGGCGCGGGGCCCTCGGCGCTGCGCCTGCTTGCCGCAAGCGCGGGTGCTGCGCTCGATCCGGGCAGCCCGGTCACCGTGCGGCTCGACCCGGCCAGCGGGGCGAAGATGTTCCGCTTCGACGGCACGGCGGGCGAGGCGATCTTCATCGACGTCGTGTCGGGCGGCGCGTTCGGGCGCTCCACGCTCTTCGGCCCGTCCGGCCAGGTCGTGGACAGCTTCGGGCTGACCGATTCCGGCCGCCTGATCCTGCCGGAGGACGGCGCCTACATGCTGGTCGCCGCCGGCGGCCGGCCCGACAGCGATCCCGCGCAGGAATACCGGTTGGCGCTGTTCGACAATCTCGACCCCGCGCCGGTGGAGATCCCCACCACCGACGACGTCGCGGGCCCCGACCTGACGGTCGCGGACCTGTCCATCGTCGGATCGGCCGTGGCGGGCGAAACTCTCGCGCTGACCTGGCGCAGCGTCAACGCGGGCTCGGAGCCGGCGTCGGGCATGGTGCAGGAGCGGATCACCGTGCGCAACCGCGACACCGGGGCGATCCTCGCGTCGTCCCAGCTGACGCTGGACCTGACATCGCCGTTGGCCGCGGGGGGTGGGGTCGACCGGTCGCTTGACCTTGCGCTGCCCGCGGGTGCGGACGGGGCCGGGCCGATCGCGGTGCAGGTCGTCACCGACAGCGGCAACGCGCTGGCAGAGCGCAACCCGGGGGGCGATGCCGAGGGCAACAACACCGCGACGCTCGAGGCCGAGTCCGAGCTGCCGCAATTCCCCAACCTGGTGATCGCGGACATCACCCCGCCGGATCTGACCGGCTGGGCCCCCGGGCAGGCGGTGACGATCCGCTGGACCACCCGCAACGACGGCAATGCCGCGGCCTCGGGCGGCTGGACCGAGGCGCTGGTGATCTCCACCCGCACCGGCATTGTCGACCGGCTGGAGGTGGCGGTGGCCTCGGCCCTCGCGGCGGGCGCGAGCGCGGAGCGCAGCGTGCAGTTCATCGTGCCCGCGGGCGAGGCCGCGACCGACATGTTCACCCTCGAGGTGCGCCTGGACACCGGCGGCGACGTGGCCGAGAGCGCCCCGGGCATCGACGCCGAGGCCGACAACATCGACACGGGCGAGATCGTCGCGGCCCCCGACCTCGCGCTGGAGGATGTGGCGATCGTCACGGCCGAGCCGCGGGCGGGCGACCCGCTGACCATCGGCTGGACCGACAGCAACATCGGGACCTTGCCGACGCCGGACACGCTTTATCATACCGTCGTGGTGCGCGACGACACGTCCGGCGATGTGCTGCTGACGAGGACCCGGAGCTTTGCCGGGCTGGACGTGGGCGAAAGCGCTGCCCGGCAGTTTGTCATCGACCTGCCGGTCGAGGCCGTCGGCCCGCTGCGGGTCGAGATCGAGTTGAACGAGCGCACGGATGGCACACGCGGTTTTACCGAGCTGACGGCCAACGTCTTCAGCGGGTATTACAACAACGACGCCCGGATTGACCTGGTCGCCGCCGAGCCCCGGCTGGCGGACCTGTCGGTCAGCCCCCCGCGCGCGCCCGGCGCGGCGCTGGCCGGGGCGGAAATCACCGTGGACTGGACCGTCTCGAACGACGGCAGCACGGCGACCTCGGTCTCGGACTGGACCGACCGCGTCGTGCTGACCCAGGCCAGCGCGCCGGGCGGGGCCGGCGACATCGTGCTGGGCGAGGTGGCGCGTAGCGCGGCGCTGGCCAGCGGCGACAGCTACGAGGGCAGCCTGACGCTGCGCCTGCCGTCGCTTGCGGCGGGGACATGGTCGATCTTCGTGATCGCCGATGCCGACAGCGCCCTGCAAGAGCCGGGCACCCGCGCCAACAACCTTTCGGCGGCGCACGAGATCGCGGTGTCCGTGCCGGACGTCAACCTGGCCGTGGGCGCGGTCTCGGCCGCGCCGGCGCGATTGTTCGCCGGGGCCACCACCGATGTCGGCTGGCAGGTCACCAACGCCGGGACCGAGCGGGCGGCGGCGGGCCGCGTGGACCGGATCTATCTTTCGACGGACGACACGCTGTCGGCGGGCGACCGGCTGCTGGCCGAGGTCACGGGCGGCGCGGCGCTGGAGTCCGGCGCGTCGCAGGCGCGCACAGAGCGCGTGACCATTCCCGGCGACGTCGCGGGCGATCTGCGGCTGATCGTGGTCACCGACGCCACCGGCGCCATCGCCGAGAGCGACGAGGCGGACAACACCGGCGCGGCCGCGCTCGCGGTGCAGGGCCGCTCGGCGCCCGACCTGGTGGTCGACAGCGTCTCGGCCCCCTCCGGGGCCAATGCCGGCAGCCCGATCGACATCACCTTCCGCATCCGCAACACCGGCGACGAGGCCGCCCGCGGGCCCTGGCAGGACAGCATCGCGCTGGTCGATCCGGTGACCGGCGACACAAGGGAAGGGTTGATCACGGTCGAGCGCGGCTTCGATCTGGCCCCGGGGGCGGAGTACGAGGTCACGCAGCGGGTCTTCCTGCCCGACGATCTGTCCGGCAGCTATGCGGTCCGGGTCACCGCCGACACCCTAGACCGGGTCTTCGAGGGCGGGCTCGAGGACAGCTTTGCCGACAGCGCCCCGATCGTGATCGGCCAGGCGGACCTGGCGGTCGAGACCGTCAGCATCCCCGGCGCGGGCGCCGCGCGGGCGGGCGAGGATCTGCTGGTCGAATGGACGGTGCGCAACGATGCCGGCTTTGCCGCGATCGGCGCACGCACCGACACCGTCTGGCTGTCGCGCGACGGCCAGTTCGACCCGGAGACCGATATCCGGCTGGCGGATCTGACGCGGCCCGACGGGCTTGACCCCGACGCGTCCGAATCCCTCTCGGCGACGGTCCGGCTGCCGCTGGCGGTGGCCGGGAACCTGACGATCTTCGTCCAGGCCAATTCCGGCAGCACGATCCCCGAAGAGGGCGGCACCCGTGGCAATGTCGCCGGACAGGCGCTGAGGATCGCGGACACCGACTATCCCGACCTCGCGGTCACGGCCTTCTCGGCGCCCGGCGAGCTGCGCGGCACGTTCTTCCGTGGCACCTTCGACTGGACCGTCGACAACGCGGGCGCGGCCGCCACCCGCGCCGATGTCTGGATCGACGAGCTGTGGCTGGTCGACGGCGACGGCGACGAGACGCGGATCGGCCAGTTCACCCGCGCCGGTGCATTGGCGCCGGGCGAAAGCTACTCCCGTTCCGAGACCATCGGCTTCGACGTGCCGGACGGCGTCTACCGGGTGGAGCTGCGCACCGATCCCGCCGGCGCCGTGGTCCAGCAGGCGGGTGCCGCCGGCAACGACATCGACGGGCAGGAGATCGTGCTCGCCCGCGGGCCCAGCGTCGATCTCGCCGTGCGCGACGTGGCCGCGCAGGGCACCGGAGGGCTGCGGGGGGGCGACCGGGTCGAGGTCAGCTGGACCGTCGAGAATGTCGGCACCCTGTCGACCGCGCTGGCGTTCCGCACCGCGTCCTCGATCCGCGACCTGGTCAAGGTGGTGGAGGCCGACAGCGGCCAGGTCCGCGAGTTCGCCATCGTGGACCGCCCCGGCTATCTCGGCCCCGGAGAGTGCTATTCCGGGCAGGCCGAGCTGGTGCTGCCGACGGACCTCGACGGCGACTACCGGATCGAGGTCGAGACCAACACCGCGCGCATCTACGAGCTGCGCCGCGACGACAACACCGCCAGCAGCGCCGCCTTCGCGGTGACCCCGGGGCCCGGGCCCGACCTGCGGATCGTGTCCTTCGGCAGCCCCGACACCGCCGATGAAGGCGAGGTGGTGACGCTCTCCTGGGTGCTCGAGAACGCAGGGACAAGCGATCTGGAAGGCGATTACGTCGAGACAATCCACTTCGTCGCCAATGCCGACGCGGACGGACGGCTGGGCGGGACGACGCAGGTCTATGAGCTGACCACGCAAGGCGGGCTGCAGATCGGCGACCGGCTGGAGCGGACGGCCCGGATCGACACCGACGCCATCGGCGGCTTTGTCCGCGGCGGCTGGTTCGAGGTGTCCGTCGAGCTTCCTCGCGGCAGTGCCCAGCGCGACGGCGACAGCGGCAACAACCGGCTCACCGCCGAGATCGACGTGGTGCCGGCCCCGCGCCCGGATCTTCAGGTCTCGGCCATCAACGCCCCCGACACGATCACCGCGGGCGAGACGCTGAGCCTCGACTTTATCGTGCAGAACCTCGGCGCGGCCGGCGCGGACGGGCGCTGGACCGACCGGGTGGCGCTGGTCTCGGACCCGGACGCGTCCCTCGACGGCGCGGATTTCATCGAGGTGGAGAACGCCTCCGCCCTGGCGGTCGGGGCGGAGTATCGTTCGGCCGCGGTGGAGATTGCGGTGCCGCAGCGGGCCGAGGGCACGTATTACCTGGTGGTCGAGACCAACCTGCGCGGGCTGGACGAATTCGGGGCCACCGACAACAACCGCCTGACCCGCGCGATCGAGGTCGCGGGCATCCCCTTCGCCGATCTCGCGGTCAGCGATGTCAGCGGCCCCGACCAGGTGCTCGCCGGCGCCACGGCCGAGGTCAGCTATACCGTCACCAACCTTGGCGAGGCGGAGACCCGGCAGGGCGCCTTCCTCGAACAGATCTGGCTGACGCGCGACCGCAACCGGCCGCGCCCGTCCTCCTCGGAGGGGGACATCCTGCTGCGCACGATCACCCGCGACAGCGGCGTGCTGGGGCCGCTGGCGGGCTACGACACCTCGGCGGTCGTCACCATCCCCGAGACGCTCGAGACCGGCCGCTGGCACCTGACCCCCTGGATCGACCCGTTCGACACCGAGCCCGAGGAGACCTTTTCGGACAACGTGAACCCGGACGATCCGAACACGCCCGACGGCAACAACTTCAAGGCCGGCGGCGGCCGCAACGCCGAGGTGATCGTGATCGGCCGGCCCGCGCCGGTGCAGCGCAGCGACCTGGCCGTCGCGGGCCTGGAAATGGCCCCTGCGCCGGGCACCGACGGCACCTACCAGGACGTCACCATGCGGTTCGAGAACCGCGGCGACCTGACCATCGCCGCGGGCGACTGGGGCTGGAACCTCGACATCTCGGACCATCCGGCGGCGGCGACCAACGCCTACAACCTCGATTACTACGCCGGCATCTTCAATTCGATGGACGGCGAGAACGTCGAGATCGCGCCGGGAGAGACCGTCACCGTCACCAAGCGGTTCCGCATTGGCCCGCAGGTCGAGGGCCGGTTCCTGGTGCTGGACGTCAGCTCTGCCTCCGACGCCCGGCCGGACAATGACCTGGCCTATCGCGACGTGTCGTTCAGCCAGCAGGTCACCGACCTCGAAGTCACCGACATCCAGCTGGAAGCCTCGGCCATCGCCGGCACAAGGACCGAGGTGACCTATACCGTGACCAACGTCTCGGGCGGGCCGCTCTGGCCGGGGACGGACACGCTCTACGACCAGATCTGGCTGTCGCTGGGGCCGGGGAACGACACCTATGTCAAGCTGGAGACGGTCGGCACGTCCTTCGACGCGCCGCTGGCGCCGGGCGAGCGCTACAGCAACACCCGGCAGGTCGACATTCCCGTCGACATCGGCGATGGCGACTACCGGATCCACGTGCGCGCCAACGCGCCGGGCGGATCGACCTTCGCCACCAAGCTCGGGTTCGACCGGACCGGCAGCATCCGGACCGAGGGCCGCGGCTTTCAGTATCAGAACCTGGCCTACGACGTCTTCGACGACGGCAACGTGCTGGGCGCCGACATCAGGATCGGCACGCTTGCGCCCGACCTGGTGATCACCCGGTTCGAGGCGCCCGACACCGTCGTCGCCGGAGAGACCTTCACCGCCGTCATCGAGGTCCGGAACCAGGGCAACGCGATCGCCGCGCCGACCTGGATCGACCGGCTGGTGCTGTCCGCGGACGGCCAGCTGAGCGAGGACGACCATTTGCCCGACCCGGCCGACCCCGAGGGCGGCGCGGACAACGGCACCCTGGCCGAGATCGCGCTGGACCCCGGCGAGAGCTACGAGGCCGAGATCGAGGCGCGGGTGCATTACACGCTCGACGGCACGTTCAAGCTGCTGGCCATGGCTGACGGCGGCGGGCTGCGCGGGATCGACCCGGTGCCCGGCGTCCGCGCGGGCGGTCTGCGGCTGTTGGATCTGCAGGCCTCCGAGACGGTGGGCGAGGGCGCGGGCGAATCCAACAACCTCTCGGTGCGCGACATCACCGTCCTGCCCGCCGACCGGCCCGACATCGTGATCGAAAGCCTCGATGTGCCCGACCGCGTCGTGGCCGGCGAGGAGGTCACGCTCACCTACCGCCTGCGCAACGACGGCACGGCGGTTCCGGCGGATCTCGCGCGGATCTACGCGCGGATTGGCTTCGGCCTTCCGGGCGCGAGCGGCACGATCTCGGCCGCGCTGCCGCAAGAGGCCGGGTCGGTGCCGGTCATGGCCCCCGGCGAGACCGAGGAGGGCGAGATCACCTTCCGGATCCCGTTCACCGCGACCGAGGGCACCTATGTTCTGAATTTCCAGGCCGATTACTGGCGCAACTGGCCCAACGGCCAGGTGTTCGAGACCGCGGCGGGCGAGGCGAACAACCGGCTGGAGCGCGCGATCGCGGTCGATCTGCCGGCGCCGGCGGACCTGCGGCCCGACAACCTGACCGCGCCCGCCAGCGCCCGCAGCGGCGATCCGATACAGGTCACATGGTCGGCGGTGAACGCGGGCAGCAACGCGGTGCGCGGCCCCTGGACCGATGCGGTCTACCTGTCGCGGGACGGGACGCTCGACACCGGCGACATCCTGATCGGAAAGGTCACGACCGAGGCCGACCTGCCCGCGGGCGAAAGCCGCAGCCTGACGCTCGACACGGTCCTGCCCGGCGTGGCCGAGGGCAGCTGGCGGGTGATCGTCCGGTCCGACGTCTTCAACGATGTCTACGAGGCCGACCGCGAGGTCGACAATGTCGCCGTCTCGGCCACGCCGTTGACGGTCACCGTGCCGCGCCTGTCGCTGGGCGAGACCGTCAGCCTCGATCTGCCCGCGGGGGAAGAGCGGCTCTTTCGCATCGACGCGCCGCCGGGGCAGACGCTGCAGGTCCTGTCCGAAGGCGCCGACGGGGCGGCCGATCTCTATATCGCCTATGACCGCGCCGCGAGTCGGGGCGATTTCGACGCTTCCGACGCGGGGCAGGGCGGCACCGGCAGCCGCGTGGTGATCCCGGGCACCGAGCCGGGCAGCTATTACCTGCTGGTCCGCTCCTCGGGCGCGGGAGAGAGCGTGACGGTCACGCCGCGGCTGCTTCCGCTGGCGATAGACGATGTGGCCGCCGACCGGCTCGGGGCCGGGGCCTATGTGACCACGACGATCCGGGGCAGCCAGTTCAGCCCCGAAGCGATCCCGCGCCTGTCGCGCCCGGGGGCGACGGCGTTCGAGCCCGTCGCCTGGCAGGTGGTCGATGCCACGACGATCGTGGCCACGTTCGACCTGACCGGCGCGCCGCGCGGGCTTTACGACGTATCGGTCACCAACCCGTCGGGTGCGCGGGCGGTTCTGCCCTACAGGCTCAACGTGGAACGCGCGGTCTCGGGCGATATCGGCGTTTCGATCAACGGGCCACGCTCGGTGTCGCAGACCGACACATTGGCCGACTTCGTGGTCTCGGTCCGCAACGAGGCCAATATCGACGCGCCCTATGTCTATTTCCAGACCTTCTTGCCCGAACTGGGGACGCAGTTCTTCTTGTCCGACACCGATCCCGCGATCCGGATGACCCCGTCCAGCGGCCTGCGCGGGACCTTTGGCGACGGGGCGGGGTTCTATGGCGAGCTCGACCCCCAGGTGCAGGTCGGCAAGCGGCACCTGACGGCCGGCTATGTCTTCGACCTCGCGCCGGGGCTGAGCGGGACCACGCAGGTCACCCAGCATGTCTATCCGGGCCGCGGCATCGGGTCCTTCAGCAGGCCGTCGCGGGCGGACCTGGGCTTCAACAGCTGGATCGGCGTCTCGGCCACGCCGCTCAGCCGGGCGGAATTTGTCAGCCACCAGACCGGCATCGCCGAGGCCCTGCGCCGCGTCATCATCGACGACAGCGACAGCCCCCCCGCGCTGCTCGCGCTGGCGGCGGACGAAGGGACCTGGGTCCAGCTCTATCTTGCCGGGCTGGAAGAGGCCGGCGTCCTGCGCCCCGAGCAGGGCGTGCCGGAGGCCCGCGAGGATCCGCGCGTGGCCTCGCTGCTGGCGGTGGTCGCGGGCTCGGCGTCGCTCGGCCCGATCGGCAGCAGAAGCGAGGGCGCCACCACGACCCGCGATTTCTTCGAACGGCTGATCGTCTATTACCGCGACGCGGCCAGCCTGCGCGACGCCCTGTTCCTGCCGACCGAGGCCGCGCCCGAGAATGGCGCCCTCACGGTCCAGCAGGACGAGGCGACGCCGCTGGTCGGCGGCAAGACCGCCTTCCTGGCGCGCGATTTCCTGGTCCGCTTCCCGCAGTTCAACGGGGTCGAGGACGGGGGCGCGGGGGCCGACAATGCGCTGCTGCGGGCGCTCGGTCCGGCGGCGCTCGGCGGGGACGGGCCCGCGGCCTTCTCGCTGCGGGAATTCCTGCGCAGCGAGGGGCTGTCGGACGGCTCGGCGCTGATGACCGGGCCGGTCACCTCCGAGACCGAGGATCGGGTGCCGCTGGGGCGCGATCTGCCCTACACCATCGGCGTCACCAACGACGATCCCGACCGGCCGGTCTACGAGATGCGGATCGTCAGCGACCTGTCGCCCGCGCTCGATCCGACCAGCTTCGCCCTGGGCGACATGCGGCTGGGCGACATCGCCATCGACGTGCCGGACGGGCGCTGGGGCTTTCAGCGCGACTACGATTTCACCGCCAGCCGCGGGTTTGTGCTGCGGGTCTCGGCCGGGGTCAACGTGCTGGAGGATCCGGCCACCGCCACCTGGCTGCTGCAGGCGATCGACCCCGCGACTGGAGAGGTCCTGACCGGCGGCGACAGCGGGTTGTTGCAGCCCGGCGAGACCGCCGAGGTGGGCTATACCCTGCGGTTGGCGCCGGCGCTGTTCTCCGGCGAGACGGTGGCGGGCGCCGCGCGGATCCTGCTGGACGGCCGGCCGCCTCTGGACGTGCGCAGCGCGAGCGCCACGGCGGATGTGCGCGCACCCAACACACAACTGACGGTCGAGCGCCGCAGCGATACCACATATGAGCTGAGCTGGTCCGCCACCGACGACCTCGGGCTGGGCCATGTCAGCCTGTTCGTCTCGGTCGACGGCGGCGGCTTCACCTTGCTTCAGGGGCGCAGCCCCGACGTCTCGGGCACCTATGTCTTCGAGGGCGCGGCGGGGGCCAGCTATGAATTCCTGGCGCTGGCGACCGACCGGGCCGGCAACCGCGAGCGGCCCACCAGCGGCATCGCCACGCCCTCCGACGGCCCGCCCGTCGATCTGGGCGCACCGGTCGCGGTGGCGGGCACGACCCGCGAGACGCCGGTGCAAGAGCCCGATGTCGCGATCCCGGAAAACCCGCTGTTCGGCGCGGCCCTGGGCGCCGGCCCCACCCCCTACCAGACGCCGCTGACGCCCGCGGAATACGACAGCGTCAACGCGCCCTTCGTCGCCGAGGCCTTCGCGACCGGCATCCCCGGGTCGTCCGCCGGGCTGGGCCCGCTGGCGAGCGTCGAGGCGCCGGACGGCACGATCCTGATTTCGGGCGGCGAGACGCGCAACGCGATCTGGCGGCTGCCCGAGGATGGCGGTGTCGCGGGCGACCCGCTCGTGTTCCTCGACACGCCCGTCTACGACATGAAATTCGACGCCGAGGGGCGGCTCTGGGCGGCGACGGGCGGCGGGCCGCTGCTGCGGCTCGATCCCGACAGCGCAGAGATCATCGGCCGCTACGGCGAGGCGATGGGCCTGTCGATCGCCCCCACGCCGGACGGCAGCGGGGTCTATGTCGCCGGGGTCGAGGGGCTGTTCCTGTTCGATATCGCGACCGAGGCCTTCACGGCGGTGAACCGCGACCTGGACCTGCGGCTCGGCTCGATCGCGATCGGGCCGGACGGCGCGGTCTGGGGCACCGGCTGGCCCGACCGGCGCGAGGTGGTGCGGCTGGCCGATGACGGCCGGGTCACGCGGCTGGCGCGGTTCGACGTGCCGATCGATTCCATCGGCTTCGGCCCGGCCGGCAGCGTCTTCGAGAACCTGGCGGTCATCAGCACCAACAGCGGCCCCGATGGCGGCGGCGGGCAGCTTTACCTGCTTGAACCGGGCAGCGGCGAGACGGCGCTGATCGCGGCGGACGGCACCCGCGGCGACAACGTCACCCTGACCCGCGACGGACGGATCCTGGTCAGCCAGAGCGGGCAGGTGGACCTGGTCAAACCGGTCACCGTGCCCGAGGTCACCGGCTTCGTGCCCGCCGCCGACGCCATCGCCGTGGCGCCCGTGGCCTTTGTCGACGTGACCTTCGACCAGGCCATGCTGCAGGCCGCCACCGACGCGCCGGGCAGCGTGCTGAACCCCGACCTGTTTACCCTGACCGATGGCGACGGCACGCCGGTCACGCCCGATTTCGTGCTGTGGGACGCCGAGACCAACACCGCGCGCCTCGCGGTCAAGGGGCTGGAGGCCGGCGACTGGTCGCTGGAGGTCTCGGCCGCGCTGCTCTCGGCCTACCGCGTGCCGCTGGCCGGCGCAGTCACCCACGATTTCGAGGTGGTGGCAGAGCTTTCGGCGCTGCTTGAGGTGTCGGTGGTCAACACCCGGCTGGATCGCGAAACCGGGACGCTGTCCTATGACGTGACGGTGACCAACATCTCGGGCCGCAATCTGCGGCTGCCGTTCCTGCTGGCTCTGGCCGGCGGCCCGGACGAGAGCGGGCGGCTGCCGGTGGCGCCCGACGGGATCTCGGGCGATGGCCGCTACCTGTTGGATCTGGGGGGCGAGCTTGGCGGCGACGGGCTGCTGGGCGCGGGCGAAAGCACCACGGCGCGGACCGTGCGGATCGACACCGAGGGCAATCGCACCGGCGATTACCGGGTCGGCGCCGTCGGCGGCTACGGCGACAACACCGCGCCTGTCATCACCTCCGATCCGGTGACCGAGGCCGCCATCGGCACCGCCTATAGCTACACGCCCGAGGCCACCGATTTCGAGGGCGACCTGCTGTTCTACGACCTGCAGGAGGCGCCCGAGGGGATGCAGATCGACCGCCGCACCGGCGCGATCACATGGACCCCCGGCGCGACCGCCGCCGCGCAGGTGCCGGTGGTGCTGCATGTCTTCGACAGCCTCGGCGCGGGCACGCTGCAGCGCTACACCATCGCGGTCGAGACCGGCAACACGGCGCCCGCCTTCGTCGCCCCGCCCACCGATGCCACCGTCCGCGAGGGAGAGCTGATAGAGCTGCGTTTGACCGCCAACGACGCCGATGGCGACCGGGTGGTGCTGGCCGCCGACGCGCTGCCGCCGGGGGCGGCCTTCGATCCGGGCACCGGCGTCTTTTCCTGGCGGCCAGGCTACGGCGACGCCGGGCTCTATACCGACCTGCGCTTCATCGCGCGGGATGGCAGCGCCCGCACCGATATCCTGGTGCCCATCCGCGCGACCGAGGGCCGCGCCCCGCCGACGCTGGAGGCCCCCGGCGTGCGCAGCGTGCGCGAGGGCGAACGCATGGTGATCCGGCTCGACGGTGCCGGCGCGGGCGGCGCGGACCTCACCTTCAGCGCCCTGGTCAACGGTCTGCCCACGGGGGCGACGCTCGACGCCGAAACGGGCGTGTTCGCCTGGACGCCGGGCCATGACCAGGCCGATGTCTACGACGTGGTCTTCGCGGTCAGCGACGGCGCCACGACCGTCCGGCGCGAAACGCGGATCACCGTGACCGAGACCAACGGCGCACCGCGGCTGCTGAACCTCGACGGCTGGCAGGCCTACGAGGGCGATCCGCTGGCGGTCACGATCTTTGCCTACGACCCGGACAATCCCACCTACCGCCCGCCCATGCGGGACGTGCCCACCCAGTCCGACCCGGACGGAGAACTGATCCCCCGAGTCCTCGGGGCCGAGCGCACGGTGGAGGTGCGCATCCTCTCGGGCCTGCCCGATGGCGCGTCTTTCGACCCCGAGACCTGGGCGCTGACCTGGACCCCCGGGTTCGACCAGGCCGGAACCTACGAGATCGAGATCGAGGCCACCGATGATGGTGGGGCCACCGGCACGCCGCTGACCGTGCGCGACACGCTGACCCTGACGGTGCTGGAGCGCAACACCGCCCCCGTGCCCGAGGATCCCGGCGCACTGGCCGTCGCCTCGGGCGAGACCCGCGAGATCACCCTGCGCGCCACCGATCCCGAAGGCGGTGACATCTCGCTGGCGCTCGAGAACGACCTGGGCGGGACGGCCCTGCCGGGCTTTGCCAGCTTCACCGACAATGGCGACGGCACGGGCACCTTGCGCCTTGCGCCCGGCGACGGCGACCGCGGCGCCTATGGTCTGCGCCTGCGCGCGATAGATACTGGCGATGCCACCGGCGGGAACGTGGCCGAGGGCACGCTGTCGATCCCGCTGACGATCACCAGCGCGAACGAGCCGCCGATGATCGCGCCGATCTTCGACACCGTCGCGATCGCGGGGCAGGAGCTGCGCCTGCCGATCGAGCTGTCGGATCTCGACGGCGAGGATCTGACCCTGACGCCGACCGGCCTGCCGCAGGGGGCCACGATCGAGACCGGGGACGGTGCGCCGGTGCTGGTCTGGACGCCGGGCACGGCCGATATCGGCCCGCATGACATCAGCCTGACGGCAAGCGACGGCGGCAATGGCGACCCGAGCCTCGCCCGCGAGGCGACGGAGGCCTTCGTGCTGACCGTGCGCAGCCAGAACGCCGCCCCCGCGCTGACTTACCCCGGCGCCCGGACCGGTGCGCCGGGGCAGCGTTTCGCGCTGACGCTCGAGGCGGTGGATCTTGACGGCGACCCGCTGCATTTCGCGGCCGAGGGCCTGCCCGCGGGTGCCACGCTCGACCCGCTCACCGGCGCCTTCGACTGGACCCCGCGGCGCACCCAGTCCGGCGAGACGACCGTGACCTTCATCGCCAGCGACGGCGCGGCCGAGGACCGGCAGAGCGTCACCTTCACCGTCGAGGTTCCCAACAGGGCGCCCCGCTTCCTGCCCGTGGCGACCGACCATGCGGTCCGCGAGGGCGGCTCTTTCGACCTGAACATCCGGGTGCGCGACGACGAGGGCGACCTGTTCCGTGTCGACCTCGTGGAGGGGCCCGAGGGCGCGGTCTACGTCCCCGAGGACGACCGCATCAGCTGGCAGACCGGGTTCGAGGATGCCGGCACCCACAGGATCGTCCTGCGGGCGATCGACGAATACGGCGCCGAGCAGCGGCTGACCCTGACCCTGCGGGTCAGCGACGTGAACCGCGCACCCTCCTTCGCGCCCTCCGATATCCTGACCGAGGTCGGCCGCGACACGACCTTCGCGCTCGCGGCGACGGATGCCGATGGCGACGCGCTGACCTATTCGGTTGAGAACGCCCCCGAGGGGCTGAGCCTCGATGCCGCCACCGGCGTTGTCACCTGGATCCCCGCGCCGGGGCAATCGGGGCGCTATTCCCCGGTGTTCGTGGCCTCGGACGGAGAGACGGACGTGCGCCGGGCCGTGGTGCTCGACGTGAGCGCCCGGCCGCTGGAGCCGAGCCTGCGGCTGGAGCTTACGCCGGCCTTCCCCGGCCTGCCGGGCCAGCCCGTGGTGATCCGCCCGGTTGTGGTGGGCGGCGCGGTCGCGGCGCTGACGGTCGAGGGCGATCCGGTGACGCTCGACGGGAACGGCGTGGCGCGGTTCACGCCGCCCGGGCCGGGCCGGTTCGACGTCAAGCTGACCGTGCGCGACGCCGACGGCGACCTGTTCGAGGCGGACCAGACGATCCGGGTCCGTGATCCGGCCGACCGCGATGCGCCGGTGCTGACCCTCGATCCGCTGCCGGCCGGGGGGCGGGTCACGGCGCCGGTCACGATCTCGGGCCAGATCGCGGACGCGAACCTCGACGGCTGGCGGATCACGCTGATCCCGCGGGCCGGGCGCGGCGCGCCGGTGGTGCTGGCCGAGGGTGACGCCCCCGCGAGCGGGGCGCTGACCACCATCGATCCCGCGCGGCTTGCGGACGGCTTTTACACCCTGCGGGTCGAGGCGCGCGACATCGGCGGCCGCCGCACCCTGCGCGAGGCCGTGGTCACCATCGACCAGCCGGCCAAGGACGGGCGGCTCACGCGGGCGCAGACCGACCTGCAGGTCACCGTGGGCGGCGTCGATTTCGACCTGGTGCGCAGCTACGACAGCCTGTCCGACAGGACCGGAAGCCGCGGCACGCTCGGGACGGGCTGGTCGTTCCGGGGCCTCGACATAGACCTGCGGTCAGAGCTCGACGGCGTGAGCTCGACCCGGTTCGGCGCCTTCCCGCCCCTGCGCGAGGGCACCCGGGTGATCGTCACGCTGCCCGACGGCAGCGCCGAGACCTTCGCCTTCGCCCCCGAGGTGGAGACGGTGGACGGCCTGCGGCTGATCTCGCCCGCCTGGCAGGCGCAGGGCAGCAACGGCTGGGCCCTGCAATCGGCCCCGACCCTGCTCAAAGAGGCGAACGGCCGCTATTTCGACGCCGCCACGGGCGAGCCCTACAACCCCGCCGCCAACGAGGGCCCCGAGGATTACCGGCTGACCGCGCCGGGCGGGCGGGTCTGGGCGATCGACTCGGCTCGCGGCGTGACCGGGATCACCGATCCGGACGGCGCGAGCGTGCTGGTGACCTCGACCGGGCTGACCGGCGCGGACGGCAGCCGCCTGGCCTTCGAGCGGGACGAGACCGGCGCGGTGTCCTCCGTGCGCGCCCCCGACGGGCGCAGCCTGCACTATCGGCGCGACGGGGACGGGCGGCTTGTCCTGGTGCTGGACGCCGACGGTCAGGCGACCCGGTTCGGATACGATGACGCGGGCCGGCTGACCCATAGCGTCGGCACGGGCGGCGGCACCGCCTTCCCCGACGGCCCCGGCGGCGCACCCGCCCCGCGGCCGATCGACGAGGACCTCGGCGGGCTCGCGACGCTGAGCGGCGGGACGGTCTCGGGCAGCTTCGGCGCCGAGCCCCTGCTGCTGGCCGCCGGGTTCCGGCCCGCCGAGCTTGGCTCCAGCGCCTCGGGCCGGATCTTTCTGCGGCTCGAGGCCGAGGGCGATGTCGCCGGCGTGACCTGGCGCGGGGCGGACCCGGTCTCGGAGGTTCGGACGGGCGCGGGCAAGGTCTTTGTCGTGGCGGTGGACAGGCCGGGCGAGGGGCTTCTGGCGCTGACCGGCACGGGCGATTTCACCCTGCGGATCTCGGTGGCCGGCGACCTGGACACCGACGGCGACGTCGATGCCGACGACGCGACAGCGATGGGCGCCGGGCGCGACCTGACCGGCGACGGGGTGGCAGACAGCGCCGACGCTGCGCTTTTCGCCGCCAATTATGGCCTGGTGCCGAACAGGGCGCCGGAGCTGGCAAGCGGTGCGGCCGGGCTGAAAACCTATGTGGACCTCACGCGGGGCTTCGCGGTCGACGACATCTTCCTTGACGCCAACAACGACCCGGTGTTTGCCCGGGTGCTGGACGCCACCGGCGGCGTGGCGCAGGTGGACAGCGGCAGGCTGGTGTTCGACCCGACCGACGGGTTCTCGGGCACGGCCAGCGTGACGTTGACCCTCACCGACGGCTACCTCAGCTCGGGCCCGCTGAGCCTGGATATCGAGGTTTCGGCGGCCGACCTTCTGGCGCTGGACTTCTCCGAGCGGCGGATCCTGTTCGACGACGTGGGCGACGCGGTGCCGTTCAGCATCACCGCCGATTTCGAGGGCGAAGAGGACGTGCCCGTCCCGTTCGACTGGGCCAACGGGCGCTTTACCACCGCCGGCATCGCCGAGCTGACGCAGACCGGCCTGCTGCGCGGGACGGGGCAGGGCCACACAGCGCTGATGGTCAGCCGCGACGGCGTGTCGGCGGCGACCGCCGTGGGCGTCTATTCCGAGCAGTCGATGATCGACCTGCTGTCCTGGCTGGGCAATATCGACGCCTACCCGGACGCGGTCACGATCGTGCCCGAGGGCGGCAGCCGCCAGATCGTCACCTCGCTGGGCACCGACCAGAAACGCTTTGTCGGGGCGGCGGCGGACGGCACCGTCTATGCCGTGGCCGACACCGGCGTGGTGACGGTGACCGAGGATGGCCTGATCGAGGCCGTCGCGCCCGGAGAGACGACGGTGACCGTGGTCCATGCCTACGGCGAAGAGACGATCACCGTCCGGGTCGAGGCCCCGGTCACCGGCGCCGCCCGCGACATCAACGCCGAGGGCGGCATCCTGCGCACCGACGATGGCATCGAGGTGGCGGTCGGGCCGGGGCAATTCTCCGGCGACAGCCGGATCGAGGTCGCCCGGCGCGATCTGGCCAGCGCCCAGGACGGCGTGACGCCGCTGATCGACTGGTTCGATCCGCTGGGCGCGTTCGAGTTCGACTATTCCGGCGGCGATCTGAACGGGCCGATCCAGATCGGCGTCGATGCAGGCGGGCAGGCCCAGTCGGGCGAGCAGGTCGCCTTCTTCCGCAAGATCAGCCTGCCCACGGGCCCCGGCAACGCGCTGGAGGATTACTGGGCGATCTTCGACACCGGCACGGTGGATGCCGACGGGATGGCGCGGACCGCCTCGCCGCCGTTCCCCGGCTTTTCGGACCGGGGCGTGGTGCTGGCCGCGCGCGCCTCGGTGCCGATGAAGCAGGTGACGTTCACCGCGGCCGATCAGATGCTCGCGACGGCCACAATGGTGACGCTGATGACGGCGCCCCTGTTCGGGGCGGTCGGCGCATTGGCCGCGGTCGGCACGATCGGCACCCTGAATGCGCATATCCTGGCGCCGAAGATCCTCGGCGCGGCCAAGCGGGACCATTACTTCAAGGTCGGCGAGCTTTACTACAACAAGGATGGCTCTCTGGCCTACAACAAGGACGGGCCGGCCAATGGCGACCCGCCGACCCCGCTGGATTTCGAGCTTGATGCGAGCCTCGACCGCGAGACGATCTCGGTGCAGCCCGCCCCGGGCATCACCCCCGACACCCGCAGCAACGGCGTCGTGCCGCCGGTCGATGCGGCCGCGCAGGCGGTGCCGGTGATCGACAGCGCCTCGATCGACGTCGACCGGATCGGCGCCACCCGGCTGACCCTCACCGGGTTCATGTTCGCCGACGAGACCGACGGCCTGGCCGCCGCCGACATCCGCGACTCGCGCCTGCGGATCAAGTATGGCGACACCGAATTCTTCATCTACGGCGAGGAATACAAGGACGTCTCGGTCACCGCCGGCAGCGCGGGCTACCGGTTCACCAACTCGCTGACGGTGGACGTGCCCGACAGCGTCCTGCTGGGCAAGGCCGCCATCTTCGTCGAGCGGCCGGGCTTCAACGCGGACGAGAACCTGCCGCGGCCCTGGCCCGACGACACGCCCTACATCACCTCCAACGCCTTCCACGTGCGCAACACCGGCGGCTACGGCTTCATTCCCGAAGACGTGGCGGGAGTGGGGCCTGAGGTCATTACCGTGGTCGACACCCGCACCGGGGCCGAGGGCGGGGACGACCAGACCGTCTATCAGCTGGCGCTGCCCGATGAGGATGTCGGGCTGGTCTACGACGTGATCCCGACCGACGACCTGGCGATGGCCTTCGTGCAGACGGTGCGGGGCGTCTACGTCATGGATACGACGACCCTGCGCTGGTACGACACCGATCCCCAGTCCGCGAAGATCGACCCCCTGAGGATCCCGGGCGGCGGGTTGTCGACCATGACGCTCGACCCGAACGGGCGCTATCTCTACCTCGCGGCGCGCGACAAGATCTGGACGGTGGATCTGCGCCCGGGCACGCCGCACCATCTGGTGCCACAGGTGATGGCGACCCTCGATGTCAGCGCCGGCGCGACCGAGCAATTCGCCTTCCTCGAGGGCCAGCTGCGCAACCGCCAGATCGAATCCATCGCCGTGAACGCGGACGGCACGCGCCTGTTCGCGCTGGTGCCGGACCGCTATACCGACCTCGACGGTCAGCGCACGCGCGAGGGCAGGGTCCTGGCCTTCAACGTCGACCCCGAGGCGCCGCGCCCGGGCGAGACCGTCGCCGACGGCGAAGAGCCCGCGCCCGGCACCGCCTGGGGCGACCGCATCCGGATCAAGGCCGGGCCGCAGCTGTTCTCGGGCCAGGGCGGGGCCAGGCTGCGCGACGGCGGTATCGTGGTGGGCCGCGGCCCGCTGAAGCTGCAGCCGACGCCGGTGGCCGACCGCATGATCCTGAATGTGCGGCATGACTACCGCAACGGCCTCAAGCAGCTCATCATCCTCGACGCCGACCCGCGCAATTTCCAGGTCGATTTCCAGAACATCCAGGCCTCGCCCGAGGGGGCGGCGCTGGACCAGCCCGGGGCGGGGCTGGCCCTGCTGGAAAACAGCGCCTACAGCATCCGCCGCCAGAACGGCTTCGTCTTCGGCTCTCCGAAGTTCGACCTGGATATCCAGCGGGCGCAGAAGCTGCTGCTGCTGCCGGACATGAGCTATGGGTTCGTGATCGACCAGAGCAAGCGTTTCATCGATTTCCGCGCTCAGGCGACGGTCGAGAACGCCACCCAGGTGGGGGCCAAGATCGGCGTGATCCGCGACCCGCTGGGCGTGCTGGGCGGCCAGCCGACCTATCTGGGGGCCACGACTCCGATCCCGGGGGCCACGATCTGGGATGCCGAGCTGAACGCCGACAGCGACCGGCTTTATGCGCAATACAACCGCACCGGCAACACCCTGATCTTCGACGTGCGCGAGCTGATCTACCGGGCGCAGAACGGCGGGGCGGAGAACCGCACGCTGCCGCTGGACGATGCCACACGTTTCCAGAGCCGCGACCCGGTGAACCTTGACCCGCTCGATGTGCATCCGGACAGCAACTACATCGGCTTGCAGCCGATCTCGTCGCTGACCCTCGACCCGGTGCCCGAGCCGGTGAAGAACTACGGCGACAACGAGGACGGGCTGACCCTGTCCTGGACCTTCGATGCGCCGGGCGAGGTCGGCAACGGGCAGGGTCCCGGCGGGCTGGCGCCCTATTCGAAGGTCTATATTTCGACCGCCTTCGACGGGTTGGGCCTGTTCCCGGACAACGCGCCGTCCCATCCGCTTGTGGATGACACGTTCGACCTTCAGTTCTTCGAGGACGACTACAACCCCGGGCGGATCTTCACCTCCGATCTGGGCCTCGCGCGCGGGTATGCGCACGAGATCACGGCGGACGGGTCGCTCAGGACCTATGTCGAGCAGCTGGACGACATCAAGCGCACCGAGCTGCGGATCGACCCGGCCTTCCTGGAGGTGCTGACGGCGGGGCAGACGTTCTTCTGGGGCGTGCAGGTCGGCGAGGACGGCCAGCGCGGCACCCAGACCTTCAAGACCGCGCCGCGGCCGTCGGACGCGACCTACGGCCCCGTCACCTTCATCTCGCACGGGTTCCAGACCTTCCCCACCTCGCTGGACAGCGCCATCGGCAACCCGTCCTTCCAGACGCCTGACCAGGCCGAGGAGCTGGCCGCCATGGTCGCGCGCAGCAGCGGTGACGGCATCGTGCTGCACTACGACAAGGCCAGCGGCAAGTTCGTCGACCGAGAGACCGGGGCGACCAACCTGGCCGCGATCGGCGCCGGCAAGCCGCTGGTCCTGCTGGCGGATTGGGCCAAGGAGGCCGACATCACCGACACCGGCTTTGCCGAGGCCGCGGCCGACGCGATGTTCGCGGCGCTGATGAACCTGAACGAGGGGACCGGGGGCGCGCTGGACGACGCGCCGTTCCACTTCATCGGCTACAATCGCGGCGCCGTGGTCAACAGCGAGATGATCCAGCGCCTGGCCACGCATCTGCCGGGCAAGACCGACATCCAGATGACCACGATCGACCCGTTCGATCAGTCGCAGGAAAGCCTGAAGATCCCGCTCAAGTCCATTGTCACCACCGGCAAGGACATCAACGACCTGATCTCGGTCATCACGGCGGCGGGCACGATCCTGTCGGGCGCCAGCGGCAACGCGGCGGGCGCCGCGGGCGGGGCCGCGCTGTTGTTCAAGCAGCGCGCATTGTCGAAGGCGCTGGAGAAGATCATCACGATCTCCGACGCGCTCGGCGTGAAGATCTCGACGATCGACTGGAACGATTTCAAGGATCCCGACGTCAAGCGCTGGGACAACGTGCGCTTTGCCGACAATTACTACCAGACCGCCGCGACCGCCAAGACGGGGCTTGCCGGGCGGCTCTTCACCCTGTCGGCCAACGGGCGCTCGCTGGCGGACACGGCCAACGTGGATGTCGATCTGAGCAAATACGCGACCGGCTTCGGCCAGGACGATTTCGCCTTCCTCAAGGGGGTGAGCCTGCCCATCGACGTGCCGTTCCTGTCCAGCCAGTCGCTGACCTTCGATACCGGCGTGGGCGGTCCCTCCGAACGGGCGCTGGCCTGGTATGCCGGCACGATCTATACCACAGCGGACACGTTCAACGGCTACACGCTCTGGCGCTCGCACCGCCAGGTTGGCCAGCCGGTCGAGGTGCTGGGCACCGTGTTCGAGGATGCCGAGACCTACGACCAGGGCGGCTGGTACGTGGCGCGGCCGCAGTGGCTGGGCGACGCGGCGAAGATCACCGCCGGGCGCAAGGCGGCGGACGACTCGACGATCTCGTCGCCGCCGGGCGTCATCCGCGAAGGCGTGGGCGAGGGCTGGTTCTATTCCTGGTCGGGCGGTGGCGACATCTACCGGCCGAAGACCCCCAACAGCGTGCGCACCTATCCCGCCAGCCACGACAACACCGAGGTGACCAAGATCCCCGGGGTCGCGGTGCCGACCGTCTTCAACGGCAATTTCGAGCATGGCACCCGGCAATCGCTGGCCAACATGCTGCTGAGCAAGCTCAAGATCGAGGATTTCCTCGCCAAGCAGACCGAGAAGATCAAGCTGGCCAAGGCCCGCAAGGAGCTGGCCGCGGCCAACAAGGACACCGACGCCTTCCTCGAGGCCTCCAGAGATCTCGCATCCGCCGAGACGGAATACACCAAGACCTCCGAGGTGCTGAAACGCTCGGCCAGTGCCTTCGGGCGGTTCCCGTATTCCTACGAGCTTCCGGGCTGGTCCTTCCACGGCGGCGGCGGTTTCGATTTCGGGCTGGAGCTGGAGGGCTACGACTTCACCACCGACCTCGCCGGCCTCTTCGTGATGGAGACGAACCCCGCCGACATCGTGAAGGAGGTGCTGGGCAAGGTCTTCGACTATTTCGGCGGCAAGCTGGTCGACGCGGCGATCAAGAAGCTGATGATCTCGCAACTGACCAGCGAGCTGGAACAGGACCTGTCCGACACCTCCTCGGCGGCCTACAAGTCCTTCCTGCTGGAGCTTTCCGACGAGAACACCGCGACCTCCAAGCGGGCGAGCCAGATCACCGCACTGATCAAGCAGCTCGATACGTTCCTCAGCGACACGCTGATCCAGGACCAGATCATCAAGAACATCACGCTGCCCGATTATGTCGATCCGACCAAGACGATCACCCTCGACAAGCTGTTGGAGGTGGATTCCAGCGGCACGGTGAACCCGGTCGGGATCCAGGCGGCCCAGTCCTATGTCCAGAAGGGTCTGACCGCGATGTTCGAGCGGACCTTCAAGGACGTCCTGACCTCGGATTACGCGCTGCTGATGGGCGGGCAGGAGGTGCTGAAACTGCTGGTCGGCGCGGCCCGCGGCCCGGACAACCCGGCGCTGGACCTGCTGGGGCTCAGCGATCCGATCAACACCCTGCTCGACAAGGTGATCGACCGGGTGGCCCAGTTCGACCGGATCGCGCACAACCGGTTCTGGCTGCCCGAGACGGGCGCCAACTACCTGACCTTCGAGACCACCTCGCCCCTCGGTCTGACCGAGGACGCCGGCGTCGATGTCTATTTCGTCAGCCCCGAGGTGGACGAGGCCAGTGTCACCGGCCCCGACAGTGCGGGCGTGCTGCATCACGCGCGGGTGACGCTGCCCACGGGGGTGTTCGCGTCCAAGGTCCACGCGGTCGAGATCCCGCAGGGCATCAAGGGCCAGATGGTCAAGATCATCCTGTCCAACGACAAGCTCGACGACGACAGCTGGGATTTCGCGATCTCTCCCGATGGCAGCGCGCCGGATCTTGCCGATGCCCGCGCCTTCATCGCCCGAAGCGCCGAGGAGGTCTCGCCCGAGACCCAGACGATCAGCCAGGTCTATCTGCTCGACGAGATCAAGCTGGCGGCGCAGAAACCCGACGCGGGCAGCCCGGCGCAGGCGATGCCCGCGGCGGCACCGGCCGCGCCCGGGTCGCTGTCGGACAGCGACGCGCGGCGGCTGCTGGCGGCTGCCGTCGCGGCCTGGTCGGGCGCCGGGGTCGAGGGCCGGGGCCGGATCGAGACGCTTGCGGCGCTCGAGGTCGAGGTCGCCGATCTCGCGGGCTCGCTCGTCGCGCTCTACGACAATGGCCGGATCACGCTGGACCGGGATGCCGCGGGCCACGGCTGGTTCGTGGACGAAACCCCGGCCCAAGACGTGGAATTCGCCGGCGCCCGGATCGACGGCGCCCGGGTCGCGCTGAACGGTGCGGCGCTCGGCCGGATGGACGCGCTGTCGGTGCTGATGCACGAGGCGGGCCATGCGCTCGGCCTGTCGGACCTGGCGGCGGGCGAGGACGGCCCGGCGATCATGCGGGGCACGCTGCGGCCGGGTGAGCGGCTCGCGCCGGATGCGGCGGCCGTGGCGGCGATCCCGGGACCGGCGGGCGCCCTTGCCGCGGCGCGCCATGCGCTGCGCGTCGCACCGCAGGGCGTGGACGTCTCGAACGGCGACTTCTCCGGCGGGCTGACCGGCTGGGCCACCGCCGGCGACGTGGCGGCCGAGGGCGGCGGCGCCGTGCTGCGCGAGGTCGGGGACGGCACGATCAGCAGCCTGGCCCAGGCCTTCACCCTGCCGGCGGGCGCGACGCGGCTGACTCTCACCCTGTCGGACATCGTGTTGCAGGGCGATCCCGCCCGGGCCCCGGATGCGTTCGAGATCGCCCTGACCGATCCCGCGACCGGCTCCGCGCTGCGCCGCCTGGACGATCTTGGCGGCACCGATGCGCTGGTCTCGATCCAGCGGGATGGCACGGTCTACTTCGGCCCCGGCGTCACCGTCTCGGGGGTCGCGGCCAGCGGCGGGACGCTGGCGGACATGTCCGGGCCGGTGACGATCAGCCTGTCGCTGGCGGCGTTGGGCGGCGGGGCCGCGGTGCAGATCGGGTTCGACCTTCTGTCTTTCGGCAGCCGTGGCAGCCGGGTGACGGTCGATGACATCGCGCTGGATCTGACGAACGGTGCGCCGGTCGCCCGGGACGACACCGCGCGGACCGACGAGGGCAACGCGGTGATCCTCGATGTGCTGGCCAATGACAGCGACCCCGACGGCGACCCCCTTGTGATCGAGATCACCCGGCAACCGGCGCAGGGCGCGGCGGTGCTGAACGCGGATGGCACGATCACATTCACCCCGGCGCAGGACATGTCCGGCACGGCCAGCTTCGACTACCGGGTGGGCGACGGGATCGCCTTTTCCCCCAGCGCGACCGCGACAATCGAGGTCACGCCGGATCAGACCGGTGGTGGCGGAACGGGTGGCACCGGGGGAGGTTCGGGCGGCAGCACCGGGGGCGGCAGCATCGGGGGCGGAACGGGCGGCAGCACCGGAGGTGGCACCGGCGGCAGCACCGGAGGCGGCAGCACTGGCGGCGGCAGCACCGGAGGCGGCAGCACCGGTGGCGGCAGCACCGGTGGCAACACCGGGGGCGGCGGCACGACCACCGGCGGGACGCAGACCGGGGACGCCGGCGGCGGCACCGATAGCTCCCTGCAGGGCGGAGCCGGGTCGGACAGCGCGGTCGGCGGCACGGGGGGCGATACGCTCTCGCCGTCCGACGGGACCGACGTGCCGGTGGGCGGCGAAAGCCCCCGCACCGACGACGGCGCGGCCGCGCCCGGTGGCGGACAGCCCGGCCCCGACGAGCCTGTCACCACGCCGACCACCCCGGCCGAGGCACCGCAAGACCTCGGCCAGGGCGGGACAGCCGGCCCGGGCACAGCAGCCGACCCGGGCAGGACTGCCGGACGGGGCGGTGCAGCCGGATCGGGCGCGGCGATGCGGGCCGGCGCGGGATCCGCCCCGGCGGGCACCGGCGCGGGCCCGGCCAGCGGCGGCACGACCGCGGCCAGGGGCGGCGCCATCGCCAGCGGGCTGCCCTCGGACCCCTTTGCGCTGAACGCGCCGTCGAACCTCGCCATCGGCGCGGCCAGCGGCGAGAGTCTGCCCGGTGCGCCGGTCTGCAGCCCGGAGCTGGAGCGTCGGCTGGGCGATGCCGTGATCTCGCTGCGCGCCCTGACGGCGCCCGACGACCCGCTGCGCCTGCGCCTGTCGGACGCAGAGCCGGGTGCGCTCGACGAGCTTCTGGGCTGGCGCATCGACTGGGGCGACGGGACACGCGACGAGGGAACCGAGGCGGCCCTGCCGGAGAAGGTGTTCGACGCCCCGGGCCTCTATCGCATCCGCGTGACGCTGCGGATGGCCGACGGGACCTATACGACGGTGCTCGTGGTGCAGGTGGGCGATACCGATCCGGTCTTTGTCCGCAGCCTTTCGGCCGACCGCCGCGTGCTGGAGGTGGTGTTCAGCCGCGCCGTGGACCCCTTGCGGGTCGAGCTGGACGCGGGCAGGTTCGCCGATGCCGCGCTGATCGGCCCGGATGGTGCGCCGGTGCCCGGCACGTTCTCCTTTGCGGACGACGCCCGGCGCCTGCGCTTCGTGCCGGACGCGGCGCCGCTGGCCCTCGGCAGCTACCGGCTGACGCTGCGGTCGGGGCAGGCGGCCTTCGCCGACATCTTCGGCTGCGCCCTGGACGGCGACCGCGACCGCGTGGCCGGCGGCGACTACCGGACCAGCTTCGAAATCCAGGTCGAGGAGGCCCGCGCCGCCGCACCGCGCGAGGTGCCGGTCATGGCCCGCAACCTGGGCGGTCTGCGCAGCGCCGAGGTCGAGATACGGCTGCCGACGGGGCTGACCGCCGAGGTTCTGCCCGGGGCCGCCCTGCCGCCGGGTGCGACGCTTGCCGCCAGCCCCTCGCCCGACGGCCTGACACTGAAGATCGACAGCCCCTATCCGCTGCCCGACGGGCCGGGCGAGATCGCCCGCCTCGGCCTGCGCCTGGGGGCCGACGCGATGCCCGCGGGCGACAGCCGTATCGTCGCCACGGCCCGGCCCGGCCCCGTGGCGGCCGGCCCGGGGACAGCCCCCGTGGCAGCCTCGGTCACAGCGCCCGTGTCCGCCGCCGAGGCGCCCTCGCTGGTGCTGGACACGATCGCGCCGACGCTGCTGGCCCTTGGCGGGGGCGCGGCCGGCAAGGGCAGCTGGCGCAAGGATTTCATCGCCGACCGCAAGCCGCGGGGCGGGGGCGGCACACCCGGCCTGCGCTTGTTCCGTCGCTAGGGCTGGACTAGACTGACGCATCATGCAGCACGAGACAGTGAGCCGTGCCGAGAGCCGGCGGACCGGCCAGTCCGACCCGTTGCAGGACATCTCGGACCTGGAATCGCCCGATGCGGCGGCGTTCCTGTCAGCGTGGCTGGCCATGCTCGCCGAGGACCTGGCCGATGTCCGCCTGATCGCCGTGTTCGTCGAGGACCGGCAGGCCGGCGACTTCGCCCCGGCCGCTGTCCACCCCGACGGCCGCGGCGACCTGACCGCGCTGGAACCCGTGGCCCGCGAGGTTCTGGAGACCCGGTCGCCCGCCCAGGGCCAGGATGACGGCGGGGCCGTGCTGATCGCGGTGCCGGTCACGGTGGCGGGCGGCATGCCGGCCTTCGTCGCGCTGCAATTCGGCACGCCCGGCGCCGGTGTCACTCTGCGGCAGCGCCAGCGTATCGTCTGGGCGCTCGGCTGGCTGGAGCGGCGGTTCATGGAGCAACGCGCCGAGGAGACCGCCTCGGAACATGCCGCCAGCCTGCGCGCCATGGACATCTTCGCCAGTGTCGGCGCAGAGCGGCGGGCCCCGGCCGCGGCGCAGGTCGCGGTGAACGCGCTGGCCGAGGATCCGGCGCTGACCCGCGTGTCGCTGGGCCTTGTGCGCGGACGGCCGCGCCGGGGCGCGCCGGTCAGGGCCGAGGCGGTCTCGGGCAAGGCATGGTTCCGGCGCCGCTCCGCCACGATCCGGCGTCTGGGCGAGGCGATGGAGGAGGCGCTGGACCAGGGCGCGACCGTCGCCCTGCCGGCGGGCGAGGACAGCCAGCGCATCGCCGTCGCCCATCGCGCCTACCAGCAAGAGACCGGGGCCGCCGCCGTGGCGACCGTGGTGCTGTTCGACGACGACCTGCCGGTGGGCGCGATCACCGCCGAGGGCGCCTCGGCCGATGGCATCCCGCCCGACACGCTCCGCCGCCTGGCCGCGTTGGCCGCGCTCCTGGGTCCGGTGATCGAGCTCAAGCGCCGCCAGCAAAGCTGGATCGCGGGGCGGGCGGTGGACTTGGCGCAAAGCGGGCTGGTGGCGCTGTTCGGGCGGCACCGGCCGTCCTACCGGTTGGCCGCGCTGTGCCTTGTCGTGCTGGCCGCGCTGCCCTTCGCGATCCACAAGCCGCTGCGCCTGGTGTCGGACGCCACGCTGGAGGGCAGCCGGCAGATCGCTGCCGTGGCCCCGTTCGACGGGATCATCGCCGAGGCCGGCACCCAGGCCGGCGCCCGTGTGGCCGAGGGCGACCTGTTGTTCAAGCTCGACGACCGCGAGCTGGAGCTGGAGGCCGCGAAATGGCGCAGCGACCTCGACCAGCTGGCCCAGGAGGAGCGGCGCGCGGTCTCTGACGGCGAGCGCGGCGAGGCGGTGCTGTTGCAGGCGCAGCGGCGCCAGGGCGCGGCGCAACTGGCGCTGGCCGAGGCGCGGCTGGCCCGCGCCGAGGTGCGGGCCCCGATCGACGGCATCGTCATCTCCGGCGACATCAGCCAGCGCATCGGCGCCCCCATCAGCGAGGGCGAGGAGGTGTTCGGCATCGCGCCGCTCGAGTCCTACCGCGTGGTGCTGGAGATCGACGAACGCGACCTCGACCTGGTCCGCCCCGGGGAGACCGGCAGCCTGCGGCTGACCGCCCGGACCGACGCCGCGCTGCCGTTCGAGATCACCTCGGTCACCTCGGTCGCGCGGATCGAGGAGGGCCGCCGCCTGTTCCGCGCGAACGCGGAGCTGCTTGCTCCGGCCGAGAGCCTGCGCCCCGGGATGGAGGGGGTCGCACGGATCGACGCCGGCCAGCGCAGCCTCGCCGATATCTGGACCCGGCGGCTGCGCGACTGGGTGCAGCTTGCGATTTGGCGCTGGATGCCATGAGCGAGCCGTTCTTCTCTGAACACTGGTATCGCGTGGCGTCCCTGCGGCCCCGGCTGGGGCAGGGGGTGACGATCGCGCGGCGGCGCTTTGCCGGGCGGCCGGCCTATGTCCTGACCGACCCGCTGACCGGCAAGTCGCACCGCCTGACGCCCCATGCCTACGCGCTGATCCACCGCTTCGACGGCCGCCGGACCCTGGGCGACGCCTGGAGCGACCTTGCCGAAGAGCTTGGGCCCGAGGCGCCGGGTCAGTCCGAGGTCATGTCGCTGGTGGGCCAGCTTCACGGCGCCGACCTGATCGCGACCGACCGGCCGCCCGACGTGGCCGAGCAGGCAGAGCGGCGCGGCAAGCAGGACCGGCAGGTGTTCAAGCAGAACCTGATGGGGCCGCTGTCGTTCCGGCTGCCGCTGTTCGATCCCGACCCGCTGCTGTCGCGCACGCTGCCGCTGGTCCGTTGGCTGGTGGGGCCGTTGGGGGTTGCGCTGTGGCTTGCGCTGGTGGTCTGGGCGCTCAGCGGGGTGATCCGCGAGTTCGACACGATCCGGGCGGCGGTGACGGACCAGGTGCTGTCGGCCGGAAACCTTGCGCTGATCGCGGCGATCTATGTGCCGATCAAACTGCTGCACGAATTGGCGCACGGCTGGGTGGCCAAGCGCTATGGCGTCGATGTGCATGATTTCGGGCTGATGTTCCTGGTGTTCATGCCGGTGCCCTACGTCGACATCACCGCCGCCGGTGCCCTGCCGGGGCGCGGCCAGCGGATCTTTGTCAGCGCCGCGGGGATCATGGTGGAAACGGCGCTGGCGGCCGGGGCCTTCCTGTTCTGGCGCGACATGGAGCCGGGGCTCGCGCGGGCCGCGCTGTTCAACGTGATGCTGATCGGCGGGGTGTCGACCGTGCTGGTCAACGGCAACCCGCTGTTGCGGTTCGACGGGTATTTCATCCTGTCGGACCTGCTGGGCATCCCGAACCTGGCCAAGCGCGCCAACGATTGGTGGGCGGATCACTGGCAGGCCACGGCCTATCGCGCACCCGACGTGGTGCCCAAACCGGCAAGCGGCTATGAGGCCACCGTCTTCGCGCTCTACGCGCCCGCGGCCTTCGTCTACCGGATCGCGATTTCGCTGACGATCGCGGCCTTTCTGGTGTCGCGCTTCTTCATCCTCGGGGTGGTCTTCGCGGCCTGGTCGCTGTTCAACGCCTTGCTGAAGCCCGTGGCCAAGGCGTTCTGGACACTGACCACCGGCCCCCGCCTGCAGAGGGTGCGCGGGCGGGCGGTCCTGACCACGGCCGCGCTGGGGGCCGTGGTCCTGGCCCTGCTTTTCGCGCTGCCCGCGCCCTGGGCCACGCGGACGCAAGGGGTGGTCTGGCTGCCGCCCTCGGCCGCGGTGCGCAGCGACGGCACCGGCTTTCTGGCCGAGATGGCGGTCGCCCCCGGCGCGCTGGTGACCGAGGGCCAGCTGATCGCCCGGCTCGACAGCGCCGTGGCCGCCGCCCAGGCCGAGGTGGCCGAGGCCCATGCCGCCGAACTGCGCCTGCGGCTTGCCGCCGACGCGGTCGCCGCGCCCCGGACCGCCGCCATCACCCGGATCGAGCTGCGCGCCGCCGAAGAGGACCTGGCCCGCGCCCTCGACCGGCTCTCGGACCTGGAGATCCGGGCCCGCGCCACCGGCCGGTTCGAGCCGCTGAAGCCGGCGGGCGATCTTGTCGGCGCCCATGTGGCGCGGGGCGAGGAGATCGGCCATGTCCTGCCCACGACACCGCCGCGGCTGCGCTTTGTCGTCGGCCAGAGCGCCATCGACACCGTGCGCCAGCACCTGCGGGCCGCCGAGATCCGGCTGCCGACCCGGCCCGCGGTGAGCATGAACGCCGGCCCCCTGCGCGAGATCCCGGCGGCCGCCTTCGAGCTGCCCTCGCCGGTGCTGGGCACCGCCTTCGGCGGGCCGTTCCCGGTCGATCCGCGCGACGAGACCGGCCGGCGCAGCCTGGCCCGGGTGTTCCAGTTCGAGACCGACCTGCCCGAGGGCATCCCCTCGCGGTTCGGCGGGCGGGTCCATGTCCGGCTCGATCACGGCACCCGCCCGTTGGGGCTTCAGCTTGCGGACGCGCTGCGGCGGCTGTTCCTGCGGGGCTTCGATGTCTGAGGCCGCGCGGTTCTGGGGGCGGGGCGTGCGGGTGCGGCTGATGCCCTATCCGCACCGGCGCGACCGGCCGATGAACTGGACCGACCGCACCCTGCGCCGGGTGCAGGGCCGGGCCGCGGCGGCCCTCTCGCCGCGCAGGGTCTCGCGCCGTCGCCAGATCGCCCGGATCCTCGCGCTGAGCGACAGGATCGACACCCGCCCCGAGCCGCTGGCCGCGCGGCTTGACGCCCTGCGGCCCCGGCTGCTGCGCGACGGGCTGCGGGGCAGGGCGCTGATCGAGGCGATGGCCACCGTCCGCGCGGTCTTTCTGGCCGAGATCGGCTTTGCCCACCGGCCCGTGCAGATCCTCGGCGCGCTGCGCCTGCTGGAGGGGCGCCTGCTGGAGATGGCGACCGGCGAGGGCAAGTCCGCGACCGCCTGCCTCGCCGCCGCCGTCACCGCGCTCGCCGGGCTGCCGGTGCATGTCGTGACGGTGAACGACTACCTCGCCGGCCGCGACGCCGAGACCTTCGCGCCCGTTTTCGGCTGCCTCGGGCTCGACACCGGCCTGGTCGCCGCCGGCCTCTCCCCGCCCGAGCGCCAGGCGGAATACCGCAAGGCCATCGTCTATGTCGACAACAAGGAGCTGGTCTTCGACTATCTCAAGGACCGGCTGGCGCTTGGCCAGGCCCGCAGCCTCGCCCGGCACGCCTGGCGGACGGCCTCCGACCCCGCAGCGCCGCCGCTGCTGCTGCGGGGCCTGCATTTCGCGATCATCGACGAGGCGGATTCGATCCTGATCGACGAGGCGGGAACGCCCCTGATCATTTCCGCCGAGGGCGAGGCGGGGGCCGATGCCGACCTCTATCGCCTGGCGCTCGACCTGGCCGGCGGGATGTCGCCCGGCCAGCATTTCGTGCTGGAGGACAGCGGCCGCCGCGCCCGCCTGCGCCCGGTGGGCGAGGCCCTGGGCCGTGCCGCGGCGGGGCAGGCGGGCGGCGTCTGGCGCGTGCCCAAGGCCCGGCGAGAGCTGCTGGAACAGGCCGTCGTAGCGATCCACGTGATGCAGCGGTCGGTCCACTACATCGTCTCGCCGGAGGATGGCGTGGTGATCGTCGACGAATTCACTGGCCGGGCGATGCCAGATCGCTCTTGGCGGGCGGGGCTGCACCAGATGGTGGAGTTGAAGGAGGGGCTCGACCCCTCGCCGCAGAAGGAGACCGTGGCCAGCATCACCTACCAGCGTTTCTTCCGGCAATACCTGCGGGTCTCGGGCATGACCGGCACCGGGCTCGAGGTCGCGGGCGAGATGCGCAGCGTCTACGATCTGGTCGCCAGCCCCGTGCCCACGCACAGGCCCGTGGCGCGGCAACACCTCGGGACCCGGCTGACGGCAAGCGCGGCCGAGAAACGTGCCGCCATCCTGGCCCGTGTCCGGCAGATGCACGCGGCGGGCCGCCCGGTGCTGGTCGGCGTGAGGTCGGTGGGCGCGGGGGATGCCCTGTCGCAGGATCTGGCGGCCGCCGGTCTGCCGCACGAATTGCTGAGCGCCCAGAACGAGGCCGACGAGGCCGGGCGCATCGCCGGGGCCGGGGCGGCCGGGGCGATCATGGTGGCCACGAACATGGCCGGGCGCGGCACGGACATCCCGCTGGGCCCCGGCGTGGCGGAGCGGGGCGGGCTGCATGTCATCCTGACCGAATTCCACGAGAGCCGCCGGATCGACCGTCAGCTCTACGGCCGCGCCGGCCGGCAGGGAGAGCCGGGCAGCTGCGAGGATATCGTCGCGATCGACGACGACCTCTTCCGCCGCCACGCCGCGGGGCTGAGCGCCACCCTCGGCCGCTTCGCCGGAACGGGCCGCGGAGGCGTGGCGGCGCGCCTGCTGCGCCGCCACGCCCAACGCCGCGCCGAGGCGGTCTCGGCCAGCCAACGCCGCGCCCAGCTTCGCGCCGAGACGGAGCGCGTCAAATCCCTCGCCATCGCGGGCAACGATCCGGTCTGACTCCGCAGCCCTTCTGAAGATCAGCGCACGTCAGGCCGGCCGATCTTCCCGAGCGGCCCGGGTCAGCAGTTCCAGCAGTGCCTGCTGGAGAGCCATGTCGGAGGCAAGCGTGATCGCGGTCTCCCAAGCCATCCTCAGGACGAGCGCACAGAAACGCGAAGGGGGGCGATGCCGCTTTTGGGGGAAATGGCGAACGCGGCATGGGGCGGCCTCCTTTCACTGGTCCCTGGCTGGCGGCGAGGCGAGACAGGACCTGATCGCGGCGAGTGGTCCTCGGGCCGGTCCCGGATGGGATCGTGTCCCGCCTCGGAACGATCTCCGTCCGGGCCTCCGGGACCATCGCTGCGTGCCAGCCGTGGAGCGATGCGCCTGTCCGGTCGTTGCAGGCTCGGGCCAGGATCGGGCCAGGTTCGGGCCAGGGGCCGGGACAGGTTAGGGACAGGTTAGGGCCAGGTTCGGGACAGGGGCCGGGACCGGGCAGGTGTAGGCGAAACCGGACGCCATGACGCCGGCCGCCGCCGCCGGGGTGCTCCAGAAGCTGTCGCGCGCGTGGTTGCCAAGGCGCCATGCGGGGGCGGCGAGGGCCTGCCCCCGGCAATGGTCGGGATTCCCTGGATCGTTGGCGTAGGCGTCCACGACGGTGCCGGCGATGACGTCAGGGGCGGCCTCCGCATCGGCCGCAACCTTCCCGGACCGGGGCCCGGCCAGCAGTCGGGCCCCAGTCCACCCGCGGGCTGTGCAACAGCGCGGCGAGGCGGGGCCTGGATGGCGGCAAGCCTCACCTGTCCAGTGGTCCCGGCTTGATCGGGACGGCGGGACGGCGGGACGGCGGGAGGGCGCGGGGGGCGCCTCGGGGTCGGTGGCCGAGGTAGGCGACAGCCGGCATCGCGCCCCGGGAATGGCGGGTCAGCAGGGCAG
Organism: Roseisalinus antarcticus; assembly: GCF_900172355.1. Classification (GTDB taxonomy): domain Bacteria; phylum Pseudomonadota; class Alphaproteobacteria; order Rhodobacterales; family Rhodobacteraceae; genus Oceanicola; species Oceanicola antarcticus_A. The sequence continues at coordinate 4,446 of NZ_FWFZ01000025.1, read as the reverse complement.
GGCCTGCGACCTGCGCCGCGCTCGGCGCATCGTGATCGGCGAGGCGCTTCGCCGGACCCTGCCGCTCTTCCGTCACCCGCGCCGCCCCTCCGGCGCCGCGCTGATCGTGGAACCGGGCACGGTGAGGATCGCTCTGTCCATCCAGCGCCGGCAGCGAGCGGTGATCGGCCCCCGTCCTGCTGGACGACGGCGCGGCGCGCCCTCGGCTCCTGCCAGGCGGCCATGCAGCAGGACACCGACCCCTCGGGCCGAGGCGAGGCAGCATCGCCCGTCCCCGTTGCCGGAATCCGCGGGGGAAACCCGCGTCGCCCACAGCAGGACGGCGTGGGCCCGCGCGGAAAGAATGTGGAGACTTGCAATCAGCGCAAGCATGCCGCGCCGCATGGGGGGTGTCCCTACGTCAGGTCATGGGGCATTCTGCCGACGCCGGTTCGGCAACGGCATGACCGGGCGGACCAGGACCTTGACCCCCGGGAGCACCGCCGCATGTCCGATCAGACCATGGCCGCCGGTTTCGCGCGAGCGTTCCTTGACTACGCGGTTGCCGACGGGGCGCCTCGCGGCGGCCTTCTGGCGGCGTCGGGGCTGACGGAGGATGACCTGGCGGATCAGGACAACCGCATCCCGGTCAGCGCCTACCAAGGCCTTATCGGCGCCGGGATCGAGGCGACAGGGGACACGTCGCTCCTGTTGCGGCACGTCCTCGATACCCGGCTGGAGACGATGTCGATCGTCGGCCAGATCGTGCATGCCTCCATCTCCTTTCCGCACAGCCTGGATCAACTGAATCGCTACGCGCGGCTCATGGCCGATGTGCTGATCCCCGGCGGGCGCGATCCTTTCGAGCTGGTCCGCGACGGCGAGGCGGTCTGGCTGGTCGATCATCGGCCCCCGGACGGCAGTTGGATGGCCACGGAGGCGGGCTTCGCCCGGTTCATCTCGGAATTCCGCCGCTCCGCGCCGGAGCACCCGTTCGAGCTTGCGCTGGAGGTGAGCTTTGCGCCGCCACCGCATGCCAATCGCTATCCCGAGTTGTTTCGGGTGCCGGTGACGTTTCGCGCAGCGCGCAACGCGCTGCGGATCAATCCGATCTGGCTCGACGTTCCATTCGACGGTGGCAAGGATTACGTCTTCGGCGTCTTCACCCGCCACGCCGACACGCTGCTGGACGAGCTTGCGACCCGTGACACGGTGCGCTCTGCGGTCGAGGCAATGATGCTCGCGGACCTGCACGAGGGCACGCTGTCGATGGATCGCATCGCGCGCGACCTCGGGATGAGCCGCCAGACGCTCTATCGCCGCCTGAAGGACGAGGGCGTCACCTTCGCGCAGGTCCATGACGACCTGCGCCACCGTATGGCGATGGATTACCTGGGCGCGGGCAAGGTCTCGGTCGGGGAAACAGCATATCTTCTGGGGTTCTCGGAGGCCTCGGCCTTCGTGCGGGCCTTTCGGCGCTGGACCGGGGCGAGCCCGACCGCGTGGCTTGGCAATCGATACCCAAGGTCAAGCCGCTGATCCCTGCGGTCATGCCGTCACCCGGCACGGACGGATAGGTCCTCCTTCGACACCAAGGTTTGTCGAAGGAGACACGAGATGAAACCAATCCTGATCGCCCCCGCTGCGATGACCGCCCTGCTTGGGGCCTGCGCCGACATGGGCACGAAAGTGGACCCGATCCTGGACGGCCAACCAACCGCGCAGTTCCACAGTGACCTTTCCGCCTGCCGCAGCCTCGCCCGCAACCAGTCGCAGCTGGATCACGAGACGATGGCCGCCGCCGTCCTCGGTGCCGGGCTCGGCGGTGTGCTGGGGGAGGTCGATGACGACGGTGACGCCTTGGGCGGCGCCGTTGCCGGTGCGCTCGCGGGCGCCGCGATGGGGGCGTCCGAGGCGAGCGACACGCGCGAGGCCATCGTGCTGAACTGCCTGCGTGGCCGCGGCCACGCTGTCGTCAACTGAGGGAGGGGGCGATGCATGACATCCAGACCCGGATGACCGGCCTGCACCAACTGCTGACCGGGGGGCCGGGCCAGCCTGCATGGCGGTCCGTCTATCCGCCCCGTCACCTCTGGGGTGATAACGGCCTGGCGGAGGGACGGGCGCCCGCGCCGCGTCGGCGCCTTCCCGTGCGCCTTCGGTGGTGGTGAGGGCCGACCGATGACCCAGGTCCTTGCCTTCGCCTATGCCGGGCTGGCCGCGCTGCCGGTGCTGATGCACCTCGCGGTCGCCGCCGGGGCGCCGCTGGGCCGGTTGACGGTCGGCGGGCGGTTTTCCGGCCGTCTGCCGCCCCTGTGGCGGGCGCTGGCGCTGATCCAGGCGGCGCTTCTCGCGTTGATGGCCGGGGCGGTGCTTGCCCGGGCCGGCATCGGCCCGGCAGCGCTGACGCCGCTTTTCTGGCCGGCACTTGCGCTCACCCTGCTGTCGCTCGCCGCCAACGCGGCAAGCCCCTCGCGCCCGGAGCGTCTGCTCTGGACGCCGGTCCTCGTCTTGATGACCGCCGCCGCGCTTGGCGTCGGTTTCCTCTGACCCGGAGACGATCCATGACCGTTCTCGTTGCCGGAGCGACCGGCTACCTCGGGCGCTTCCTGTGCGCCGAAGACGCGCCGCGGGGCCACCACGTCACCGCTTTGGTGCGCGACGCCGCGCGGGCCGATGTTTTCGCCGATCTGACGGTCGAGGCCGAGGCTACACGGCCCGAGGGGATCATGGATGGCAAGGACCTCGTCGTCTCGTCGCTCGGCATCACCCGGCAGACCGACGGGCCTGGCTACCGGCAGGTCGACGTCCAGGCCAACCTGAACCTGCTGCGCGAGGCCGCAGCCGCGAGCGTGAAGCGCTTTGCCTATGTCCATGTCCTGCATGCCGAGGCCATGGCGGGCGTGCCGCTGGTCGATGCCAAGGCCGCCTTCGTCGACGCCCTCCGCGCCTCCGACATGCCGGCGACGGTGATCGCGCCCACCGGGTATTTCTCCGACATGGGCGAGATCCTCGTGATGGCGCGAAATGGCCGCGTCTGGCTGTTCGGAGACGGAACGCGGCGCCTCAACCCCATTCATGGCGCCGACCTGGCGGTTGCCGTCGCCGACGCGACGGAGACAGGGCGGGGCTGGGCCGAGGTCGGTGGCCCCGATGCGATGACGCAGGACGAGATCGCCCGCGCCGCCTTTGCCGCCCTCGGGGCCGAGCCGCGCATCACCCACATGCCGGACGTCCTGCGCCGCACGGCACTTGCCGTCCTGCCAATCCTGCCGCGCCGCATCGGCGGCCCGGCGCGATTCTTCCTGACCGCTTCGGGGCGCGACATGGTCGCCCCCCGCTTTGGCACGCGGTGCCTTTCCGATCACTTTGCGACCCTTGCCGCCGAGGCGGCCCACAATCCTTCAGGAGAACAGAAATGACTCTCACCAAAGCTGGCGGCCTGGCCGCCCTCGTCTGCGCCGCAACCTACATCTTCGGCTTCGTCTTCCTCGTCACCGTGTTCGCTCCACTCGGCTTCGGCTCGGGCGAGATCGATGTCCCCGCCGTCGTCACCTATACCGCCGAGAATCCTGGCATGATGATCCTCTGGAACACCACCATATACGTGGTCAACGCGCTGGCGCTGACGGTTCTGGTCGTCGCACTGCACCGCCGGATCGCCGCAGAGCGCCCCGACGCCGCCGCCTTGGGCGGCGCCATCGGACTGATCTGGGCCACCCTCGTTCTCGGCGCCGGGATGCTTGCCAATGTCGCGGTGGAGCACGTCCATGCCCTCGCAGCCGATCCAGAGGCCGCTGCCGAGCTGTGGTCGACACTCCACGCGGTCGAGCTTGGCCTGGGCGGCGGCAACGAGATCGCCGGCGGTGCCTGGATCCTGGCCGTCAGCCTGGCCGCGTTTGCGAGCGGCATCTTTGGCCGCATCCCTGCCGGGATCGGCGCGGTCAGCGGCTTTGCCGGGCTGTTGACAATCCTGCCGCCGCTTGGCGAGGTCGCCGGCGCCGTCTTCGGCCTTGGCGCCATCCTATGGTTCATCGTCGCCGGCATCGTCCTTCTGCGCCACCGTCAAACGCCATTCGCACAGGAGACCTTCGCATGAGCAAGCTTGCCTGCAACGGAAGCGCCCGCGAAGGCTCCGAAGCTTTCTGGGGCCGGACCTGCCAATCAGCATCTGATCGTGGTGCCCCCTCATCGGCGTCCGGCATTGACCCCTCCGGAGCTGAGCTGGTCCGGCGCTGCGCAGTCCTCGTGTGACGCAGCGGCGGCGGGCCGGCGGGGGTGGCTTTTGCGTTGGGCTCGGTTCTTTAAGCGCCAGCTTTCGTTGCCGCCGCCGCCGGTCTCGCAGCGATGCGTCGGGCGGTCGAGGAGCGCAGCGGTCATCGTCGCGTCTCCGAAGACGGTCGGCCATTCGCCAAAGGCGGGATTGGTCGTGGCGATGATCGAGCTCCGCTCGTGGGGCTTGCCGAT